>NZ_NTGE01000108.1 GCF_002291145.1 Streptomyces sp. SA15
CCGCGCCGTGTTCCCGGCCGGCTTCGGCGAGCGCGGCCAGCGGGGCCGCGTCGCCGTCGACCGAGAAGATCGTGTCGGACACGACGACGGCGGGACCGTCGTGGGTCCGCAGTGTCTTGCGTACGGCGTCCGGGTCGGCGTGTCCGACGACCTGCGTGGTGCCCCGCGCCAGGCGGCAGCCGTCGATCAGCGAGGCGTGGTTGCCGGCGTCGGAGACGATCAGCGAGCCGTGCGGCGCCAGCGCGGTGACGGCGGCGAGGTTGGCCGCGTACCCGGAGGAGAACACCAGCGCCGCCTCGAAGCCGCAGAAGTCGGCCAGCTCGCCCTCCAGCTCGGTGTGCAGCTCGGTGGTGCCGGTGACGAGCCGGGACCCGGTCGAGCCGCCGCCCCAGGTCCGCGCCGCCCGCGCCGCGCCCTCGATGACCTCCGGGTGGCGCGCCAGGCCCAGGTAGTCGTTGCTCGCGAGGTCCAGCAGCGGCGTGTCGGCGGGGCGGGGGCGCAGGGTCCGTACGAGTCCGGCTCGGCGGCGCATCCGCGCCTGCTCGTCGATCCAGCCGAACGCCATGGGTCCTCCGGGGAATGGTGGTGGGCGGCACAGAGCCTCGTGGGCAGCCCGCGGAGCGGGGGCTTTTGTAGGCAGTGCACAGACACTAGCGGGGCGACCAGGCACCCAGGATGTGGCAATACCCACACGTCGAAGCGTCTGTGTTGTGCGAACTCTCCTTGGCCCGGGGCGGCTCCGTAGGACAGGATCGGCTCTCATGGACCTGCTGAACACGCTGGTGGACAAGGGGCTTCGGCGTAAGGCGCCGAGCCGCGAGGAGGCGCTGGCCGTCCTCGCCACTTCCGACGACGACCTGCTCGATGTAGTGGCCGCGGCCGGCAAGGTGCGCCGGCACTGGTTCGGCCGACGGGTGAAACTCAACTACCTCGTCAACCTCAAGTCGGGCCTGTGCCCGGAGGACTGCTCGTACTGCTCCCAGCGGCTCGGTTCCCAGGCCGGCATCCTCAAGTACACCTGGCTCAAGCCGGACGAGGCCTCGAAGGCCGCGGCGGCCGGGTTGGCGGGAGGTGCCAAGCGTGTCTGTCTGGTGGCCAGCGGGCGCGGCCCGACCGATCGGGACGTGGACCGGGTCTCGGACACCATCAAGACGATCAAGGAGCAGAACGAGGGCGTCGAGGTGTGCGCCTGCCTCGGTCTGCTCTCCGATGGCCAGGCGGAGCGGCTGCGCGAGGCGGGCGCAGACGCGTACAACCACAACCTCAACACGTCCGAGGGGACGTACGCGGACATCACGACCACGCACACGTACGCCGACCGCGTGGAGACCGTGCAGAAGGCGCACGCGGCCGGGCTGTCCGCCTGCTCAGGTCTGATCGCGGGCATGGGCGAGTCGGACGAGGACCTGGTCGATGTGGTGTTCTCGCTGCGCGAGCTGGACCCCGACTCGGTGCCGGTCAACTTCCTGATCCCGTTCGAGGGCACGCCGCTGGCCAAGGAGTGGAACCTCACCCCTCAGCGGTGTCTGCGGATCCTGGCGATGGTGCGGTTCGTGTGCCCGGACGCGGAGGTCCGCATCGCGGGGGGCCGCGAGGTCCATCTGCGCTCGATGCAGCCCCTCGCCCTGCACCTGGCCAACTCGATCTTCCTGGGCGACTACTTGACCAGCGAGGGCCAGGCGGGCAAGGCCGACCTGGAGATGATCGCGGACGCCGGGTTCGAGGTGGAGGGCACCGATCAGGTGACGCTGCCGGAGCACCGGGTCCCGGGGGGATGCGGCTCCGAGGGTGTCTGCGGTTCCGCCGCCCCGTCGGTCGGCGAGCCCCGCACGGACCTGGTCGCCGTACGCCGCCGGGGCGCCGGAACGGACCTCGCGCCCAATGCCTGACCTGTCCGTGCCCCACCTGTTGGAGCTCGACCGGCGGCACGTCTGGCATCCGTACGGCCCCATGCCCGGCCGCGTCGAGCCGCTCGTCGTGGAGTCGGCGAGCGGAGTGCGGCTGAAGATGGCCGACGGCTCGGGCGAGTTGGTCGACGGCATGTCGTCCTGGTGGTCGGCCATCCACGGCTACAACCACCCGGTGCTGAACGAAGCCGCGCGCGAGCAGCTCGGGCGGATGAGCCATGTGATGTTCGGCGGGCTCACGCACGAGCCCGCCGTGCGGCTCGCGAAGCTCCTTGTCGACATGTCACCCGATCCCCTGGAGCATGTCTTCCTCGCCGACTCCGGTTCGGTGTCGGTCGAGGTCGCGGTCAAGATGTGCCTGCAGTACTGGCGTTCGCTGGGCCGCGATGCGAAACAGCGCCTGTTGACCTGGCGCGGCGGCTACCACGGGGACACCTGGCAGCCGATGTCGGTGTGCGACCCCGAGGGCGGGATGCACGAGCTGTGGACCGGGGTGCTGCCGCGCCAGGTGTTCGCGGACCCGCCGCCGGTGGAGTACGAGGAGTCGTACGCCGACCATCTGCGCACGCTCGTCGCACGACACGCCGACGAACTGGCCGCGGTGATCGTCGAGCCCGTGGTGCAGGGCGCCGGCGGGATGCGGTTCCACTCCCCCGCGTATCTGCGGGTGCTGCGCGAGGCGTGCGACGCGCACGACGTGCTGCTGGTGTTCGACGAGATCGCGACCGGGTTCGGGCGCACGGGTGCGCTGTTCGCGGCGGAGCACGCGGCGGTGACGCCGGACGTGATGTGCGTGGGCAAGGCGCTGACCGGCGGTTATATGACGATGGCGGCCACGCTGTGCACCGCGCGCGTGGCCGACGGCATCTCGCGGGGCGAGGTCCCGGTGCTCGCCCACGGACCCACCTTCATGGGCAACCCGCTGGCGGCCTCCGTCGCCTGCGCCTCGATCGAACTGCTGCTGGGCCAGGACTGGCTTGCGGAGGTCAAGCGGATCGAGACGGGGCTGCGGGAGGGGCTGGCGCCCGCGCTGGAGGTGCCCGGGGTCAGGGACGTGCGGGTCCTCGGGGCCATCGGGGTCGTCCAGTTGGACCACGCGGTGGACATGAAGGCGGCCACGGAGGCCGCCGTGCGCGAGGGCGTGTGGCTGCGGCCGTTCCGCGACCTCGTCTACACGATGCCGCCGTACGTCACCGGCGACGCGGACGTGGCACGGATCGCGCGCGCGGTGTGCGCGGCGGCGCGGGAGGGATGAGATGCCGGTACTCGTGATCACGGGCACGGGCACGGAGGTCGGCAAGACGATCACGACGGCCGCCGTCGCCGCCTCCGCGCTCGCGGCCGGACGGTCGGTGGCCGTGCTCAAGGCCGCGCAGACGGGCGTACGACCGGACGAGCCCGGGGACGCCGACGAGGTCGCGCGGCTCGCGGGTGCCGTGACGACGGCCGAACTCGCCCGCTACCCCGAGCCGTTGGCGCCCGCGACGGCCGCGCGCCGGGCCGGGCGGGTGCCGGTGCATCCGCGAGACGTCGCCGAGGCCGCCGCGAAGCTGTCCACCGAACATGACCTCGTGCTGGTCGAGGGGGCGGGTGGACTGCTCGTCCGGTTCGACGCGGCGGGCGGGACACTGGCGGACGTGGCCGGGCTGCTTGCGGCACCGGTGCTGGTGGTGGCGTCGGCGGGTTTGGGCACGCTGAACACTACGGAACTGACGGCACGTGAACTCCGCTCGCGCGGGCTCGACCTGGCCGGTGTCGTGATCGGCAGCTGGCCCCAGGCGCCGGACCTGGCCTCGCGTTGCAATCTGGCGGACCTGCCGGACGTGTCCGGAGTCCCGCTGCTCGGCGCCCTGCCCGCCGGGGCGGGGGCGCTCGCTCCCGCCGGCTTCCGTGCGGCGGCGCCGGGTTGGCTGGCGCCGCGGCTGGACGGGACGTGGGACGCGGAGGCGTTCCGGAGGCGGGAGTCTCCCTGAGACGGCTTCGACGCCGCGGAGATCCATCAGAAGCGCAGTAGGGGTCCTTGCACTATGCCCGCCCGGGTCGCGCGCTCATAGTGCAAGGATCCCTTAGGCCATACGCCACCGGCAAACGGCGCACGGCGGGGGTGCGACGGGCCCGGCCGGGGGACAATCGCGGTAGCGCCCGTCCTGCGAGGGAGGTTGCCATGCCGCTACGGTCCACCGGCTCCGGCAAGGTGGCACGGGATGCCGTCCACCACCCGCTGTTCGCCCGGTACTACGCCCGGATCAGCGTGAACGCCGAGACCAGGATGGGTATGGCCGGGGTCCGCGAGCGGCTGCTCGCCGGGCTGTCCGGGCGGGTGATCGAGATCGGCGCGGGCAACGGCCTGAATTTCGCGCACTATCCCCGTACGGTCTCGGAGGTCGTGGCGATCGAACCGGAGCGCACGCTGCGGCAGTTGGCCGTCGAGTCCGCCCTGCGCTGCGGGGTGCCCGTCGACGTGGTGCCGGGTGCGGCGGAGGCGCTGCCGGTCAAGAGCGAGGCCTTCGACGGGGCGGTGATCTCCCTGGTGCTGTGCAGTGTGCGGGACGTGCCGCGGGCCCTCGGCGAGGTACGGCGGGTGCTGCGGCCCGGCGGCGCGGTGCGGTTCTTCGAGCACGGCAGGGGCGGCGGCCGGGTGATGACCTGCACCCAGCGCGCCCTGGACCGCACGGTGTGGCCGCCGCTGAACGGCGGCTGCCATCTGGCCCGGGACCCGATCGCCGCACTGCGGGACGCCGGGTTCGAACTCGGCCCCTACCGGCGGATGCTGATGCCGGAGAAGGGGCCGAGACTGCCCACGTCGTACTGCGTGCTGGGCACCGCGTGGCGTCCCGCGCTCGAGGAGCGCTGATCACAGACTCCGGCTGATCACAGGCTCCACTGGCGCAGTTCCCGCGCGATGTCGTGCACCGAGGCCTCGCCGCTCTTCACCAGCCGGGCGAGGTGACGGACCTGCTCGGGCGAGGTGGCGACCTTGAGTCCGCTGGCGACCAGGTAGGCGTAAGCGACAGCCGACGCGAACAGGGCGTTGGAACGCTCCAACGCGGGGATGTGGATGAGGAGTTGGAGCAGCGCGGCGGCACGCGCGTGGGGGCTGTCGTAGACGGGCGCGTCGAATATCTCGGCCTGGTGGCGCGCGACGGCGGCGACGAGGGCGCCCCAGTCGGTGACCTGGGGGTCTCCCGGGGTCCTCTGTTCGGCGAGCATCAGGAGCCAGGCAAGGTCGATTCTGAGGTTGCTCAACGGATCAGCGGCGACCGTCGCCGATCTCGTCGGCGAACACCTTCTCGTACTGCTTCATGAAGTCGGCGGCGGCCTCCACGAAGGTGTGGCCGACCTCGCCGGTGTCCTGTCTGACCAGTTCCTCGATGTAGCGGTTGACGCTCATACCGCGGGACAGGGCACGTTCGCGGGCCGCTCGGGCCGTGTCCTCGTCCACCCGCACGTTCAACTGGGTCTTCGCCATACCTAGAAGCTAGCGCCAAGACGCTAGCATCGGCAAGAGGGCCCTCCCGGGGATGGAGAGTGCCCCTTACACGGACATCAGGGGCCCGACCTGGGATGGAGACATCCCGGGACTCAAGGTGGATACCGGGTGTGGGCCGGATCACATTACTCTCGGCCGGGACGGAGAAGTCGTATCAAAGAAGTCGTATCGGAGAAGTCGTACGTCCAGGAGCGAGGAGGCAATCTTGTCCACCCCTGCTGCTCAGTACGTGCCGGGCCAGGCGTCGGCCGACGGGATCGCGGCCCGCGCCCGCGGTCTGACCAAGGCGTACGGCTCGGGCGAGACGACGGTGCTGGCCCTGGACTCGGTGGACGTGGACATCGCGCGCGGCCGGTTCACGGCCGTGATGGGGCCGTCGGGCTCCGGCAAGTCCACGATGATGCACTGTCTGGCGGGGCTCGACACCGTCTCGGCCGGACAGGTGTGGCTCGGCGACACCGAGATCACGGGGCTGAAGGAGCGCGAGCTGACCCGGCTGCGCCGGGACCGGATCGGGTTCATGTTCCAGTCGTTCAACCTCATCCCGACCCTGAACGCGGCCGAGAACATCACCCTGCCCATGGACATCGCGGGCAAGAGGCCCGACGAGAAGTGGCTGGACCAGGTCATCGACACGCTCGGGCTGCGGGACCGGCTGAAGCACCGGCCCTCGCAGCTCTCGGGCGGCCAGCAGCAGCGGGTCGCCTGTGCCCGGGCGCTCGCCTCCCGGCCCGAGCTGATCTTCGCGGACGAGCCGACCGGCAACCTCGACTCGCGGGCGGGCCTGGAGGTCCTCGGGTTCCTGCGCGAGGCCGTCGACCAGCTGGGGCAGACCGTCGTCATGGTGACCCACGACCCGGGCGCCGCCGCCCACTCCGACCTGGTGCTCTTCCTCGCGGACGGGCGGATCGTCGACGAGATGGAGCGGCCCACGGCGGAGGCGGTCCTCGAGCGAATGAAGCAGTTCGACGTGACCCGAGCGCCGTTCGGCGGCGACGGTCCGGCGCCCGGTGCGATCCCCGCCGACGGCTCCCCGCGCTCCCTCCGCGACAAGGACTGACGCCGTGCTGAAGGCGACGCTGAGGAGCTTTCTCGCCCACAAGGGACGGCTGCTGCTCTCCGCGCTGGCCGTCGTGCTGTCCGTGGCGTTCGTCTCGGGCAGCCTGATCTTCTCCGACACTCTCAGCCGGACCTTCGACCGGCTCTTCGCCTCGACCGCGCCCGACGTCACCGTCAGCCCGCGGGAGGGCCTCGACGAGGCGGTGCCGTCCGGTATGACGGCCACCGTGCCGGCCGCGCTCGCGGACCGGGTGGCACGGGTCGACGGGGTGGCCGCCGCGCGCGCGGACGCCGAGATCGAGAACATCACCGTCGTCGACGACAAGAACGAGTCCGTCAGTCCGACCACCGGCGCCCCCACGATCGGCACCGACTGGAACCCCGACGAGCGCAGCCCCGTGGAGCTCACCTCGGGTCACGCGCCGCGCGAGCCGACCGAGGCGATGCTCGACTCGGAGACCGCCGACCGCAAGGACGTGCGCATCGGCGACACCCTCACGGTCATCGCGCCGCCGGGCTCGTTCAAGGTCGAGGTCGTCGGCATCGCCACCTTCACCACGACCAACCCCGGCGCCGCGCTGCTCTTCCTCGATCCGCAGACCGCGCAGACGAAACTGCTGGGCGACGCGCGGGCGGCCACCAGCATCTCGGTCGACGCCGAGGAGGGCGTGAGCGACGCGCAGCTGAAGCAGCGCGTGGCCGCCGCGCTCGGCGCGGGCACCTACGAGTACCGGACGGCCGACGAGCAGGCCGAGTCGGACGTCGAGCAGCTGGGCGGATTCCTCGACATCATCAAGTACGTCATGCTCGGCTTCGCCGGCATCGCCGTGCTGGTGGGCGTCTTCCTGATCGTCAACACCTTCTCGATGCTGATCGCGCAGCGCACCCGCGAGCTGGGCCTGCTGCGCGCGCTGGGCGCCGACCGCCGCCAGGTCCGCCGCTCGGTCCTCACCGAGGCGACGCTGCTCGGCCTGGTCGGCTCCACGGTGGGCCTGGCCACGGGCATCGGGCTGGCCGCCGGGCTCATCTCGCTCATGAACACGCTGGGCATGAACATCAAGTCCTCCGAGATGGTCATCGGCTGGGGCACGCCCGTGGCGGCGTACGTCGTCGGCGTCGGCGTCACCTTCGTCGCCGCCTACCTCCCGGCCCGGCGCGCGGCGGGCGTCTCCCCGATGGCGGCCCTCGCGGACGCGGAGATCGCCGGGATCGGGCGTCCGCTGACGGTGCGCGCGATCGTGGGCGGCGTCGTCGGGGCGATGGGCGCGGCCGCGCTCGTGGGGTGCGTCGTCGCGACGGAGACCGGTTCGGCGGCGTCCCTGCTGGTCCTCGGCATCGTCCTGACGCTCTTCGCGACGGTGGTCGCGGGCCCGTTGCTGGTGCGGCCGGTGATCCGGGTGCTCGGCGGGGCCTTCCCGGCGTTGTTCGGGTCGATCGGCCGGATGAGCCAGCGCAACGCCCTGCGCAATCCCCGCCGTACCGGTGCCACGGCGGCCGCGTTGATGGTGGGCCTGGCCCTGGTCGGCGGGATGTCGGTGGCGAGCGCCTCGATGACGAAGTCCTTCGACCAGCAGATCGACAAGACGCTGGGCGCCGACTTCGTGGTGCAGAACGGCAACTTCCTGCCGTTTCCGCAGGAGGTCACCGACGAGGTGGAGGACACGAAGGGCGTGGGGCTCGTCGTACGGTCACGGTTCACCCCGGTCGCCGTACGGCTGCCGGACGGCGACCGTGTCGAGACGAGCGCCGCGGGGTACGACCCCGAGCTCGACGAGGTCGCCAACATCACGTACGCGGAAGGGAACACCGCGGCCGCGCTCGCGGACGGCGGCCTCGCCATGAGCGCGGACTTCGCGCGGGACCACGGCGTGCGGGTCGGCAGCAGGATCCCGGTCGAGTTCCAGGGCGGACGCACCACCGAGCTGACGGTGGGTGCCCTGGCCGACCAGGCGTCGGAGGGCTTCGGCATGCAGGGCGGGCTGTACTTCGGCCTGGCCACGCTGGAGAAGTTCGCACCGGGCGGGCAGGACTCCGCTGTGTACGTGAACGCCGCCTCCGGCACGAGCGCCGACGACCTGCGCGCGAACCTGGAGCGGACGCTCGACCCGTACCCGCAGGTGCAGGTGCGCGACCTGGCCGACTACAAGGAGCTGGTCCACGACCAGATCGCGGTCCTGCTCTACCTCGTGTACGCGCTGCTCGGGCTGGCGATCGTCATCGCGGTGCTCGGCGTGGTCAACACCCTGGCCCTGTCGGTCGTGGAGCGGACCCGGGAGATCGGGCTACTACGGGCCATCGGGCTCGCCCGGCGTCAGTTGCGCCGGATGATCCGGCTGGAGTCGGTGGTGATCGCGGTGTTCGGCGCGGTGCTGGGCCTCGCGCTGGGGCTGGTGTGGGGGGTGTGCACCCAGCAGGTGCTCGCGCTGCAGGGCATGGACGCGCTGGCGATCCCTTGGTACACGATCCTGGCGGTCGTCGTCGGCTCGGCGGTGGTGGGCGTCGTGGCGGCACTGCTTCCCGCGTTGCGTGCATCCCGCATGAATGTGCTGGCGGCCATCGCGCACGAGTGATGGAATCGGGACGGGTACTCAAGTCGCTTGCAGCTGAGGAGGGTTCATGTCGCGTCCGTTCCGCTTCGGTGCCAGCATGATCGTCCCTGCCCCGGCCGAGGAGTGGCGCGCCAAATGCCGGCGCGCCGAGGAACTCGGCTACGACGTGATCCTCGTCCCCGACCACCTCGGCATGGTCGCGCCGTTCCCCGCGCTGGTCGCGGCGGCGGAGGCCACCGAGCGGCCGCGGCTGGGCACGTTCGTGCTCAACGCCGGTTTCTGGAACCCGGCGCTGCTGGCCCGCGAGGTCGCCACGACGGACGCGCTGACCGGCGGACGGCTGGAGCTGGGCCTGGGCACCGGATACGTACAGGCGGAGCACGACACGGCCGGACTGCCGTACGGCTCGCCCGGTCAGCGGGTGGACCGTCTCCGGCGCACGATCGAGGAGTTGGGTCGGCTGCTCGGCTCCCCGGAACACCAACCGCAGCCGGTGCGGAAGGTGCCGCTGATGGTCGGCGGCAACGGCGACCGCATGCTGCGGCTCACCGCCGAGCACGCCGACATCGCGGCCTTCACCGGCGCCCGCCCGGTGCCGGGAGACACCGCGGGCAAGCTGCTGCCGATCACACCCGAGGAACTCGACGAGCGCGTGGCCAGGTACCAGGACCTGGCGAAGGGACGTGCGGAGCCGGCGGAACTGAACCTCCTGATCCAGTTGGTGGCGATCACCGACGACCCCGAGGCGGCCGTGCGGCCCCTCCTGGAGCACGTGCCGGACCTGACCGTGGAACAGGCCCTGGAGCTGCCCCTCGTACTGGCCGGCACCCTGGAAGAGATCACCGCGAAGGTGCTGGCGCAGCGCGAGCGGTACGGCTTCTCGTATCTGACCGTCCTGGAGCCGTACATGGAGGCGTTCGCGCCGGTCGTCGCCGAGTTGCGCGGCCGGTGAGCGTCCGGATGCTGGAATTCGGCGTCCCGGTCCGGTGGGCGTGATGGGATCGCCGTATGACTGACCTGCGCATACGGGCCGCGACACCCGACGACCTCGACACCGTGCTGGCCTTCTGGAAGGTGGGCGCCGAGGGTACGAGCATCAGTGACGACCGGGACGGTGTCAGCGGCTGGTCGCCCGCGATCCCGAGGCCCTGATCCTGGCGATGGGGGTCCCCCCGCTCGAGCGCAGCCGAGAGTGGGGGATGGACGGCACCCGGGTCGGCACGTGATCGCGGGCTTCGACGGCTGTCGCCGCCAAAAAGACCAAGCGTCCGCAGGGCGGCAGAGGACGGGTAACCGAAAGGTCCGGGCCGCGATCATCGCGGTGAGCGCCGCGCGTCCGACGACGCGACGGCAAGCGGTGGCGACACGCGCGCCGCGCACCTACGCGGAGGCAACAGCGGGCTTGGGAAAACCGGGTGTGACCAGTGGCCTGCCGATGCTGAACTGGTAGGCATGTCCACAAGCAATCCGCCCCAGCCGCACCGCTGGGATCTGCTGCGCCCTGACCAGCTCGGCACACTGCTGGACGGCGTTGAACAGCCGGACCTCTGGTACCTGGACGAGCTGACGGTGTGTGCGGCGAGGGTCGTCGCCCGCTCCGGTGACGCGGACCTGCGGTTTGTCGGACGGTCGGCGGACAGTGTCTTCGACCTGCTCGGTGGTGCGCTCGCGGAGACCTCCTGGTCCAGGCGGCTCGGTCGCCTGCCGCTGTCGTGCGCCGGTGGCACAGCGGAGCTGTCGCGGCGTGACGTGGGCCGGATGCGCGAGCACCTCGCGGCTGCCGGGATGGCCCCGTGCGACCTGGCGCGACGGCGGCGCCCACTGGCCCTGGTCGACCTGGTCTGGGCCGGGCGCACATTCACCACCCTGCACACGGTCCTGCGCGACTGGGTCGAGGAGTCTCGGGAGCCCTGGCCAGTCATTCGGGGCAGGCTTCGCTATCTGGGCATCACCGCGCGCACCCGGACGAGCCCCAAGACCTGGCGCTGGCAGCAGCACCACCCTTGGACAGGGGATCTGCCGGCGAGAGCGGTACAGAACGTCTCCCTCGACCGGAGCGTGTGGCATCTGTTGGGAGACCACGAGCCGAAGACCGCGCCCTCCTTCCCACCCCAGCGCTGGCACGACAACGCGGTGAGCGTGCCCGTTCGCGGGGACGGTCCCACGCGCGCCCTCGCCACCGCCGTCGCCCTGGTCGAGGCCGGGCGGACACGAACGGTGCGGCGGCGTCTTGTTCGGACCTTCAACTCGGAGCCCGCCTTCGCTGAGCCCTGGCTGCGCAGCCTCTCCCACGAACTCAGGCCGAGGTGACCCCATTTAAGTTCGTCCGACGGGCTCGTGGCTTATACGAACCCGGGAGCAAGACCGCCCCGCTCTCGATTCCCCGGCACGGAAACCCGTTCGCCAGACAGGCGAGCGCTCTGTTTGGCTCACCCCATGAGCGATCTCCACATCCGCTGCGCCACCCTCTCGGACATCGATACCGTGCTGCAGTTCTGGCGCGACGCCGCGGAAGGAACGAGCATCAGCGACGACCACGACGGAGTGGCCCGACTCATCACCACAGATCCCGAAGCCCTGCTGCTCGCCGAGCGCGACGGCCTCCTCACCGGAACCGTCATAGCCGGCTTCGACGGATGGCGATGCTCCGCCTACCGACTGGCCGTACACCCCGACCACCGTCGGCAAGGCATCGCCACCGCTTTGCTGGAAGCCGCAGAACAACGCTTCGCCGCCCTGGGCGGGCGACGCGTCGACGCCATGGTCCTGGAAGCCAACGAACAGGCCCACCACACGTGGGCCGCGGGCGGCTACCATCGCGAGGACCACTGGCGACGTTGGGTGAAGCCCCTGTAGATGCGGGCAGCGGATGTTTGTGAGTAGACGGCAGCAGACAGTTCAGCAGGGTGAGCACGACTCCGTTGGGCCGGCCCCCGTAGTCACCCCAGGCCGAGGCCCTGATCCATCTCGCGGTGGTCAGTCTCGATGCATCAGCGGCTCGTCGCATGGCTGACTGGACCGGAAGACACCGCGAGCTGGAGGGTTGTCGACTTAACCGCTCAAGGTGGGGCAGGAGGCGACTGAAGCGGGGTTCCGGAACAGTGACAGGTATTCAGGTCGTCCGATAGCATGGCAAATTACAAGAGCGCCTCTCCGTATCAAGAGTTTGGAAGAGCGTTGGCTGAGCCACTGACCATTGCGTCGATCGGTGCGGTTGCCCTGACCGAGGGCATCCGGTTTCTCTATGGCCAAGCCACTGACCTGCTACGGCGAATGCGGGCCCGGCGCGAGGGCGAGGCCGTCGAGGGCGAGGTGTTCGTGGACGGCGGAAACGCGCTTGACGGGCCTATCGGGATGGTGCAGATCGACTATGCGAGGGCGACGGAACAGAACGAGTCGATTCGTGAACTGAGCCGATCGCTGAGCGAGTACGCGGAAGGGATCGAGCCCATCGATCCCGAGAACGCGACACTCGTGCAGTCGGCACACGCCCTACGGCAACTTCTCGAAACGGTGTATGGAAGGCGCATCACGCTGCGCGGAGAGAACCGTGAGCGATCGGGTGCGAAGGTGGATGTCGAGATCACCGCTGTGCAGGTCGACGGCTATGTGGCAGCCGTACGGGCGAAGCGCGTGGGCAATGTCGATGTCAGCGCTCGCATGCGTGTCGACACAGTCAACGCCGGTGGAGAGACGGTCGGCCTCGACGTCGACGACCTCGGCTGAGGGTCGAGTGGAGCGAATTAACCGTACATCAGCCAAGGGAATTCTCTCCTTCGCTCCCCAGGTCGCGTGAAAACGTCTGAAGCACAGCTCTCGCGCCGACCTGTGACGCATGAGCCAACATCGCTGCCGATGTCGTCAGCGGTCGGACGCCGCAGTGGATGTACGGCCGCACGTTCAGAACCCGTGCATAAGCGGTCCGAGGTATATGGGGGCCGACGGTGTCGGCGACGCGCGATCGCAGTACCAGTACATGAGTCGCCTCGTCGCGGATCGCTCTGGACAAGGCGATGCGCTCGCTGATCGAGCCGTCGATCCAGCGGGCGCGGCGAAACGTCACAGGGCGACCAGCCAGCAACGGTACACACGCCGATGCCCTGAGCGCGGTCTTCCACTCGACGGTCGTGGCAAGGTCGGAGAACACGGATGGTCGTCCCGACGCCAGGGACGTCGCGACCAGTCGTACGGAAATGTTCCCTTCGCAGATCTCTCCGAAGTCCAGGGGGCGGTTCCGGGTCAGCACCTCGTCTGTCAGATAGCGCAGATTCATCAAGGGCCCGGATCCGGTCCTGAGTCTCCGATAGTTGATGAACTGTGCACCGGACAGGAACTCCGAATATATCGAGGAAGCTCCATGCGCGCCGTTGGCCGCGAAAACCAGACCGGAAAACGCTCCGGCTGAGGTCCCGTAGACGACGTCGAAGCTGTCACGCAGCCCGAGCTGTGCCAGAGCGTCCACCATGCCGGCGGTGTACGCCCCACGCATACCTCCGCCTTCGACCACCAGGGCAACTCGATGCGGGTCCCCACGTGCTCCTGGCTTACTCCGGCTTCGCTGCCTTCGAAGGAGCACATCCAGGACGTCAAGACTTCCGTCAGCGATTCCGGTGAAGGATCTCCCGGCAGGCACGAGCGTCACCGCAGACGACGGACTTCGGCGAGTTTGACATGCCGAAGGAACGAAATGAACCACCAGCCGGGGTCGAGTTCCCACTTCGCTGTGGCCAGGCGGGCATTGGCCGGCGAAGCATGATGATTGGCGTGCAGTGACTCACCCGCGGTCAAGAGGGCGAAGGATCGGAGATTGCGCCCAATGTGTCCGGAGACCTGGGGACCCGGCAAATGGCCGAGCCCGTTGACAATGCCTATTCCGGCGAGTATCTGCGCGAAAGCGAGCAAATAGATCCAGAAAGTATCCAGCGGGCCGGTGCAGAGCGAGAAGAAGATCAAGGTGAGCGCAATACCGCCATACCGCCGCCCGAAGGGCATTCGCTCGACAAAATCGCTCGGTATGTCCTTGGTCAGACGGTTCACTACCGCGCGGTCCGCACACGCCGCGCGGTTCAGCTTTGATCCACGAAAGGTCACTGCAAAGAGCCCTTCAAAGAGTGGGCTATGCGGATCTCCTTCTGTGTCGGCGTGCCGGTGGTGGAGCCGATGAGCAGCAACCCATTCCCTCGGGTTGCTGCCGAGGAGCAGCCAGATGCTCAAGCGGAACAAGAAGCACACAGATGGGTGAAGCGTGACAGAGTGGTGAGCAAGACAGCGATGCAAATACACCGACTGTCCATATATTGCAATTTGACTGAGGATCACCGAAAGAATGACGTCCATCGCGGACGGCAGCCAGTCATTCATCAACTCTGCACCCCTGTTTCCGACGCGTGGCTTCCGTCATCTGTGGGCGAGTTTTCTGCGCGCGGATCCTATTCGACGCGCAAGGCGTCTGACGATGAGCGGGAAAAGCACCAGGGTGAACACCGCCACGGCCACGGGACCGCCTGACCTACCACCGGCCAGCAGCGCAACCATGCCGAATCCGGTCAGCAACTGGACACCGGCAAAAATATATCTTCGGGACATTTCTGAGCGGGAATTGAGCGACAAGTACAGCGACGCGAATGAGGCGACGCCGAAGCCCAGCCCAACGATCGCTGTCAGCCAGGAGAGACCTTCGTTCGCGGAATAGCTCAGGAACGGTCCGAGTGTGAGTGAGGCCAACAACACCTGGAGGCACCACGCGTAGACGACGAGCCCACGAGGGATATGAGGGCCATCCGTGGCAGAAGGTCTTGCTCCAAATAGAACGGGCGTGGTGCGAGCGCCGTACGAGTAATCGCTCGACAGGTCACGCAATCCGGCGTGCACTCCGTTGATGAACGTGATGAAGACGGTAATCGCCACAGCCACCAGCAGAGAATCACGCGTCGCCTCCCCGGCGGCCTGCGCACCGTAATAAGCGAACGCCGCCGCGCCGACTCCTTGGAGAAAATCCATGAACGGCGGAACAGGTGTCCGCTTTCCTGCAATATTGTATGCGGCGGTTGAGGCGAAGGCCAGGAAAAGGACCAGGAGACGATCCATGTCGAATCCCAGGACAATGGGGTCCATGAGGAATGCGAAAACGACGGCCCATACTATGACGGCGAGTGCGACACCGGAACTGATTGTGCCGCTGACGAGCGGTCGACCGGCCTTTCGAGGATCGCCACGATCGACCTCGATATCCGCCAGATCATTGACGACCGAGAGGATCACATGGAACGGCACGGACATGCAGAGAGCAAAGACGATTCGTTGCGGGCGGGTGTCTGTGGCCGTCATAGCACCCAGGATCGGGAGTGCCAGGCTCCACCCGTACAGGGGGAGCCGGAGGAAGCTGGCCAGCATTCTCATGGTGCCTATGAGATCAACCTCCTAGATATTCATTCCTCCACGGTCCATGCGCCCGGATGGAAGTCATAGTCCCGTGCAAGCCTGAGCAGGATCTGTGTGTAGCTTTTGGCGAACTGCTTTACAGAATATGACTCATTGAGGCAGCGCAAGGCCGGCTTAGTCAACCGTTCACGCATTATCGGATTGCGTGCGGCCTGGTAGATGGCGGAATTGAAGAATCCGACCTGGTCGATTATTCGGCGAGTGTTCACCACGTTGACTTTGGATCGTACATTCATGCGAAGATGCCCGCGACCGGTTTCCTCCAGAAACAGATCCACAGCTTGCGGATGCAGCACGTTCAGTATCGCCAAGGAATCGACGATCTTGGATCCGACTATTCCGCCGACCGAGGCCGGGACCAGTTGGAACGCGGACAGCGACTGGTCCGGATAGTAGATACCGACGACGCCGAGAGCTTCCACCAGAGCTACCGCAAGGTCGGAATCGCCGCTGGCTATCGCATCGCGCAAGGAGTTCTCGACCTCGATCATCGGTGCACCGACCTTGCCGCAGGCCAGACCCAGCGGAAGAAGAATGAGATTGAGCGACCGCATCGCTCCTGCGTCGCGAGTCACAATGGTGGCGCGATCGTTCTTGAGTAGGTAATCGGTCTGCCATGCGACAAAGGGACGCCAATCGCTGACGGTCGGTGCAAGCACCCCGAAGGCGATGAGATGCCACAGCCGTGCCCTGGGCGGGAGATTGGTGTACCGCTCGGCAAGGAATTCCTCGAGGTCCTGCAGCGAACGGCTGCAGTGCGAGGAGAGGACGATGGCCCCGATGACCCGGAGAAAGGCGATGTCCGAACCGAGTAGTTCCGCGAGCAGATCGTATTCTGCACGCAGATCACTGCGCGGATCCAGAAGGTCGATGGCGCGGCCGAGAAGCTCGCGCGGCTTCTGCCCGCCATGGAAATAGACACTTGGCGATTGCATCGCGTCCACCATGACCGCTTCGCCCAGCCGTTGCGCGATGGTGTCCGCCGCGACCGAGGTCAGCAGGGCAGCCATGAAGCGATGGTTGAATTTACGGACATGGAGCCTGCGCGTGAGAAGGTGCCACCAGAGACCATCTGCCCATTGGATGAGCCGGTGGTCGTGCGCAAGATTGATATAGAGAATGATGGTCACATCAGCCAGAAAGGCGAGTCTTCGTCGAGCGTCCCAGGGCACGTACAAACGAATATCTCGCGCAATCGTCTCTGCGAAACGCATGACAATTTCATGCTCGCCCTGCAACCACTTCAGATAGGCCATGTATGCCACCATCCGAGGCAACTCGGAATGGTTGGCCAGAGCCATTTCCTGGAAGAGGTCCTCGGCGGAGAACCCGAGTTGGTAGGCGGCGTTGAGCGCGATCTGCCGGGTCGTCTCGCGCGAGAGCAGCCGGAGAATCTCATCTTTTCGCAGCCCGGGGCTCATTCTTGACAGAGCGTTCGCGGCGAGTCCGTGAAGTTGGGGCTCGGACGCCGCTGCGAATGCTTCGATCAGCTTTGTTATTGCTGAACTGCTGTTGGTCTCGATGGCGTGTTCCAGCGCTGCAGTTGCTGTCCGGAGCATGGAATCGAGTGAGCCGGCCGCTACCTGCGCACGGCGATATCCAGAATTTATCGCCAGATTGTACAGATCGTCGGCCTCCATCATTCCGGCGCCGATACCGCTTCTTATGTGCTCCGCCAGATAGTTGAGTCCGTACCGATCTATGCTCTGCCAATCCTCCTCGTCGCCCCCCGGGAAGCTGCGCAAGTAGGATTTGGCGATTCTTGCGTGAATCTCGCGGGCCGGTGCATGATAGCGGTTCGGTGTCCGGTCCGGAAGCACAGTAACCCCGACGAATTCCGCCATGGAGCTGTGGAAGAAGCGTACATCAGAATTTTCGGTATGCCTGAAGTCGATGAGCTGTTGCAGTTCGTCGATACGGGTGCTAACCGCCTGAATAGGCCACTCGAGGATTACGGCGACCCGTGCGACCGGGATGGGGGCGAGTGCTGCAGACAACAACTCCAGAAGGGGCAGATAATTTTGGAGAATTGCATCGCCCTGACCGTAGTCTCCGGAGTTCGGAATTAACTGGTCAAGGTAGGAGCTGTAGAGCTGGGAAAGTCCCCCTGGGATGGCAAGGGCCTTGTCGATGTTTCCGGACTTGATCTCATCGAGCAGATGCCGCGCGTACTGGAAGTTGACATCGGCGGCACTGGCGATCTCTTCCGGCCGCCAATCGTGATCGGCGGGGTTCAGATCTCGTGCTAAACGGCGTTCCACGAACGAGAGGACATCCTGTCGGCTCTGTGGCGCGATCCCAGCATCCGCGAGGTCGATTATCGCGGTCTGCGTGGGAAATAGGTCACGGATTCTTCGATCAGTTTTCGCCGATATGAGAACCTTGACATTTCCCGGCAGGTCGGACATGCTGGCGATGAGGTGAGGAATCGACGTCCCACCAGCCGTGAGCGCCTCGTCCAGGCCGTCCACCAGAATAGCGAAATTCAACTCAGGTGATTCTTCGGCCAGTAGCTCCAGCGGCATCTTGATGGATTCACTGAAACCGTCCATGATGGATCTTCCGGTGATCCATAGATGATCGGTATGTATTCCGACTACCTTGCCGAGATTGCTTCCGACATTGATGTCGACTCGGGTCGACGGCGGTGAAGCGGCCCGGAGTACCGTATGCGCATAGGTGGGTACGGTCGACGCAAGATCCACGGCCAATCGTCTGACATATGACCGTGGGTCGATGCTCGCACCCTCAAGCCGTCGGCTGCAGAACTGAAATGAGTTCCAACGCTTACGTATGTGGCGCAGTAGCACGCCAGCAGAACCGTCCGGCACTGGACCGGAACCGCTGAGCCATGCGCACAGCGCGGTCTTTCCGACACCAGGAGGCCCGGTGACGAGCAGGAATTTGTGGCTGCTCCGGTCGTCGAGCCATTCTGCGATCCTGGGGAGAAGCCACTCACGCCCGGTGAACTCACGTGCTATGAAATCTATGTCTGAGGACACCCGTGCTACGCCACCGTGATCCATTTCCCCCGTGTCTCCAGCAAGCGTGAGGTATCGCGTGACGGATTACATCTCAAGGGTCATTGTGCCAGCTGGCGCAACTGATGCATAGAGAGCAACGCTCCCTCCCGTTCCCCGCAACGAAACCCGTTCGCCAGACAGGCCAGCGCGCTGCAACAGACCCCGGAGCGCTGCTCCTCGCAGAACGCGACAGCCTCCTCATCGGGACCGTGATAGCCGGCTTCACCGGATGCGGGCGACGGGTCGACGCCATGGTCCTGGAATCCAACGAACCATCGCGAGGACCACTGGCGGCGCTGGATCAAGCCGCTATGAGCACGGGCATCACCGGGATGTTTGTGACCTGACAAGATTCGACGGTTGGCGCTGCCCTCTGTACCGGCTCGCGGTACACCCGGACCGCCGCCGACAGGGCATCGGTTCGGCGCTGCTCGCGGCCGCCGAGGAACGGTTCGTACGGCTCGGCGGGCGCCGCGGGGACGCGATGGTGCTGCAGCGCAACGAGAGCGCGCACCACGCGTGGCTGGCCGCCGGGTACGCGCCCGAGGAGCACTGGCAGCGCTGGGTCAAGCCCTTCAGCGACTAGGACAGGCAGCGCCGACCGCACACCTTTGCTGATCCTTTACCATTGGAGGGTCACTCGGTCCTCCATGAAAGGTGTGAGCGTCCGCCCATGGGCGAGCCTCCCAGTACCCGACATCGCGCGTCTGACTGCCCTGTCCGATCCTGGGAGGGGGTGAACCGATGACAGAAGTGCTGTTGTTGCTGGTGGCCATCCTCCTCTCGCTCGTCTGTGGCGCCTTCGTCGCGGCGGAGTTCTCCCTGACCACCGTCGAGCGCGGCGAGCTGGAACGGGCCGTGGAGCGCGGCGAGCGGGGCGCGGCCGGGGCCCTGAAGGCCGTACGCAGCCTGACCTTCCAGCTCTCCGGCGCGCAGCTCGGCATCACGGTCACCAACCTGGTGGTCGGCATGCTCGCCGAGCCCTCGATCGCCGCGCTGATCGCCGGCCCACTGGAGTCGCTCGGTGCCTCGCGTTCGACGGCGAGCTCCCTCGCGCTGGTGCTGGGTACGGCCCTGTCGACGGTGTTCTTGATGGTCGTCGGCGAACTGGTGCCCAAGAACTGGGCGATCTCCTCGCCGCTGACCGTGGCCAAGACCGTGGGCAACGCGCAGCGCTGGTTCAGCGCCGCCTTCCGCCCCTTCATCACCCACCTCAACAACACCGCCAACCACGCGGTGCGCCGCTTCGGCCTGGATCCCGCCGAGGAGCTGGCCTCCGCGCGCGGGCCGCAGGAGCTGGCGGCGCTGGCCCGGCACTCCGCCCGGGAGGGCGCTCTGGAGGCGGACACCGCCGAACTGTTCGTACGGACCCTGAACCTCGCCGATCTGACCGCGGAGAACGTGATGACACCGCGCGTGCAGGTCATCGCCCTGGACGCCCAGGCGACCTGCGAGGACGTGGCGAACGTGACCCGGGCGACGGGCCTGTCCCGGTTCCCGGTCTACCGCGGCAGCCTGGACTCGGTCGTGGGCACGGCGCACATCAAGGACGTCCTTGCGGTGCCCGCCGAGCGCCGGCACCGCGTCTCCGTCTCCGAGCTGATGCGCGAACCGCTGCTGGTCCCGGAGTCACTCACCGTCGACCGGCTGCTCGACCGGCTGTCCGGCAAGCGCACCATGGCCGTCGTCATCGACGAGTACGGCGGTACGGCGGGCGTGGCCACGCTGGAGGACATCGTCGAGGAGGTCGTCGGCGAGGTGCGCGACGAGCACGACCCGCACGAGACACCCGACCTGGCCCCGGCGGGCAGCGACGACGACGGCCACGCCCTGTACTCGGCGGACGGCTCCGCCCGCACCGACCAGCTCGCACGCGTCGGCCTCAGGGCTCCCGAGGGGCCGTACGAGACGCTGGCCGGCCTGGTCGCGACGGAACTCGGCCGCATACCCGCCGTCGGCGACCGGGTCGAGGTCGCGGGCTGGCGGCTGGACGTGGTGGACGCGTCGGGCCACAGGGCCGCACGCCTGCTGCTGCGCGCGCCGCTCGACGACGAGATGAAGGACGAGGCGGAGCGATGACCACGATCCAGTTGCTGATCGGTCTGGCGACCCTCGTCGTCAACGCCTTCTTCGTGGGCGCCGAGTTCGCGCTGATCTCCGTGCGCCGCAGCCAGATCGAGCCGTACGCCGAGGAGGGCGACCGGCGCGCGAAGAGCGTGCTGTGGGGTTTGCAGCACGTCTCCGCGCTGATGGCGGCCGCGCAACTCGGGATCACACTGTGCACGTTGGTGCTGGGTGTGGTCGCGGAGCCGGCGATCGAGCATCTGCTGGAGCCGGTCTTCCACGCCTTGGGCGTGCCGGAGGGCGCGGGCCACGCGGTGTCCTTCGTGATCGCGCTGACCCTGGCGACGTATCTGCACATGCTGCTCGGCGAGATGGTGCCGAAGAACATCGCGCTCGCGGAGCCGGTGCGCAGTGCGCTGCTGCTCGGCCCGCCGCTGGTCGCCCTGTCCCGGGCGCTGCGCCCGGTGATCTTCACGATCAACGCCTTCGCGAACGCCCTGCTGAAGCTGCTGCGGGTCGAGACCAGGAACGAGGTCGCGGCCACCTTCTCGGACGCCGAGCTGGCCCGGATCGTACGGGACTCCGGCGAGGCCGGCCTGATCGACGAGCGTGCGCGTGAGCGGCTGCACGACGCGCTGGAGCTGGGGCGCCGGCCCGTGCGGGACGTGGTGCTTCCGTTGGACCGGGTGGCGTACGTGTACCTGGGCGTCACTCCCGAGCGGCTGGAGGCGCTGTCTGCGGAGTCCGGCTACTCCCGCTTCCCCGTGGTGGACGAGGGGCGGCGCATCATCGGCTATATGCACGTCAAGGACGCGCTGGACAAGACCCCGCGCGACCTGCCGTTCCTCCTGAAGGACATGCGGCCGATCGCCCGGGTGCGGGAGAGCACACCGCTGGACGACGTGCTCACGGCGATGCGCGGCAGCCGTACGCATCTGGCGGCCGTGCTGGGCGCGGACGGGCGGCTGACGGGTCTGGTGACCATGGAGGACGTGCTGCGGGAGCTGTTCGGACAGCGGGCCTGAGCCTTCGCGGGAGGCCTCCGGGCCGACCGACCGACGGGTATGGAACCGGGTTACCATCTCTGTCGCCATGCAGACGAACCCCACTCACACCAGCCTGGTCGCCGTCGGCGACTCCTTCACCGAGGGCATGTCGGACCTGCTGCCGGACGGCACCTACCGGGGCTGGGCCGACCTGCTCGCCGGGCGGATGGCGGCCCACTCCCCCGGTTTCCGCTACGCGAACCTCGCGGTGCGCGGCAAGCTGATCGGGCAGATCGTCGCCGAGCAGGTCGAGGTGGCGGCGGCCATGGAGGCGGATGTGATCACGCTGGTGGGCGGGCTCAATGACGCGCTCCGCCCCAAGTGCGACATGGGACGGGTGCGCGGGCTGCTGACGGAGGCCGTGGAACGGCTCGCCCCGTCCTGCAAGCAGCTGGTGCTGATGCGCAGCCCGGGACGCCAGGGTCCGGTCCTGGAGCGCTTCCGGCCGCGCATGGAGGAGCTGTTCGCCTGTGTCGACGAGCTCGCCGCGCGGCACGGCGCTGTGGTCGTCGACCTGTACGGGGCGCCCTCGCTCGGTGATCCCCGGCTGTGGGACGTGGACCGGCTGCATCTGACGGCCGAGGGACACCGGCGGGTCGCGGAGGCGGTGTGGCAGGGCCTCGGCTACGCACCCGAGGACACCGAGTGGCGCATGCCGCTGCCCCTCACACCGCCGCCCGGTTGGGTCGCCCGCCGCGTCGCGGACGCCCGGTTCGCCCGGCGGCACCTGCTGCCCTGGATCGGCCGACGGCTGACGGGCCGCTCGTCGGGCGACGGTCTGCCGCCGAAACGGCCCGAGCTGCTGCCGTACGAAGGACCGACGGTGTAACCCGTCATGACGGCGACGCGGGTGGTCAATGTCAGGGGCCGGATCCACGAGTACGGCCCCCGGCTGGAGCACGCCCCCGAGGACCTCGTCTACGTCGGCCGCCGCTGGACGATGGGCGGCTGGGACCTGCCCCGGCACCCGCTGTACAACCCGTTCGCCTACGACACCCCGGCGAAGAGGCGCGACGGGACGCGGGCGGAGGTCATGGCGAAGTACCGGGCGTATCTGCTGGAGCGGCCGGAGCTGCTGGAGCTGGTGCCTTCGTTGCGCGGGAAGGCGCTGGCCTGCTGGTGTGCGCCGGAGCTGTGTCATGCGGAGGTGTTGGCGGAACTCGCGGAGAGGCCTCCCCCGCCCCTCTTGTAGCTTCCGACGAAGACACCCGCGGCGCTGGCCTGCGCAAACCGCCAGTAGAATCCGTACACGTGACTTCCGCTCCCGCCAAGCCCCGCATCCCGAACGTCCTCGCCGGACGCTACGCCTCCGCCGAGCTCGCCACGCTCTGGTCGCCCGAGCAGAAGGTGAAGCTGGAGCGGCAGCTCTGGCTCGCCGTGCTGCGGGCCCAGAAGGACCTCGGGATCGAGGTGCCGGACGCGGCGATCGCCGACTACGAGCGTGTCCTCGACCAGGTCGACCTGGTCTCCGTCGCCGAGCGCGAGAAGGTCACGCGGCACGACGTGAAGGCGCGGATCGAGGAGTTCAACGACCTCGCCGGGCACGAGCACGTGCACAAGGGCATGACGTCCCGCGACCTGACGGAGAACGTCGAGCAGCTGCAGATCCGGCTCTCCCTGGAGCTGATGCGCGACCGTACGGTCGCCGTGCTGGCGCGGCTCGGGAAGCTGGCGGGTGAGTACGGGGAGCTGGTCATGGCCGGCCGCTCCCACAACGTGGCCGCGCAGGCCACCACCCTCGGCAAGCGTTTCGCGACCGCGGCCGACGAGCTGCTCGTGGCATACGGAAGGGTCGAGGAGCTCCTTGCCCGCTACCCGCTGCGCGGCATCAAGGGCCCGGTCGGCACGGCGCAGGACATGCTGGACCTGCTCGGCGGGGACGCCGCCAAGCTGGCCGACCTGGAGGGCCGTATCGCGCGGCACCTGGGCTTCTCGGAGGCGTTCACCTCCGTCGGCCAGGTCTACCCGCGCTCGCTGGACTACGAGGTCGTGACCGCGCTGGTGCAGCTGGCGGCGGCGCCGTCGTCGCTGGCGAAGACGATCCGGCTGATGGCGGGCCACGAGCTGGTGACCGAGGGCTTCAAGCCGGGCCAGGTCGGCTCCTCCGCGATGCCCCACAAGATGAACACCCGCTCCTGCGAGCGCGTCAACGGCCTGATGGTCATCCTGCGCGGCTACGCCTCGATGACCGGCGAGCTGGCGGGCGACCAGTGGAACGAGGGCGATGTGTCCTGTTCGGTGGTGCGCCGGGTGGCCCTTCCCGACGCGTTCTTCGCCCTGGACGGTCTGCTGGAGACGTTCCTGACGGTGCTGGACGAGTTCGGCGCGTTCCCGGCGGTCGTCGCCCGGGAGCTGGACCGCTACCTGCCGTTCCTCGCCACGACCAAGGTGCTGATGGGCGCGGTGCGCGCGGGCGTCGGGCGTGAGCTGGCGCACGAGGCGATCAAGGAGAACGCCGTCGCCTCCGCGCTCGCGATGCGCGAGCGGGGCGCGGAGCGCAACGAGCTCCTCGACAAGCTGGCCGCCGACGAGCGCATCCCGCTCGACCGGGCCCAGCTGGACGCGCTGATGGCCGACAAGCTGTCCTTCACAGGTGCCGCCGCCGACCAGGTCGCCTCGGTCGTCGGCCGGATCGAGGAGATCGTGAAGCAGCACCCCGAGGCCGCGGGCTATGCTCCCGGAGCGATCCTCTGACCCGCTTCACCCCGCAGGAGTTGGAGGCCGCCCGCGACCGTCTCGTGCCGGACGTGGTCGCGGACGGCCTCCGTGTGCTGTTCTGCGGCATCAACCCCGGTTTGATGACGGCCGCGACGGGCCATCACTTCGCCCGTCCCGGCAACCGGTTCTGGCCGGTGCTGCATCTGTCCGGATTCACGCCGAGGCTCATGAAGCCCTCGGAGCAGCGCGAGTTGCTGTCGCACGGGCTCGGCATCACCAACGTCGTGGCGCGGGCGAGCGCGCGGGCGGACGAGCTGAGCGCAAAGGAGTACCGGGAGGGCGGGCGGCTGCTCGCCGTGAAGGTGGCTCGGCTGCGGCCCCGTTGGCTGGCCGTGGTGGGCGTCACCGCCTACCGGGCCGCCTTCGACGACCGCAAGGCCCAGGTAGGGCCGCAGGAGCGGACGATCGGGGACACGCGCGTGTGGGTGCTGCCCAATCCGAGCGGGCTCAACGCCCATTGGACGGCTCAGACGATGGCGGAGGAGTTCGCGCGGTTGCGGGTGGCGGCGGAGGCCTGACGGGTCACACCGGGTCGGTCTCCGTGACGACGGCCTTGGACCTCGTCCGTCTCGTCCCGGTCGGCGACGGCCACGGCGATACAGCGGCCGGTTCCCTCCGCCTCCTGGGCGTCCCGGTACTTCTCGTACTGGTTCACCATCGCCGCGCGCTCCGCGGGGTCGCCGCCCCGCAGCCGCGGCTGCCCTCTAACTCGGCGACGTGGTAGCCGGGTCCGCCGATGCCGACGTCCGACGGGTCGTGCTCCGCGGGAAAAGGGCGGAAGCACAGCTCGTCGATGAGGGCGATGTGCCGCGCGATGTTCATGAGATCCAGTGAACCCGCCCGCACCGACAATTGGCGGGGTGTCAGCCGACCCCCGGCATCGCACTCAGGCGTCCCGGCGACGCACGCTCCACGCGCGCTCGCCGCCTCACCGAGTCCCGCCCGGGCCACGACAAGGGCGGCGAAGGAGGTCACCAGGCCGACGACCAGGGCGGGTACGGCATGGCCGCCGGCTTGGCCGCGAACCACCGTCCGCGCTGCGGCACAGCGGCCCGGTCTCCCGAGAGGGCTACCGCATCCTTCAGGAGTCGCTGCCCAATGTGCTGCGGCACGCGGGAGCCGTCCCCGTCCAGGTGCGCGTGAAGGTCGCGGAACGCGCCCTGGGCCTGGAGGTGTGCAATCCGCTCACCGCCGAGATACCGGGGCCCGGGCGGGGCAGCGGTCTGCGCGGCATACGCGAGCGTGCGGCCCTGCTCGGCGGCCGTGCGCGGACCGGACCGGACGCGGGTGACTGGCAGGTGCATGTCGATTTGCCGGTGCGCTGATCCAGGCTGGCCGGATGCCGGCTCGTCGACCGACCGCAGCACCGCGCGCTTGGCCCGCGGACTGTCGAACGCGGAGATCGCCGCCCGGCTGATCGTCGGGACCGAGACGGTGAAGTCGCACGTCAGCGCCGTGCTGGGCAAGTTGGGGGCGCGGGATCGTACGCAGGCCGTGATCACGGCGTACGAGTCGGGGTTCGTGGCGCCCGGCTGACCGGTACGGGGCGCGGTGACGGGCGGTGACCTGTTCGGATCCGGCACTCGCCGGGGTCCGCCGCGCCGAGTACGATCCGCCCCACACGCGCACGAGCTGGGAGGACGGACGGTGGGGCGGCTGACCGGCGGGGATCCCTCGCTGCTGCGAAGGATCAACTCCGCGGTGGTGCTGCACGCGCTGCGTGCCACGGACTGCGCGACGCTGACCGAGATCACCCGGGTGACCGGGCTGTCCCGGCCGACGGTCGAGGGCGTCGTGGAAGGGCTGATCGAGGCGGGGTACGTCGTCGAGAAGGCGGCCGACGAGAGCGTCGTGCGGCGGCAGGGGCGGCCCGCGCGGCGGTTCCGGTTCCGGGCCGAGGCCGGTCATCTGCTGGGCGTGGAGGTCGGGGCGCACCGCGTCGCCGTGCTCCTCGCCGACCTGGACGGCCGGGTGATCGGCGCACAGACCAAGGACGTCGACGAGACGGCGTCGGCGGACGAGCGCCTGGAGCGGCTGCGCACCGCGGTGGCCGAACTGCTGCGACGGGCCGGTGTCGCGCGCGGCTCCCTGCGGGCCGTGGGGGTCGCGACGCCAGGGATCGTGGAGGCCCACGGCACGGTACGGCTGGGCACCGCCCTGCCGGAGTGGACGGGGCTGCGCCTTGGCGATCGGCTGAGCCGCTCCTTCAAGTGCCCGGTCCTGGTCGAGAACGACGCCAACGCCGCGGCGGTCGCCGAGCACTGGAAGGGCGCCGCGACCGAGTCGGACGACGTGGTGTTCGTGCTGGCGGGGCTGAGTCCGGGGGCCGGTTCGCTGATCGGCGGGCGGCTGCACCGGGGGTACGGCGGGGCGGCCGGGGAGATCGGCGCGCTGCATCTGCTGGGCCGGGAGGCGACGCCGGAGACGCTGCTGTCCACCACGGACGAGCCCCTGCATCCGCTGGACGAGCAGGCGGTCGCCAAGGTGTTCGCGCAGGCACGTGAGGGCGACCAGCGGGCCCGCGCGGCCGTCGACCGCTTCATCCAGCGGCTGGTGCACGATGTGGCGGCGCTCGTGCTGGCCCTCGACCCGGAACTGGTCGTCATCGGCGGCTGGGCGGCCGGCCTGGACGGCGTACTGGACCCGCTGCGGCGGGAGCTGGCGCGCTACTGTCTGCGGCCCCCGAAGGTGGCCCTGTCGCTCCTGGGCGAGGCGGCCGTCGCGACGGGTGCGCTGCGGCTGGCCCTCGATCATGTGGAGGAGCAGCTGTTCGCGGTGGAGGGCACGGTGACCGCGCGCCGCTGACGGGCGGCGGCCCGGAAAAGGCCCGCCGCCCGTACGGAGGTGTCGCTCAGGACGCCCGGCGCTGCGGACCCGAGTGGATCTCCACGCCGCCGGAGTCCCCGAAGGTCAACCGACACGTGTCAGCTCGATACGTGGCGACGGAGAGCGCCGCGAGGCGGCCCTCGGCGAAGTAGCGGGTGGTGACGACGAGGACGGGCGCCCCCGGCAGCCGGTCGAGCTGCTTGGCGTCGTCCGCGCGGGCGGAGCCGAGCTCCACGGCGCTCTCCTGGCCCTCCAGCTCCAGCCGCTGCAGCTCCCGCAGCACCGCACGCGCGCGTGCCGCCCCGGACGGGGCGTCTATGGCGGAGAGCTCGGGCACCGACGACCGCGCGATGTAGAGCAGCTCGGCGGCGACGGGCTGGCCGTGGGTCGTACGGGAGCGGCGCACGATGTGCACGGGATGCTCTTCGCCGGTCTCCAAGGCTGCGGCGACGGCCGCGGGCGGCACCTCCAGGGTGCAATCGACGGGCTGCCAGTCGTCACCGGCCGCGCCCGGCCACTCGTGCTGTTCCGTGCCGACGGACACGCCCATGCGGGGCGGGGCGACGGTCGTACCGACTCCTCGGCGGCGCTGGAGCCTGCCTTCCAGTTCGAGCTGTTCCAGAGCCTGGCGGAGCGTGGCCCGGGCCACGCCGAAGCGGGCGGCGAGGTCGCGCTCGTTGGGCAGGATCTCGCCCACCGTGAACTCGGAGTCCAGTGCCTCACTGAGCACGGTCTTGAGATGCCAGTACTTCGGTTCCGGCACCGATTCCAGCTGCGTGGTCCCCACCCTGTCCTCCGCAATCGCCGTGGTCCGGCGGCGTTTTAGCGCCCTTGTTTATTAAAGGTTGTTGCACTTCTCTGCGACCATAGGGCGGCCCCCACCCTTGGTCAAGACCAATCAGACGGGGGGCTTGGAAGCGGCGCGAACGCCGGCCGGACGTCAGACGGAGGCCAGGGAACGCAGCTTGTCGGGGTTGCGGATGATGTAGACGGACTGGATACGGCCGTCCAGGACGTCCAGCTGGAAGACGGAGTCCGGCTTGTCCCCCGACAGCACCAGGAGCGCGGGACCTCCGTTGAGCTCCAGGAAGCGGAAGGACAGGTCCGGTACAGCGCCCTTCTGGGCGGCACCGTGGAGGAAGCGGCCCACCTTGTCCGCCGTCTCCAGGACCCGCAGCGGCGCCTTGGACTTGCCGCCGCTGTCGCCGACGAGGCGGACGTCCGGGGCGAGCAGGGACATCAGTCCTTCGAGGTCTCCGCCGCCGGCGGCGGCGAGGAACCGCTCGGTGAGGTCGCGGCGCTGGACGGGGTCGACCTCGTAGCGCGGCCGGCGCTCTTCGACGTGCTTGCGGGCCCGCCCGGCGAGCTGGCGCACGGCAGGCTCACCGCGCTCCAGCATGGCGGCGATCTCGGTGTACGGGTAGCCGAAGGCCTCCCTGAGGACGAACACCGCGCGCTCCAGGGGCGACAGCGACTCCAGGACGACGAGGACGGCGAGCGAGACGGTGTCGGCGAGTACCGCCCGCTCGGCGGTGTCGGGCACGGTGTCCCCGAAGTCGGTGACGTACGGCTCGGGCAGCCACGGGCCGACGTACGTCTCGCCCCGCGCCTTGACCTGGCGCAGCCGGTCGATGGCGAGGCGGGTGGTGACGCGGACCAGATAGCCCCGCGGTTCGCGCACCTCGCTCCGGTCGGCTGCCGACCAGCGCAGCCAGGCCTCCTGCACCACGTCCTCCGCGTCGGCCACACGTCCGAGCATGCGGTAGGCGACGCCCAGGAGGACGGGTCGGTGCTCTTCGAAGACGTCGGTCACGGTGTCGGTGGTCACCGCACCATCCCAGCCGACGCACGCGGTCGTGTCCAGGCGGCATGGCGCGCACCGACGCAAGGGGCTACCCGCCGGTAGCAATTGCTGACAAGCTGTCTACGCCGCGGTCGTCCAGTCGTCCATGAGTCCCCGTCGTCGTCCACGAGTCCCCGTCGAGGAGCAGCCCCATGTCCGCCACCGTCTCCTTCAAAGTGCCCTCCGCCCGGGGCACCCAGCCGGTCACCGTCTCCTACACGCGCGCGGGCAGAGGTGAACCGCTGCTCCTGCTGCACGGCATAGGTCACCACCGGCAGGCCTGGGATCCGATAGTGGACATCCTGGCGACCGAGCGCGACGTGATCGCCGTGGATCTCCCCGGGTTCGGCGTGTCCCCGGGCCTGCCCGAGGGCCTCGCGTACGACCTGCCGACGACCACCACGGTGTTCGGCGCCTTCTGCGAGGCGCTGGAGATCGACCGGCCGCATGTGGCGGGCAACTCGCTCGGCGGTCTGCTCGCTCTGGAGCTCGGCCGCGAGAGCCTGGTGCGGTCGGTCACGGCCCTGTCCCCGGCCGGGTTCTGGTCGCAGGCCGAGCGGCGCTACGCCTTCGGCGTGCTCATCGGGATGCGGCGCATGGCCGAGCGGATGCCGCTCCCGCTGGTCGAGCGGCTGGCGCGCACGGCGGCCGGCCGCGTCGCCCTGACCAGCACCATCTACGCCCGCCCGACCCGCCGTTCGCCCGAGGCCGTCGTCGCGGAGACGCTCGCGCTGGCGACGGCCACGGGCTTCGCCGAGACCCTCCGGGCCGGCAGCACCGTCCAGTTCACCGACGACATCCCCGGCGTCCCGGTCACCGTCGCCTGGGGCACGAAGGACAGGCTGCTCCTGCGGCGCCAGGGCGTGCGCGCCAAGCAGATCATCCCCGCGGCGCGGCTGGTCCGGCTGCCCGGCTGCGGCCACTGCCCGATGAACGACGACCCGGCACTGGTCGCGCGCGTCATCCTCGACGGCAGCCGCTGACGACAGGGCCTGGCTCGCCTCAGGAGCCGAGAGCTTTGAGGACCTCCTTCAGCCGAACGTGCCGTGCACGAGCACGACGGGGCGTGGGTGCTCTTCGGTCGGCGGGAGGTTCCAGTCGTCCTCTCCCGCCTCCACGTCGACGGTGGCGATGATCTGGGCGGTGCCCGCCTGGGCGAGTCCGCCCACGCGGTGGGGCGCCTCGGTGACTTCGGTGACGATGTCGTCCGTGTTGATTCCGGGAATGCGAGGGTTCAGAGAGCTCATGCTGCTGAGTCTCGCGTCCACCAAAGGCGACAACGATCCCTCGATCGAGGGAAAGAATTCATTCCATCGCGTCGATAGGGCTCGCATTTTCGAATGCGTTGCCGTGAGGGGCGATGGGGGTCACGCGGCCCATCGCGGTGCCTGTCGGGCGGTCGCGGCACGCAGGAGTCGTACGTACCAACTCCACCGGACCGGGCGGGCCACCCGGCCGGTCAGGGCCCGCTCGGCACAGTCCAGGCTGTGCTGGAACGCCGCGTTGTGCAGGGGGCGGAAGAACAGCAGCCAGCCCAGCCAGCGCAGCCCTCGCGGTCGGAGCACCAGGGTGTTGCGCAGGACGGTACGTGCCTGGTCGCGGCGCTCGACGCTGAATTCGTGGAAGCCCCTGAAGCCCCGGGGGCCGGTGAAACGGAAGCGCACCCAGTGGCCGGGCACGTAGTGGCTCACCACGTACCGCACCGGACCGTGCCCGCCACGGACGCCGACGGCCAGCGGCCGTTCGAAGCGGACGGGAGGCCAATCGGGCGGCCAGAGACGGTCGTTCTCACTGCCCAGCGAGTCGATCAGGGCGCCGACGGCCTCCTGCGGGGCGGGGAGCGAGCGTTCATGGACGTTGAGTACGGCGATCACAGGTGGGTGGCTGCCCGTCCGGACTGACCGATAAGCGTCGCTGCGCGGAGGAAAAGGATCTCCGGTTTCAACTGCCTTTCCCCGGGCCTGCCTTGTTCTTCCGTATTCGCGTTCGACGTCATGAGGGGTCGAAGATCGGCCAAGGTCGATGCGACCGGCGAAACGCGGAGGGGGAAACGGAAACCCGAGCGTAAAGAGAGATGAGATAGGCGCAACAAGCCAGACGAATATGCGTGGGGGGAGCAGGGACATGGCCGCAAGACGCGGAGTTCCACCGGGGGTGCTGTCGGGTCCTTGGCGCCCGCTGCTCGTCCAGCCTCCGCTGGCGGAGCTGCTGGGTGACCCCCTGGTGAACGCGGCGCTGATGGAGATGGGCCGGGTTCTTCCGCCCCGCATCGCGCTGCACTCGCTGCGGACGTTCCTGCTGGCCGACGCCCGCGCGCGGGTGCGGGGGATCGGCTACGACCGGGCCGGTCTGCTCGCCGCCGCGGTGTTCCACGACGCCGGGCTGGCCGGGGGCGTGGGGCGGGTGCTCGGTGGATTCCCGTGCCGTTCGGCCGAGTTGCTCGACTGCTTCCTGGCCGGGCACGGGGTGGATGACGGGCGGCGCGGGACGTTGACCCGTGCGGTCCGCGAGCACATGCGGGCCGTCCCCGCGCGGGACGCCGGCCCCGAGGCGCGGCTGCTGCACTTCGGGGCCTGGCTGGACGTCACCGGGCGCGGTGGCCGCCAAGTCCCCGGCGAGCGGCGGCGGTTGGCTGATCTCGCGCCCACCCCCTGGTTCGCCGTCTCGTTCTCCGCCCGGGTGGCCGCCTGTGCGGTGCGGCGGGCGCTGCCGGCCCGCTGAACACCCGCCCGCCCGGCCACCCGTTCCTCCCGTCGTGAAAGGACCGCAGACATGCAAGACGACCAGCGTGTTTTCGATGTCGCCATCGTCGGAGGCGGCATCGGAGGGACGATGCTGGGGGCGATCCTCGCGCGCCACGGCGTGCGCGTGCTGCTTCTGGAAGGAAGCGGTCACCCCCGGTTCGCCATCGGAGAGTCCACCGTCCCCGAGACCACCTTCGGCCTGAGGGTCCTGGCCCGCCGCTACGACGTCCCGGAGATCGAGCACCTGGCGACCAACGGGGCGCTGCGCCGCCATGTGTCGTCGAACAGCGGAATCAAGCGGAACTTCAGCTTCGTCTACCACCGCGAGGGGGAGCCCACCCGCGCCGCGGAATGCACCCAGTACCCCACGTGGGGGCCGCCACTGGGCCCCGACTCCCACTACTTCCGGCAGGACGTCGACGCCTACATGTTCCACGTCGCCGTCTCGTACGGCGCGACCGCCCACACCCACACCGTCGTCGACGACGTGAAGTTCGACGAGGACTCAGTCACCCTCGTCACGCGGGAACGGGGCACCTTCCAGGCGTCGTACCTGGTCGACGCCGGAGGAATGCGGGCCGTCCTGCCCGAACGGCTGGGGCTGAGGCAGGAACCGCCCTACCGCACGCGGTCGCGGACCATCTTCACGCACATGGTGGACGTCAAGCCCTTCGACACCGTGGCGCCCCCGCGCGAACAGCACAAGATGCCGAGCCCGTTCAGCCAGGGCACCCTGCACCACCTCTTCCAGGGCGGCTGGTTCTGGGTGATCCCGTTCGACAACCACACCTCGAGCACGAGTGAACTGTGCAGCGTCGGCGTCAATCTCGACCTCGACCGGTATCCGCGCCCCGAGGGGGTCTGCGCGGAGGAGGAGTTCTGGAGCCATGTGCGGCGGTTCCCCAGCGTGGCCCGGCAGTTCGAGCGGGCGCGGTCGGTACGGCCGTACGTCTCGACCGACCGCACCCAGTTCTCCTCGCGGACGGTCGTCGGCGACCGGTGGTGCCTGCTGCCGCACGCCGGCGAGTTCATCGACCCCCTGTTCTCCAGCGGACTCGCGGTCACCGTGATGGCGCTCAACGCGCTGAGCCACCGGCTGATCGACGCGGTACGGCAGGACGACTTCGACACCGCCCGGTTCTCCTACCTGGAACACTGGATCAAGCGGATGTTCCGGTTCTACGACGACCTGGTGTCCTGCAGTTATGTGTCCTTCGACGATTTCGACCTGTGGAACGCCTGGAACCGCGTGTGGACCATCACCACGCTTTACGGGACCAACGCCCAGAACCAGGCCGCCGTGACCTTCGAGAAGACCCGCGATCCGGCCTGCTTCGACGCGCTGGAGACGCCTCCCTACCGGGGTCTTCAGGGCGTCGACAACCCGTGGGTCGAGCGGCTCTTCGACCAGGCGCGCGACGCCGTACTGGCATACAGCGCGGGAGAGCTGACGAAAGAGCAGGCGATCACCCGCATCTACGACCTGCTGCGCGAGAGCGAGCTGTGCCCGGCCGTGTGGGGGACCCTCGACCCCGAAGAGCGCTGCCCGGCCGGGGTGTTCACCCTCTGGCCGCTGATGAAGATCCTGCTGTGGGGCAAGTACCGCTCGCCACGGCACGTCCGGGGCGCCTACTTCACCGGCGGTGCGCGGCTCGTGGGCAAGGAGGCGGTGCAGGCCTACGGCACCGAGCTGCGGCGCAGCACGTCCCTGGTGCACCAGACCGTGCGGGACATGTGGTTCAACTGGAACCGCGACTGGACACGGCGGCCGGCGCCCCGCCCGGAGAATCCCGGAGGTGAGCTTCACATGCAGAAATGACAGCGAAAGGAAAAACATTCCTGCGCCATCCATAAAGGCGAAATCCCGGTTTGCCGCCGCTGCGCCTCGGGTAAGAAAACCGTACGACCGAGAAATAAATTCCGGTCCGGTTCCCCCCACTTATCCGAGAGACAACGGGCTGCTATTCATATGGCGCGACATTCCACCTGCCCATCGCCCGCCCCATGCTCCTGGGATGAGATTTCCCAGCACCAGGACCGCCTCATGCGGCTGGTTCGCCGAAGACTCCCGAGTTATCAGGACGCCGAGGACTGCGTCCAGGAGACCATGACACGAGCGGCCGCGCACGCCGCGTTGGACAGAAGCCGGCTCGGCTCCTTCCTCACCTCGGTGGCACTTCGCCTGTGCATCGACTACTACCGCGACATGGAGCGCCGCAGCCGCCTATTACAGCGCGCGGCACTCCTGGACGACCCCGGGACCACCGAGGAGGACGTCTGTGACGAGGACTTCGGCCGGTGGCTCATGGACCAGGTCCAACACCTGCGCGGCCGGGAACAGGAAGTGATACTCGCCCGCGCCGCCGGGATTTCCACCGCGGAATTCGCCCGCATGCACAACATCTCCATCAAGGCGGCCGAGGCCGCTTTCACCAGAGGCCGGGCGCGCCTGAAAACGGCTTGCGCAAAAGCCATGGAAGGCCGCGTGGGACAGCCGTAAAAGGCGCTCCGCACACATCACGCACACACCGAAAGGAAACCGGTTCATGTCCAGCAACAAGAACATGCAGGATATCCTCAAGGACTTCGTGGGCAATATGGCCGACAGCAGCAAGGAGGCCTTCGACGACATTCTCAACCGGCCGGAGAAGCCGAAGTCGTCCGGGAATCCGGTCGAGACGCTGGCCGGTCTGCCGGCCAACGCGCTCGGCGCCCTGGCCGGGGTGGTCAATCCGGCGGCGGCGCTGGCGGGTGCCGTGAACCCGCTGGCGGCCCTGACGGGCGCCGGAGCCAATCCTCTGGCGGCGCTCACCGGCGCCGCGGGCGCGGCCAACCC
>NZ_NTGE01000085.1 GCF_002291145.1 Streptomyces sp. SA15
GAGCGCCGTGCCACCCAGCCAGGCCCCGCGTCGCGCACCGTCCACGGCGGCTCCCGTGAGCCCCGTCGCGAGCCACAGCGCACCGTGCTCGCCCGCCCAGGACAGGGCGCGCGCGGCACTCGCGACGCGGCGGTCGCGGCCGTACGCCCGGAGCGCCGAAAGGATGCGGTGGTCCATGCCGTCGAAGGCGTTGAGGGCGTCGACGGTATTGAGGTCGTAGGGGTCGGGGAAGTCGTCCATGTGGACTCACTGTTCACGCCGGAACCGCCCGAACTCCGGCAATATTGAGCGACATCCCATTAATCACCCATTTCGGGGAGGAGATGGATGTCGCGGATGTTTCCAAACTAATCGCCCCCTTACCGGCGATACGGTCACCGACATGCCTGCCGACACCGTCTCCGTCACCGGCTGGGGCCGCACCGCTCCCACCACCGCCCGTCTGGTCCGTCCACGGACGTACGAGGAGGCCGCGGCCGCCGTCCGGGAGTGCGGGGCCCGCGGAGGCATTCCGAGGGGCCTGGGGCGGGCCTACGGGGACGCGGCGCAGAACGCCGGTGGGTCCGTTCTCGACATGACGGGTCTTGACCGCGTCCACACCATCGACGCCGACGGCGGGTTCGTGCTGTGCGACGCGGGCGTCTCCCTGCACCGGCTGATGGAAGTGCTGCTGCCGCTCGGCTGGTTCGTGCCGGTGACGCCCGGCACCCGCTACGTCACCGTCGGCGGGGCGATCGGCGCGGACATCCACGGCAAGAACCACCACGTGTCGGGCTCCTTCTCCCGCCACGTCCTGTCGCTCGAACTCCTCACCGCCGACGGCGAGATCCGCACCGTCGGCCGTGACACACCCCTGTTCGACGCGACCGCGGGCGGCATGGGCCTGACCGGCGTGATCCTCACCGCGACCATCCGGCTCCAGCCGGTCGAGACCGCGCTGATGTCGGTCGACACCGAGCGCGCCCGGGACCTCGACGACCTGATGGCGCGTCTGACGGCCACCGACCACCGCTACCGCTACTCGGTCGCGTGGATCGACCTGCTGGCGCGCGGCGCGGCGATGGGCCGCGCGGTGCTGACCCGGGGCGACCACGCGCCCCTGGATGCGCTGCCGGAAGGCACGCGCGCGCGTAGGGACCCGCTGGCCTTCCGCACCTCCCGCTTCCCGGCCGCCCCCGCGTCCCTGCCGGAGGGGCTGCTCAGCCGGACGACCGTGGGCCTGTTCAACGAGCTCTGGTATCGCAAGGCCCCACGCGCGCGTACCGGCGAGCTCCAGAAGCTCTCCACGTTCTTCCACCCCCTGGACGGAGTTCCCCACTGGAACCGGATCTACGGCCGCGGCGGCTTCGTGCAGTACCAGTTCGTCGTCGGCCACGGCCAGGAGGAGGCCGTACGCGGGATCGTGCGGCGCATCTCGCGGCGCCGCTGCCCGTCCTTCCTGGCCGTCCTCAAGCGCTTCGGGGACGCCGACCCGGGCTGGCTGTCCTTCCCGATGCCCGGTTGGACGCTGGCCCTGGACATCCCGGCGAACCTGCCCGGCCTCGGAGCCTTCCTCGACGAACTCGACGAGGAGGTCGCGACGGCCGGCGGCCGCGTCTACCTCGCCAAGGACTCCCGCCTGCGCCCCGACCTGCTGGCCGCGATGTACCCGCGCCTCGACGACTTCCGCGCGCTGCGCGCGGAGTCGGACCCGCGCGGGGTGTTCGTGTCCGACCTGGCCCGCCGCCTCAACCTCTAGGAGCTCCTGTCGTGAAGGACGCCTTCGGCATCCCCCAGTCCCTGCTCGTCCTCGGCGGCACGTCCGAGATCGCGCTGGCCACCGCCCGCCGCCTGATCGCCCGCCGCACCCGCACGGTGTGGCTGGCCGGACGCCCGTCCCCCGCCCTGGAGACGGCCGCTTCACACCTGCGCGCCCTGGGTGCCGACGTGCGCACCGTCCCCTTCGACGCGCTCGCCCCCGACTCCCACGAGACCACGCTCGGCAAGGTCTTCGCCGAGGGCGACGTCGACATGGTCCTGCTGGCCTTCGGGATCCTCGGCGACCAGGCCCAGGACGAGCGCGACCCGGCGGCCGCGGTGCGCGTCGCGCAGACCAACTACACGGGCGCGGTCTCGGCCGGCCTGCTCAGCGCACGCGCCCTGCAGACCCAGGGCCACGGCTCCCTGGTCGTCCTCTCCTCGGTCGCCGGCGAACGGGCCCGCCGCTCCAACTTCATCTACGGCTCCAGCAAGGCCGGCCTCGACACCTTCGCCCAGGGCCTGGGCGACGCCCTGCACGGCACGGGCGCGCACGTCATGGTCGTACGCCCCGGGTTCGTGCGGTCGAAGATGACGGCGGGCCTTCCGGAGGCTCCTCTCGCGACGACGCCGGAGGCGGTGGCGACGGCGATCGAGCTGGGGCTCAGGCGGCGCTCGGAGACGGTGTGGGTGCCGGGTGCGCTGCGGGTGGTGATGGCGGCGCTGCGGCATGTGCCTCGGGGGGTGTTTCGGCGGCTGCCGCTGTAACTGGAGGTACAGCCGATGCAACCAGAGGTACGGCCCGGTGTAACCGTAGTTACAGCTGGCCGGTGGGCAGGGAGCCGCGCTCCACGTGCGCCGACTGCGACGGCACCACCGCCCCGCTGAAGGCGAACTCGCGCAGTTTGCGCCACACACCGTCGGCGCCCTGTTCGTACAGCGCGAAGTCGGTGCACGGCCACTCGGCCTCGTAGTCGGCGAGTTCCTCGAAGGCACGGTCCATGGCCGCGTCGTCGATGCCGTGCGCCACCGTGACGTGCGGGTGGTACGGGAACTGCAGTTCGCGTGCCACGGGTCCGGAGGCGTCGCGGACCTGCTTCTGCAGCCGGGCGCAGGCTTCGGCACCCTCGGCGACCCGGACGAAGACGACGGGCGACAGGGGCCGGAACGTACCCGTGCCGGACAGGCGCATCGGGAAGGGACGCCCGGCGGCGGCGACCTCGGCGAGATGGGTCTCGATCGCGGGCAGCAGCGAGGCGTCGACCTCTGTCGGCGGCAGCAGTGTGACGTGCGTGGGGATGCCGTGAGCCGCGGCGTCGCCGAAGCCCGCGCGCAGCTGCTGGAGCTGGCTGCCGTGAGGCTCCGGGACCGCGATCGACACGCCGATCGTTACGGTCCGCACGTCGTCTCCTGTCGTCCTGGTGTTGCGTCTTGTCGATGCTCTTGTCGATGCGTCTTGCTGGTGCTGTCCGTGCGCACCGGCGGCCGCGCGTGACGGCCGTCCGGCTATCGACTGTACGGCCACGGCTGTGCTCCGGGCAGGCGCAACCGTAGTGATGTGCAGCGCTGTGCGGTGGTACTGGCGTGTGCCGGATGTGTTCCCGCCGCGTGCCAGTCGCGTTTCGGCCGCGTGCCCGTCGTGTTCCGACCGTGTGCCGTGTCGTGTTCCGACCGTGTGCCGCGGCGCCGGCTCAGTGCTTGGCGGGCAGGAAGCCCACCCTCTCGTACGCCTGGGAGAGGGTCTCCGCGGCGACGGCTCGCGCCTTCTCCGCGCCCTTGGCCAGGATCGAGTCCAGCGTCTCGGGGTCGTCCAGGTACTGCTGGGTGCGCTCCCGGAACGGCGTCACGAACTCGACCATGATCTCGGCGAGGTCCGTCTTGAGCGCGCCGTAGCCCTTGCCCTCGTACTTCTGTTCCAAGTCCGCGATGCTCTCACCCGTGAGGGTCGAGTAGATCGTGAGCAGGTTGCTGACGCCCGGCTTGTTCTCCGCGTCGTAGCGGATGACGGTGTCGGTGTCGGTGACCGCGCTCTTGACCTTCTTGGCCGTCGCCTTGGGCTCGTCGAGGAGGTTGATGAGGCCCTTCGGCGTGGACGCCGACTTGCTCATCTTGATCGACGGGTCCTGAAGGTCGTAGATCTTCGCCGTCTCCTTGAGGATGTACGGCTTCGGGACGGTGAAGGTCTGGCCGAAGCGGCCGTTGAAGCGCTCGGCGAGGTCGCGGGTGAGCTCGATGTGCTGGCGCTGGTCCTCGCCGACCGGGACCTCGTTGGCCTGGTAGAGCAGGATGTCCGCGACCTGGAGGATCGGGTACGTGAACAGGCCGACGGACGCCCGGTCCGCGCCCTGCTTGGCGGACTTGTCCTTGAACTGGGTCATGCGGGACGCCTCACCGAAGCCGGTGAGGCAGTTCATGACCCAGGCGAGCTGGGCGTGCTCGGGGACATGGCTCTGGACGAAGAGCGTGCAGCGCTCCGGGTCGAGACCGGCCGCGAGGAGCTGGGCGGCGGCCAGACGGGTGTTGGCGCGCAGGTCCGCGGGGTCCTGCGGGAGCGTGATCGCGTGCAGGTCGACGACCATGTAGAACGCGTCGTGGGACTCCTGCAGGGCCACCCACTGGCGGACGGCGCCGAGGTAGTTGCCGAGGTGGAACGAGCCTGCGGTGGGCTGGATTCCGGAGAGCACGCGGGGTCGGTCAGAGGCCATGCCCTCCATTCTCTCAGGTCTCGGCGGGCGGTCTGGAACTGGTCGGAAACAGATGGGACACAGGTGGGAACCGATCCGGCCCGGGCGGTGTACCAAGAATGTGAGGACGCGGGAGGGGGGCCGCATCGTCGATGAGGCCGCGGTGATCGCACGCGTACGCGCCGGAGAGCCGGAGGCGTACGCGGAACTGGTGCGGGCCCATACGGGCCTCGCGCTCAGGGCGGCCGCCGCGCTCGGGGCGGGTGCGGACGCGGAGGACGTGGTGCAGCAGGCCTTCGTCAAGGCGTACTGCGCGCTGGGCCGGTTCAAGGAGGGCTCGGCGTTCAAGCCGTGGCTGATGTCGATCGTGGCCAATGAGACGAGGAACACAGTGCGGACGGCGGCGCGCCAGCGCACGCTCGCCGGCCGCGAGGCGGCGTTCGCGGAGGCGGAGCCGCTGATACCGGAATCGGCGGACCCGGCGGTGGCCACGCTGGAGACGGAGCGCCGCGCGGCTCTGCAGGCCGCCCTGGAGAAACTGAGCGAGGAGCACCGCCTGGTCGTCACGTACCGCTATCTGCTGGAGATGGACGAGTCCGAGACGGCTCAGGCGCTGGGCTGGCCCCGGGGGACGGTGAAGTCCCGGCTGAATCGCGCGCTGCGGAAGCTGGGCCGGTTGCTGCCGGATTTTCGGCCTCGGGAAGGGGGTGATGAGGGTGCCTGACGGGCGGGATGCGCGGGGTTCGTACGACGGTGACGCCGACCTGCCCGAGGAGCTGCGGGCGCTCGGGCGTTCGCTGGATCCGCCGGGTGCGGCCGGGTCCGAGTCGATGGTGGAGCGGGTGCTGGAGCAGATACTCGCCATGGGGCCACCGCCCGCGCCCTTGAGGCAGCGGGGGAGGGTGCCGGTCCCGGTGCCCGAGCCACCGGGGGCCGCCGAGCGGCTGCGGACGGTCCGGCACTGGACGCGTGCGCGGTGGCGTTCGCTGACCGCGACGCTGTGCGGCCTGCTGACGGTGCTCGCGCTCACGCCCCCGGTGCGGGCCTCGGTCCTCGACTGGTTCGACTTCGGCGGGGTCCAGGTGCGGTACGACCCGTCGGCGACGCCCTCCAGCGGCGCCGAGGTGCCCGGCTGCGGGCGCTCGCTGTCGATGGCGCAGGCCGAGCGGCGAGCCGGGTTCGAGCCGCTGATGCCCCGGGCGCTGGGCGTGCCGGACGCGGTGACGGTGACCGATGAGCCCCAGGGCCGGTTCCTGGTGAGTCTGTGCTGGCACGAGCAGGGGCGGGTGATCCGGCTCGACGAGTTCGCTGCGGGCCTGGACGTCACCTTCGCGAAGGCCGCGCGCGAGCAGCCGGAGTGGCTGGAGCTGGGCGCCGACGCCTCCGACAACGGAATGGCGGACCCCGCCCTGTGGTTCCCGCGCCCGCACGTGCTGAGCTTCTGGCTGGTGGGCGCGGACGGGGAGCAGTACACGCGTAAGGAGCGGACGGCCGGGCCGACGCTGCTGTGGACCCACGACGTGAGCGGCGAGGAGATGACCCTCCGGCTGGAGGGCGTGGCTTCGAAGGCGCGGGCGGTGGAGATCGCGAAGTCGCTCGACGAGCCGGATGGGCCGTCCTCGAGATAGTGCGGGCGGAGTGGGAACCCCGGCGGGTCGGGCGGTGTACCAGAAGTGACAGGCGGCTCGCGGGCGGGTCGCAGGGGGATCGTCCTGTAGGGGGTTCGGATGCGCGAGAAGACGGGCGGCCTGAGCGGCCGGGGCGGCCGATGTCGTGAACTGGCAGTGGTGGCCGGGGCGTTGGCGGTAACGCTCGCGCTGATGGTGTGGGGGGCGTCCTCCGCGTCGGCCGGCGGGCCGACCAGCGTGCTCGTGGTGTCGCCTCAGAGCACGGAGACGGCCTCGCTGTACTACTCCGACAAGGAGTACGGAGAAGTGGAGCGGCTGCTCGGCCAGCCGGGCACGGGCACCCACGACAAGCCGCCCGAGGCCGCACTGACCGCCGCCCGGCAGATCAACGTCACATGGATGGTGCACGACGTGTCGCCCTGGCGACTGGACCGGGTGTTCCCGCTGACGGACTCCGATGACGTCTGGATACACACGGCGACGAACCTGCCCGAGACGGTGAACGGGTACTGGCACCGCGCTCAGCACCCCGACCAGCTCCGCGCCCTGCTCAAAAAGCTGGGCGTGATGGGCGGGACATCGGCCGAGGGCGCGTCCGGGATCTTCCCCGCGCCTTGGGAAACGGGCGACGCGGCGACCGACCCGCCCGACACGACGACCACCACTGTGCAGACCGGCACGCCTGCGGCGGACGACGACATGGAGTGGTGGTGGGCTCTGCCCGGCGCGGCGGCGGGAGCGGTGCTGGCGCTGGTTCTGCGGTCGTACGCCCTGCGGAAGCCGTGGGATCGCCTGCGGCGAGAGCCAGGGCCCCGGCAAGAACTGCGGGATGTGTGAGGTCGCGCAAGCGGGGCGGCAGGACAACCAAGAAGGGGGGCCGGACAGCGTGGAAGACCTGGGGGGACTAATGGCGGCTCGGCGCAGATGCGCGAGGGCACGGGCACGGCTGGCGATCTTCGTGCCGGTGTCGATGGCGGGGGCGTTGCTCGGAATGCCGACGGCCGTTGCGGCGGCCGACGCGGTGGGGCGGGGGCCAGGCCCTGATCGTGACGTTCCCGATGTGGCGGTGGTCGTCGCGGGCGGCTCGGGTCGGACGACGACGGTGCGCTCGGGCGAGCCGTACTTCGCCCGCCTCTGGCAGCTGTTGCAGCCGACGTACGCCGGGTCGGAGCGGGTGTCGGAGGCGTGGGCCGAGGGCGGGTATCCGCCGGTGCGCATGACCGTGGTCTGGGGACTGACGGGCATCGGCGGCTGGCCGCAGACCAACTCCGCGCCCGGTGGTGACGTGGCAATGGAGCGGCAGGACCAGCTGTTCGTGGCGGAGGACGGCACGCCGTGGGTGCGCATGGACTGGGCACCGGACGTTACGGACGACGACATCCGCTGGCATCGGGCGCCGCGCTCGGTATGGGAGCGGCTGAGCCGGACGGAGCTGCTCGGTGCGGCGGGCGACGGGGCTGAAGGGAGCGGTGCGGTCGGGAGCCGGACGCGTGAGGAGCCGGGGCGGTGGAGACCCGACGGCGTCTGGTGGGCGGTGCCGGGCCTCGCCGTGGGGTTCGGGGCCGGTGTCGGCGGGACGCTGCTGATACGCCGCGCGGCGGCCCGGCCGGGAGCCGGACCGCCGCGGGAGGAACCACGACAGGGACTGATCGACCTGTAGGCCGGCCGCGAGCGTCAGCCGAGGTCGATCTCCGGGTACAGCGGGAAGCCGGAGACGAGGTCGGTGGCCCGGCGGGAGATCTCGTCCGCGATCTTCGGGTCGAGGACGTGCTGGGCCTTGGACGGGGCGCCCTTGCTGGTGGTGCCGGGCTCCGTGGTGGTGAGGACGCGGTCGATGAGGCCGGCGACCTCGTCCATCTCGGCGGTGCCCAGGCCGCGCGTGGTCAGGGCGGGGGTGCCGATGCGGATGCCGGAGGTGTACCAGGCGCCGTTGGGGTCGGCCGGGATGGCGTTGCGGTTGGTGACGATGCCCGAGTCGAGCAGGGCGGCCTCGGCCTGGCGGCCGGTCAACCCGTACGACGTGGCCACGTCGATCAGGTTGAGGTGGTTGTCGGTGCCGCCGGTGACAAGGGTGGCGCCCCGGCGCATCAGGCCTTCGGCCAGCGCGCGGGAGTTGTCGACGATGCGCTGGGCGTAGTCCTGGAAGGAGGGCTGACGGGCCTCGGCGAGGGCGACGGCCTTGGCGGCCATGACGTGCGGGAGCGGGCCGCCGAGGACCATCGGGCAGCCGCGGTCGACCTGGTCCTTGAGGGAGTCGTCGCACAGGACCATGCCGCCGCGGGGGCCGCGCAGCGACTTGTGGGTGGTGGTGGTGACGATCTGGGCGTGCGGGATGGGGTCGAAGTCGCCGGTGAGCACCTTGCCGGCCACCAGGCCCGCGAAGTGCGCCATGTCCACCATCAGGGTCGCCCCGACCTCGTCGGCGATCTCGCGCATGAGGCGGAAGTTCACGAGACGGGGGTAGGCGGAGTAGCCGGCGACGATGATCAGCGGCTTGAACTCGCGGGCAGACACCCGCAGCGCCTCGTAGTCGATCAGACCCGTGGTGGGGTCGGTGCCGTAGGAGCGCTGGTCGAACATCTTGCCGGAGATGTTCGGGCGGAAGCCGTGGGTGAGGTGGCCGCCGGCGTCCAGGGACATGCCGAGCATGCGCTGGTTGCCGAAAGCCTGGCGGAGTTCGGCCCAGTCGGCCTCGGAGAGGTCGTTGACCTGGCGGACGCCGGCCTTCTCCAGGGCGGGGGCCTCGACGCGGGCGGCGAGGACGGACCAGAAGGCGACGAGGTTGGCGTCGATGCCGGAGTGCGGCTGGACGTAGGCGTGGCGGGCGCCGAAGAGCTCCTTGGCGTGCTCGGCTGCGAGGGACTCGACGGTGTCGACGTTGCGGCAGCCGGCGTAGAAGCGGCGGCCGATGGTGCCCTCGGCGTACTTGTCGCTGAACCAGTTGCCCATGGCCAGCAGGGTGGCCGGGGAGGCGTAGTTCTCGGAGGCGATCAGCTTGAGCATCTCGCGCTGGTCGGCGACCTCCTGGCCGATGGCGTCGGCCACGCGCGGCTCGACGGCGCGGATCACGTCGAGGGCGGCACGGAAGGCGGTGGACTCGTTGGAGAGGGGTTCGGCTGACATGGGCGACCTCCGGACGGTGTGTTCGGCGTTCACGGTACGGCCCAGGCGCACGGCACTTGGTTGCTCGGGCCGCTCCCCGATGGTCCATCCCATCCCAGCGCGCCAGTCACGGCCCGCTGATCAGCCTACCGGGCACGCCGGGAAGCCCAGGTCACGCGTCCACCATGCGAGCGACCACAGAAGCGACCATAGAAAGGAGGCCACCGTCAGCTCAGGGAGATGCCGTGAACCCTACGGAGACGCTCATCGCCGCCGCCGAGGCCCACAGCGCGCACAACTACCGTCCGCTGCCGGTGGTCGTGGCCACGGCGGACGGGGCGTGGATGACGGATGTGGAGGGGCGGAGGTATCTGGATCTGCTGGCCGGGTATTCGGCGCTCAACTTCGGCCATCGCAACCGGCGGATCGTCGAGGCGGCGAAGGCTCAGTTGGAGCGGGTGACGCTGACGTCCCGGGCGTTTCATCACGACCGGTTCGCCGCGTTCTGCGAGGAGCTCGCCGAGCTGTGCGGCATGGAGATGGTGCTGCCGATGAACACCGGCGTGGAGGCGGTGGAGACGGCGGTGAAGACGGCGCGGAAGTGGGGGTACCGGGTCAAGGGCGTGCCGGCGGAGATGGCGAAGATCGTGGTCGCGGGGGGCAACTTCCACGGGCGGACGACGACGGTCATCAGTTTCTCCACGGACGCCGAGGCGCGGGCGGACTACGGGCCGTACACGCCGGGCTTCGAGATCGTGCCGTACGGGGATGTGACGGCGATGCGTGGGGCGCTGACCGAGAACACGGTCGCGGTGCTGCTCGAGCCGATCCAGGGCGAGAGGGGGGTGCTGGTGCCGCCCGCCGGTTATCTGCCGGCGGTGCGGGAGCTGACGCGCGAGCGGAACGTGCTGTTCGTGGCGGACGAGATCCAGTCGGGGCTGGGGCGGACGGGGCGGACGTTCGCGTGCGAGCACGAGGGGGTGGTGCCGGACGTGTATGTGCTGGGGAAGGCGCTCGGGGGCGGGATCGTGCCGGTGTCGGCGGTGGTGTCGAGCGCCGAGGTGCTCGGGGTGTTCCGGCCCGGGGAGCACGGGTCGACGTTCGGCGGGAATCCGCTGGCCTGTGCGGTGGCGCTGGAGGTGCTCGCGATGCTGCGGTCGGGCGAATACCAGGCGCGCGCCGCCCGGCTCGGCGAGCATCTGCACCGGGAGCTGAGGGAGCTGGCCGGGGCGGGACGGGTGACGGCGGTGCGCGGGCGCGGGCTGTGGGCGGGCGTGGACATCGCTCCGGCGTACGGCACGGGGCGGGAGATCTCCGAGAGCCTGATGGACCGGGGTGTGCTGGTGAAGGACACGCACGGGCCGACGATCCGGATCGCGCCGCCTCTGATCATCGCCGAGGAGGATCTGGACTGGGGGCTGGCCCAGCTGCGTGCCGTACTGGGCCTCTGAGACCCGGCATGGGCCTCTGAGGCCCGGTCAGAGGATCACGTGCGGCAGGAAGCGGGCGTACTCGTCCGTGATCAGGCCGGAGGACTCGCGGATGCCCAGGCCCGCGGACTCGTCCTCGACCACCCAGGTGCCGAGGACGACGTGGTTGCCGTCGAAGGAAGGCAGAGGGGCCAACTCCTGGTAGCAGCAGGGCTCTTCGCGGATGACAGGGGCCGCTCCGGGCTCGTGGACCGTCACGCCGGCGCCCTCGCGGCCCAGCAGGGGCTTGGTGACGTAACCGGTGGTCGTCGCCAGTTCGCGGGGGCCGTCGAGGTGGGCGGGCAGGAGGTTGGGGTGGCCTGGGTGGAGTTCCCAGAGGATGGCGAGCAGGGCCTTGTTGCTCAGGAGCATCTTCCAGGCGGGCTCGATCCACAGGGTCGTGCCCGTGCCGCCGCCGTTGTCGAGGGTTTCGAGGACGTGGGCGGCGAAGCGGTCGGTGGTGAGCCACTCCCAGGGATAGAGCTTGAAGCAACTGCGGATGAAGCGGAGTTGGTTGTCGACGAAGCGGCCGGACAGCGGGTCCCAGCCGATCTCCTCCATGGAGATCCAGTCGGTTTCCAGGCCGGCCTGCTCCGCCGTCTCCTTGAGGTAGGCGACCGTCATGAGGTCCTCGCCGAGTTCGTCGGCCGAGGAGTGGGCGAAGTACAGGGGGTTGCCGGGTGGGAGGAGGGCGGCCTGTTTCTTCCAGGCGGCGATCAGGCGTTCGTGGAGGGAGTTCCACTGGTCGGCGCCGGGGAAGCGTTCCTCCATCCAGAACCACTGGGGTGAGGCGGCCTCGACCAGGGACGTGGGCGTGTCGGCGTTGTACTCCAGGAGTTTCGCGGGGCCCGTGCCGTCGTAGCGGAGGTCGAAGCGGCCGTAGACGGAGGGGAGTTCGGCGCGGCGGCGCCAGGCCTCGGCGACCGCATCGGCCACGCGGGGGTCGGTGATGCCGAGGTCGGCGAAGCGGTTCTCGGCGACGATGTGCTCGGCCGCGGCGAGGCACATGCGGTGGAGTTCCTCGACGACCTCCTCCAGGGCCTCGATCTCGGGGAGGGTGAAGGCGTAGTAGGCGCTCTCGTCCCAGTAGGGGCGCAGGGAGTCGTCGGGGTAGCGGGTGAGGGGGTAGACGAGCCCTTGTTCCTCGACGGTCTGCTGCCAGCCGGGGCGGGGCTCGATGGTGTGGCGTTCCATGGGGTTCGGGCTCCAGGGTCCTGTTCGGGGCTCTCGTCAGCCGCCGGAGCTGCCCTTGCCGATGCCGCCGCTGCCGCCGCCGTCGCCGTCACCGCTGCCGAAGCCGCCGCGGTCGACGCCGCTGCCACCAGTGCTGCTGCTGCCACCGCTCGAACTGCTGGATCCCTTGCCGGACTTGGTGAAGGAGCCGTTCTTCACCCAGTCGCCGCGCTTCTTGCCGCCGTAATACCAGGCGCCGTCGACGGTGGTGACGGACTTGCAGTTCTTGTCGGCGACGATCTCGTAGCCCTTGGAGAGGTTGTAACTGTCGCGGTCGACGCAGCGCTTGTCCGGGTCGGAGGAACAGGCCGTGAGGGCCGCGGCGAGCAGGCCCATGCCGCCGAGTGCGACGGTGCCCGAGCGAAGTTGTCGGCGTGCGTCTGCCATGTTCGTTTCTCCCCGTTGGTCAAGCCTCGTGTCCGGCGGTCAGCTTAGAAGATCGGTAAGAGCGGACACGCAGGTGGCCCGCTCACCGCCTCCCTTACGGCCGCTTTGTTCCCTTTGGAATGATGCGCACCCTTGCCGTCGCAGCCCGTTCCGGTACGGTCACCAAATGGAATTCACGTCGTACCGGATTTCGTAGAGTTACCCAAGGTATCGCCCAAGGCAGACCCTTTACGGCATCTTCACAAGCCGTCAAGGGTACGGAAAGCAACGCGAAGAGCCACGTCCCGGACAGCGGAAAAACTTCGTTGATATTTGAACGGGACGGCCGCTCTTTCCGTACTCAACGACGTGACCAGTAATCCCGTCACCGTCACCGTGGCCTATCACGTGGTGCCGGGCCACGAGGCCGACTTCCATTCCTGGGGGTGGGCCATGCTGGGCGCGAGCGCGCAGCAGCCGGGCTTCCTGGGGGGTGGCGTACTTGTCGACGGAGAGGCGGAGTGGCATGTGGTCTATCGCTTCGCCAGCGAAGGCACCGCCCGGGCCTGGGAGGACTCGGTTCCCCGCAAACAGTGGGACATCCGGGCGGAGGGCTTCGCGCGGCAGACGGGCCGCAGGAGCGTGCGGGGCGCGAAGGTGTGGTTCGACTCACAGACCGACCGGCCCGCCGCGCCGGTCCCGCCGTCGAAATGGAAACTGTGGTTCGTGAATATGAGCGCCGTGTTCCCACCGGTGCTTCTGTTCAATTTGATCGTGCTTCCCTATCTCGGCGGCCTCAATCCGTTCATCCGTACGCTGCTGTTGTGCCTGTGTGTGACGGCCATCGTCACCTGGATTCTCATGCCGCGCCTGCAGCGTTTCTTCAGGAAATGGCTGTATCCACCGCTCCAGGCGCTCCGCGGACGGCACAAAAGGCGGACCGCGTAGGCCCGAGAACGACCCGAGGGAGGTGGGCGGGTGAAGACCCTGCTCATCGACAATTACGACTCGTACACGTACAACCTGTTCCAGCTGATCGCCGGGGTCAACGGCGAGGAGCCGGTGGTGCTCCTCAATGACGCCCCCGCCGACGGGATTCCGGATCTCGCGGAGTTCGACAACGTGGTGGTGTCGCCGGGCCCCGGGCATCCGGCGCAGGCGCGCGACTTCGGCATCAGTGCCCGCGTGCTCGCCGAGTCCCCGGTTCCCGTACTCGGCGTCTGCCTGGGCCACCAGGGCATCGCCCTCGGGGAACGCTGCCGGGTCGCTCCCGCCCCGGAGCCCCGGCACGGGCATCTGAGCACCGTCCGGCACGACGGACAGGACCTGTTCCAGGGGCTGCCGCAGGACTTCACCGCGGTCCGCTACCACTCGCTGGCCGTGCGCGAGCCGCTGCCCGAGACCCTGGAGGCGACCGCGTGGGCCGAGGACGGCGTCCTCATGGGGCTGCGGCACCGCGGCCGACCCCTGTGGGGGGTGCAGTTCCACCCGGAATCCGTCCTCACCGAGTACGGCCACCGCATGCTCGTGAACTTCCGGAACCTCACGGCGGAACGGGCGCGCAAGCTGCGTACGAAGAACACCGCGGTGCCCGCGCCCACGGATGTCCCCCGCCGCCCGGCCACCGCGGCCACCGCGGCCACCGCGGCCACCGCGGCCACATGGGCCATAACAGCCACAACCACACCGGTGACACCAATATCGGCCACATCTGCCACATCAGCAGCCAGGCCGGCCACAACGGCCACGTCGGCCACGTCGGCCACCGCAACCATCCCCCGCCCCCGACGCGCCGGCGGTCCCGCCCACCGGCTGCACACCCGTCGCATCGCCACCGCGGTCGACGCGGAGGCGGCCTTCACCCGGATGTACGCCGCCTCCGAGCGGGCGTTCTGGCTGGACAGCTCGCTGGTCGAGCCGGGCCGGTCCCGGTTCTCGTTCTTCGGCGACGGCAGCGGACCGCTCGCCGAGTTCGTCCGGTACGACGTCCAAGCCGGCCGCTGTGAGATCGAGCGGGCGGGGCGGCCCCCGCGCAAGGTCCGGGCGAGCGTCTTCGACTATCTCAAGCGGCAGTTGGCGAACCGCCGGGTGGACGCCGACGGACTGCCCTTCGACTTCACCGGCGGCTATGTCGGCTACTTCGGCTACGAGACGAAGGCCGACTGCGGCTCGCCGAACCGGCACCGTTCCGAACTCCCGGACGCGTGCTGGCTGTTCGCCGACCGGCTGATCGCGGTGGACCACCAGGAGGGGTACACCTACGCGGTCTGCCTGGCGGAGGACACCCCGAGGGCCGCGCGGGAGGCGGCCGACTGGCTCGAGAGCGCGCTGGCCCAGCTCACCTTCGTATCCGCGGAATCGGACCAGTCGCGACAGCTCCTCCCGGGCGAGGCCGACCCCGGCGCCGCCGAGCCGTGGCTGGTCCGCGACCGGGCGACGTACCTCGCGGACATCGAGGCGTGTCAGCGGGAGTTGCGAGCGGGCACGAGTTACGAGGTCTGCCTGACCGATGCCGCCCGGTTACCGGCCCCGCCCGACGCGTACGAGTTCTACCGGATGCTGCGCCGCGTCGACCCGGCGCCGTACGCGGCCTTCCTGAGGTTCGGCGACCTCGATGTGGCCGGCTCCTCCCCCGAGCGTTTCCTGCGAATCACCCGGGACGGTGTGGCCGAGGCGAGGCCCATCAAGGGCACGGCGCCCCGCAGCGAGGAGCCCGAGGAGGACGCCCGGCTCAGGGACGCGCTGGCGGCGGACGCCAAGACGCGCGCCGAGAACCTGATGATCGTCGACCTGCTCCGCAACGACCTGGGCCGGGTCTGCCGGACCGGGACGGTGCGCGTCCCCCGGCTCATGGCGACCGAGACGTACGCCACCGTGCACCAGCTCGTCTCCACGGTCGAGGGCCGGCTGCGCGAGGGCACGGACGCGGTCGACTGCGTCCGCGCCTGCTTCCCCGGCGGTTCGATGACGGGTGCGCCGAAGCTGCGCACCATGGAGATCATCGACTCCCTGGAGACAGAGGCCCGGGGCGTCTACTCCGGCGCTCTCGGCTACCTGGGGTGCGGCGGCGGCGCGGATCTCAGCATCGTCATCCGCACCGCCGTACTTGCCGACGGTCTGATGCACGTGGGCGCGGGCGGAGCGATCGTCCTCGACTCCGATCCGGTCGCGGAGTACGACGAGATGCTGCTGAAGACGGCGGCCCAGATGCGGGCCCTCCACCAGCACACGGCGGACCGGATACGGGAACAGCGGGAGCAGACCGCGATGCGGACGGCCACCGCGCTCCCGGTGGGCCCGCGACAGGAGCGGCCCTCCGCCGAGGAGCCCGCCCGATGACGACCGACCAGTCCGCGACGCACCAGCCCGCGACCCCACGGTCTACGACCCACGAGTCCGCGACCCACCAGTCCGGGACCCACCAGTCCGGGACCCCACGGTCTACGACCCCACGATCCACCACCGCGCGACCCACACCCCCGCGATCCACGCTGTCCCCGGAGCCGTCCCGGGAGCCGTCCCCGGCCGACGCCGCCGCCCCCGGCAACCTCGCGGCGCATCTCACGGCACTCGCCGAGCGGCGCGGGTGGGCCGACCGGCCCGCCTTCCACCAGGGCCACCGGGCCTGGACCCACGGCGAGGTGCACGATCTCGCGGCCCGCGTGGCCACCGTGCTCGCCGACCAGGGAGTGCGCCCCGGCGACCGGGTGCTGCTGGCCCTGCCCGACGGCATCGCCTGGGTGACGGCCTTCCTCGCATCCGCCCGCCTCGGGGCCGTGGCGGTCCTGGCCAACCCCGAACTCCCCGCCGCCGAGCACGCGTTCATGGCCGGGGACACCGACGCGGTGCTGCGCGTGACCGGACCGGGCCTGGAGGACGGGCCGGAGCGGTTCCCCGCCCGGGCGGTGCGCCTGGGCGCCGATCAGCTGCTCGCGCTCGCCACCACCGCCGAGCCGGCCCCCGCCCACCCGGTCCACGCGCACACGCCCCTGTACATCCAGTACACCTCCGGTACGACAGGCCGCCCCAAGGGCGTCGTACACCGGCACGGCGACCCGAGGACGTACCACGACCTCATCGGCCGGCGGGTGCTGCGGATCACCCAGGACGACGTCACCCTGTCGGTGTCGAAGCTGTACTTCGCCTACGGCTTCGGCAACGCCTTCGTCTTCCCGCTCTTCTCGGGGTCGTCCGCCGTGCTGGTGGACCGGCGTGCGACCCCGGCCGCCGTCGACGAACTCGTCGCCCGGCACCGGGTGACCCTGCTCTACTCCGTGCCGTCCGCGTACGCCGCGCTGGTCGCCGACCGGGGCAGCGGGCACGAGGCCTGCTTCGCCTCGGTACGCGCCGCGGTGTCGGCGGGCGAGGGCATGCCGGCGGGACTCGGGAGACAGATCACCGAGCTGCTCGGCGCGCCGGTCCTGGAGCAGATCGGTTCCACCGAGGCGGGCCACGCCTTCTGCGCCAACGGCTTCGACCACAACCACCCCGGCACGGTCGGACGTCCCGTACCCGGCTTCGAGGTGGAGCTGCGCGACCGGGACGGGCGGCCGGTGACGGACGGGGCGGAGGGCGAGATGTGGGCGCGCGGTCCGACGGTGACGCCCGGCTACCTGAACCGGCCCGAGGAGACGGACCGCGCCCTGGTCGGCGGCTGGCTGGCCACCCGTGACCGGGCGCGGCGCGAGCCGGACGGCACGTTCCGGCATCTGGGCCGCGTCGACGACATGGAGATGGTCGGCGGCATCACCGTCTCGCCGCTGGAGGTGGAGGCCGTGCTGCGGACCCATCCGGCGGTGCGGGAGGTCGCCGTCGTGGCCGTCACCGACGGACGCGGCGTCAGCCGGCTGCGCGCCTTCGTCGTCCCCGTCACACCGCTGCCGTACGGCCCGGGCGGCCTGGACGGCCTGGAGGACGACCTGATCCGGCTGGCCCGGGAGCACCTGGCCGCCTTCAAGGTCCCCAGAAGCGTCGGCTTCGTCACGTCCCTGCCCCGCACCCCGACCGGAAAGCTCCGCCGCCACCTGGTCCGACAGGGCGCGTGGTGACCATGCCAGACCTAGTGACCACGCCAGAAAGGAACGGCACCATGCCTCGACAACCTCTGCTCGCCGACCGCGGCTTCTATCTCGGCCCCATGTTCCGGCGGGCGGCCGACCGCCACGGTCTTCGGCCGCTGGACGTGAACCGTTCCTATGGACTGAGCGGAAGTGAGTCCTGCTTCGAGGACTCATGCTCAGCCGAACGCCCCGAACGGTGTTGGGCGTTCTGGTCGACCGCGTTCGCTCCGCGTCCGGCGCGCACGGATCGTGTCCGTGGTCCGGGAATGCGGGGGCGGTTTCCCTCACGCCCCGGGATGCCTGGTCGGGCCTGGACGATCCGATGCCCCGCACGATCGCTCTGGTCGTGTGGGGGCGGTGTCGTCCGTCGCCGGATCGGGTGTCCCAGGGCGCGCCTTCCGATCGCCACGGCGGCTGCGGCGTGGCGGGTGGTTGTGCGGTTCTTGCTATTGAGGGGTTTCTGCCAGTGCTGGGTACCCCAGCGGGAGGTGTAGGCCGGGTCCACGGCGACCAGTGGGATGCCCAGTTCGGCCGCCATGGACACCAGCCGCGCCCGCAGCCTGGAGGTGGGCATGCCCGAGATGAGCTTGCGGAACCGCTTGCGGCGGCCGTGCTTTTCACGCGTCTTCTCGGCGGTGAAGTCCAGGTTCTCGATCGCGATGGCCAGGCCGTGGCGTTTGGCCCAGCGCAGGAGGCGAATGAGGGCGTGGCGGACCTGGGCGTCGCGGTGGTCGGCGGTGCCGGTCAGGTTGTAGCCGAACCGGCGCGGGGTGCCGACGGGGTTGCCGTGCTCGTCCAGCCGCCAGGCGGCGAGGTGATCGGCGTTGGTGTCCACACCGATCAGACCGTTGGCGCGGGCGGTGGCCAGGGGCACGGTCTGGACCGGTGGGATGGTCCAGGATGCGGTGAGGTACCAGCGGCCCCGGACGGTGTCTTCGTGGATGCGGTAGGCGACGGCTCGGTGGGCGGTGACGCGGTCGCGCCACTGCCCACCCCGGTGCGCAAAGCGCACGCGGGCGGTGAGCACGTAGCGGCCGTGCGGGGCGTTCGCCAGATGCGCCAACGGCGCGGGGAGCTTGAGGGAGACCTCGCCGTCGGAGGTGACGCGGATGGTCTCGTTGCCGAACCGCTTCCCCGACTCGCCGTCGGCCTGGAGGAAGCGGCGCCCGGCCTGCCACCGCCGACGCCACTGGTGCTCGGTGAGCCCGGCGGTGTCCAGGTGGTGGCGGGTGTTGAGCAGCTGCTTGCCGCCGCGCACCACGTGCACGGCTCCGGCCTGCCAGTCCGCCCGGGCCGCGTTGAGCCGGTCGGCGAGCACGTGCAGGCGGCGGGACTTGGCGAACCACTCCTGTCTGCTGCGGTAGCCGCCCGGCGCCCGCTTGCCGCCCTTCTCCCCGACGGGCAGGGACAGCCGGTGGGCGATCGTGGCCACACCCGCCTGGAGGCTCTGGATGTGCGCGAGCTGCCCGCGCCGTGCGAGCGCCCACTGATCGTGGGTGGCCTTCGTAATCGACCCCGCCCAGCGCGACGATGACTCTCCGGTCAGAGCCCGCTTGCGCTCCGCCCACGCATCGGCGTCATGGTCGGGTCCGGCCGCGCACCGCGCCTTCAGATCCCGGGACGCCAGCGCGCCCAGATGGTCGCCCACCAGGCCCAGCACCTTCTCGTCCGCGGCGGTCAGGTGCCTGAGCCGGTCGCGGATCGCGACACCCGAGGGGCCGGGCACCACGAACGACGCCGCCACCTCCCGCAGCCCACCCACTGTGTCACCCCCGCCCGCAGATCGAAGATCCTTCCATCACATGCAACGACCACCACGCGTAAAGGTCACGCATTCGACGGGCGAACATCCGACCCCTTTCGAGATCTGCGACACCGTGACCGAGACACTCACTCGTGCGCTCCACGTCGAAGACCTCCGCGGCCTCGGCGTAGACCGCGTCGGGGACGTGACCGTCGTGCAGCAGGGTCACGGGCTTTGTCAACGCCAGTGCGGCGCGCTCCCGTTCGGTGAAAAAGGAGGGTCTCCCGCCGGGCGTTCAGGGCGTAGACACGCTGCTCGATCTCGCCCTGGGCGCGGGCGTCCTTGGTGTGCATGTCGAGGCAGAACGCGCAGCCGTTGACTGCATGCCGCCGCCGTTTCAGGGCAACGCGGCGCACAACGCGTCCAGCGCCCCGGACCACGCGTGGTCCGGCGGTGTCCCGTACCCCACCACGAGCGCGTCCCGCCGCTCGACGGTCGCGGCCGGGTGCCGGTAGCGGTGCAGTCCGTGCACCGCCAGCCCCTGCCAGGCCGCCGCCCGCAGCGCCGCCTGTTCGGTGCCCGGCGGGAGGCGGAGCACCACGTGCAGGCCGGCCGCGATGCCGGTGGGCCGGACCGACGGGGCCCGCCGGGCGAGTTCGGCCACCAGCGCGTCCCGGCGCCGCCGGTAGTGCAGGCGGGCCGAGCGGACGTGGCGGTCGTATGCGCCGGAGTTGATGAACTCCGCCAGCGTCAGCTGGTCCAGCACCCCGCACGACCAGTCCACCTCGCCCTTGGCCGCGACGACCTCGGCGGCGATCGACGGCGGCACGACCAGCCAGCCCAGGCGCAGGCCCGGGGCCAGTGACTTGCTGGCGGTGCCCAGGTAGATCACCCGGTCGGGGTCGAGGCCCTGGAGGGCGCCCACGGGCCGGCGGTCGTAGCGGAACTCCCCGTCGTAGTCGTCCTCCAGGATCAGCCCGTCGCCGCGCCGCGCCCAGTCCACCACCGCGGCCCGCCGCTCGGGGTGCAGCGCCCCGCCGATCGGGAACTGGTGCGCGGCCGTCAGCAGCACGGCCCGCACACCCGCCGAGTCGTCCGCGTTCAACTCCTCGATGTGCGTGCCGAGTTCGTCGAGCCCCAGCGGCACCGTCCGCAGCCCCGCCCCCTCCAGCAGCCCCCAGTGCACGTCGAGCCCGTACGACTCCACGGCCAGCGATGTAAGACCCCGCTCCCGCAGCACCTGGCCGAGCATCCGCAGCGCGTGCGAGATGCCGGAGCAGATGACGATGGCGTCCGGGTGCGTGCGGACGCCGCGGGCCCGCGCGAGGTAGCCGGCCAGGGCGGTGCGCAGTTCCACGCGGCCGCGCGGGTCGCCGTAGCCGAGCGCGTCGTGCGGGGCCGCCGCCAGTGCGCGGCGGGCCGCCTTCAGCCAGGCCGTGCGGGGAAAGGCGGACAGGTCCGGGGTGCCGGGGACGAGGTCGTACACCGGCCGGGACGGTGGGCGATCGCCCGGTGCCGGTCCGGTGGCCGGCGGTGACACCGGGCGGACGGCCACGCTCGTGCCCGAGCCCTGGCGGGCGGTGAGCCAGCCCTCGGCGACCAGGTCGGCGTAGGCGTCGGCGACCGTGTTGCGGGCGATGCCCAGGTCGGCGGCGAGCGCGCGGGAGGACGGCAGCCGGGTGCCGGGGGTCAGCCGGCCGGTGCGGACGGCCTCGCGCAGGGCGTCGGTCAAGCCCCGGCGCAGGCCCGGACCGGTCGGTTCGAGGTGGAGGTCGACACCCAGAGTGGCCCAAGGTCTTGGCATGGAAGTGGACCATACTCCTGGGCAGCTTCGCTTCTAGAGTCGAGGGCATGACGACGAACCACGACACGACGACCGGAGAGTACGCACCCGAATTACCGGCCCGGATGCAGTGGGCCCAGCTCGCCCCCGAGGTCTACAAGGCGATGGTCCGCCTCGACAAGGCCGCCAAGCAGGGCCTCGACCACAAGCTGTACGAGCTGGTGAAGATCCGCGCCTCCCAGATCAACCACTGCGCGCTCTGCATCGACATGCACACCAAGGACGCGCTCGCGGCGGGCGAGAGCGTCGAGCGGATCATCCAGCTCAGCGCCTGGGACGAGTCGCGGCACTTCTACACCGAGAAGGAGCTCGCGGCGCTGGAACTGACCGAGGCGGTGACCGTCCTGACGGACGGCTTCGTGCCCGACGAGGTGTACGAGAAGGCCGCCAAGCACTTCGAGGAGGCCGAGCTGGCGCAGTTGATCTCCGCGATCGCGGTGATCAACGCGTGGAACCGGTTCGGGGTGACCTTCCGTATGGCGCCGGGGCACTACGAGCCGGGGCAGTACAAGTGACGGTCCCGCGGACGGATTCCGGCAGGGGGCACCGGGTGGTGAGCAAGGTCGACGCCTTCCGCGCGCTGCACCGCCGCCGCTTCCCCGGCGACCCCCTCGTCCTGCCCGGCCCTTGGGACGCGGCCAGTGCCCGGGTGTGCGTCGAGGCCGGGTTCCCGGCGCTCGCGACGCCCAGCGCGGGGGTGGCCGCCTCCCTCGGGTACGAGGACGGGGCGACGCCGGCCGACGAGATGTTCGCGGCGGTCGCCCGAGTCGTACGGGCGGTGGACGTGCCGGTGTCGGCGGACGTCGAGGGCGGGTACGGGCTCCCGCCGAAGGAGCTGGTGGAGCGGCTGCTGGAGGCGGGTGCCGTCGGGTGCAACCTTGAGGACTCGGGCGGGGGTGTCCTCAAGGACCCGCGGGAGCACGCCGACTGGCTGGCGCAGGTGCGGTACGCGGCCGGCGACCGGCTCTTCGTCAACGCGCGCGTCGACGTCTTCTCGGTCGGGTTCACCGACCCCAAGCAGGCCGCCGAGCAGGCCATCGAACGAGCCGCGTTGTACGTCGCCGCCGGCGCCGACTGTGTCTATCCGATCGGCGCCCCGCCGGCCGTACTGCCGCTGCTGCGGTCCGGGATCCACGGGCCGATCAACGTCGGCGCCCGGCTGGACGGCGAGGGCCCCTCGCCCACCGAACTCGGTGAACTCGGGGCCACTCGCGTCACGTTCGGGCCGGGGCTGCAACGGCGGGCGACCGCGGCCCTGCGGGAGATCGCCGCACAGCTGAGGTAGGGGTCAGGACAGCCACGCCTTCCACGTGGACGCGTGGCTGTCCACCCACTTCTTCGCCGCTTCCTCAGGAGAGAGCCCCTGGTCGGCGATCATCAGGGAGACCTCGTTCTGGTCCTCGGTCGTCCACTTGAACTTTTTCAGCAGGGCCGCCGCCTTGCCGCCGTTCTTCGCGAAGTCCGTGTTGAGGTATTTCTGCAGCGGGGTGTGCGGATAGGCGCAGGCCACCTTCTCCGGGTCGGCGTCGCAGCCCTCCTTGTAGGCGGGCAGCTTCACCTCGGTCATCGGGACCTTCTTGAACAGCCACTGCGGCTCGTACCAGTACGTCAGGAAGGGCTTCTGCTCCTTGGCGAACTGCCTGATCTGCGTGATCTGGGCGGCCTCGGAGCCGGCGAAGACGACCTGGTAGTCCAGGTTGAGGTTCTTCACCAGCGCCTTGTCGTTGGTGACGTAGGAGGGCGAGCCGTCCATCAGCTGGCCCTTGCCGCCGCTCTCCGCCGTACGCAGCTGCGAGGCGTACTTGTTGAGGTTCTTCCAGTTGGTGACGTCCGGGTGCTCCTTGGCGAAGTACGTCGGGACGAACCAGCCGATGTGCCCGGTGACGCCGAGGTCGCCGCCGCGGGTGATCGTCTTCTTGTCGTCGACGTACCGCTGCTCCTCCTCGGGGTGACCCCAGTCCTCCATGAGCGCGTCGATCCGGCCCTGGCTGAGCGCGTCCCAGGCGGGCACCTCGTCGATCTGGACGGTGTCGACGCGGTAGCCCAGCTTGTGCTCCAGGAGGTACTGGGCGACGGCCACGTTGGCCTGCGCACCCACCCAGGACTGGACGGACAGGGTGACCGTCTTGGCGCCCTGGGCGCCCGCGAAGGGAGAAGCCTGCTTGGTCATGTCTGCGGCGCCACAGCCGGTCAGCAGCAGGAGCGAGGACGCGCCGGCCACCAGGGCAGTCGTACGGAATCGCATGTCACGCTCCCTTCTTCGTGCGGCGTTCCGTCGGCTGCGTCACCCGGTCGAGCATCAGGCCGAGGCAGACCATGGCGGCACCGGCCACCAGCCCCGTGGCCAGGTCGCCCTGCGCGAGGCCGTACACGGCGTCGTAGCCGAGGGCTCCGCCGCCGACCAGGCCGCCGATCACGACGACGGCGAGGACCAGGACGACGCCCTGGTTCACGGCGAGCAGCAGCGCGGGCCGGGCGAGCGGCAGTTGGACCTGGAACAGCTGCTGGCGGGTGGTCGCGCCGAGCGAGCGGGCGGACTCCATCGCGCTCGGGTCGACCTGGCGCAGGCCCTGCGTGGTGATGCGTACGACGGCGGGCAGCGCGTAGACGACCGCGGCGGCGACCGCCGGGGCACGGCCCACGGCGAACAGCGCGACGACCGGGATCAGGTACACGAACTGCGGCATCGTCTGGAGGACGTCCAGGACGGGACGCAGCTGGCGTTCGAAGCGCCTGCTGCGCGCGGCGGCGATGCCGATCGCGAAGCCGAGGACGACGGTGACGGCGACCGCGGCGAGCACCTGGGACAGCGTGTCGAGGGACTTGTCCCACACGCCCAGGACACCGATCGCGGCCAGGGCGAGAACCGCGGTGAGCGCGGTGCGCCAGGTGCCGATCACCCAGGACAGGGCGGCGACGATCAGCAGCAGGGACCACCACGGCAGCCCCTGCAGGCCGTCGCGGAGCGGGTCGAGCACCCAGGTGGTGAAGTGCCCGGCCCATTCGGCGGTGCCGCCGACGACGGGGACGCCGGTGTAGAGGTGGTCGACCATCCAGTCCTTGGCGGTGTTGACCGGGTCGGCGATACCGACGACCCAGCCGGTCGGCCAGTCCGTGCCGTTGAGGAGGCGGACGGCCACGGCGACGACGACGGTGGCCGCGGCGGCGACGCCCCATCCGGCCCGGCCGCGCAGCCGGCGCTGGTCGGGCTCGGTGGCGCCGAGCCGTTCCCCGGCCGCGCCCGTGAGGCGGTCGAGGATCACGGCGAGCAGCACGATCGGGATGCTCGCGGCGAGGGCGGCGCCGACGTCGACGGTGGCGAGGCCCTGGTAGACGCGGTCACCGAGGCCGCCCGCGCCGATGATCGAGGCGATGACGGCCATGGAGAGCGCCATCATGATCGTCTGGTTGACGCCGAGGAGGAGTTCCTTGCGGGCCAGCGGGATACGGGCGGTCAGCAGCCGCTGCCGGGCCGTGGAGCCCAGCGACTCGACCGCCTCCAGGACCTCCTTGTCCGCGCCGCGCAGGCCGAGCGCCGTGAGGCGGGCCATCGGCGGGGCGGCGTAGACGACGGTGGCGAGGACGGCCGCGGGCACGCCGATGCCGAAGACCAGCACCACCGGGAGGAGGTAGGCGAAGGCGGGCAGCACCTGCATGGTGTCCAGGACCGGACGCAGGATGCGGTCCATACGGTCGGACAGTCCGGCGGCGAGGCCCAGCAGGGCTCCGACGACGACCGACGCGAGGACGGCGACGACCATGAGCGCGAGGGTCTGCATGGTCGGCACCCACATGCCGAGCAGGCCGCAGGCCAGGAACGCGGCGGCCGTGCCGAGCGCCAGCCGGACCCCGGCCACCCGCCAGGCGACGAGCCCGGCGAAGGCGGTGACGCCCGCCCAGCCCGCCGCGAGGAGGACCAGGTAGACGGCCCGCACGGACAGCACGACCGCGTTGCTGATGTGGCCGAAGAAGTACAGGAACAGCGGGTGGCTGTCACGGTTGTCGATGATCCAGTCGCTGGTCCTGGCCAGCGGTTCGGAGACGTCGACGGTGAGCGCGCCGGGCCAGCTGCCGCTGGCCCAGCGGGCGTTCGCCAGCGGGACGAGGATCGCCGCGGCGAGGGCGATCAGCAGGAGCTTGTGGACGGCCCGGTGCTTCAGAACGCCGGGGAGGGAGAGGGGCGCGGACGCGGTGATCGTCGCCATCAGACGGCCTCCTTGCGGAGCTCCGTTCCGGCTACGACGTCCAGGAGCCGTTCGTGATCGACGACCCCCAGACACCGGCCGTCCTCCACGACACACGCGGGCTTGCGGCTGCGGGCGACGACCTTGATCGCCTCCGCCACCACCGCGTCGGCGGCGAGCGCGCCGGGGTGGTCCGCTGCGCCGCAGTCCCCGGCGCGCATGGCCGTACGGACCGTCATGACCTGCTCGCGCGGCACGTCCCGGACGAACTCCCGGACGTAGTCGTCGGCCGGCGAGCCCACGATCTCCTCCGGCGTGCCCAGCTGGACCACCGCGCCGTCGCGCATGAGGGCGATACGGTCGCCCAGCTTGAGCGCCTCGCTCAGGTCGTGGGTGATGAAGACCATCGTGCGGCCCTCCTCGCGGTGCAGCCGGACGACCTCCTCCTGCATGTCGCGCCGGATCAGCGGGTCGAGTGCGCTGAACGGCTCGTCGAAGAGGAGCACCTCGGGGTCGACGGCGAGCGCGCGGGCCAGGCCGACGCGCTGGCGCTGACCGCCGGACAGCTGGCCGGGCCTGCGCTGCTCCATGCCCTCCAGGCCGACCTTCTTGACGACCTGGGCGGCCCGCTCGCGGCGCTCGGACCTGCCGACGCCCTGGATCTCCAGGCCGTACGCCACGTTGTCGAGGACCGTGCGGTGCGGGAGCAGGCCGAAGTGCTGGAAGACCATCGCGGCACGGTGGCGGCGCAGCTCGCGCAGCCGGGACTTGTCCATCGCGCGGACGTCCTCGCCGTCGATGGCGATGGTGCCCGCGGTCGGCTCGATCAGCCGGGTCAGACAGCGCACGAGGGTGGACTTGCCGGAGCCGGACAGGCCCATGACGACGAAGACCTCGCCCTTGCGCACGTCGAAGGAGACGTCCCGGACGGCGGCGGTGCAGCCGGTGCGGGCGCGCAGTTCGGAGGGCTTCAGCGCGGCCAGTTCCGCGTCGGCGGGGACGCGGTCCGCCTTCGGGCCGAAGACCTTCCACAGGCCGTCGACGGAGAAGACAGGAGTAGTAGCAGGAGTAGTACTGGTGCTCATCGCACCCCACCTCCGATCAGGTCGGCGGCTTTCTCCCCGACCATCAACACCCCGATCATGGGGTTCACTGCGGTCATGGTCGGGAACACAGAGGCATCGGCGACCCGGATGCCGTCCAGGCCGCGGATCCGCAACTCGGGATCGACGACGGCGAGTTCGTCCGAGGCGGCGCCCATACGGCAGGTGCCCGCCGGGTGGTACACGGTGTGCGCGACCTTGCGGGCGTACTCGCTCAGCTCCTCGTCGCCCGTGATCTGCGGACCCGGGGCCACCTCGCGCTTGAGCCAGCCGGCCAGCGGCTCGGTCTTCGCGATCTCACGGGCGATCTTGATCCCGTCGACGAGGGTACGGCCGTCGTGGTCGTCCTCGTCGGTGAAGTAGCGGAAGTCGAGGGCCGGCTTCACGGACGGGTCCGCGCTGGTCAGGTACAGCCGGCCGCGGCTCTTCGGCTTGGGGATGTTCGGGGTCATCGAGACGCCGTGGGGCGGGCGTTCGTAGCCCAGGCGCTCCGGGTTGTCCGTGAAGGGGATCTGGTAGAAGTGGAACATCAGGTCGGGGCCCGCGTGTTCGGGGTCGCGGCGCACGAACAGGCCCGCGTCGGAGTCCATCGCCGAGTTCTCCGGGAGGGGACCGTGCGTCTCCCAGACGATCACCGACTCGGGGTGGTCGAGCAGGTTCTCGCCGACGCCCGGCAGATCGTGCGCGACGGGGATGCCCAGCGCCTCCAGGTCGGCCTTCGGGCCGATGCCGGAGTGCAGCAGCAGACGCGGGGAGTCGACGGCGCCCGCGCACAGGACGACCTCGCTGCGGGCCCGTACGACGAACTCCTCGCCGTCCTTGGTGCGCACGCGCACACCCTCGGCGCGCTTGCCGTCCAGCTCCAGCCGGTACGCCCAGGTCTCCAGGAGGATCGTCAGGTTGGCGCGCTCGTCCATCACCGGATGGAGATACGCGACCGACGCCGACGAGCGCTTGTTGTTCTCCGGGTGGTAGGCGAGGTCGAAGAAGCCGACGCCGTCGTTGAACGGCTTCTTGTTGAAGCCCTCGACCCTGGGGACGTCGAGCGCCTTCTGGGCCGCGTCGACGAAGTCGCGGGCGATGGCGTTCCGGTCCTTCTCGTCGACCGGGACGACGTTGTTGAGCAGGCGCGCGAAGTACGCCTCCATCGGCACCGCGCCCCAGCCCCGGGCGCCGGCCTCCTCCCACTCGTCCCAGTCGGACGGCAGCGGCTTGAAGGCGATCAGGGTGTTGTGGGAAGAGCATCCGCCGAGGACGCGGGCGCGGCTGTGCCGGATGTGGGAGTTGCCGCGCGGCTGCTCGGTGGTGGGGTAGTCGTAGTCCAGCTCGCCGCCGAGCAGGCCCATCCAGCGGCGCAGGGTCAGGACGTCGTCGCGGCCGACGTCGCTGGGGCCGCCCTCGATGACGGCGACGGTGACGTCGGGGTTCTCGGTGAGGCGGGAGGCGATGACGGAGCCTGCGGTGCCGCCGCCGATGACGACGTAGTCGTATTCATGGTCATGGGTGTGTCCGGGCATATGGGTGTGTTCGGGCATGGGGGGTTGCTCCAGGGGCTTGCGAAGTCTTGAGAAAGAGGGGGGAAGGAGGGGGTGCGGGTTCAGCCGGCGAACCAGCGGACGGGCTTCGGCGCGAGGTTCTGGTAGACGTGCTTGCTCTCGCGGTACTCGGCGAGTCCGGCGGGCCCGAGTTCGCGGCCCACTCCGCTCTTGCCGAAGCCGCCCCACTCCGCCTGGGGGAGGTAGGGGTGGAAGTCGTTGATCCAGACGGTGCCGTGGCGCAGGCGGGCCGCGACCCTGCGGGCCCGGCCGGCGTCGGTGGTCCAGACGGCGCCCGCGAGACCGTACTCGGTGTCGTTGGCGAGGGCGACCGCCTCGTCCTCGGTGCGGAAGGTCTCGACGGTGAGGACCGGCCCGAAGACCTCCTCCCGTACGACCTTCATCTCGCGGTGGCAGTGGTCGAGGACGGTCGGCTCGTAGAAGTAACCGGTGGCGGGCCGCTCCGGGGACGGCTCGGGGCGCTGGCCGCCGGAGCGCAGTACGGCGCCCTCGGCGAGCGCGGAGCCGACGTACGCCTCGACCTTGGCGCGCTGCTGCTCGGAGACGAGCGGGCCGCACTCGACGCCGTCCTCCGTGCCGCGGCCGAGGCGGATCTTCCCGGCCCTGCGGGCGAGTTCGGCGACGAAGCGGTCCCGGACCGACTCCTCGACGATGAGCCGGCCGCCCGCCGAGCAGACCTGGCCGCTGTGGATGAAGGCCGCGTTGAGGGCCTGGTCGACGGCGGTGTCGAAGGCCTCGTCGGTGGCGCAGGCGTCGGCGAAGACGACGTTGGGGTTCTTGCCGCCGAGTTCGAGGGCGACCTTCTTGACGCTCGGGGCGGCGGCCTGGGCCACCTTCGTGCCGCTGATCAGGCCGCCGGTGAAGGAGACGAGGTCGACGTCGGGGTGCTCGGCGAGGCGGGCGCCGACCGAGTGGCCCGGGCCGGTGACGATGCCCGCCACTCCGACGGGCAGGCCCGCCTCCGCCAGCAGGTCGATCAGGGCGATCGTCGTCAGCGGGGTGATCTCGCTCGGCTTGACCACGAAGGTGTTGCCGGCCGCCAGCGCGGGGGCGATCTTCCAGCTGGCCTGGAGGAGTGGGTAGTTCCAGGGCGTGATCAGCGCGCAGACGCCCACGGGTTCGTGTACGACGACACTGTGGATGTCCGGCGAGCCCGCGTCCACGACCCGGCCGGGGGCCTCGGCGGCGACGAGGTCGGCGAAGTAGCGGAAGGCGTCGGCGACACAGTCGATGTCGACACGGCCCTCCTCCACGGTCTTGCCCGCGTCCCGGCTCTCCAGCAGGCCGAGTTCCTCCCGGTCGCGGACCAGGAGGTCGGCGACGCGGCGCAGCAGGGCGGCGCGCTCGGCGACGGGCGTGCGGGGCCAGTCGCCGGCGTCGAACGCCTGCCGGGCGGCCGCGACCGCCAGGTCGGTGTCTTTCTCGTCCCCCTCCGCGACCACGGCGAACGGCAGGGCGTCCGCGGGGTCGAGGATCTCGCGTGTGGCGCCGGAGACGGCTTCACGCCACTCCCCGCCCACGTGGATGGTCTTCCGCGCCTGGAGTTCCACTCTGTCCGCCATGATCGGTTTTGCCTTCCGTTCCTGTTCAGTGCCCCTGTGTCACACGTGTGTCACTCATCGGGACCGTGAGCGCCTGCCCCCGGCTTCGGATTGCATGCGCGATCCATGGCCGGAAGTGGGCTGCCTCACTGGACATGCGGGCAAAGGGAACGAAAGGTGCGCGGCGTGGGCGGGAGTGTGTGAGTCAGTCCACGCTCGCCGGGTCGCACGAGCCGATCGGCGGGCAGAACCAGTCCAGCGCCGTGGTGAGCAGTTCGAGCTCGTCGTCCCGGCCGTCCGCGTCGGGGCCGTAGGCGGCGATGGCGTAGATGTTGCCGTCCAGGGCCACGAAACGCTCGTCGTAGACGTGCCAGGTGCCGACGTCGGGCTCGCCCCTGATGCTGTCGGCGAGGTACTCCAGCCGTGAGCCGGTGAACCCGGCGTCGTCCAGGTTCTGCAGGGAGAGCTGCCGGAAGCCGTCCGGCTTGGCGGTCGCCTCGGACAGATACAGCTCGAAGGAGGCGTCCGGCGACTCCTCCGCCACCTGGTACACCTGCAGCCGGCGTTCGCTGTCCGCGCTGCGGTAGTTGACCACGGCGATGCCGAACTGGGAGTCCACCGTGCTGCGCGACCAGCCCTCGGGTATCGCGATCCGGAAACCCTCGGCGTCCTCGTACTCCTCGTAACCGGCGGGGAGTTCGGGAGCCGTGGCGGATGGCGACAGCGTCTCCTCGGTCGGCGCCGGCGTCGGCTCGCTCTGCTGCGAGACCTCGGACGTCGGCGACGCGCTCGCCGCGACGGACGGCTCGTCCTGGTCGTCCCCGGACCGGACCACGAGCGTCAGCACCAGGCTCACGGCGACACCGACGGCGGCGGCCCCGACGAGCACGGACCAGACGAGCCTACGGCTCATCCCCTGCGCTGCGGCGGGCGCGGCGGGCTGGTCGGCGGGCGGCCAGGAACCGCTGGGCCACGGAGCGGGCGGCCAGGCGCCGCTGCCGCCGGGCTCCTGTGCCGACGGTGAT
>NZ_NTGE01000061.1 GCF_002291145.1 Streptomyces sp. SA15
CACGAGCCGACCGCGATCCCGTCATCCACGCACTGAACTGGTCGGCCTGGAGAAGACACCGCCAAGCCATGGCCCGCCGCTGCCACTACCGAAAACGCAGCTCAAGACACGAACCGCTGCTGGAGTATTAGCCCTCGTCACATGGCACGCCGGCTCGGGGCGGGGTCCACATACGCGAGGGCCCCGAATCCCACGAGGGAACCGGGGCCCAGCGCACAAGCACCGCAGGTCAGCGCACTCAGCGCACGAACACTCCAGCCTGGTTGGCCAGGTCCAGGAAGTACTGCGGCGCCACACCGAGCACCAGCGTGACCGCCACGCCGACCCCGATCGCCGTCGTCGTAAGCGCCGACGGCACCGCGACAGTCGGGCCCTCGGGCCGCGGCTCGCTGAAGAACATCAGCACGATGACGCGGATGTAGAAGAACGCGGCGATCGCGGACGAGATCACACCGACCACGACCAGCGGGGCCGCGCCGCCCTCCGCCGCCGCCTTGAACACGGCGAACTTCCCGGCGAAACCGGAGGTCAGCGGGATGCCCGCGAAGGCCAGCAGGAAGACCGCGAACACGGCGGCCACCAGCGGTGAACGCCGGCCCAGTCCGGCCCACTTGGACAGGTGGGTCGCCTCGCCACCGGCATCCCGTACGAGCGTAACGACCGCGAACGCGCCGATCGTCACGAACGAGTACGCGCCCAGGTAGAAGAGCACGGACGACACACCGTCCGGCGTGGTCGCGATGACGCCCGCGAGGATGAAGCCCGCGTGCGCGATCGACGAGTACGCCAGCAGCCGCTTGATGTCGGTCTGCGTGATCGCCACGATCGCACCGCCGAGCATGGTGACGATCGCGACGCCCCACATGACCGGCCGCCAGTCCCAGCGCAGGCCGGGCAGCACGACGTACAGGATCCTGAGCAGCGCGCCGAACGCGGCCACCTTTGTCGCCGCCGCCATGAAGCCGGTCACCGGGGTCGGCGCGCCCTGGTAGACGTCCGGCGTCCACATGTGGAACGGCACCGCGCCGACCTTGAACAGCAGACCCATGATGATCATCGCGGCGCCGACGAGCAGCAGCGCGTCGTTGCCCATGGTGTCCACGAGCGCCGGGTTGACGGTCGTGACCGTGCCGTCGACGACCTGCGCGATCGTCGCGTACGACATGGAGCCCGCGTAGCCGTACAGCAGCGCGATGCCGAACAGCGTGAACGCGGAGGCGAACGCGCCGAGCAGGAAGTACTTGACCGCGGCCTCCTGCGACATCAGCCGCTTGCGGCGGGCCAGCGCGCACAGCAGGTACAGCGGCAGCGAGAAGACTTCCAGGGCCACGAAGAGCGTCAGCAGATCGTTGGCCGACGGGAAGATCAGCATGCCCGCGACGGCGAAGAGCAGCAGCGGGAAGACCTCGGTGGTGGTGAACCCTGCCTTCACCGCGGCCTTCTCGCTGTCGCTGCCCGGCACGGACGCGGCCTGCGCGGCGAAGGAGTCGACGCGATTGCCGTGCGCCTCCGGGTCGAGCCGCCGTTCGGCGAAGGTGAACAGGCCGACCAGGCCCGCCAGCAGGATCGTGCCCTGCAGGAAGAGGGCCGGGCCGTCGACGGCGATCGCGCCCATCGCCGCGATGCCCGCCTTGGTCGTGGCATACCCGTCGGTCGCCAACGCGATGACCGCCGCGAAGGCGGCCGTGAGCGCGACGACGGACACGAACATCTGGGCGTAGTAACGGGACTTGCGCGGGACGATCGCCTCGACCAGCACCCCGACGATCGCCGCGCCGACGACGATCAAGGTGGGCGACAATTGTCCGTATTCGAACTTCGGCGCGTCGATCTTCGAGATCGGATCGGCCGCGGTTGTCCACAGGTTGTGGACGGCTGTTGCGCTCACTTGGCCGCCTCCACCTCGGGCTGGGGGTCCTTCTTCTGTACGTCGGACATGGTCTGCTTGACCGCCGGGTCGATGATGTCCGTGACGGGCTTCGGGTAGACGCCCAGGAAGATCAGCAGCACGACCAGCGGGGCGACGACCACAAGTTCCCGAACCCTGAGGTCCGGCATCGCCGCGACCTCGGGCTTCACCGGGCCTGTCATCGTCCTCTGGTAGAGGACGAGGGTGTAGAGCGCGGCCAGCACGATGCCGAACGTGGCGATGATGCCGATCGCCGGATAGCGCGCGAACGTGCCGACCAGGACCAGGAACTCACTCACGAAGGGCGCGAGCCCCGGCAGCGACAGGGTGGCAAGACCGCCGATCAGGAAGGTGCCGGCGAGCACCGGAGCGACCTTCTGCACTCCGCCGTAGTCGGCGATGAGCCGCGAGCCGCGCCGCGAGATCAGGAAGCCGGCCACCAACATCAGGGCGGCGGTCGAGATTCCGTGGTTGACCATGTAGAGCGTCGCGCCGGACTGGCCCTGGCTGGTCATCGCGAAGATGCCCATGATGATGAAGCCGAAGTGCGAGATCGACGCGTACGCCACCAGCCGCTTGATGTCCCGCTGGCCGACGGCGAGCAGCGCCCCGTAGATGATGCTGATCAGGGCGAGGACGAGGATGGCGGGCGTCGCCCACTTGCTCGCCTCCGGGAACAGCTGGAGGCAGAAGCGGAGCATCGCGAAGGTGCCCACCTTGTCGACGACCGCCGTGATCAGGACGGCGACCGGGGCGGTGGCCTCCCCCATGGCGTTGGGCAGCCAGGTGTGCAGCGGCCACAGGGGCGCCTTCACCGCGAAGGCGAAGAAGAAGCCCAGGAACAGCCAGCGTTCGGTGTTGGTCGCCATGTCCAGCGAGCCGTTGGCCCGCGCTTCGGCGATCTCCTGGAGCGAGAAGTTCCCGGCGACCACGTAGAGGCCGATCACCGCGGCCAGCATGATCAGTCCGCCGACCAGGTTGTAGAGCAGGAACTTCACCGCCGCGTAAGACCGTTGCGTCGACGCCGTCTCCTCGCCGTGCTCGTGGGCACGGTCCCCGAAGCCGCCGATGAGGAAGTACATCGGGATCAGCATGGCTTCGAAGAAGATGTAGAAAAGGAAGACGTCGGTGGCCTCGAAGGAGAGGATCACCATCGCCTCGACGGCCAGGATCAGGGCGAAGAAGCCCTGCGTCGGCCGCCAGCGCTTGCTGCCGGTCTCCAGCGGGTCGGCGTCGTGCCAGCCCGCGAGGATGATGAACGGGATCAGCAGGGCGGTCAGCGCGATGAGGGCCACCGCGATGCCGTCCACGCCCAGCTCGTACCTCACCCCGAAGTCCGCGATCCAGGCGTGGGATTCGGTGAGCTGGTAACGGTCGCCGTCCGGGTCGAAGCGGACCAGGACCGTGATGGCGAGCGCGAGCGTGGCGAGTGAGACGAGCAGCGCCAGCCATTTGGCGGCGGTCCGCCGCGCGGCCGGTACGGCGGCCGTGGCGATGGCCCCGAGGGCCGGGAGCGCCGCCGTGACTGTCAGCAGGGGAAAGGACATCGGTATCAGACCGCCCTCATCAGCAGGGTCGCGGCGACGAGGATCGCCGCACCGCCGAACATCGAGACCGCGTACGACCGCGCGAAGCCGTTCTGGAGCTTGCGCATTCGTCCGGAGAGGCCGCCGACCGAGGCCGCCGTGCCGTTGACGACGCCGTCGACCAGGGTGTGGTCGACGTACACCAGGGAGCGTGTGAGGTGCTCGCCGCCGCGGACCAGGACGACGTGGTTGAAGTCGTCCTGGAGCAGGTCGCGTCGCGCGGCCCGGGTGAGCAGCGACCCGCGCGGGGCGACGACCGGGACCGGACGGCGCCCGTACTGGGCGTACGCGGCGGCGACGCCGATGGCGAGCACGACCATGGTGGAGAGGGTGACCGTCAGGGCGCTGATCGGGGCGTGCCCGTGGTCGTGCCCGGTGACGGGCTCCAGCCAGTGCATGAAGCGGTCGCCGATACTGAAGAACGCTCCGCCGAAGACCGACCCGACCGCCAGCACGATCATGGGGATCGTCATGACCTTGGGCGACTCGTGCGGGTGCGGCTCGGCGTGCTCGCCGCGGTGCTCGGCGGCCGGCTCCACGCTCGGCTCGGCCGGGGACGGCGTCGGGGCGTGACGCCAGCGTTCTTCTCCGAAGAACGTCATCAGCATCACGCGCGTCATGTAGTACGCCGTGATGGCCGCGCCCAGCAGGGCGCAACCGCCGAGGATCCAGCCCTCGGTGCCGCCCTTGGCGAAGGCCGCCTCGATGATCTTGTCCTTGGAGAAGAAGCCGGACAGGCCCGGGAAGCCGATGATGGCGAGGTAGCCGAGGCCGAAGGTGACGAAGGTGATCGGCATGTACTTCCTGAGGCCGCCGTACTTCCTCATGTCGACCTCGTCGTTCATGCCGTGCATGACCGAACCGGCGCCGAGGAACAGCCCGGCCTTGAAGAAGCCGTGCGTCACCAGGTGCATGATCGCGAAGACGTAGCCGATGGGGCCGAGGCCCGCGGCGAGGACCATGTAGCCGATCTGCGACATGGTCGAGCCGGCCAGCGCCTTCTTGATGTCGTCCTTCGCGCAACCGACGATCGCACCGAACAGGAGTGTGACGGCACCGACGACGGTGACCGCCAACTGCGCGTCGGGCGCTGCGTTGAAGATCGCGCCGGAGCGGACGATCAGGTAGACGCCCGCGGTCACCATCGTCGCCGCGTGGATGAGGGCCGAGACCGGGGTCGGGCCCTCCATCGCGTCCCCGAGCCAGGACTGCAGCGGCACCTGGGCGGACTTGCCGCAGGCGGCGAGCAACAGCATCAGGGCGATGGCGGTGAGCTGACCCTCGGTCGCGTCACCGGCGAGCCCTGCCTCTTCGTGGGTGCCGAGCACCGGTCCGAAGGCGAAGGTCCCGAACGTCGTGAACATCAGCATGATCGCGATCGACAGACCCATGTCGCCGACACGGTTGACCAGGAAGGCCTTCTTCGCGGCCGTGGCGGCGCTGGGCTTGTGCTGCCAGAAGCCGATCAGCAGGTAGGAGGCGAGGCCGACGCCCTCCCAGCCGACGTACAACAGGAGGTAGTTGTCGGCGAGGACGAGCAGCAGCATCGCCGCGAGGAACAGGTTCAGATAGCCGAAGAAGCGGCGGCGCCGCTCGTCGTGCTCCATGTACCCGACCGAGTACAGGTGGATCAGCGAGCCGACGCCCGTGATCAGCAGGACGAACGTCATCGACAGCTGGTCGACGCGGAAGGCGACGTCCGCCTGGAAGCCCTCGACCGGGACCCAGCTGAACAGGTGCTGCATCAGGGTGCGGTGTTCGGCGTCCTTGCCGAGCAGGTCGGCGAAGATGACGAGGCCGATCACGAAGGACACGCCCGAAAGGAGCGTGCCGATCCAGTGACCGACGGCGTCCAGTCTCCGGCCGCCGCACAGCAGTACGGCCGCTCCGAGCAGAGGCGCCGCCACCAGCAGCGCAATCAGGTTCTCCACGATTCAGCGACCCCTTACAGCTTCATCAGGCTGGCGTCGTCGACCGAGGCCGAGTGGCGGGAACGGAACAGTGACACGATGATCGCGAGCCCGACCACGACCTCCGCTGCGGCGACGACCATCGTGAAGAAGGCGATGATCTGGCCGTCGAGATTGCCGTGCATGCGGGAGAAGGCGACGAACGCGAGGTTGCAGGCGTTGAGCATGAGCTCGACGCACATGAACACGACGATCGCATTGCGCCTGATCAGCACGCCCGTGGCGCCGATCGTGAACAACAGGGCGGCGAGATAGAGGTAGTTGACGGGGTTCACTTCGACGCCTCCTCGGCCCGCTTGAAGGTCGACGGTTCGATCGGGGTCCGCTCCAGTCGCTCCTCGGCGCGCTGTTCCAGCGCCTTGAGGTCGTTGAGGGCCTCCGCCGACACGTCACGGATCTGGCCGCGCTCCCGCAGCGTCTTGCTGACGGTGAGGTCGGACGGGGTGCCGTCGGGCAGCAGGCCCGCGATGTCCACGGCGTTGTGCCGGGCGTACACGCCGGGTGCCGGCAGCGGCGGCAGGTGCTTGCCCTCGCGGACGCGCTCCTCCGCCAGCTCACGCTGGGTCTTGGCACGCTCGGTGCGCTCGCGGTGGGTGAGCACCATGGCGCCGACGGCGGCCGTGATCAGCAGCGCGCCGGTGATCTCGAAGGCGAAGACGTACTTGGTGAAGAGGAGGGTCGCGATGCCCTCCACATTGCCGTTCGCATTCGCCTGCGCCAGGCCGTTGAACTCCTTCAGGGAGGCGTTGCCGATGCCCGCGACCAACAGGATGCCGAAGCCGAGCCCGCACAGCAGGGCCAGCCAGCGCTGGCCCTTGATGGTCTCCTTCAAGGAGTCCGCCGCGGTGACACCGACGAGCATCACCACGAACAGGAACAGCATCATGATCGCGCCGGTGTAGACGACGATCTGTACGACGCCCAGGAAGTAGGCGCCGTTGGCCAGGTAGAACACCGCCAGGATGATCATGGTCCCGGCGAGGCAGAGCGCGCTGTGCACGGCCTTCTTCATGAAGACGGTGCACAGGGCGCCGATCACGGCGACGGTGCCGAGAACCCAGAACTGGAAGGCCTCTCCGCTGGAGGTGGAGTAGGCGGCGAGCTGCGTCATCGGCCGATCACCTTCTCCGACGCCGGTTCGTCCTCACCGAAGGTGGACGCGGCCTCCTGCGGGACCTCGCCCTTGGAGAGGGCCACTTGGCGCTCGGTGCCGGGCGCGGCCTCCGTCACCAGGCCCCGGTAGTAGTCCTGCTCGTCCGTCCCCGGGTAGATGGCGTGCGGGGTGTCGACCATGCCCTCTTCGAGACCGGCGAGCAGCTGCTCCTTGGTGTAGATGAGGTTGGCGCGGCTGCTGTCGGCCAGCTCGAACTCGTTCGTCATCGTCAACGCGCGCGTGGGGCACGCCTCGATGCACAGGCCGCACAGGATGCAGCGGGCGTAGTTGATCTGGTAGACGCGGCCATACCGCTCGCCGGGCGAGTAGCGCTCCTCGTCCGTGTTGTCCGCGCCCTCCACATAGATGGCGTCGGCGGGGCAGGCCCAGGCGCACAGCTCGCAGCCGATGCACTTCTCCAGGCCGTCCGGATGGCGGTTGAGCTGGTGCCGTCCGTGGAACCGGGGGGCGGTGGTCTTCTGCTGCTCCGGGTACTGCTCGGTCAGCCGCTTCTTGAACATGGCCTTGAACGTCACGCCGAAGCCGGCCACGGGGTTCTGGAAACCGGGTTTGGTCTCCTTGGGCTCCTCAGCCATCGGACGCCTCCTTTCCATCCAGAGATCCGTCACTCTGAGTATCGGGCCCACCACTGACAATCAGCTCCCGCTCGCGGCGCGAACGGCGCCGCGGCACCGGCGGAACCTCCTGTCCCGGCATCGGCGGCACGGGGAATCCGCCCGCCATCGGGTCGAACGCGGCCGGTTCCTCGGCGGGCCGCTCGGCCGCCTTCGCCTTCTCGCGGAACATGTCGACGACGAAGGAGAGCAGCAGCAGGACGAGGACACCGCCGGCGATGTACAGGGCGATGTCGGCGAAGTCGTAGTTCTCGTTCCTGAGGGTCCGCACGGTCGCGACGAGCATCAGCCAGACCAGGGAGACCGGGATGAGGACCTTCCAGCCGAGCTTCATCAGCTGGTCGTAGCGGACGCGTGGGAGCGTGCCGCGCAGCCAGATGAAGAAGAACAGCAGCAGCTGGACCTTGACGACGAACCAGAGCATCGGCCACCAGCCGTGGTTCGCGCCCTCCCAGAAGGTGCTGACCGGCCATGGAGCCCGCCAGCCGCCCAGGAAGAGCGTCACCGACACGGCCGAGACCGTCACCATGTTCACGTACTCGGCGAGCATGAACATCGCGAACTTGATCGACGAGTACTCGGTGTTGAAGCCGCCGACCAGGTCGCCCTCGGACTCCGGCATGTCGAAGGGGGCGCGGTTGGTCTCGCCCACCATCGTCACGATGTAGATCACGAAGGAGACCGGCAGCAGGATGATGTACCAGCGGTCCTGCTGCGCCTCGACGATCGTCGATGTGGACATCGACCCGGAGTAGAGGAACACCGAGGCGAAGGCGGCGCCCATGGCGATCTCGTACGAGATCATCTGCGCGCAGGAGCGCAGGCCGCCCAGCAGCGGATAGGTGGATCCGGAACTCCAACCGGCGAGCACGATGCCGTAGATACCGACCGAGGCGACCGCGAGGATGTACAGCATCGCGATCGGGAGGTCGGTGAGCTGCATCGTGGTGCGGTGGCCGAAGATCGAGATCTCGTTTCCGGCCGGGCCGAAGGGGATCACCGCGATCGCCATGAAGGCCGGGATGGCCGCGACGATCGGCGCGAGGACGTAGACCACCTTGTCCGCGCGTTTGACGATGACGTCTTCCTTGAGCATCAGCTTGATGCCGTCGGCGAGCGACTGGAGCATGCCCCAGGGGCCGTGCCGGTTGGGGCCGATGCGCAGCTGCATCCAGGCGACGACCTTGCGCTCCCAGACGATGGAGAACAGCACGGTCACCATCAGGAAGGCGAAGCAGAACACCGCCTTGACGACGACCAGCCACCAGGGGTCGCGGCCGAACATCGAGAGGTCTTCAGCGGCGAGATACGGGCTCATGCCTCCACCTCCTTGGGGGCTTCGGCGAGCGTCGCCGGGCCGATGCGGACGAGGGAGCCGGGCAGCGCCCCGGTGTCGGAGGCGACGCCCCCGCCGACGGAGTTCAGCGGAAGCCAGACCACCCGGTCGGGCATCTGGGTGATCCGCAGCGGGAATGCGACGGCTCCGGCGGGCCCGGTCACGGCGAGCAGGTCACCGTCCTTGACGCCCGCCTCCGCGGCCGTGGCAGGCGACACGCGCGCGTGGGCGGCATGCCGCGTCCCGGCGAGCGCCTCGTCGCCCTGCTGGAGAACACCCTGGTCGAGCAGCAGCCGGTGCCCGGCCAGTACGGCCTCTCCGGCCGCCGGTCGCGGCAGCGTGGCCGCGATCTCCAACGGCTGGGTGGCCCTCGGCCCCTCCCAGGCCCCGAGCCGGTCCAGCTCCGCGCGCGTGGTGCGCAGATCCGGCAGACCCAGGTGTACGTCCATGGCGTCGGCCAGCATCTGCAGCACGCGCGCGTCGGTGGGCGCCAGGCGCCGGGTCATCTGATCGGGCTTGAGCGCGGCCTCGAAGAAGCGCACCCGGCCCTCCCAGTTGAGGAAGGTGCCGGCCTTCTCGGCGACCGCGGCGACGGGCAGCACGACGTCCGCGAGCTCGGTGACCTCGCCCGGTCGCAGTTCCAGCGACACCAGGAAGCCGACCTCTTGGAGCGCTTCACGCGCGCGTGCCGGGTCCGGCAGGTCGGCGACCTCGACGCCCGCGACCACCAGCGCCTGGAGTTCGCCACCCGCGGCGGCCTCGATGATCTGGCCGGTGTCCCGCCCGTAGCGGTGCGGGAGTTCGGCCATGCCCCAGACGGCGGCGACCTCCTCCCGCGCGCGCGGGTCGGTGGCCGGACGCCCGCCCGGCAGCAGCGACGGCAGCGCGCCCGCCTCGATGGCACCGCGCTCCCCCGCCCGGCGGGGGATCCACACCAACTGGGCGCCGGTCGCGGACGCGGCCCGTACGGCGGCCGTCAGCCCGCCCTCCACAGCGGCCAGCCGCTCACCGACGACGATCACCGCGCCCTCGGCGCGCAGCGCCTCGGCGGCCTTCGCGCCGTCGTCCTCCAGGCCGACTCCGCTCGCGAGCGCGTCCAGCCATTCGGTCTCGGTGCCGGGAGCGGCCGGCAGCAGCGTGCCGCCCGCCTTCTCCAGTCCGCGGGTGGCGTGCGTGGCGAGAGAGAAGACCCTCTGGCCATGCTTGCGCCAGGCCTTGCGCAGCCGCAGGAAGACTCCGGGCGCCTCCTCCTCGGCCTCGAATCCGGCCAGCAGGACGGTGGGTGCCTTCTCCAGAGCGGTGTACGTGACGCCCGTACCGTCGAGGTCCCGGCCCCGTCCTGCGATCTGGGCCGCCAGGAAGTCGGCCTCCTCGCCGCTGTGCACGCGCGCGCGGAAGTCGATGTCGTTGGTGTCGAGCGCCACGCGCGCGAACTTGCTGTAGGCGTAGGCGTCCTCGATGGTGAGGCGCCCGCCGGTCAGCACCCCGGTCCGGCCGCGCGAGGCGAGCAGCCCCTGAGCGGCGATCTGCAGCGCCTCCGGCCAGGAGGCCGGCACGAGTTCACCCTCGGCGTTGCGCACCAGCGGCGTCTGTAGCCGGTCCCGCTGCTGCGCGTAGCGGAACGCGAACCGCCCCTTGTCGCAGATCCACTCCTCGTTGACCTCGGGGTCGTTGGCCGCGAGCCGCCGCATGACCTTGCCGCGCCGGTGGTCGGTGCGCGTGGCGCAGCCGCCGGAGCAGTGCTCACAGACCGACGGCGAGGAGATGAGGTCGAAGGGGCGGGAGCGGAATCGGTACGCCGCCGAGGTGAGCGCGCCGACCGGGCAGATCTGGATGGTGTTGCCGGAGAAGTACGACTCGAAGGGGTCGCCCTCACCGGTGCCGACCTGCTGGAGCGCGCCCCGCTCGAGCAGCTCGATCATCGGATCGCCCGCGACCTGGTTGGAGAACCGGGTGCAGCGCGCACACAGCACGCACCGCTCACGGTCGAGCAGCACCTGCGTGGAGATCGGCACGGGCTTCTCGAACGTCCGCTTCTTTCCCTCGAAGCGGGACTCGGCGTTGCCGTGCGACATCGCCTGGTTCTGCAGCGGGCACTCGCCGCCCTTGTCGCAGACCGGGCAGTCCAGCGGGTGGTTGATGAGCAGGAGCTCCATCACACCCTTCTGGGCCTTCTCCGCGACCGGCGAGGTGAGGTGGGTCTTCACCACCATCCCGTCCGTGCAGGTGATGGTGCAGGACGCCATGGGCTTGCGCTGGCCCTCGACCTCGACGATGCACTGGCGGCAGGCGCCGGCCGGGTCGAGGAGGGGATGGTCGCAGAACCGGGGGATCTCGATGCCGAGTTGTTCGGCGGCCCGGATGACCAGGGTGCCCTTGGGCACGCTGATCTCGATGCCGTCGATGGTCAGCGACACCAGATCTTCCGGCGGGATCGCCGCCTCTCCCCCACCCGAGGGAGCGCTGGTGGTCACAGTCATGCGTTCACCTCCGTGCGGTCGGCCCAGGCCGTCGACTTGGCCGGGTCGAAGGGGCAGCCGCGGCCCGTGATGTGCTGCTCGTACTCCTCGCGGAAGTACTTGAGCGAGGAGAAGATCGGCGAGGCGGCACCGTCGCCGAGGGCGCAGAAGGACTTGCCGTTGATGTTGTCGGCGATGTCGTTGAGTTTGTCGAGGTCGGACATCACGCCCTTGCCGGCCTCGATGTCGCGCAGCAACTGCACGAGCCAGTACGTCCCTTCCCGGCACGGCGTGCACTTGCCGCAGGACTCGTGGGCGTAGAACTCGGTCCAGCGGGTGACGGCGCGTACGACGCAGGTCGTCTCGTCGAAGCACTGGAGCGCTTTGGTGCCGAGCATGGAACCCGCGGCGCCCACTCCTTCGTAATCAAGAGGGACGTCTAGGTGCTCGTCGGTGAACATCGGCGTCGAGGAGCCGCCCGGCGTCCAGAACTTGAGGCGGTGGCCCGGCCGCATGCCGCCGCTCATGTCGAGGAGCTGGCGGAGCGTGATGCCGAGCGGGGCCTCGTACTGGCCGGGGCTCGCGACGTGGCCGCTGAGCGAGTAGAGCGTGAAGCCCGGGGACTTCTCGCTGCCCATCGACCTGAACCATTCCTTGCCGTTTTGCAGGATGGCGGGAACTGACGCGATCGACTCGACGTTATTTACAACAGTCGGGCAGGCGTAGAGGCCTGCGACAGCAGGAAAGGGGGGACGAAGCCGCGGTTGACCGCGGCGGCCTTCGAGCGAGTCGAGCAGTGCGGTCTCCTCACCACAGATGTACGCGCCGGCGCCGGCGTGCACGGTGAGTTCGAGGTCGAGTCCGCTGCCCAGGATGTTCTCGCCGAGGTAGCCGGCCGCGTAGGCCTCGCGCACGGCCTCGTGCAACCGCCGCAAGACGGGGACGACTTCACCACGCAGATAGATGAAGGCATGCGACGACCTGATGGCATAACACGCGATGACAATGCCCTCGATGAGGCTATGCGGGTTCGCGAAGAGGAGCGGGATGTCCTTGCAGGTTCCGGGCTCCGACTCGTCGGCGTTGACAACTAGATAGTGTGGCTTTCCATCCCCTTGGGGAATGAACTGCCATTTCATTCCCGTGGGGAATCCCGCACCACCGCGACCGCGCAGACCGGAGTCCTTGACGTACGCGATCAGGTCGTCCGGCGACATCGCGAGCGCCTTGCGGAGCCCCTCGTATCCTTCGTGCCTTCGGTAGACGTCCAGACTCCAGGACTTGTCCTCGTCCCAGAAGGCCGACAGCACGGGTGCGAGCAGCTTCTCGGGACTGGTGTCTTTCAGCTCGGGTGCCAAGGTCATCACTCCCCCTCCTCGGCGATAGGCCCTGCCGGGTGGGCTGGGTCGGAGGCCGACGTGTCCTGTGGCGCATCGTGTGAGCTCAGGTGCTCGGTCGGTGACGGGTCGTGCGGCGATTCCCCCTGGGGTGCCTCGCCCCGCGGATGGACCACGCGCGCGGGTGCGGCCTCTCCCTTGGCCAGGCGGAGGCCCACCAGCGACGCGGGTCCCGCACTGCCGCTTGCCTCGACGGCCCCGGGCCGCTCGTCGGGGAAGCCGGCCAGGATCCGCGCGGTCTCCTTGAAGGTGCACAGGCGCGCCCCGCGCGTGGGCTCGACCGGCCTGCCCGCGCGCAGGTCGTCGACGAGACGCTTGGCGCTGCGCGGGGTCTGGTTGTCGAAGAACTCCCAGTTGACCATCACGACCGGCGCGAAGTCGCAGGCCGCGTTGCACTCGATGTGCTCCAGGGTGACCTTGCCGTCGTCGGTGGTCTCGCCGTTGCCGACGCCCAGGTGCTCCTGGAGCTCCTCGAAGATCGCGTCACCGCCCATCACCGCGCACAGGGTGTTGGTGCAGACGCCCACTTGGTAGTCGCCGCTCGGCTTGCGCCGGTACATGGTGTAGAAGGTGGCGACGGCGGTGACCTCGGCTGTGGTCAGGTTCAGTACGTCCGCGCAGAACTGCATTCCGGTGCGCGTGACGTGGCCCTCCTCCGACTGCACGAGGTGCAGCAACGGCAGGAGGGCGGACCGGGAGTCCGGGTAGCGGGCGATGATCTCCCGCGCGTCCCTCTCGAGCCTTGCTCGAACGTCGTCCGGGTATGCGGGCGCGGGCAGTTCGGGCATGCCCAGGCTGACGCCCCGCTCCGAAGAAGAGGTGGTCACCGGTCGACGCCTCCCATCACGGGGTCGATGGACGCGACGGCGACGATGACGTCGGCGACCTGGCCGCCCTCGCACATCGCCGCCATGGCCTGCAGGTTGGTGAAGGACGGGTCGCGGAAGTGGACCCGGTAGGGGCGGGTGCCGCCGTCGGACACGGCGTGCACCCCGAGCTCGCCCTTGGGCGACTCGACGGCCGCGTACGCCTGTCCCGGCGGGACGCGGAAACCCTCGGTGACCAGCTTGAAGTGGTGGATCAGGGCCTCCATGGAGGTGCCCATGATCTTCTTGATGTGGTCGAGGGAGTTGCCCAGTCCGTCCGGCCCCAGGGCGAGCTGGGCGGGCCAGGCGATCTTCTTGTCGGTGACCATGACCGGGCCGGGCTGCAGCCGGTCCAGGCACTGCTCGACGATCCGCAGGGACTGGCGCATCTCTTCCAAGCGGATCAGGAAGCGACCGTAGGCGTCGCAGGTGTCGGCGGTCGGGACGTCGAAGTCGTACGTCTCGTAGCCGCAGTAGGGCTGCGTCTTGCGCAGGTCGTGCGGCAGGCCGGTGGCGCGCAGGATCGGGCCGGTGGCGCCGAGGGCCATGCAGCCGGCCAGGTCGAGGTAGCCGATGTCCTGCATACGGGCCTTGAAGATGGGGTTCCCTGTGGCCAGCTTGTCGTACTCCGGGAGGTTCTTCTTCATCTTCTTCACGAACTCGCGGATGTGGTCCACCGCGCCGGGCGGCAGGTCCTGGGCGAGTCCGCCGGGGCGGATGTACGCGTGGTTCATCCTCAGGCCCGTGATGAGCTCGTAGATGTCGAGAATCATTTCACGATCACGGAATCCGTAGATCATGATCGTGGTGGCGCCGAGTTCCATGCCGCCGGTGGCGATGCACACCAGGTGGGAGGACAACCGGTTCAGCTCCATCAGGAGCACCCGGATGAGCGTGGCGCGGTCGGGGATCTGGTCCTCGATGCCGAGGAGTTTCTCGACGGCGAGACAGTAGGCGGTCTCGTTGAAGAAGGACGTCAGGTAATCCATGCGCGTGACGAAGGTGGTGCCCTGCGTCCACGTGCGGAACTCGAGGTTCTTCTCGATGCCGGTGTGCAGATAGCCGATGCCGCAGCGGGCCTCGGTGACCGTCTCGCCCTCGATCTCCAGGATCAGGCGGAGGACGCCGTGGGTGGAGGGGTGCTGCGGTCCCATGTTGACGACGATGCGCTCGTCGTCGGCGCGGGCCGTGGACTGGACGACCTCGTCCCAGTCGCCACCGGTGACCGTGTAGACGGTGCCTTCCGTGGTCTCACGGGCGGATGCTGACTGCGTGCTCACGAGTACGACCTCCGCTGGTCCGGAGCCGGGATCTGGGCGCCCTTGTACTCGACGGGGATGCCGCCGAGGGGGTAGTCCTTGCGCTGCGGGTGGCCCTGCCAGTCGTCCGGCATCATGATCCGCGTCAGGGCCGGGTGACCGTCGAAGACGATGCCGAAGAAGTCGTAGGTCTCGCGCTCGTGCCAGTCGTTCGTGGGATAGACGGAGACCAGCGACGGGATGTGCCGGTCGGTGTCGGGAGCGCTGACCTCGAGACGGATCAGCCGGTTGTGGGTGATCGACCGCAGGTGGTAGACGGCGTGCAGCTCACGGCCCTTGTCGTTCGGGTAATGGACACCGCTCACGCCCGTGCAGAGTTCGAAGCGCAGGGCCGGGTCGTCGCGCAGGGTGCGGGCGACGCGCAGCAGGTGCTCGCGTTCGATGTGGAAGGTGAGCTCGTCGCGGTCGACGACCGTCTTCTCGATCGCGTTCTCGGGGAGCAGGCCCTGTTCCTCCAGCGCGCCCTCGAGTTCGTCGGCGACCTCGTCGAACCATCCCCCGTAGGGGCGGCTCGCCGGTCCCGGGAGTCGGACCGAGCGGACGAGGCCGCCGTAGCCGGAGGTGTCGCCGCCGTTGTTGGCGCCGAACATGCCGCGCTGGACGCGGATCTCCTCGCCGCCCTGGCCGCGCTGACCGGGGAGGTTGGAGGCCGAGAGGTCCTTCTCGGGGTTCACACCGTTGTTGGTGCCGTTCGCGTCGCTCACCTCAGCAGCCCCTTCATCTCGATCGTCGGCAGGGCCTTGAGCGCCGCCTCCTCCGCCTCGCGGGCCGCCTCCTCGGCGTTCACGCCCAGCTTGGAGGTCTGGATCTTCTGGTGGAGCTTGAGGATGGCGTCCATCAGCATCTCCGGCCGTGGCGGGCAGCCGGGAAGGTAGATGTCGACCGGGACGATGTGGTCGACGCCCTGGACGATCGCGTAGTTGTTGAACATGCCGCCCGAGGAGGCGCAGACCCCCATGGAGATCACCCACTTGGGGTTCGGCATCTGGTCGTAGACCTGCCGGAGCACCGGCGCCATCTTCTGGCTGACCCGGCCCGCGACGATCATCAGGTCCGCCTGGCGGGGTGATCCGCGGAAGACCTCCATGCCGAAGCGCGCCAGGTCGTAGCGGCCGGCGCCGGTGGTCATCATCTCGATGGCGCAGCAGGCGAGGCCGAAGGTGGCGGGGAAGACGGACGACTTGCGCACCCAGCCCGCGGCCTGCTCGACGGTGGTCAGCAGAAAGCCGCTCGGCAGCTTTTCTTCGAGTCCCATGACTAAAGGCCCTTCAGTCCCATTCCAGGCCGCCGCGCCGCCATACGTACGCGTACGCGACGAAGACGGTGAGCACGAAGAGCAGCATCTCCACGAGCCCGAAAACACCCAGGGCGTCGAAGGTGACGGCCCAGGGGTAGAGGAAGACGATCTCGATATCGAAGATGATGAAGAGCATCGCCGTCAGGTAGTACTTGATGGGGAAACGCCCACCGCCGGCCGGCGTGGGGGTCGGCTCGATACCGCACTCGTAGGCCTCGAGCTTGGCCCGGTTGTACCGCTTCGGACCGATCAGCGTGGCCATGACCACGGAGAAGATCGCAAAGCCTGCCCCGAGGGCTCCCAGTACGAGGATGGGCGCATACGCGTTCACCGCTCCTCGCTCCTCTCAGTCGGCACTGACTGCTGGCGGTTTGCGTCGGGCTCACATCCGTCTCACCTGTCCCTCAAGCCCCGCTTGTCCCGGCGAAGATCGAGAACATGTGAAGCAGGTCACAAGCCCAACTGCTGCGCATCTTATGCCCGCCGGTCTGTGATCTGCGACACGGGGTATTGCACGAGCTTTGTGATCTCCACCACCTGACTAAGGATCATGAAGTCGGATGAGCGTCAATCTTCGTACGAGAAGCGTCCGAGTGATCACCAGAGGCGACATTTTCGCTCGTCGGCGCAGGTCGAGCGAGGCGTCTCCATATCAAGAGACTTCCCTTGCATGCAAATTGGAGCTGGACGCGACGCCCTGATAGTGGACGCATTCACACATCAGAGGGAGCCGGGTGGGCAGGTGTGGACGCGTGCACGCATTCACGAGCGGACCCTCGTCGTGACCCGCCCGCAATCCCGCCGTGATCTACGCGCGTGACGCGGCCACCCCTGTGACCGTTGCGTGACCTCCGCCACATCCACAAGGGGCGCCCGAGAAGAGGGCTTGGCCACCCGACTCATCCAGTGGTAGGCGCATGACAATTCGGGCGTAACAGCGAAAGCCCATGATCACAGGCTTGATCACCTGCGTCCGCAATGTCCGTTACGGCGTCAATAAAGAACGACACGCCGGGGGTTTGGGGCACCAGTTGAACAACTGTGGCGCAGCACACGTTTCTTGAAGGTATGGAGGAGCCCCTGATACCGGTTGTTCTCATGTCCCACACCGCTCACATACGCAGCCACCGGAAACCCCGCCGCAGCGCGTCGACCGTCGCCATGCGGGCCGGAGTTGCCGGTGGCGTCCTCAGCACCCTGGCAGTGGCCGGGGCGTCCGGTTCGGCGAACGCGGCCGAGCCGGTGACGCAGACCCTTGAACTGCCGACCCTGACGGCCGACATGGCCGCCCAGGTCGCCGAGTCCGCCGCCGCCACACAGCAGGCCGCGGCGAACTACCAGCTGCAGGCCGAGCGTGACGCGGCCGCCGCGAAGGCCGCGAAGCAGGCCAAGGCGGACCTCGCCGAGGCGAAGAAGAAGGCCGCGGCCAAGAAGGCCGCCCAGGAGGCCGCCCGCCAGGAGGCCGCCGAGCGCGCCTCCCGCAACGCCGAGCGGGCCACGCTGTCCGCCTCCGCCTCGACGAGCACCAGCACGTCCACGAGCACGTCCACGGCCACCGGCTCGGCCGCCGACATCGTGAACTTCGTGCGGGCTCAGGTCGGTGACGCCTACGTCCTCGGTTCCAGCGGCCCAAGCTCCTGGGACTGCTCCGGCCTGGTCCAAGCCGCCTTCAAGCAGGTCGGCATCGACCTGCCGCGCGTCTCGCAGGACCAGTCGACCGCCGGCACACCCGTGTCACTGGACAACCTCCTGCCGGGCGACATCCTGTACTGGGGCGGCGCGGGCAGCGCGTACCACGTGGCGGTGTACGTCGGCGACGGCATGTTCGTCGGCGCGCAGAACTCGTCCACGGGCGTGGCCGAGAAGCCGCTCTCCTACGACCCGCCGACCGGCGCGGTGCGGGTGCTCTGACGCAGAGCCGCACGGAAGGGACCGCAGCCGCTCGGGGGCAGCGGTCCCTTCCGGCTCACGTCCGGATCACTTCGGCCTCACGTCGGGCTCATCCGAGGTCGAAGGTGTTGGGCAGGCCCAACCGGTAGCGCACCTCGTCGACGCGCTTGAGGGGCTCCATCTCCGGGGGCCGGTACAGCTCCCGGATCTCGCACCGCTCGGCGTCCGAATGGTCCGCGTCCAGGAGTGCGTTGACGGCGTGGCGCGCGGATTCGTTGGCGCCTTCCATGGTCGCCAGGTCGACATCGGTGCGGACGTAGTCGCCCGCGAGGAAGAAGTTCGGGACCTTGGTGCGGGCGGAGGGCCGGTTGTAGAGGGTGCCCGTCGGGTGGACGAGGAGCTGTTCGCGGTTCTGCGGGTCGGGACCGCCCAGGCCCGTCACCGCAGGGTCCATGAACCAGCCGAGCCGGTCGGCGTCCGTGAGCGTCGTCTTGCCGGCGTCGTTCAGACCGTCCTTCAGCTGGGCCCAGAGTTCGGCGACGATCTCGTCCTTGGTGCACTCGCGGGCCGTCTTGCCGTACAGGATGCCGGGCTTGTCCCACTCGGATATGATCGCGGACAGGCAGTCGTGGGCCCGCCCGTCGCCGTAGTCCCGGGAAAAGTCCCGTACGTCCCAGAACTGGGCCTGTCCGATGCCGGTCACGGACCACGGTGAGTCGAGGCAGTTGAGGTGCCCGTGCACGACGGGGGTGGGCGTGCGCAGGTAGAACATCACGCCGGTCATCCAGTCCGTCTGTAGGGCGTCGCAGCGCGCGAGCTGCGGATCCGCCGCGCGAAGGGCACGGCCCCATGTCACGCGCGCGTGCTCGACCGGCATCGCGCAGACGTAGTGTTCGGCGGTGACCGTACGCTCCTGACCGCCGTCGCGGGCCGATACGCGTACGCCGGTCACCCGGCCGCTCTCGTACACGATCTCCCGGACCTGTGTGCCCGGCACGAACTCGACGCCGAGCGAGCGCAGGTGTGTCTCCCAGGGGTCGATCCACGCCTCGCTCGTGGGGGCGTTGAGGACGCGGTCGACGTCGGCGTCGCCGTCCATGCCGCGGCCGAGGAGGCCCCACAGGAGCAGGGCCTCGATGATGACGCGGCCGACGGTGCGTGTGGAGGCCACCTCGGCGCGAGTGGCGACGAGGTTGCGGGTCTGCCCGACGCCGAGGAGGGTCTGGTACTCCCCGCTCATCTCCTCCGCGCGAATGAAGTCCCACCACGCCACCTTCTCCCACTGGCCCTCGCGGCGGGCGTCGCAACTGGTGAGGTGGACCAGGACGCGGTCGGCGAAGTAGGCGGCCTCGTGGGCGGGCAGGCGGGTGCCGAGGTCCAGCACGGACAGGAGCTGGTCGCGGATCCAGGACGGGGTGAGGTCGCCGGGGCGGGGTGACGTGGTGGCGCGGCGCAGGGGGAAGTGCAGGTCCGGGTGACCGGAGCCCCGGGCGAACAGCGCCTCCGTGCCGCTGCGGAGGTTGTCGTGGACGCCGCTGGCGTTGCCGGGGAAGGGGATGCGGCGCATGGTGTCCGGCAGGTTCCGGTAGAAGCCGGGGAAGAAGCGGAAGCCGTGTTCGGCGGGGAGCGGTCTGCGACCATCGGTTCCCGTTCCGGGGACGTCCATCGAGCGGGCCTTGCCGCCGAGGGCGTCGTAGTACTCGTAGACGGTCACGGCGTAACCGCGTTCGGCGAGTTCGTGGGCGGCGCTGAGGCCCGAGACGCCGCCGCCGAGGACGGCGACACGCTTGCCGGACGCGGCGCTCGCGCCCCCGGCCGGCCATAAGGCGAGGGCGCCCGCCACTCCCCCGGCACCCGCAAGGAACCGCCTGCGGGTGTGGCCGGTCTGGTCCTGGGGCTGCTGTGTGTGTTCTGTTGTCATGAGTAACGGAGGGTAGGGAGGGGCTCCGGGAGGCGGAACCCCGACTGCCCACCGCCCACAGCATCCTCACAAGACAGGAGAAGCAGCGATGCCCAGCGTCTTCGTACAGGGGCGGCCCGTCGACTCGTATCCCCCGCTCGCGCCCGAGGCCCGGCGCGGAAAGGTACGGCGGATCACCGAGGTGGGTGAGGAAGTCCTGCACAAGCCGTGCCGGGACGTGACCGAGTTCGGGCCCGATCTCGCCGCGCTCATCGACGACATGTTCCTGACGATGTACATCGCCGACGGGGCAGGGCTCGCGGCGAACCAAGCCGGCGTAGACCTTCGGCTGTTCGTCTACGACTGCCCCGACGACGAAGGTGTCCGACATGTCGGGCACACCGTCAATCCGGTGCTGGAGGCGCTCGATCCGGCCGGGCGCAGGCTGCTCGACGCCGGCGAGGGGTGCCTTTCCGTTCCGGGCGCCGTGATGGACGTACCGCGTCCGGACCGGGCCGTCGTGCGCGGGCTCGACAAGGAGGGCCGTCCGCTCGTCGTCGAGGGCACGGGGTACTTCGCCCGCTGCCTCGCCCACGAGACCGACCATGTGAACGGGCACGTGTATCTGGACCGGCTCTCCAAGCGGGAGCGGAAGGACGCGCTGCGACAGGTGGCGGACCGGCGGGACGAGGTCCTCGCGCGCCGGGCCGCCAACATCGAAGCGCTCAGCGCCTGATCACGCCTTCGGCGCCACCTTGCTCAGCCCGTTGATGATGCGGTCCATCGCGTCGCCGCCCGTCGGGTCGGTGAGGTTCGCGAGCATCTTCAGCGTGAACTTCATCAGCACGGGGTGCGTCAGGCCCCGCTGGGTCGCGATCTTCATGACCTTCGGGTTGCCGATGAGCTTCACGAAGGCGCGGCCCAGCGTGTAGTAGCCGCCGTAGGTGTCCTTGAGGACGCGCGGGTAGCGCTGGAGGGCCAGTTCACGCCCCGCGGGCGTGGAGCGCGCGTGGGCCTGGACGATGACGTCTGCGGCGATCTGGCCGGACTCCATGGCGTAGGCGATGCCCTCGCCGTTGAAGGGGTTCACCAGGCCGCCGGCGTCACCGACGAGCAGCAGGCCCTTGGTGTAGTGGGGCTGGCGGTTGAACGCCATAGGGAGAGCCGCCCCACGGATGGGTCCCGTCATGTTGTCCGGCGTGTAGCCCCAGTCCTGAGGCATGGAGGCGCACCAGGCCTTCAGGACCTCGCGCCAGTCCAGCTCCTTGAAGGAGTCGGAGGTGTTCAGGACGCCCAGGCCGACGTTGGAGGTGCCGTCGCCCATTCCGAAGATCCAGCCGTAGCCGGGGAGGAGGCGGTCCTCGCCCGGTCCTCGGCGGTCCCACAGCTCCAGCCAGGACTCCAGGTAGTCGTCCTCGTGGCGCGGGGAGGTGAAGTACGTACGGACCGCGACACCCATCGGGCGGTCCTCGCGGCGGTGCAGGCCCATCGCGAGGGACAGGCGGGTGGAGTTGCCGTCTGCGGCGACCACCAGCGGCGCGTGGAAGGTCACCTCGCGCTTCTCCCCGGCGTCGCCCAGCTTGGCGTGCACGCCGGTGATGCGGCCGGTGCGGTCGTCGATGATCGGGGCGCCGACGTTGCAGCGCTCGTACAGCCGCGCGCCCGCCTTCTGGGCCTGGCGGGCGAGCTGCTCGTCGAAGTCGTCGCGCTTGCGGACGAGGCCGTAGTCGGGGAAGGAGGCGAGATCCGGCCAGTCGAGCTGGAGGCGGGAGCCGCCGCCGATGATGCGCAGGCCCTTGTTGCGCAGCCAGCCGGCCTCCTCCGAGATGTCGATGCCCATCGCGACGAGCTGCTTGACGGCGCGCGGGGTGAGTCCGTCGCCGCAGACCTTTTCGCGGGGGAACTCGGTCTTCTCCAGCAGGAGTACGTCGAGTCCGGCCTTGGCGAGGTGGTACGCGGTGGTGGAGCCGGCTGGCCCCGCGCCGACGACGATCACATCGGCGGTGTTTTCGGAGAGGGGCTCGGTCACGGCGGGATCTCCCCAAGTTCGAAATCTGCGTGCCGACCGGCACTGGACATGGGCAGTCTATTCAGCAGAATTGATCACCCGGCTGAAGGGCTGCCCCGTGAACCGAGCTCTGCCCGTTGTACGGCTGCGTGTCCCCACCGATGAGGACGCCGTCGCCTGGCACCGAGTCTTCGACGACCCGGACGTCATGGAGTTCCAGGGCGGCAAGGCCGCGGAGCTGTCCGTCTACGAGGAGCTCACCGCCCGCCAGCGTCGGCACGACGCCGAGCACGGCTTCTGCCTGTGGACCATGCTCGACGAGTCCGGCCAGGTCATCGGCTTCACCGGCGCCCAGCCGTGGCCGCGCGACTGGGGCCCCAAGGGCGAGATCGAGATCGGCTGGCGGCTCGGGCGGGAGTACTGGGGCATGGGGTATGCCACCGCGGCCGCGCAGATGACGCTGGAGCGGGTGCGGGCGGCGGGTGTGCCGAGCGTGGTGGCCATGGTCGCGGCCGGCAACGCGCGCTCGATCGCGGTGACGCGGCGGCTGGGCATGCACCTCGCCGAGGTGTTCACGACACCGACGCGGCAGGAGGGGCACTGCTACCGGCTGGACCTACCAAACAGACACACTGGTCACGCAGAGTAATCGACTGCTACAGAAAGACACTTGGCGCTTCCGGCCGGTACGAGCGGGGGTTACCCTGCCAGTACCGCTGGGGGTGACATCTGTGCGCATAACACGCAAGACGCCCGAAGTGCGCGTACCGCGTCTGGTCGGCCTGATGGCCGTGGACGCGCGCGAGACAGCACAGGCACAGGGCCTTTTCCTCAACGCGCCGGACCGGCCGGACTTCCACCGCACCGTGGTCGACTACATCGTGCGCCAGTACCCGCAGCCCGGTGCCGAGGTGCCGCAGGACTCCGTGATCTACGTGTGGTTCGACTTCGGTGAGGGTGAGGGCGGCGGAGGCATGCGAGAGCCTCGTGTGCCGAAACCCCCCAGGGGCGGGCTGCAGCGCGAACTCGACGAGCCGGGAGACCCGCTCGCGGTCCTCAGGTGAGTGTGAGGCTGTCGGGTTCAGCTCTCCTTGAAGCCCCGGTGCAGGGCCACCACACCGCCGGTGAGATTGCGCCAGGCCACCTTCGACCAGCCGGCCTTCCCGAGCCGCTCGGCCAGCGCGGGCTGGTCGGGCCAGGCGCGGATGGACTCGGCGAGGTAGACGTACGCGTCGGGGTTCGAGGAGACGGCGCGGGCGACCGGCGGCAGGGCGCGCATCAGGTACTCGGTGTAGACGGTCCGGAAGGGCGCCCAGGTCGGGTGGGAGAACTCGCAGATCACGACCCGGCCACCGGGCCGCGTCACCCGGTACATCTCCCGCAGAGCGGCATCGAAGTCCTGCACGTTGCGCAGCCCGAAGGAGATGGTCACGGCGTCGAAGACATTGTCCTTGAACGGCAGCCTGGTCGCGTCGCCCGCCGTGAACGGCAGCCAGGAGTGCCGCGCCTTGCCGACCTGGAGCATGCCGAGGGAGAAGTCGCAGGGGACGACGTAGGCGCCGGTGCGGGCGAAGGGCAGCGAGGACGTGGCCGTACCGGCGGCCAGGTCCAGGACCTTCTGCGCGGGGCGGGCGTCGACGGCCTTGGCGACCGCCTTGCGCCACACCCGGTCCTGGCCGAGCGACAACACGTCGTTGGTCAGGTCGTACCGTTCCGCCACGTCGTCGAACATCGAGGCGACTTCGTGCGGCTGCTTGTTCAGGGAAGCGCGGGTCACGGGCCCCATTGTTGCAGTACGGCCGCCGGCGCCCCGCTCAGGGGAGGAGGGCGCGGCTTCTTCTTCGCCGCCCGACTTGAGAGATTTCCACTCCGGATACGTACTCAGTTTCTGTCCCGGAACCAAAAATGCCTGGAACAGAAACCACGAGAGCGGGTGCATAACGCAATGCGGCGTTTCCTGAAGCCGGCGGCGGGGCTCACCTGCCTGTTCGCCCTGGCCACCGCGGGGTGTTCCGCGGAGTCCGAGGGCACCTCGGACGCGGCACCGGCGGCGCCGGACCGGTCGAGCGCGCCCCCGACGGAGGCCACCGCGCCCCCTGCCGAAGCCACCGAGGCTGCCGAGCCGGTCACCGCCTACGCCCCGTACGTCAGCGCCACGGACGCGTCCGGCAACGACTCCACGGGTTCCCCGGCGACGTACAACCTGGCCTTCGTGATCGCCGACGGCGGTGACTGCGCCCCGCGGTGGGACGGCAGCCGTGCCATCGGCGACTCCGCGGTGAAGTCCCGGATCGCGCAGCTCAAGAAGGACGGCGCAACGGTCCGCGTCTCCTTCGGCGGCGCCTTGGGCAAGGAACTGGCGGCGACCTGCGACAGCGCGTCCGAGCTGGCCGAGGCGTACGGCAAGGCCCTGGACGCGGCCGGCTCCACGCAGGCCGACTTCGACATCGAGGGCGACGAACTCACCGACCCCGGCTCCGTCGCCGTACGCTCCGAGGCGATCGCGGCGTTGCAGCAGGAGCGGCCCGGCCTCGAGGTGTCCCTCACCCTGCCGGTCATGCCGTCCGGGCTCAACGCCGACAGCGTGGCCCTGCTCGAGTCCGCCAACGAGCACGACGTGCGGGTCTCCACCGTCAACCTCATGACGATGAATTACGGCAAGTCGTACGGCGGGGACATGGGCGGATACGCGATCACCGCCGCGAAAGCCGCGCACCCCCAGCTGAAGAAGGTGTTCGGCCTGTCCGACGCGAACGCCTGGCGGGTCATGGCGCTCACCTCGATGATCGGCGTCAACGACGTGGCTGGCGAGACGTTCGCCCTCTCCGACGCGGCGCAGGTGCGGGCTTTCGCCGAAAAGCAGGGGATCGGCTGGGTGTCGATGTGGTCGGCCGTCCGCGACCAGCGGTGTGAGAAGGGAACCGCGAAGAAGGCGCAGACCGACTGCAGCGGAGTGGAGCAGACTTCGGGAGCGTTCGCGAAGGCGTTCGCCGGCTGATCAGCGCCTGCGGTGCACCAGGCGCCCCGCGCACACGGTCGCGAGGCAGGCGCCGGTCTCGTCGAAGACGGCGAGGTCGGCGCGGCCCACGTTCACGATGGCCGTGGGGCGCTCACGCGGAAGGATCACCACGTCGTTCCGCTCGGCCGCCGCCCGCAGTTCGGGCGAGTCGACGTACTCCTCCAGGACCGCCACCGCACCCGACTTCAGCACGGCGTGGACACGTTCGCGCGGGGTCGGGGCGTCCGGCAGCGGCCCGTCGTGGACGCGGGCGGGCCCCAGGACACCGGGCCACCGCCGCACCCGCGCCCCCGGGAACCGCGCCTGCACCTCGGCAAGCGAACCCACCGCGGCGACCCGGATCCCCTGGACCGCGACGGCACCATCCTCGATCGGATCGGACTTGATCGGATAGGACTTGATCGGATCGGAGTCCCAGGTGTACCGGACCTCGTCCGCCGCGTGAATCGTCAGCAAGACAGACCTAGTTGGAGGCGAGGATCTTCAACTCGGGGTGGGCGGTGCCGCCCGCGATCGCCGTCGAGGAGATGTGGGAGGCGACCCGCTCGTCGACGGGGTCGTTCGCCGGGTCGTCGTGGACGACGAGGTGCTCGTACGTCGTCGCCCGCTGGGCCGGGACCCGCCCCGCCTTGCGGATCAGGTCGATGATCTCCAGCCGGTTGGAGCGGTGCTTGGCACCGGCCGACGACACGACGTTCTCCTCCAGCATGATCGAGCCGAGGTCGTCCGCGCCGTAGTGCAGGGAGAGTTGGCCGATCTCCTTGCCGGTGGTCAGCCAAGAGCCCTGGATGTGGGCAATGTTGTCCATGAACAGCCGTGCGATGGCGATCATCCGCAGGTACTCGAAGATAGTGGCCTGCGTGCGGCCCTTCAGGTGGTTGTTCTCGGGCTGATAGGTGTACGGGATGAAGGCGCGGAAGCCGCCGGTCCGGTCCTGTACGTCACGGATCATCCGCAGGTGCTCGATGCGCTCGGCGTTGGTCTCGCCGGTGCCCATGAGCATGGTGGACGTCGACTCCACGCCCAGCCGGTGCGCGGTCTCCATGATCTCCAGCCAGCGCTCGCCGGACTCCTTCAGCGGGGCGATGGCCTTGCGGGGCCGGGCGGGCAGCAGCTCCGCGCCGGCGCCGGCGAAGGAGTCGAGCCCCGCCTCGTGGATCCGGGTGATGGCCTCCTCGACCGAGACGCCCGAGATCCGGGCCATGTGCTCGACCTCGGACGCGCCCAGCGAGTGGATCACCAGCTGCGGGAAGGCCTGCTTGATGGCGGCGAAGTGCTTCTCGTAGTACTCGACGCCGTAGTCCGGGTGGTGGCCGCCCTGGAACATGATCTGCGTACCACCGAGCTCGACGGTCTCGGCGCAGCGCCGCAGGATGTCGTCCAGGTCGCGGGTCCAGCCCTTGGCGGTGTCCTTGGGGGCCGCGTAGAAGGCGCAGAACTTGCACGCCGTGACGCACACGTTCGTGTAGTTGATGTTGCGCTCGATGATGTACGTCGCGATGTGCTCGGTGCCCGCGTACCTGCGGCGGCGTACGGCGTCGGCGGCGGCGCCCAGCGCGTGCAGCGGGGCGTCGCGGTAGAGGTCGAGCGCCTCCTCCGGGGTGATCCGCACACCCTCGGCGGCACGGTCGAGGACGGACTGGAGGTCGGCCTTCTCGGTCACCGGGGCGTCCCTTTCGTCAAGTTCGTCAAGTTCGTCAAGGGTGAGGACGGACCGAACCAGCGTACGCCAGGCGTTTCCGCTCAACGACGTCAGGCCGAGTAGGCGCCGATGAGCACACCGATGAACGCCCCCGCGATCAGGAACGGCCCGAACGGAATGGCCGTTTTCCGCCCGGCGCGCCGCGCGACCACGAGAGCACCGCCGTACAACGCCCCGAGCAAGAACCCGGCGAGCGTGCCCACCATGACCGTCGCCCAGCCGTACCAGCCCAGCACGGCACCCATCCCGAGCGCCAGCTTCACATCGCCGAAGCCCATGCCGCCGGGGTTGATGAGGAACAGCACGAAGTAGCCACCGCCGAGGGCGAGGGCGCCCAGGGCGGCGGAGGGCCAGTGCCCGGTGTGCTCGGGCACCAGCGTCACCAGGCCGAGCAGCACGAGCGCGGCGGCGGCGAGCGGCAGGGTCAGCACGTCGGGCAGCCGCTGCACCCGGAAGTCGATGACGGCCAGCAGCACACCGACGGGCGCGAGCAGCAGCCAGACGGCGACTTCGGGCCGGGTGTCGGTGGCGGCGGCGAGGGCGGCGCAGAGGAGGGCGGTGGTGAGGGCGACGAGGGCGGTGCTGGGGCCGTACGTCTTGCCATACGTCTTCTGAGATACGTGGGATACGGCGGTCTCGGCTTCATGCGCTACGGCGGTCTCGGCGTCGTGCGCTACGGCGGACTCGGCTTCATGCGCTACGGCGGTCTCGGCGTCGCCGGTCACGACCGCACCGCCCGCGCACGCCCCGCACCGCGCCCACCCGATCCACCCACGGATCGGCCCCCGAATCGGATGCCCGCCGGGGCACCGATCCCGCCAGGCCTCCTCCGAGGGGACGGAGAACCGGTAGGCGGCCCGTGGCACCAGCGCCCCCACAGCCGCACCCCACAGCGCGGCGACGGCGATCAACAAGCCGGTCATCGACCGATCATCCCATCGCGGCGCCAGGCGTCAGCCCTCGTCACGCGTTCTCAGACGTCCTCACACGTCCTCACACGTCCTCACACGTCCTCACACGGCGGGCAACGCGTAGATCTCCGGCCCGTGCGTAGCCATCAGCCGGTTTCCGGCGAGGGCGACCTGCCACGATTCCCCCGCGGCCTTGCTGTCGGTGTAGGTCCAGCGCAGTTTGCCGGTCTTCGCCCCCAGGGCGACGATGCCGCCGTCCAGGGATCCGGTGGCCCCGTACAGGGTCGTCCCGGCCTTCAGGAACGTCTCCGGGCCTTCGACGTCCAGATCGTCGCAGAGCCAGATCCGCTTGCCGGTCCTGACGTTCACCGCCCAGACACCGTCGTCGTTGTCGCTGGTGTAGAGCACGCCGTCGATGACCGTCGGGTTCGCGAAACCGCCGCGGCCGTTGGGCGAGAGCGTCCAGACGTTCTTGCCCGTGTCCGCCTCCACGGCCGTCAGCTTGTCGCCGGGCAGGAAGACCATGCCGTTCGCGACGGTGGGCTGCCAGGTCCAGTCGTCGCCGATCTTCTTCGTCCACAGCTGGGCGCCGCCGGCGGTGTTGCGGACGGTGAGGTTGTAGTTGGAGTCGGCGTAGGCCAGGTAGTTCCCGGCCACGGAGCCCTGGACGTCGTAGTCCTTGGTGCCCCAGTCGCGCCGCTGCAGCCAGACCGTCTTGCCGGTGGTGTGGCTGACGGCGGCGACCGCCGTGCGGTACTTGGTGGCCGACTTCGACTGGCTGTAGTCGGTCAGCGTGACGTACACGTTCCTGGCGTCGACGGCGATGGTGTCCTCGATGCTGAGGTCCTTGCCGAGGCGGCTGCGCCAGACCTCGTCGCCGGTCCTCACGTCATGGGCCACGAGTACGCCGTCGTAGTCGCCGTCGGCCAGGAACACCTTGCCGCCGTGGAAGAGGAGCCGGGCTCCGGGGCGGCAGATGCCCTTCTTGGACCAGCGTGCCCTGCCCGTCTTCACGTCGTACGCCACGAGCGGGTCGCCGCTGATCAGGAGCAGGCCGTCGTGGGTGAGGAGGGGGACGTCCGTGTCCGTGCTGTCCTCCGCGACCGACTTGTGCCACAGGGGCTGGGGGGCCACTCCGGCGGGCGGGGTCGTGAAGTTCTCGCCGGCGGGTGCGGCCGAGCCGCCCTTGCCGCCCGTGTCCGTGGTGGACCCGGGGGTGTCGTCGGCCGACGCCAGCCACCAGGCGGCCCCGCCACCGGCCGCCACGACCGCGGCCCCGCCGAGCGCCAGCCCGAGAACACGCCGACGGGAGGGAGCGGGGCCGGCCGCGG
>NZ_NTGE01000193.1 GCF_002291145.1 Streptomyces sp. SA15
GTGCTCCGGTCGGTCTGCTGGCGGCGGCTGCGGCGGGGCTGCTGGCCGCGGGCGGTTACCTGGTGGTCCGTCGTCGTAAGGCCTGATCCAAGGTCTGATCCAAGTCCTGATCCACGGCCTGATCCACGGCCTGATCCACGGCATGACAGTGCCCCCCATGCTTCGTACGAGCATGGGGGGCACCCTCATGTGCGGGGTCAGCCGGTGTTGCGCAGGCCTGCCGCCACGCCGTTGACGGTGAGGAGCAGGGCCCGGGACAGCAGCGGATCGGGCTGTTCGCCGGCCGCTGCCGCGTCGCGCTGGCGCTTGAGCAGGGTGACCTGGAGGTAGGAGATCGGGTCCAGGTAGGCGTCGCGGATGGTGAAGGTCTGCTTGAGGACGGGTGCGGCGTCCAGGAGTTCCTGTTCGCCGGTGACGCGGAGTACCTCGCGCACGGTGAGTTCGTGTTCGGCCTTGATGGTGTCGAAGACGTGCTTGAGGTCGTCGGGGACGAGGGTGTCGACGTAGTGGGCGGCGATCCGCAGGTCCGTCTTGGCGAGGGTCATCTCGACGTTGGAGATGAAGTTGCGGAAGAAGTGCCACTGCTCGTGCATCTCGTCGAGGACGGTGTCGAGGCCGGCCTCGCGCAGCGCCTTCAGTCCGGAGCCGACGCCGAACCAGCCGGGGACGATCTGCCGTGACTGGGTCCAGCCGAAGACCCAGGGGATGGCTCGCAGGCCGTCCAGACCGGCTCCCGAGTCGGGGCGGCGCGACGGCCGGGATCCCAGGTGGAGGTCGGCGAGCTGGTCCACCGGGGTGGAGGCGAAGAAGTACGAGGGCAGGTCGGGGTCTTCGACCAGGCTGCGGTAGGCGGAGTGTGCGGCGTCGCTGACGACGTCCATCGCCGCGTCCCAGCGGGCCAGTGCCTCGACGGACTGGCGGGGGGCGGTGTGCAGGGCGGAGGCCTGGAGGGTGGCGGCGACCGTCAGCTCGAGGTTCTCCCGGGCGAGGGACGGTACGAGGTACTTGTCGGAGATGACCTCGCCCTGTTCGGTGACCTTGATCTCGCCTTCGAGGGTGCCCCAGGGCTGGGCGAGGATGGCGTCGTGGGAGGGGCCGCCGCCGCGGCCGACGGTGCCGCCGCGGCCGTGGAAGAGCCGGAGGCGGACGCCGTACCGGTGGGCGACGTCACGCAGGCGGCGCTGGGCGCGGTGGATCTCCCACTGGCTGGTGGTGATGCCGCCGAACTTGGAGGAGTCGGAGTAGCCGAGCATGACCTCCTGGACGTCGCCCCTGAGGGCGACGAGGCGCCGGTAGGACGGGTCGGAGAGCATGTCCTCCAGGATGGTGTCGGCGGCCTTGAGCTCGTCGGTGGTTTCCAGGAGCGGGACGATGCCGATCTTGGCCCAGCCGGCGTGGAGGTCGATGAGGCCGGCCTCGCGGGCGAGGACGGCGGCGGCGAACACGTCGTCCGCGCCCTGGCACATCGAGATGATGTACGACTCGATGACCTCGGGTCCGAAGACTTCCAGGGCTCGCTTGACGGTCTGGAAGACGCCGAAGGTCTTCTCGCCGGCCGCGTCGACGGGGGCCGGGGTGGGGGCGAGGGGCCTTCTGGAGCGCAGTTCCTTGGCGAGCAGCTTGGTCCGGTATTCGCGGGGCATGTCGGCGTATCGCCAGGACTCCTCGCCGAGGCGGTCGAAGAGCTGGCCGAGGGCGTGGTGGTGGGCGTCCGCGTGTTCGCGTACGTCCATGGTGGCGAGCTGGAGGCCGAAGGCGGCGAGGGTGCGGATGGTGCGGTCCATGCGGCCGTCGGCGAAGAGGCCGCCGCGGTGTTCGCGCAGGGAGGTCTGGATGAGGGTGAGGTCGGCGAGCAGCTCGGAGGTGCCGAGGTAGTCGCGGCCTTCCTCGTGGGGGGTGCCCTTGGCGAGGCGCTGCTTGGTGTTCTCGAGCTTCTGCCGGATGCAGGTGGCCTTGAGGCGGTAGGGCTCTTCGGCGTTCAGGCGCTTGTAGCGGGGGCTGATCTCGGGCAGCCGCTCGAGGTCGGCCTGCAGTGACTCGAGCAGTTCGTCGGTGGCCCCTGTGTAGCGGATGGAGTTCGACAGGAAGCCGCGGAGTTCGTCGATCATCTCCAGGGCGTCGTTGATGCCGTGCTCGTGCTGGAGGATGAGGACGTCCCAGGTGACCTGGGGGGTGACGTTGGGGTTGCCGTCGCGGTCGCCGCCGATCCAGGTGCCGAAGGTGAGGGGGCGGGTGTGGTCGGGCAGCTTGACGCCCACGCGTTCCAGTTCGGCGGTGAGGTCCTCCAGCACATCTCCTACCGCGCCGGCGTGCAGTTCGTCCAGGTAGTAGATGGCGTTGCGGGCCTCGTCGGCGGGCTCGGGGCGTACGACGCGCAGTTCGTCGGTCTGCCAGACGAGGTCGATGTTCTCGGCGAGGCGGGTGTCGTAGCGGCGGCGGTCGGCCTCGGTGACGGGGAGTTCCAGGAGCGCGGCGATGCGCCGGAGCTTGTTGAGGACCGACCGGCGTGCGGCCTCGGTGGGGTGGGCGGTGAACACCGGGCGGACATTGAGGTGGGCGACCGTCTGGCGCAGGTGCTCGGGGTCGGCGTCCTTGAGCCGGTCGGCCGTGCGGGCGAGGAGGCCGCCCTCGGCGGCGCGCTTGGCGCGCAGTTCGCGGCCGCGGTGGACCTGTTCGGTGACGTTGGCCAGGTGGAAGTAGGTGGAGAAGGCGCGGACCAGCTTGGCGGCGGTCTGCAGTTCGGTGCCGCGCAGCAGCTGGGCGGCGGCCTCGCCGTCCTCGCGGGTGAGGCGGCGGACCTTTTCGACGAGCTCGAGCAGCTCGGGACCCTCCTGTCGGACGAGGGTCTCGCCGAGGAGGTCACCCAGTCGCCTGATGTCGGCGCGCAGCGCACTGCTGGTCGTCGTGGTGGGCGTGGTCAGGTCGTCGGCACTGCTCACAGGTGCGGCTCCTTGCAGTGTTGAAGCTCGTCTGGGAGGGAACCCGGAGGGCGGTCGGGCGGCTGTCACCGCATACGGGCCGGACATCCGGGAAGAAATCAGAGCGGACCGCGCTGTCCGACCGTCTCCAGGATAGGTGTCCGTGCGGACGCGCAGGCTCACGGGCTCTTGCCGCCCGGCGGCGCACTGCCATACTTACGATGCCGTAGGTTACGGAACCGTAGGGAAGTCCCGCTCGGCTCCCGCTCGGTTCCGCGCCCCCGGCGTTTGTCTCAACTCTCGAAACCCTCGAACCCCACAGGGGACGCGCATGACCACGAGCTCTGATGTGATCGAAGACTCCCCGAAGGCGACCGACACCCCCACTCCCTCCGCCACGCTGGGCGGTGAGAAGAAGCGTTCGATCGAGCAGATCGCGCTGCTGCTCTTCATCATCGTCCCGTTCCTCGCGCTCCTGGCGGCGGTGCCGCTGGCGTGGGGCTGGGGTGTGAGCTGGCTGGATCTCGGCCTGCTGGTCTTCTTCTACTACCTGGGCTGCCATGGCATCACGATCGGATTCCACCGCTACTTCACTCACGGTTCCTTCAAGGCGAAGCGGCCCCTGCGGATCGCGCTGGCGATCGCCGGCTCCATGGCGGTCGAGGGCCCTCTGGTGCGCTGGGTCGCCGACCACCGCAAGCACCACAAATTCTCGGACGCGGAGGGTGACCCGCACTCTCCCTGGCGTTTCGGCGAGACGGTTCCGGCGCTGATGAAGGGCCTGTGGTGGGCGCACATCGGCTGGATGTTCGACGAGGAGCAGACGCCGCAGGACAAGTACGCCCCGGATCTGATCAAGGACCGGGCGATCCGCACGATCTCTCGTCAGTTCATTTTCTGGACGATCCTCTCTCTGGCCCTGCCCGCTGTGATCGGCGGTCTGGTGACGATGTCCTTCTGGGGCGCGTTCACGGCGTTCTTCTGGGGCTCGCTGGTCCGGGTGGCTCTGCTGCACCATGTGACGTGGTCGATCAACTCGATCTGTCACGCGGTCGGCAAGCGGCCCTTCAAGTCGCGTGACCGTTCGGGCAACGTGTGGTGGCTGGCGGTCCTGTCCTGTGGCGAGTCCTGGCACAACCTGCACCATGCGGACCCGACGTCGGCGCGGCACGGTGTGGAGCGGGGCCAGCTGGACTCCTCGGCGCGGATCATCCGCTGGTTCGAGTTGCTCGGCTGGGCGTACGACGTGCGCTGGCCGTCACGCTCGCGTATCGATTCCCGTCGGAACGCGGGTTCGGACGGCTCTCGGCGCAAGAAGGAGGCCGCCGAGGCGGCATGATTGACGCCGTGGCGACCGACTCCAGCAGCACCCCGAGCAATGAGAAGCCGCGGCGTGCGCGTCGCACCCGGATGACCGGTGCCGAGCGCCGTCAGCAGCTGCTGGAGATCGGTCGCACCCTGTTCGCGGCGAAAGGTTTCGAGGGCACGTCGGTGGAGGAGATCGCGGCGAAGGCCGGGGTGTCCAAGCCGGTGGTGTACGAGCACTTCGGCGGCAAGGAGGGTCTGTACGCGGTCGTGGTGGACCGGGAGATGCGGCGCTTGCTGGACATGGTGACGAGTTCGCTGACGGCCGGCCATCCGCGTGAGCTGTGCGAGCAGGCGGCGTTCGCGCTCCTGGACTACATCGAGGAGTACACGGACGGCTTCCGCATCCTGGTCCGTGACTCCCCCATCCCGCAGTCGACGGGTTCTTTCGCGTCTCTCATCTCGGACATCGCCACGCAGGTGGAGGACATCCTGGGCCGCGAGTTCAAGAGCCGCGGCTTCGATCCGAAGCTGGCGCCGCTGTACGCGCAGGCGCTGGTCGGCATGGTCGCCCTGACGGGGCAGTGGTGGCTGGACGTACGCCGTCCGAAGAAGGCGGAGGTGGCCGCCCATCTGGTGAATCTGGCGTGGCACGGGCTGGACGGGCTGGAGCCGAAGCCGCGACTGATAGGGCACCGGAAGAGCTGACCAAGCCGCTCTTCCGGTGCCCCTGCCGGCGTCAGCCCTTTCGTCGTCTGACGTCAGCCTTTGAACGTGTCCTTCCCCTTCTCCTTCGCCTGGCGGGCGTGCCCCTTCGACTTCTCGGCCCGGCCTTCCGCCGTCATCCTCTCGTTGCCGACGATGCGGCCCATGGCCTCCTTGGCCTTGCCCTTGAGCTGTTCCTTCTTCGCCTTGGCCTTCTGCTCTCGTGCCACCGTCCATCACTCCCAGCGAGCCTTGACCACGGTGTCACTACAGCGAGTGACCCTTGCGGTGCGGTTCAAACACCGGTCAGCGACTCCTGTGGGCGACGGCGAAGATGCGGCGGAAGGGGAAGGGCGTGCCGTGCGGGCCGGTCGGATAGGCCTGGCGGAGGGCGGTCCGGTAGGCGGTGAGGAAGTCGTGCCGGGCCTCTGGGGCGTCGGCGAGGGCGGTGAGGACGGGGCGCAGGCCGGTTCCCTCGACCCAGTCGAGCACCGGGTCCTCGCCGTGCAGCAGATGGATGTACGTCGTCTCCCACACGTCCGCCGTGCAGCCGAGGTCGGCCAGCTTCTCCAGGTAGGTCTCGGGGGCGAGGACGGCGTCGTCGTGGCGCAGGGTGTCGGCGAGGCGGTCCTTGAAGCGGGCGGAGTGGGCGAGGTCGCGCATGAGCTGGTGGCTGGGGGCGCCGAAGTTCCCCGGCACCTGGAAGGCGAAGGTGCCACCGGGCTTCAGGCCCGCCGTCCACTCCGCGAACCGCTCGGCGTGCCGGGGGATCCACTGGAGGGTGGCGTTGCTGACGATCAGGTCGTACGGCTCCTCGGGCGCCCAGGTCCGTACGTCCGCGTGGGCGAAGTCGAGGCGGCCGCCGCCCGGGGTGGGCCCGGCGTGGGCTTCGGCCCGGGTGAGCATCTCGGGCGAGTTGTCGTAGCCGGTGATGCGGGCGGTGGGCCAGCGTTCGGCGAGGAGGGTGGTGACGTTGCCGGGGCCGCAGCCGAGGTCGGCGATGCGGGGGGAGTCGGTTGGCGGGCCGGGGACGCGGGCGAGGAGGTCGGTGAAGGGGCGGGCGCGGTGGTCGGCGTGGCGCAGGTACTGGGCGGGGTCCCAGGTGGGGGCGGGCATCGGGCCTCCTCGTCGTGACTGTTCTCGACGGTCCCAGCCTCACCCGCACTCAGCTCGACGTCAAGAGTCTCGATGTCAAGAGACTTCACGTCGACACAACCACTACACTGATCGTCATGGAGGACGAGGTCGATCGGCTGGTCGCAGCGTGGCGCCGGGAGCGCCCGGACCTCGACGTGGAACCGCTCGAGGTGCTCAGCCGGGTGAGCAGACTGGCCCGGCATCTGGACCGGGCACGCCGGCTGGCCTTCGCCGAGCACAGCCTGGAGCCCTGGGAGTTCGACGTGCTGACGGCGCTCAGGCGCGCGGGCACGCCGTATCAGCTCTCGCCGGGCCAACTGCTCACCCAGACCCTGGTCACCTCGGGCACGATGACGAACCGCATCGACCGGCTGGCCAAGAAGGGCCTGGTGGAGCGGCTGCCCGACCCGAGCGACCGGCGTGGCGTGCTGGTCCGGCTCACGGATGAGGGCCGGGATCGCGCGGACCAGGCCCTGGCCGGACTGCTGGACCAGGAGCGCGCGATCCTCGCGGAGCTCTCCCGCGCGCAGCGGAGCGAACTGGCGGGACTGCTCCGCCAGTTGACCGCCCCGTTCGACAACATTCCCGGCTAGGGCCTGTCCGGCGGATTATGTCGCAGACGCGGGGCCTGGCACGCCGATCTGCGGCGTTGTCGTCGGTCGCCGACTCCCCCACGCTCGAACAACCTCGCGCGGGGGGACCCCCATCGCGTCGACTCCCTCCTCCGCCTTGCAGCTCGACGCACCAGACCCCGCTCACCTGCGTAGATGAGGTGCCGCCGATTTCCTGCGACCTGATCCGCCGGACAGGCCCTAGGCCTGCCGGGCGCAGGCTCAGCGCAACTGATCAGGCGCTACTGCTTTCCTCCACCCCGATTCGCCCGGCCGGCCCCAGGTCGACGGGGCCGACGCCGGCCCGGCGTGCGAGCGCGACGGCGGCCAGGGTGCTGTGGACGCCCAGCTTGCCGAGGACGTTCTGCATGTGGGTGCGGACGGTGTGCGGTGAGAGGAACAGGCGCTCGGCCACGGCCTTGCGCCCCAGCCCTGCCACCATGCACCGCAGGACCTCCCGCTCCCGGGGGGTGAGCGACTCGACGAGCCGCTCGCTCTCGGTGCGGTGTTTGCGGGCGGCGGTCAGCTCGCGCAGGACGCCGGTGAGCAGGGCGGGCGGCAGATGGGTCTCGTCGCGCAGCACCCCCCGGATGACGGTGAGCAGCCGGGACAGCGAGCAGTCCTTGGCGACCCACCCGGACGCGCCGGCCTGCAGGGCGAGCGCGGCCCGCCGGGGATCGTCCTTCTCGGCGAGCACGACGATCCGTACGGCCGGCTGCGCGGAACGCACCCCGGCGACCAGCGAAATCCCGTCGACCAGCCCGTCCTCGTTGCCCTCCTGAACGGGCACGGCGGGCCGTACTCCCGGGACGTTGCCGCCCAGGTCGGCGTCGACGAGCAGCACATCGAAGCGGCGACCCTCGGCGGCCGCCCGCTCCAGACTGCGCAGCGCCGCGGGACCGCTGCCGGCGGCGGACACGTCGACGTCCGGCTCCGCTGCCAGCGCGGCCGCGAGCGACTCGGCGAAGATGCGATGGTCGTCGACGACCAGGACTCGGATGCGAACCACGAAACCCCCTTCCCCAAGCTCTCTGAAGAGCAGGGGATACCCCATCGTCGAAGGACGACACCGGGAGACGACATCGGCGCGGGTACGGCGCCCGAAGCGCGATGGCTGCACGCACGGCCGCCGCCGTGCAAGGACTGCTACCCCCACTTCGGGCGTCGTACCCGACTGTCTCGCCCCCTGATCAGCACCGGCCCCCACCGGTGCTGTTCATCAGAGTACGGGTGGGGGCCGGGAGCGGAAGGCAATTTGCAGAACTGGCTGTCCGGCACGTTTATGGTGAGCCGCATGTTTCGTCTGGTGACAGAAGTCGACAAGGCCCGGCAGGATTTGCTGCGTGTGCGGCTGCGGGAGACCAACACGGCGGCCTCACCGATCCTGCGCGCGCTGCGCGGAACGCCCGGCGAACGACAACTTCCCCTGCACGTGTGGGCCTTGGACTCCTCCGACGCCCTGGCCGGCGGCCTGGTCGGCCACACCTGGGCGACCTGGCTGCATGTGACGTACCTGTGGGTCGACGAACGCCACCGCGGATCGGGCCTCGGCTCCCACCTGCTCGCCCGGGCGGAACGGGCGGCCCGCAGCGAACGGGGCTGTACGGCCGTACGCCTGGAGACCTGGGACTTCCAGGCGCCGGCGTTCTATCAGAGGCGGGGCTACGAGGTGGTGTGCGTGATCCCCGACTATCCGCCGGGGATCACGGAGTACACGCTGACGAAGCGGCTCAGCTGAGCCGCCGCGCCCCCGCCGAAGGCACCACCTCGAACACGCGAGGTGCGGTGAAGTCCGCCGCGGCGAACGCCTCCTGGACGGCTTTGGTGATCGTGTCGACGTCGGCGGCCTCCGCCAGGACGATCGCCGAGCCGCCGAAGCCGCCACCGGTCATGCGGGCACCGAGGGCGCCGGACGCCAGCGCGGTGTCCACGACCAGGTCCAGTTCGGGGCAGGAGATGCGGAAGTCGTCCCGCAGGGAGGCGTGGCCCTCGATCAGGACCGGGCCGATCGCGCGTGTCTCGCCGGACTCCAGCAGCGAGACGACCTGCTCCACCCGGTGGTTCTCCGTGACGATGTGGCGGACCAGGCGGCGGACCTCCTCCTCGTCGCCGAGGCGCTCCAGCGCCGCGTCCAGTCCGTCGTACGGCACGTCCCGCAGCGCGTCGACGCCGAGCAGGGCCGCGCCCTTCTCGCAGCCGGCGCGGCGCTTGCCGTACTCGCCGTTGCTGTGGGCGTGCTTGACCCGGGTGTCGACGACCAACAGGCGCATGCCCTCCGCGGCGAGGTCGAAGGGGATCTGCTTCTGGGACAGGTCGCGGGTGTCGAGGAACAGGGCGTGGCCCGCCTCGCAACACGCGGACGCCGTCTGGTCCATGATGCCGGTGGGGGCGCCGACGTAGACGTTCTCGGCGCGCTGGCACAGGCGGGCCAGCTGCCAGCCCTTCAGGCCGAGTGCGAAGAGGTCGTTGAGGGCGAGGGCCACGACGACTTCCAGCGCCGCCGACGACGACAGGCCCGCGCCCGCCGGCACCGTCGAGGTGAGGTGGACGTCCGCGCCGGTGACCTGGTGGCCCGCCTCGCGCAGGGCCCACACCACGCCCGCCGGGTACGCCGTCCAGTCGTGGTCGGACTCGGGGGCCAGGTCGTCCAGCCGCAGCTGAACGACACCGGCCTCGATGTCCGCCGAGTGCAGGCGCAGGACGCCGTCCTCGCGCCGGGACACCGCCGCGACCGTGATGTGCGGCAGCGCGAACGGCATGACGAAGCCGTCGTTGTAGTCGGTGTGTTCGCCGATCAGGTTGACCCGGCCGGGCGCCGCCCACACGCCTTCCGGATCGGCCCCGTACAGCTCCTTGAACCGCTCGGCGACAGCCCCTGCCACAGCCTCGCTCATGCCCTGACCCCTGACCTTTCGTACGTTCTGCCTGCTGCGCTCGTGCGCGCTACTTGCCGCGCCGCTGCGCGAAGTCCCACGCGTCCGCGACGATCCCCGCGAGATCCGCGCGGGACGGGTTCCAGCCCAGCTTCTCCCGGGCGGTGTCGGCGGACGCCACCAGGACCGCCGGGTCGCCGCCCCGGCGGGGGGCCACGACCTCGGGGATCGGGTGGCCGGTGACCTGCCGGACCGTCTCGATGACCTCGCGGACGGAGAAGCCGTTGCCATTGCCGAGGTTGCAGATCAGGTGCTCGCCCGGCTGGGCGGCCTCGAGTGCCAGGAGGTGGGCGTCGGCCAGGTCGGCGACGTGGATGTAGTCGCGGACGCAGGTGCCGTCCGGCGTCGGGTAGTCGTCGCCGAAGACGGAGATGGCGTCCCGCTTGCCCTGCGCGACCTGCAACACCAGCGGAATGAGGTGCGACTCGGGGTCGTGCCGCTCGCCGTGGGCGCCGTACGCGCCCGCCACGTTGAAGTAGCGGAGGGACACGGCACCGAGCCCGTGGGCCGCCGCCTCCCCGGTGATCATGTGGTCGACGGCCAGCTTCGACGCGCCGTACGGGTTGGTGGGCTTCGTCGGCGCGGTCTCGACGATCGGCACCTGATCCGGCTCGCCGTACGTCGCCGCCGTGGACGAGAAGACCAGCTTGCGCACGCCCGCCTCGCGCATGGCGGCGAGCAGCGCCATCGTGCCGCCGACGTTGTTGTCCCAGTACTTCTCGGGCTTGACGACCGACTCGCCGACCTGGGAGAAGGCGGCGAAGTGCAGGACGGCGTCGAAGGAGGGGTCCAGCCACTTGGCGGCGTCCCGGATGTCACCCTCGACGAAGGTGGCGCCGGCCGGGACGCCCTCGCGGAAGCCGGTCGTCAGGTTGTCGAGTACGACGACCTCGTGGCCCGCCTCCAGCAGATGCTGGGCGACCACGCTGCCGACATAGCCCGCGCCACCGGTGACCAGGTACTTACCGCTCATGAACTCGCTACCTCTCGCAGTCGCTCGGCCGCGCGCTCCGGCGGCACGTCGTTGATGAACACGTTCATACCGGATTCGGAGCCCGCGAGGTACTTCAGCTTGCCGGAGGTGCGGCGGATGGTGAAAAGCTCGAGGTGCAGCGCGAAGTCGTCACGGCTGACGCCGTCGAACTCCTCCAGCGTGCCGAACGGCGCCTGGTGCCAGGCGGCGATGTAAGGCGTCGGAGGCTCGTCCACGGGGTTTTCGCCTCCATCCCCCCCGCCGAAGATCCGGTCGAAGCGCCTCAAGAGTTCCAGATACACCTTGGGGAACTCTGTGCGCGCGTCCTCGTCGAGTCCGAGCAGATCGGGCACTCGACGCTTCGGGTACAGGTGGACCTCGTACGGCCAGTGCGCGGCGTACGGCACGAAGGCGAGCCAGTGTTCGCCCTCCAGGACGACCCGCTCGTCGGCGAGTTCCCGCTCCAGGACGGCGTCGAAGAGATTCTCACCTCCGGTCGCCTCCTTATGAGTTGCGACAGAACGCAGCATCAGCGCGGTGCGCGGCGTGGTGAACGGGTAGGCGTAGATCTGCCCGTGCGGGTGGCCGAGCGTCACACCGATCTCGGCGCCGCGGTTCTCGAAGCAGAACACCTGCTCCACGGAGGGGAGATGCGACAACTCCGACGTCCGGTCGGTCCACGCCTCCAGGACCAGCCCTGCCTGCTCCTCCGTCAGCTCGCCGAAGGACGCGTTGTGGTCGGAGGTGAAGCAGACGACCTCGCAGCGGCCGGAGTCGCCGGCGAGGGAGGGGAAACGGTTCTCGAAGACCACGACGTCGTACGACGAGTCCGGGATCTCGCTCAGGCGGTCGCCCTGGGACGGGCACAGGGGGCACTCGTCGGCCGGCGGATGGTAGGTGCGACCCTGCCGGTGCGAGGCGATGGCGACACAGTCGCCGAGCAGGGGATCGCGGCGGACCTCGGACGTGGTGACGGTCCGCTCCAGCGGGCGGCGGTCGACCGCGTCCCGCACGGTGTCGTCCCGCAGGTCGTAGTAGATGAGCTCGCGACCGTCGGCCAGCCGGGTCGAGGTCTTCTTCACTGCGGACTCCTATTCGAGCCACTCAATCATCAAACAGAACCAAACACATTAGAACACAAGGCACCTCAACTGTCGACATCACAATCCAACAAAGAGCTTCACCGGAGGTGTTCAATAACTGAACGCTGAGGCGTAGGTTCCGCCACGGATCAGTTCGCGCAACGAAGCGAGTTCTTATGCAAACCCCCACACATCTGGCAGCCGAGCTGCGACTCCCCACGAACTGGCTCGACTACACGATCCTCGGCATCTACTTCGTCGTCGTCCTGGGCATCGGCTTCGCCGCCCGCAGATCGGTGAAGACCAGCCTCGACTTCTTCCTCTCCGGCCGCTCCCTTCCGGCCTGGGTCACCGGCCTCGCGTTCATCGCCGCCAACCTGGGCGCCACCGAGATCCTCGGCATGGCCGCCAACAGCGCGCAGTACGGCGTCTACACCACCCACTGGTACTGGATCGGCGCCATCCCGGCGATGGTCTTCCTGGGCCTGGTCATGATGCCGTTCTACTACGGCAGCAAGGTCCGCTCGGTCCCGGAGTTCCTGCTCCTGCGCTTCGACAAGGCGGCACACCTGCTCAGCTCGATCCTGTTCGCCTTCGCCGCCATCCTCATCGCGGGCGTCAACCTCTACGCCCTGGCGATCGTGGTCGAGGCGCTGCTGGGCTGGCCGGAATGGGTGGCCATCGTGGTCGCCGGCTTCTTCGTCCTCGCCTACATCACGCTCGGCGGCCTGTCCTCCGCGATCTACAACGAGGTCCTGCAGTTCTTCGTGATCCTGGCGGCCCTCATCCCGATCACCGTCCTCGGCCTGAAGAAGGTCGGCGGCTGGGACGGCCTGTCCGACTCCCTCAGCAAGACACACGGCGCCGACTTCATGACCTCATGGGGCGGCACGGGTATCGGCAGCGACAACCCGCTGGGCGCCAACTGGCTGACGATCGTCCTCGGCCTCGGCTTCGTGTTGTCGTTCGGCTACTGGACGACGAACTTCGCAGAGGTCCAGCGAGCCCTGTCGGCGAAGAACCTCTCGGCAGCCCAGCGCACCCCTCTGATCGCCGCCTTCCCGAAGATCTTCATCGTCTTCCTGGTGATGATCCCGGGCCTGGTGGCCGCCGTTCTCGTCCCGAAGATCGGCACGTCCGGCTCGGACCTCCAGTACAACGACGCGATCCCGTACCTGATGGAGGCCCTGCTCCCGAACGGCGTCCTCGGCATCGCGGTCACCGGCCTCCTGGCGGCCTTCATGGCGGGCATGGCGGCCAACATCTCGTCCTTCAACACGGTGTTCACGACGGACATCTGGGCGAAGTACGTAGTAAAGGACCGCGAGGACGACTACTACGTACGCTTCGGCCGCCTGATCACAGCGATCGGCGTCATGGCGTCGATCGGCACGGCGTTCCTGGCGTCGTCCTTCTCGAACATCATGAGCTACCTCCAGACGCTGTTCTCCTTCTTCAACGTCCCGATGTTCGTGGTCTTCATCATCGGCATGTTCTGGAAGCGGGCGTCGATGAAGTCGGGCTTCTGGGGCCTGATCGCCGGCACGACAGCCGCCATGCTGAACTACTTCTGGATCTACAAACAGGGCATCATCGACATCCCCTCCGACCAGGGCGCCAACTTCGTCTCCGCGATCGCGGGCTTCGTGGCGGGCGCGGTGGTCATGATCGCCGTAACCCTCTTCACGGCCCCCAAGCCGACCGAGGAACTCCAGGGCCTGGTCTACGGCACCACGTCCCCCGGCATGGAGGAGCCCCCCGCACCCGGCGACGAGGCCTGGTACCGCAAGCCGGCCCTGCTGGGCTGGGGCGCGGTGATCCTGGCGGCCGCCTGCTACATCCCGTTCTCGTTCTGACGCGGGAGGATTGGAGACACCATGTCCGAATCTTCCGGGCCCTCCGGATACTCCGAGAAGGACGTCCTGCGAGAGGTCTCCGACCTGCAGACCAAGTCCGCGACCGCCGCCCGCCTCTTCGACATCCGGCGCATCATCGGCGGCCTGTTCGTCGTGTACGGCGTCATCGTCACGATCGCGGGCTTCACGGCGTCGGACGCGGACATCGACAAGGCCGAGGGCGTCAACATCAACCTGTGGACCGGGTTGGGAATGCTGGCCCTCGGCGTGTTCTTCCTGGTGTGGCTGAAGCTGCGGCCGGTGGCTCCGCCGCCGCCGGATGTTGTGGCGGGAGACGAATCCGGGGAGTGAGGGTTGGCGAGGGCGGCGCAGCCCATCGGCATGCCGCCCTCGCCTCGCTTGATGTGGCCCGCACACACCGGCTTGATGCGGCCCGCACACACCGGCAACGCGTGATCGACCTCGGCCGGGAAGTGGGCCGAGGGACCCGCCCGGCATGAGGGGCGACGAGGCGTGTTCAGGAGGCGGACGGCCCCAACGCGGCATCCGTACGCGGGGCGCCGGGCCGGGGTTCCTTGAGCTCGATGAACACGGAATAGGTAGCCGTCTGGCCTACATTGCGGCCCTGGTGCTCCTGCGCGTCCAGCCAGCGGACTTGGCCCGCCTCCATGTCGACCGGGACGTCTCGACCTCCGGCCGAGATCACCCGCTGGAACGAGGACAGGGTCACCATGACGCTGTCCGGATGGGCATGCAGATGCGTCCCATCGCCCGGCGCATCGCGGTACTCCAGCACCCGCACACGTTCGTTCTCCCACAGGACCCGGTACAGCTGCGGGTCGGTGACCACAGGGTCATTCATGGGACTAACGTACCATGACGGCATGGCAGTACCATATGAATCGACGGGACGGATCCAGCAGAAGCAGCGCACTCGGGACGCCCTCCTCGCGGCCGCCCGGTCCCTGCTGGAGAGCGGACACACACCGACCGTGGAACAGTCGGCTGACGCCGCCGGCATCTCCCGTACCACGGCCTACCGTTACTTCCCGAACCAGAGACACCTGCTCCTGGCAGCTATACCGACCATCGACCGGCCCAGCCTCCTCGACCAGGACGCACCCGATGACGTCCACGCCCGCCTCGACCTGGTCATCGCCGAGCAGACGGGGATCCTGCGCAGGTGGGAGCCCCAACTGCGAGCCGCGCTGCGGCTGTCCCTGGACCAGGAACCACAGACGCCGCGCGACGCCCGCCCAGTACTGCGACAAGGCAGGGCCATCGCATGGATCGAGGACGCCCTGGCGCCGCTGGCCGAGTCGCACCCACACATCGACCGCAGACGACTCGCTGTCGCCATTCGCGCCGGCTGCGGAATCGAGGCTTGGGTCTGGATGGTCGACATAGCCGCCGTGTCACGGACGGAGGCCGCAACCCTCATGCGCGAGTCAGCACAAGCACTACTGTCCGCAGCCCTGGCACAACACGGCGAAGGATCAACGGGGAATTGGCAGATCTGTTCCACCTCCGCGAAGGAAAACACCAGGTGAGGTGGCCGTGCCGGTGGAACAGATCTGCCAATCACTGGGTGAGCGTCCGGGCCCCCGCGCAGATCGCGTCGTGTCCCGGGGTGGTGGGCTCGTGCGGGCGCCCGGACTCCGGCAGTCCGGGTGTGGGCGGCGAAGCCCGGCGGTACGGGGTGCCGCCCTCGCCTCACTTGATGGCTGTACGGCGGTTCACGGCGGGGTCATCGGGAGGCACCCCTGGAGGCGTCGGCGACGACCTCGGCCCAGACGGTCAGGCCGTTGCCGTTCTGTCCCCGGAGCCCGGCTGGGCGGTACGCCAGTACGCCATGGACGCTCCCCATGGTCGACGACTCCGCCGCGGCCCCGCCCGGCAGAGCCGTCGGCCGACCCCCAAGTCGTGCGCCTCGCGACCTGGCCACACGCAGCGCGCGGGAAAGAGCGTCCGCCAACTGATCTGCCGGCGCGCCGAGTTCACCGACCTTCGTCGCTCCCTCCGCGAGCACATCCCGCGTCCGGCCAAGCAGTCTGTCCGCGAGCCCGAGTTGTACGTCCTCGACCCGGTCGGCAAACCGGGAGGCGAAGCCGTCGCCATCCGTGAGGAGGAAGCAGGGCTGCCCGTATGCGCCGGTCCAGGGCAGGAGCCGTACACGGTTCGCTTCCTCCCTCATGACGCCTCCCCCAGACAGGCGTGGATGTCGCGGGTGTCGAGATCGACGCCGTACGTGGCGAGCCACAGGGCGTCGCGCCGCAGCCGCTGGAGCCGGGCCTTCTCCGCGCGCTCGTGAGCCGTGAGGTAGGGGCGGACGAGGGGGCTGGCGGAGCCGTCGACGGCTGGTGGGTCGGCAACAGCGCGGTGCCTGAGTGGCTGGATCCGCTCGTCTCCTTCGAGCAGGCCGCGGCGTACGAACACGTCTTCGCGAACACCGCCATTCCCGGCCTGCTCCAGACGAGGGAGTACGCCGGCGCCATCCATCAGGCGCGTGAAGTGCGCAGCTCGAACGAGGACATCGAGCGGATGGTGGAAGCGCGGATGAAGCGCCAGGACATCCTGGAACGAGACCCGGCACACGTGTACACCCCCGTAGGGGCGGGTCAGGAATCCGATTGGTGCGGTTCGTGCGGGAGAGGCCCCGCCCGATCCAACAACCCCGTCCGCGCCGCCAACGCCGCCGCCTCCAGCCTCGAGCCCACGCCCAGTTTCATCAGTACCCGTTGGACATGGGTCCGGGCCGTCGACGGTGCGATGCCCATGCCTGCCGCGATCAGCCGGGTGTCCTCGCCGTCGGCGACCCTGACCAGGACCTCGATCTCCCTCGGTGTGAGCATCTGGAGCAGGCGCTGGCCCTCGTCATCCGGCTGGGCCGCCGGGTTGAGGAGTTCGCTGAAGGCTCCTTGGAGGAGCTGTGGAGCGACCGCCGCCTCCCCCGCCCTCGCCTTCATGATCGCCCGCTCGACCCCCTCGATGCGCTCGTCATGCCGTACGTAGCCGGACGCGCCCGCAGCGAAGGCCGCCGCGATGCCGCGTGGGCTCGGTACCGGGCCCAGCACCAGGACCGCGACCTGCGGCCGCTCCCGCTTGATCCGGACCACCGGGTCGAACATGCCCGGCTCCGCCGGTGTCGCCGTCCCCAACAGGCACACCTCCGGTGCCCGGCTGATCACCAGTTCCGCCGCGCCCGCGGCGGGCGCCGCCGCGGCGAGCACCCGGTGCCCCCGCAGCTTCAGTGCCGAGGCCAACGCCTCGGCGAGCAATCGGTGGTCGTCGACCACCATGAGCCGCACTCCCATCGAGCAAACCCCCCAGTCCCCCCAATGGATCTCCGCGGAAGCCCCTATGGCTGCCCCCACTATGGATCCCCACCGGTCCGCACGTCCGCACGGACGGAAGCCCCCTCCCGGCTCCCCCCGCCCTTCATGCCCCCGGAAGCTACACGCTTGTTCGACATTGCGCTTCCCCTACTCGTGAGAAGTGCCCCGGATCGACGGAATTTCTGGCTTTCCGCTGATTCGAGGGTGATGAGCGGTACGTGTACGGCCTCGCCCCTGACCAGGGACGAGGCCGTGTCACCGGGCCGGTGGTGTCGGTCAACCGGTCAACTCGTGCCGAATCCGATCACCAGGTACTCCTCGTCGTTCGAGCTCGTCGACTCGCTGGCGAAGACCTCGGACATGAACAGGTGCCCCTGCGAGTAGAGCATCTCCGAGTACTCCGGGCTCATGCTGGTCTCCGCGTCCCGCACCGACTCCGTGGCCGGGTTCTCCAGCAGCTTCGTCTCCTTGAACGAACCGCCGTCGATGCTGACGATCTGACCGCCCTTGTCGTACGGCGGACGCTTGTAGGCGATCAGGTTGGTGCCGTCCATGCGCAGCGGGGTGATCGTGTAGTCGGCGCCCGCGTCGGCGCGCTGGCCGGTCGTCTTTCCGGTGGCCAGGTCGATCGCGACGATCTCGTTGGTCTGGCTCAGTTCGTCGGAGCTGACGTCGTCCTCCTCGGTCGCCAGGTAGAGCCGGTCGTTGCCGACCACCACCGCGAAGCACTCCTCGACCTTGGAGATGCCGTCGCAGCTGGCGCCGTACTGGCCGCTGGGCGCCGCGATCCGGGTGCGCAGCTTGCCGGTCTTGTTGTCGATGGAGAAGAAGTCCGAGATGCCGCTGCCGTCCTGCGCGGCCTCGCCGACGTCGGCGGCCACGACCAGCGGGTCGGTGGACACGACGCTGGCGTACTCGATGCCGGTCGCCATCTTGTACTCGGTGATCACCTTCCCGGACTTCGGGTCGATGGTCTGGATGTGCAGCTCGCGCTGGTCGTACGAACCGCACTTGCGCACCGCGACCAGCTTGGGGCCGCCGCCGTAACCGGAGTCGTAGCAGGTGTCGGACGGCTTCGGGGCCCACAGCTGCTTTCCGGAGGCGATGTCGAAGGCGGCTCCGCCGTTGGTGCTGCCCACGGCGACCGTGCTCGCGCTGACGGTGATGTTGCTGAAGCTGATCGCCTGGTCACCGGACTTGGCGGTCTTGGTCCACAGCTTCTTGCCCGCGTCCAGATCGATCGCCGCGACCTGGCTGCAGCCGTGCGAGCGCTCGGCCTTGGTCGGCATCTCGGGCTCGTAGATGATCGCCGTCTCGTTGTCGGCGGTGGTGTGGTTGCTGCCCTGGCACACCGGGCCGGGGAGCTTGATCGTCCACAGCTCGGTGCCCTTGTCCGGGTCGTAGCCGACGATCTCGGCGATGCCGCTCTTGGCGTACACCTTGTCGGTGAGCCAGGAGCCGGCCGTGGAGATGGTGCTGTCGTCCTTGACCGCGGGCGCCGGGACCTGGAAGAGGACCTTGGAGGCGGGGTTGGCGGGCACCTTCTCCACCGGCTTGGTGGAGGTGCCCGAGGTGCCACCGGTGCCGCCGTCGCCGTTCTTGCCGTCGTCCGTGCCGCCGGTGCCGCCGCTGGAGCTCGCGGTGTCGTCCTTCTTGCCGTCGTCACCGGAGGAGGAGGCGTACAGGACACCGCCGCCGATGATCAGCGCGATCGCCACGACGGCCGCGATGATGATGGTCAGCTGCGCGTTGAACTTCCGCCCGCCGCTGGCCGGTTGTCCGGGCTGCCCGGCCTGCGGCTGCAGGGGCATGGTCGGCTGCGGGAAGCCGTAAGCGGGCTGCTGGCCATAGGGGTTGGGCTGGTGGCCATAGGGGTTGGGCTGCTGCCCGTACGGGTTCGGGGGCGGGGTCGGGTTGGGCGCCTGACCGGGATAGCCATAGCCGGCGGGCGGCTGCGGCTGCGGCTGCTGGGGGGTCGCCTGTGGATAGCCGTAACCGGGAGGGGTCTGCGGCGGCTGGGGCTGCTGGGGATAGCCGTAACCCGGCTGCGGCTGCTGCCCCGGTGGGGGCGGCGGCGTCTGCGGGGTCTGGGGCGCTCCGAAGCCGCCCTGCTGCGAAGGCTGGTTGGGCTGCGGCGGCTGGTTGGGTGGCTGATTGGGCGGCGGAGGCGGTGGCTGGGTCATGGCTTGAGTACCTCGCAGGCGGGGACGACGGAGCAGGCGAAGGACAGGACGGGACAGGAAGAGAAGGGTCACTTGCCGTAGGCGAGCATCAACTTCTCCTTCGCGTCGTCCTTGCCGGTCAGCCGGGCCGTCGAGAGGTAGAAGCGCCCGTCGGCCCAGTCGATGGCCTTCGAGAAGAAGCCGCTCTCGATCTCCGCGGTGCCCTGCGGCATCTGCAACAGCTTCGTCGGCGCGTGGCTGCCGCCGGTCGTCGGGATCGACACGACCCGGCCGCCCGAGTCGTACGACGGCTGCACATACGCGACCAGCTTGCCGCCGTCGATCTTCATCGGCAGCATCGACTCGTCCGCCGGGGACTTCACCCGCCACTTCTCCTTGCCGTCGGCGAGGTTGATCGCGACGATCTCGTTCGCCCCGGTCGTCGCCTCGGTGGGCAGGTAGAGGGTGCCCGCGTCGGCGGCCACGCCCTCGCAGCCCTGGAGGTCACGCGAGAGGACGGCCCAGCCGCACTCGGGGGCGAAGTCCTCGTCGAAGGCGACCTGCGAGCGGAACTTGCCGGTGGCGGTGAACGTGGAGATGTTCCAGGCGTTCTTGTCGTCGTTGGTGAGGTAGACGACCAGCGGGTCGACGGAGTAGGTCCGCGTGGCCCTCCAGCCCTTGTCGAACCTCTGGGTCCACTTGACCTTGCCGGTCGCGGGGTCCAGCTCCTGCATCTCGTCGTGCTCGTTCGTCCCGCCGGCGCCGCAGGACGAGACGACGACCAGCCGGGCGCCGCCCGCGAAGGCGCTCGGGAAGCAGGACTCGCCGTACCGCTTCTTGTCGAACAGCTTCTTGCCGGTGCGCACGTCGTACGCCGTGCCGGACTGCGAGCGGCCCACCATCAGCGTGTTGCCGGTGACGGACAGCCCGATCTGGCTCGTGCTGTCGAACAGGGCGCCGTCCGCGACCTCGCCGGTCCAGCCCTTCTCGCCGGTGTTGAGGTCGATCTCCTGGAGCTGGTTGCAGTCGGCGCGGTCGGTGCTGCCGCTCATGTACGCCACGACGATCTTGTCGTCGGCCGTCTTCTGCGGGGTGACCGCGCAGATCTTCTGCGGGAAGGTGATCGGGTCCCATGTGGGGTTGCCGTCGCCGACGTTGTAGGCGAAGAGCTGCTTGTACGCCGCCTTCACCGCGGTCTTGTCGGTGATCCACATGCCCGGGGCGTCGGCGCCGTCACCAGGGGCGTCGGGTGCGTCCTTGTACCAGAGCACCTTGGCCTCGCCGGCCTGGCGGCCCTCGTTGAGGTCCTCCGGGCCCGAGCCGCCGTCGCCGCTGCCGTCGCCGGGGTTGACCGGGGCCTCGGAGCCGGTGGCCTTGGGGTCGTCGGTCGGTCCGGCGACCGGCTTCTTCTTGCCCTTGCCGTCGTCACCGCCGCTCGTGACCGCGAAGACGGTTCCGCCGATGACGAGCAGCGCGGCCACGGCGGCGCCGATGACCAGGGCGGGCTTGCCCTTGAAGGGGTTGCGCGAGCCGGCGGCGGGCGGCGGGGTGCCGGGCGGGCCGGGGAACTGGGGCTGCTGCGGGTAGCCGTAGCCGGGCTGTCCTCCGTACGGCCCCGGCTGCTGCGACTGGCCGTACGGGCCGGGCGTGCCGGGCGTGCCATAGGGGCCCGGTTGGGCGTACGGGCCGGGCTGGGCGTAGGGGCCGGGCTGGGCGTACGGGCCGGAGGGCTGCTGTGGTGGCTGCGGCTGTTGTGGTGGCTGCGGTGGCTGCGGTGGCTGCTCGGGATAGCCGTAACCAGGCTGCGGGGTCTGCGGAGGTGGTGGCGTCCGGGGCGGGCCCTGGGGCGGCGGCGGTGCGCCGAAGCCTCCCTGCTGCTGTGGTGGCTGATCCTGCGGCGCTCCGAAGCCACCTTGCGGCGGCTGATTGGGCGGCTGAGTCATCAGCGGCTCCCCCGTTCAAATCACTGATTTTTAGCCACGCCCTGAGGTACGTGATGGACCCAGAGTCGTACTCATGAAGTTCTCAGGCGGCCCTTTCTATCACCAGGCACCGACAACGCACCGGGCCGGTTCAGCCCCTGTTCCCAAGGGAGGACCGGCCCGTGATGCCCCTGTTATGCGCCTTCACGCACCCTTCACGCGTCCTCGGCGAGTTCCAGCCACCGCAGCTCCAGTTCGTCCCGCTCACCGGTCAAGTCCCGCAATTCGGCGTCGAGTTCGGCCACCTTCGCGAAGTCCGTCGCGTTCTCCGCGATTTGGGCGTGCAGCTTGGTCTCCTTCTCGGAGATCTTGTCCAGCTGCCGTTCGATCTTCTGGAGTTCCTTCTTGGCGGCGCGCTGGTCGGCGGCGCTCTTCTCGCTCTTCTCGCTCTTGTCGTTCTTCTCGGATACGGCCTTCAGGGCGGCCGGTGCCGAGGCGGCCGCCGCCTCCTCCATCTTCCGCCGCCGCTCCAGGTACTCGTCGATGCCGCGCGGCAGCATCCGCAGGGTGGCGTCGCCGAGGAGGGCGAAGACGCGGTCCGTGGTCCGCTCGACGAAGAACCGGTCGTGGGAGATGACGATCATCGAGCCGGGCCAGCCGTCGAGTACGTCCTCCAGCTGGGTCAGCGTCTCGATGTCGAGGTCGTTGGTGGGCTCGTCGAGGAAGAGGACGTTGGGCTCGTCCATGAGGAGGCGAAGGAGCTGGAGCCTGCGCCGCTCACCGCCGGACAGGTCCCCCACCGGCGTCCACTGCTTCTCCTTGTTGAACCCGAAGGTCTCGCACAGCTGTCCTGCGGTCATCTCGCGCCCCTTGCCGAGGTCGACGCGCTCCCGCACCCGCTGAACGGCCTCCAGGACCCGCAAGTTGGGGTCGAGCTCGCCGACCTCCTGGGAGAGGTAGGCCAGCTTCACGGTCTTGCCCACGGCGATCCGCCCGCCGGCCGGCTGTGCCTCGCCCTGTGTCAGGGCCGCGTCGGCCATGGCCCGCAGCAGGGAGGTCTTGCCGGCGCCGTTGACGCCGACGAGGCCGATCCGGTCGCCGGGGCCGAGGTGCCATGTCACGTGCTTCAGCAGCACCTTGGGGCCGGCCTGGACGGTGACGTCCTCGAGGTCGAAGACGCTCTTCCCGAGCCGCGACGACGCGAACTTCATCAGCTCGCTGCTGTCCCGGGGCGGCGGTACGTCCTTGATGAGCTCGTTGGCGGCCTCGACGCGGAAGCGGGGCTTGGAGGTGCGGGCGGGGGCGCCGCGCCGCAGCCACGCCAGCTCCTTGCGGACCAGGTTCTGCCGCTTGGTCTCCTCGGTGGCGGCGATGCGTTCGCGCTCGGCGCGGGCGAAGACGTAGTCGGAGTAGCCGCCCTCGTACTCGTAGACGTCACCGCGCTGTACGTCCCACATGCGGGTGCAGACCTGGTCGAGGAACCAGCGGTCGTGGGTGACGCAGACGAGTGCGGAGCGGCGCTCGCGCAGGTGCTTGGCCAGCCAGGCGATGCCTTCGACGTCGAGGTGGTTGGTGGGCTCGTCGAGGACGATCAGGTCCTGTTCGTCGATGAGCAGCTTGGCGAGTGCGATGCGGCGGCGCTCGCCGCCGGAGAGGGGGCCGATGACGGTGTCGAGTCCCTGGGGGAAGCCGGGCATGTCGAGACCGCCGAACAGGCCGGTCAGTACGTCCCTGATCTTCGCGTTGCCCGCCCACTCGTGGTCGGCCATGTCGCGGATGACCTCGTGCCGGACGGTGGCGGTCGGGTCGAGGGAGTCGTGCTGGGTGAGGACGCCGAGGCGGAGGCCGCCGGAGTGGGTGACCCTGCCGGTGTCGGACTCCTCCAGCTTGGCGAGCATGCGGATCAGGGTGGTCTTGCCGTCGCCGTTGCGGCCTACGACGCCGATGCGGTCCCCTTCGGAGACGCCGAGGGACACGCCGTCGAGGAGGGCACGAGTGCCGTACACCTTGCTGACGTTCTCGACATTGACCAGGTTGACGGCCATTTCTCTCCTGACAGGGGGGACGATCGACCCTCCAGGGTAGTCGGCTGCGCGGGTGGGCATCGGGGGGCCGGGTTTCTCGCCCCCGCCGCCCCTACCCGTCCCATCCCAGGGGCGCTGCCCCTTCGCCCCCGCCAGGGGGCTCCGCCCCCTGGACCCCCATCGGCCTGAACGGCCTCGTCCTCAAACGCCGGACGGGCTGATTTGGTGCACCTCTCGGCCTACAGAGACGGGTGGTGGGTGGGCATAGGCCGGGGGTCTGGGGGCGGATCCCCCAGCGACCGTCAGGCCCCGGGCACCACCGTCGCCCCCGGCGCCGGCCCCGCCGCCGTACGTACCGTCCTGCATGTGCCGGACGCCCGTAGCGTCTCCGCCACCTTCGCCGCCGAGTCGGCCTCGCGGGCGAGGAAGGCGGTGGTCGGGCCCGAGCCCGAGACCAGCGCCGCGAGCGCACCGGCCGCGCGGCCCGCCGCGAGCGTGTCGGCGAGCCCAGGGAAGAGGGAGAGCGCGGCCGGCTCGAGGTCGTTGGAGACGGTGGCGGCGAGTGCGTCCGGGTCGCCCTTGGCGAGGGCGTCGAGGAGTTCCTGGGAGGCGACCGGGGCGGGGATGTCCACGCCCTCCCCCAGCCGGTCGAACTCGCGGAAGACCGCGGGGGTGGACAGTCCGCGGTCGGCCATCGCGAACACCCAGTGGAAGGTCCCGTCCACCTCCAGGGGCCTCAGCTTCTCCCCGCGCCCGGTCCCGAGCGCCGCCCCGCCCACCAGGCTGAACGGCACGTCACTGCCCAACTCGGCGCAGATGTCGAGGAGTTCCTCGCGGGAGGCGCCGGTCCCCCACAGCGCGTCGCACGCCACCAGCGCGCCCGCGCCGTCCGCGCTGCCGCCCGCCATGCCCCCTGCCACCGGGATGTCCTTGGCGATGTGGATATGGACGGCGGGCGTACGGCCGTACCGCTCGGCCAGCGCCTCAGCCGCCCGCGCCGCCAGGTTCGTACGGTCCAGAGGGACCTGGTCCGCGTCCGGCCCCGTACAAGTGACGCGCAGTTCGTCGGCCGGGGTCACCGTGACCTCGTCGTAGAGGCCGACCGCGAGGAAGACGTTGGCCAGGTCGTGGAAGCCGTCGGGGCGGGCCGCGCCCACCGCGAGCTGCACGTTGACCTTGGCGGGGACGCGTACGGTGACGCTCACTTGCCGGGCTCCTTGTGTTCGGCGTGCTCGGCGATCCGCGCGAACTCCTCCACCGTCAGAGCCTCCCCGCGCGCCTGCGGGGAGACACCGGCCGCGACGAGGGCCGCCTCGGCGGCGGCGGCCGACCCCGCCCACCCGGCGAGCGCGGCCCGCAGGGTCTTGCGGCGCTGGGCGAACGCCGCGTCGACGACCGTGAAGACCTCGCGCCTGGAGGCGGTGGTCTTCAACGGCTCGGCCCGCCGCACCAGCGAGACCAGCCCACTGTCGACGTTCGGCGCGGGCCAGAAGACGTTGCGCCCGATGGACCCGGCCCGCTTGACCTCGGCGTACCAGTTGGCCTTGACCGACGGGACGCCGTACACCTTCGAACCGGGCCCTGCGGCGAGGCGGTCGGCGACCTCCGCCTGGACCATGACGAGGGTGCGCTCGACGCTCGGGAAGGTCTCGAGCATGTGCAGCAGGACCGGCACGGCCACGTTGTACGGCAGGTTCGCGACCAGCGCGGTCGGGGCGGGGCCCGGCAGCTCGGTCACGTGCATCGCGTCGGAGTGGACGAGCGTGAAACGGTCGGCGCGGTCGGGCATGCGGGCCGCGACGGTCGCGGGGAGCGCGGCGGCGAGGACGTCGTCGATCTCGACGGCGATGACCCGGTCGGCGACCTCCAGCAGCGCGAGGGTGAGCGAGCCGAGCCCGGGCCCCACCTCGACCACCACGTCGTCGGGGCGGACCTGCGCGGTGCGGACGATACGGCGGACCGTGTTCGCGTCGATCACGAAGTTCTGGCCGCGTTGTTTGGTGGGGCGTACGCCGAGGGCCGTCGCGAGTTCACGGACGTCGGCGGGCCCGAGGAGGGCGTCGGGGGGAGGGCTGCTCACGGGACAAGGGTACGGGGCTGCACCGAGGCCGTACGGGGGCTATCCGTGCAGCGTCTCGGATGAGCTTAGGTTTTCCTGGGTGGGGCTGGGTTTTCGGCTCGGCCACGGTGGAAAAGTGATCTCGGCTGTGTCCATGGCTGTATCCGTCGTGTGACGGGGGTGGCGTGGGTGTGCAGGTGGAAGCCTGCGCCGAGTCTGGCCCCGTACGGCTGGTGCCGGGTGGGGGTGCTCATCGTGTGCGGTGCCTGCCGCCGTCCGCGCCGCTGGGTGCGGTGGGTGGGTGACTGGGGCTGCCGCCCCGCCGGACGCTTTCCACCCGGGCCCGCAACAGCGGTCTGCGCTGCGGGTGTTGTGGGTGGGGCGGGGACCCTGCGTCGCTGCCTGGGCACAGGGCGGTTTCTCGTGGGGCCCGCCTTGGTCCGGTCCGCGGCAGCGTGCTGCGGACCGGACTCGGTGGCGGGCCTGAGGTGGGTGGTGTGCCGGACCGGCTGGTCCAGCTCCTTGACCGTGCGGCGGATCACGTAGGTGCCACTCGCGCGGTCCAGGACGGTCAGATGCTGGTGGTGCAGGCCGCGGGCGCCGATGCGCTGCCAGGCGGCCACGTCCCGGTCGGTGCTGTAGCCGCAGGCGGTGTTGGGGCAGCTCGCCCATTTCCAGCCCGGTGTGGTGCGGTCGGGGGCGGCGCGGTGCCAGAAGACGCTCAGGCAGGTGGGGCAGTACCTGGGGTTCCGCGGGCGGGGACGATGACCACCGCGATCCCGTAGCGGGCGGCCTGGTGGCGGGTGTGGGCGACGATCTGCCCGCGCACACTGCTGGAGAGGCGGGTGTTCAGGGTGCGGCCCTTGCCCCGGGCCTCCATGTCCCGCAGGTCCTCCAGGTAGATCACCGACGCTCTTGCGGCGCGGGCGTGGCCGACCATGAAGTGGGCGGCGGCCTTGGCGAGCTGCTCGTTCAGCCGCGCACGACGCTTGCTCACCCGGGTGTGCTCGGTGCGCAGCACGGCCAGTTTCGCCGCGGTGAGCGGATCGGGGCGCAGCCCGGATGCGGTGCGGCCGTCGGTCAGGGCCGTCAGGCGGGCGGCCTTGGCCCAGAGCTGCTCGGCCTGGATGCGCAGCCGGTCGGCCTTGGCCAGTACCCCGTCCGGGCGGAAGAACACCGGGCGGGCGTCGGTGTGCACGGCCGGCTGGGTGTCGCCGGTCAGGGTCAGCGTCCCGCCGGTGAGGAGGGTGTTCAGCCCGTAGTCGAAGGCCACCGCCCGCGCATGCCCGTCGCGCCGAGCCGTGGGGGCGGCGGCGGTGTGCGCGAGGTCCAGGCGCAGGCGTCCGCCGCGCAGGCGCAGGGTCGGTGCGTGCAGTGCCGCAGTGTGGTCGATGGTGGGCGGCAGCCGGAACCGGATCACCACGGGGTGCCAGTCGGTGCGGGTGCGGGGTTCGGGCCGCACCGGCAGGCGCACGGTCAGGACCGCGTAGCGGGCCGGGTCGTCCTCGCAGCGGGCCAGCGTGGCCAGCTGTTTGTCGGCGGCGGCCAGCACCACCTGACGGCCGCCGCCCGGCGCCGCCTCCAGCTCACAGATGTCGGCGGGCAGCCGCCCATGCGTGGTGTGGAAGGCGGCCACCTGCCGGGTGCGGGAGCGCAGCACCGAGGCCGCCACCGCCTGCCCGTCCGGACAGGCGGCCCGCAGCGCCTCCCACTCGCCCGCGGTGCGCCGCATCGGATCGGGGTTGCCGGTGGGCCAGGTCGCCAGCACCGCATCGGTGATCTGCGTACGCCACCAGCCAGAGCGCAGCGCCCGCCCGGCCTGCTCCTCGGCGACCCGCCGCACCCGGTCAGGAACGTACACCCCCTCCGGGGCGGTCGCCGCCCAGCCCAGCATCCGCAGCGCCATCCACGCGTTCGACGGCAACCGCACCCCCGACCGGTCCTTGCCGGAGGCGAGTTGGGCCAGATCCGGACGGTTCCAACGGGCGCCGGTCACTGACGTGCACATGCTCTCGACCAGAGCGGTCAGCCAGCCCACCCGCTTACCGAGCGCATCGACCCCCAGCACCTCGCCGGTGACGGTGTCCAGGCCCCGGAACGCGGACGCCGACGCGCACGCGACCCGCTCCGTCTCCCCCTCACCCAGCCGGACCTTCCGCCGCACCCCACACCCCCACCCGGCCACCAGAACTGCTGTCCGATCATCGGACTCACCTACACAACGCACCCCGCCCAGAAAGGTCACGTAGCAACCGCCAGAGTCCCGAAGAGACCGGAAGAATCACAGCAACACCAAGGAAACCCAAGCCAATCGATCCACTGTTAGTGACCCTCGCGCGGCTATCCGTGCAGCCGCGCCCCGCAATGCGGCCAGGGGCTCGCCCCTCTGCGCACGTACAGCTTCTTCGCCCGGAGCGTCTGTTCCGCCGCCGACGCGTCCTGCGGTCGTCCTTTCCCGCCGAGGCTCTGCCAGGTCTGGGTGTCGAACTGGTACAGCCCGCCGTACGTCCCCGAAGAGTCGACGGCGTTCGGCCGGCCCCCGGACTCGCAGGCCGCCAGCCCCTGCCAGTCGAGGTGGTCGGCGCCCTGGACGGACGTCGGCAGTGGCTTCGTCCCGACCTTCACGACCTGCGTGCGCGGCTCCCGCACCACCTCGGACTTGATACGCCGCGGCTTCTGCTTGACCCCGTTGACGGTCCGCAGGGAGTACGTGACCCGGCGCAGCCCCGGCTGCCCGGGCCGCTCGACGATCTCCGTTCCGCGGAACAGGGAGGGGTCGTCCGTGCGCTCCACGTCGAACGGGATCGTCTCCTCACGGACCTCCTTGGTCCCGGTGATCCGCAGCACGGTGACGGTCTGGCCGTCGCGCGGGAAGCTGTCGGGCTTGACGGACGTGGTGTCCTGGCCGCGCAGGGTGATCCCGGCCTCCTCGACGGCCTCACGCACGGTCGCCGCGTTCGTGCGGATCTTGCGGGCGCGGCCGTCCGCCATGATCGTCACCGAGCGTTCGGTGCGCACGTTCAGCGCGAGGCCCCCGCGCCCGATGCGCCGGGAGCGCGAAGCGGACAGATACGCGCCCTCCGCACGCACCCCCAGCTGTTCGAGCGCCTCGTCCACCGTGCGCGCCGTCGTCCACACCTCGCGCCGGTGGCCGTCGAGCGTGAGCCGTACGGGACGGCCGTAGCGCACCGCGACCTCGTCGCCGTTGGCGAGCGCGTCGTCGGGGGCGGGCGCGACCACGTCGTGCGCCCCGACCTCCACGCCCTCCTCCGCGAGCAGTTCCGTGACGTCGTCCGCGAAGGTGTGCAGCGAGCGCGGCTTGCCGTCGACGCTCAGCTCGATCGCCTTGTCCTTGGCGACGAACGCGGTGGTACCGCCGGCCAGGAAGGCGACCACCAGCGCCTGCGGAAGCAGCCGGCGCACGCCG
>NZ_NTGE01000021.1 GCF_002291145.1 Streptomyces sp. SA15
GCACCGTCGGTGGCGGGCCAGGTGCCGAGCAGGTCGCGGTAGACGTCCGCGAACGCCTCGGCGGTGTGCCGTACGTCGTGGGTGGACAGCACGTGCCGGCGGCCCCGGTTGCCGAGCGACTCGCGCAGCGGCGGGTCGAGCAGCAGCTCGGTGACGGCGTCGGCCAGCACCGCCGGGTTCTCCGGCGGGACCAGGCACCGGCCGGCGAAGGAGGGCGGCAGGCTCTCGCGGGCGCCGTCGACGTCCGTGACCACCACGGGCCGCCCGCAGGCCATCGCCTCCAGCGGGGCCAGCGCCATGCCCTCCCAGCGGGACGGCAGGACGACGAGGTCGGCGGCCTGGTACCAGGGGGCGGCGTCGGTGACGGCTCCCGCGAACAGCACGGACTCCGGGGCGACTTCGCGCAGCCGGTCACGGTCCGGTCCGTCGCCGACCAGGACGAGGCGGGCGTCGGGCACCCGCTGCGCGACGGCGTCCCACGCCCGCAGCAGGTGGTCCTGCCCCTTCTGCCGGCACAGCCGCCCCACGCAGACGGCGAGCGGCGCCGCCGGGGGGACGTCGGCGAGCGGTGCGAGCCCGGCCCGTACGGCGGTGGCGTCGGCCGGGTGGAAGCGCTCGGGATCGATGCCGTTGGGAACGACGGTCCACCGGCCGGCGATCTTGGCGCGCACGCCGGTCGCGCGTTCCGCCTCGCTCACACACACCATCCGTGCGGCCCAACGCGCCCCGAATCGCTCCCATCTGAGCGCCAGGGCCGCGGTGCCCCCGCCGACCGCCTCGAACGACCAGGCGTGCGGCTGGAAGACCGTCGGAATCCGCCCGCGCACCGCGAGCCGGCCGGCGAGCCCGGCCTTCGCGCTGTGCGCGTGCACCAGATGGGGGCGTACCTCGTCGATCACCCGTGCCAGGTGCCGTACCTCCCGTACGAGCGACGGCCCCGGCGACCGCGTCGCGGGCCAGGGCCGTACGTTCGCGCCGAGTGCCCGCAGTTGTGCGGTGAGGGCGCTGTCGGGGCAGGCCACGGTGACGTCCACGCCGTCCGCCAGCTGTGCCCGGGCCAGGTCCGTCACGACACGCGCGACCCCGCCGTCCACCGGTTGGGTGAGGTGCAGGATCCGCGGCCGGGGGTCGGCGGATGACATATGCATATGCGCGGCTTCCTCGCTCACAAAGGCGCTCGGGGCGGTCGGCGACGGGCTCATCGCTGGGCGTCGACGGCGACGAAGAGCACACCGGCCCACGCCGCGTCCTGCTCGGACTGGAGCCGGAAGGTCACCTGGTCACCCGCCTGTTGCAGGCCTCTTCCGAGATCGAACACGTCGGAGTCGTAGCCGAGGGTGTTGGCGTACGCCGGCACACGCGCCGGATCCGATCCGGGCTGAGTGATGGTGGAGTTCAGGACGTCGTCCTGGGGGTTGGCGTCGTTGCTGAGGGCGATGGAGCCGGACCCGGTCGTCAGGGTGAGCGAGTCGCCGTTGGTGCCGCGGTCGCCGTTGTACGCCACCAGTCCCGCGCGGCCCCCCGCACCCGCGGGGAAGTTCAGGCCCTGCACGCGGATCTCCTGTGCGCCGGACCTCAGCGAGGTGAAGCCGTCCCAGAGCGCGAGGTGCCGCAGCGGCTCCGCCGCGTTCTCGTACGCCACCACCAGCGTCCAGCCGCCCCAGGCCCCGGCCCCCGATTTGCCCATGGCCACGTTGACCTGCGCCACGGTGTACAGCCCCGGCCCGCCCTCCCGCACCATCCGCGTGACGTCCGCCGAGGCCTGGAAGGCGTCCGCGCCGTCCGCCACGCGGTGTCCGACGACCGTGTCCGCGAGGACTTCCTTGTACTCCCCGCCGGGTTCGGCGATCAGCACCCGCCCGTTGTCCTCCGGCGGCTTCTGTTCGCCGACGCGCAGGTTGCCGCCCCAGTACAGGCGCGCGTACGTCACCTGGGAGCCGCTCGGCAGGCGGACCTCCGCGCGGGAGGAGTTGTAGGTGTTCGGGTCGCGGTCGACGTCGATGTAGAACATGTCGAAGTCGCCGTTCACCCCGCGCCCGCCGTCCCGCACGTCCGAGCAGGAAGGTGCCGCCATCTGCGTGCAGCTGATGCTGGCGTTGGCCGCACGTACGAAGCCGCCGTGCTGGTGCGCGTGGTACCTCTGGGCGAACGCGAGGCTGCTCGCCTCCGGTGCGGGTGCCGCGGCCGGCGCGGCAGTCGGGGAGCCGCCGGGTACCCACATCGCGGCAAGGGCGAGGACGCCCACGGTCGCACCGCGAAACAGCGGACGCAGGGAATGGCGCATGACCGTCGATGCCCTTTCGGAACAGGTGGCGGTGGCAGCGGCGGTAAGGGTGCGCTGTGTCCGCCCGGAGGGGTGCGTTCGAGACGTCCGAACCCTAGTCGCTAACCAGACAAATATGGTGAAACCCGACAAGTGTGTCGGATCTGTGAACCTCGTCCTCTGGCTTGCCGTCGGGGAATGTCATGGCCGGTGTCGTTCCCCCGAACGGGCGCCAGGGCGCAGTCGGTCTGACATACCGTCTGATCAGGCAGGGCGCGGCGACAGGGGGAAATGCGGGAGCCCGAAAAACATATGAGCGGTTGCGGGAAGTCATGGGCGCTTTCACCGTGGGCTCAAGATCCCACGCCCGTCGAAAGGAATCCCCATGCGCATCGCGTCCAGCGCACTGTGCGCCGCCCTCCTGGTCGGGATCACCGGCCCCGTCGCCATGGCGGCCGACTCGGCCCGCGAGCACAGCCATGTGGCGTCGCCCGATGAACGGCTCCCCGGCGCTGACGCGCGCCTCGCGCTGGTCAGGAAACTGGGAGGCGAGCTCACCCCGGTCGCCGACCTACTGAAGGCCGTGCTCGAGGAGGACGACGGCCAACTGCCCCCCGACAAGGCCAGAAAACTGGGAGCCGCCGCGAAGGACGCCCTGGCCAAGGCGGCCGCCAAGGCTCCGAAGACGGACGCGCCGCTGCCGGCTCCCGCCCGGCCCGCCGCGGAGCTCGGGACATCCGAGCGCAGTGCCGCCGACGAGACGAGTGACGCGCTGGACGCCCTGCAGGATGCCCTCGACGCTCTCCTGGAGGCGATCACCTCCGGTGTCGACACCGAGGTGCTTCCGTCGGTCGACGGGCTGCTGACCGGGCTGGACACCCTCCTCGACGAGCTGATCGACATCGGCCTGTCCATTCTGCCGCTGTCCAGCGCATCGGATTCGACGTCGCTGTCTTCGGTGCAGACCGTCACGGTCAATGGGAATACGGTGTCGACGACGGTGCTGCGGCCCGCTTTGTGAGCGTCGCATGAGCGTCGTATCGGTACGGCTCTCACTCGTCCGGTCGTGGTGCCGGCCTCCGGGCCGGCACCACGACTGTTTGTCGTCCCTGACTTTCTCCCGACTTTCCTCTGGTCTTATCGCGTTCGGAGGTCGGCCCTTTGAGATCTCATATGAGGACTCGCGATCTTCGGCACCTCCGGTTTCCGCCCCGACCACAGCTCGTTAGGCACGGCGACAGAATCCCTTCCGGTGACTTGCGTTGCCGAAGAAAGGAACACCATGAAGTCCCTTAAGGCTGCCGCCGTCTTTGCCGGGTCCTTGATCGCTGCCGGTGCCGCAACGCCGGCGTTCGCCCACAACGTCCCGGCCCCGGCCCCGGGCATGGCGCCCACTGGTCAGAGCGCCCCCGACATGGCGTACCACGCCCAGAGTGCTCCGGCGGCGCCTGCCCCGCAGAGTGCTCCGGTGGCTTACCCCGCCCAGAGTGCCCCCGTGGCGCCTGCCCCGCAGAGTGCTCCGGCGGCGCCTGCCCCGCAGAGTGCTCCGGTGGCTTACCCCGCCCAGAGTGCCCCCGTGGCGCCCGCCCCCCAGAGCGCTCCGGTGGCGCCTGCCCCGCAGAGTGCCCCGGTTGCCCCGGCCCCGCAGAGCGCCCCCGCGCCGGCCCCGCAAAGTGCCCCTGTCGTGTCCACCGGCCAGGCCGCCCCCGACCTGGCGTCCACCGGCCTCAGCGGCGACCTGAACACCAGGGTCCCCGGCCTGACCCAGTCGGGCGCCCTCGGCAATGCCTCGCTGGTCCACTCCGCGAAGGAGGCAGCGACTGTGGTGAACGACGTCAAGCCGGTGCACGGCAACCTGTGGCTGTAGGGCTGAGACCGTGCTGTACGGAGGAACGGCCCTCGGAGCTTGAGTCCCGAGGGCCGTTCCTCCGTATGCGCGTTCCTCCGTATGCGCACAGGTGATCACCGGGACGACGATCGGTGATCACTGGACTGGCCGCGCGGCGGTGACCGCGCGGGACGTTCGGCGGTTACGGCTACGGACAACCGAACCGGACGAGGAGTGGCCCATGGTCGTCAGCATCGGCGGAGCACTGGTGGATGGCGCGGACGGAGCGCAGAGCCCGGCGCGGCCCGGACCGACGGGCAGAACCCGACGGGCTGTGGCGCGCGGTCTGCCCGCCTGCGCGCTCGCCGCCGCCCTGGCCCCGGTGTTCGCCGCCCTCCGGCCTCAGCGCCCCGGATCCGGACCCGGAAGCAGCGCGGGCGACACCGTCTTCGACGAGACCTACCGCGGCCGCCGTATCCGCGGTGTATGGACCCCCGCACGCGGCGCGGCCGAGGACGGCCGGTGGCACGTCACCGTGGACGGCCGCCCCCTGCATCTGATGCGCCGCGCCGACGGCACCTGGCTGAGCATGGTCGACCACTACTGCTCGTACCGGACACCGCTCGCAGCCGCCCGCGCCGCCGTCGACGAACTCGGCCCCGGCCAGCGGCTGCGCGACCTGCCTCCGGGACCGGCGGGCGCGGGACACCTGCACATGGGGCACCGTCATGGCGTACGTGCGTAAGGACGCCGCCACGCTCACCCGGGCCGAGAAGCGCCGCTTCGTCAAGGCGCTGCTGGAGCTCAAACGGCGCGGCGAGTACGACGAGTTCGTGCGGATGCACATGGAGTACTTCGCCTCCGACGGCGAGCACGGACTGCGCGCCGCGCACATGGCGCCCTCCTTCCTGCCGTGGCACCGTCAGTTCGTTCTCGAGCTGGAGCGCGCGCTGCGCCGGGTGGACTCGTCGGTGACCGTGCCGTACTGGGACTGGACGCGCGACCGCACGACCACCTCCGCACCCTGGACGGCGGACCTCCTCGGCGGCAACGGGCGCCGCTCCGACCACCGGGTGACGACCGGTCCGTTCGCCCATGGAGAGGGCAACTGGACTCTCAAGGAGGGCGTGACCGAAGGGGCGTTCCTCACCCGGGACCTCGGACGCCCCCGCGCCCCGATCGAGCTGCCCACGAAGAGCGAGCTGGAGTGGGCGCTGAAGGACCCCGTTTACGACACCCCGCCCTGGGACTCGACGTCCGGGAAGGGCTTCCGCAACAAGCTGGAGGGATGGGGCACCGGCGCGGGCAGCTCCTCCTGGCGCAACCACAACCGGGTGCACCGCTGGGTCGGCGGGGCCATGGTCGGCGGCGCCTCCGTCAACGACCCCGTCTTCTGGCTGCACCACGCCTTCGTCGACCTGCAGTGGTACCGCTGGCAGCGCCGGCACCGCGGGGCGCGCTACCTCCCCGCGACACCACCGGGCCGTCGCGACGAGCAGTACGGCCGGATCCTGGCGTCGCACCAGAAGATGCCGCCGTGGGACGTGACGCCGGACGAACTGGAGGACGTCGGCCGGATCTACCGGTACGCGTGAGGTGACGCGGGGGCATGGGGAGAGCCCCGGCGCTCGGGGTGCCGGGGCTCTTGGGGTACGACGACAGACGCTCAGTGGCCGTGGTGAGCCTTCTTGCTGCTCTTCTTCTCGGCCTTCTTCTTCTCGGCGTTCTTGTTGGTGTTCGCGTCGGTCTTGTCGTGCTTCTTGTCGCTGTCGTTCTTGCAGACGTTGCCGAAGGTCGAGTTGAGAAGGCCGACCACGCTGAGAGTGTCCGAGGTGCACGCCTGGATCGGCGCGTGGGTCACGACATTGATCACATTGCCGGACGCGAAGCCGGGCGAGCCGACCGCCGCGGCCTTGCTGCCGGCGTCCGCCACGGCGAGACCGGCCCCGCTGAGCACCATCGCGCCCGTGCCCAGAGCGACAGCGCCAACCTTCGCGATGCGAGACATCACGTTCTCCTTATTGACTCGGGTGAGTGCGGCAGCAGTACGCGCCACCGCACTGCCCGTTCAACGCGACCGTTCCGCACCAGTCACGACGATCGTCCCGGTATCACCCTTTTGAACAGCGGCTTCGCCGTACGGGCTGTGGCCCGGCAGCGCCCACCATGCCCGTTTTCAAGAAACCAACGACATTTGGGCGTTTCATCCTATAAAAGTCATAAATGATCGCCTACAGTAGCGACTGTCAGTGATCAGTCCATCACGGACTGTGCACACATGAGGAACGGAGAGGTAATGCGCAAGTACCAGAAGGCTGCAGTCGTCGTGGCCATGCTCGGCAGCGTCAGCTTCCTTGGCGCCGGCGTCGGCCACGCGGGGGGCAGTCAGAACTGCCAGATGAACGACGACCACGAGGGGATCATCTACCTCGACGACCTCGGCGTGAACGTGAACGTCCTCCTCGCTCACGGCGACCAGGACTACAGCGAGAGGGAGATCATGAACTGCAAGAACGGCCACTGATCACTGATCACTGGTCGCTGATCACTGATCAGGCGATCCAGGCAGACCTCGGGGCTCGGGCCGGGTGTCCGAGCCCCCGGGGGCAAGTTCGCTGTTGGGCCACCCGGCGTGCGCGCGGCAGCGTGATGACATGCATTTTTTCAAGAAACTTGTGCGACTGGGCGTTTCGTCTGGATAAAGGCGCAAAAGCTGCTTATGTTAGCGACTGTCGGTGACCGACCCATCACGGGTTGTGTCCACTCGAGAAACGGAGAGGTAATGCGCAAGTTCCAGAAGGCCGCAGTCGTCGTGGCCATGCTCGGCAGTGTCAGCTTCCTGGGTGCCGGCGTCGGCAACGCTGGGGACGGGGGCGACAAGTTCAAGTTCGACAACAAGCAGAACCAGTCGTGCGGGATGAACGAGGGCTACGAGGGGCTCATCGGTCTCGACGACCTCGCCGTGAACCTGAACCTCATCGCCGCCTACGGTGACGTGGACCAGAGCGAGAAGAAGTCTCAGTCTTGCGGTCAGACCTTCAACGTCGGCAAGCACCACTGATCGACTGATCCAGACGGGCCTCGGGGCCCGGATCATCTGATCCGGGCCCCGAGGGGCACGTTCGCCGTTGGGCCACCCGACGTACGCGCGGCAGCGTCAGGGCATGCATTTTTTCAAGAAACTTATGCGATTGGGCGTTTCATTGGAAAAATCCGCAATGTCCGCTTATGTTAGCGACCGTCGGTGACCGACCCATCACGGGTTGTGTCCACTCGAGAAACGGAGAGGTAATGCGCAAGTACCAGAGGGCCGCAGTCGTCGTGGCCATGCTCGGCAGTGTCAGCTTCCTGGGTGCCGGCATCGGTAACGCTGCGGACGGGGGCGAGAAGTACAAGTTCGACAACAAGCAGAACCAGTCGTGCGACATGAACTACTCGGGCAAGACGCTCGTCGGGGCAGGGGACATCGGCGTCAACGTCGGCGCCGTCCTCGGTTGGGGCGACATGGATCAGAGCGAGAAGGAGTCTCAGTCTTGCGGTCAGGACTTCAAGGTCGGCGGCAAGAAGCACTGATCGGCTGATTCAGGCAGGCCTCGGGGCCCGGACCATCTGGTCCGGGCCCCGAGGCCTTTTTGTTTGACTGTTCACCCGATTTACCTACATCAGTCCCATAACGTGACTTTTAGTAAACGCCTGCGATGGGGTGTTTCGCGCCTCAATAGCCAACACAGGTCCCCTACAGTTGGCGACTGTCAGTGACAAGCCCATTACGGGCTGTGTCGACACGCAGAAGAACGGAGCAGTAATGCGCAAGTTCCAGAAGGCCGCTGTCGTCGTGGCCGCGCTCGGCAGTGTCAGCTTCCTGGGTGCTGGCGTCGGCCAGGCTGCGGACGGGGACCCGAAGGTCAAGATCGACAACAAGCAGAACCAGGCGTGCGAGAACAACGAGGAGTACAAGGGGCTCCTCAAGCTGGGCGACGTCAACCTTGGCCTCGCTGCCATCCTCGGCCTCTCCGAGATCGACAGCAGCGAGCGCTCGTCCGTGACCTGCCAGCAGAGCTTCCTCCTGGGCAGGTGACCACCGGTCAGGTGATCTAGGCAGGTCTCGGGGCTCGGATCAGGTGTCCGAGCCCCGAGGGCTGCCGCCTCTTTGCCGGTCCAAGTGTCCGGAACGACTCCGCCGTTCAGTCGCGGGGAGCAGACCGCAAAGGAAAAGGTTGGATGTTCAGCTCGAAGAAGATCGCAGTGGCAGCGGGAGTGCTGGGGAGCTTTGCTCTGATCGGTGTCGGAGCCGCCCAGGCCTTCGGCCATGAGGCTGCCGGCATGTGCGCCGACGACGGCAAGGGATACGTGCGCTGCGCGGACGTGAGCAAGTCCAAGCTCACCACCGACAAGCGCGGAAACGTCGTCACCGACAGGCGTGGAAACGTCGTCACCGACAAGCGTGGAAACGTCGTCGTCGTCAACGACTCGACGCAGATCTGTCCGGCTTCGCACGGCCAGGTCACCTGCGTCGACAGCGTCGTCGTCCCTCGCGACACATACTGACGCCTTCGTCGATCGGCGTGGGTCCGCTCGCTGTGAACAGCCGCTGTCCGAACGGCGGTTGGCCAGACGCGGCTACCCGGGTCCGGCTGCCTGATGTATGCACAGCAGCGCCATGAAACGCCTTATTTACGGAATTTACGCCACTGGGCGTTTCGTCCGTCAAAAGCACTGAAAGTCGCCTATAGTTGGTGACTGTCGGTGACCAACCCATCACGGGATGTGTCCACTTGAGAAACGGAGAGGTAATGCGCAAGTACCAGAAGGCCGCAGTCGCCATGGCCATGCTCGGCAGCGTCAGCGTCCTGGGCGCGGGTGTCGGTAACGCTGCGGACGGGGATGAGAAGGCCCAGCTCACGAACAAGCAGAACCAGTCCTGCGAGCAGAACGGCGAGTACAAGTCGCTGATCAGCGTCGGTGACGTCATCCTCAACCTCGACATCCTCGGCATGGGTGAGGTCGACAACAGCAAGCGCAAGTCCGTGACCTGCACGCAGAACTTCTCCCTGGGCAGGTAATCACCGGTCAGGTGATCTGGGCAGGCTTCGGGGCTCGAACCAGGTATGCGAGTCCCGAGCCTGCCGCCTGGCTTCTTCGCCGGTCCAAGTGTCCGGAACGACTCCGCCGTTCAGTCGCGGGGGGTCGACCGTAAAGGAAAAGGTTAGATGCTCAGTTCGAAGAAGATCGCAGCGGCAGCGGGAGTGCTGGGGAGCTTTGCTCTGATCGGTGTCGGAGCCGCCCAGGCCTTCGGCCATGGGGCCGCCGGCATGTGCGCCGACGACGGCATGGGCAACGTTCGCTGCGCGGACGTGAGCAAGTCCAAGCTCACCACCGACAAGCGCGGAAAGTTCGTCACCGACAAGCGCGGAAACATCGTCGTCATCAACGACTCGACGCAGACCTGTCCGGCAACAGACAGCCAGGTCACCTGCGTCAGCGACGTCGTCGTCCCCAACAAGAAGGCCTGACGTCGGACTGACGCGGCCGAAGCGCCTGTTGCCCGTCGGCGCCAGTCGCGTCAGTCCACCCGTGCGGCGAAGGATGGCCGGGACCCGATACCGGGTCCCGGCCATCCACGTGTGTGCGGGTCTGCCCCCGGCCAGGAGCTGCCGGCGTCGATGCTCGTGCTCGGCGGGGGTGCCATCGGCGTCGAACTCGCCCAGGTCTTCGCGGCTCTGGGAGCGCTTGGCTGAGCCGGTGGCGCGCCATGCCCGGGCCGTAGCGGTGATGCTACGGCCCCACCAGCGGCGTACGGCCGAGCGGTTGCCGTGAGGAAGGCGGTGCGGGCGGACGCCGTACGGGAGTCCGTCCGCACCGCCCGTCGCCCTGTCAGCGCGTCGCGCGTACCGCGTCACGGATCACGTCGGCGACCTTCTTGGGCTGGGACACCGCCACGGCGTGCGAGGGGCCCTCGAGTTCGACGATCGTGGCCCCGGCACGCTTGGCGCCGAAGCGCTGGACCTCGGGGTTGATCGCCCGGTCCGCGCCGGCCACGAGGGCCCAGGACGGCTTCGTCTGCCACGCCGCCGCCGTGGCCGTCTCCTCGAACACCGCTGCGGCCAGCGGGCGTTGCGCCGCCGCCAGGACCTTGGTGACGGGGGCAGGGACGTCCGCGGCGAAGAACGGCGTACGGCCAACTCCTGACGCAGGGGCTCCGGGCCCGCCATAGTGCTGCGAATGTTCCTCGGGATCTGGTTCGGCCACCCGGTCCGGAAGGACCCCGCCGCCGAAGCCGAAGTGCCCTATGGGGGAGAACCGGATGAAGACCGATGGCACCTCCAGCCTTTGCGGAGACTTCATGCCGGCTGTGTACCTGGACGGACAAGGCCGTGTTCCCGGCTATCGCACCGGCCTCGGCTTCGGCCTGAGCGGCGCGATGCTGATGGAACTCGCACTGGACGGCTTCATCCACACCGTCGACGGATAAATCGTCGCCGTCCACGGTGCACAGCCGCATGACCGCGCGCTCGGCGAGGTTCTCGCGCGGATCCGGTCCTCTCGCAAGCTGCGCACGGCATCGGAGTGGGTCAGGGCCCGTTCGCACGCCGAGACGGTTGCCGTTGCCGACCGGATGGGCTCGTCGCTACGACGTCCTGCGCGGGGAGAGACGGGATGCCGCGGTCCGGTCTCTCGGCGGTGCGGCCGATTCCTCCGAGCGCTTGGTCGCGCTGGCGAGTGCGTGCGGTGCCGCGTCGGGCGGTCGGGAGTGGAGCGAGTCCGAGGCGACGCCGCGGTCCATGAGACCGGCCTGCGCCCAGATCCTGACCGCGGTCGCCGCCTGTGTGTCGCTCGCGGCGCTCTCTTCGTGGAACTGAACCCGCCGCCCGGTCCCTTTCGCCGTGCCGCGGCGGGAATCGGCGCAACCGCCGGTCAGCGCGGTCGGTCGACCTCGCGGAAGTCGGACTTGCGGATCCTTGCGTGGACGCCCTTCACGTCGTCGACGACCTGGGAGACCGCGAAGTCGCCTGCCGCGCTGAGGTAGGCCATCGCCAGGTGGCGGTCGATGCCGTAGTCGGTGGTGAGCAGGTCCAGTGCGCAGCGCACGCAATCGCGCATCGCCTCGCCCAGGTCCTTGTCCAGGCCGATCGGCACCAGGTAGTCGTCCGTCTCGGCGAACGGGGCGACGCGGCCGTGGCCGGGCCGCAGAGCCGCACCGCCCGGCACCACCTCGAGCTTCACGGTGGCGCGCAACGACGCCTCGAACGCGGTGAGGGCGACCTCGCCGTCGCCCTGAGCGAAGTGGGGGTCACCGAAGTAGACCAGCGCGTCGTCGACCTGCACCGGGAGGAACAGCGTGGCGCCCTCGCCGAGCAGGGAGATGTCGATGTTGCCCCCGTGGCGCCCCGGCGGCACCGAGTGCGGCCGCTCGTCCCCGGGTACCGCCACGCCCATCACGCCGAGGAACGGCCGCAGCGGGAAGCGCAGTGAGCCGCGGGAGGGGTCCGTCGGATCCACCGCCATCCGGCCCCACGCGCCGTGGCGATCCGCGTGTGCCGTGGCGAAGGTGAACACGGGACCGGGCAGCGACGGCATCTCGCCGGGGAGTGCGCCGAAGCCGTGGCGTGCGGAGACCATGCCGTACGGAACCCGCGGAGTGAGGCCGAGGACGGTCACGGCGAGCAGATCGCCGGGCCGGGCGCCGGCCACGGCGATCGGCCCGGTGACAAGGTGCGGCCCGTCCTCGTCGAAGTCGTGCGGCATACCCGAGTCCGCCACCTGCTGGGCGTCGTCGAGCACATGGCCGCCGCTGACGCCGTAACGGCCGAAGAACTGGGCGGGGTCGCGGCCCTGGTCCTCGAGAACTCCCTCGTGGCTGAGCGTGTCGACCGTGACGACGGAGCCCGGTCGCACGACCGCGCACGGTGCGTCCGCCTCGCACGGAAGGCGACCCCACAGCGTGTTCCCGGGCGTGGCCGGGACGTAGGTCCTCGACGCGATCGCTCCGTGGCCGGGCTGGAGGATCGGGAATCCGGTCGCGGCGACGTCGAGGAGGGGCGAATCGGTCGCTGTCATGGCCCACCTTTCATGGAGTGGAAGGGCTGGCCCGACGCTAAGAACGTCCCGTTGCCCTGGTGTTTCCGGTGGGGGTCCGGGCGGTAACGCTGTCTCGTATGGCAACATGCCATCTCGTAATGAGGACCGGTGGAGGGGTCCTGGACTGCTGTGCGCCGACACGCTCGCCGGCGCGGTCACGGCGGTTGCTTCGGAGGTCGGCTGCGAGCCGGTGCCGCGTGCCGCCGTGGTCGTGCCGCCGTGGTCGGCTGCGGCGTGCTGGCCGGCGTCCGGCTTCGGCGTGCTTGCCGGCGTCCGGCTGGGTATCCGCGCCTTCGGCTGACCCGCGTGGCTGCGGGCAGGGCCGGTGGATCGTCAGGCCGTGCCGGCCCGGCTACCGCGCGAGTCCCACGGCGAACGTGGCGTCCGCTGTCGTACCCGCGCGCAGCCGGCCGGCTGACGGCTCACAGGCCGGAGACGGCTCAGAGGTCGAGGACGGCTCAGAGGTCGAGGACGAGTCGGTCGCCCTGACACCGGCCGACACAGATCATCATGCTGCGCCCGGCAAGCCGTTCCTCGTCGCTGAGCACGGAGTCCCGGTGCTCCGGCGCCCCGGCGAGCACCCGGGTCTCGCAGGCGCCGCAGTATCCCTTCTCGCAGTCGTAGGACAGGCCGCTCACGGCATCGCGCAGGACTTCGATGAGGCGGCGGTCGGCCGGCACGGTGAGCGTGACTCCCGTGCGTGCGAGCTGGACCGCGAAGGTCCGGTTCTCCGTGGCGTCGAACGCCGTCTCGAGGTCGTCGCCGGCCGTGAAGCGCTCCAGATGCAGCCGGTCGGTGAGGTCCAGGCGGGCGCACTCACGCTCGACGGCCGCCAGCATCGGCGCCGGCCCGCACGCGAAGACGGCGGTGTCCGCGTCCAGCTCGCCCAGCAGCCGGGGGAGGTCCGGCAGCCCGGCCTCGTCCTGCGGGAGCAGGGTGAGCGCGTCGCCGGCGACGGCGGCGAGTTCGTCGGCGAACGCCATCGTCGAGCGGGTGCGGCCGCCGTACACGACGGTGAAGGGCGTTCCGCGTCCGGCGGCCTCGCGGACCATGGCGAGGATCGGTGTGACGCCGATGCCGCCGGCGAGGAACAGGTAGGACGGCGCCGGCGTGAGCGGGAAGTGGTTGCGCGGCCCGCGTACCGCGAAGGTGGCTCCCGGGCGGGCGAGTTCATGGAGTTCGGCCGACCCGCCCCGGCCCTGGGGCTCGCGCAGGACGCCGATGCGCCACGTCGTGGTGTCGGCGGGGTCACCGCACAGCGAGTACTGACGCAGCCTGCCCGAGGGAAGACGCAGCTCGACGTGCGCGCCGGGCCGCCACGCGGGGAGTTCGCCTCCGTCCGGCAGGCCGAGGTCGACGGCGAGGACGTCCTGCGCTGCGGCGCGCACCGCGGTCACCCGCAGTGGGGTGGGCGTGTTCAGCGCGCGGACCGAGCCTGCCGCTGCCCTCGCCCGGGGACCGGGCGTGAAGACCGCCGGGATCGCGTCCCAGCCGGACTGGTTGCCGCGCGTCGGGTAGGCGACGAGCCCCTCGTCGATCACCCGGTAGTCGGGCAGTCGGGTCAGGACCTGCGTCATCATCGCGCGGAACATGGCTCGGGCGAGGTGCGCGCCGGCGCACCGGTGGGATCCGATCCCGAAGCTGAGGTGCCGGCTGGCGTCGCGGTCCAGCCGTACCTGCTCGGGGTCGGGGAAGACGGAGGGGTCGTGGTTCGCGGCGACCCACGGGATCAGCACCCGGTCGCCCGCGTGCATCGGGCAGCCGGCGACCTCGACGTCCCCGGTGACCGTGCGCGCCATCGATTGCGACGGGGCGAAGGCGCGCAGGAACTCCTCGGTCGCGGTGTCCAGCAGATCGGGGGAGTCGATCAGCCTCTGGCGCTGCTCGGGGTGGCGAGCGAGGTGGACGAGGGTCGAACCGGTCAGGGAGGTGGTGGTGTCGACGCCGCCGGCGATGAGCAGGCCGGTCACCGACACCAGCTCGTCCTCGCCGAACTCGCTGCCGTCGGCGCGCCGGCCGGCCACCAGTGCGCTGACCGCGTCGTCCTGTGGCGCGGAGCGGCGCTCGGCGATCAGCTCGCGGATGCGCTGATCCATGTAGGCCAGTCCGGCGGCCCCGCGCACGGCGCGCTCGCTGGCGGCCGGTGCGGCGAAGATGTCGTGGATCGGCCCGGCCAGCTTCGCCCAGTCCTCCTCGGGGAAACCGAGCCAGTCCAAGGTCACCGCGGCCGGCAGCGGGTTGGTGAGGTCACGGACGAAGTCGCAGGAGCCGAGCTCGACGAAGTCGTCCACGATACGGGCCGCGTGGCGCTCGATCATGGGCACCAGCCGCTCGACCGCCTCCGGAGTGAGCAGCGGGTTGATCAGTTGCCGGTACTCGGTCGACCGCGGCGGGTCGAGCTCGATCGGATACTGATCGAGCCCCGGTCCCTTGGGGATGACGATGCCGACCCCCTGGCCGCCGTGGTCGCTGCGGGCCGAGGAGAACGTCGCGTCGTCGCGGGCGATGCGGGCCACGTCGGCATACCGCGTCGTGTAGGTGAAGCCGCCGTGGGCGGTAGAACGGCCTACCGGGCAGGACTCGCGGAAGCGCGCGTAGTAGGCGACCGGATCGGCGTTGGCCTCGGCGGAGTGGTGGTCGAAGTCGATGTCGGCGGACGTTTCGGCGGACGTTTCGGCGGACATGGTGGGCACGCTCCACGTGCTCGTGTCTTCTGCGCGGTGTTGTCCGGCCGCGCCACCGGATGTCTGCTGCCTCATCGGCGTCGGGTCACCCTAAGGTGCTGCCGCCGTGTGCGACAACGCCTCGTGGACGACGCTTCAGAAGCTCAGCACGGCTTTCAGAAGCTCGGCACGGCTTTCAGAAGGTCAGCACGGCTTTGCCGACCGAGCCCGACCGGACCGCCGCGACGGCCTCGTTGATCTGCTCGAACGGGAAGTAGGTGATCATCTTCTCGACCGGGAACTGCCCCTTGGCGTTGAGCTCGAGCAGCTTCGGCAGGAACAGCTGCGGCAGGCTGGACCCGGCGATGATGCCGGTGACGGTGCGCCCGTTGAGGATGCTGCGCCACTCGAAGCTCATCGACTCGCTCGGGCCGATGCCGATGACACCGGCGCGACCGAGCGGCCCGAGAGACTCCACCGCGGTGCGCAGGACGTCCTCGCGCCCGGTGGTGTCGATCACGAAGTCGAACCCCTCGGGGAGGAGAGCGGCCAGCTGCTCGGCGGCCGACCCGGCCGAGGAGTCGACGGTGTGCGTGGCGCCGGAACCGCGGGCCGCCTCCAGCTTGGCCGGGTTCACGTCTACGGCGGCGACGACCGCGCAGCCGCTCAGCGAGGCGGCGATGACGGCGGCCACGCCGACAGCCCCTGCCCCGAAGATCGCGATCGACGAGCCGGGGCGCGGCTGCAGCACATTGAGCACGCCGCCGGCGCCGGTCTGGAAGCCGCAGCCGAAGGGTCCGGCCCGCAACAGGTCCAACGACGGGTCGATCCTGACCACCGCCCGCTCCGGTGCGACGACGTGGCTGGCGAACGACGACTGGCCGAGGAAGTGGGCGTTGACCTCCCGCCCCTCATGGGTCACCGCGGTGGAGCCGTCGGGCCGGCGGCCGGAGAAGTTCACCGCGTCGAAACTGCGGCAGTAGGCGGGCGAGCCGGTGCGGCACAGCGCGCACGTGCCGCACGACGCGAAGGACATGGCGACGGCGTCGCCCGGGCGTACGGAGGTGACGTGCGCGCCGACCTTCTCGACGACACCCGACCCCTCGTGCCCGAGCAGCGCCGGCGTGGGGAAGAAGGTGGCGAACTCGAGGTCGGTGCCGCAGATGCCGACGCCGGCGACGCGGACGAGCACCTCGTCGGGACGGGGCGCGTCCAGGTCCACCTCGGTCAGGACGAATGGCTGTCCGGGTTGCTCCAGCAGAGCGGCGGTGGCGCGCACAGGGCCTCCTCGGTGACTCACCGACTCACATAACGAGATCGCATATTGACATGCGTGACAGGGTCGGTCAAGGTTCACGTATGGCGGCTGTTGACTTCCCTTCCTCCCAGCACTTCATCGACGGCGAGTGGGTCGCGGCCCGCGACGGCGGCACCCTGGACATCGTCGATCCGGCCACTCAACAGGTGATCACCAAGGTGGCCCGGTCGGGCGGAGCCGATGTCGACGACGCGGTCGCCGCGGCGCGCCGCGCCTTCCCTGTCTGGGCGGCGACCAGCCCCAGCGAGCGCGGGGCACTGATCCGGCGCTGGGCCGACCTGATCCTCGCCGACGTCGAGGCGCTGGCGGCCGTAGAGGCTCAGGACGTGGGCAAGCCACTGTCCGGGGGCCGGACGAACATCTACATCGCCCACGACATCATCAACTACTTCGCCGGCGCGGCCGACAAGCTCACCGGGGTCACGCTGCCGACCCGCAGCCCCGACTACCTGGGCTACACGGTTCCCGAGCCGTACGGCGTGTGCGCCGTCGTCATCCCGTGGAACGTGCCCGCCGTGCTCACCGCCGCGAACGTCGCGCCGGCGCTCGCCGCGGGCAACACGGTCGTCCTCAAGCCGTCCGAGATCGCGCCGCTGGCCCCGTTCGCATTCGCCGAACTCGCCCGCCGCGCAGGCTTCCCGCCAGGGGTGATCAACGTCGTCGCGGGCGGCCCCGAGGCGGGCGTCGCGCTGACCTCGCACCCGGGCGTCGACCACATCAGCTTCGTCGGCTCCACCGCGACCGGGCGGGCGATCATGGCGGCCGCCGCGCAGAACCTCGTCCCGGTGAAGCTCGAGCTCGGCGGCAAGTCGCCGAACGTGCTGTTCGCCGACGCCGACCTCGACACGGCGATCGAGGCGGTCGTCGCCTCGATCACCGAGAACGCGGGGCAGAACTGCTACGCCGGTTCCCGGCTGCTCGTTCAGGCCTCGGTGCACGACGAGGTCGTGGAGCGGGTCGCCGCCGCCATGGCCGCGGTCAAGACCGGGCCCTGGGAAGCCGACCTGGACATGGGGCCGCTGGTCAGCGCCGCGCAGTTCGCCCGCGTCAGCGGCTTCCTCGAGGACGCGCCTCGCGAGGGCGCGCGGCTGGTCACCGGCGGCGCACCCACCGGCGACGGGTGGTTCGTCCAGCCCACCGTGTACGACCGTGTGGACGCGGGCATGCGCATCGCCCGCGAGGAGGTCTTCGGTCCGGTTCTCGCCGTCCAGTCGTTCAGCGACACGGCCGAGGCGACCGAGCTGATGAACGCGACGGACTTCGGCCTGCTGGCCTGCATCTGGACCAACGACGTCTCCCGGGCGCTGCGGCTGGCGAAGGACGTCCGCTCCGGGCAGGTGGCGGTCAACCAGTTCCACGACGCGGGAGTGATCGGCTTCCCCTTCAACATGCAGAAGGACAGCGGCTTCAGTCAGGGCGGCGGGTACGGAGCGCTGCGCGAGTACACCCAGGAGAAGGGCGTGGCCATCCGGTTGCTGGCCCGCTGAGACCCGACACCATGGGAACCATCGCCGAAGCGCGGTCCGGACCGGCCCGGGAGAGGGCGCGGCCGGACGCCGAACCCGCCGTGCTGGAGCGGGAACTGACCGAGGCCGTGCTCGCCGGCGCCGCGCGCTCGGACGTGCTCATCGCACTGTGCCGGGCGACCGGCCGGCCTGTGCGCCTGCTGTCCGCCGAGGGCGCGGTGCTGGCGAGCACCGACGGCGGCGCGGGAGTGCCGGCCACGGTGGCGGACGGCGTGCTCGCCGGCGTGACCGGACCGGTGGTCGACACGCTCGACGGGCTGCGGGCCACGGCGCTGCCCGTGCGTGCGGGGACGACCGTGGCCGGTGTGCTGCTGACCGTCGGTCCCGGTGATCCGCGCGTGCAGGCGCTGGCCGGTGCCGCCGTCACCGCGCTGCGCATCGACGCCGTGCGCGCAGGGGACGGCTTGGCCGAGGTCTCGCCGCGGCACACACCGGCCGATGTCGTCGCCGCGCTGCGGTCCGGGACGGTGAGCCCCTCGGTGGGCGCGGCGGCCGCGGGGCTGGGGATCGATCTGCAGCGAGCGCTGGCCGGTGCCGTACTGCACTACGGCGGCTCCCGCCTGCGCGCCTGGTCCACCGCGCTCACCTGGCTCGAGCACCCTGTGCAGCAGGAGGCGCGCACGGCGTGGACGGTGGTGCCGGGCGAGGTCGTGCTCGCCCGCCTGCAAAGCCGGCTGCGCCTCATGACCGGCGACGAGTCCGCCGGTGACCACGTCGTCGCGGCGAGCGGCTCCCACCCCGACTCGACCGTAGGTCTGGCCCGGTCCTTCACCGAGGCCGAACGGCTGCTCGGTCTGGCCCGGACCCGGCGCGTCCCACTGCTCACCTTCGACCGCTGCGGAGTGGTGCGGGTGCTGCTGCCCCTCCCCCGCGCGGACCTCGAGGCGTATGCCGAGGCGCACCTCGGGCCGATCCGGCAGCGTCCGGAGCTGATGGCGACCCTGCGTGCCTGGCTGGCCGAGAGAGGCAGTCGGCAGAGCGTCTCCGAACAGCTCCATCTCCACCGCAACTCGGTGGGCTACCGGGTTCGCCAGATCAAGAACCTCCTCGGCACGGACCCTCTGCTTCCCGCCGCCTCGGCGGAGTTGCACCTGGCGCTCGCCGCGCTCGACCTGCTCGCCGCCGACGACCAGCGGCTGCGCGGCGACGACGAGCCGGTTTCAGCCGGATACTGATCCGCCATTCGCTGTGCCGCCGGGGTGGCGCGGCGCATGCGTCCGTACCCGCCTCCAGCCCGCGGCCCGCGCTGTGAGCCGTACGAGCGGGCGAAACGCCGACGAAACCCAGTTTTTCCACAGGAGCGTTGACAGCACTGGTCGGCATGGGCAGAGTTGCCTCACAATACGTTCCACCGCCTCGCAATGCGAGACGGCTGAGGTGAGGAGGGCCGCGGTGCGAGCGATGGTGCAGACCGATTTCGGGGGAACCGAGGTCGTGTCCCCGCAGGACGTCCCGGAGCCGGTGTGCGGACCGCGTGACGTTGTCGTCGAGGTCGCGTACTGCGGACTGAACCGCCTGGACCTGCTGCAGCGAAAGGGGCCGGGGCTGATCCCCGGCTTCCGCCTTCCGCACGTGCCGGGCATGGACTTCGCCGGAACGGTGGTGGCGACCGGATCCGCGGTCGGCTCCGTCGTCCCCGGCGACCGGGTCATCGCCGATCCCACCCAGGGCTGCGGCAGTTGCCCGCGCTGCGCGGTGGGCGACCGTGCGTACTGCGTCAGACCGCGCATCCTCGGCGGCAACGCCCCTGGCGCGCTGGCCGAATACGTACTGGCATCCGCGGAATCGGTCGTCCAGGTCCCCGAGTCCCTGCCGCTCGCCGCGGCCGTCACCCTGCCCACCGCCTTCGCGACGGCGTGGCACGCGGTGCACACCGTCGGGTCACTCTCCGCCGGTGAGACCCTCGTCGTGCACGGGGGCGCGAGCGCCGTCAGCCTGGCGGCCATCGCGCTGGCCAAGCGGGCCGGTGCCTCGGTCGTCGCCTTCGCCGGGAGCGACGAGAAGCGGGCCGCGGCCCGCGCGGCCGGCGCGGACCTGGTGCTGCGCAACGGGGAGCCGGACGCGGTGAAAACGGTGTCGATCTTCACCGACGGCGCCGGAGCGGACCTGGTCCTGGACCACGTCGGCACCGACACCTGGCGCACCTCACTGGACTGCCTCGGCATCCGAGGGCGTCTGCTCCTGATGGGCAACACCAGCGGCGACCAGGTGTCCTTCTCGCTCCAAGAGGTCTTCCACCGAGGCCTGAAACTGCTGGGCACCGGCGGCTACACCTCTGCCGACTTCGTCGCCGCCACGTCAGCCTGCTTCGCCGACCGCCTGCACCTGCCTACGGCCGCCCGGTTCCCGCTCGAGGATCTCGCCGACGCCTGGGACGTGCTCGGCGCCCGCGACACCATCGGCAAGGTCGTGATCGAGCCATGACCGACCTGCTGATCGTGGGCGGCGACGTCGTCACGATGGACTCCGCCCGGCGGGTCCTCACCGGTGCGACGGTCGCCGTGTCAGGGGACGGCATCGCCGCGCTCGGCACGGCCGAGGACCTGCGCGCCCGCTTCCCGGGTGCGCGGGAGATCGACGCGTCGGGCTGTGTCGTGGTCCCGGGCCTGATCGACGCCCACCAGCACACGACCGTCGACCCCCTCGTGCGCAGCACGATCCCGGACCACATCGGCTCGCAGGAGTCGATCTTCGACTGGATCGTCCCGCTGCATGCCCACGCCGACGGTGACGACGACGAACTGGCCGCGACCATCACCGCCGTAGAGTGCCTGTCCCGCGGCATCACCACGGTGCTGGAACCGGGCACGGTGGCCTACCCGGAACGAGTCGCAGCGGGGCTGGGCGCCGCGGGCATCCGCGCGCGGGTCGGCGGCTGGGGCTGGGACGCCGAGGGCGTGCCGTTCGGCGCGCCCGCCGACGAGGTGCTCGCCCGGCAGGAGGACATCGTCCGGTCCCTGCCGACCACCGGCCCGGTCACCGGGTGGGTGACGCTCGTCGGCCACGACCTCGCGAGCGACGAGCTCTTCGCCGGAGCGGCGAGCCTGGCCGAGCGGCTCGACACCGGACTGACCTGGCACGTCTCGCCGGGACCCGCCGACGTCGAGGCCTACGCCAAGCGCTGCGGGCGCCGGCCGGTGGTCCACTTCGGCGAGCTGGGAGTACTCGGCCCGCGCCTGCTGCTGGGGCACGCCGTGTGGCTCGACGACGCGGAGGTCGACGCGATCCTCGAGACCCGTACCGCGGTCGCCGCCTGTCCGGGGGCCTACCTGCGTCTCGCCCAGGGCTATACACGTGCGTCGCGCCACGCCGAGCTGGTGCGCCGGGGCGGCCGGGTGGCACTCGGCTGCGATGCCCACAACGCCGGCGACGCCCCGGACGTCTTCCTGGCCGCCTACCTGTTCGCCGGCCTCGAACGCGACCGTGACCTGCCCGACCCGATCCGCGCCGAGCAGGCGTTCGCGCTCGCGACGGTCGACGGTGCCGAGGCGATCGGTCTCGGCGAGCGGATCGGCTCCCTCGAGGTTGGCAAGGCCGCCGACATCGTCGTGCTCGACGCCGGCGACCCCGCCTGGACGCCCCGCGGCGACCTCGCCCGCCAGCTCGTATGGGGCCACGTATCGCGCACCGTCCGTGACGTGCTGGTCGACGGCCGCGTGGTCGTCCGCGACCGGCGACCGACCGGCATCGACCTCGCCGCCGTCGCCGAGGCCGCCGCCGAGCGATCCGCCGCACTCTTGCGGCGCGCCGGGATCACGCCCCGTCCGACCTGGCCGACGGAGCCGGCGGCCACCCGGTAAAGGAGACCCCCCGTTGAACGTCATCCACATGTCCGGACGCTCCCCGGCCCACAAGCAGGGCCTGCTCTCGCAACTGGTGGTACCGCGGCCGATCGCGATGATCACCACGCTCGATCCGGACGGAGGGGTCAACGTCGCGCCGTACAGCTACTACATGCCGGTCAGCGGCGAACCGCCGTTGATCGCGGTCACCATCGGCGCCCAGCGGGAGGGCACCCCTCAGCCGAAGGACACCTGGCTCAACATCGAGCGCACGGGCGAGTTCGTCGTCAACGTCACCACCGTCGAGATCGCCGAGCACATCGAGGCGGTGGCCCGTGAGTACCCCCGCGGCGTCAGCGAGATGGATGTCGCCGACTGGCGACCGGTGCCCTCACAGGTGGTCGACACGCCGTCACTGGCCGACAGCCCCGCGCACCTGGAGTGCCGTGTGCACGAGGTGATCGACCGCGGCGACCACGCTTCCTGCTTCTCGGGCGTGCACCTCTTGCTCGCCGAGGTCGTCTGCATCACCACCGACGACTCGATCATGTCCGCCCCGGACCGCGTCGACCCCACCCGGGTCCGAGCGGTCGGGCGGATGGGTTTCCCGTGGTTCGTCGCCGCGGGGGAGGACTCCCTCTTCCACCAGGAGCGTGTCTCCTACGCCGAGCTCGACCGGGCTGACAGGTCCGCCAACTGACCTCCCCCGACTCACCACCCCCCGACTCACCAACCCCCCCGACTCACCAACCCCCCCGACTCACCAACCCCCCCGACTAACCAACCCCCCCGACTCACCACCGCCTCGACGAGGCGGTGCCACCCAGCGAATGGAACCGCACCATGACTGCAGGTAGATCTCTCTGGCGTTGTCGGGCGGCGCTCGGCCTCGGCCTCGCCCTCACAGGAGCCCTCGCGCTGTCCGGCTGCGCCAGCAATGAGGCGACGGCACCCAAGACGACCGCCGCGGCGAGCGGCAGCAGCGGCGGCTCAGGCCTCAACGAGCCCGATGTCAACAGCGACGGCAAGGTCGTCATAGGTGTCCTCAGTCCCGGCGACATCAACGACCGCGGCTACTACGAGAGTTTCGTCGACTCGGCCGACGCCTTCGCCAAGGAAAAGGGCTGGACGGTCATCAAGCGCGGCAGCGTGCCCGCGAGCGACGCGCTGAGTGCGGCACGCGCGCTGTGCCAGCAGCACGTCGACATGGTCGCGCTGGCCGCCAGCGAGCTCAAGGCGGCCATCCCGGCCTCCGAGGAGCCGGTCTGCGCCAAGACCGCCTGGTATGTGCCGTCGTCGGCGAACATCGACCAGACCCCGCGGATCATGCTGTCCTCCGACAACCCCAACCAGTCGATGCTCGCCGCCGGCTACGCCGCGGGCCTGAAGATGAAGGCGGCCGGCTACACCAAGGCCGGGTTCGTCACCGGCATCAAGGCCGACTTCAGTGTCCTGGGAGCCAAGGCCTTCCTGGCCGGGATCCGGGAGGTCGTCCCGTCGGCCACCCTGGTGAGCACCTACACCGGTGACTTCAACGACTCGGCGAAGGCCAAGGAGGCCATCCAGGCCCAGATCAGCCAGGGCGCCAAGGTCATCTACCCCTACCTCGGGGGCGCGACCGACGCCGCGGCGCAGGTGGCGAACGCAGGCGGCGTGCTGACCCTCACCCCGGGCACCGACCGGTGCGACTCGACCAGCCCGAAGTTCGACATCTCGGTGATCTTCAGCCCGGGTGACTACTTCCGCGCCGCGCTGGAGGACTTCGCCAAGGACGACCTGAAGATGGGGACGCCGCGCGTGTGGCAGTTGGGGGTCGACCCCTTCCCGACCGTGAAGATCTGCAAGGGCCAGGGCGACGAGGACCAGCAGCTGGCGCAGTTCATGAAGAAGATCGGCAGCAAGGAGATCGACCCGGAGGCCGAGGTCAAGCGCCTCGGCTGACCGTGCCGACACCGACCCAGGAGATTCACACGCGATGACACCGACGACCTCAGCGGCTCGGATCCTAGAGCTGCGCGGCATCACCAAGTCCTACGGGTCCGTCACGGCTTGCGACGCCGTGGACCTCACCGTCGACGCCGGCGAGATCCACGGTCTCCTGGGCGAGAACGGCGCGGGCAAGTCCACTCTCATGAAGGTCCTGCTCGGACTGATCCGGCGCGACGCCGGCACCGTGCTGGTGCGCGGTGAACAGGTCGCGCTGGACAGTCCGCAGGAAGCGGCCGAGCTGGGCATCGGCATGGTGCACCAGCATTTCAGCCTCATCAACGGGCTCACCGTGTGGGAGAACGTCGCGCTCGGCGACACCGGCCCAGTGAACAAGCAGGCCATCTGCGCCGACATCGCCGAGGTCGCCGCGCGATACGGGCTGCCGGTCGACCCCGAAGCGCGCGTCGATGCGCTCGCGGCGGGCGAGCGGCAGCGCGTCGAGGTGGTCAAGTGCCTGCGGCGCAACCCTCAGATCCTGATCCTGGACGAGCCCACCTCGGTGCTGACCCAGGCCGAGTCGCAGGAACTGTTCGCCGTGCTCGGCCGGGTGGTGCAGGAGGAGGGGCGCGCCGTCATCCTCATCAGCCACAAGCTCGCCGAGATCGTGCAGGCCACGGACCGGGTGACGGTCCTGCGCAAGGGCCGTGTCGCCTTCCGGGCGGTCACCGCCGAGACCACCGCGCCGGAACTGGCCCGCCAGATGGTGGGCCGGGACGTGTCGCTGCACGACGAGGCCGCCGCCCTCGGCCTGCTTCCGGTGCAGAAGACACGTACTGCCGAAGGCGGGGCGCACGACCGGCAGCCGCCCGTCCTGCGCCTCGCCGGCCTCACCGTCGAAAAAGGCGGGGTCAGGGCTCTGGAAGGAATCGATCTGACCGTGGGCGCGGGCGAGATCTGCGCCCTCTACGGCGTCGAGGGCAGCGGCCAGGCGGTGCTCGGCGAGGTCCTGGCCGGGCTTCTCGCGCCGACTGCCGGCACCGTCGAGGTCGCCGGCCGCGGGGTCGACGTGACCCGGCCCGGCGCGCTCGCGAAGGCCGGTCTCGGCATCGTGCCGGAGGACCGGCACCGAAGCGGCGTCGTCCTCGACATGAGTGTCACCGAAAACCTGACGATGAAGTCGCTCGACAAGCTCAGCGGCCGGTTCCTGCTGCGTCGGCGCGCGATGCTCGCCGAGGCCCGCCGCCTCGCGGACGAGTTCAACATCATCGCTCCCTCGCTCGACGCACCGGTGCGCAGCCTCTCCGGAGGCAACCAGCAGCGCGTCGTGCTCGCCCGGGAACTGTCCGGTCACACCAGCGTCCTGGTGGCCGCGCAGCCCACCCACGGGCTGGACGTCGGCGCCATCGAGGACATGTACGCCCGACTGCGCCAGGCGGCCGCCGAAGGCGTCGGAGTGCTGCTCATCTCCACCGAACTCGAGGAAGTCATGGCCCTTGCGACCTGGATCGCGGTGATCTCGTCCGGGCGGATCACCGGAGCACTCCCCGTCTCGGAGGCGACCCCCGAGCGCCTGGGCATGCTGGTCGGCGGTGAGGCCGCATGAGTGCCGCCTCGCTGACGAACGGGGACGACCTCGCCCGGCGCTTCCTCGCCCGGCTTCGACCCGGGCGCGATGGCTGGATGACGGCGGGCCTGACCGCCGTGCTGCTCGCCGTCGCCGCGGGCGCGTCCGCGCTGCTGCTCGTGCTGACCGGTGGCTCGCCGAGTGCTTCGGCGGACGCGATATGGACCGGGAGTCTGGCCGACGCCACGGGATGGACGACGACGCTGCTCAATACGGCGCCGCTGCTGCTGGTCGCGGTCGGTGCGTGCATCTGCGCGTCCGCCGGCACGTTCAACATCGGCCAGGAGGGACAGGTCCTCATCGGCGGCCTGGTCGGAGCCTGGGTCGGGCTGCGGCTGGCCCTGCCCGGCCCGACGCTGGTCGTCGTGGTGCTGATCGCCGCGGCCGTCGGCGGTGGCGCCTGGGCCGCGCTCAGCGCTCTGATGCTCCGCTTCCGCGGCGTCAACGTCCCGGTGAGCACCCTGCTGATGACGTTCCTCGCCATCCAGCTCGTCACCTTCGCGGTCAGCACCCCCTGGTTCCTGCAGGAGAGCGCGCAGGGCTCCTCGGGGATCGCCGACGCGGCGTCCAACCCCCTGCCGGCCAACGCTCGGCTCGGCGGCTTCGGGCAGTACCCGTCGGTGCAGCTGAACGTGGGCCTGTTCATCGCCCTCGTCGCCGCGGTCGGCGTCGCTGTGGTCCTCACCCGCAGCCGGTGGGGCTTTCGGGTGCGCATGCTCGGACTGAATCCGCTGACGGCCAAGCACACCGGTGTGAGGGTGGCCGCGCTCGGCGGCTTCACCCTGGCACTGTCCGGCGCCCTCGCCGGGCTGGCGGGCGGGCTGCTGCTGGTCAGCCCGGTCGGCACCAACCGCCTGCAGGCCGGGCTCTCGGACAACTTCGGCTGGGACGGCCTGCTCGTCGCGCTCGTGGCGCGCAACCGGCCCCTGGTCGCGATCCCGGTGTCGTTGGTGTTCGCCGTGCTGCGTGCGGGCGGCGATTTCCTCTCGGCCACGGGCGTGCCGTACTACCTCGTCGATGTCGTCAAAGCACTGCTGGTCCTCGCGTTCGTCGCGCCGCCCGTCCTCGTCGACCTCTTCCGCAGGCGTCGCGGTGCCACACCGCAGGCGGCGCCCGACCTGTCCGTCGTCCCGACCAAGGTGAAGGCAGCCGCGTGAGCGTTCTGGACAGCACCACCACCATTCTCGCCAGCGGTGTCCGGCTGACCGTGCCACTGGCGTTCGCCGCCTGCGGTGAGTACGTGGCCGAGCGCGCCGGCACCATGAACATCTCCGTCGAGGCGATGATGCTCGGCGCCGCGTTCACCTCGATCGCCACCGCGAGTGCGACCGGCAGTGCCACCGTCGGCCTTGTGGCCGGCGTGGTCACGGGCCTCGTCCTCGGCTTCGTGCACGGCAACCTCTCCCACCGGGCGCAGATCAACACCTTCGTCGTCGGCCTGGTGCTGAACGCGCTGGTGCTGGGGCTGACGAGCTACCTGATCACGACGAACGAGTTCGTCTCGCACCAGGTCGGGATGCTGTCCATCCCGCTGCTGCAGGACATCCCGCTCATCGGCAAGCCGCTGTTCTCCGAACGCTGGCCCGCCTTCCTGCTGCTCGCGCTGATCCCGCTCACCTGGTGGCTGGTGGAGCGCAGCCGCTGGGGCCTGGAACTGCGGGCGGTGGGGGAGAACCCCCAGGCCGCCGACGTCACAGGCATCAAGGTGAACATGCGGCGCCGGCAGGCTCTGCTGTGGTGCGGCGTACTGGCCGGTCTCGGTGGCGCGTACCTCGCGGTCGGCGAGGTCGGATCGTTCAACCAGAACATGACCGCCGGGCGCGGATACATCGTCATCGCCGCGGTGATCTTCGGGGCGTGGCGGCTCGGCCGGACCATGCTCGGCTGCCTGGTGTTCGGCCTCTCCGACGCGATGCGCCTGGCGCTCCCGGCGCTCGGTGTCACCCTCAACGCCCAGCTGCTCGTCGCGGCCCCGTATCTGCTCGCGCTCCTCGCCATGCTGCTGTTCACCACCCAGCACCGGGAGCCCGGCGCGCTCGGCCGGCCCTTCGAGCGCGGGTCGACGTGACGGCCGGGACCCGGCGAGGACGGACGCCGGCTCCGCGAACGGGCGGGGCCGGCATGCGGGTACGGGCGCGGGTGCGCGAG
>NZ_NTGE01000183.1 GCF_002291145.1 Streptomyces sp. SA15
AGGGCCGTACCGGGGGCCGCCCGTGGAGCGGAGCGGCCTCGGCCTGCCGGGCCGTGCGCGACGGCGAGGACCTCACCGCCGACCGCAGGCGCGCTCTGGAGGGCGCGGCGGGCGGCTCCTCGCGGGTGTCGAAGTACTGCGAGGGCGTGCTGGCGGGCACCGGCTCCGCCGACGAGGACCGCAAGAGCGGCGGCAAGGACGACAAAGGCGACAAGGGCGACGAGGACGACAAGGGCGACCGGGGGGACGACGGCAAGGGCAAGGGCGACGTCGGCGGCCACCCGCAATCCGGCGGCAGCGGCGGAAACGGCCGCGACGGAGGCGAAGGGGCCGGCGACGACGACACCCCGCCGGCCGCCGCGCCCCACCACCCGAAGCGGGCGATGACCGCGCCCGGCCCGGCGCCCGCGCCGACGTACAGCGCGCTCTGACCTGCGGCTTCTCCGTCCGCACTCAACTCGTTGAAGTTTTTTCCCGGTGGGTGTGACGTTTTCGGCCGCCGGAGCGCAGTAATGAGTGAGCCGACTGGTCATCGGCCGTCGCACAGAGCCGGGGTTCCCCCCGTACCCACGGCTCGTGCACCTTGGCGCGGGCGGGACACGTTCCCCCGGTCCCGCCCGCGCCCCGAACCCCTTCCGGTCTCACGAAGCCGGTGTCACCAGTACACGACGACCTTGTCGCCGTCCCTCACCTGCGCGTACAGCTCCGCGATCGCCCTCTCGTCCCGTACGTTGACGCAGCCGTGTGAGGCGCCCGCGTATCCGCGGGCCGCGAAGTCGGTGGAGTAGTGCACGGCCTGGCCGCCGCTGAAGAACATCGCGTACGGCATCGGTGAGTCGTACAGCGTCGACACATGGTGGCGGGACTTCCAGTAGACGCTGAACACGCCCTCGCGCGTGGGCGTGTACTGCGAGCCGAAGCGGACCTCCATCGTGGACACCGTCCGGCCGTCGACCATCCAGCGCAGGGTCCGGCTCGTCTTGTCGATGCACAGCACGCGGCCGGTCAGACAGCGCGGGTCCGGCGCGGCGGCCGGCTGCCCGCCCATCAGGTACAGGTCCCACTTTCCCGGCTCGTGCGTCATCCGCAGCAGCCGCTGCCAGGTCACGGTGTCGGTCTCGCCCGTCCTCGGCAGCCCGCGCTTGCCCTGGAAGCCCCTGACCGCCCGCTCGGTCAGGTCGTCGTACGTCCCCGTCGGCCCGTCGAACAGCCAGGCGACCTGCCGCAGCCGGGCCTGGAGCTCGCGGACGTCCCGGCCGGAGTCGCCGGGGGACCAGAGGACGGTGGGTGGGGGCGCTTTCGGGGCGGTGCTGGGCTTGTTGTCCTTGCCCTTGCCCTTGTCCTTGTCCTTGTCGTTGTCCTTGTTGTCGTCCGCGGTGGCGGGCGGCTCGCTGCTCGGCAGCTCGATGCGGACCGGCGAGCTCTGCTTCCCCTCCCCGTCCGCGGCCTGCACGGTACAGCCGCCCACGGTCACCAGAACCAGCAGCGCGGCGAACGATCTCCCCATGCCCGTAGTACGCATTGCGGCCCCCCGCCGTCTCATGATTGACGCCCATGAGATGTTCCCCTGGAATGACGGTTCGTGAACGGCGCGGCATTGTTGTGACCGGGACCGCAACAGGCTTGTGAGCAAGGTCCCAGCGTGCTTCCCTCCACCGGGTGCACGCCCACCGCTACAGTCCGTCGAAGGGTCGGACCGTACCAGCCGGTAACTGGCGAGTAACTGCTTCAGCGGGAGGCACACACCATGTCGCGCGAGTCGGAGTCCGGGCTGCCCATCGAGCCGGTCTACGGACCGGATGCTCTTCAGGGCTGGGACCCGGCCGAGAAGCTGGGCGAGCCGGGGAAGTACCCCTTCACCCGTGGTGTCTATCCGTCGATGTACACGGGCCGTCCGTGGACGATGCGCCAGTACGCCGGTTTCGGTACGGCGACGGAGTCCAACGCCCGTTACAAGCAGCTGATCGCCAACGGCACCATGGGTCTGTCGGTCGCCTTCGACCTGCCCACCCAGATGGGCCACGACTCCGACGCCCCGATCGCGAGCGGCGAGGTCGGCAAGGTGGGCGTCGCCATCGACTCCATTGACGACATGCGGGTGCTGTTCGGCGGTATCCCGCTGGACAAGGTGTCGACGTCGATGACGATCAACGCGCCGGCGGCTCTGCTGCTGCTCCTCTACCAACTGGTGGCGGAGGAGCAGGGCGTGAGCGCGGACAAGCTCACCGGCACGATCCAGAACGACGTGCTGAAGGAGTACATCGCGCGCGGGACGTACATCTTCCCGCCGAAGCCGTCCCTGCGGCTCATCGCCGACATCTTCAAGTACTGCAAGGCCGAGATCCCGAAGTGGAACACGATCTCGATCTCCGGCTACCACATGGCGGAGGCGGGTGCGTCTCCGGCGCAGGAGATCGCGTTCACGCTGGCGGACGGCATCGAGTACGTGCGCACGGCGGTCGCGGCCGGCATGGACGTGGACGACTTCGCGCCGCGCCTGTCGTTCTTCTTCGTGGCGCGTACGACGCTCCTGGAGGAGGTGGCGAAGTTCCGTGCCGCCCGCCGGATCTGGGCGCGGGTGATGCGGGAGGAGTTCGGTGCGAAGAACCCCAAGTCGCTGATGCTGCGGTTCCACACGCAGACGGCGGGAGTGCAGCTGACGGCGCAGCAGCCGGAGGTGAACCTGGTCCGGGTGGCCGTCCAGGGGCTGGCGGCGGTCCTCGGCGGCACGCAGTCGCTGCACACCAACTCCTTCGACGAGGCGATCGCGCTGCCGACGGACAAGAGCGCGCGGCTGGCGTTGCGTACGCAGCAGGTCCTCGCCTACGAGACGGACGTGACGGCGACGGTCGACCCCTTCGCGGGCTCGTACGTCATCGAGAAGATGACCGACGACGTCGAGGCGGCGACCGTCGAGCTGATGGCGAAGGTGGAGGAGCTGGGCGGCGCGGTGGCCGCGATCGAGCACGGCTTCCAGAAGTCCGAGATCGAGCGGTCCGCGTACCGCATCGCGCTGGAGACCGACTCCGGTGAGCGGGTCGTGGTCGGCGTCAATCGCTTCCAGCTGGACGAGGAGGAGCCCTACGAGCCGCTCCGCGTGGACCCGGCCATCGAGGCCCAGCAGGCCGAACGGCTCGCGAAGCTGCGGGCGGAGCGGGATCAGGGGGCGGTGGACTCGGCGCTGGCGGCCCTGAAGAAGGCGGCTGAGGGGGAGGACAACGTCCTCTACCCGATGAAGGACGCGCTGCGGGCTCGGGCGACGGTGGGCGAGGTGTGCAACGCCCTGCGGGGGGTTTGGGGGACTTACGTGCCGTCGGATGCGTTCTGAGCTGGGCGGTTCCCTCGAATGAGGGATCGGGGGCGGAAACCGCACGTCCCCGGTTAATCTCGTGGAGGGTGTTCCCGAAAGGAGGGTGCCGTGGCTGTGATGCTGCACGAGTCGTCGCTTTCCGATGCTGCCGACCGGCTCTGGGAGGAGCTGCCCGGACACCGGGTGGAGATCCTCAACGGGAGCATTGTTGTGACACCGCCGCCGGATGGGCCGCATCAGGAGAGTTGCTACGAAGTCAGCTACCTGTTCAAGGAGGCGGGAGCCCGGGAGGCCGGGCTTCGGGCAATTCCCGGCATCGGCCTTTGGCTACCAACCGGACCAGACGACTACGCGGTGCCGGATGTGTCCGTCGTCGACCGCGACTACAAGGACGCGCTCGTCGAGAAAAACTGCTATGCGCCGCATGTCTTCCGCCTGGTCCTGGAAGTGACCTCCACCAACTGGTCAAACGACACGATCATCAAGCTCGGGGTCTACGCAAAGGCAGGCATTCCTGTCTACGTTGTGGCCGACCGCGCGCACGACGAAGTGCTCCTCTACCAGGACCCGGTCGACGGCAAGTACCCCGACCCGACGCACTACAAGCGAGGCCAGACCGTCCCCGTCCCCGAGTCCGTCGGCGTCACCCTCGACCTCTCCGTCGACACCCTCCTCGACGGCGACGACTGAAAATCCAGAGTCGGAGTGTCGTACCCGCATGCGACACTCCATTCCATGTTCGGCGTCATCGATCTGCCCACCTACCTCGCAGGCCTGATCCTGATCGTCCTGCTGCCCGGCCCCAACTCCCTGTACGTCCTCTCCGTGGCCGCCCGCCGAGGAGTCCGGGCCGGATACACCGCCGCGGCCGGCGTCTGGTGCGGGGACGCCGTGCTGATGACGCTCTCGGCCGCCGGAGTGGCTTCTCTCCTCCAGGCGAACGCCGTGCTGTTCGGCATCGTGAAGTACGCCGGTGCCGGCTATCTGACCTGGCTGGCGATCGGGATGCTGCGGGCCGCGTGGGCGATGTGGCGGACCCGGCGAGAGCAGTCCGCCGACGACAGTCCGGCCGCCGGAGCCGACGAGCGCCCCTACCGCCGTGCCCTGGTCATCAGCCTGTTCAACCCCAAGGCGATCCTGTTCTTCGTCGCCTTCTTCGTGCAGTTCGTCGACCCGGGGTACGCCTACCCGGCCCTCTCCTTCGTCGTCCTCGGCGCCTTCGCCCAGCTCGCCAGCTTCCTGTACCTCAGCGCGCTCATATTCAGCGGCACGAAGCTGGCCGCCGCCTTCCGCCGTCGCAGGCGTCTGTCGGCGGGGGCGACTTCGGCGGCGGGTGCGCTGTTCCTCGGGTTCGCGGTGAAGCTGTCCCTGGCGAGTGCGTAGTCACTGGCGGAGGCCGCCGCGAGGCTACGACCTACACGAACGCGCCCGCCTGATGGCCGACTTTCCCTTGTCGGCTCAGGCGGGCGCGGAGATCGTTGAGGCCCCTAGGGTCTATGCCCGGCTCGTACGAGCCCGCCGCACCGCCCGCGTCACCACCGGCGGCAGCAGGTCCACGGCGATGCGCCGGGCGAGCGGGCGTCGGCGCTTCGGCGCCGGTGTCCGGGCCGGCGCCGGTGCCGAGGCCGCCTTCGCGGGCTGCGGTGCGGGCTCGACGTAGTGCTTGGAGTGCGGGAACGGCGGCGGCTGCATTCCCTTCGCCCGGGCCCGGACCAGCCGGTGCCCCGCCGCCTCCTGCACGCTCAGGCCGACGTCCGTGCGCTGCCTGAGCATCTCCAGCAGCTCGTCCTGGACCGGCTCGGGGTCGCCCCAGGTGCCGTACAGCTTCTGCGTGCTGAGGCAGATCGGGCGCAGACCGCGGTTGAGCACGGCCTCCCAGACGGCGACGGAGACGCCCGGGGTGTGTTCGGAGCGGAAGTCGTCGAGGACGACGATCCCGTCGGGCACCAGGATGTCGCGGGCCGCGCCGATGTCGCCGTACACGTGCTCGTACAGGTGCGAGGCGTCGATGTGGACGAAGCGGCAGGTCTTCGGGGCGACCTTCTCGGAGATGACGGAGGTGGGGGCCTCGATCACCGTGGGCAGCTCGTCGTGGAAGGAGAGGTAGTTCTGCTCGAAGGCCTGCCGGGTGAGCGAGGAGTACGACTTCGCCGTCTCGGCCTTGTTGGGCCCGTCGGGGGCCTCGCCGCCGAACAGGTCGCAGACCGTGAACTTCTCGCCGTCCCTCAGGTGGTGGCCGGCGAGGATCGCGCTCTTGCCCATGTAGGCGCCGAGTTCCAGCAGATCGCCCTGGAACCCGTTTGCCTCCTGCCGTTCGAGGAACCAGGTGAACAGGACCTGGTCGAGCGGCGGGAACCAGCCGGGGACGTCCTTGAGCTCGCCGGGGGGCGGGGAAGGCTGCTGTGCGTTGACCATGGAACGAGCCTGCTCACTGGGAGCGGCACAAACTGTCGCCGGGCTGAACGTCTGATGAACAACACTCCGATCGGAGCAACCGGCAGCAGTTCGAAACCCCCGGGCTACTGAGGCCTGCCCGGGCGGGGCTCAGAGCCTGTGGCCCAGGCTCTCAGCGCATCTTCGCCAGCGCCGCCCGCAGCTTCGGCGTCAGCGGCTTCTCGACGTAGCGGTTCATCAGCCAGGCCAGCGCCAGCATCGACGCGATCGTCAGGGCGAAGGTCTCCGCCGACGGCAGGCCGAGGCCGATGTGCAGGGCGCGCACCACGACCCAGCCCAGGTGCTCGTGGACCAGGTAGAACGGGTAGGTCAGTGCCCCCGCCACGGTCAGCCAGCGCCAGTTGGCCCAGCGCAGCCAGCCCAGCGCGATCGCGGCGACCGCGATGAAGCCGAAGGCGACGACGAGGACGATGCCCAGCGAGGTGCGGTGGGCGAAGGCGTTCGGGTCCGCGGCGTTCCACAGGCTGCGCACCGCGTAGTGCTGCCCGATCAGGAAGCTCACGGCCACGATGCCCCAGCCGTAGACGTCCTTGCGGTCGCGGTGGACGAGGTAGAGGCCGACACCACCGATGAAGAACGGGGCGTACTCCGGCATGAAGACGATGTCGAGCAGCGGCTGGTTCGCGCCCTGCGTGATCGCCGCCGCCAGCGTCCAGCCCGCGCAGAACATGATCACGCGCCGCCGCGAAGCCCCGGGCAGCACGACACAGAGGGCGAACAGCGCGTAGAAGCGGACTTCCGCCCACAGCGTCCAGCACACGCCCAGCACCCGGTCGACGCCCAGCGGGTACTGAAGCATGGTCAGGTTGACCAGTGTGTCGCTCGGTGACAGCGCCTTGTAGGTGACCATCGGCAGCGCGAACACGGCCGTCACCAGCAGGACCGCCACCCAGTAGGCGGGCAGCAGCCGGGAGGCGCGGGAGGCGAAGAACGACTTCAGGGGCCGGCCCCAGCCGCTCATGCAGATCACGAACCCGCTGATCACGAAGAACACCTGGACGCCGAGGCAGCCGTACGCGAAGTAGTTGTGCAGCGTGGGGAACTGCTCCTTCGGCGAGCTGCCCCAGGCGTGAGTGATCTCACCGCCCCGGCCGCCGTAGTGGTACGCCGCCACCATCAGCGCGGCGACCAGCCGCAGCCCGTCCAGGGCGCGCAGGCGGTTCTCCCGGCGTGGTGCCGACCGTTCCGGCGCGCTCGGCCCGGGCGTGGGCGCATCGGTCACCGGGCGGACGGCCATGCTGGTCACGAACATCTCCTCGACGATCCCCGCGACCATGGCCGCGCCGGGTACTCCTGTGGGTGCGCCTCAGCACATTAGTCCGAATCGCAGAGATGTCTTGGTTGACGGGCCAACGATTAGCCGTGTGGTCCCGGTGAGTTCACCTGGATGTCGTTTTGGCTTTCTAAATTCTCCCAGAATCCCCCCACGCCAGGTAAACCCATGAACTCAGCTTTAGCTTGGTAAGAAAACAACAGGAGTGCCATGACGACGGTCCAGAAGAGACGTGCACGCGCGCGTGGAGGGGAGCTGGACGACTGCTTGCGCGCCTGCGCGGTGCACAGCGGCAAACTCGTCGGCAGCGTCGACCGCCGCCGCGTCGAACTCGCCGAGCAGCTGCGCAAGTTGCTCGTCGTATGGGGCACGACCTCCGCCGCCGCCCCCGCGCCGCCGGCCCCGACCGGGGCCACCGCGCTGCTCAAGCGGGCCGTCAAGGGCGCCGCCACCCCCGCCTCCGGCATCGGCAACGAACTGCTCGACGCCCTGCTCGCCGTCGCCAACAAGGCACTGGAGTGCGGCTACGACGACGAGCTGAACCTCGCCCTCGTCATCAGCGACACCGTCCTCGCCCAGCGCAAGAACTCCCGCGCCGGCTGGCGGCTGCGCGCCCGCCTCCTGGAGACCCTCGGTGAGGAGGCCGAGGCCCTGGAGGCGTACGAGCGCTACCTCGCCCTCACCGACAGCGACGGCTTCGGCGTCCGCGCCCGGATCGCCGGCCTGCGCGCCGCGGGGGAGAAGGAGCGGGAACTGCTCGCCCTGCTGGGGCGGCAGTGCCCGCGCGCCCACGACTTCGCGCGCGGCCCCGCCACCGACGTATGGGCCGAAGGCCTGGCCGCGCACGCCGTCGGCGACTGGACGGAGGCCGAGCCCCGTCTCGTGGGAGCGCTCCTCGCGCTGGCCGCCGACAACGCCCCGGTGAACGACCGGCAGGAACTGCTCAGTCAGTACCTGGACCTGCGCACCACCGAGGACCAGAACCTTCCCGCCCTCACCGAGGCCGTCGCCCTCTACGCCGAGCAGCGCCGCAACCGCATGCGCGGCCCCGTCACCGACCCCACCATCGGCGGCGTGCAGTGGATCACCCTCGGTGAGTTCCGCAACCAGATCGCCGGCAAGTCCATCTGCCTGATCGCCAACTCCGGTCGCGTGGGCGCCAGTTCGATGGGCTCCGAGATCGACGCGTACGACCTGGTGGTGCGCTTCAACTCGTACAAGATCGACCCGAAGCACACCGGCAGCCGCACCGACATCCACGCCACCATCCACAAGCACGGCTTCAACTGGGACCAGCGGGTCACCAGCCGGCTCGTCTTCGGCGGCGTCTCCGGCGACTGGAAGTACTCCCTGCGCAACCGCCTGGTGCCCGGCGCCCAGACCTACCTCGGCGACGAGTCGCTGCGCTGGCCCGTGCGCAACATCGGCAAGCTGGGCACCGACGTCTGGTCCGGCATCCCGACCACCGGCTTCAACATGCTGTACCTGCTGGACTTCCTGGACGTCAGCCCGACCCTGGACCTGATCGGCTTCGACTTCTACGAGAGCGGCGCCTACCGCGTCCAGGAGGCGATGAAGCTCGCCATCACGTCCGTGCACGAATACACCAGCGAGAAGGAATGGGTCATGCAGCGGGCCCAGAGCGTGACCGACATGAGGATATCCCTGCGATGACCACGACCTCCCCGGCCCAGGCCACCGCGGTGGCCCCGGCGACCGACGCGCACGCGCTCACCGGCAAGCGCCGCATCGCCTTCGCGTCCTACGTCGACGAGAACTACCTCCCCGGCTTCCTCGTCCTGCTGCGCAGCCTCGCCCTGTCCAACCCGGGCGTGTGCGAGGACTTCGTCGTCCTCCACGACGACCTGCGCCCCGGCTCCATCGCGAAGATCCGCGCCCTGCACCCGCGCGTCGTGCTGCGCCGCGTGAACGCCGACCACTACGACTCGTACAAGAAGGGCGACCAGGACAACTACCTGGTCCGCAAGGCGTACTTCATCCTCGACGTCTTCCGGATGCGCGAGTACGACACCGTCATCACCCTCGACACCGACATGGTGGTCCTCGGTGACCTCGGCGAACTGCTCAAGCTGCGCGAGGGCCTCGCGGCCGTGTCGCAGTTCTTCTACGGGCAGCACAAGCTCAACTCCGGTCTGCTGGTCATCCAGCGCGAGTACCTGAGCGACGAGTTCTGCGCCAGGCTCGACCGCTGCGGCCGCAGCGGCGACTACGAGCTCGACAAGCACGACCAGGGCATCCTCAACGCCGTCCTCGACGGCGACTTCGTCCGCCTCGACCCGCGCTACAACTTCGTCAAGCGGCGGCTCTCCGGCGACCTGCCCGTGCCCGACGACACGGCGATCCTGCACTTCACCGGGCGGCACAAGCCTTGGCAGGGGGGTGAGGCCGGCTACAGCCAGGCCGAGGACCGCTGGCGCGAGTTCGACCTGCCCGACGCCGACTTCCACGCCGCCTACCTGGCCAAGTCCGGCGGCCTCCACCACGACCTGATCGTGCACTACGGCACCCCGCACGTCGCTCGTACCGGAGACGTCGAGGCCGCCCGCAAGGTCGCCGCCGCGCACATCTCGACCGGCGACTACCAGGACGCCGTCGACATCCTCAGCAGCGTCCGTATCCCGCTCGACGAGGCCTGGCCGCACGAGGTCCTCGGCCATGCCCTGATGAGCGTCTCCCGCTACGACGAGGCCAAGACGCAGCTCCTGCTGGCCACCGCCGCCCCCAACCGGGCCGCCACCGCCTACGCCCGCCTCGCCCAGATGGCCTGGGTGCACGGCGACAACGCCGAGGCGCTGCGGTACGCCACGGCCGGCATGTCCGTCGACCCGACCCACCGCTCCAGCCGCCTGTGGGCCCAGCGCGCGGCCGCCGTGCCGTCTCAGGAGCAGGGCAGCGCCGAGGACCAACTGGCCCACGTCGCCTTCTACATGGACCGCCAGGGCAACGCGGGCGACAAGCTGCTGCCGGAGAGCGTCCGCTCCGCCTTCGGGCCGGACACCACCTCCCGCCGGTGGCACTCGGTGCACGCCCACCGCCTGTTCGACGAGGCGGCCCTGCAGCGGGTCAACCGCCGCCGCGGCCTGGTCATCGGCGGCGGCGGCCTGTTCATCCCGGACACCATGCCCAACGGCAACAGCGCCTGGCAGTGGAACGTCCCGGACGAGCTGCTGAAGCACATCGACGTGCCGATCGCGGTCTTCGCGGTGGGCTTCAACGCCTTCGACGGCCAGTCGTACCGGGCCAACCGGTTCCGGGAGTCACTGCGGCTGCTCGTCGAGCAGTCCTCCTTCTTCGGGCTGCGCAACCACGGCTCGATCGAGAAGGTGCGGGCCATGCTCCCGGCCCACCTGCACGACAAGGTGCGTTTCCAGCCGTGCCCGACGACGGTCACGCGCCAGCTGGTGCCGGGCTGGCAGGACCCGGCCCACCGCGACGACACCATACTGATCAACGCCGCCTACGACCGCGCGGCCCTGCGCTTCGGCCACGACTACAGCTACTTCCTGGCCCAGATGGCGCAGGCCGTACGGGACTTGGGCGAACTCGCAGAAGTGCAGTGCGTGGCGCACTCGCTCGACGACGAGAAGATCGTCTTCGACCTGCGGCGCGAGCACGGCATCTCGATGCCCGTCATCCCGATGTACGACTTCGAGAACGACGAGATCCGCGACCTGTACGCGCGCACCAAGCTGGTGATCGGCATGCGCGGCCACGCCGGCATGATCCCGTTCGGCTGCGGCACGCCCATCATCAGCCTGATCTCGCACCCGAAGATGGCGTACTTCCTGCGGGACATCGAGCGCCCCGAGTGGGGTGTCTCCGTCCACGACCGCCACCTCGCCGCACGGCTGGTGGAGCGCTCCAAGGACCTGCTCGCCGACCACGCCAAGACGGTGGCCGACGTGCACGGCCGGCAGCAGGAGCTGTGGAAGGTCACCGAGGCGAACGCGGCCGACCTCCGGGTCATCCTGGGCGGCTGACGGATGGCGACCGCCCTGGCCGACGACGCCTCTGTCGAGGTCCGGCCCCGCAAGGGCGGCCGCCGGTCACCGTACTGGTGGCCGGCGGTCGCCCTGCCCGCCGCGGCGGCCGTGGTGTACACGGTGCTCACGCGGCGTCTCACCGGCGACCTGCACTACGTCCTCGGCGCCCTGCGCACGGGGGAGAAGGCGGGCTACTCGCCGTCGGAGATCTTCACCCACCGCCCGTACTTCTACCGCTGGTTCATCGCGATCCTCGACCGCATCACCTTCGGTGGTACGACGGTCCGCGAGGCCCTGATGGGGGCGGCGGGCATCCTGCTCGCCGCCGCGGCGGCCTACGCGCTGTACTCGGCGCTGGCCCGCCGGCTCACCGGCCGTGAGGCCGCCCTCACGGCGGGCGCCACCGGCCTCGCGATGGCGCTGGCGCCCCGCAACGACTTCCTCCAGCCGGAGTGGGCGGCGGTCGTGCTGACGGTGTTCGCCGTGGCCGCCGCACTCGGCCCGTCCCGGCCGTGGCCGGCGGCGCTGCTCGCCGCACTGCCGCTGGGCCTCGCGGTGATGATGAAGTACTCCACCGCGGCGACGGCCGCGATCGGGGTGCTCCTCGTGTACGCCGTCGACCGGGGCCGTGCCGTACGGCTCGCGCTGGTCGGCGTGCCCGTCGCGGTGGCCCTCTTCGGGCTGAGCGTGCTGTCCGGGTCCCACGAGTGGCAGTGGACCGAGGACATGCCGCAGATCAACCAGCAGGCACTGAGCCGCACGGGCATCCGCCCCGGGTTCATCCTCGAACGCTCGGTCGACTTCCTGGCCGACCGGGCGGTGGAGAGCCCGGTACTGCTGCTCCTGCCGGGGGCACTGCTGCTGGTCCTGGCCCGGGTGAGCGGGCGCAGCCGTCGGATCGAGCTGTCCCTGGTGGCGTTGACCATCGGCCTCGGCGCCCAGGCGGTCGTGGTCGTGCAGGGCAACTGGTTCCTGTACCACGGGGCCCAGATGCCGGTGCTCGCCGCCGCGCTGTGGGGCCTCGCGGTGGGCGGCGCCCGCCGCTCGCCGCCGTGGTGCTTCGGCGCCGTATCACTGCTCTACGGCGCGCTACCGGTGCTGTACGCCGAAGCGGACCGGGGACTGCAACGGTCGTATGTGGCCTGGGTGCTGGCGTTCGTCGCCCTGCTCGCGGCCGGCGTGGACGCGCTGCGCGCGCGGTCGGCGCAGCGGCGGCCCGCATCCGGGGTCCTGCCCGCCGCCCTGATCGCCCTGGCGGGCGTGGTGTGCCTGGCCGGGAGCATGTGGCCCGGCTCCCCGCACCTGGTGCAGTACGGCAAGGTCAGGAGCACCAGCGCGGAGTACCTGCGGAGTATGCGCAACGCCGAGAAGGAGGCCGACCTGCTCCGGGCGGAGCTCCCCGCCGGCGCCCCGGTGCTCTACCTGGCCTTCGGCGAGACGACGTACTACGTCGACCATCCCGCCCAGTGCCGCTACCCGATCGCCACGTTCCTCCAGCGCACGCGCTATCTCGCGGACGTCGCCGAGCTGCCCTCGTACCGGGAGAACGCCGACTGCGTCGACCACGACCCGGCCCCGTACGCGATCCTGGACCGCGCCTGGTTCCGCCCCGCCAAGGTCGACAAGGCCCTGTGGAAGCGCGTCACCGCGGTGTACGACTGCCCACGGTCGAACGGAGGCCCGCTGACGGTGCTGTGCGTGCGCAAGTAAGCACGCCTCTGATCAGCGCGTATGGCCTTGACGCCGCTCCTGCCCGGAGTCACCCTCCGGGCAGGAGAGCGGTGAGCTAACGCAGGCCCAGCGACGCCGTGACCTTGCGGGCCAGGGACACCGAGTAGCTCTGCCCCCGGTCCTGCGGGTAGATCTGCGCCATCGTCACCAGCGTGACCCGGCTCATCGGCGTCTCGTGGGGCGGGATCAGCGCGCGGTACTCGGGCGTCACCACCGGCTGGGCGAAGCCCGCCTTCGAGAAGTGCCAGTCCTTGATCCAGGACTCGTCGAAGTCCGGGTTGATGCGCCGCAGATACGGCAGGAACTTCGTCAGCAGCTCGGCCGGGTCGGTGGTGAAGCGCCAGTCCTCACGCTCGACGTAGTTGCCCACGTAGAGGATGTGCCGGCCGCCGTAGACCGACGGGTCGATCATCTTGGTGTGTTCGACCACCGCGAGGAACGGGAAGTCCGGCTCGTTGATGTTGAGCCAGTAGTACGGGATCGCGCTGCGGTCCAGCTCCAGCACGAAGCAGGTCGCGCCCAGGTACTGGTTCTTCCACACCGTGTCGTCGGCGGGCAGCCCGGCCGCCTTGGCGAAGGCGGGCTGCGGGGTCGTGACGATGAGCCGCTCGAACTCGTACGTCGAACCGTCCGCGCAGGTCACCACGGCGGGCGCGGCGTCGCCGTCCTGCCGTATGGACTCCACGGCCTTGCCGAACTCCACCTTGCCGCCGCGCGCCTCGACGCCGTCCCGCAGCGCCGCGTAGACGCGCTCGAACCCGCCGTCCACATAGCCGAGTTCGAAGGTACGGCAGTGGATACGGGCCCACAGCCAGGCCATCGACACCTGCTCGGCGCGGTCGCCGAACTTGCCGCGCAGCAGCGGCTCCCAGATCGACGCGGTGGCCTTCTTGCCGGCCCAGCGACGCAGCCAGGCCAGCGCGGTGAGGTCGTTGAACCGCTCGCCGCTTCGGACCGCCTTCAGCAGCGCCGACGAACCGGCGAAACGGACCGCGTCCACCGGCGAGAACTCCGGGAAACGCAGCATGTCGACCGGGGACGTGAAGTCGATCAGCTTGCCGCCGCGGTAGATGCCCGTGGTCGGCTTGTGGAAGCGGAGCGCGTCCCCGAGGCCCAACTCCTCGATGAGGGAGATCATGGCCTTGTCGCTGCGGAAGATGTGGTGGTAGTAGCGCTCCAGCGGAATGCCGCCCACCTCCAACGACGCCGCCAGACCGCCCAGTTCGGAAGCCGCCTCCAGGATGGTCACCTGGTGGCCGGCGCGTACGGCGTCCCAGGCGGCGGTCAGGCCGGTGGCACCCGCCCCGATGATGCCGAGGTTCATGCGAAGCTCCACTTTCTGTTGAGCACGAACTGCAGAGCCAGCACCAGCGGCAGCGAACCCGCCTTGACGATGTTGGCGTCGATTCCGAGCGAGTCGGTGAAGACCAGGAAGAGCAGGAACGTCAGGGCGATCCCGGTCAGCCCGACCGCGTAGAAGCGCAGGAAGCGCACCACGATCCGGTCGCGCCGATCGAAGGTGATCAGCGCGTTGAGGATGAAGTTGTTGGTGATGCCGAGGGTGGTGCTGATCCAGTTGGCGAGCTGCTCGTCCAGGCCCACCGAGTTGTGCAGCAGCAGGAAGACCAGCAGGTCGACGACGACACCGCTGCCGCCGATGAGGGTGTAGCGGACGAGCTGACGGACCGTGCGGGCGCGCTCGTCCGGGGCGGTCGCGGGGGCGGGGGTCTCAGTCGTCGACACCGGGCCCGTCCTTCCCGTCCGAGCCGATGACCTCGCGCACCAGATACAGCGGACGCCCCTGCGCCTCGCTGTATATGCGCCCTATGTACGCGCCGATGACCCCCAGGGACAGCATCTGCGTACCGCCCAGGAACAGCACGACGACCATCAGCATCGTCCAGCCGGAGACGGTGATGTCGGGCCGGAAGAACTTCATGGCGAGCGCGTAGAGGATGCCGAGCAGCGACAGCACCAGGACCACGAAGCCGAGCCGCGTGATCATCTTCAGCGGGGTCGTGGAGAAGCTGGTCATCCCGTCGACGGCCAGCCGGGCCATCTTGCGCAGCGGGTACTTCGTCTCGCCCGCGAACCGCTCGTCGCGGTCGAAGGCCACCTCGGTCTGGCTGTAGCCCATCGAGGCGACGATGCCGCGCACGAAGCGGCTGCGCTCGCGGTACTTGCGCAGCTGGTCGGCGACCTTGCGGTCCAGCAGCCGGAAGTCCCCGGTGTCCAGCGGGATGTCCACCTCGGTGGAGGAGCGCAGGATCCGGTAGTACAGGTGCGCGGTGGCCCGCTTGAACGCCCTGTCCTGCCGGCTGCGCCGGCGCGCGTGCACGATGTCGGCACCCCCACGCCAGGCGTCGACCAGTTCCAGGCTGACCCGCGGCGGGTCCTGGAGGTCGGTGTCCATGACGATGACGGCATCGCCCTCGGCGACGTCGAGACCGGCCGTGATGGCGATCTGGTGCCCGAAGTTGCGGGCGAAGTCGACGACTCTCACGCGCGGGTCGCTCTCCGCGAGGCCCTTGAGGATCGCGAGCGAGCCGTCGGAGGAGCCGTCGTTGACGTAGACCAGCTCGAAGTCCAGGTCCGTGCGTTCGGCGAGAGCGGCGGTCAGCTCGGAGTGGAAGGCGGCGATGCCGTCCTGCTCGTTGTAGACCGGAAGGACGTACGAGATCAGCGGCCGCCGGGCCGTCCCCGGCTCCACCGGCGCGAGTGCGACGGGAGCCGGGGCATGGGCGGGCGGGCGTATGTCCTGCTGGGTCATATCGACCCGTCCGAGGACTTGAACGGGGGTCTCCCCAGTGCTGTTGGGCGCATTGGGGGAAGCTATGGAGGCACTGTGAACGTCGGCCGAACGTTCTGCGACCGGCAGCTGTCCACCCCGTTGCTCTTCGCCCTCTTTGGGTTCAGAAGCTAACTCCGGGGGGAGAACATCAGATTCCGCGTCTTGGGCGGCCGAGGCGCGGTCGACGGGACGAGTGTGCCGTCGTGCTCGGTGACCCAGTGGCAGTCGTAGCCGAGCGGTTCGAACTCGTCGAGGAGCGTGTCCAGCGACGCGTCCCGCAGCGCTTCGAGCAGCACGGTCGGCCGGTCGCGCTTCAGCACCTGCCGGGCTCCCTCGAGCACCGCCATCTCATGGCCCTCGACGTCGATCTTCATCAGGTCCAGCTTGGTGTCGGCGAACACCTCGTCGAGCGGCAGCAGTTGAATGCGCTTCAGCTGGGCGTCGGCGGCGGCGTGCTCCAGGGTGGAGCCCGTCGAGAGCAGGTTGCCGGAGAAGCGGACGCTGATGTCCGCCCAGCCCGCCTTGCTGGAGACTCCGGCCTGGTAGAGCTTGACGTTCGGGACGGCGTTCGACCGGACGTTCACCGACAGGCGGGCGTGGATCTGGTCCACCGGCTCAAAGGCATGCACCTTCGCCTTCGGGTTGGCGAGCGCGGCGATCATCGAAAAGTATCCGACGTGCGCGCCGACGTCGGCGATCGTCGCGCTCTGCGTGGCCAGCCGGGCCCAGGTGGCGAGGCTGCCGGGCTCGTAGCCGAACCGCCCGTTCCACAGGGTGTCCAGGGCGACCGCTTCATCGTTAACACAAAACATGACAAACGGTGGACAATAGGGAGAGTCGATCTCGGCAAAGCCCCGGTACGGGTGCTTCTTGCGGTGGGTGCGGATGATGTCACCGGTGGAGACCGGCCGGACCGATGTTGCGTGGGCCAGCATGCGGGCGTTGGCTTCATCGAGCTGGGGTATACGCATCACGCGATCGTAGGGGTGTGATGGCGGCTTGTCCGTGGTTCCGGAGTACTCCGGGAAGGCCAGACCACCGATGTGATCTGGCCTTTTCCGGGGCGTCATCCTGGGGTGCCGCGGTGTTCACCCCTGTTTCGCTCAGCGCTTCACAGCCTTCTTCAACGCCCGCGCCCGCCGCACCACCCGCCGCGCGGTGGAGTTGCGCGGCAGGAACGCCAGCCGCTCCGGGATGCCGCCGGGCAGGCCGAGGGAGGTCAGGCGCTTGCGCTTGAAGTAGCGCTGGGTGCGCGGGCCGAAGTGCTTCGAGAGGTAGCGCTCCGTCACCGGGCGCAGGCTCTGGTAGATCTGCGGCTGCATGCTGAAGCCGACCGCGGTGACCAGGCCGTTCAGCTCGTCGGCGGGGATGGCCGCCTCGCCCTTGCGTTCCTCCAGGTCCGGCAGGACGGCGTCGGCCAGCACGGCCGGGACCCGGTTGCTGTTCTGGTAGGGCGTCAGCCGGTCGAGCAGCGGCTCGGTGCCGATGCGGGCGACGGGGAGGTCGTAGAAGGAGGACGCCGTGAAGAGCGCGGTGGAGAAGCAGCCGACGACCAGCCCGGGCCGGGCCTTCTCGAACAGCACCTCGGCGAGGACGGGGGTGTCCAGGACGGTGAGGTCGACGCCCAGCTTCTCGGCCTCGGTCTCCAGGGCCCGGCTGTAGCGGGCTGGCGCGGTGGGATGCGGCTTGAAGACGACCGAGCGGTGACCGCGGGAGACCGCGCCCCGCATCATCCGCACGTGCAGGTCCTCTTCCTCCTTGGGGGAGAGGATGTTCAGCGCGGACAGGTACTGGCCCAGCAGCAGCGCCGCGTTCTCCGGCAGGACCGGCACCTCGGCGACGGTCGCGGTGAGCTCGCCCATCACCTTCAGGAACGCCGGCGTCGGCACCACGTGCGGCGGCACGTCGAACTCGGTCAGCAGCATCGGTGTCAGCCCTGGCACCAGGTCCAGGTGCAGAAGTCTGCGCACCCGCGTGCCGACCAGCGGGTCCAGCTTGTTGCGGGTGGGGCCGTAACTCATCAGGCCGTCGGCGTAGACGTCGACGGGGGCGCCGGTGAACAGCTGGGCGACGGTGAGGGCGGGGGTGACCTGGATGGATTCCAGGGCCAGTTCGACGCGGTCGTCGCCGAGGTTCCACAGCAGCCGCAGGTAGCGCTCGAAGAGGGGGATGTCGTCGGGGCGCGGGGTCCAGGAGCCGGGGTGGAAGGGGCGGATGGCCTCGTTCCAGGACACCACGTCGTCGAAGTGGCTGCGCAGCGGCTCGAAGCCCGGCATCTCGTCGAGGGGCGGGGTGGTCTCCGGGTTCGTGGAGTTGTTGAAGACCAGAAGTATCCGTCGGTCCGGCTCGGTGAACAGGTCGGAGTCGATCGCGGCGGCCAGGGTGGCGGCGCCGTACAGCGTCGAGGCGCAGAAGATCTGAGTCGTACGGGGCATCAGGCGGCCGCCTTCGCTGTGGTGACCCGGCGCCGCAGCCGCCTCAGCTTGGAGGAGCGGCGCATGTCCATGGTCTCGAGTACGTCACCGAGCGCGTCCTGCGGCATGCGCTTTATGGCCGCCGCGCTCATCGCCCGCAGCTGCTTGGCGACGGCCGGTTCCCACTTGGACTCGTCGGACAGGTGGTGGGCGATGATCGCGCAGTAGGTGCGCACCGCCTTCGGCAGCAGCCGGTCGGCGTCCGGATCCGCGGCCGTCTCCTCGATCACCTGGTCGAAGGCGCGGATGAAGTCGAGCTGGCGGACGTCACCGATCTGCGTCAGGGAGGAGGCGACCCCGCGCCGGTAGAACACGCCGAGCAGGCTCACCACGGCGAACGACTCCGCCTCGCGGTGCAGCTTCCAGATCCACGGCCGGTCCTCGGCCGTGCGCAGCCCGTCGGTGAAGTGCAGCAGGCCCTTGTCGAGCAGGCGGCGGTGGTAGGCGCCGGCCCAGGCGTAGGCGTAGTCGACCGAGGTGGTGCGGTCCGCGGGCAGGATGGCCTCGCGCGGGTTCATCACCTCGTGGCGGCGCCCGACGGGGGCCCGGTGCACGGAGCGGGCGCGGGCGGTGGCCTGCACATGGTCGGTGCGGATGAAGTCGCAGCCCAACTCCTCGATGGCGGAGACCAGTTCGGAGAGGTAGCCGGGAGCCAGCCAGTCGTCGCCGTCCAGGAACGTCAGGTACTCGCCCTGCGCCGCGTCGAGGCCGGTGTTGCGGGCGGTGGCGAGGCCGCCGTTCACCTCGTGGCGGATGTAACGGATCTGGGCGACGTCCGAAAGTTCTTCGGCCGCGCGTTCGAGAATTGCCGGGGTTTCGTCCTTGGATTTGTCGTCCACCAGCACGAACTCGAAGTCGCGCCGGGCGTTCATTCGAAGGCTTCTGAGGGTGTCCGGGGCGTATTGCTGCACGTTGTAGAACGGCACGATGACGGAAAGCTTTGGCACCTGCAAAACGTTAGGAGGCTGCCCGGCTGCGGAACTTTCTGGTGAGGGTACGGAGGGTGAACTCAATGTGTCGGTACGGTGCATCCCGTGTACTTTCCGCTCTCCAGCGGGCCAGTTCGGCTCGCGGTGGGCTGTTGTTAACTTTCCGTTGATTCCCGGTTGGGCAGGATCTAGAAATTGCTTCCTAGCGTCTTCCTCGTGCCACCAAGTACAACGAACCCCCCGCGAATCGCCGTCCTCGCGGACTCGGACACCCGCTGGAAATGGGGTGCTCTGACCGCGGACCGCATCGCTCCGGGCCCGTCCATGGAAGCCGCAACGCGCGAGGACGCGCAAGTCCGCCCTGCCCTGAGCGGATTCCTGCTGCGCGGCCGGGCCACACCCACCGCGCGCCAGCTGCAAGAGGTGGGGGTGCGCGCCGACTCCCTGCGGGAGGTCACGGCCGTGGAATTCCTGCGCGCCATGGCCGAGGAGGAGTACGACGTCGTCGTCGTCGCCCTCGTCGGCGGCGGCGTGCAGGCGATGCTGCACGGCCTCAAGCGCGTGTGGGAGGGCCGCGAGAAGCGTCCCGTCGTCGTCACCGGCTATGTCGGCGTCGTCTACGAGAAGCTGGCCGACGGCCTGCTGCTGCGGCACGGCGCCGACCTCGTCCTCGCCAACTCCCGCCAGGACGCCGAGCGTTTCCGCGCGGTGTACGAAGGGGTGGGCGCCGACTCCTCGTCGGTGACCGAGGTGGCACTGCCCTTCCTGGGGGGCGCTCCCTACGCCGGTGAGCACGACCCCTACACCGTCGTCTTCGCGGCCCAGCCCTCCGTGCCGGACAGCCGCAAGGACCGTACGTACCTGCTGGAGCGGCTCGTCCGGCACGCGCGGCTGCACCCCGAGCGCGAGGTGCTGCTCAAGCTGCGCTCCAAGCCGGGCGAACACACCACGCACATCGAGGAGTTGCCCTACCAGAAGCTGGCGCAGCGGCTGGAGCTGCCGCCCAACTTCCGTCTGGTGTACGGCAACATGGGCGAGGTCCTCGACCGGACCGACCTGCTGGTGACCATCAGCTCCACGGCCGCCCTCGAGTCCCTGCACCGCCGCGTCCCCACCGTCGTCCTCACCGACCTCGGCGTCCGTGAGGTGCTCGGCAACCACCACTTCGTCGGCTCCGGATGCCTCGCCTCCTGGGACCAGCTCGACGCCGGACACCGGCCGTCGCCCGACGAGGAGTGGGTGGCCCGCCAGGGCGTCGCCGCCGACGGCTCGTACGCCACCGCCTTCGACGCGGCCCGCGAGCGCATCGCCAAGCTGCTCGCCCTGCCCGGCGGCCTGCCGCCCCTCACCCCGTACTACACACCCGCGACCGCGCCCGGCTACCTGCCCGGCATCCTCGCCCGCCACCACCTCGGCCCGGACGGCAGCCCGCTGCCCGGCGCGCCCGCGGCCGACAAGGACCCCGGGCCGGTCCGGCAGATCGTGCGCCGGGCGGCGCGCGGCGCCTACCGGCACGGGGTGCAGCGGGTCGCGCCCGTCATCCGGCGGATGGGCGAGCTGTGAGCCGCCGCCCGGTCCCGCTTCAAGGCCCACTTGGCCCACTTGGCCCACTTCAAGGAGCTGAACCCATGTCCAACCCGGAAGCGGGCCAAGGCGCTTCGGTGCGCCGGGTGCTCGCGGTGATCCCCGCGCGCGGCGGCTCCAAGGGCGTGCCCGCGAAGAACCTCGCCCCCGTCGGGGGCGTGCCGCTGGTGGCGCGGGCGGTGCGCGAGTGCCGCGCGACCCGCCTGGTGACGGACGTGGTCGTCTCCACCGACGACCAGGCCATCGCGGCGGCGGCCCGCGAGGCCGGCGCGGAGGTCGTGCTGCGGCCGGCCGCCATCGCCGGCGACATGGCGACCTCGGAGGCCGCGGTCCTGCACGCGATGGACGCGCACGAGGCCCTGCACGGCTCGGCCGTCGATGTCGTGCTGCTCGTGCAGTGCACCAGTCCGTTCATCCTCCGCGAGGACATCGACGGGGTGGCCGGCGCGGTCGTGGAGAACGGCGCCGACACGGCGGTGACCGTGGCGCCCTTCCATGGCTTCATCTGGCGCGACGCCGACGACGAGGCCCACTCCGGGGACGTCAGCGGCGGCTACGGCGTCAACCACGACAAGTCCTTCCGCCCCCGCCGCCAGGACCGCCCCCAGGACCTGCTGGAGACCGGCGCCGCCTACGCGATGGACGCGGCCGGCTTCCGCAAGCACCAGCACCGCTTCTTCGGCCACACGGAGCTGGTGCGCACCGACCCGGCCCGCGTGCTGGAGATCGACGACCCGCACGACCTCGCCCGGGCCCGAGCCCTCGCGCCGCTGTTCGACGCGGACCGGCCCGGCGCCCTCCCGACCGCCGACGACATCGACGCGGTCGTACTCGACTTCGACGGCACCCAGACCGATGACCGGGTGCTGATCGACGCCGATGGAAAGGAGTTCGTCTCCGTGCACCGCGGAGACGGCCTCGGCATCGCCGCCCTGCGCAAGAGCGGGCTGAACATGCTGATCCTGTCCACGGAAGTGAACCCGGTCGTCGCCGCCCGGGCCCGGAAGCTCAAGATCCCGGTCCTGCACGGCATCGACCGCAAGGACCTCGCGCTGAAGCAGTGGTGCGAGGAGCAGGGCATCGCGCCTGAGCGCGTGCTCTACGTCGGCAACGACGTCAACGACCTCCCGTGCTTCGCCCTCGTGGGCTGGCCCGTGGCGGTCGCGAGCGCCCATGACGTGGTGCGCGGCGCCGCACGCGCGGTCACCACCGTCCCCGGTGGCGACGGCGCGATCCGAGAGATCGCCAGCTGGATCCTCGGCCCTTCTCTCGACTCCCTCGACAAGTAAGGAAAGTTCCTGCCATGAGCAACTCCCGTCTGCGCACGTTTGGTTCGAAGACCGCCGGACCGGGTCAGCCCGTCTACATCACCGGCGAGATCGGCATCAACCACAACGGCGAGCTGGAGAACGCCTTCAAGCTCATCGACGTGGCCGCCGAGGCCGGCTGCGACGCCGTCAAGTTCCAGAAGCGCACCCCGGAGATCTGCACCCCGCGCGACCAGTGGGACATCGAGCGCGACACGCCCTGGGGCCGGATGACGTACATCGACTACCGCCACCGCGTGGAGTTCGGCGAGGACGAGTACCGCCAGATCGACGAGTACTGCAAGACCAAGAACATCGACTGGTTCGCCTCCCCGTGGGACACCGAGGCCGTCGCCTTCCTGGAGAAGTTCGACGTCCCCGCCCACAAGGTGGCCTCCGCCTCCCTGACCGACGACGAGCTGCTGCGCGCCCTGCGCGCCACCGGCCGTACGGTCATCCTCTCCACCGGCATGTCGACCCCGAAGCAGATCCGCCACGCGGTCGAGGTCCTCGGCAGCGACAACATCCTGCTCTGCCACGCCACGTCGACCTACCCGGCCAAGGCCGAGGAGCTCAACCTACGCGTGATCAACACCCTCCAGCAGGAGTACCCGAACGTTCCGATCGGCTACTCCGGTCACGAGACGGGCCTGCAGACCACCCTGGCCGCCGTCGCCCTCGGCGCCACCTTCGTCGAGCGCCACATCACCCTGGACCGCGCGATGTGGGGCTCCGACCAGGCCGCCTCGGTCGAGCCGCAGGGCCTCACCCGCCTGGTCCGCGACATCCGCACCATCGAGGCCTCCCTCGGCGACGGCGTGAAGAAGGTCTACGAGTCCGAGCTCGGCCCGATGAAGAAGCTGCGCCGCGTCAGCGGTGTCGTCGCCGAGGCGGAGATCGCGGCGGCCGCGGGCGAGCCGGTCTCGGTCTGAGCCTGGTCTCAACCCGTTCTGAGCACCACCCCCCACCAGAGAAACACTTACGACGGGACGGTCGTATTTAGATGAGCCCCCGCGCCGGGTCCGCCGGCCCACGCACTCTCGCCTTCGTGGAGAGTCCGGTACAGCTGCTGAACGTGCTGGAGTGGGCGCACGCGCATGCGCCCGGCGCGGGGCTCACCCTCGTCGTCCTGTCCCCGATCGACCCCATGACCCGCGGCCAGCTGCGCCGCATGTCCGAACTCGCCCGCGAGGAGGGCCACGAGGTCCGCTGGGAGGAGGCGCGGGGCGGAGCCATGGCCCCGTTCCAGACCATCGGCGGCCTGGCCGGGATGCTCCGCAGGGCCGACCGGGTCGTCCTGGGCGACCCCTTCTCCCGCTACGTACAACTCCTGCTGACGATCACCAAGGCCAGCGACCTCGTCGTCGTCGACGACGGCACGGCCACGATGGAGTTCGTCGCCCAGCTGGCCAGCGGCGAGCGCCTGGTGCGCTGGCACCGCAAGGGCGGCCGCCCCGGCCCCCGCGACCTGGTCTTCGCGCCGGTGTCGTCCGCGGCCCGCAAACGTCTGACACCGGGCGAGAAGCGCAGGGTGGAGATCTTCTCCTCCATGCCCATGGAGGACATGCCACAGGGCGTGACGGTGACCGCGAACTCCTTCACTTGGACCCGCTCCCGCTTCGGCCCGCCCCGCATCACCAAGGGCGCCGACATGGTCGGCACCTCGCTGGTGGAGACGGGCGTCGTGGACGGCGACCGGTACCTGGAGGCCGTCGCCTCCCTGGCGAAGGCCCACGGCGCCACCCGCTACTTCGCCCACCGCCGGGAGAGCACCGAGAAGCTCCACCGGCTGGCCGTGGAGACCGGCCTGGAGATAGTCCGGCCCGACCTCCCCCTCGAACTGATCGCCCGCCGTGGCCCGGTCGGCCGAACCATCCTGAGTTTTCCGTCGACCGTCGTCCACACACTGCCGCTCGCCCTCTCCGGTACGGAGGTCAAGGTCGCGGTGTGCGACATCGACCCCGAGTGGCTGACGGAGACCGCCTCGCCGCGGGCCCAGGGCTTCCTGTCCGGGGTGACGGGGACGGCCCGCGACGTGCACCGGCTGTCGGCGGTCACCGCGGTGTGACATGCCTCCTATGTCGGCTTTCTCACCAGTAGAAACGCCCGTGGCAGCTTCTCCTCCTCGTACGGCTCCCGCAGCACCCGCGCGTGCGGCTGGAGTCCCGCCTCGGTGAGGCGGTCGGCCACCGACTCCGGGGTGCGCCAGTAGTAGTCGAGCGAGATCTCCTGGCCGAACCGCTCCGTGAGGTGCAGGTGCCCGTCCTTGTCGCCGGACTGGAAGGCGAGCAGGACATACCCGCCGGGCACCAGCACGCGGTGGAACTCGGCGAACATCGCCGACAGGTGTTCGTCCGGGACATGGATGATCGAGTAGAGGGCGGCGATCCCGCCGAGCGTCCCGTCCGGCAGGTCCAGGGACGTCATCGAGCCCACGTGAAAGCGCAGGTCGGGGTAGGCGCGGCGGGCCAGCTCCACCATCCGGGGCGAGATGTCGACCCCGAAGACGGGCAGGCCCAGGGAGTGCAGCAGCGCGGTGACGTGTCCGGGGCCGCTGCCCAGGTCCGCCACGGGCGCCGAGCCGGTGGCGCGGACCAGTTCGGCGAAAGCCGCGATCGGCATGCGGTCCAGGGGTCTGTCGTCCAGGCCGGCGGCGGTGAAGCGCTCGCTGAAGGCGGGGGCGATCGCGTCGTACGACGTTCGGGTGGCCGTCAAGAATTCCGGGCTCTCGATACTCACGCTCCCGCACCCTACTGAGGCGACCACCACGCCCACTCGACCTACAGATGAACAGTCCGACAGGTGAACAGACGGGCGTCTCTCACGCGAGGCGTGGTATGCGTGAGGTAGTGGATGGGTGTCATGTGGCGTGTCACCGGCGTCACCCGGCATCCACTCGGCCGGAAAGTCGGGCGAGTGTACCCATCCGGAACGGTACATATGCGTTCGGCGGTCAGATTTTCTTCCCCTGACGGACTGATCTTTTGTTGATCGAGGTCAGTCGACCGCCCGGGCGTCCTACCCTTCAGAGGGTGAACCACTTGATGTCACTACAGTCCGAGGCCGATCTTCCCGGGGAAGCCCTGCTTCCCGGGGCGCTGCCCGAGGCGCTCCGTGCCGAGCTCATCGCCTTCCGGCGCGATCTGCACATGCACCCCGAACTCGGCAACCAGGAGTTCCGCACCACCGCGGCGATCAAGGAGCGGCTGGAGAAGGCCGGCCTGAAACCCCGCGTGCTCGCCGTCGGGACCGGCCTCGTCTGTGACATCGGTGACCCGGACATCGGTGACTCGGACGGGGAGCAGCCCATGCTCGCCCTGCGCGCCGACATCGACGGCCTGCCCATCCCGGACATGAAGAGCGAGTGCCCGTACCGCTCCACCGTGCCGGACCGCGCCCACGCCTGCGGGCACGACGTGCACACCACCGTGGTGCTGGGCGCCGGGCTCGTGCTCGCCGACCTGCACAGACAGGGGCTGCTGCCGCGGCCCGTGCGGCTGCTCTTCCAGCCCGCGGAGGAGGTGCTGCCCGGCGGCGCCGCCGACGCCATCGACTGCGGAGTGCTCGAAGGGGTCGGGCGGATGATCGCCGTGCACTGCGACCCCCGGGTCGACGCCGGGAGGATCGGACTGCGCGCGGGGGCCATCACCTCCGCCTGCGACCGGCTGGAGATCGCCCTCGAGGGGCCCGGCGGGCACACCGCACGCCCCCACCTGACCACCGACCTGGTGACGGCCGCCGCCCGGGTCGTCACCGACGTGCCCGCCCTCGTCGCCCGCCGCGTCGACGCCCGCGCCGGGATGGCCGTGACCTGGGGCCGCATCGAGTCCGGCCACGCCCCGAACGTGATCCCGCAGCACGCCGAGCTCTCCGCGACCGTACGGTGCCTGGACATCGACGCGTGGCGGCAGGCGCCCGACATCGTGGTCGCCGCGATCGACGAGGTCGCCAACCTGCACCGCGCCAAATCGGAGATCAACTACGTGCGCGGGGTCCCGCCCGTGGTCAACGACGCCGGGACGATCGAGCTCCTCCGGGACGCCATGACCGCACGCCGGGGCGCCGACTCCGTCGAGGGCACCGAGCAGAGCCTCGGCGGCGAGGACTTCTCCTGGTACCTGGAACACGTGCCCGGCGCCATGGCCCGCCTCGGCGTCCGCCCGCCCGGCGAGCGGATCGTACGGGATCTCCACCAGGGCGACTTCGACGTCGACGAGTCGGCGATCACCGTGGGCGTGGAACTCTTCACGGCGGCCGCGCTCATCGACGGTGGGCTGTAGGCGTACTGTAGGCGTTCGACTACTGAGGTTTTCGATCGTCGCTAATCTGCACGGGTGACCACCGACCTCACCCTCCTGCCGCGTGTCGCCCATCGCGGACAGGAGATCACCGCGCCCCGGCTCCGCGGCCTCCTCGCGCTGCTCGCCGGCGACTTACGTACGGGCTGCAGCACCGAGCGCCTTGTGGCGGGGCTGTGGCCGGACGAGTTGCCGGAGCGGCCGGCGAAGGCGGTGCAGGTCCTGGTGTCCAGGGCGCGGGCGCAGCTGGGCGCCGACGTCATCGCGAGCACGCCGACCGGATACCGGCTCACCCTCGCCGAGGACCAGGTCGACAGCTCCGCCCTGCTGCTGCACGCCGCCGCGAGCGCGGAGCGGGCCAGGGCCGGGGACCACGCGGGATCGCTGGCCGCGGCCGAGGCCGGACTCGCGCTGTGGGAGGGCACTCCCGACGAGGCCTACGACACCGACGACCCCGTAGCCGCGCTGCGCACCGAGCGCGCCCCCGTCCGCGGCACTCTCATACGCGCGCGGGCGCTCGCGCTCGCCCGCCTCGGACGGCACGCGGAGGCGGCCGGGCCGCTGGCCGTGACCGCCTCGGAGCATCCGCGCGACGAGGAAGTGCTCGCCGAGCTGCTGCGCGCCGAGGCGGCTACGGCGGGCCCGTCCGCCGCGCTGACGCGGTACGAGGCGTACCGCCGTGAGCTGCGCGACGAGCTCGGCACGGATCCGGGCGCCGGGCTCAAGGCCGTACAGCGGGAGCTGCTGCGCGGCGAGGCACCTGTGGTCCGGCACGGCGTGCCGCACGAGCCGAACCCGCTCCTCGGCCGGGACGAGGACATCGCGGCGGTGGAGCGGCTGCTGCGCGTCTCCCGCGCCGTCACCGTGGCCGGCCCCGGTGGCCTCGGCAAGACCCGGCTCGCGCACGCCGTCAGCCGCCGGGCCGAGCAGCGCGTGGTGTATTGCGTGCCGCTCGCCGGCGTCACCGCGGACGAGGACGTGGCCGCGGAGGTGGCCTCCGCGCTCGGCGCGGGCGAGGGGCGGGCCGGCGCCATGACCGGCCACGCCTCGGCCGACCCGGTGTCCGGCATCCTCGGCGTGCTCGGCTCCGGGCCCGCACT
>NZ_NTGE01000126.1 GCF_002291145.1 Streptomyces sp. SA15
ACGGGTGCGTCCGCCCCGCGTCGGCCGGAGCAGGGCCGGGCGGCATGGATGGCACGGCCCTGCTCCGGCCGGCACGGACGGCTCATCCATGCGCGAGCCGGGGCCGGGGGTCGGCGGCCTGGAGGGGCAGGGCCCGGCCGGTGGCTGTGCGTGCCGAACCCCGCGTCGGCAGGAGGCCGGCCGCGTCGGGAGGTCAGCTCCGGCCCATGGCCCTCTCGAGGCGGTACGGACGGCACGGCCCTGCCTCCGTCGGCTCAGCCTTGCGCGAGGCCGAGCCGGAAGCACGCCGCGTCGGCAGGTCAGCCCCGCCCGACAACCCTCTCCAGCGCCCCGAGTGCCGACGCGAGCTCCGTCTCGGTGATCGTCAGCGGGGGTGCCAGTCGGATCGTGGAGCCGTGGGTGTCCTTGACCAGGATGCCCTCCCGCAGGAGCCGTTCGCCGACCTCGCGGCCGGTGCCCACGGCGGGGTCGACGTCGACGCCGGCCCACAGCCCGCGGGCGCGGAAGCCGACGACTCCCTTGCCGACCAGCTCGGTCAGACCGTCGCGCAGCACCGCCCCCAACTCGGTCGCCCGGCGCTGGAATTCGCCCGTCTCCAGCAGCTCGACCACCGCCGTGCCGACCGCCGCGGCGAGCGGGTTGCCGCCGAACGTCGAGCCGTGCTCGCCCGGCCGCAGCACACCGAGCACGTCCCGGCGGGCGACCACCGCGGAAACCGGCACGATGCCGCCGCCCAGCGCCTTGCCCAGCAGGAGTACGTCCGGGACGACCCCCTCGTGCTCGACGGCGAGCGTACGGCCCGTGCGGCCGAGCCCCGACTGGATCTCGTCCGCGATGAACAGACAGCCCTCGCGGCGGGTGAGCTCGCGCACGCCGGTCAGATAGCCCTCGTCCGGGATGACCACCCCCGCCTCGCCCTGGATCGGCTCGATGAGCACGGCCGCCGTCGTCTCGTCGACCGCGGCCTCCAGGGCGGCCAGGTCGTTGTACGGGACGATCCGGAAGCCCGGAGTGAAGGGGCCGAAGCCCTGCCGCGCCGTCTCGTCCGTGGAGAAGCTCACGATCGTCGTCGTACGGCCGTGGAAGTTCTCGGCCGCGACCACGATCGTCGCCTGATCGGCCGGGACGCCCTTCACCTCGTACGCCCACTTGCGCGCCACCTTGATGCCGCTCTCGACCGCCTCGGCGCCCGTGTTCATGGGCAGCACCATGTCCAGGCCGGTCAACTCGGCGAGCCGTTCGGCGAATTCGGCGAGCCGGTCGTTGTGGAAGGCGCGCGAGGTGAGCGTCAGCAGGTCGAGCTGCTCGTGGGCCGCCGCGATCAGCGCGGGATGGCGGTGGCCGAAGTTGAGGGCCGAGTAGCCGGCCAGCATGTCCAGGTAGCGGCGGCCCTCCACGTCCTCCACCCAGCTGCCCTCCCCACGGGCGACGACCACGGGCAGCGGGTGGTAGTTGTGCGCGAGGACGGGCTCCTCGGCGCGGATGAGGTCGGCGGACGAACGCGTACGGACGGGTGCGGTCATGAGCGGATCTCCTGGGTGCAGCACTTGATGCCGCCGCCGGCCTTCCGGAACTCGGACAGGTCGACGGGGACGGGGACATAGCCGTGCTCGCCAAGGCGGGCGGCGAGCGCCTCCGCCTGCGGCGCGATGAAGACGTGGCGACCGTCGGACACGGAGTTCAGGCCGAAGGCCATCGCGTCCTCGCGGGTGGCGAGCACCGCGTCCGGGTACAGCCGGGCCAGCACCTCGCGACTGCCGGGGGAGAAGGCCTCCGGGTAGTACACGATGTTGTCGTCGTCGAGCACGAACAACGCCGTGTCCAGGTGGTAGAAGTACGGATCCACCAGCGTCAGGCTGATCACCGGGTGCCCGAAGAACTCCTGCACCTCGCGGTGCGCCTCCCGGGTCGTACGGAACCCGGTGCCGGCCAGGAGGTACCGGCCCGTCCAGACCAGATCGCCCTCGCCCTCGCAGACGGACTCGGGGTGGTGGACGTCGTAGCCCGCCGCCTTGAACCACGTCGCGTAGTGCCGGGACTCGGGGCGCCGCTCGGGCGCGTGGAAGAGGGAGCCGAAGACGCGGCCGTCGACCACGACCGCCGAGTTCGCGGCGAAGACCATGTCCGGGAGACCGGGAACCGGCTCCACGGTGTCGACGGTGTGGCCGTGGGCCCGGTAGGCGCGGATCAGCGCCTGCCACTGCTCGCGGGCCAGATCGACGTCGACGCGGGTGTCGGGATGCATCCAGGGATTGATCGCGTACTGCACGGCGAAGTGTCTGGGTTCGCAGACGAGGAAACGCCGTCGGCGCGGCACACGGGTATCGGTCACAGAGGGGTTCCTCCGCTTCCTGCGGTGTCAACTGAGGGGTGACACCAAGGTAGGAAGGGACGGCGACGGCCGACAAGAAACGAGAATTGCGCGCTCGCGCAGGAACGCTGCGTATTCGGTCGCTTCCGCGCAGGTCTGCTGCGTGCGCCGGCGCTCACTCCGGCGCAGGCTGGCTCGCGCCCGCCTCCGGGCTCTCCGGGATGAGGTGGGACAGCACCATCACACTGATCGTCTTCCGGATGAACGGCTCCGCGCGGATCCGCTCCAGCACCTCCTCGAAGTGCTCCACGTCCCGCGCCCGCACATGCAGCAGCGCGTCCGCCCCGCCGGTCACCGTCATCGCCGCGGCGATCTCCGGGTGGTTGCGGACGACCTCCGCGAGCCGCCTGGGCGGGGCCGCGCCCTCGCAGTACACCTCGACGTACGCCTCCGTACGCCAGCCCAGCGCCGACGGCCGCACCGTGGCCGTGAACCCGGTGATCACCCCCGTGTCCCGCAGCCGGTCCACCCGCCGCTTGACCGCCGTCGCGGACAGACCGACGGCCGCGCCTATCTCGGCGAAAGAAGTCCGCGCGTTCGCCATCAACGCGGTGACGATCTTCCGGTCGAGCTCGTCGAACGGCGTGGGCCTGCTGTTCATGCGGGCACTGTATCCAGCGGAAAGGTCAGGACCCCGGCACGTGTCCAGGCGTACGAATAACTCCTACACTCCGGGTTCATGCTGCGCGCCCTGGCTGTCGACGACGAACGCCCCTCGCTGGAGGAACTCCTCTACCTGCTGAACGCGGATCCCCGCATCGGCAGCGCTCAGGGCGCGGGCGACGCGACCGAGGCTCTGCGCCGGATCAACCGGGCGCTGGAGTCCGGGCCCGACGGGCCCGAGGCCATCGACGTCGTCTTCCTCGACATCAACATGCCCGGCCTCGACGGCCTCGACCTGGCCCGGCTGCTCACCGGGTTCGCCAAGCCCCCGCTCGTCGTGTTCGTCACCGCCCACGAGGACTTCGCCGTCCAGGCCTTCGACCTCAAGGCCGTCGACTACGTGCTCAAGCCCGTCCGCAAGGAACGCCTCGCCGAGGCCGTCCGCCGGGCCGCCGAACGCCGCGACACGGCCCCCCGTATCCCCGTGCACGAGCCCGACCCCGACCACATCCCCGTCGAGCTGGGCGGCGTGACCCGCTTCGTCTCCGTCGACGACATCACGCACGTCGAGGCCCAGGGCGACTACGCCCGGCTGCACACCGACAAGGGCAGCCACCTCGTACGGATCCCGCTGTCCACCCTGGAGGAGCGCTGGCGCTCCCGCGGCTTCGTCCGCATCCACCGCCGCCACCTGGTCGCCCTGCGCCACGTCGGCGAGCTACGCCTGGACGCGGGTACCGTGAGCGTCCTGGTCGGCTCCGAGGAACTCCAGGTCAGCCGCCGCCACGCCCGCGAGCTGCGGGACCTGCTGATGAGGAGGCCGTGACGGTGCCCCAGAACCCCACCGAACGCCGTGTCGTCGTCACCGGCCCGCCCCGCCGGGTCCGCCGGGTCCCCGGCTACTACCGCCCGCGCACCGAGATCGACGAACAGACCACCCTCGGCCACACCTACGTCCGCTCCCTGATGCGCACCCAGCTGCGCGCCGCCCTGACCGTGTTCGCGGTCCTCGGCCTCCTCATCGGCCCGCTGCCGCTGCTCTTCGCCGCGATGCCCGACGCCCGCGGCCTCGAATGGGCCGTCCTGGGCTTCGGCCTCTACCTGCCGCTCGTCCTGCTCGCCCGCTGGGCCGTGCGCCGCGCCGAGCGCAACGAACGCGACTTCGTGCGCCTGGTCGAAGACCGATGAACCGGCGAGCCCAAGACCGATGAACTCGAACTACGCCGTCCCCGCCGTCGCCCTCGTCGTCGTGGCGACCGTCCTCGTCGGCGCCTTCGGCCTGCGCATATCCCGTACCACCTCCGACTTCTACGTCGCCTCCCGCACCGTCGGCCCCCGCCTGAACGCGGCCGCCATCAGCGGCGAGTACCTCTCCGCCGCCTCCTTCCTGGGCATCGCCGGCCTGGTCCTGGTGCAGGGCCCGGACATGCTCTGGTACCCGGTCGGCTACACCGCCGGCTATCTGGTCCTGCTCCTGTTCGTCGCCGCCCCGCTGCGCCGCTCCGGCGCCTACACGCTCCCCGACTTCGCCGAGGCCCGGCTCGCCTCCCAGGCGGTACGGCGGCTGGCGGGCGCCTTCGTCGTCGGGGTCGGCTGGCTGTACCTGCTGCCCCAGCTCCAGGGCGCCGGACTGACCCTGACCGTGCTGACCGGGGCGCCCGCATGGCTCGGCGGCGTGATCGTCGCGGCCGTCGTGGTGGCCACCGTCGCCGCCGGAGGCATGCGCAGCATCACCTTCGTGCAGGCCTTCCAGTACTGGCTCAAACTCACCGCCCTGCTCGTCCCCGCCCTCTTCCTCGTCCTGGCCTGGCAGGGCGACGGAGCCCACCGCCACGCCTTCGACGAACCGGCCACCTTCCGCGAGCAGCGGGTCGTCCGTGTCGACGACCGTCTCGACCTGAAGCTGGACGCGCCGCTGACCGTCACGGTGAGCGGCACGATCGACGGCCGCCCGCACGACGACGACCGGATCCGTCTCCCCGCCGGCACGCACCGCATCGAACAGGGCACCCGGCTGACCTTCGCCAAGGACGCCCCCGTCCCGGCCGCCGACCGCGGCAGCAACGGCGGCATGTCGACCTCCCTGGCCGCGGGCCGCGAGGAACGCCCGCTCTACGCGACGTACGGGCTGATCCTCGCCACCTTCCTCGGCACCATGGGCCTGCCGCACGTCGTCGTCCGCTTCTACACCAGCCCGCACGGCGTCGCCGCCCGCCGCACGACCGTCGCCGTGCTCGCCCTGATCGGCGGCTTCTACCTGCTGCCGCCCGTCTACGGCGCCCTCGGCAGGCTCTACGCCCCCGAACTCGCCCTCACCGGCGACGCGGACGCCGCCGTCCTGCTGCTGCCCGAGCGCGTGATCGGCGGGCTCGGCGGCGACCTGCTCGGCGCGCTGGTGGCGGGCGGGGCCTTCGCCGCGTTCCTGTCCACCGCCTCGGGGCTGACCATGGCCGTGGCGGGCGTCCTCACCCAGGACGTGCTGCCCTCGCGCGGTGTCCGGCACTTCCGGCTGGGCACGGTGCTCGCCATGGCCGTACCGCTCGCGGCCAGCATGCTGGTCGGCGGGCTCCCGGTCGCCGACGCCGTCGGGCTGGCCTTCGCCGTGTCCGCGTCCTCCTTCTGCCCGCTGCTCGTCCTCGGTATCTGGTGGCGGCGGCTGACCCCGCCGGGCGCCGCCGCGGGCATGCTGATGGGCGGCGGCTCCGCGTTCGTCGCCGTGGCCGTGACCATGGCGGGCTTCCCGGGCACGGGCGGGCTGCACGCCCTGCTCGCCTGGCCCGCGCTCTGGTCGGTGCCGCTGGGCTTCCTCACCATGGTGCTGGTGTCCCTGGCGACGGCGGGGCGCGTACCGGCGGGGACGGCGGCCATCCTGGCCCGCTTCCATCTGCCGGAGGAGCTGAGGGCGGAGGTGAAGGCATGAGAGGTCTTCACGGAGGGCCGGGCGCGGTCGTGGTGGAGGCGATGAGCGGTTTTCACGGAGGGCCGGGCGCGGTCGTGGTGGAGACGACGAGCGATCTCCACGAAGGGCTCGGTGCGGTCGTGGCGGTGAGCGCATGAGCGGATTCCTCGCCGGCCTGTGCGTGGCGATCCTCCCCGTCCTGGCCGCCGGGTTCTGGCTCGGCCGCCGCACCACACGCCCGCAGCACCTCGGCGGACTCGGCACCCCCGTCGAACACGCCACCTTCCAGACCCTGCACACCGCATCCCTCGCCGCGCCCCCGCTGCGGGCGGGCCTGACGGAGGAGACCGCGCGCAAGTCGGCCCGTCGGCTGCGCTCCCTGCTCGGCACGGACGCGCTGTGCCTGACCGACCAGAAGGAGGTCCTGGTCTGGGACGGCGTGGGCGAGCATCACCGCGCCGAGATCATGGAACGCCTCGCCGGCCCCCTGGAGACCGGCCGCGGCGAAGCCTTCCGCTTGGAGTGCGACGCCCCCGACTGCCCGGTGCGCTGGGCGGTCGTCGCCCCCCTCACCGTCGACGACCGCGTCCACGGAGCCCTCGTCGCCTGCGCACCCCGCGAGTCCGCCGTGCTCGTCCGGGCCGCCGGAGAGGTCGCCCGCTGGGTCTCCGTCCAACTCGAACTCGCCGACCTCGACCAGTCCCGCACCCGCCTGATCGAGGCCGAGATCAAGGCCCTGCGCGCCCAGATCTCCCCGCACTTCATCTTCAACTCGCTCGCGGTGATCGCCTCGTTCGTCCGCACCGACCCCGAGCGCGCCCGTGAACTGCTCCTGGAATTCGCCGACTTCACTCGCTACTCGTTCCGACGGCACGGCGACTTCACCACCCTCGCCGACGAACTCCACGCCATCGACCATTACTTGGCGCTCGTCCGGGCACGCTTCGGCGACCGCCTCTCCGTCACCCTGCAGATCGCCCCCGAGGTACTGCCGGTCGCCCTGCCCTTCCTCTGCCTCCAGCCGCTCGTCGAGAACGCCGTCAAACACGGCCTGGAGGGCAAGGCCGACAAAAGCCATATCAGCATCACCGCGCAGGACGCCGGCGCCGAGGCCCTGGTCGTCATCGAGGACGACGGCGCCGGAATGGACCCCGTCCTGCTGAGCCGTATCCTCGCCGGCGAGGTCAGCCCGTCCGGCGGCATCGGACTGTCCAACGTCGACGACCGCCTCCGCCAGGTCTACGGCGACGACTACGGCCTGGTCATCGAGACCGCCGTGGGAGCGGGCATGAAAATCACCGCCCGGCTGCCGAAGTATCAGCCGGGCGTGCACTCGGCGGGCCGCCTCAGCGACGGATGATCAGGTGCTCTTGGTGGCCACCATCCCGAGGGTGATCAGTCCCAGTACGACCCAGCCGAACCACAGCCAGCCGTTGCTGCCGAGTGCCACCGTGTAGGCCGTCACCACGACGAGTCCGCCGACGGTGAGCACCCCCATCGTCTTGGTCGAGCCGTCCGTAGAACCGGGCATCGCAACACCCTCCTCATGGTTCGTCCCCCTCCATGGTGCCCCCGTTCTGCTTCCGGACGGTACACACGACGAAATGTGCCTCGTTCTTCCAGGAGCCCTCGCTCGTCCAGGACCCCGCCGTGTACACCGACGGGTCGAAGCCGTAGTCGCCCGGCGGCACTTGACGGCCGCAGGCCAGATCCGACTCGGTGCGCGCCTCGCCGAGCGTGACGTCGGCGCCGAGCCGGGTGAAGCCCAGCACTTCCTCGTCGTGCGGGCCGGCGCAGGAGACCAGCCGGGCGTCCCGGTGGGAGCGGACGTCGAGACAGTCCCGCTTCTGCATGGTCGCCGTGTCCGCGAAGGCCGAGCCCGGCTTGCGGTGCTCGCCCAGCGGCCCGTACACGGGCCCGTGCGCGCCCAGCACCAGACAGGCGGTCCGCCGCCCGGCGGACTCGAACCCGTCCGACGTCGGCACGACGGCGAGACTGCGCACGTCCGCCAGCTTGTCCCGGAGCTCCCGCGTCCGCTCCTCGCACCGGTCCGGCCCCAGCCGCCGCGCCTCGTCCGCCGACGCGGCCGCCACGAAGGCCATCACCTGCCCGTCCGGCGCCTTGTCCCGGCAGGTCGTGTCGACCGACAGCCGGGGCGTGCCCTGGAAACGCTCCGCGCCCGGCCACTCGGCGAGCACACAGTCACCCTCCCGGAGGGGCTTGGCGAGCCCGACACTCTCGCCGTACGGCGGGCCGGTCCCGTCGGTGGTCCGGTCCGCCAGGGCGTACCAGACGCCGCCCAGGGCGAGCACCAGCCCGAGCCCGCAGGCTACGGCGACCTGCAGGGCCCGGGGTCGCTCGCGCCGTCGGCGTCCGGACGGGGACGCAGCGGGGAGGAGAGGCGGCCCGAAGCCCTGCGGATGCCTGGGCGGGCCGAAACCCTGGGCGTCCTCCCCGGACGAGCCGTGCCCTGACCGCTGCGGGGTCGCGGGCGGGTCGAGGCCGGGCCCGTGGGGCGACCTCGCCCCGGACCGACCGAGCCTTGGTCCTTGCGGCGACCCGGGGGAGCCGGATCCTACTCCTCGCGGCGGCCCGAGGGAGTCGACCTCTGGCCCTCGCGGCCCCCCGGACCGGCCGAAGCCGGACACTTCCGGCTCGCCGGGCGTAGCGACCTCTGGTTCCTGCGGCGAGCCAGGCGGGCCGGATCCGGCCCAATGCGGCCCCGTGGGCGGCACGGGTGCCCCTGTTCCGGCCCAGGGCGGCTGCCCCGCGCCGGCCCACGGCGGCTGCGACCCCAGGTCGGTCTGTGTGCGGGCGTACGCCTCCGCCTGCGGCAGGACGATGCGCGACAGCGCCGCCTCCGCCTCCGCCGCCGACAGCCGCCGCGCGGGGTCCTTGACGAGCAGCGCGTCCAGTACGGGACCCAGCGCCCCGGCGCGTACGGCCGGACGGGGCTCCTCCATGACGACCGCGGTGATCTCCGCGAGCTGCGACTCCCGCTCGAAGGGACCCCGGCCCTCGACGCCGTGGTACAGCGTGCAGCCCAGCGAGAACAGGTCGGCGCCCGGCGTGGGCGCGCCGCCCGTGGCCCGCTCGGGCGCCAGATACCCGGCCGTGCCCACCAGCACCGAGGCCAGCGTGTAGCGCGTCTCGTCGGCGTCCGGCTGCACCGAGATGCCGTAGTCGGTGAGCAGCACGCGACCGTACGGCGCCCCGGTGCGGTCCGGCGCCAGCAGGATGTTCGCCGGTTTCACGTCCCGGTGCATGACGCCCCGCTCGTGCCCGGCGGTCAGCGCGTCGAGCACGGCGAGCCCGATGCGGGCGCACTCGGCCGGGGCGAGCGGCCCCCGTGTCTCGACCAGCTCGCGCAGGTCGACGGCGCCCGCGACGTACTCCATGACGATCCATGGCAGCCCCTCGTGCTCCAGCACGTCGTGCACGGTCACCACGTGCGGATGGCCGCGCAGGCCCGCCGCGTGCCGGGCCTCGGCCCGGGCCCGCGCCACCCGGGCCTCCCGCTCGTGACCTGCCTCGGCCGGGTCGCGGAACACGATCTCCTTGAGCGCCACCTCGCAGGCGAGTCTCTGGTCGTGAGCGAGCCACACATGGCCCATACCGCCGCTGCCGAGGCGGTTCAGCAGCAGATAACGGCCGGCGATGACCCGGCCCACTCCCGACGTCGGTGATCCTGAAGGCATCCGGTGACTCCCGGGTTCTACGGGGGTGCTACGTGGCTGCGCTTGCGGTGGGCTCGCCGGTCCCGGGCCCACTGGTGGCGGGTGCGCTGCTCGTCGGCCCGGTGCTTGCCGGGTTGCTGGTGACGGGGACGCTGGTGACGGGCGCGCTGGTCGGGGGCGGTGGCGCGCTGCTGGTGACCGGGTCGCCGGTCGGCGGCGAGCTCGTCGGGGGGGTCGGGGGAGGGCGGTGAGTTCGGGGGCGGTGGCTCGGATGCGGAGTCGGGCGGTGGGCTGGACGGGGGCTGATCGGAGCTGGGCGGCGGGTTCGAAGACGGCGGCTCGGAGCCGGGCGCCGTACTGGACGAGGGACCGGAGGGCCCGGAAGGCGAGGGCCTGGGCCCACCGCTCGACGATGACGGCGGCGGCGTCGTGCCCGGCCCGCCGGACGGAGAGGGCGCCGGGGGAGCCGGGGGAGTGGTCGACCCACCGGTTGACCCTCCGGGTGACCCACCGATCGTGTCCTCGGACGCACCGCCCGCCACGCTCAACGTCACGTACTCCCCGAACCTGAGCTCGGTCCCGGCCGGCGGATCGGACGCCGTGACCCTGGCACCGTCCGGCGGCAGCCCCTTCCCGTCGTACGAGACCGCCAGCCCTCGGTCGGCCAGCTGCCGGCTCGCCTGCCCGAACGTCGTCCCGGCGAGGTGGGGCACCGCGCGCCGCTTCCGAGTGTCGAACGTGGAGTCGTCCTCGCCCGTCGTACCGACCGGCCGGTTGATGCCCCGGTCGGGCTTGACGACGTCGACCAGCGCGATCCGGTCCAGTGTCCGAGGCGCGGGCCGCACGGCCACCACGGAGGAGCGCTGGTATCCCCGCCATTTCTTGTTGCCGTCCTCGAACTCGACGGAAATCCGGCTCGTGTCCCCCTCGAAGGGGCGCAGCGGATTTCCGCAGGAACACTTCACGGCGGGAAGGCCCTGTTCATCGACGAGAATCGCGATTCCCGCCTGGAGCAGCGAGTTGAAAGGGACGGCCTTTTCCTTCTCGTAGTCGTGGTTCCTCACGAGAGTGTCGTGACGCAGGAGAACGGGTGTGAGTCGATCCAGATAATCCGGGATCCGCTCCGTGGTGATGTCCAGCGCTCCTGCCCACGCCTGGGCCTTTTTGTGATTCCCGGGGTCGGTGAGGAACTGTTCGAGCCGCTCGACATCACAGATCGTCGGCTTCTTCGTGCCCCCGTAGAGTCCGGGCGTGTCACCCCGCTGCAGGCCGCCGTGCGCGGGCCGCGACCGGACCCGGGCGTCCTGGCCGAGCCCGACGCTCTCGTCGAAGAACGGCGCGAGAGAGGGCACGCCCGCGGCGACCGCCTTCACGACGGACAAAGGTGTGTCTCTGTCGCAGCCGCTGAGCGCCAGAACGAAAACAACCAGGACGGCGATCTTTCGAGTCGTCGACCGCATCGCCGATTTCCCGGCACACTGCACGAACACGCGAAGTGTCATCACCGCTCCCCCCGGCGGTTCCCCCATCGCGTTTCATGCTACTGAATGGAAGGCCTCTCAACGCCCGCGTGCGTTCAATGAGGCCAAATAGGCGTTGTATGCCTCGAGTTCCTTGTCGCCGTCGCGATCGGCGGCCCGGTCCTCGCGCTTGGCCTGCCGCTGCTCGGAGCGGTACCACTGGAAGAGCAGCGCGATCAGCACCAGCACGGACGGGATCTCGCTGAACGCCCATGCGATGCCGCCGGCCGCGTTCTGGTCCGAGAGCGCGTCGATGCCGAGGGAGGCGGGCGGGTTCTTGAACGTCTCGACCATCGGCGCCGACGCCATCATCAACGCGATACCGAAGAACGCGTGGAACGGCATGCCGGCGAACAGCTCCAGCATCCGCATCAGATAGCCCGGGCGGTTGGGGCCCGGGTCCACGCCCATGATCGGCCAGAAGAAGACCACGCCGACGGCGAGGAAGTGCACCATCATCGCGGTGTGCCCGGTCTTTGAGCCCATCAGGAAGTCGAACAACGGCGTGAAGTACAGCGCGTACAGACTCGCGATGAACAGGGGGATGGTGAACGCGGGGTGCGTGATGATCCGCAGGTAGTGGCTGTGCAGGAACATCAGCAGCAGCTCACGCGGCCCCTTGCGGCCCTTGCCCGCGACCGGCAGCGCCCGCAGCGCCAGCGTGATCGGGGCGCCGAGCAGGACCAGGATCGGCGACAGCATGCTGATCACCATGTGCTGCACCATGTGCACGCTGAACATGACCATGCCGTAGTCGTTCAGCCGGGTGCACATCACGAGCCCGACGCTCAGCACCCCGAAGGCGAACGCGACAGTACGCCCCACCGGCCACGCGTCCCCACGCCGCCGCAGCCGCACGACCCCCCACGCGTACAGAGCGAGCCCCACCAGGCAGGCGACGAGGAAGAACGGGTCCGCCGACCACTGAAGCCCCCGCCCCAGCGTGAACGGCGGCAGATCCATGGTCATGCCGTGCCCGCTGTGATCCATCCACCGGCTCCTGATTCGTGGGGGTTGTGCAAGTCTGTCCGCACACAGACTAGAACCGCCCCCGGCCGCAGCAGCGGCCGGGGGCGGACTCTTCAGTTCCGTACGACTTGATCTACACGTTGATCTGCACGACTCGGCCTAGAGGACGCACTCCGCCTCTTCGTACCGCTCCGCAGGAACCGTCTTCAGCGTCTCCACGGCCTCCGCCAACGACACCATCACGATGTCCGTCCCCCGCAGCGCCGTCATCTTCCCGAACTCGCCCCGATGCACGGCCTCCACCGCATGCCACCCGAAGCGAGTAGCAAGCACCCGGTCGTAAGCGGTAGGCGTTCCACCCCGCTGCACATGCCCGAGGATCACCGGCCGCGCCTCCTTCCCGAGCCGCTGCTCCAGCTCGATGGACAGCTGCCGCGCGATTCCGGCGAACCGCTCATGCCCGTAGATGTCCTTGCCGCCCTCGTCGAAGCTCATGGAACCGGGCTCCGGCTTGGCACCCTCCGCCGCCACGACGATCGCGAACCGCTTGCCCGCCTCGAACCGCTCGCCGACCTTCTTCGTCAACTCCTCGATGTCGAAGGGCCGTTCCGGTACGACGATGGCGTGGGCGCCCGCAGCCATGCCAGAGTGCAACGCGATCCAGCCGGTGTGGCGGCCCATGACCTCCACGACCAGGACACGCTGATGGGACTCGGCGGTGGTCTTCAGCCGGTCCAGCGCCTCCGTCGCGACGCCCACGGCCGTGTCGAAGCCGAAGGTGACGTCGGTGACCGCGATGTCGTTGTCTATGGTCTTCGGCACGCCGACGATGGGCAGACCGGCGTCCGACATCAGCCGGGCGGCCTTGAGCGTGCCCTCACCGCCGATCGGGATGATCGCGTCGAGACCTAGCTCCTCGACGTGGCCGCGGGCCCGCTCCACACCGTCCCGCAGGTGCGAGGGCTGGACCCGGGAGGAACCGAGGATCGTCCCGCCACGCGCCAGGATCCCGCTCACCGCGTCGAGGTCCAGCTTGAGGTAGTCACACTCCAGGAGGCCCTTCCAGCCGTCCCGGAAACCGATGACCTCGTCGCCGTGGTCGACGACGGCACGGTGCACGACGGACCGGATGACCGCGTTCAGGCCGGGGCAGTCGCCGCCGGACGTGAGGACACCAATGCGCATAGCCCGAAATACCTTCTCGATGTGGGCCGGGTCCGGACCACGCTGTCCGGCTCGATCCCCGCCACACTAGCGGCAGGAGGGCGCGCGGCCGAACAACGCGTCCGCCTGCTGGACGACCCCGCTCACCTGTGCGGACGTACCGTCAGACGGGCTGGTTACACCAGGTCGGACACCCGGTGTACGACATCTCACGCGGGCTGCTGCGCGGAAGCGATGCGCTCGTTGCGCAGCGCCTCGTACCACCGGTCGTCGGTCGGCGGCAGCGCGTTGACGTCCAGCGCCAGCTTCAGCAGCAGGTCGGCGATGAGCGGGTTGCGGGCCAGCACCGGGCCGTGCATGTACGTACCGAAGACCGTGTCGTTGTACGCGCCCTCCGTGCCGTCCCCCGTGCCGTTGCCCTTGCCCAGCCGCACCTTGGCGAGCGGGCGGGCGGTGGGGCCGAGGTGGGTGACGCCCTGATGGTTCTCGAAGCCGGTCAGCGAGGGCAGGCCAAGGCGCGGGTCGATGTCCGCGAGCACGTCACCGACGCACCGCTCGCCCTCGCCGCGCACGGACACCACGTCCAGCAGACCGAGACCGGGCTCGCGCTGGCCGAGGTCGTTGATGAACTCGTGGCCGATGATCTGGTAGCCGGCGCACACCGAGAAGACGATCGCGCCGTTCTCCACGGCCCGGTGCAGACCGCCGTCCCGGCGCAGCCGCTCCGCCGCGAGCCGCTGCGGCCGGTCCTCGCCACCGCCGATCAGGTAGATGTCGCCGGAGGTCGGGATCGGCTGGTCGCTGCGCACGTCGAGCCGGGCCACGTCGAGGCCGCGCTGCCGCGCCCGGCGCTCCACGACCAGGACGTTGCCCTGGTCGCCGTACGTACTGAGCAGGTCGGGGTAGATCCAGACGACCCGCAGGCTGTTGTCGCTCATGAAGTCATTGTCCTCGGATTACGTCGGTTGCCGACTACGTCAGTTGCCGACGCGGCGGCGCAGGTCCTGGAAGGCGGTGTAGTTGGCGATGACCTCGATCCGGCCGGGCGGGCACATCTGCACGGCCTGGTCGAGGTTGTCGTACACCTGGAAGTGCTGTCCCGCGACCTCCAGGCGTACCGCGAGGTCCAGCCTCCGGTCGCCGATGACGCAGATCGGATGGCCGGTCAGGCGCGTGTAGTCGACGTCCCAGAGCCAGGAGGTGTCGGTGCCGTCGGCGCTGCGCGCGTTCACGGAGAGGATCACGGGGGTCGGCGGCGGATCGATCAGGCTGAACGTTTCGAGCCAGCCCGCCGGGTTCTTGGCGAGCAGCAGCCGCAGGTCCCGGCCCTGGAACTGGACGACGTCGTAGCGCCCGGCCACCGCCTGCACCTGGTACATGCGTTCCAGGGCGACCTGCGGCGGCACCCCGAAGACGGCGGCGACGGCGGCCGAGGAGGCGGCGTTGGCCTTGTTGGCGCGGCCCGGCAGCTGGAGGTGGATCGGCCAGGCGGAGCCGTGCGGGTCGAGAACATGGTCACCGGACAGCGCCCAGCTCGGCGTGGGACGGCGGAAGCCGCACTCACCGCAGAACCAGTCGTCGCCGGGCCGCTGCATCACGCCACCGCAGGACGGGCAGGACCAGGCGTCGTCCTTCCACATCTGTCCGGCGGCGACCCAGATCACGTTGGGGGAGGAGGACGCGGCCCACACCACCAGCGGGTCGTCCGCGTTGGCCACGACCACGGCCTTGGAACCGGCGAGCCCCTCCCGCCAGTTCTCGGCGAGCATGCGGGTCTCGGCGGCGCGGTCGAGCTGGTCGCGGGAGAGGTTGAGCAGGGCGATGCACTTCGGGGCGGTGTCCCGGGCGACGCCGGCGAGGTACTTCTCGTCGACCTCGATGACGCCGTATCTCGCGTCCGAGCTGCCCGCCAGCGCCGAGGTGATGCCGGCCGGCATGTTGGCGCCGAGCGCGTTGGAGACAACCGGGCCCGCAGCCCGGAGCGCCTCGGCGATCAGCCGGGTGGTCGTGGTCTTGCCGTTGGTCGCCGACACGAGGATGACGTCCAGGTTCTGGGCGAGCCGGGCGAGGAGGTCGGGGTCGAGCTTGAGCGCCACGCGGCCGCCGATCACCGAACCGCTGCCGCGGCCCGCGGCGCGCGACGCCGCCGCGACCGCCTTGCCCGCGGTCACGGCCAGCTTGGCCCGCGGCGTGAGCGGGTCCGAGTTGCCTGACATCAGTTCTCGATCCTCCTTGCGTACGCGCCGCGCCTCTGCCTGACGGCAACGTGGTGGTGGTCAGCCTATCGAGATTCCATTCGCACTCCCGAATCGCACCTGGGCTTTCGCCGACAGGCGCGGGCGGACGGGACCGTACGCTTGTCGCCATGCGAAACGGCTCCATCCCGGGCACCCACGGGCGTGTCCGCCCCCTCACGCTGCTCGGCGACCCGGTTCTGCACGCCCCGTGCAAGGACGTCACGGCCTTCGGCCCCGAGCTGGCGACCCTGGTCGAGGACCTGTTCGCGACGATGTACGCGGCACAGGGTGTGGGCCTGGCGGCGAATCAGGTGGGGGAGCAGCTACGGGTGTTCGTGTACGACTGCCCGGACGACGAGGAGGAGCGCCACGTGGGGCACGTGGTCAATCCACGGCTGGTCGGGACGGACGGGGTGGTGCTGCGGGGGCCGGAGGGATGCCTGTCCCTGCCGGGCCTGGAGGCGGGGACGGAGCGCTACGACCATGCGGTGGTCGAGGGCTTCACGGTCACGGGAGAGCCGATCACCGTGCACGGCACGGGCTTCTTCGCCAGATGCTTGCAGCACGAGTGCGACCACTTGGAGGGCAAGGTCTACGCGGACCACCTGAAGGGCTGGCGCCACCGCCGCTTGATGCGACAAGCGACGCGAGCTTCATGGCACCGGTGAGTGGACCTACCCCTGGGGGCGTGGGGCTGTGTCAATTTGCGGCTCCGCCGCGTGGGCGCGACAAGCCCCCACAGACCCGCACCCGAAATACGACCGTCAGAACCCAGGGCCCCCCAGTTTGTCGCCCGCGGCAGCGAGCCGCCCCCACAACAGATCCGCCAAACTCCGCACCAACTCCGCACGAGAACAGGGACGTTCCCCCAACCACCAGTCCCCCGCCGCATGCATCATCCCGACAATCCCATGCCCCCACACCCGAGCCAACTGCTCACCCCCCGGTCCAAGATCCAACCGATCCTCGATGACCTGAGCCAGCTCCTCACCCATCCGCCGCAACAACGGAATGCTGTTCTTGCCGACATCGAAGCCCTGATCACCGCTCTGGCCCCCCTCCGCCGGATGCATCAGGAACCGGTACACCTGAGGCCGCGCCTCGATCGCCGCGAGGTACGTGTCCAGCGTGGCCTCGACCCGCTCCCTCCGGTCCGCCGGCGCGTCCAGCGCCGCCCGCAGCGAATCCAGCAGCGCATCTGTGTGCCGTTTGGCCAACGCGGCGTAAAGTCCACCCTTGTCGCCGAAGTGCCGGTAGAGAATCGGCTTCGTGATACCGGCCTCCGCGGCGATGGCGTTCATCGAGGCGTGTGGGCCGTCGCGCAGCACCACTCGGTCCGCGGCCTCCAGCAGCTCGCGCCGACGGCGGTCGGCTGACCGCTGCTGATCGGTCCGCTGCGTGGTGTCCATGAGCTCTCCCCACCCGTGCTGTTTAGGTAATGCCTGCGCAAACTAACACCCTGCATGCCCGGTGCATCGAACGGGCTGCCGGGCGGTCATCAGGAGTTGACTTTTCCTACCGACCGGTAACAGACTCGGGTTACCGTAAGTAACATGCAAATGCGCCGCTGGAGGGGACAATGGCCGAGTTCACCATGGAGCTCAACGACGAACAGAAGGAGGTCCGGGACTGGCTGCACGGCTTCGCCGCCGATGTGATCCGGCCCGCGGCCGCCGAATGGGACGAGCGTGAGGAGACTCCCTGGCCGGTCATCCAGGAGGCCGCCAAGGTCGGCATCTACTCCCTCGACTTCTACGCCCAGCAGTACTTCGACCCCACCGGCCTCGGCATACCCATGGCCATGGAGGAACTGTTCTGGGGCGACGCCGGCATCGCCCTCTCCATCGTCGGCACGGGCCTGGCCGCCGTCGGCGTCCTCGCCAACGGAACCGAGGAGCAGATCGGCACCTGGATTCCGCAGATGTACGGCGATGCGGGCGATGTCAAGGTCGCCGCCTTCTGCTCGTCCGAGCCGGACGCCGGTTCCGACGTGGCCTCGATGCGGACGCGGGCCGTGTACGACGAGGCCAAGGACGAGTGGGTGATCAACGGCACGAAGACCTGGGCGACCAACGGCGGCATAGCCAATGTCCACGTCGTCGTCGCGGTCGTCGACCCGGAGCTCGGTTCCAAGGGCCACGCGTCCTTCATCGTCCCGCCGAACACGCCCGGTCTCGCCCAGGGCCAGAAGTTCAAGAAGCACGGCATCCGCGCCTCGCACACCGCCGAGGTGATCCTGGACAACGTCCGCGTGCCCGGCTCCTGCCTGCTCGGCGGCAAGGAGAAGCTGGACGAGCGGCTGGCTCGCGCCCGGGAGAGGGCGAAGGCGAGCGGTGAGCGTGTGAAGAACGCGGCGATGGCCACGTTCGAGGCCTCGCGTCCGGCCGTGGGAGCGATGGCGGTGGGCACCGCCCGGGCCGCGTACGAGGTGGCTCTCGACTACGCGAAGACGCGTGAGCAGTTCGGTCGGCCGATCATCGACAACCAGGGCGTCGCCTTCCAGCTGGCGGACATGCGGACGTCCATCGACGCGGCCCGCCTCCTGGTCTGGCGGGCGTCCTGGATGGCGGTCAACGGCAAGCAGTTCACTGCGGCCGAGGGCTCGATGTCCAAGCTGTTCGCGAGCGAGACCGCGAAGAAGGTCACGGCCCAGGCGATTCAGATCCTGGGCGGGAACGGCTACACGCGGGAGTACCCGGTCGAGCGGATGCACCGTGACGCCGCCATCTACACGATCTTCGAAGGCACGAGCGAGATCCAGCGGTTGGTGATCGCGCGGACGTTGTCGGGGATGCCGATTCGGTAGCGCCGGGGGTACTCACCGGCATGACCAGGTGACGCGCAGAGTCTCGGGCCCGCGGATCAACGCGCCCTTCCTGAAGGGCACTTCCTCCGGCGGTACGGCGAGCCCCAGATCCGGAATCCCGTCCAGCAGCGCGTCGACCAGCAGCTCGGACTCCAGCCGGACGAGCATTCCGCCAGGGCAGGAGTGCGGGCCGGAGCCGAAGGAGAGGTGCGGGTTCGGGCCGCGGTCGAAGTCGATCGTCTCCGGGAACGGGAAGACGTCCGGGTCGCGGTTCGCGGCCGGATACGACACGTGGATCGCGTCGCCCGTCCGGATCCGTACGCCCCTGATCCCCACGTCCTCCACGGCGATCCGCGACAGGCCGACCCCGTTGCGGTGCGGGATGTACCGCAGCAGTTCGTCGATGGCCCTCGGGCGGATCTCCGGCTCGGCGCGCAGCCGTTCGGCGAGGCCGGGGCGGGTCAGGAGGACGTAGAACATCTGGCCGCTGTGGTGGGCGACCTGCTCGCCGCCGATCTGGAGGAGCACCGCGAGGCCCACAGCCTCCTCCAGGGTCACCTCGCCGCGGCCCACGGCGGCGCCGAGCAGCGAGGTGACGTCCTCGGCCGTGCTGCCCTCGCGCGCGCCGATGAGCCGGGCGAAGTACGCGCCCATCTCGCTCTTGGCCTTCTCGCCGGCCTGGGCGCCGTGCGAGGCGGACAGGATGAGCTGGGTCCAGGTGTGCATGCCGTGCCAGTCGGCGGCCGGGACGCCCATCAGCTCGCAGATCACCGCGAGGGAGAACGGGCTGAGGACGGCCGCTGTGAGATCGGCGGGCGGGCCGTCCTGAAGCAGTTCGTCGACCAGTTCGTCGAGCATGCGGCGGGACTTCTCGCGGATCCGCGCCACGCCCGCCGCCGTGAAGGCGGCGGCCACCGAGCGGCGCAGCCGGGTGTGGTCGGGCGGGTCCAGGAAACCGACCTCGCCACGAACCGGAACGAAATCCGGGGCGAGCCGGGTGACCTGCCGGTCCATGACGGCCTCGCGGCTGAACCGGGGGTCGTCGGTCACCATCCGCACGTCCTCGTAGCGGGTGACCAGCCAGGCCCAGCCTTCGCCGTTGGGCAACTGGATCCTCGTGACCGGGCCCTCGCGCATCAACTCGGTCAGCACCGGGTCGAAGTCGACGCCGGCCAGGTCGAGCGCCGGCCAGTGCCGGATCGGGGGCAGGATCTCGGTGAGGGTCTCTTCGCTCATGCCGTCTCTTCGCGGAAGTCGTGAGCGTGGTCCCACCCACGATCCCCGGACGGGGCGACGATGTCGCGCCGGGCTGCTCCGTATCGGGGAACGCCATCCCCTATGGGGCACCCCCGCTGCTGTGAGCAATGCACGCCACATCGATACGATCGGCCAGCTTGGCCAACTCGATGGTCAACGCGGCCACCGTGTCCTCATCGAGCCCGTCCGCCCCGGCCTCCACAAGGTGCAGCCACCTCCCGCCCACCGTGCGGAGCAATTTGCTCACATCGGCGGCAGCCACCTGCAAGGTCCCGCGGTCGTCGACGATCAGAGGCAGAGTCACTTCGCGGTTCACAAACGGGATGGTAGCCGCGCAGCGCTCACGCACCGTGCCAAACGGTAGTGATGTTGCAGAACTCCCGGATTCCGTGCCCGGACAGCTCACGCCCGTATCCGGACCGCTTCACTCCACCGAACGGGAACGCCGGATGGGACGCCGTCATCCCGTTGACGTACACACCGCCCGCCTCCAGGTCCCGTACGAAACGGTCGACCTCGGTCTCGTCCCGCGTCCAGACATTGGAACTCAGTCCGAACGGCGAGTCGTTGGCGATCAGCACGGCCTCGTCCAGGTCGGCCGCGCGGTACAGCGTGGCGACCGGCCCGAAGGCCTCCTCCCGGTGGATGCGCATCTCGCGGCCGATGTCAGCCAGCACGGTCGGCGGGTAGTACCAGCCCGGCCCGCCGGGCCGTTCGCCACCGCACAGCACCGTCGCTCCGCCGCGCCTGGCGTCGGCGACCAGTTCCTCCAGATCATCCCGCCCCCGCTCGCTCGACAGTGGCCCGATCTCCGTCTCCTCCTCCAGCGGATCGCCGACCTTCAGCGCCTTCATGCCTTCGACGAACCGCTCGGCGAAGCGGTCGTACACGTCCGTGTGCACGATGAACCGCTTGGCGGCGATGCACGACTGCCCGGTGTTCTGCACGCGGGCGGTCACCGCGACCTGGGCCGCCCGGTCGATGTCGGCGGACGGCATCACCACGAACGGGTCGCTGCCGCCCAGCTCCAGTACCGTCTTCTTGATCATCTCCGCGGCGGTGGACGCCACCGCCCGGCCCGCGGGCTCGCTGCCGGTGAGGGTGGCCGCCTTGACGCGCTCGTCGCGCAGGATGTCGTCGACCTGTCCGGAGCCGATGAGCAGGGTCTGGAAACAGCCCTCGGTGAAGCCCGCGCGGTGGAACAGGTCCTCCAGGTAGAGGGCGGTCTGCGGGACGTTCGAGGCGTGCTTGAGCAGGCCCACGTTGCCCGCCATCAGGGCCGGGGCCGCGAAGCGGATCACCTGCCAGAGGGGGAAGTTCCACGGCATCACCGCGAGCACCGGTCCCATCGGCCGGTAGCGGACCAGGGCGCGGGAGGCGCCGGAGTCCTTCACGTCGAAGTCGGCGGGCTCCTCGTCGGCGAGCAGTTCCTCGGCGTGCTCGGCGTACCAGCGCATCGCCTTGACGCACTTGGCGGCCTCCGCGCGCGCCTGCTTGATGGGCTTGCCCATCTCGGTCGTCAGCACGCGGGCGATGTCCTGCTGATCCTCGTCGAGGAGATCGGCGGCCCGGTTCAGGAGGCGGGCCCGCTCGGCGAAGGTCGTCGTCCGGTACGTGCGGAACGTGGCCTCCGCGAGCTGGAGCCGGCGCTCGATCTCCTCCTCGCCCATGGCCTCGTACGTCTTGAGTGTCTCGCCGTTCGCCGGGTTGACCGTTGCGATGGGCATGGCTGACCTCCCTGGGGACGGGCTGTGTTCCGACCTTCCCGCGCGGCGGTGGGCGCCGCAACGCGTAGGCATCCGCTCAGACCGAGTGCTCCGCCAAGCGGTCGAGAAACGCGGCCTGCGCCTTCACGATCACGGTCCGGGCCCGCTCCAGTCCGAACCACTCCACCCGGTCCAGCTCCGGGAACTCCTGGATCCGCCCGGACTTCGGCGGCCACTCCATCGGGAAAGTGCCCGGGTCGATCGTCGCCGGGTCGAGGTCCGCCTCGACCGCCCACGCCGTGACGATCTTGCCGTTCGTCTGCCGGACCTCGCCGAGCGGTACGGCCTCGCCGTCGGGCGGCTCCAGCCCCAGCTCCTCCTGGAACTCGCGGCGGGCCGCGTCCCAGGCAGGCTCTTCGGGGTCGTACTCGCCCTTCGGCACGGTCCACGCTCCCGCGTCGCGCCGCGTGAAGAAGGGGCCGCCCATGTGGCCGAGCAACACCTCCAGGCCGTGGTCGGTGCGGCGGAAGAGCAGCAGGCCCGCGCTGTGTTTCACGGCTTCACCTCGCGATGGGCCGCGAGCAGCGTCTCGACCGTGTCCGCGTCCTCCGGTCGCTTGTCCTCGCGGTAGCGGACCACGCGGGCGAAGCGGAGGGTGACGCCGGCCGGGTAGCGGGTGGACTTCTGCAGGCCGTCGTAGGCGATCTCCACGACGAGCTCGGGGCGTACGGTGACCACGTATCCGCTGTCGTCCACGGCCAGCTCCTGGAGCCGCTCGGTCTGCCAGGTCAGCATCGCGTCGGTCAAGCCCTTGAAGGTCTTGCCGAGCATCGCGAAGGAACCGTCCGCGGTGCGGGCGCCGAGGTGGAGGTTGGACAGCTTGCCGGTGCGGCGGCCATGGCCCCACTCGGCCGCCAGGACCACCAGATCGAGCGTGTGGACGGGCTTGACCTTCAGCCAGGACGCGCCGCGCCGTCCCGCGCTGTAGGGGGCGTCGAGGGACTTCACGACCACGCCCTCGTGGCCGCGCTTCAGGGTCTCGGCGAGGAACTCCTCGGCCGTGCGCACGTCCTGTGGCCCGGACACCGTCGTGCGCCGCACCCGCATCGGCTCGGGCACCAGCCGGGCCAGCTCCGCGTGCCGCTCGGCGAACGGCAGGTCGAGCAGGTCGCGGTCGTCGACGGACAGGGCGTCGAAGAAGACGGGGGAGACGGGGACCGCCCGAGCGGCCGTCGTCACGTCCACGCGCGAACCGACGCGACCGGCGATCTCCTGGAAGGAGCGGGGGCGTCCGTCCTCGTCGAAGGCGATGACCTCGCCGTCCAGGATGAAGCGCTCGCCCCGCAACTCCAGGGCGGCGGAGGTCAGTTCGGGCAGGCGGTCGGTGATGTCGTCGAGGGTGCGGGTGTAGAGCCGTACGGTGTCGCCCTCGCGGTGGACCTGGACGCGGATGCCGTCCAGCTTCTCCTCCACCGCGCACGCCCCCAGCTTCTCGACCGCCTCGGCGACCGAGGAGGCGCTGTGCGCCAGCATCGGCAGGACCGGGCGGCCGACGGTCAGCCGGAAGCGGTCCAGCGCGGTGGGGCCGTCCGCCAGCAGGGCCTCGGCCACCGTCTGGAGCGAGCCCGCGAGCATCACCGCCCGCCGTACCTCCGCCGGCGGCGCGCCCGTAGCCTCGGCCAGCCCCTCGACCGCGACCGCGTCCAGCGCGCCCTGCCGGACCTCGCCGGTGATCAGGCCGAGCAGGAAGCGCTGTTCGTTCTCCGTGGCCGCGCCCATCAGCTCGCCGACCAGCCGGGCCCGCTCGGCCTGCGAACCGGTGCCCGAGACCTTGCCCAGCTCGCTGAGCCGGGCGTCGACCTCGCGCACGGTCAGGGTCGGTTCGGCCGCCGGGGCGACCCGGCGGCTGAGCACCTTCCAGCCGACGCCCAGCCGACCCTGGGGCAGCCGTCCCGCCAGATACGGGATGACGATCGGTACGTCGTCCGCCTCGGCGTCCCGGAACAGCTCGGCGAGGAGCGCGATCTTCCGGGAGCGCGCCGAGGTCGCGGCGACCTCCTGGGACACACGGGCCAGCCGGGTCAGCAGCATGCAGCCATGGTGCACCGGAAGGGGGCGGTCTACACCCGGACGGTCGCGTCGAGGTCCGACATGAGCAGCTCGCCGTTGATCGTGGAGCCCGCCCGGTACCCACCCGCCGCCGCGTTGACGACCTGCTCCGCGAAGCCCCTCGCGTTGCCCGCCGACCACACGCCGGGCACGGTCGTCAGGCCCGTCTCGTCGACCACGGGGTACGCGCCGAACGGGGTCTCGCGCAGCTCCGCGCCGAGGCGCCGCAGCAGATCGGTCTGTGGGACGGCCCGGGGCGCCACGAACAGCACCTCGCGGTGGTGCGTGGTGCCGTCCGCGAGCCCGACCCCGGTGAGCCGGTCGTCCTGCGTGACCAGTCCGGTGACCTCGCCGGGCACCACCTTGACCCCGGCCGTCGCCAGCCTGCGCAGGTCGTCGTCCGACAGCTCCTCCTCGCTGACCTTGTGCAGGAAGAAGGTCACGTCCTTCGACCACTGGGTCACCATCAGCGCCTGGTGCACGCTCATCGGGGACGTGGCGAGCACGCCGAACGCCTGGTCGCGGACCTCCCAGCCGTGGCAGTACGGGCAGTGCAGCACGTCCCGCCCGAAGCGCTCGGCCACCCCGGGCACCGCGGGCAGCTCGTCCTTCAGGCCGGTCGCGATCAACAGCCGGCGGGCGTGCACGGTTCTCCCGCTCGCCAGCGCCACGGCGAAGTCGCCGTCCTTGCCGACGTCCACCGCCCGGTCCCGGACCAGCTCCACGCCGTAGCGCGCGATCTCCTCGCGGCCGAGTGCCAGGAACTCCGCGGGCGGCATGCCGTCCCGGCTCAGGTAGCCGTGCATGTGCGCGGCGGGCGCGTTGCGCGGCTCGCCCGCGTCGACGACCAGCGTGCGGCGCCGGGCCCGGCCGAGGACCAGTGCGGCGGAGAGTCCGGCCGTGCCGCCTCCGACGACGACCACTTCGTACGAGTCCTTCTGGGTCATGGTGACCACCTCCACGGAAAAGGTCGCTCGCCCACTGCCGTATTGACAAATGTGTTTGCCGAAACTGCAATGGAGTCATGAGTGACGACACGGGCATGGACGAGGTGCTCGCGGAGGTCGGTCCCCGGCTGCGGCGGATTCGGAAGGAGCGGGGCGCGACGCTCGCCGGGCTGTCGGAGGCGACCGGCATCTCGGTGAGCACCCTGTCGCGGCTGGAGTCCGGCCTGCGCAAGCCCAGCCTGGAACTGCTGCTGCCGATCGCGCGGGCCCACGAGGTGGCTCTGGACGAGCTGGTGGGGGCTCCGCCGGTGCGGGATCCGCGGGTGCGGGCCCAGCCGATCGTGCGGCACGGGCGCACCTACTGGCCGCTCACCCGTCAGCCCGGCGGACTCCAGGCGTTCAAGGTGCTCGTACCGCAGGGGAAGGAGGAGCCGGAACCCCGTGTCCACGAGGGGTACGAATGGCTCTATGTCCTCTCCGGGCGGCTGAGGTTCGTGCTGGGCGAGCACGACGTGGTGCTCACCGCGGGGGAGGCCGCCGAGTTCGACACACGCGTGCCGCACTGGTTCGGGTCGACGGGGGAGGGGCCGGCGGAGTTCCTGAGCCTGTTCGGGCCACAGGGCGAGCGCATGCACGTACGGGCGCGGCCCAAGCGGTCGTGACGCACACGACTGTTCCCTGATGGGCAAGCGACCGCTTAGTATGCGTGGGACCCCGGTCAGAGGACACCGGCACGCCCCTCAGGCGAGCAAATCGACACAGTCCCGTGGAGGCCCCGCATGCAGGCATGGCAAGTGCACGAGAACGGCGAGCCGGGCGAGGTGATGCGCCTGGAGGGCGTGGCGCGACCCACGCCGGGTGACGGCCAGGTCCTGCTGAAGGTGCGTGCCGCGAACATCAACTTCCCGGACGTGCTCATGGTCCGGGGCCAGTACCAGGTCAGGCCTCCGCTGCCGTTCACCCCGGGCGTGGAGATCTGCGGCGAGACCGAGGACGGCCGCCGGGTCATCGCCAACCCCGCACTGCCCTACGGCGGTTTCGCCGAGTACGCCGTCGCGGACGCCGCCGCTCTCCTGCCCGCGCCCGACTCCCTGGACGACGCCGAGGCAGCCGCCCTGCACATCGGCTACCAGACGGGTTGGTTCGGCCTGCACCGGCGGGCCCGGCTGGAGGCCGGCGAGACTCTGCTCGTCCACGCTGCCGCTGGAGGGGTCGGCAGCGCGGCCGTGCAGCTCGGGAAGGCGGCCGGGGCCACCGTCATCGGGGTCGTCGGCGGGGCCGACAAGGCCGCCGTCGCGCGCGAACTGGGCTGCGACGTCGTGATCGACCGGCGCAGCCAGGACGTCGTCGCGGCGGTGAAGGAGGCAACCGGCGGCCGGGGCGCCGACGTGATCTACGACCCGGTCGGCGGCGAGGCCTACACCCAGTCCACGAAGGTCGTCGCCTTCGAGGGCCGGATCGTGGTCGTGGGCTTCGCGAGCGGGACCATCCCGAGCCCAGGGTTGAACCACGCACTGGTGAAGAACTACGCGATCCTCGGCCTGCACTGGGGCCTGTACAACACCAAGAACCCGAAGCTGGTCCAGCACTGCCACGAGCAGCTCACCGAACTGGCCGCCCGGGGCGCGATCAAGCCGCTGGTGAGCGAGCGAGTGCCGATGAGCGGGGCCGCGGCGGCCGTGCAGCGGGTCGCCGACGGTGTGACGACCGGCCGGGTCGCCGTCATCCCCGGTCTCGCTCAAGGAGGTGCGGCATGACCGACGCCGCCGAACTCGAGCGCCGCACCGCGGAGTTGCTGGCCGCCTTGCCTCCCGCCACCACCGACCGCCTTGACTTCCTCAAGGCCCGCTTCGACGCCGGCCTCGCCTGGGTGCACTACCCGGAGGGCCTCGGCGGACTCGGCGCCCCCCGTTCCCTCCAGGCCGTCGTGGACGCCGAGTTGGAGGCCGCGGGGGCTCCCGACAACGACCCGCGGCGGATCGGCATCGGGCTCGGGATGGCCGCGCCGACGATCCTGCGCTATGGCACCGAGGAGCAGAAGGAGCGGTTCCTCAGGCCCCTGTGGGTGGGGGAGGAGGTCTGGTGCCAGCTGTTCAGCGAGCCCGGCGCCGGGTCCGACCTGGCCGCGCTCGGCACTCGGGCCGTCCGGGAAGGCGACGATTGGGTCGTCAACGGGCAGAAGGTCTGGACGTCCAGCGCTCACATCGCCCGCTGGGCCATCCTCATCGCCCGCACCGACCCGGACGTGCCCAAGCACCAGGGCATCACGTACTTCATCTGCGACATGACCGACCCGGGTGTCGAGGTGCGCCCGCTGCGGCAGATCACCGGCGAGGCCGAGTTCAACGAGGTCTTCCTCACCGACGTCCGGATCCCCGACTCCCGCCGCCTCGGCGAGGTCGGCGACGGCTGGCGGGTCGCGCAGACCACGCTGAACAACGAACGCGTCGCCATCGGCGGTATGCGGCTGCCCCGCGAGGGCGGCATGATCGGCCCGGTCTCCAAGACCTGGCGCGAACGCCCCGAACTGCGCACCCACGACCTGCACCAGCGCCTGCTGAAGCTCTGGGTCGAGGCCGAGGTCGCCCGCCTCACCGGCGAGCGGCTGCGCCAGCAGCTCGTGGCCGGCCAGCCCGGCCCCGAGGGCTCCGGCATGAAGCTCGCCTTCGCCCGCCTCAACCAGGAGATCAGCGGCCTGGAGGTCGAACTCCTCGGCGAAGAGGGCCTGTTGTACGACGACTGGACCATGCGCCGCCCGGAGCTGGTGGACTTCACCGGCCGCGAGGCCGGCTACCGCTACCTCCGTTCCAAGGGCAACAGCATCGAGGGCGGGACCAGCGAGGTCCTGCTGAACATCGTCGCCGAGCGCGTCCTGGGCCTGCCCGCCGAGCCGCGCACCGACAAGGACGTCGCGTGGAAGGACCTCGCCCGATGAGCGACCTGCTGTACTCGGAGGAGGAAGAGGCGCTTCGCGCCGCCGTCCGCGACCTGCTCACCGACCACTGCGATCCGGCGGACGTGATCGCCCGCATCGAGTCCGACGGGCCGCACGACCGAGAGGCCTGGAAGGCACTCACCGACGGCATGGACCTCGCAGGCCTCCTCGTGCCCGAGGAGCGAGGCGGCCAGGGCGCCGGCCACCGCGAAGTCGCCGTTGTACTGGAGGAGTTGGGGCGCGCGGTCGCCCCCGTCCCGTATCTGACCAGTGCCGTCGTCGCCACCGAGGCCCTGCTGGCCTGCGGCGACGCGGACGACCTCCTCGCCGAGCTGGCCTCCGGACGCAGGATCGGCGCTCTCGCAGTCGCGCTGAGCCTCGCTCCGGGCGGCTCCTTCAAGGCCGTACGACAGGAAAACGGCTACGTGCAAGGGGAGTTGACCGGCATCGCGGACGCGGCGGCCGCCGATGTGCTGTTCGCCCCGGCCGACGACGGCGGGCTGTACGCGGTCGACGCGGACGCCGTGACCGTCACCCCGCAGCTGTCGCTGGACCTGACCCGGCCGCTCGCGACCGTCACCTTCGACGGGGCGTCCGCGCGCCGGATCGGCGACGCCGAACCCTCCGTACGACGGGCCCTGCGTGCCGGAGCGGGACTCCTCGCCTCAGAGCAACTCGGAGTCGCCGAGTGGGCGTTGACGGAGACGGTCCGCTACCTGAAGGAACGCAAGCAGTTCAACCGGCCCGTCGGCGGCTTCCAGGCGCTCAAGCACCGGCTCGCCCAGCTGTGGCTGGAGGTCGTCAACCTGCGCGCCGCGGCCCGCAACGCCGCGGACGCCCTCGCGACCGGCGAGGACGTCGACGTGGCCGTTGCCGTGGCCCAGGCGTACGCCGCTCCCGTCGCCGTCCGCGCCGCCGAGGAGGCGCTGCAACTGCACGGCGGCATCGGCATGACCTGGGAGCATCCGATCCACCTCTACCTGAAGCGGGCGAAGGCCGACTCGCTCGCGTACGGCACCGCGGGCGGCCACCGGGAGGCGCTGGCCGAACTGGTCGACCTCCAGGCCCCCTGAGAGCCTGCACAGGCTCTGACGTACACCTGGGAGAAATCCGCGAAAAGCCCGTCCCACCAGGGGCGGGCTTTTTCGTGAGCCCTGCTCCGAAGAAGTGAACGGGCAGCGGCAGTCCGGCCAACTCCTCTTCCGGCACTGCTTCTTGGGCTCTTCAGGAACGCATACTCACTGCGGTCCCGTAAGGCCTACCAGGGAGGCAGAGCATGGCCCTCACCACCCGCCGCAGAGTCCTCACCACCCTCGGCGCCGCCCTCGCGGGCACGGTCGCCCTGCCCGCCAGCAGCGCGCTGGCCGGTGAGCAGAAGCACGGCCCCCGCCCGCTGTGGCGCGCCCACGCCCACAACGACTACGAGCACCCGCGTCCCCTCCTCGACGCCCTCGACCACCGCTTCGGCAGCCTCGAGGCCGACATCTTTCTCGTCGGCGACCAACTCCTCGTCGCCCACGACCCCGTCGACCTCGACCCGGCCCGCACCCTCGAGTCCCTCTACCTCGAGCCGCTCGCCGCCCGTGTCCGGGCCAACCACGGTTCCGTGTACCGGGGGTACCGGGGGCCCCTGCAACTGCTGATCGACATCAAGACCGAGGGCTCGTCGACGTACCTCGAACTCGACCGCCATCTCCGGCGCTACAAGCACCTGTTCACGACGTACGCCCACGGCCGTGTCCTCCCCGGCCCGGTCACCGCCGTGATCTCCGGCGACCGTGCCGCCCGCACGCCGATGGAGGCGCAGACCGTGCGGCGGGCGTTCTACGACGGCCGGCTCGCCGACCTCGCCACCTCGGCCCCCGCCTCCTTCGTCCCGCTGATCAGCGACAACTGGACGCTCAACTTCACCTGGGCGGGCGTGGGCGCCTTCCCGGACGCCGAGCGGCAAAAGCTGCGGAGCATCATCCAGGCGGCGCACTCGCGCGGGCAGAAGGTCCGGTTCTGGGCCACCCCGGACGTGGCCGGCCCCGCCCGGGACGCGCTGTGGACCGAACTGGTCGCCGCCGACGTCGACTACATCAACACCGACGACCTGGCCGGACTGGAAGCCTTCCTGGACGCCCACCGGTCCACGTAGCACAGCCGTGTAGCCACAACCATCCGGACACCACACGTTCGGAGGACAGGTCAGCCGCCCGGATGAACCCTCCGCTACGCCACACTTGCGGCCGAACGCCGCGAAGCGGACGTGGCGGAGGAGGTTGACGATGGCGATTTCCATCTCTTTGGTGCTGTTGCTGCTGGTCCTGGCGGTGATCTTCCTGCGCAACGGCGGGCTGAAGATCTCCCACGCCCTGGTGTGCACGCTGCTCGGCTTCTACCTGGCCAGCACGAGCATCGCGCCCACCATCCACAGCGGCCTCACGGCAACGGCGGACATCGTCAGCAGCCTGCGGCCCTGAGTGTGCGGCTCACGGGGTCGAGAAGACCCCGATGCCGTTCGGGACGGGGCGTTCCGCGCCGGCGGAGGGGTGGTTGCGTACGGTGACGCTGCTCTCGTCCGGCGCGCGGGCGGCCAGCGTCGTCGATCCGCCGCCGTCCATGCTGAAGGCGTCGACCGATCCCAACTCCCGCATGATGGCGGCGACTTCTGCGATCGTCAGACCGCTGCGGTACTCGGGGGCGCCGTCCACCGCGAGCAGCAGCAGGCGGCTCCCGCCGTCCGCGATGCCCACGGCGGTGCGCACGGCCGACGTCGTGCCGTCCAGGCCCGGCAGCGGCTGTCCGCCCCTGAGGACCGGGTAGCCGCCTAGCGCGAAGCGGTACGGGATCCGGGTCTCGGCCGCCACCAGCTGGTGCCGGACCGTCACCAGCTCGCCCGCGACCAGCTTGCGCAGCTGGAGCGCTCCGGCCTCCCGGCCGACGAGGACCGTGGTCCCCGGCGCGATCGGGCCGCTGCCCGGCGTGTCGGCCGTCGACACGACGCGTCCGCCGCGCACCGTCACCTCGTAGGTGTCCGTGCCGCACGGCGCGGCCCGGTCCGTGTCCGTGCCGCAGGTGGCGCGGACACGGGACGCGGCGCCCCACTCCGGGGTGAACGCCCCGATGGACCCGACCGGCAGCGCGTACTGGTTGAGCCCGCCGAGCGGCAGCCGTTCCTCGGGCGTCCGGATCGATCCGTCCAGGGCCAGGTCGTCCAGCCGGGCCCGGCGGTCGGTGCCCACGCCGATCACGTCCTCGGTGCTCGTGCCGGGCGGCAGCGCGGGGCCGAAGCGCTGGCCGTTCGGCACCGCCCCCTTGAGGGCCCGGCCCTGCGCGACGGCCGGGCCCACGCTCGCCCCGGTGGCCTCGACACCCGGGTGCTGGGTCTCGGTGATGTTGAAGAAGTCGCCGTTGACGCCGGCCACGGCGCCCGCCGCGTCGGCCATGCTGGAGACGGGCGCCCGTGCGGCCACCGCCCCCGGATACAGCAGCTCCAGGCGTACGCGCGGATCGCGCAGGTCGACGTTCAGCACATGGGCGTGCGTCAGGCCTTTGGCCGCTGGGATGTCGAACTGCTCGTACACGACACCCGGCGCGATCTCGGTCCCGCCCCGCACGGCACCGGCCGGTGCCGCCCCCACCAGGGCCGCACCGGCCAGAGTGCCGAGTACCGCGAGAAACGTCAGCGCCGTTCTGCCCGTGCCCGCTCCGAACCGTCTCTGACGATGCGTCACAGCATCCCCCCTGAGTGATCGTCAACTTTCCCAGGACTCAGGGGAAGTGCAGCAGACGCCGGTGACCGCCGCGGTGTCTAGGCGCCGACGACCCGCGAACGGGTGAGAAAACGCACCCCCTCGGGCGCCTCCAGCGAGAACCCGCTGCCCCGGCCCTCGACCACGTCCACGATCAGCCGGGTGTGGCTCCACACCTCGTACTGGCTGCGCGCCATCCAGAACGTCACGGGCTCTTCCACTCCCGCCACCTCCAGCTCGGCGAGGAGCACGTCGGAGCCGCCGGTGCGGAACTCGCCCGCCGGGTAGCACATGGGGGCGCTGCCGTCGCAGCAGCCGCCGGACTGATGGAACATCAGCGGACCGTGCGTCTCACGCAGCCGGCGCACCAGGTCGGCGGCCGCCGGCGTGAGCTCGACGCGCGGGACCTCGTCGTACGGGGCGCGTGCGGATACGGCGTCCTTGGCGTTCATGGTCACCGAGTGCAGCACGGCGAAGGTTGCGAAGGGGTTGCACCCGATCCGTCGCTCATCCGGCGTACGGGGTGAAGTGGGCCGGAGCGTGGTCGACCGGGAGTCCGGGGCGCCAGGCGGTGAGGGCCTGGGCACTGCACACGAACAGGTTCTCCGGCAGCCGGTCCAGGGCGAACCACCGCCAGCGGCCGACGCTCTCGCCGGGCTGGTCGGCCGGTTCTCCGCGCCAGTCCGTCACCCGGGCGGCCACGGTGACCCGTACGACGCCGTCGACATGGTCGACGAGCGTGCCGAGGAGCCGTACGTCCTCCGGGCGGGCCGAGAGCCCGGTCTCCTCGGCTAGTGCCCCGGCAGGCAACGTTTGCCCGCTAAGGAGCGGCGTCCGGTGCGTGCTCTCGCCGTGCCGGCCGGAAGCCCTCGTACTGGACGTACTTGGGCTTTCGGCCGGTGCGGCGAGAGTGCGTGCCGGGCGTCGCGACGGGGCGAACGTTGCCTGCCGGGGCACTAGTTCCCGCACGGCCGTCTCCTGGAGCGACTCGCCGGGCTCCACCGTCCCGCCGGGAAGCTCCCACGTCCCCAGGCGGTGGCGGCCCAGCAGCAGGCCGCGCGGGCCGTGCAGGATGGCGCCGACGCCGAGCGCCGCCTGCGCGACCGGCGGCCGGGACGTGCGCGGGCGGGAGGAGGCCCGCACGGGGCGCGTCACCCGGAAGACGCGGTACGAGACGTGGTCGTCCTCGTCCGGCGCGTCGAGGACGTCGATGTGCTCGACGCGCAGCCCGTGCTCGGCGAGCAGCTCCGCCCAGACGTCGGGAGCGAGCACCCACATCCGGACGGTGATCTCGCCGCCACCGGCGAGCCGCAGGATCTCGGGCCGGGACTCGACGACGGGGGAGGGCCCGTCTCCGCGGGAGTTGGTGTGCAGCACGGTGAAACAGAGGGTTCCGCCCGGCCGGAGCGCCCCGGCCAGGGCGGGCAGCAGCCGCCGGGGATCGATGTACGGGACGGCGTTGACGGAGTAGACGACGTCGTACGGTTCCTGCACCGCGCGCAGGTGTTCGACCGCGTCGGCCCGCACCAGCCGCAGCCCGGGCAGGGAGCCGTAGCGGGCACGGGCCCGCTCGTACTGGCTCGGTGAGGCGTCGACCGCGTCCACCGTCGCCCCGTACGCGCGGACGAGGTGGGCCGCGTGCCGGCCCGGTCCGCACCCGAGGTCCAGCACCCGTCGCCCCGACAGCTCGCCGAGGATCTCGTCCCTCGGCCCGGTACCCCAGAAGCCCCAGTCGATCCGCTCCACCTCCGCCAGGACGGTGCCGCGCCTGAGGTGGTGAGTCCCGTACGTGTTCCATGCCTCGGCGTTGACCGATTCCGGGGGTGTGTCGGCGTCGTCCGGGCCCAAGGTGTGCGGCTGCACTCTGCCTCCCACGTGCGCGGTTTCTGACGGTTCCATCGATATGGAAACCATGTTCATTTAAGATGGTCGACAGCGCGGGGCGCAACGCACAGGTCGACCGAGGAGTCCGGGGATGGGTGAAAGGGTGGGTGAAAGGGATGGGTGAAGCGGAGGCGGACGTGACGAGCGGGCGGGCCCGCGCTGCCGGGCTGCGCAGCACGCGGCAGCGGCGGGCGGTGCTCGAAACACTGGGCCGCTGCCGCGAGTTCATTTCCGCGCAGGAACTGCACACCCGGCTCGCGGGCACCGGCAGCACGGTCGGGCTCACCACCGTCTACCGCACCCTGCGCGAACTGGACCGCGCGGGGCTCGTCGACGTCGTCCGCGACGAGGGCGGAGAGCGGCTCTACCTCCGCCGGCCGACCGGCGAGCACCGTCACCACCTCATCTGTCGTGACTGCGGCCGAAGCCGGCCGGTCGACGCGGAGGCCGTCGAGGAGTGGGCCGCCCGCCTCGCCGAGACCACCGGCTTCACCGAACTGGAACACACCCTCGAACTCAGCGGTGTCTGCGACCGCTGCCGCTGACGCGGGCCCCTGCCGACCGGCTCACGGTCGGTGGACGCCGACCGTGATGAAGCCGATGGCCCTCGCCGCTGTGGAGTTGTCGTAGACCACGTCACCGGTGGACTTCTTCCAGATCTCGATGCGGAAGGTGTCCGGGCCGTCGGTGGCGGTGACGCGGAACCCGTAGCCGTTGGTGCCGTTGACCGTCCCGGAGCCCTGGTGGACGGCCTTCGAACCGGTGACGACGAGCCAGTCGGAGCCGGTGGAGCGGAACTTCAGGCGGCCCGCGCCGAAGTCGAAGGCGACCTTGCCGGAGGGGCGGACGGAGCCCTTCTCGTAGCCGGCGGCGAAGGAGAAGGCCGCCTTGCCGGTGAGGTCGGGTCGTGCGGGAAGGGCGCCGGACGGCGAGGTGATGACGCCGGTGCCGGCCGCGGGGCCGGCGGCACGGTCGTAGACGATCAGCTCGGGGAGCGTCGTACGGTCCGAGGCGCCGTCGTCGTCGGTCACCGTGACCACGGGGCGGCGGATGCCCGCCGTGGTGTAGGTGTGGGCGGCCTCGCAGCCGGAGGCGGTGACGGTGCCCGCCGTGGGCTCGGAGCCGTCCTTCCAGTCGACCGCGCAGGTGTGGGTGTCGCCGGTGCCGGGGTCGCCGAACTCGGCGGTGATCGCGGCGCGGTGGCCCACCGATACCGCGGACTTCGGGCCGGTGCCGGAGCTGATCGCCGGGGCCGCGTTGGCGACGGTCACGGTCGCGGAGTCGCTGCTGCGGCCGCCCGTCAGGGTGACCCGGTAGGCGCCGTCGTCGGTGCAGGTGAGCGTGGTCCGGGCGGCCGTCGGGTCGCCGAAGGTGCAGGGCGCTCCCTCCTCGACCGTCCACTTCGGGCTGCCCGCACCGGAGATGGTGCCGCCCAGCTGGATCTGGTCGCCCTCGATGCCGTCGGCATCCGGGCCGGCGCGGACGATCGTGACCGGGTCGATGCCGGTCAGCGTCGGGACGACCTTCTTGATCAGGCCGTCGGCGTCGAATTCCAGCTTGTCGATGGTGGTTTCGCGGTGGGTGCCGTCACCGCCCGGGATCGCGAACCGGTGGTAGGCGATGTACCAGTCGTCGGAGTTCGGGACCTGGACGACGGAGTGGTGGCCGGGGCCCTTGATGCCCAGGGAGAGGTCCTTCTCCAGGATCACGCCCTGCTTGGTCCAGGGGCCGGTGGGGGAGGGGCCGGTGGCGTAGGCGACGCGGTAGTTCTCGTCCCGGGTGTCGTTCTCCGACCACATGAAGTAGTAGGTGCCCTTGCGCTTGATGACGAAGGAACCCTCGTTGTAGCCGCTCGGGGTGATGTCCTTGACCTTCGAGGTGTCGAGGGACGTCATGTCGTCGTTCAGCGGGACGACGTACCCGCGGCCGTTGCCGAAGTAGAGGTACGACTGTCCGTCGTCGTCCGTGAAGACACCCGGATCGATCATCTGGCCGGGGAACTGGCCCGCCTTCAGCAGCGGTTGGCCAAGCGGGTCCTTGAAGGGCCCTGTGGGCGAGTCGGAGACCGCGACGCCGATGTTGGCGTCGGCGGAGAAGTAGAAGAAGTACTTCCCGTCCTTCTCGGCGATCGTCGGAGCCCAGGCCCGGCTGTCGGCCCAGCTGACGTCCGGCCCCAGGTCGAGGATGACGCCGTGGTCCTTCCAGTGGACCAGGTCGGTGGAGGAGTACGCCTTGAACTGCGTGCCGCTCCAGCCCGGGAAGCCGTCGGTGGTCGGGTACAGGTAGAAGGTGTCGCCGAACCGCACGATGTTCGGGTCGGCGTTGAGCCCCGGCAGCACCGGGCTCTTCATGACCAGTGCCCGCACCGTCCAGCTGCGCTTCTTCCCGTCCGAGCCGGTGACCTCGTACGTCACCGGCTCGGTGAAGTCGTGGACGCTGCCGGAGGAGGGGCTGATGGCCGCGCCGTGCGCGAGGGTGAACTCCGGGGCCAGAGCGGTGAGATCGGTGCCTTCGGTGAGGGGCAGGGTGATCGTGCTGCCGGCGTCGTCGACGAGGGCGTCGACCTTCAGCGCCGGATGGGTCGCCTTCGCGATGCCCGTGGTGTTGCCGCTGAGCTCCAGGACCTCCGTGGGCGTGAGGGCCCGGTTGTAGATCCGGAAGTCGTCGACCTCGCCGCCGAAGTACGGGTCGGCGGCGTAGAGGGAGCGGCCTATGTAGCCGCTGTGGTCCTTGCCCGCGTCGTACAGCTCGGACGGCTTGGTGGTGACGCCGGTCGCGCGGGCCGCCTCGATGCCGTCGACGTAGAGGACCGCGGTGCCGGCCGCGCCGTCGAGCGTGACGGTGACGTGCCTCCACTCGCCCGGGGTGAGCTGGGAGCCGGCCGTCAGCTTCGACTCCGCCGACCAACTGGCCTTGGTGATGGCCGAGTAGAGCTTCGAGGAGCCGTTGGAGGGGCTGGCGAAGAGGTACTTGTCGCTGTCGGGCCCGAGCCCGAACAGCCACTGCCAGTTGTCCCCGCCCTTCCACTTGGCGTACGTCGAGACGGTGACACTGTCGGCACCCTTGAGGACGCCGTTGGGGATCTTCACGTACGGCGAGTCGGAGGCACCGGACATCTTGAACGAGCCGCCGTCCACGCCGGTGCCGAAGCCGGGCGTGCGGGCGTAGGTGCCGTGGTAGCCGTGTCCGCTGGAGTCACGGGCGATGGTGCCGCCGGTCTCGTCGAAGTCGTAACGCAGGAGCAGGTCGGCCGGGACGTCGGGGCCCTCGGTCGAGACCGTGACCTCGGCCTTGAGTGTGGCGCCGTCCGGCAGGCCGCCGGTCACCGTGAAGGTACCGGCCTGCGCATACTGGGATGCCGGTACGTCCGCCCAGGTGACGGAGACGGGACGCTTCACGCCGTCCGCGTACGTGGCGATGACGGTGGCCGGCAGGACCGGCGCGTCACCGATGCGCGTCTCGACCTTGATGTCCTCGACGCTCTCCACCAGCTGGTCGGGCTGGTAGGCGCGCAGCAGCCGGTCGTACTCGGCCTGCGTGACCGGGAGCACGGTGCCGTGGCGGGGCTTGGCGGGCAGGTCGTAGCCGGTGGACGGGGTCCAGACGCCGGAGTCGAGGTCCGTGGTCTCGAAGGGGATGTAGCCGCGGCCGCCGAACTCATCGAGGAACGCGTACCACTTCTCCTCGGTGTTGGACTTGAACACCAGCGGCCCTTCGGCGGCGTTCATCGCGCCCTTGCCGATACCCTCGGCGACCGCGTCCCAGGAGGTGTCGAGGAGCGAGTCGCTCTTCTCCTCGAAGATGAACTTGCTGTTGGGCGTGGAGGAGGTGTTGTTCCGCTCGTCCTTGGACAGGCGGTAGTAGGTCCCGTCGTGCCGGATCACCGTGGAGTCGATGACCGAGTAGCCGCGGTCGATCCAGACCTTGGGCTCGCTGAAGGTGTGGAAGTCGCGGGTCGTCGCGTACATCATGCGGTTGTACGTGTCGCCGGAGTGCGCCTCGTTGTCGTACAGCTTCGACGCCCAGAAGACCACGTACTCGCCGCGCTCGGCGTCGTAGAACGCCTCCGGCGCCCAGGTGTTGCCCGCGCTGTCGGGCGAGACCTTGACCAGGCGCTGGTCCGTCCAGTGCACCAGGTCGGTGGACTCCCAGACCATGATGGACTTGCTGCCGGTGCGCTGGGAGGCGTCCCAGTCGCCGTTGCCGTAGATCCTGAGGTCGGTGGCGATCTGGTAGAACTTGTCGCCCTCCGGGGAGCGGATGATGAACGGGTCGCGCAGGCCCTTCTCGCCGAGCGTGGAGGTCAGGACGGGCTTGCCGTCGTTCAACTCCCGCCACTTCAACGGGTCGTTGCCCTTGCTGAGGGCGGCGTAGAGCTGCTCGCCGTCCGAGGTGCCCTCGCCGGTGAAGTAGCTGAACATATAGCCCTTCAGGGCTTCCTGCTCGGGCAGTTCGGGCACCTTGGCGGTGAGCGTGCGGGTGGCCTTCGCCGTTCCCTTGGTGACGGTGGCGGTCAGCTCGACGGTGGTGGCGCCCTCGCCGTGCGCGGGGCGGTGGACCACGCCGTCGGCGGATATGACGTCCGGCTTCGCGGAGGTCCAGGTGACCTCGGTGTCGTAGGAACCGGTCGCGGGGAGGGTGAGGTTGCCGCGTACGTCGTCGAGGTTGTGGACCGTCAGGGCCTCGGCGGCCTGCCGGGTGGCCGTCTCGTCGTCGAACGCGGGAAGGACCGTGACGTCGAAGCTCTTGGTGTCGGTCACGGTGCCCTTCTTCAGGGTCGCCGTGAGGGTGGCGTGGCCGTCCGGCTCGCCCGCGGCGGGGCGGGTCACCTTGCCGGCGTCGGACACCACGGCGGGGTTGTCGCTCGCCCAGCTGATCGTGGAGCCGCCGGCGGTGCCGGTCTTCGGCAGGTCCAGGTCGGCCGTGACGGCGCCGGTGTCGCCGAGGGAGAGGGCGGCCTTGTCGTCGGCGACGCCCCGCGTGGCCACGGGGAGCGCGAGCTGCTCGACCTCGGAGCCGGCGAGTGCGCGGTCGTACACCCGGAAGTCCCGCATCCTGCCCTTGAAGAGCTTGTCGCCGGAGTACACGGACTTGCCGATGTAGTTGGCGGTGGTGGTGCCGGAGCCGATGGCGCCGGGGGTGATGGTGACCGAGCTGTTGCGAGCCACCTCGACGCCGTCCTCGTACAGGACGCCGGTGGTGCCGGTCTGGGTGTACGTCACGTGCTTCCACACGGCGCGGGTCAGGTTGTGCGAGTCGGCGGGCCTGGTGGTCTGCTCCGTCGACCAGTTGCCGGTCGCGATGGAGGTGCGGAAGGCGTTGCCGGTGGTGAACAGGTAGCCGTTGCCGCTGCTCCCGCTGGAGTTGCCGAAGCCGTAGAGGAAGTACGGGGTGGCCTGGGCGGAGTCGATCAGCACGTCCATCGAGACGGTGATCGCGTCCATGCCCTTCATGACGTCGTCCGGCACCTTGACGTAGGTGTCGGACCCGTTGAAGGCGAGCCCCTCGCCGGTGCCGGACCAGCCGGCGGCGCCGTTGACCGTGCCGTTGCGGCCGTTGCCGGACGCGTCGGTCGCGGTGCCGCCCGAGGCCGCGTCGAACTTGTACCAGAGGGCCAGGCCCTCGGTGATGTCCGCGGTGTCCGCCGCCTGTGCGGGAACGACAGGTGCGGCGAGGCCGAGGAGCAGCGACGCGGCGGTCATTCCGGCGAGATGGCCCGCCCAACGTCTCGCGCGGGTGCGCAGACGTGCGATGTACGTCATGTCGGGTTTCCCTGCTGAGGCATGGCGGGGCCTCGGCCATGGGCACCCTGCCGTTTCGGCTGTGTGACGTCGTGTTGCGAGAGTGTCAATCCGTGCCTGGTGCAGCGTCAAGGGGTTTCGAACGATGTGCGGCAGGTCGAACATGCTGGGTGCTTGTCGCTGTCGTTGACATGCCCAAAACACCTGATTAGCATTCAGGAAATCTAGAAAGCGCTTTCTGTCGCTTTCTGTCCTGGGGTCCCGGGTTGGTGCGGGCGAACGCGGGTGCCGGAAAGATCCGTTCACTCATCCCTGGAGGAACCGCATGAGTTACTTACGCAGCACGCGCACCGCTCCGGCTCTCGCTCTCGCGCTGCTCCTCGGCGCGGCGGCGGTGCCGGCCGGCAGTGGCAGCGCCGTCGCGCAGCCCCCGGCGCCGCTGGCGGAGACGTCCCCCACCGGTTTCGCCGCGGTCAACGCGCTCGGCCAGAACGGCACCACCGGCGGAGCCGGTGGCCCGACCGTGACCGCCACCACCACCGACCAGTTCCTGGAGTACATCGACACCACGGGGCCGCTGGTGATCCGCGTGCAGGGCACCATCAACATCACCAGCAAGCAGGGAGTGCGCCCGAACAAGACCATCGTCGGGGTCGGCTCCTCGGCCGTCATCAACGGCGGCGGCCTGGACTTCTACCGCTCCTCCAACGTCATCGTGCGGAACATCAAGTTCACAGGCGCCGAGGACGACGCCGTCAACGTCGGTCAGGAGTCGCACCACATCTGGATCGACCACAACGAGTTCGTCGGGGCGGTCGACGGGGCGATCGACGTCGTCCGCGGCTCCCAGTACGTCACCGTGTCGTGGAACTGGTTCAACAAGACCGACAAGAGCATGCTGCTCGGTCACTCCGACGGCAACAGCAGCCAGGACGCCGGGAAGCTGAAGGTCTCCATCCACCACAACTTCTTCGACGGCTCACGGCAGCGGCATCCGCGGGTGCGGTTCGGCGAGCCGGTGCACGTCTACAACAACTACTACAAGGGGAACGCCATCTACGGCGTCGCATCGACCATGAACGCGGGCGTGGTGGTCGAGGGCAACTACTTCGAGAGCGTTCCGCACCCCTGCTACTCCGCCAGCGGGTACGACCAGTCGGGGCCGGGCCGGCTGGTGCAGCGCGGCAACGTCTTCACCGGGTCGGGCGCGTGCGAGACCAACGGCACGGTGACCGAGCCGCGCACCTACTACTCGTACACGCTGGACCCGGCGGCCAACGTGCCCTCCCTCGTGCGGGCCGGGGTGGGGGTCGGCAAGATCGGCACCTGAACCGTCGGATCCCTGGAGGGTTGCCGGACCTGTTCCCACTGCGGTCCGGCAACCCTGTGCCCGGGACGAGCAGACGCTCCCCGGCGGGTGGATCAGAGCGCGCCCTGGGTCCAGGGGCCGGTGATCGCGAACGTGATGCCGGGGGTCTGGACGTTGACGAACAGCCAGTTGCCGTTCTTCGGTTCGAACACGGATCCGGCCCACTCGGAGCCCCTGTGGTCGGCGGCCGGGACGTTCTTGCCCGCGGTGCCGCCGCGCAGGTCGACGCTGTTGGTGGCGAAGCGGAAGATCTCGCCCTGAGTGGTCAGTCCGTGGACGTACTCGGTGCCGCCGCCGTCCTCGCAGAGCACCAGGCCGCCGCGAGGGCTGACGCACATGTTGTCCGGCGCGTTGAGCACGTCGGCGCCGGGGGAGGCGAAGAGCACCCGGAACTCGTCGGTGGCCGGGTCGAGTTCGAAGACCTGTCCCTGGCGGGCGGGGCCGCCGTCGGTCGTGATCACGTAGATGCGGTCGTTGCCGTACCAGGCGCCCTCGAGGCGGCTGAATACGGCGGCGCCGTTCGCCTGTGCCTGGAGTCGTACCGTGTCCGTCGCCGGGTCGACGTCCTCGACGGGCACCCAGGAGACGGTGCCGTACGTCTTCTCGCCGTCGAGGCGGGTGTCGTACTTCATGGTGCCGATGCGCAGGGCCTCGAGCCGGCCGCCCTTGGCCAGATCGCCCGGGACCGCCGGAACGAACCGGTACAGCGAGGCGTCGCCGCGATCCTCGGTCTCGTAGATGTAGCCGGTCGACGGGTCGACGGCGACGGCCTCGTGGTTGAACCGACCCATGGCCTTGTAGGGCTCGGGGTTGCCCTTGCCCTCCGAGGCCACCTCGAAGATGTAGCCGTGGCGCTTGTCGGCGACCGTGGAGAAGGTTTCCTCGCAGGTGAGCCAGGTGTTCCAGGGGGTGGGTCCACCGGCGCAGTTGCGGATGGTGCCGCCGAGGCTGCCGTAGGACTCCAGCCACTGGCCGGCGTCCGGGTCGAAGACCATGGTGGTGGTCCCGCCGCCGGCCGCGGGGTTGTATGCGGGGGCGGTGAAGGCGGGTCCGGCACCGCGCTCGTGGTTGCGGACGATGTGGACCTTGTCGTCGTACCGGAAGGCCGCCATGCCGTCATGCGAGCCCGGGGTACGGACCCCGTCGTCCATGAGGTCGTTCGTCCAGCCGTAGGAGATGTACTCGAACCCGCTCGGCAGCTGCAGCAGTTCCAGGCCGGTCGCCTGGTCCTTGACCGGGCTCAGCGGGCCGTACCCGGCGTCGAACTCGAACTTGGCCGGCGCGGCTGCCGCCGTCCGCGCCGCGAGCGCCTGGAAGGGGACGGACGCGGCAGCGGCCACGGCGGCCCCGCGCAGGAGGGTGCGCCGTTCAAAACCGGAACCGGTCGGTCTTCCGGACTTGCCTGTCATGGGAGTCCTCTCGATACAACGGACCGGGGGGCGGCGCGAGTCACCCTAGGAGCAGACGCCGGTTCCTTTGACCAACGGCAGGTGAGCGTTGGGAGAACGCCTTTCGGCCATGATCAGAGGGATCAGAGGTTGAAAACAGGCGACTTCGCCCCCGGCGAGTACCGTGGCGCATGACTCCGGGTGGGGCCGGGGCTCGCGTCACCCGTCTGCGGTGGTCCGGCCACGCCGTGGGACGAAGCGCTGGGCGGAGAAGGGGAGAGCCGTGCGGGCCGTGTCGGCTCGCTGCCGGCGTCCGGAGATCTCCGCGGAGATGATGTCCGCGGTCACCGGCGCCAGAGTGACCCCGAGCATGCTGTGTCCGCTCGCGACCAGCACGTTGTCCTTGCCCGGCAGCGGCCCGATGACCGGCAGTCCGTCGGGTGTCATCGGACGCAGCCCGGTCCAGCCCTGCGGCTGTGACTCGAGGGGGAAGTCCGGCAGGTACGTGTGGGCGCAGCGGGCGATGCCCCGCAGCCGATGCGGATCGATGGTCGCGTCGGAGCTGCCGAACTCCATCGTTCCGGCGAAGCGGAGCCGGTTGGACAGCGGTGTGACGGCGACCTTCGCCTCGCCGAGGTACACCGAGTGCCGCAGTGTCACCGAGCCGCTGGTGTCGTCGAAGCCGTATCCCTTGCCCGGCCGGATGGGCAGGGCATGTCCGGCCAGCCGCGCGAGCGGGCCGGTGTGGACTCCGGCCGCGAGGACGAACAGGTCGCCGAGGACCTCCTCGCCCCCGGCGAGCACCGAGGTCACGCTGCGGCCCTTCGACCGGATGCCGGTGACCGGGCTGCCGTGCAGGAACCGGACTCCGAGTTCCCGGCAGCGGTCTTCCAGGCCCTTGACCAGACTCGCGGGGTCGACGTGTCGTTCCTGCGGGCAGTGAAGCCCGGCAAGTACCTGCCTGCCGAGGGCTGGTTCGAGGTCCCGGAGTTCGTCGCCGGTCAGGGGGACAGCGGTGTGGCCGATCCGTTCCATGGGGGCCGTGGCCGTCCGGTACTCGTCCATGGTGTGCCGGGTGGTGAAGACCAGGAGCTGGCCCACGCGGTGGTTCAACCTCTTCCCCCACCTGTCCGTGCTGCGCAACATCACGCTCCCGCAGGAGCAGGTGCTCGGCCGCGGCCCGGAGCAGGCCCGCGAGCGTGGTCTCGCGCTGCTGGAGCGGGTGGGGCTCGCGGACAAGGCCGAGCAGTACCCGAACCGCTGTTCAGGGGGCCAGCAGCAGCGCATCGCCATCGCGCGCGCCCTGGCCCTCGACCCCCAGGTGATGCTCTTCGACGAACCCACCTCCGCGCTCGACCCCGAGCTGGGCCTCGAGGTGCTGAACGTGATGCGGGAACTCGCCGACGACGGCATGACCATGGTGGTGGTCACCCACGAGATGGAGTTCGCCCGGGACGTCTCCGACCACCTCGTCGTCATGGCCGACGGGGCCGTCCTCGAAGAGGGCAAGCCCACCGACATCTTCTCGGCGCCCGCGCACGCCCGGACCCGGCAGTTCCTCAGGGCGGTGGACCGCGATGGGGTCTGACCTGGTTCTCACGGTGCTCAAAGGCGTACCGACGACGCTGCTGCTGACCGGCGCGAGTCTCGGGATCGGCATCGTGGGCGGTTTGCCGTTCGTCGCGGCGCGCGTCTCCAGCCGGCCGTGGCTGCGCTTGCTGTCCCGCTCCGTGATCGAGGTGTTCCGGGGTATCCCGCCGCTGGTATGGCTGTTCATCATCTACTTCGGCCTGGGCACCTCGCTGCCGGGAATCGAGCCGCTTCAGGCGTCGATCATCGGCATGGGCCTGATCTCCTGCGCCTACATGGCCGAGATCTACCGTGGCGGGCTCACCGCGGTGCACCACGGCCAGTGGGAGGCCGCCAGGGCCCTGGGCATGAGCAGCGTGGCCATCGTCCGCAAGATCATCGCCCCGCAGGTCTTCCGTATCTCCGTGCCGGCGACGGCCACCTACGGCATCGGCCTGTTCAAGGACTCCTCGGTGGCTTTCACCCTCGGGGTCACCGAGGTCCTCTACTGGGCGAACGAGCGGTCGCGCACGACCGGTGACGCGATCAAGCCGTTCCTGGTGGCGGCCGTCCTCTACATCGTCCTGTCGGCGGTTTGCGCGGCGCTGTCCCGCTCCCTCGACAAGCGCCTGCAGCGAAGGGTGGCGCGATGAGCTTCCTCACCGACTGGACGGATGCCTTCCCTCAGCTCCTGGACGGACTCAAGGTCAGCGCTCAACTGGTCGCGGGCAGTCTCGCGCTCGGCATGCCGCTGGGACTGCTGCTGGCACTCGGCTCGGCATCACGCATCGTGCCGGTCCGCTACACGGTCATCGCCCTCGTGGAGATCGGACGTGGCACACCGGCGCTGGTGATGCTGCAGATCGTCTACTTCGGCCTGCCCGAGCAGGGATTGTCGCTGAGCTCCTTCGTCTCCGCGACGCTCGCCCTCGCCCTGACCACCGGCGCCTACGCGAGTGAGATCATCCGTGGCGGCCTGCAGTCCGTTCCGCAGGGCCAGCTGGAAGCGGCGGACGCCCTCGGCATGAGCCGGTTCTCCGTGTTGCGCTTCATCGTGATCCCCCAAGGGCTGCGCGTCGCCATCCCCGCCCTCATGGGCCTGTCCATCCTGATCTTCCAGGCCACCTCGCTCGCCTACTCGATCGCCGTGCCCGAACTGCTGGGTGCCGCGTACTCGTACGGCTCCTCCACGTTCAAGTACCTGAGCGTCCTCTCCCTCGCGGGCCTCATGTACCTCTCCATCACCATCCCCGCCAGCTGGCTGTCCGAGCGCGCCGAGCGCCGTCTCGCCCGCCACGTCTGAGAACCCGGACGCACCGGCTGCCGCGGACCCGGCCCGCGGCACGGCACCGAACGACACAGCCGGAGTCCCATCGACCCGGGACAACACGCGCACGCGTTCACCCGGTCACGGAAACACCAGGGAGAAACATGAACAGCAAGTTCCCCGCAGCCATGGCCGCCGTCACGCTCCTGGCCGTCGCCACGCTCTCGGGCTGTGGAGGCGAATCGTCCACGACCACCGTCAGCGACGACTGCAAGCCCAAGCACGAGTTCAAGACGATGACAGACGGCACTCTCTCCGTGGTGAGCTTCGAGATTCCGCCGTTCAGCAAGGTCGAGGGGAACGACCTCACCGGCGTCGACGGGGACATCCTCAAGGCGATCGCGAAGATGGAATGTCTCACCCTGTCCGTCAAGGCCGCCGGTGCCGCCGCCGTCATTCCGACCGCGCAGGCCGGGCGGGCCGATCTGGCGGCCGGAGACTGGTACCGCACCGCGGAACGGGCGAAGGCGCTCGACCTGTCCGACCCGCTCTACCTTGACGACATGGCGCTCGTGTCGGAGGAGGGCGTGACCGCCATCCCGGACCTCAGGTCGAAGGGGCTCACGGTCGGGACGGTGGAGGGCTACTTGTGGGTCGCGGACCTCAAGGACTACCTCGGCGGCAAGCTGAAGACGTACGCCTCGGGCGTGAACTGTTACCAGGACCTCCAGGCCGGCCGCCTCGACGTGTGCGTGGACAGCTATGGCTCCGCCGTGTACACGGCCAAGGGCAAGAATCTGAAGGTCGAGAAGGCCAAGCCCTTCGACAAGGTCGCCGCCTCGGTCGAGGCCGCCCAGTCCACCTTCCCGATGCCCAAGGGACATGAGGACATGCTGAAGGCCGTCAACGCGGACATCGCGGAACTGCGGAGCAGCGGCGAACTCGCGAAGATCCTCACCAAGAACGGCCTGGAAGCCGACGCGGCCGAGGTCGGAGAGCCGCGCCTGATCGGCTGACCGGGACGTCCGGGCGCGCCCCGGTACGTTCCTGGCGCGTGCCTACCACCGGGCCGGCAGGCCCGAAGAGTCGCGGCACACGCTGTCCAAGGTGCTGGAACTCCGAACCCAGGTACTCGGACCGGGACATCCTCACACGCAGGCGACAGCCGTCGAACTGTATGGGCAGTCTCACGAGCTGGGGTGACAGGTTTGGACAGTCAGATTCGTAGGCGGAGCTTGAATCTGGAGCGGGTGCCGAGAATCGAACGTCCTAGATGGATGGCCGTCTCCCCGGCCGCTGCGAGGCGACCGGGTGACAAAATCCGGCGTACAGCCGACTCGTCTGCCATCAGGGCTCTGAACTGGACGTACGTCCATCCCGTCACGGTCCGACTTGGTCAGTTCCTCGGGCTCGGTCAGGGCTCGGCACACGCATCCGGGGAAGCAGCTCCAGGGGTCGGAGATCGACCTTGCGCGCGGCGGCCAGCAGCGCCTGCACCGTCACGGACTCGGGTTCCCGACGGCAGGCCACCAGGCCGATCTCCGGCGCCGGTGAGATGTCGGCCATGGGTACGGCCCGCACCCCCGGGGGTACACCGAGGGCGTGTATCCAGGCCAGTGGAACGATCCCGGCCCACCGCCCGGGGACCACGTGGGCGATCAGCGAGGCGAACGAGTCCGTCTCCACCCTCGCCACCGGTTCGGCCCCCTCCTCCGCGAAGAAGGCGTCCATGGTGCGCCGCCCGCGCATGGTGGGGGTGAGCAGGCACAGGGGGAGCGCCGCCGCCTCGGCCCAGGACACCGATTCACCGCGGACCGGTGCCCAGTCCACACCGGTGAGCAGGACGTACTTCTCCCGGTACAGCGGCACCACGCGGAATGCGGCTCGCACGTCGTCGTCCAGGTAGGTGAGGGCGGCGTCGATGGAAAACTCCCGGAGCATCGTCAGAATGTCGGTGGATGTCAGGTCAGCCATCACCTGCGCGGTGAGCAGCGGATGCCGTGTGCACAAGGGGTCGATCAGCCGTGGCACGGCGGTGGCGGCGCTGGGTACGGTGCCTATGCGGATACGGCCGCTCAGCCCCGTCCGCATGGCGTCGACCTCGCCTCGGAGAGCGTCTCGGTCGGCCAGGATCTGCCTCGCCCACACGACGACGCGTTCTCCTTCGGCGGTGAGCCCGTCGAAGCGCCGTCCCCGCTGGATCAGCGGGACCCCGAATTCCTCTTCCAGCTTGCGGATCGCCTCGGACAGAGAGGGCTGGGACACCCCGCAGCTTTGGGCGGCGCGGGCGAAATGGCGTTCGCGGGCCAGGGCCACCAGGTATTCGAGCTGCCGGAAGAGCACGGCAGAGCACCTTTCGCTCGGCGCCCCGCAGATCAGGAACTTCGAGGGTTGGGGCACTTCCCAAATCTATGCTGCATGCCGGTTTCACCGGCGGCGGGCTCCTCTGGTGCGCGTCACGGAGCGGAGACCACAGGGCCGGCCCGAGGGCTGAGCGGGTGGCGGCAGGTCGGCCACGATCGAGCACCCGGTCTCCGAATGCACCTCGACGAGCCGAGATGCTGAGCATGCTGGGCTCGACAGGGTGCAAGTTGGCTGAACCGGCTGTCGGCCTCGCAGCGCCACTAGCGCCGCTGCGCCCGCTGGAGGCGCTGCGAAAACCAGCGCCGCGGCCGCCGGCTGCAGGTCGACGTGACGCTCATCGAGCCGCTGGGACAGGCGACCGCAAGAAGCGCTACCACTCTGGAGCCGGCGACCGGCACCATCACCGCGACAATGGTGCCGTCGGGCGCATGGACCAGGTAGTAGGCGATCCCGTCCGCTTGGGCAATGCTGCGGCGCGACAGTACCCACCGGTGGTGGGAAGGCTCGTCACCTCCGAAGAAGGCAACAGCCGGGAGCCGGGCGGCTGCCCAGTCGTGGACGCGCGGGCCCTTGGCTCCGTCGCCGCGGGAGAGCCGCTCCAGGCTTCACCGGGGGCGTCACCTATGAGCGGGTCGATGCGCCGGCAGTCGGCGAGGTTGACCTGCTGCTACTTCGGGACCGCGACGACGTAGCCCAGCCTGGCCTCCTCGAGCACGCCCGGGCGTTGGGCACCTCTGCAGCGCGGCACCGCTGGCGGTCGGACGTCGAGGACTTCGGTAGCCTGCTTAGAAACCGGCCTCTGACCGGCGGCAATAGCGAAGCGCAACTGGAGTATTAGGCGCGATCGTCGGCGGCCGGCTCCAGCCGCACCACGATTCCCTTGGATGTGGGGCAGTTGCTGACGTCCGCGACGCTGTCCAGGGGTACCAGGACATTGGTCTCCGGGTAGTAGGCGGCGGCCGATCCGCGGGAGGTGGGGTAGGGGACCACCCGGAAGTCCTCGGCCCGCCGCTCGGTGCCGTCGTGCCAGACACTGACCAGGTCGACCGTTTGCAGGTCGGCCAGGCCCAGGGACGCGATGTCCTCGGGGTTGACCATGACCACGCGGCGGCCGTTGTGGATGCCGCGGTAACGGTCGTTCATCGCGTACGGGATGGTGTTCCACTGGTCGTGCGACCGCAGCGACTGCAGGATGAGGTGCCCTGCCGGGGGCCGCAGCATCGCCAGGTCGTTGCAGGTGAAGACGGCCTTGCCGGTCGGGGTGCGGAACGTCAGGTCATTGACGGGATTGGGCAGCAGGAAGCCGCCCGGCTGGTTGACGCGCTCGTTGAAGTCCTCGAAGCCGGGCACCACACGGGAGATGCGGTCCCTGACCGTGCCGTAGTCCGCCTCGAACTCCTCCCAGGGGATGGCGGGGAAGTCACCGAGGGTGCGGCGGGCCAGCCGGGAGATGATCGCCACCTCGCTCAGCAGGTCGTCCGAGGCGGGCGCGAGCCGTCCTCGCGACGCGTGGACCATGCTCATGGAGTCCTCGACGGTGACGAACTGCTCGCCGCCGGCCTGGATGTCCCGGTCGCTGCGGCCCAGCGTGGGCAGGATGAGGGCCGTCTCGCCGCAGACGGTGTGGGAGCGGTTGAGCTTGGTGGAGATGTGCGCCGTCAGCCGGCAGCGGCGCATCGCCTGCTCGGTCACTTCGCTGTCGGGCGCGGCCCGTACGAAGTTCCCGGCCACGCCGAGGAAGAGCTTCGCCTTGCCGTCGCGCATGGCGCGTATGGCGTCGACCGAGTCGTAGCCGTGCTTCTTGGGCGGGGTGAAACCGAACTCGCGCTCCAGGGCGTCGAGGAAGCTCTGTGGCATCCGCTCCCACACGCCCATGGTGCGGTCGCCCTGGACGTTGCTATGGCCGCGCACCGGGCACACCCCGGCGCCGGACCTGCCGAGATTGCCGCCCAGCATGAGGAAGTTGACCATCTCACGGATGGTGGCGACCCCGTGCTTGTGCTGCGTCACGCCCATCGCCCAGCACACGATGACGCTCCTGGCCTTCAGGACCCGCTCGTGAACCTGCTCGATTTCCTCGCGGGTAAGACCCGTGGCCGTGAGGACGTCCTCCCAGGACGTCTTGCGCGCGTGCTCGGCGAACGCGTCGAAGCCCGTGCTGTGCTTGCGGATGAAGTCGTGGTCCAGGACCGTGCCCGGGTCTTCGTCCTCGGCCTGGATCAGCAGCAGGTTCAGCGCCTGGAAGAGCGCGAGGTCGCCGCCGGCGCGGATGTGCAGGAACTGGTCCGTGATGACTGTGCCCCGGCCCAGCACGCCGCGGGGCCGCTGCGGGTGCTTGAAACGCATCAGCCCGGCCTCGGGAAGGGTGTTGACGGCGACGACACTGCCGCCGTTGCGCTTGGTCTCCTCCAGGGCCGACAGCATGCGAGGGTGGTTCGTGCCCGGGTTCTGGCCCACGACGAAGACCAGGTCGGCGTTGTGGATGTCGTCGAGACTCACGGTGCCCTTGCCGATGCCCAGGGTCTGGGTCAGCGCGGCCCCGCTGGACTCGTGGCACATGTTGCTGCAGTCCGGCAGGTTGTTGGTGCCGTACGCGCGGGTGAAGAGCTGGAGGAGGAACGCCGCCTCGTTGGCCAGCCGGCCGGAGGTGTAGAAGAGGGCTTCGTCCGGGGAGTCGAGTTCACGCAGTTCCCGAGCCATCAGGGACAGCGCTTCCTCCCAGCCGATGGGCTCGTAGTGGTCCGAACCCGGCCGCTTGACCATCGGTTCGGTCAGCCGCCCCTGCTGATTGAGCCAGTAGTCGGACTTCCGGCCCAGTTCCTCGACGGTGTACTGCCGAAAGAAGTCGCGCCGCACTCGTCGCGAGGTCGCCTCGTCGTTGATGTGCTTGGCGCCGTTCTCGCAGTACTCGTTCATGTGCCGCTTGCCGGGCTCCGGTTCCGGCCAGGCACAGCCCGGGCAGTCGATGCCCTCGGCCTGGTTGATGTTCAACAGCGTCAGCATCGTTCGGCGGGGCGACGTCTGGCTCAGCGAGTACCGCAGCGCGTGGGTGACCGCGGGGACACCGGTCGCCCAGGTCTTGGGCGGCGTGACTGCCAGGCGATCGTCGGTGGGGTCTTCCAGAACACCCATTCTTCTGCCCTGCCTTTCCGCGTCCGACTTCGCGGAGACCTTGCGAACATCCTCCCCGCGAAAAAAAGCTAAGCCAGTTCATCACACCCGTCAAAAAGGCTGTTCCTGTCCCTTGATAGGTGGCACCGATGAAGCGGAAAACGTCGGCAGGAGGTGCTCTTTCTCTCAGCTCGGTCACTGGGATTTCGGGCCGCTGAGCGACTCGTTGTCGGAATCGTGGAAATGGGCGTTCGGTTCTTCCCGTCGAAGTGGCGCACAGCCTCCACGCCTTGCACGCGGCCCTGCTCGCCGTCGGCTCCGGCAGGCTTTCATCGGACCGCGTCAACTACGCGCCGTTCTGAATGTTCGAGGAGTACGTCGGACTCTCCGCGGGCGGCACGCTCGGCACTTGGGTGCCAGGTGGTTGCGATCCTCGACCCGGACCGCGTGGTGCCTGTCGCGCCGCCACGCACACCCGTCCCCTGTCCACGAAAACCATGACCGCGCCCCGGCAGGTGGCAGCACCGACCTTCTCCGGAGACGGAGGACGAGGACGAGAACGAGGACGAGGACGGGCAACCGGACCACGATTCAGCGAGTTCGCGGTTCACACCGGTCGGCTCCGGGGTGACGGCCGGGACGACGGCCGGGACGACCTCACGGTCCAGTCGTCCGCTGTGCAGAGCGTGGTGGGCGCGGTCAATCTGGCCGAAGTGCTGAGGAAAAAAGGGCGTTACTCCTCAGGCGAAGCGCGTCGGCACGGCCGCGGTCGATTCGGCGTTGGTGAAGCCAAGCCGTGCACCGCGACGACCCGCACCGCGACTACTCGCACCGCGGCGACGCGGGTGGCGTTTGGCACGTGCTCCAACGACACCGACATCGACCACGACAAGGGCGTCCTCCGCTTCGGTGACGTGACCGTTCCCCAGCGGCGAGGTTGTCATCGACGCCGAACCCTACATCGCGAAGGCTGGTTCACAGCCCGGCTGGTTCGGGGCGCGGGCCGTCCGCACGATCGGCCCGGTGTGACCCGTCCGGTGCGCCGTCAGGCCGGGGAACTCGCGGGCAGCCGGCGCTCGAGTTCCGCCAGCCGCGTGCGCAGGGCCTTCTCGGTGTTGCGGCGTTCCGTGACCTCGCGCATGACCGCGGAGATTCCGGCGATCCGGCCGGTCGCGTCCCGCAGCAGCGCCACCGTGAACTCGATCGACAGGCGGTGGCCGTCCCGGTGGGTGGCCGGCACGCCGAGCAGCTTGTCGCCGTATCGGGTCTGGCCGGTGGCCATCGTGTTCCGGTAGCCCTTGTCGTGCCGCGCCCGCAGCTTCTCCGGGATGATCAGATCGAGGCTCTGGCCCACGGCCTCGGCCGCCGTGTGGCCGAACATGCGTTCTGCGCCGTTGTTCCACACCAGGATGATCCCGTCCGGGTCGGCGACCACGATGGCCTCGGGTGACTCGCGCACGATCGCCTGGGCCAGCCAGGCCTCCGGCTCGCCAGTACGTCCGGTGCCGGAGCTCGCCGTCTCCTTCGAGGCCTCGCATGCGGCCGTCGTGTTGCTGCTCTCACCCACGATGGTTCCCTCCTCCTGGGCGCACCCGCGGACCGCGATCACGTGCGTGTGGCGGGCGCCTTCTCCCGATTGACCTCGTCGAGGGTATGGCGTCCGGCCCAGAATAAGGAATACTGCATACAGTAGGGTGCGTACAGACCGCACTGGCCGGGACCGACGGCCGGTCCTGTGCCATCCAGCCCCTGAGGAGCCGCTCATGTTGTTCCGGCAGCTCGAGTACTTCGTCGCAGTGGCCAGGGAGAAGCACTTCGCACGGGCGGCGGAGTCCTGCTACGTCTCGCAGCCGGCGCTGTCGATCGCCATCTCCAAGCTGGAGCGGGAGCTGAACGTCACCTTGATCAACCGGGGGCACAACTTCGAGGGCCTGACCCCGGAGGGCGAGCGGCTCGTCGTATGGGCCAAGCGGATCCTCGCCGAGCACGACGCCTTCAAGGCCGAGGTGGCCGTCATGCGGTCGGGCATCACCGGAACGCTGCGCCTGGGGACAGGCCCCACTGTGTCGACCACGACAGGGCTGCCCGTGGCCAGGTTCTGCGCGATGCACCCGCTGGCCAGGGTGAAGGTCTGCTCCCGGCTGTCCTCCGCGGAACTGGTGCGGCAACTGCGCGACTTCGAGCTGGACGCCGCCATCGCCCACTTCGGGCCCGAGGACCGGGACGGCCTGGAGATGGTGCCGCTGTACGAGGAGCAGTACGTGCTGCTGGTGTCCGGCGATCACCTGGTGCCCGCGGGCCCCACGATCACGTGGGCCGAGGCGGCCCAGCTCCCGCTGGCACTGCTGACGCCGGACATGCGGTTCCGCCAGTTCATCGACGACGCCTTCGAAAGCTGCGGGGCCGTGGCGACTCCGCAGGTCGAGACGGACTCCGTCGCCTCCCTCTGCGCCCATGTCGCCACGGGGGCGTGGGCGAGCGTCGTTCCGCACACATGGCTGAACGCCATGCCGATGAGCGGCCCGACCAGGGCCGTCCGGCTGGTCGAGCCGGACGCCAGGGCGCAGATCTCGGCGGCCATCTACGCGGCGACGCCCGGATCGGTCGCCGCCAGGGAGTTCCTCAACGTGGTCGCGGGGCTGTCGTTGGACGAGGTCTTCGTGCCGGGGCAGTCGGACCTCGCTGCTTCGCCCGGCATGGACGAGCCCCGGTACGACAAGCCCGTGGACATCCGCGTCGCAAGCTGACGGAAACGCCCCGGGTCGGCAGGGAGCCTGTCACCACTGCCCCTGACGGAAGCCCCTGAGCGCACCGTGGCGCATGCGGCGGCTGTGCGCCCACATTGATAAACAACGTAAATCAGCTGGTTGGCAACAGATCTTGGACGAGTCGGCCCCCTTACGCGGATGGTGAGGGCGGAAGAGGAACTCGGTGACCCGCTAGGGAGGATCCGTACCATGACGGACGCTGTCGTACAGGACACAGGCGTGGAGGGCGCCGGCGATCCGGCCGCTCTCACCGATGGGATCCATCTGGTTGTCGATGCGTTGAAGATGAACGGCGTCGAGACGATCTACGGGGTTGTCGGCATCCCGATCACCGACTTGGCTCGTCTCGCGCAGGCGTCGGGGATTCGCTACATCGGTTTCCGGCATGAGAGCGATGCGGGGCACGCGGCGGCGGCGGCCGGGTTCCTGACGCAGAAGCCGGGCATCTGCCTGACGGTGTCCGCACCGGGTTTCCTCAACGGGCTTGTGGCACTTGCGAACGCCACCACCAACTGTTTCCCGATGGTGCAGATCTCGGGGTCCAGCGAGCGGCACCTGGTCGATCTCCAGCGGGGCGACTACGAGGAGATGGACCAGCTCGCGGCTGCGAAGCCGTTCGTCAAGGCGGCCTACCGGGTGCACCGGGCCGAGGACATCGGCCGTGGCATCGCCCGTGCGATCCGTACCGCGATTTCGGGACGCCCGGGTGGGGTCTACCTGGACATCCCGGCCGCGGTGCTGGGTGAGGTCATCGACGCCGAGAAAGGTGCCGCGTCGTTGTGGCGGCTTGTCGACCCGGCGCCGCGTCAGCTACCGGAGCTGGCGGCCGTGGACCGGGCGATCGAGTTGCTGGCGGGTGCCGAGCGTCCGCTGATCGTGCTGGGCAAGGGCGCGGCGTACGCGCAGGCCGATGAGCGGATCCGGGAGTTCGTCGAGACCACCGGCATCCCTTACCTGCCCATGTCGATGGCGAAGGGCCTGCTGCCCGATGACCATCCGCAGTCGGTGGCGACCGCGCGGTCGCTGGCGCTGCGCCGGGCGGATGTCGTGATGCTGGTCGGTGCCCGTCTGAACTGGCTGCTCGGTCACGGCGACGCACCGCAGTGGAACGCGGATGCCAAGTTCGTCCAGGTCGACATCGCGGCCCCGGAGATGGACAGCAACCAGCCCATCGCGGCTCCGCTGGTCGGCGACGTCGGCTCGGTGATGGAGCTGCTGGTCGAGCGGAGCAAGCCGGGGCGGATCGCGGCGCCGGCGCAGTGGCGCGAGGAGATCGCTGCCCGCTCCGCGCAGAACGTCGCCAAGATGGCCGGGCGCCTGGAGGCCGCACTGACGGCACACCCGATGAAGTTCCTGGGCGCGCTGCAGGCCATCCGCGACGTGCTCAGCGAGAACCAGCGCATCTATGTCGTCAATGAGGGTGCCAACGCGCTGGACCTGGCCCGTAACACGATCGGCATGCAGGTGCCGCGGCACCGGCTGGACAGCGGCACCTGGGGCGTGATGGGCATCGGCATGGGCTATGCGATCGCCGCCGCCGTCGAGACGGGCGATCCGGTCGTCGCCATCGAGGGCGACAGTGCGTTCGGGTTCAGCGGTATGGAGATCGAGACGGTCTGCCGCTACAACCTTCCCATCGTGACCGTCGTCCTCAACAACAGTGGCGTCTACCGCGGAGACGACCCGTCCGCCTCGGACGACCCGGCGCCGACGGCGCTGAAGGCCCGCCACGACCTCATGATCGAGGCGTTCGGCGGCAAGGGCTATCAGGCGACGACGCCTGCCCAGGTCGCCACCGCCCTGCGCGAGGCCCTGGCCGCCGGTGGTCCGGCGCTCATCGACTGTGTGATCGACCCCACGGACGGCACCGAGAGCGGCAACATCGCGCACCTGAACCCCAAGGGCATCACCGTCAAGTGAGCGGCGCGCTGGGCGAAACGCGCGCACCCGTATCCAGATGATTCACGAGAGAGACAGCAAACATGACTGAACTGCCCCTTTCCGGGATAAAGGTGATCGACTTCACGGGCGTGCAGGCCGGTCCGGCCTGTACGCAGATGCTCGCCTGGCTCGGCGCCGACGTGCTGAAGGTCGAGCGCACCACCGGCGGTGACGTGACGCGTAACCAGCTGCGCGACATCCCCGACGCCGACGCGCTGTACTTCACCATGCTGAACAGCAACAAGCGCTCCCTGGCCATCAACACCAAGGCCCCCGAGGGCCGGGAGGTCATGGAGAAGCTGGTCCGCCAGGCCGACCTCCTGGTCGAGAACTTCGCGCCGGGCGCCATGGACCGCATGGGTCTGAGCTGGGAGACGCTCCAGGAGTGGAACCCGCGGCTGATCTTCGGCTCCGTCAAGGGGTTCAACGAGGACTCGCCGTGGAACGACCTCAAGGTCTACGAGAACGTGGCCCAGTGCGCCGGCGGTGGCGCCTCGACGACCGGTTTCTGGGACGGACCGCCGACCGTCAGCGGCGCCGCCCTCGGTGACAGCAACTCCGGCATGCACCTGCTGATCGGCCTGCTGACGGCGCTGATCGACCGTGACAGGACGGGCAAGGGCCAGAAGGTGTCGGTGTCGATGCAGGACGCCGTGCTCAACCTGTGCCGGGTCAAGCTCCGCGACCAGCAGCGCCTGGACCGGGTGGGCTATCTGGAGGAGTACCCGCAGTACCCGGGCGGCGAGTTCGGGGAGGCAGTGCCGCGGGGCGGCAACGCCGGCGGCGGCGGCCAGCCCGGTTGGGTGCTGAAGTGCAAGGGCTGGGAGACCGACCCCAACGCCTACATCTACTTCACGATCCAGGAGCAGAACTGGAAGCGGACTGCCGAGGCCATCGGCCGCCCCGAGTGGGCAGAAGACTCGGAGTACGCCACCGCGAAGGCCCGTCAGAACCACATCTTCGAGATCTTCGAAGAGATCGAGAAGTGGCTGGCCGACAAGACGAAGTACGAGGCGGTCGACATCCTGCGCAAGTGGGAGGTGCCCTGCGCGCCCGTGCTGAGCATGAAGGAGATCGCCGAGGACGCCGCGCTGCGCGAGAGCGGGACGGTCGTCGAGGTCGAGCAGAAGGGCCGGGGTACGTACCTGACCGTCGGCAGCCCGGTCAAGTTCTCGCGGTTCAAGCCCGACATCAAGGGTGCCCCGCTGCTCGGCGAGCACTCCGACGAAGTCCTGGGCGAACTCGGTTACGACGGGGCTGCCATCGCCGCGATGCGTGACAAGCAGGTCATCATCTGAACCGGACCACCCGGCCCCTCGCGCTGGTCTCCGCGACCCGCGTGAGACGCCTGGCAGGCCCCGAACCCGGACCGCCGCAAGGGACGGCGTCGGCCGGGTCACCCTGAGAGCCGGCCCCAGGTCAGCGACCTGGGGCCGGCTCCCGTTCCGGCGCATGCTGATCGGGGGAGCCCTCGGCCTGGTGACGACCATCGCCGTCTACGGTTTCGCGGTCAGCGGGTCTCCCCAGGCGGCCGGGTCGTCGTCTCGTCAGGGGCGGTGGCGGTGGCAGTGGCGTTCGGCGTCAGCCTCGCCGTCTGCGGAGTTCGGCTGGAGCGGGAGTAGCGCTTGACGCGAATCGGCCCTCACCGTTGCCCGCAGTTCATGCGCCAATTCCCACGCGAGGATGCGGACATGCTCAACCCCACCCATCTCAGGACGTTCGTCGCCGTCGCGCGAACGCTGAGTTTCACGCACGCCGCCGCGGAAGTCGGACTTCAGCAGTCGACGGTGAGCGAGCACATCCGCAAGCTGGAGACGGCTGTCGGAAGGAAGCTCTTCACTCGGGACACCCATTCGGTACAACTCACTGCCGACGGCGAGACTCTGATCGGATTCGCCAATGCCATATTGGATGCCGAAGCGCGCGCCATGACTCACTTCGCCCGATCAGGCGCGGTTTCCGGGGTGTTGCGTTTCGGACTCGCCGAGGAACTCGCGGAAACCGATGCACCGTCGGCCATCGCCGATTTCCTCAGGATGAATCCGCAGACGCGGGTCGAACTCGCCGTTCGGTCGAGTCGTGTCCTGGAGGTGATGCTCGAAGACGAGGCCCTCGACCTTGTTCTTGGTGAGCGACGACCAGGTGAGGACGACCGCAAGCCCGTCTGGAGGGACCGGTTGGTGTGGGTCGGCCACCCGCACACACGCGTCGACAAGGACGAACCACTCCCTCTGGTGCTTCCTTCCCACCCGTGCTCGGCGACGACGCGGGCGGTCGAAGCACTGTGCGCTCGCGGGCAGCGGTGGTTCAGGGCCGCGACGAGCAGTGATGTGACGGGCCTTTGGGCTGCCGTGCGCGCCGGACTGGGCGTGACGGTGCACGCTCGCTCGCTCACGCCCGACGACCTGCGCGAGCTGGCCGGTGCCGTGCGACTGCCGGACCTGGGCGAGCTCGACTTCGTCTTCAAGCCGGCCCGGTGCGACGACATGGGACTGGCCGGAGCCTTCTGCGAGGCGCTGATGACGCGTATGTCGGGCGCGCACCGGAAACCAGGCCTGCCGTCGGCGCCGGACAGGGCGATGTCGGCGTACCCGCGCCGCGCACCCGGCGCCGCTGGCCGTGGCTGCTGTAGAGAGGCGCCAGGAGAGCCGCGACAGCGAGGCGAGCCCGGTACGACAACGGGCGCCGTACGCATCGTGCCGGAGCCTCATCAGGATTCCGAAGCCCAACTGTGACCGGTGTGGTCACGCTGGCATCAGTCAAGCGACCACGCGTATTGCATACAGTATCCCATCGCCTTATCCTTGCTCTGCCGCAGCCGACGTTCCGTGGGGCGGCTTGTCGTCCGGTTCGCGCCCACGCGCTCTCGACCGGTTCACCCGCTGCATATGCCGTTGCAGTGGCAGGGAGGCACTTCATGGACTTGTACGAGTACCAAGCACGAGATCTGTTCGCCGCGCACGATGTGCCTGTGCTGCCGGGGACAGTGGCCGCCACGCCGGAAGACGCACGTACCGCCGCCGAACAGCTCGGCCCACGGGTGGTGGTCAAAGCCCAGGTGAAGACCGGTGGGCGGGGCAAGGCCGGCGGGGTGAAGCTGGCCACGACGCCGCACGAGGCCGCACTGAAGGCCAAGGCCGTCCTCGGCATGGACATCAAGGGACACCCGGTGCGGCAGGTGCTGATCACACCCGCGAGTGAGATCACCGAAGAGTATTACGTCTCCATCCTGCTCGATCGCACCAACCGAACGTTCCTCGCGATGGCCTCGACGGCGGGAGGCATGGAGATCGAGCAGATAGCCGCAGAGAAGCCCGAGGCGCTGGCGATGGTCCCCATCGACCCGGCCGTCGGGATGGACGAGGCGACGGCGGGGACGATCGTCGCTGCCGCCGGGTTCCGCGCCGAGGTGGCCGAGGCGGTCACCGCCACCCTCAAGAAGCTGTGGGACGTGTTCGTCGCCGAGGATGCCCTCCTTGTGGAGGTCAACCCGCTGGTGCGGGACGGGCAGGACCGCATCATCGCGCTGGACGGCAAGGTCACGCTTGACGACAACGCTCGCTTTCGGCACGCCGAGCACGCCGCGCTGGCGGACGTGCAGACGCAGGTCTCGCTGGAGGCCAGGGCCAGGGAGAAGCACCTCAACTACGTCAAGCTGGACGGCCAGGTCGGCGTCATCGGCAACGGCGCGGGTCTGGTGATGTCCACCCTCGACGTGGTGGCCTACGCCGGCGAGCGGCACAAGGGTGTGAAGCCGGCGAATTTCCTGGACATCGGCGGCGGCGCGTCGGCCGAGGTGATGGCGAACGGTCTCGACATCATCCTCGGCGACCCGGACGTGCGCAGCGTGCTGGTGAACGTCTTCGGCGGCATCACCGCCTGCGACGCCGTCGCTGACGGCATCGTCCAGGCGTTCCGGCTGCTGGAGAGCCGGGGTGATCCGGTGAACAAGCCGGTCGTCGTCCGCCTCGACGGGAACAACGCCGAGCAGGGCCGAGTCATCCTCGACCAGGCGAACCTGCCCGGCGTGTTCCAGGTGGATTCCATGGACAACGCGGCCGAGACGGCCGCCGAACTCGCGGCTGCGGGAGCGTGATACGGATGGCCATTTTCCTCACCGAGCACAGCAGAGTGATCGTCCAGGGCATGACCGGCGCGGAAGGCATGAAGCACACGGCCAAGATGCTGGCCGCCGGAACGGCCGTCGTCGGGGGCGTCAACCCGCGGAAGGCCGGCCGGAAGGCCGACGTGGACGGGACTCCGGTCCCGGTCTTCGGCACGGTGGCCGAGGCGATGGACGCCACCGGCGCCGACGTCTCCGTGGCGTTCGTCCCGCCCGCCTTCACGAAGGAGGCGGTGGTCCAGGCCATCGACGCGGGCATCGGCATGTGCGTCGTGATCACCGAGGGCGTCCCCGTCCACGACGCGGCCGTCATCTGGGCTCACGCGACGGCGAAGGGCAACGCCACCCGCATCATCGGGCCGAACTGTCCCGGCATCATCAGCCCTGGAAAGTCCAACGCCGGCATCATCCCCGCGGACATCACGGGCGCCGGCAGGATCGGTCTGGTCTCCAAGTCCGGCACTCTGACCTACCAGTTGATGTACGAACTGCGTGACATCGGCTTCTCCACCTGCGTCGGCATCGGTGGCGACCCGGTCATCGGCACCACCCACATCGATGCGCTCCAGGCCTTCCAGGACGACCCGGAGACCGACGTCATCATCATGATCGGTGAGATCGGTGGCGATGCCGAGGAACGCGCCGCCGACCACATCCGCCGACACGTCACGAAGCCCGTGATCGGCTACGTCGCCGGCTTCACCGCTCCGGAAGGCAAGACGATGGGCCACGCCGGTGCCATCGTCTCCGGTTCGTCCGGCACCGCGCAGGCGAAGAAGGCGGCACTGGAGGCCGCGGGCGTGAGAGTCGGCAAGACCCCCAGCGAGGCCGCGGCACTGGTCCGTCAGGTGGTGTGAGCAGGCCATGAACCCCCTGGACAGATAGATGTCGCCATCGGACGCGGCACGCAACTGCCGGTCGCCACCGAGACGGTGAACGCGCTCGCCGCGGCCTGGACCGCGTCCTGGGGTGCCCTGCCGCCGGACGGCGAACGCCCGGTGTCGAAGGTGGTCCGACGGCTGCTTGCGGGTGTGCGTCTCCGGGGCCCAGTCCATGGACGCGCTCTGCCCCCAGGCCCACGTGGCCGGCTGCACAGCGGTGCTGCCGGCCGCGGAATGCTCCACCAGCTGCTGCACACGTCCGGCAGTTCCCCGCATCACCCCGAAAGAAGGTGGAACCCGTGCTGATCGACACCTACGGGCGGATCGGCACCGATCTGCGCGTCTCGCTGACCGACCGCTGCAACCTGCGCTGCACCTACTGCATGCCCGAGGAAGGGCTGGCCTGGCTGGCCAAGCCGGAGTTGCTCACCGACGACGAGATCGTCCGGCTGATCCGCATCGCGGTCACCGACCTCGGCATCACCGAGGTGCGGTTCACCGGCGGCGAGCCGCTGCTGCGCCCGGGACTGGTCGGTATCGTTGCCCGCTGCGCCGCGCTCACCCCCCGTCCAAAGCTCTCGCTGACCACCAATGGGATCGGGCTGGCCCGCACCGCGGCCGCGCTGCGGGACGCCGGGCTCGACCGGGTCAACGTCTCGCTGGACACCCTGCGCCCCCGCCTCTTCAAGAAGCTCACCCGCCGCGACCGGCACCACGACGTCCTTGCCGGGCTGGCCGCGGTACGTGAGGCCGGACTGGCACCAGTGAAGATCAACGCCGTGCTGATGCGCGGGCTCAACGACGACGAGGCGCCCGATCTTCTCACCTGGGCCCTCGAGCACGGCTACCACCTACGGTTCATCGAGCAGATGCCGCTGGACCCGCAACACGGATGGCAGCGTGAACAGATGGTGAGCGCGGCGGAGATCCTGGAGCGCCTGAGCGCACGCTTCACCCTCACCCCGGAGGAGGCGGGCCGACGGGGTTCGGCGCCCGCCGAGCGGTGGCTGGTCGACGGCGGACCGGTCGCGGTCGGGGTGATCGCCTCGGTGACCCGGCCCTTCTGCCGGACCTGTGACCGCACCCGGCTCACCGCGGACGGCCAGGTTCGCACCTGCCTCTTCGCCCGCGAGGAAACCGATCTGCGTGCCTCGTTGCGCAGCGGTGCGAGCGACCAGCTGATCGCCGAGCTCTGGCGGACGGCGACGCGGGGCAAGAAGGCCGGCTCCGGACTCGACGACCCCTCCTTCCTGCAGCCTCAACGCCCCATGTCCGCCATCGGCGGCTGACCGGCCGATCGCCTGCTCGGCTCAGATCGTCTCGCCCTCACGCCGTGGCGGTGCGCCCCAGCGCTGAGCGAACTGGGCGGCGGAATGAAGAGGCCCCGACCGCCTTCGTCGAACGTCCGCGCCGCGCAGGTGCGGGGAGGTGATGCTGCCGTCGGCGAGCTCGCGTCGCCGACGACCGACTCCGCGCGAGCACGGGACAACAGAATCACGTCGAACCAGTCCCGCCCACACGGGCGCCGGAGCCCGCAGGCACATGACCGGCTCGCCACCTCCATCGCCGCGAGGGTGGGCAACTGTCTGGGCACCGACCGTCTCGCGGTACCGACCGTGGTCCCTCGGACGACCTCCGCCCCACTGACTGCACGGGCGGAGGGGGCCCAAGCTGTCAGCCGTGCTTCGCGGAGGCTTCATGCTGTTCCTCCGCGTACAGGGTGCGCGTCGTCTCCGTGTGCCGACGCATCAGTTCACCGGCGTGCTGGGCGTTGTGGGCGGCAACGGCTTTGATGACGGAGACGTGCTCGTCCCAGGCCTTACGCCCCCGTACGAGCGCGATCGGTGCGTAATACCAGCGCATGCGCCGATCGACCATGGCGATGTGCTCACTGAGCACCTTGTTCCCGGCCATGTGCATGAGGTAGGCGTGCAGGTCGGCGTTGGCTCCGACGAGAGCTTCGGTGTCGTTGCCGGCGAGCGCCTTCTCTCCGGCCCGCTGCAGTTCCCACAGCCGCTCGATGTCCTCCTGTGTGGCCCGCTCGGCGGCCAGGAAGGCGGATTCCGACTCCAGGAGGACGCGCACCGCCATCAGCTGGTCGGCCTCCTCTTCGGTGGGGATGTGGACGAACGCTCCCTGTGCGGGGCGGAGGTCGACCCAGCCCTCGGTGTGGAGACGCTGCAGGGCTTCTCGCACCGGCTGACGGCTTACGCCGAGCTGGTCGGCGAGCTCCGTCTCCACGAGGTGCTCGCCGGGCTCCAGTACCCGCGTAATGATCATGTCGGCGATGGCGTCGTAGACCGCCTGTCTCAGCGGTGCCGGCCGTTGCACCGCGCGCACCGCTCGACGCGCGGGTGCCCCTGCGGAGCCTTTGCGTCCGGCTGCCAGCGTGGGACTGCGATCCGTCATGGCCAACTCCCCGGTTCTGGTATGCCGCTGTCCTGAGCATGACGGGCCCAGAATTGCGCGATTGGCTTCAGTATACAGTCGACGAAAGACAGCCATGACATTCTTGACCGCTGCAGGCATGGACACTCTCCGCGCTGACTGCATACAGTATTCACTCCTTAGGGAGAGGAGCCACAGTGAGGATTGCAGTCGTCGGTGCCGGCGCGATCGGTGCCTACTGGGGCGCTGCCATGCACCGAGGTGGCGCTGAAGTCCACTTGATCGCGCGCGGGGACCACCTGCGTGCCATGAGGGAAGAAGGAGTGCGGGTGCTCAGTCCGCGCGGTGACTTCGTGGCGCATCCGTGCGCCACGGACGACCCGGACGAGGTCGGGCCCGTCGACTACGTCTTTCTCGGGCTGAAGGCGCACAGCTACCCGTCCTGCGAGTCCTTGGTGAAGCCGCTGCTCGGCGAATCCACAGCCGTGATCGCGGCCCAGAACGGAATCCCGTGGTGGTACTTCCACAAGCTCCCCGGGCCGTACGAGGGGCGCCGGATCGAGGCGGTCGACCCCGGTGGAGCCACCAGCGCTGTGCTGCCGCCGGAGCGGGCCATCGGCTGCGTGGTCTACCCGGCCACGGTCATCGAGGCGCCGGGCGTGATCCGGCATCTGGAGGGCACCCGCTTCTCCATCGGCGAACCCTCGGGCCGGATCAGTGACCGCTGCAGGGCGCTGAGCGAGGCCATGATCGCCGGAGGGCTGAAGTCCCCGGTGGAGGCCAATCTCCGCGACGACATCTGGATCAAGCTGATGGGCAACGTCGCGTTCAACCCCCTCAGCGCGCTCACCCGAGCCACGATGGTCGAGATCTGTCAGAACCCGTACACCCGGCAACTGGTGGCCCAGATGATGGAGGAGACCCTCGACATCGCCGCCAGGGTCGGCAGCACCCCCGAGATCTCGATCGAGAAGCGGCTGCGGGGCGCGGAGAACGTGGGACACCACAAGACCTCCATGCTGCAGGACCTCGAAGCGGGCAAGCAGATGGAACTCGACGCCATCGTGTCGGCTGTTGTGGAGATGGCAGACATCACGGGCGCCGACGCGCCGACGCTGCGCAGCGTCCACGCCGCCACGGACCTTCTCTCGCGTACCTGTGGGCCTGGTGCGTCGGGGCCGGCCAACACGCCTGAGCAGCAAAGCCAGAAGGATCCCGCCTAGATGCCGGCGTCGCGCATGCGACGACAGCCACGGAACCTCTGTATCCAGCGCGGTTCGATGACCAGCAGGCTCGAATACCGCGCCACCTGAAACAGGCGGGCATCGCTCCGCCCCTCAGCGGCCTGCCGGGCCTTGCGGTGGACGGTCCCGCATGAGCAGAGGCCCGGCAGGCTCCCACCCTTCAGTTGCCACTTCAGAGCCAGTCAGTGACACGTCGGAACCAAGGCGGTACACCGCCGGGGAGGAGACGCGGTGAACCGCCGCGCGAAGATCGTTTGTACTCTTGGACCCGCCACCGGCACCGCGCCGCGATTGGCGGACCTCCTCGACGCCGGAATGGACGTGGCCCGGCTGAACTTCAGCCATGGCACACGCGCTGACCACTTGACTCTGTACCGCACGGTCCGGGAGATCGCCGAAGAACGAGGACGCGCCGTCGGCGTACTCGCCGACCTCCAGGGCCCGAAGATCCGGCTGGGACGGTTCGCGGCCGGACCGGTGGTCTGGTCGACCGGCGAGCAGATCGTGATCACCACGGCCGATTGCCCCGGCGACCACGGCCGGGTCTCCACCACCTACCGTGGCCTGGCGGGCGACGTGCTGCCGGGCGACCGGCTGCTCGTCGACGACGGCAAGATCCACCTGAAGGTACTCGACATCACCGACGGAGACATCCGGTGCCGAGTCGTGCACGGCGGCCCGGTCAGCGACAACAAGGGCATCTCACTGCCAGGAGTCGCGGTCAGCGTTCCACCTCTGTCCGACAAGGACCTCGAGGACCTGAGGTTCGCGCTTGAGGTCGGTGTCGACATGGTCGCCATGTCGTTCGTGCGCGCTCCCGACGAGGTGAAGCTCGCGCGGGCCGTCATGGACGAGGTCGGCAGGCAGGTACCCGTGATAGCCAAGCTCGAGAAGCCGGAGGCCGTCGAGGATCTCCCGGCGATCGTCGAGGCGTTCGACGGACTGATGGTGGCGCGCGGTGATCTCGGCGTCGAGATGCCGCTGGAGCAGATTCCGCTGGTGCAGAAGCGGGCCATTCGCCTGTGCCGTCAGGCGGCGAAGCCGGTCATCGTGGCGACCCAGATGCTCGACTCGATGATCTCCGAACGACAGCCCACCCGCGCCGAGGTCTCGGACGTGGCCAATGCCGTCCTCGACGGAGCGGACGCGGTGATGCTCTCCGCCGAGACCAGCGTCGGGGCGTATCCGGCGCATACGGTGGCGACGATGGCGCGCATCGTCAAAGAGGCCGAGGGGGCGGCCACGCGGGGCGACGTGTTCGAGTGGTCCGCGGCACAGGAAGCCGACGCGGACGGCAGCACCGGTGACGCGATCGCGGCAGCGGCGTGCGAGGTGGGCAGACGGCTCGGGGCGGTGGCACTGATCTGCTACACCCGTACCGGCGACACCGCGCGGCACCTGGCACGGCAGCGCTCGCCGCTGCCGCTGCTCGCCTTCACACACGACGAGTCGGTGCGGTCCCAACTGGCGCTCTCCTGGGGCATCGTCTCCGCCGTACTGGCACCTGCCACCACCGCGGAGACGATGCCGACCGAACTGAGCCGGGTTCTGCTGGCCATGGGCGTATGCCGTCCCGGCGATGTGGTCGTGGTCGTGTCCGGAAGCCGTAGCGGCGTGCCCGGGTCGACGGACTCCTTGCGCGTGATGCGTACTGAGTGATCCCTGACGCGGATCCCGACGTGTTCGACGCCCTCTCGGCGGAACGGACCGCGCGACGCCGACGAGACCGGCAGCCGGGATGCCGTGTGTCGCCTCATCGGCGGATTCCTTCAGCGGAGCCGATGACCGCGGGCGGGACGTCCCGGCCCGCGAGTGGAGCCATCCAGCAGCGGGGACAGCAGGGTCGGGCCCGTGACGAGGTCATCGCCGTCCGCAGGTGGTCGGCAGCCCAGGCGGACGGCGCTCCGCACACCGCGCCGACGATCTCGACACCTGGCCGGGCCGAAGCGGCGCCGCGCCGGCGGCGGGGGAGCGGAAGGGGGGCGGCGTCAAGCGGTTTCGCGCCGGGGCTCCTCCGGTCACCGGTCTCGCCCGTTCCACGCACGAACTGTATACTGTATGCAAGCCTGGCGGGCGGTACGCCCGCGCGCGGGGTTGCTGCTGGCTGCGGTCGGCTGTCCGCCGTGCTGATCGCTCGCCGTGCGCCTCGCCGACCGCGGGGCTGGTGGCCCCGACTCAGGCCCGGGCTGCCCCTCACGCTTCCTGGCACGCCGCCTGCGGCGGCGGTGCGACGAGGATCTAACGCCGAGAGGACGTCGTATGGGACGCAGAATCAGCAGATACCGGGTCATGCGCCTGACCGAGGGCCGGCTCACTGTGCGGCCGGACACGTTGGCCGCCGAGGAGCCCCTGGAGATCCGGGTCGGCGGGCGACCGCTCGCGATAACGATGCGGACGCCCGGAGACGACTTCGACCTTGCGCGCGGGTTCCTGGTCAGTGAGGGCGTCGTGGGGTTCGCTTCCGAGATCGCGGCAATTCGGTACTGCGCGGGAGCCACCGTGGACGGCGGCAACACCTTCAACGTTCTCGACGTGGCCCTTTGCCCGGGCGTCGACCCGCCCGACCCCTCACTGGAGCGCAACTTCTACACCACCTCGTCGTGCGGTCTGTGCGGCAAGGCGAGCCTGGACGCGGTTCGCGCCAGCAGCCGATGGTCGGTCGACGCGGATCCGCTGCGACTGACCCCGGAGGTCATCGCCACCCTGCCCGATACGCTGCGCGCGGCGCAGAAGGTCTTCGACCGCACCGGCGGGCTTCACGCGGCGGGTCTGTTCGACGCCGCGGGGAAGCTGATGTGCCTCCGGGAGGACGTCGGCCGGCACAACGCGGTGGACAAGGTCGTGGGATGGGCGCTCGCGGCGGGCCGCCTCCCCCTGAGCGGTGCCACCTTGATGGTCAGTGGGCGGGCCTCCTTCGAACTGGTGCAGAAGGCCGTGATGGCGGGTATTCCCGTGCTTGCCGCGGTGTCCGCGCCGTCGTCTCTTGCCGTGGACCTCGCCAGGGAGATGGGTCTGACGCTCATCGGATTCTTGCGCGGGGCATCGATGAACGTCTACGCGCGGGAGGAGCGGCTGGGGGTCGGTGACGTCAGTGCGAGCGGCAGTGTTCGCGGCTGATCGGTGACGTGTCCCTGTGCTGTATCCGCGAAGTGGCGGCCCGGGTCTGGACATCCTGACTCGGCACGCCGTAGAAAGAATACAGTATACAAACTCCGACCTCGGGATCCGTGGCGACCGCGGTGCCGCCTGACGCGGAAGCGGATGCGACGGGCATCCGGGAGATCTCCCCGCCCTCGGCTTCCGGGTCGCTCTCGGCGGCCAGATGCTGGCATGTACGCGCCCGGAACGACGATCCAGACCACATACGACCAGGCGCTGTCGAGGCGCTCAGGAGGAATGATGAGCAGAGCACTCGAGGGAATCCGTGTCGTCGACATGACGCACGTCCAGTCAGGACCCTCATCCACGCAGATCCTGGCCTGGCTCGGCGCGGACGTCATCAAGGTGGAGGCCCCCGGCCGGGGGGACATCACCCGCGGACAGCTGCGTGACCTGCCCGACGTGGACAGCCTGTACTTCACGATGCTGAACTGCAACAAGCGCAGCATCACCGTCAACATGAAGACGGACCAGGGCAAGCAGGTGTTCACCCGGCTGGTCCGGGATGCGGACATCCTGGTGGAGAACTTCGGCCCGGGCGTGATGGAGCGCTTCGGATTCGACTGGGAGCGGCTGCAGGAACTGAACGAGCGGCTGATCTACGCCTCCATCAAGGGTTTCGGCCCCGGCCGGTATGCGGAGTTCAAGGCCTACGAGGTGGTGGCGCAGGCCATGGGCGGTGCCATGAGCACCACCGGCTTCGAGAACGGACCGCCCACCGCGACGAGCGCCCAGATCGGCGACTCCGGCACCGGCATCCACCTGGTGGGCGGCGTCCTGGCCGCCCTTTACCAGCGCACGCACACCGGGCGCGGCCAGCGCGTCATGGTGGCCATGCAGGACGCCGTTCTCAACCTCTGCCGTGTCAAGCTCCGTGACCAGCAGCGGCTGGCGCACGGTCCCTTGAACGAGTACCCCAACGAGGTCTTCGGTGACGAGGTGCCGCGCTCGGGCAACGCCTCCGGTGGCGGCCAGCCCGGCTGGGCCGTGAAGTGCGCCCCGGGCGGGCCCAACGACTACATCTACGTCATCGTCCAGCCCGTCGGCTGGAAGCCGGTCACTGAGCTGATCGGCCGCCCGGAGCTCGCCGAGGACCCCGAGTGGGCCACTCCCGAGGCGCGTCTGGACAAACTGGACAAGGTCTTCGGGCTGATCGAGGCGTGGACGTCCGGGCTCACGAAGTGGGAGGTCATGGAGCGGCTCAACGCTCATGACATCCCGTGCGGCCCGATTCTTTCGACGAAGGAACTCATCGAGGACGCCACTCTCGCGGAGCTGGGCACCGTGGTCGAGGTGGATCATCCCGAGCGCGGCTCCTTCAAGACCGTCGGCTGCCCGCTGCGGCTGTCCGATTCCCCAGTGCAGGTGAAGCGCCCGCCGCTGCTCGGCGAGCACACCGCGGAGGTGCTCGACTCGCTCGGCTACGCCCCCGAGGAGATCGAAGAGCTTCGGGGCGCCGGTGCGATCTGACGACACAAGGAGGGCCGACGTCACCGCCTCAGAGCGGTCACCGGCCGCGGCCGCGGTGGCCCGGACACCCGCCGGAAGCGTCTACGTGGTGAGGCGGACAAGGCGCTTGTAGCAGCACAGGGCGGCGGCGAGTCCCAGAAGGACACGCCGGCGCGGCACCAGGACAGCCCCTCGGTGTGGTGTTCGGGATCAACTTCCAGTTGCCGTGCGCCAAGAGCCTGAGCTTCAGACCCCTGGTGGCGGCGTCCTCGGCGGGCGTGCCGGCGGTGAGCAACGGCGTCGGCCGGATGGTTGCCTGCCGGCTCTCCCACCGCCTGGGCCGCCGTCAGAGAATGCGTGCAGCACGGCCGTCGGCAGTCAGCACCTCGTGGTACCGCTGCCGAGCCGTCGTGGCGAGTCCTCGTCCTGGAGGATGTTCCGCGCGAGCACCATTGTGGCCATCGCCTCGTCCCTCGCCGCGGTACGGGGCACCAGTAGCCCCGTTTCAGCGGCGGCCGGAGGCCCGCCTGTGGGTCACGGTCGAGCCGTGCCCCCATCGGCCCCGAATGGGCGGCCGTCGCCGAGCAGCCTCTCTCGCCGCACCACGCGGCGTAGCCCGCCGGATGCCTGGTCAGCGTCCAGGCACGGGGGTTGACCGTGCCGATTCGGCACAACAGCCGCAGGCGTGGATCACCGTGCTGTGGCACGCAGTTGTTGCGCCGCCCACAGTATGGACGACGCGGAGGCGGGCGCGAGGACCTGCTGGCGGGCAGGTGTCCCGGCCCCGAAGACTGCGGTCCGTTTCCCCCCGACGCGGCCTCCACCGAGGCGGCGAGCGGAACTGTGCCGGCCGCCGCGCATGCCAGGTCGGTGCAAACCTGGATCACCCGGTGGGGCCGGGGAGTCGGCGAGAACCCATACGTGTACCAGCCCGAGGGCCTTCTGGCCTGGTGCAGATCTCGCGATCCACACCAGGCCAGAAGGCCCTCACCCATCTCCCGCACCGGGGACCTGCGTCACCCGTCCACAACTCCTGGACAGAATACCTAGCCAGCCGCCGTCACCTGACGTGCGGCCGGAGCCGTCTCACGTCGGCCGTCGGTGCTGAGCGCGTGCAGGATCGCCTCCACGCTCTGCTTGGCGTCGCCGAAGAGCATGCCGCTGTTCTCGCGGAAGAACAGCGGGTTCTGCACGCCCGCGTAGCCGGAGGCCATGGAGCGCTTGAAGACGATGACATGCTCCGCCTCCCAGACCCGCAGCACAGGCATGCCGGCGATCGGGCTGCTCGGGTCGTCGGTCGCGGCCGGGTTGACGGTGTCGTTCGCGCCGATGACCAGCACGACCGAGGTGTCGGCGAAGTCGTCATTGATCTCGTCCATCTCCAGGACGATGTCGTACGGCACGTTCGCCTCGGCCAGCAGCACGTTCATGTGCCCGGGCAGGCGCCCGGCGACGGGGTGGACGCCGAAGCGCACTTCGACGCCCCGCTCGCGCAGCTGTCGCGTCAGCTCCGCGACCGGATGCTGGGCTTGGGCGACGGCCATACCGTAGCCGGGGGTGATGATCACCGAGCGGGCCTGGGCGAGCATGTCGGCCGCCTCCGCGGCGCGCACCTCGCGATGCTCCCCCTGCTCGTCGTCGCGGCCGACCGGGGCCTCGATGCCGAAACCGCCTGCGATGACGGAGACGAACGAGCGGTTCATCGCCTTGCACATGATGTAGGACAGGTAGGCACCGGAGGAGCCGACCAGCGCGCCCGTGACGATGAGCAGGTCGTTGTCGAGCAGGAAGCCTGCCGCGGCCGCCGCCCAGCCCGAGTAGCTGTTCAGCATGGAGACGACGACGGGCATGTCGCCGCCGCCGATCGAGGCCACCAGGTGCCAGCCCAGGGCCAGCGCCAGCACGGTCACCGCGATCATCAGCGGCAGGTTCGGGCGGATGGTGAACCAGACCGTCAGCGCGACGAAGGCGCCGAGCGCGCCGAGGTTCAGCGCGTTCTTGCCCGGCAGCGTCAGCGGACGGGATTTGATCCGCGCCGAGAGCTTCAGGTACGCGACGATCGACCCGGTGAAGGTGACCGCGCCGATGAAGATGCCGATGAACACCTCGGCGTGGTGGATGGCCAGCAGACCGGCGCCGAGCCGGTCCTGCGCCTCGCCGTGCGACTCCACCTCCAGGTAGCTGTTCCAGCCCACCAGCACCGCGGCGAGGCCGACGAAGCTGTGCAGCACCGCGATGAGTTCGGGCATCTGCGTCATCTCGACCTGGCGAGCCCGCCACAGGCCGATCATCGCGCCGAGCGCCATGGCCAGCACGGTAAGGGCCACCGCGCCGACGCTGATGCCCTGCGCCGCCACCACGATCGTGGCGACCAGCGCGAGGGCCATGCCGGCGATTCCGTAGGCGACGCCGGCACGGGAGGTGCGGTGCTGGGACAGGCCGGCCAGGCTGAGGATGAACAACAGGGCGGCGACCAGGTCGGCCGCGTGGGAGGCCGTCGTGAAGGTCATGTCGGCTCAGCCTTTCGAGAACATGGACAGCATGCGGCGGGTGACGGCGAAACCTCCGAAGATGTTGACGCTCGTCAGCAGGATCGCCACGAAGGACAGCGTGGTGACGATCCGGCTCTCGTGTCCGATCTGCAGGAGGGCGCCGATCACGACGATCCCGGAGATCGCGTTGGTCACCGACATCAGCGGTGTGTGCAGCGCGTGGTGCACCTTGCCGATGACGTAGTAGCCGATCACCACCGCCAGCGCGAACACGGTGAAGTTCGCGGCGAGTTGCGCGGGGGCGAAGGCCACCAGCAGGAACATCGCGAGCATGCCGAGCCCGATCAGGGCGAAGCGTCCCACAGGCGACAGTTTCGGTTGCCCGGGCTCGGGCTTGGCGGGCGCGGCCGAGGGCTGCGCCGCGGGCGCGGCCGAGACCGCGACGGGCGGCGGCGGCCAGGTGACAGCGCCGTCCCGCACCACGGTCACGGCCCGCTGCACGACGTCGTCGAAGTCGATGGCCAGCTGCCCGTCCTTGCCGGGCGTGAGCAGCTTCAGCAGGTTCACCACGTTGGTGCCGAACAGCTGGGAGGCCTGTGCGGGCAGCCGGGAGGCCAGGTCGGTGTAGCCGATAATGGTCACGCCGTTTTCGGTCACCACTGCCCGGCCCGCGACCGTGCCCTCGACATTGCCGCCCTGGGCGGCGGCCATGTCGACGATGACGCTGCCCGGCTTCATGACGGCCACGTCCTCGGCCGTCAGCAGGCGCGGCGCCGGCCGGCCCGGGATCAGCGCGGTGGTGATCACGATGTCCACGTCCTTGGCCTGCTCGTGGTAGAGCTCGGCGGCGGCGCGGTCATAGTCGGCGGAGGTCGCCTTGGCGTAGCCGTCGGCGCTCGCCTCCTGAGCGACGTTCGCCGGGAGGTACTCGCCGCCCAGCGACTTCACCTGGTCCGCGACCTCCGGGCGCGGGTCGGTGGCGCGCACGATCGCGCCGAGGCTGGATGCGGCGCCGATCGCCGCCAGACCGGCCACGCCCGCGCCCGCCACCAGGACCTTCGCCGGCGGCACCTTGCCGGCCGCGGTGACCTGGCCGGTGAAGAACCGTCCGAAGACGTGCGCGGCCTCGATGACCGCGCGATAGCCGGCGATGTTCGCCATCGAGGACAGCACGTCCATCGACTGTGCACGCGAGATGCGCGGCACCGCGTCCAGAGCGAGGGCGGTCACACCGGCGTCGGCGAGCGCCTGAAGCAGCTCGGGCTTCTGTGCCGGGGCGAGCAGGGCGACCACGGTCGCGCCTTCCCGCAGCCTGGCGGTCTCCGAACCGGAGGGGGCGTTCACCTTCAGAACGACATCCGCGTCCCAGGCCTCGCCGACCTCAGCGCCGGCATCGACGTAAACCTGGTCGGCGAAGCCGGACGCCTCACCGGCCCCCTGGTCGACCACGACCTCGTAGCCGAGCCCCAGCAGCAGACGCACCGTCGCGGGGGTCGCCGCGACGCGCGTCTCCCCGGGGACGGACTCAGCGACCACGCCCAGGCGCTGGGGAGGATGGTGTGCGGGTTCTTCAGCAGACATGTCCTGTATCTCTCGTCAGAGGAGGGTTAGAGGCAGGTTCTGTGTTCGGGCCCACCCGCGAGGCGGGCTGTGCGGGGGTTTCCGTCGTCAACGCATCATCACGGAAACCTCTCGATCGGACGAGGATAGGAGGATCGAATACTGTATGCAATAGCGACCCGAGTCTGCCTGGTCGAGTCGCCGAGGCTGCACCGGCCCTCACGCTGAACCGCTCCCACCTATTGCATACAGTATGGACTCTCGCCATCCTGATCCCATGCAAAACACTCAGACACTCACCGCGGCACAGGCCCTCGACATCCTCCTGACGGGCAATCAGCGCTTCGCAGACGGAGACCCGAAGCATCCGAACCAGGACGCCGCGTACCGTGCCACTCTGGTACCCGGTCAGCATCCCTTCGCCGTGGTCTTCGGCTGCTCCGACTCACGACTGGCCGCAGAGATCCTCTTCGATCGTGGGCTCGGCGACCTCTTTGTGGTGCGCACCGCCGGCCACGTGCTGGGCCCCGAGGTGCTCGGCAGTATCGAGTACGGCGTGGCCCAACTCGGCTGTCCCCTCGTGGTGGTGCTCGGACACGAGGCCTGCGGAGCGGTCCGCGCCGCGCGCGCCACCGTGGAGGAGGGTGTGGCTCCCGCCGGATACGTGCGCGATGTCGTCGAGCGCGTCACGCCCAGCGTGCTGGCCGCGCGGGCGGTTGGGCTGAGCGAGGAGGCCGACATTGTGAACGAGCACATACGGCACACCGTGGACCTGCTGCTGGACCGCTCACCCGAGCTCGTCGGCGGGCGGGCCGCGGTCGTCGGCCTCTCCTACCACCTCGGCGGCGGGCAGGTACGCCTGGTCACCAGCCGCGGCCCGGACGACGTCGCCGCCGCCTGAGCCCCTTCGGGCTCCGTACACATGCAGCGCCTCATCTTCCCTTCACCACAGGGGAGATGAGGCGCTGCATGTGTCGGGCGGGTCAGCCGGCCGAGGGCTCCCGCGGCCGCCGCAGTAGCTGAGCGGCGGCGAGGACCACGGGATCCAGGCCGTCCGCCCCGCAGTCCACCAGCTCCAGCAGCCGACCGCGCATCCGCGGGTCCCAGAACCGGCGGATGTGGGCGGCGATCGCATCGGCGGCGGTGTCGGCGGGGACGTGGCGGAAGTTGGCGGCGATCTGGTTCGCCATGCGTTGCTCGGGCGGCACGGTGGCGGCCATCTCAGTCCACCCCCGCCGCGAGCCGGCCGGTATCCACGGACTCGGTGGCGTGCCGCCCGAGCGGGTGGGCGAGGCCGACCTGTACGGCGGTCACCTTGTACTCCGGGCAGTTGGTCGCCCAGTCCGAGTTCTCGGTGGTGACCACGTTGGCGCCGGTCACCGGGTGATGGAACGTGGTGTAGACGACGCCCGGCGGCATCCGGTCGGACACCCGCGCCCGCAGCGTTGTGCTGCCGACCCGGCTGGCCAGCGTCACCATGTCGCCGTCGGTGATGCCGCGGTTCTCGGCATCCAGCGGGTGGAGCTCCAGGATGTCCTCGGGATGCCACGCCACGTTGTCCGTACGGCGCGTCTGCGCCCCGACGTTGTACTGGCTGAGGATGCGTCCCGTGGTGAGCACCAGCGGGAAGCGCGAGGTGGTGCGCTCGTCCGTCGGCACGTACGAGGTGACCACGAACTTGCCCTTGCCGCGGACGAACGCGTCGACGTGCATCGTCGGCGTGCCTTCGGGTGCCTGCTCGTTGCACGGCCACTGGACGCTGCCGAGTTTGTCCAGCACGTCGAAGGAGATACCGGTGAAGGTCGGCGTGACCTGGGCGATCTCGTCCATGATCTGGCTCGGGTGGTCGTAGGACATGGGGTAGCCCATGGCCGTGGCGATCTCACAGACGATCTGCCACTCGTGCTTGCCCGTCTTCGGCTTCATCACCGCACGCACCCGGTTGACCCGGCGCTCGGCGTTGGTGAAGGTGCCGTCCTTCTCCAGGAACGACGCCCCGGGCAGGAAGACGTGCGCGAACTTGGCCGTCTCGTTGAGGAACAGGTCCTGCACCACGACCAGGTCCATCGCCTCGAGCGCGGCGGTGACGTGCTGGAGGTTCGGATCGGACTGGGCGATGTCCTCGCCGTGCACGAACAGGCCCCGGAACGAACCGTCGATCGCCGCGTCGAACATGTTGGGGATCCGCAGCCCCGGCTCGGGCAGCAGCGAACGGCCCCACAGCTCCTCGAACACGGTGCGCACCGCGTCGTCGGAGACGTGGCGGTAGCCGGTGAACTCGTGCGGGAAGGAGCCCATGTCGCAGGAGCCCTGCACGTTGTTCTGGCCGCGCAGCGGGTTGACGCCGACGCCGTCGCGGCCGATGTTGCCGCACGCCATCGCGAGGTTCGCCATCCCCATGACCATCGTGGAGCCCTGGCTGTGCTCGGTCACTCCCAGGCCGTAGTAGATGGCGCCGTTGGGCGCCTGCGCGTACAGCCGGGCGGCGGCGCGCAGTTCCTCGGCCGGCACACCGGTGAGGGGCTCGGTGACCTCCGGGCTGTTCTCCGGCAGGGCGACGAACTCGGCCCACTCGTCGAACCCTTCGCACCGCTCGGCGACGAAGGACCGGTCGACCAGGCCTTCGGTGACCACCACGTGCGCCATGGCGTTGATGACGGCGACGTTCGTGCTCGGCCTGAGCTGCAGATGGTGTGCGGCCTCGATGTGCGGCGAGCGCACCAGGTCGATGCGGCGCGGGTCGACCACGATCAGCTTCGCGCCTTCGCGCAGCCGGCGCTTCATCCGCGAGCCGAACACCGGGTGGCCGTCGGTGGGGTTGGCGCCGATCACCATGATGAGGTCGGCCTTCGCCACCGAGCGGAAGTCCTGGGTGCCGGCCGACTCGCCGAAGGTCTGCTTCAGCCCGTACCCGGTGGGGGAGTGGCAGACGCGGGCGCAGGTGTCGATGTTGTTGTTGCCGAAGGCCGCACGCACCATCTTCTGGACGACGTAGACCTCTTCGTTGGTGCAGCGCGAGGAGCTGATGGCGCCGATCGAGCTCGGGCCGTACGTGTCCTGGATGGCGCTCATCTTCCGGGCGACGGTCTGGATGGCCTCGTCCCACTCGACCTCGCGCCACGGGTCCGTGATGTTCTCGCGGACCATGGGCTTCAGGACGCGGTCGGGGTGGGTCGCGTAGCCGAAGGCGAAGCGGCCCTTGACGCAGGAGTGCCCCTCGTTGGCCCCGCCGTCCTTGTGCGGCACCATCCGGACCAGTTCGTCGCCGCGCAGCTCGGCCTTGAAGGAGCAGCCGACACCGCAGTACGCGCAGGTCGTGATCACCGAGCGGGACGGCATGCCGAGCTGGACGACCGACCGCTCCTGCAGCGTCGCCGTCGGGCAGGCCTGCACGCAGGCGCCGCAGGAGACGCACTCGGAGTCCATGAACGACTCGCCCGCGCCGGGGGAGACCTTGGAGTCGAAGCCGCGGCCCTCGATGGTCAGCGCGAAGGTGCCCTGCACCTCGCCGCAGGCGCGGACGCAGCGGGAACAGACGATGCACTTGGACGGGTTGAAGTCGAAGTAGGGATTGCTCAGGTCCGGCGCGGCGTCGAGGTGGTTCTCGCCCTCGTAGCCGTAGCGCACCTGGCGCAGCCCGACGACGCCGGACATGTCCTGCAGTTCGCAGTCGCCGTTGGCCGAGCAGGTGAGGCAGTCCAGCGGATGGTCGGAGATGTACAGCTCCATGACCCCCTGGCGGAGCTTCTCCACCTTGGGCGTCTGCGTCCGCACCACCATGCCGTCGGCGCACGGGGTGGTGCAGGACGCCGGGGTGCCGCGGCGGCCGTCGATCTCCACCACGCACAGCCGGCAGGATCCGAACGGCTCCAGGCTGTCGGTGGCACAGAGTTTGGGTATGTCGATGCCGGCGAGCGCCGCCGCGCGCATCACCGAGGTGCCCTCCGGCACCGTGACGGGCAGTCCGTCGACCTCGACCGAGACCTTCGCCTCGCCGGGCCGTTCCGGAGTTCCGAAGTCGGGCTCCTTGAGCAGTGTCATGCCGTGCCCTCCCCCCTTGCGAGGAAGTCGTCGGAGAAGTGTGTGATGGCGCTGCGCACCGGCATCGGGGTCAACCCGCCCATGGCGCACAGCGATCCGTCGGTCATCAGCTCGCAGAGATCTTCGAGCAGGGCGAGGTTGTCGTCGCGGTCCTCACCGGCCACGATCCGGTCGATCACCTCGACGCCCCGTACCGAACCGACGCGGCAGGGCGTGCACTTGCCGCAGGACTCCTCGGCGCAGAACTCCATCGCGAAGCGGGCCTGTGCGGCCATGTCCACGGTGTCGTCGAAGACCACGATGCCGCCGTGGCCGAGCATCGCGTCGGCCGCGGCGAAGGCCTCGTACTCCATGGGCAGATCGAAATTCGACGTCGGCAGGTAGGCGCCCAGCGGTCCGCCGACCTGCACGGTGCGCACCGGGCGCCCGGTGAGCGTGCCGCCGCCGTAGTCCTCGACCAGTTCGCGCAGGGTGACACCGAACGCGGTCTCCACGATGCCGCCGCGCGCGATGTTGCCGCCGAGCTGGAAGACCTGGGTGCCGCGCGACCGTTCCACGCCGAGTTCCTGGTACGCCTTCGCGCCGTCCGCGAGGATCACCGGCACGGTGGCGAGGGTGAGGACGTTGTTGACCACCGTCGGCTTGCCGAACAGCCCCTCGATCGCGGGGATGGGCGGCTTGGCACGGACCATGCCGCGCTTGCCCTCCAGGCTCTCCAGCATGGAGGTCTCCTCACCGCAGATGTACGCGCCCGCGCCGACGCGGACGTGCAGGTCGAAGGTGAGGTCGGAGCCGAGGATGCGTTCCCCGAGCCAGTTCTTCTCGCGTGCGATCCCGATCGCCGCGCGCATCGTGGCCACCGCGTCGGGGTATTCCGACCGGATGTAGATGTAGCCCTCGCGCGCGCCGACCGCGTGGGCGGCGATCGTCATGCCCTCGATGAGCATGAACGGGTCGCCCTCCATGACCATGCGGTCCGCGAAGGTGCCGCTGTCGCCCTCGTCGGCGTTGCAGCAGACGAACTTCAGCTCGTCGGCGCAGCCAAGGACGGTCTTCCACTTGATGCCGGCCGGGAATCCCGCCCCGCCCCGGCCGCGCAGGCCGGACTCGGTGACCTCGGTGACCACGTCGGCGGGCGGGAGCTCAAGGGCCTTGCGCAGGCCGGCGAGGCCGCCGTGCCGCTCGTAGTCCTCGGGGGAGAGCGGGTCCGTGATCCCGACTCTGGCGAACGTGACCCGTGACTGGCGGGCCAGCCAGGGGAGTTCGTCCACGACACCGAGCCGCAGCGGGTGGTCCGCCCCGTCCAGGAGGCCGGCGTCCACGAGGCCCGCCACGTCCGAGGGCGCCACCGGCCCGTAGCCGATCCGTCCCTCGGGCGTGACCACCTCGACCAGTGGCTCCAGCCAGAGCATCCCGCGCGACCCGTTGCGCACCAGCTCGACCGGTCGGCCCTGAACGGCCGCCGCCGTCCGGATCGCGTTCGCCACCGCGTCCGCGCCGACCGACCGCGCCGCCGAATCGCGGGGCACGTACACCGTCACCGGGGAGTTCGAAACCTGAGTCACGATGAGACCGCCTCGTCCAGTACCGAGCGCAGGCGATCCGCGCTCATGCGTCCGAGCACTTCGCCGTTCACCTCGACGGACGGCGCCAACGCGCAGTTGCCGAGGCAGAAGACCTGTTCCACGGTGACCGAACCGTCGGCGCGCGTCTCCCCCAGGGAGACGCCCGTCCGGTCACGGGCACAGGTCACCAGGGCGTCCGCGCCGAGGGCCTGACAGGCTTCGGCACGGCAGATGCGAACGGTCGTACGGCCGGCCGGCTCGCTGCGGAAGTCGTGGTAGAAGGACACCACGCCGTGCACGTCCGCCCGGGACACGTTGAGTTCGTGGGCAAGCAGCGCAATGGCCTCTTGCGGCACGTAGCCGAGTTCCGCCTGGATGGCGTGCAATATCGGAAGCAGCGAGCCGCGTTGCCCACGGTGGGCGGCCACAATCGCATTGATGGCGGCCTCCGTCGTCACGTCCCTGACGCTCGTCGTCATGGTTCCTCCGCCTGACCGTCGCGCATGTATGAATCCCTTGACTGACCGGATGGATCCCGGGGGTGATGATCGACGGGCCTGGCCTTGACCGACCTGCTCGTCCGACATGTGCGCCCCAGCGATTGGTCCACACGTCGAATACTGTATGCAGCCTTCAATATCCGCGTCCACCGCTGGGAACGTCGGATGTCAGGCGAGTGCCTCGGCGCTGACCGGCTCGGCGGCCGCCGAGCCGGTGGCCGGCAGTGCGGCCAGCCACTCGAGAACGGTGCCCAGTACGTGATCGCGCCTGCCGCCCTCCTGCCCGAGCCGCGCGCTCGCCGGGACCAGCACGGGGTCGGCGCAGACGGTGGACGCGCCACTGCCGCGCGGGCCCGCGCCGTTGGGCCGCGTCGGCACGAACAGACCTGGTGCGTCCGCTGGGACCAGCCAGAGGGCCGGCCTGCCGCTTCCGTCGACCGGCAGGGAGGACCAAATGTAGCTGTCGGCCTCGCCCGCCCCGACGACATCGCGTTTCCGGGCGCGGAGTGCCACCACATCGCCGGTACGCGTCGCCGTCGAACCCGCCGGCGGAGCCGCGCCGCCCGGTCCGCCGCCGTCGCCGACGTCAACCAGAGCGAGGGTGCTGAGGTGATGGCCGTCGGCGACCCTCCGGCGCAGCCAAGGGGTGCCGTATGCCTCGATGCAGGCAACCGCGGCGTAGTGAGAGCGGAGAACAGCGCCAGTGGCCGGGCAGACGCGAGACACCTCGGTCACGACCTCGGCCGCCTCGACGAGTCCGAGGCCGCCGCCGCCGAGGTAGGCGGAGACGGTGAGTCCGAGCAGTCCTGCCTCCGCGAGGGCGGCCACTGAGGTGCGGGGAAACCTCTCGCTTGCGCTGGTCTGCTCGGCGGAGGGCTCGATGGTGCTGCTCAAGACATAGGAGAGAGCGGAGCGGTACGACATGGAGCGGCTCCCTAGGAGTCCGGGCGAGCGGGGAGCCTGCCAAGCATCCCCGGGATTGCATACTGTATGCCATCCCTCTCGTTGTTGCCACGGGTGCGCATGTCCGCGCTGGCGTCGACGTGACCGGGTCGACTTCTATGCCAGCCCTTTAGACGTTCTTGTGGAAAACCTCAATTTCCACGGGGGGTCACCGGGATCACGCGAGCGTTAAGGTCCCTAGCCAGCGCATACAGTATTCAGCTCTTTTCCTGCCGTCGCTTTCCGCGACGAACGAGTGAGGTGACCCCGGTGACCACCGAGACCGTCACGATTCCGCAGCCAACCCGGCCTCCCAGGACCCTCGACGGTGTCCGCGTCCTGGACCTGACGCACGTCCAGTCCGGTTCCTCCGCGACCAAGCTGCTCGCGTGGCTCGGTACGGACATCAGCAAGCCGGAGACATCGGCCGGTGACATCACGCGCAGGCAGCTGCGCCCGCCGGTCGAGGTGACGACCTCACCGCTGCCCGGCGAGCACGACGAAGAGTTGCGCCTGCTGAAGTCGAACGGCGTGATCTGAGCATGCTGCGGTGCCGCCGCCACTCGGCGAAAGCGACCCGGCATCCGCCGCTTCCGACACGGCGACGCGGGCCCCCGCTGCCGCCACCCAACTCCCGATGGCGCGGACCGTCATGACCGGTCCGCATCACAGGTCCGGCTCGGGCGCCGCTGCCCAGGGCCAGACCTCCCCGCACTGCACACGGAGTACCGACCAGGGGGCGCTGGTGAGTCTCTTGAGCAAGGGGAGATGACATGACAACCGCATCATCCACACGACCCTCATACCGCGAGGTCACGGATGTCAACGGACGCGTATACCGCGTCGGCGAGAGCGCCAGAGAACTTCTGGGCGGCCCGCGCCTGCTGATGGTGCTGCTCCCGTGGGTGGCCATGATGGCCATCAGCGTCGCGGAATACGCCTTCGGCTCGGCCGAGGAGGTTCTGTCCTCGGCCCATCACTGGTCGTCCACCGACACGTTCTGGGTTTTGGGTGTGTGGACGGTCTTCCAGGCGGGGGTGGCCTTCCCGACGGGAAGGCTGCGAGAACGCGGGATCCTCACGGCCCGCGGGGCCACGCTCACCGGAGCCGTCCTGGCCGGACTGGGATTCTTCGCCCTCAGCTACGCGCCGAACGTGGCGCTCGCCATCCTGGGATTCGGTGTCCTCGGTGGCACGGGCGCAGGCATGGTCTACTCGACCTGCGTCAACATCGTCGGCAAGTGGTATCCGGAACGGCGCGGTGGCAAGACCGGCTTCGTCAACGGCGGATTCGCCTACGGGTCCGTACCGATGATCTTCGTGTTCACCTACTCCTTCCACACCGGCAACTACCGCGCGGTGCTCGACTGGGTGGGCGTCTACGTCCTCGTGTTGGTCGCCATCTGCGGCTGGTTCCTCAAGGACCCGCCCAAGAACTGGTGGCCCGAGGAGGTCGACCCGCTGCAGTACAGCAAGGCGGCCAACGACAAGGCGCTGTCCAAGAACCCCCCGGCCGTGCGGCAGTACGAGCCGATGGACGCGATCCGTACCGGAATGCTCCCGCTGATGTGGTTCTGCCTGGTGCTGGCCTCGGGGGTGTCCATCTTCGGCATTTCCTTCCAGGTTCCGTTCGCGAAGGAGATCGGGTTCGGTCCACTGGTGGTTGCCTCGTCGATGGGCATCATGTCCATCATCAACGGCACCGGCCGCGGAGTGACCGGCTGGGTGTCCGACCGGCTCGGACGGAAACAGACCCTGATCCTGGTGGTCGCGATCGAGGGGCTGTCGCAGTTCGGTGTCCTGTGGGCCGGCGACATCCGCAGCGAACCGCTGTTCCTCTTCTTCGCCTTCATCTCCGGTTTCGGCTCGGGCGCCTTCTTCCCGATGTTCGCCTCGCTGGTCCCGGACTACTTCGGCGAGAACAACAACGCCCAGAACTACGGGCTGGTGTACAGCTCCAAGCTGGTCGGCGGGCTGGCCGGCAGCGGGTTGGGCGCGACGGTCGTCGCGGCGTGGGGCTACTCCGGGGCGTACATCCTCGCCGGGTGCCTCGGGCTGGCGTCGGCGGCACTCGCGCTGCTGCTGCGGCAGCCGGGCCGCCCCGCAGCGCGTCACGTCCAGGTGGGCTCGCTGCAGGCGAGCAGCGAAACGGCCTCGGCCTAGGGCCTGTTGCGAAAGTCCCGCCTGCCCCGCGGCGTCCGGCACGTACTCTCGCCGCACCGGGCACAAGCCCAAGTACATCCAGTACGAGGGCTTGCACCCGGCACGCCGAGAGCACGCACCGGACGCCGCGGGGCCCGCCCTCCGGGCGAACGACAGGACTTTCGCAACAGGCCCTAGCCGGCACCATCGCGCACGGCTGACGGCCGCCCGTCGCGGTCCGCTTCCGCCCAGTCGCGGACGGGCCGCGGCGGGCGGTTGCCCGCCTTCGGCGTACACCCGCCGGCGCAAGGCATCCCCTTGTCACCGACGGCGTACTGCCGCCATCTGTCGGCAACGGCTGAGTTTCACCCGTTGCCGAGACCATCGGCGGGATCGCGTGCGCCGGTGGCCGTCGGCGTGTGTGCTCGGTGTGCCCGCGCCTCAGTTGCTGCGCCCGCTACTCGTCACCCGCCGTGATGGCGTCGATCAGTGCCCGGTACTCGTCTCAGGACCAGGCGCCGCAGGGGCGGGTACGGGCGCGACCACGGCATCGACGACATCGGCCTTCAGAGCCCGCTGACCCGCCTGTCACGACGCGCGCAGCCGCGTCGTGGCCTTCGGGGTGGCGTTGACCGCCGTCGGCGTCGCCGACTCGGTCTACGGCTGGCGGGATACGCCGAGGTGTGCGGTGAGCTCGGTCTCGACCGGAGCCAGGCTCCGCTCCTCCGTAGCTCACCGTACGATTGGCGTTGTCTACAGTCTATCGTCTACAGTCTCGATCGGTCAGCGGATCGGATGCGCCCTCGCTCGCTCGCGACCGGCGCATATTGGACCGTCCGCCTCGGCGAGCTCCTGTTCCACCCTTGCCAGGCGAAGGTCGTATACTGTAGACAAACCCTGACCACCTTTTGAAATACGGCCGCCCTCGAAAGCGGCAGGAACGCGCAGTGAAGGACATGGTGCGACGGAAGAGGTCCCGGCATCGCCTTACGCCCAGGCGAGTTCACCTGGCGCCGCGGGTCTCCGGTCAGCGCCGAGTGCCTGGCCGCCGTGACGGGATCGACCCTCGTCGGCGACCGTTGCAGCACCCCCAAAGAACGTGTACACGGACGAGCGCGCGGCTCAGCGCACGGATTGCCTCCGTGGGCTGACAGGCGACTCGGCGCGTGACACGGGCGCGGGACCGGTCGGCGGGTGCGCCCCCTGGGCCGACCGGTCCCAGCGTCACAGTCCTGAACGCAGGTCTCGTCACAGGGCCGCCGCTCATGTCGGCACATCGAGCTGGTGCGCAACGACCCGACGGCATGCCCTGGCTGGAGCCGGGGCTACCGCCGCCTCCGGCGGATGACCGTGAGGGCGGCCGAGGTCCTTCAGTCTTTGCGCAGCAAGGTGCGGTAGAGCTTTGTGGTGCGGTCGGCGTGCCGGCGCATGATCTTGCTTGCTTTGTCCGCATCGCCGTTGGCGATGGCCTCGACGAGCTGGGCGTGCTCGGTCCAGGCGTCCTTGCCGCGAGGCTTGGCGATGGGCGTGTAGTACCACCGGACGCGTCGGCTCACCAGAGAGATCAGCTGCATCAGTACGTTGTTGCCGGCGAGGGAGGCGATGTGGTCGTGCAGGGCCGTATTGGCTGCCACCAGCCGCTCGGCGTCATCGGCGGCGATCGCCTCCATGCCCTCCTTCTGCAGCTCCCGCAGCCGCTCGATGCCGGCGGGGTCGGCGTTCTGGGCGGCGAGCTGAGCCGAGTAGCTCTCCAGTACTGCGCGGACGCTGAGCAGCTCCTCGACCTCCTCCTGTGAAGGACTGTGCACGAAGGCGCCTTGGGCGGGACGCAGGTCCACCCATCCGTCGGTGTGCAGGCGCTGCAGCGCTTCGCGGACCGGCTGGCGGCTCACTCCCAGCTGCTCGGCGAGTTCGCCCTCGACCAGGTGCTGGCCGGGCTTGAGGGTACCGCTGATGATCAGCTCGACCAATGCGTCGTAAACGGCCTGACGCAGCGGGGCAGGGCGAGCGACGCGGCGGGAGACCGCCGCAGTCAGGGACTCGCTCAAGGCGGCCCTCCGAATCTTGAGTCGAAGAAGCGAACGCTTGTCCAGGTAGCAGCCTACTGGCTTTGGTATGCAATGTGCAAACTTCCCGTTGGCCGCATGGGTGTGCGCGGGGGTGCCACGGGCGGCCGGCAGGCTCCGGATGGACGACGGTGTGTGGGCAGCGAAGGCCGCGCTGGATGTTCCGGGGACGGAGTGCGAAGCGGTGCCTGCCGGCTCACGCGGGCAGACGGTGAGGTCGATGCCAAGCCCCAGCATTCACACTTGCGACGACGACTCGGCCGCCGATGGGAACACCTTTGATGGCGAACCGTCGACCCGATGGCCGTGCCACTGCAAGGGTTCCCGCGATCAGGGTGCCGGAACGGCGGCAGCGTGGCGGCCACGAGAGGTGAGGGTCGGGGAGACCGACCCCTGTACGAGCCGCCTCCCGCCATCTCGGGCTGTACGGGGGCAAGTGGCTTTGATGCAGGCGGGAAGCAGCGTGAATGCCTCTTTCGTCGAGGAGGGACGAAGTCGCGGTCGTGCACGTCCTGGTGGCGTTGCCCTCGGCCTCCGCTAGTCGCAAGGGCAAATTGAAGGACTCGAAGATACCTCTGCGCAACCTCTGGACAACAGGTCTCGGCAGCCCCAAACTACTGCCCAGCCCCGGACCATACTGTATGCAATTCCCTCCGACCAGCGCAGGCTCGGCGCACTCAGCGGAATCTCAAAGCGTCAGGGAGGCGTGTCACCGGGTGTAGGCCCCGGCTCGAGGACCGGTCGCACTGCACTGTCCGCAACCACGACCCCCAGGTGACGGCGAGCAGCAGGCCCGGGCGAAAGGAGGAGGGCGTTGCCGACCAAGTCAGCGGCGCCGTTTTCGAAGCAAGCAGCGAGTTGACGGCAACGTCAGCGACGACGTCTCCCTTCCGATGGATCAGCTCCGGCTCGGCCCAGGACTCCCTTTCCTCGGCGTCCTCGGCGCATCATGGCTCAGCTCATGGTCGAACACCGAGTCCCGAAGCGATCCGGACAGGAGGCGCCGGCCGAGCTTTTCGAGGTAAGGAAAGAATGAGATGACAACCTCTACGTCAGCGTCGACGTCGGTTCCATACCGCGAAGTGACGGACCGCAATGGCCGCGTGTACCGGCTCGGCGAGACCGATGTCGACATCATGGGCCGGCCGCGCCGGTGGATGGTCATCCTGCCCTGGGTGGCCATGATGGGCATCAGCTCCGCCGAGTACGCGTTCACGTCGGCGGAGGAAACGCTCCACCAGGCCCATCTGTGGGACAGCGGGCACATCTTCTGGCTGATGGGCGTCTGGGTGTTCTTCCAGGCGGCCGTGGCCTTTCCGGCCGGACAACTGCGCGAGAGTGGGCGGCTACCCGCGCGCACGGCCATGCTGATCGGCGCGGTCGGCACCCTGCTGGGCTATGTGTCGCTGGCGTACGCGCCGCACGTACTCGTCGCCTACTTCGGCTTCGGAATGTGCAGTGGCATCGGCGCCGGATTGGTCTATGCCACCTCTGTGAACATGGTCGGCAAGTGGTATCCGGAGCGCAAGGGCGGCAAGACGGGCTTCGTCAACGGAGGCTTCGCCTACGGCTCCGTGCCTTTCGTGTTCCTGTTCACCTCGTACATGGACCTGAGCAACTACAAGACCGTGCTGACCGCCGTGGGTGTCGGGTTGTGCCTGGTGGTGGCCGGGGCCGGCTGGTTCTTCAAGGACCCGCCGAAGAACTGGTGGCCCGCGCACGTCGACCCGCTCACGGCGACCGACGACCCGAAGATCCGCCGGGCGCTCGAGAAGAACCCGCCGGCGGTCAAGCAGTACACCCCCAAGGAGGCCGCGCGGACACCCGTCCTGTGGATGATGTGGTTCTGTCTGCTGTGCACGGCCGGCATCAACATCTTCGGCATCGCCTTCCAGGTGCCGTTCGGCAAGGACATGGGCTTCGCGGGCGGGATCGTGGCCACCGCGATGTCCCTGAAGGCGATCGTCAACGGCACGGGGCGCGGCGTGATCGGCTGGATCTCCGACAAGTTCGGCCGCCGCCACACACTGATCATCGTGTGTCTGGTGCTGGGCTCCGCCCAGTTCGGCGTGCTGGTGTCCGGCCAGATGGGCAGCATGCCGTTCTTCCTGTTCTGCTCCATGGTGTCCGGCTTCGGTGGCGGCGCGATCTTCCCGCTGTTCGCGGCCATGACCGCGGACTACTTCGGTGAGAACAACAACGCGTCCAACTACGGCATGGTCTACAGCTCGAAGCTGATCTCGGGCCTCGTGGGGTCCGGCATGGGCGCGGTCGTGGTGGGTGTCTGGGACTACCAGGGCGCATTCGTCCTCGCAGGCTGCATCGGTCTGGCCTCCGCGGTGCTGGCGCTCTTCCTCAGGGCACCAGGCAGGCCGAAGGCGGAGGGCATCCTGCCTCAACCTGCAACCGCTCGGTGAGGAGACAGCCTGAGAAGCTATCCGCCGCTTACCGATCGAGGGGCCTCTCCGGTCTGACGGGAGTCCTGATCGGGTGATCGTGGCGGGGGCGGTGCATGGCCGCAGGGACTCTTGGCAGTTCGGGGGTGCGATCCCGTCCGAGCAGTGCCAGGAGTCCCTGCTGTCGCAGTCTTTCGCCAGCCGGTGTCCAGGACGGCCACCTTCACGCCCTTGCCGTCGTAGCCGGCCTTCCAGACGGCCGGGGCGCCGATCTGCACGACCCCGCCTTCCGGGTCGGGGTCGGAGGTGGCGCGGCCATGGTGACCCGCCCGTCCAGCCACACCCGGTCGATGCCGGGCGCCGCCGTCACGGCGCTGCTCCGGCCGACCGGGTCGGTGAGGGCTCGCCACACCTGCTCGGCGTCCGGTTTGTCGGCGGTCAGTGCCTCGCCGTGGACGGCCGGAAGCCGGCGCTCGACGGTTCGCGGCGTTGCTGTCGGCGCAGAGCGACATCGACGTCGTGGGGGAGGCGCCCAACGGCCGCCTCGGCATCGAGGTCAGCCGCAGCACTCACGCGGACGTGGTGCTGATGGACGTACGGATGCCGGAGATGGACGGGCTCGAAGCGGCACGACAGTTGCTGGATGCGCCGCCCGGCGTGGTGCACCGCCCCAAGGTGCTGATGCTGACCACCTTCGACATCGACGACTACATCTACGAGGCCCTGCACACCGGGGTCAGCGGCTTCCTCCTCAAGAACGCCCCGGTCGCCGAACTCGTGCAGGCGGTACGGGTGATCGCCGCCGGTGAGGCGCTGCTCGCCCCGTCCGTCACCCGACGCCTCATCGAGGACGTGGCCCGGCTCCGCCCCGGCCCGCGCCGGGACGCGCGCGTGCAGCTGAACGGCCTCACGCCCCGGGAGACGGAGGTGCTGCTGCTGGTCGCGCAGGGCCTGTCGAACGCGGAGATCGCCGCGGGGCTGGTGGTGGCCGAGCAGACCGTCAAGACCCACATGAGCCGGCTGCTCGCCAAGCTCGGCGCCCGCGACCGGGCGCAACTCGTCGTCATGGCCTACGAGTCGGGGCTGGTCGCCCCGGGAATGTCCGACCGAGCCCCGGGCGGCTGATACCCGGGTGTGACAGCGGAGTCGGCACCAGGGTGTGACGTGCCCTCACCGCCCCGCGCCTCAGCGTCACCGCGCCCTGACCAACCAGACCGGTTTCGCAACGGAGCGCGCATGCACCAGCACATCGACATCGACTACATCGTCCGGCTCTACCGCGCCTACGCCCACCATCTCGACCGGGTCCGCGAGAAGCAGCGGGAACTGCTCGTGCCGCCGACCTCGCTGAGGGCCCAACTCGACGACATCGAGGCGGAGGTCACCTAAGATCCCGCTGCATCTGACAGCCGCTGCGCGGCGGGCGCGGACTTCCTGTTCATCGACGCGGCCCACTCGGCGAGTTTCGCCGCTGGTACATCCAGTACCTGCTGCCGCGCATGCGGCCGGGCATACCGGTGTGTGTCCACGACGTCTTCCACGGCCGCAGGCCGCTGCCGTTCACCGAGGGCGCGGTGGTCCTGCGCTGGCTCGCCGCACAGGAGAACACCTACTTCACCGCCTCCCGGGCGCACGCTCCCGAGATGCACCACCGCCTGAACGACGTCAAGAGGACCCTCGCTCTGGGCCACCCTCTCCGGGACAGCAAGGACAACCCCATGATCTTCTTCACCCTGTGCATAGGCGCCGACACGGAGATGCCCCCGGCGGGACAGGGAGGTGCCCGCCGGGGGCTGCTCGGTGCGGATCCGTGCGTCAGAACGCGGGGACCGTGCACGGCGTACGCGCAGGACGCCGCCTTCGTCTCGCGCAGGTCCGCCGGCCGGTCCGTGAACGGGGCGTAGTGCCGGTCGTCATCCGGTGCGAGTTCGACGAGCACCAGGACCGTCATGCCGGGGCCCAGCGCCCCGGGACCGACGGCAGCCACCGGATCCGGAAAGGCGCCCGAGACGCGGAGCCTGGCCGGTCGGCGGTGTACCGCGTTCGGTGACAGGCCCACGAGAACACCCGGCTCCCGCAGCGGGCGGCCGGCATCGGGTTGAAGCAGGGCGGGCAGGCGGCGGTCCAGGCCGTCGAACCGGTTGCCGAAGTCGTGTCACGCAACTCTGGTCTCGTCCCTCTTCTCGGGTGACCGGAGTCCCGAGCCGGGATCCTGGCCGGCGCCACCCGAAGTCGTGTCGCCGCTGTGGTGCTTGGCGCGCTGGATCTGTTCGTAGACGTGCGAGCGCAGTTCGGCGAAGCGTGTGCTGGAGCGGGTGTGCAACTGGTCGCGTTCGTCGGGAAGATCGATGACCAGGTCTTCCAGCACCACGGTCGGCGACTTGGACAGGATGATCGTGCGCTGGCCGAGGTAGACGGCCTCGTCGATGTCGTGGGTGACGAACAGGACGGTGACGCCGAGTTCGCGCCACAGCCGGCGGATGAGGTCCTCCAGGTCGGCGCGGGTCTGGGCGTCGACGGCGGCGAAGGGCTCGTCCATGAGCAGTACCTTCGGTTCGTAGGCGACGGCGCGGGCGATGGCGACGCGCTGCTGCATGCCGCCGGAGAGCTGCCAGGGATAGGCGTGGTGGGCGTCGGCCAGACCGACCACCTCCAGGGCGTGGTCGACGAGTTCCCTCTCCCGCGCCTTGCCGAGTTTCTTGCGGCGCAAGGGGAGAGCGACGTTGTCGCGTACGTTCATCCAGGCGAACAGCGAGCGGCCGTACTCCTGGAAGACCACCGCCATGCCGGGCGGGGGCCCGCTGACCGGGCGGCCGTCCAGCGCGACTTCGCCGCTGGTGGGGGTCAGCAGCCCGGCCATGCACTTCAGCAGGGTCGTCTTGCCGCAGCCCGACGGGCCGACCAGGCACACCAGTTCACCGGCGTCGAGGCGGAAGCTGAGACTGCGCAGTGCCTCGACGGTGCGGTTCCGGCCGGCATAGGTCTTCTGCAGGTTGCGTACGTCGAGCATCGACGTCTCCTTCTTGGGGCGGACCGGGTGGACCGGGCGGCCGGTCAGGTGGTGCGCTGGGCGCGGCGCAGGCCGTGGTACCAGGCCAGGACCCGGTTCTCGGCGAGGCGGAAGAGCAGCGACAGGACGAAGCCGAGCAGGCCGAGGAGCAGGACGCCGCTCCACATCTCGGGGATGGCGAAGCTGCGTTGGAACTGCACGATGGTGAAGCCCAGTCCGTTGCTGGCGGCGAACATCTCGCTGATGACCATGAGGATGATCCCGATCGACAGCGACTGCCGCATGCCCGTGACGATCTGCGGGCTGGCCGAGCGCAGCACCAGATGCCACAGGCGGGCGGGGCCGGTGATGCCGTAGGAGCGGCAGGTGTCGCCCAGCACCTCGTCCACGGCGCGGACGCCCTCGACGGTGTTGAGCAGGATCGGCCAGACGCAGCCGCTGGCGATGACGATGACCTTCATGGTGTCGTCGATGCCCGCGAACAGCATGAGCACGGGGACGAGCACCGGCGGCGGGATGGCGCGGAAGAGCTCCAGCACCGGCTCCAGGACGTCCCGTACGACGCGGTGCGTGCCGACCAGGAGGCCGAGTCCGACGCCGATGACGACGGCGAGCAGGTAGCCCGCGGTGAGTCTGAGAAGGCTCGGCAGGACGTCGGACGCCAGCCGGTCGCCCACCCAGACCTCCCCGAACTTCCCCAGGATGGTGGACAGCGGTGGGACGTAGAAGTCGGTGCTGCCGGCGGTGGCGAACCACCACACCGCGAACAGAACCGAGGGCAGGCCCAGCACGAGCAGGGCACGACGGCCCACTGTGAGGACGGTCATGAGGTCATCCCTCCCTGCGCTGGGACTGGTGCCAGTGCAGCGCCCGCCGCTCGACGGCCCGCGCCACCAGGTTGATCGCGACGCCGAGCAGCCCGGTGACCAGCACCAGGGCGTACACCCGTGACACCGCGCCGGAGTTCTGCGCGACGGCGATCTCGCGGCCGAGGCCGGGTGAGCCGATGACGAGTTCCGCGGTGATCGCGAGGACCAGCGCCACGGCGGCCGCCAGCCGTACGCCCGTCATCACGTACGGCAGCGCGGTCGGCCACAGGACGTACCGCACCCGCCCCCATCTGCCGAGCAGATAGCTGTGGGCGGTGTCGTCCGCGACCGGGTCGACGTCCTGGGTGCCGGCCAGCACCTGGACGAGGACCTGCCAGAAGGAGGCGTAGACCACCAGCAGCAGCGTCGACTCCAGCGAGGTGCCGTAGAGCAGCACCGCCACCGGGATCAGCGCCACCGACGGAATGGGACGCAGGAACTCGATGGTGGAGGCGGTCACCGCGCGCAGGACCGGCACGGAGCCGATCACCACCCCGGCCACCACACCGCCCACGACCGCGATGGCCAGGCCCAGCCCCCAGCCGGTCACGGTGTCGCCGAGCGCCGTCCAGAACGTGCTCTCGGTGAGCAACTGCCCCAGCGTACGGCCGATCTCGGACGCGGGCGGAAGGTAGTCGGCCGAGACCGCACCGGTGTGGGGCAGCACCTCCAGGACCGCTACCAGACCGGCCAGCCCGGCGAGTCCGCGCAGCGCGGCGGTGGTGCTCGGACCGCGCCCCGCGGGCTTCGTCCTCACGGACGCCAGTGCCGAGGCCGTCACTGGAACAGCGTCTTCAGGTCGGGCTTCTTGTCGCCGAACAGTCCGTCCTGCTCACCGAGCGAGGCCAGCTTCTCCAGGGACGCCATGTCGTACTGGGCGGGCCAGTCGGGCAGCGTCAGGTCCTTCAGCACCTGGCCGTCGATCTTGGTGTAGGTGGTGAGGATCTGCCGTGCCTCGTCCGGGTGCGCGGAGGCGTACGTGAGCGACTCGGTCATCGCCTCGGCGAACTTCTTCACCAGGTCGGGGTTCTCCTTCGCCAGCTGGGCGGAGGTGAAGTAGGTCGCCACGGTGAGCTTGGGGTCGGTCTCGGCGAACGGTGACGTCACGGCCCGGGCACCCTGGGACTTGGCGATCGTCTGCGCGGGCTCGCCCATCCAGGCCGCGTCCACCTGGCCGCCGTCGAGGGCGGCCGGCATCTGATCGAAGGCGATCTCCACGAACTTCACCTTCGAGGGATCGCCGCCGTCCTTGCGGACCGCCTCGCGCACGGTGGTGTCACCGATGTTCTGCAGGGTGTTCACCGCGACCGTCCTGCCGGCCAGGTCCTTGGCCGACTTGATGGCGCTGTCCTTCCTGACCGCCACCGCGGTGACGTCGGTCGTGGTGTTTCCCGTGGTGGCCGCTCCGTTGGCCACCGACGTGACCGGGACTCCCTTGGTCTGGGCGATCATCAGCGACGTGGTGTTGCTGAACCCGAACTGGAACTGTCCGCTCACCACGCCGGGAATGATGGCGGCGCCGCCCTGGGCGCTCTCCATCTTCAGCTCGATGCCGCGGCTGCTGAAGAAGCCCTTCTTCTGGCCCAGATAGAGCGGGGCCACATCGACGATCGGGATGATGCCGACTTTGACCTCGGTGGTCTTGCCGCTGGCCGAGGCCGACGAACCGCTCGTCTCATCGGACGAGGATCCGCATCCGGCCGCACCGATGACTGTGACCACTGCTATAGCAAGCCCGAGAATGCGCCGTCGCATGGGGCTCCTCCTCACGGGAAGTGGGTGGGAACTGTTCGCTTTGGGTGCAGATATGAAATTCGAGCGAGTCGAGCCGACTCTGTGCCGTTGCCGGGAAGGCGCCGATGAGGGCGCCGCAGAACCGGGAGGGTGTGCGGCTGTTCCGGTCGGCGCGGGTCGTGGGGTCGGACGGTGTCTCCCGCCATGACTCCATGGGGGCATGCCGGGAGGTTCGAGAGGTCGATCGGGTGCCGGCGGTCTTCCGAGTGGCTCGCGGCTCGTGGCGCCCCGTCATAGACATGTTGTGCATCTTCTTGACGGCCGCAATGTACACGCCTACCTTCGCGGTGTCATGCCCCCGGACGAAAGAGACCGCGAAGGCCTCGCACCGGTCTCCGGCCGGGCCCCTCGCCGAGGTCACAGCCCTCCCGTCGCTGCTTGCGCCGCACTCCCTCCCGCCACCTTCACCAGGACGAAGGAGTCCCCCTCGTGAAGTCCCGCATCCGCAGACGCACGCTCGTCGCCCTGGCGGCGCTGCTGCTCGCCGCACCCCTCGCCCCGGCCGCCCAGGCGGTCGAGACCGACGCCCACGTCGAAGGCACGTTGCCCTCCGGCGCGACGTACGTGATGGACAAGCCGGAATCCTGGAACGGCACGGTCCTGCTCTTCAGCCACGGCTACACCCCCCTCGGAGTGCCCAATCCGGCGCGCAACGCCCCGGACGACGCCACCAAGTCCGCTCTGCTGAAGGAGGGTTACGCGCTCATCGGCTCCTCGTACGCGAGCAACGGGTGGGCGGTGAGTGAGGCGGTGCCGGACCAGCTGGCCACGCTCGACACGTTCACCGCACGCTTCGGTCCGGCCCGGCACACCATCGCCTGGGGAGCCTCCTACGGCGGGCTCGTGACCTCGATGATCGCCGAGCGCCACCCGGACCGCATCAGCGGATCACTGTCCCTGTGCGGCCTGCTCCAGGGCGGTGTGGCCAACTGGAACAGCACCCTCGACCCGGTCTTCGCGTTGAAAACGCTGCTCGCCCCCGGTGCGGACATCAGCTTGACCGACCTGGGCAGCCAGGCGGCGGCTGCCGAGGCGGCCGACACTCTGGCCGGGGCCGTCGCCGGGGCGCAGAGCGCGGCCTCCGGGCGGGCCCGCATCGCGCTGGCCGCCGCCCTGCACAACATCCCCGGCTGGAACGACCCCTCCCAGACCCGGCCGGGACCGACCGACTGGGACGCCCAGCAGGCCAACCAGTTCCAGGCGGTCATGGGCCTGGTGAAATTCCCCGCCTTCTCCTGGCGGCAGGAGGCGGAAAGCCGGGTCCGGGGCAACATGTCCTGGAACACCGGCGTCGACTACTCCGCGATGCTTCACCGTTCCCCCCTCTACAAGGAGGTCAGCGAGCTCTACGCCAAGGCCGGTCTGTCGCTGAGCAAGGACCTCGCCACGCTGAACCGCGCTCCCCGGATCGCCGCCGACACCAAGGCCGTCGACCGGATGGCCCTCACGAGCTCGTTCACCGGCCGGCCGGCCAAGCCGCAACTGACCGTGCACACCACGGGCGACGGCCTCATCCCGGTACAGTCGGCGAGCGCCTATCGCCGTGCGGTCACCGCTGCGGGCGCCACCCCCTTGCTGCGCCAGGCCTTCGTCGAGAACGCGGGCCACTGCACGTTCAGCACGGGCGAAGGGGTCGCCGCTCTGCACACACTGGAGACCCGCATCACCACGGGCCACTGGCAGGGCACCGACCCAGCCACGCTCAACGCCCGCGCCACGGAGGCCGATCCGTCCGGGCCGGCGCGTTACGTGTCCTACCAGCCGGCGCAGTACCCGCGCCCCTATGACCTGTCCCACCCCGCCGACCGGTACCGGCCCTGACACCACGCCACGCCGCCCGCCGTACCCGCGGCGGGCGGCCGTACCTTTTCCGACATGACGCTCTCCGAGGTGAACTCCCACGTGAACGACGGGTACAACGGCACTGCCCCGGACTCGCCCGGTGGACCGCAACTGCGCCCCCAGTCGTTGCTGCTCGCCTTCTTCGGTGACCACGTCCTCGAAGAGGGCCCGGTGTGCGTGTACTCGGGCAGCATCATCGACGTTCTCGGTCGCGTGGGAGTCGGGGAGCAGGCCGTCCGCTCCACCCTCACCCGCATGGTGGGCCGCGGCCTGCTGCAACGGCAGCGGCAAGGGCGCCGCATGTACTTCGGTCTGACCCCGCACGCGACGCAGATCCTCCACGACGGCCGCACACGCGTCTGGGAGACCAGTGCGGTCAACGACGACTGGGACGGAACCTGGACCCTGCTGGGTTTCTCGCTGCCCGAAGCCTGGCAGCGTCAGCGCCACGACCTGCGCTCGCGGCTCACCTGGTCCGGATTCGGTCCTCTCTACAGCGGGCTGTGGATCGCACCGGGTCGTGTCGACGTTTCCGAGATCGTCGCCGAGCTCGGCATCGCAGCCCACGTCAAGATCTTCCACGCGTGCGCCGACGCCGCCACCGACGTCGATGTGATGATCCGCGACACCTGGGATCTGGAGACCATCGCCGCCCGTTACATCGCCTTCGAGAACCGATGGATCAGCCACGTCGGCGATACGACCCTCGACCCGCTGGCCACCCACCTGCGCCTGGTCGCCGAGTGGCTGGGCACCATCCGCACGGATCCCCGGCTGCCCGTCCGGCATCTGCCACCCGACTGGCCGGCCCGATCGGCGGAGAAGACCTTCCGGCGCCTCGCGGAACAGACGGGGGAGCCCGGCCGCCGGGTGGCCGCCGAGCTGCTGGAGACGACGCCTGTGCAACCTTCGTGAGCATGGGTGATGCCGGGGCCCGACTCCCCGCGCCGGCGCAACACCAGCGGTACGGCGGCGGCGACGCCCTCGGTCGCCGAGCGCATGATCCGCGGGGTGCCGCGCCGCCAGGGCTCAGTGCCGGGGACTTGAAGACCCGGGCTCCCGCCTCGACCGCAGTGCGCACACACTCTGCTTGCGCCCACCAGCGCGTGGGCGAGGAGTCCGCTCCCACCCACGCGCGGCTCGCAAAAGGCCTTCGTTGCGGATCGGTTCACCGTGCGGCGAGGGCAGCCGCACAGGCCATCAGGCGGTGACCTCCGTGAACGCGTCCGCGACGGCGGCGCCTTCGCGGACGAAGACCGGGATGCGTTCCAGTGGCGCGGGAACGTCGAGCGTGGTGCCGCCCTCGTGGAGCTCGCCGGTGGCGGTGTCGGTCCAGCGTGCGCCGGCCGGGAGGTGGACGATACGGCTGCGCGCTCCGGCCTCGGCGATCGGCGCGACGAGGATGTCGGGTCCGAGGAGGAACTGGTCGTCGACGGTCCAGGCGTGCGCGTCCTCGGGGAAACCGAAGAACAGGGGACGCATCACCGGCGCCCCGGTGCGGTGTGTCTGTTCGGACAGCTCCAGCAGATAGGGGCGCAGCCGCTCGCGCAGCCGCAGGTGCGCGGTCAGGATCGGGTACGCCTCCTCTCCGTACGACCAGACCTCGTTCGGTGCGCCGGTCATGTCCGCGGAGAAGGTGGGGTGGTGCGGCGCACGGTCGCCGTGCAGCCGCATGAGGGGGCTGAAGGTGCCGTACTGGAACCAGCGGACCATCAGCTCCTGGTACGCCGGGTCGGTGGGGTCGCCGCCGAGGAAGCCGCCGATGTCGGTGTTCCACCACGGGATGCCGCTCATCGCGACGTTCAGCCCGGCCCGGATCTGCTCGGCCAGCGACTCGAAGGTGGGCTGGATGTCGCCGGACCACAGGGCGGCGCCGTAGCGCTGGCTGCCGGCCCAGGCGGAGCGGACGAGGCTGAGCGGGCGCTCGTCACCGGCCTCGTTCAGGCCTTCGGCGAGGGCACGGGCGACCAGCTTCCCGTAGAAGTTGCCCACCTGGGTACCGGGACCCGCCGAGTAGACCGCGCGGGCGGCCAGTTCGAGAGGCAGGTCCGGCTCGCAGGCGTCGAGCCAGAAGGCGGAGACACCGAGCGAGTGGTAGTGCTCGCTCAGTTGTTGCCAGAGGTGGCGGCGGGCGGCCGGATGGGTGGCATCGAAGTAGGTCATCGGCTGGTGGTCCGCGCCGTGGCCGCGGGCGGGCCAGGGGAAGGTCAGCAGGCCGCCGTGGCTGTCGCCGACGAGGAGCCCGGCGTCGCGCAGCGTGTCGTGGTTGCTGCTGCCGGGTTCCACCGTGGGCCAGACGGACACCGCCAGCTTGATGCCGAGCGTCTCCAGTTCCTTGATCATGGCGTCCGGGTCGGGCCAGTCGGTGGGATCGAAGTCCCAGTCGCCCATGTGGGTCCAGTGGAAGAAGTCGCAGACCATCACCGACAGCGGCAGCCCGCGCTCCTTGTACTCCCGGGCGACCGCCAGGAGTTCGTCCTGCGTGCGGTAGCGCAGCTTGGACTGCCAGAAACCGGCCGCCCACTCGGGCAGCAGCGGCGGGTGCCCGGTGGCGTCGGCGTATGCCTCCATGATCTGGGCGGGGGTGTCTCCCGCGGTGATCCAGTAGTCGATCTGGTGGGCCGAGTCGGCGACCCAGCGGGTGGCATCCCTGCCCAGCTCGACCCGGCCCATCGCGGGGTTGTTCCAGAGCAGGCCGTAGCCGCGGGAGGAGTGCAGGAACGGGATGGTGACCACCGTGTTGCCCTGGACCAGATCGATCACCAGGCCCTTCTGGTCGAGGTAGCCGTGCAGATGCTGGCCCAGGCCGTGGATGCGCTCGCCGTCGTATGCCTCGAAGCGCTGCTCGATGCGGTGGGTGCCGTCGCCGAGCGGTGCGTATTCGCGCGCCTGCGGGTGAGCCCAGGCCACGTAGGGGCGCTTGTCGGAGAGCAGTTCGCGGCCCGTGGCGGTGTGCAGGAAGCGCAGCGAGCCGTCCTGGTCGGCCTCCACGGTGAGGCGGCCGTTGACGATGCGGGCGCTGCCGTCCGCGTGCGCGGTCACGGTGGCGGCAACGCCCGCGGCGGGGACGTCGAGGGCACCGGGGACTGTGTCGTCGGGGGCATGACCGGCGCGGGCGCGGACCCGTACCGAGTGCGGCCCCCAGGGCTCGATGCGGAGGACCTCGTGCGGGGTGCGTCGTTCGAGGACGCTGTCCTGCGCGGTGAAGACGGTCATGGCTGGGGATTCCTTCTCGGATCTGGTGGGTAGCGGTGGTCGACGGTGACGGTCGGATGACGTTCCAGGACAGCGGCGGCAGCGAGGAGGACAGCACGTCCCCCGTGACGCTGCTTGCGTCAACAGGTGCTCGACGGTCCGCAGGGAGCCGCCGCCACGCAGGTTCAGTGCGAGGGGAAAGGTCTGCATACGGCCGCGGTTGACGGCGAATCGTCCGAGCAGCCCCACACCGAGACCGTCTCGTCAGCCGCGCCGTGGCTCCCGTACAACCGCGATCTCTCCCGGTGCCAGCGTCACCGAGCCGGGTGCCGGTTTGCCGGTGAGGAGTTCGACCGCGTCCTCGGCGACGGGCACCTGTGCGCCGTTGCCCGCGTGGTCGATCAGGAACAGATAGTCGGCGGACGGGGATCGGCGGCGAACCACCTCGACGCCCTCCGGTGCCGTGCGGACCGGTTCCACGCCGGCCTCGGTGCGGATGCGGGTCATGAGGGACGCGAGGGCGGTCGGGTCCGGGTGCGTGGCCAGGTACCAGGTCGTGCCCTCGCCGTACGCGTGACGTGTCACGGCGGGTACGTCTGTCAGTGGCCCGTCGGCGTACCACGCCACCGCCTCCGCCCCCTCCAGGCGCATGCGTTCGGACCACAGGGAGGCTGTACCGCCCCCGCGCAGCGTGACCGTGTCACCGGGTTGGAGCGGGAAGTACTCGTCCGACCTGACGCCGAGCGCCTCCCGGAACGCTCCCGGGTAACCGCCCAGCCGTACATGGCAGTTCTCGTCCACCGCCCCGCTGTGGAAGCCGACCGCCAATGTGCCGCCGCGCTCGGCGAAGCCGGTGAGGTTCGCGGCGCTTTCGTCGTCGACCAGGTACAGCGCGGGGGCCAGCACCACCCGGTAGGCCGACAGGTCGGCGTCCGGGCGTACGAAGTCCACGGCCACGCCCGATCGCCACAGCGGCGAGTACCAGGAGCGAACGAGGTCCAGGTACCGCAGCTCGCTGTTGGGCTGGGCGGGGAACTCCAGGGCCCAACGGGCGTTCCAGTCCCAGGCGATGGCGACCTCGGCCGTGCCGGTGCTGCCGCATACCTCGGCCAACGCCCTTAGATCAGCGCCCAGTCGGACCACGTCCCGCCAGATCTGGCTGTCGGTGCCGGCGTGCGGGACCATCGCGGAGTGCCACTGCTCGGCGCCCGCCTTCGCCGCCCGCCACTGGAAGAAGGCGATACCGTCCGCTCCGTGGGCCACGTGCGCGAGGGCGTTGCGCCGCAACTCCCCAGGCCTTTTGGCCCGGTTGACAGGCTGCCAGTTCACCGCGCCCGTGGAGTGCTCCATCAGGAACCAGGGGCCGCCCGCCAGTGACCGCACGAGATCGCTGCTCAGCGCGATCCCGATCTCCGCCTCGGGGTCGGTGGACATCGCGTAGTGGTCGTTCGCCACCACGTCCAGCTCCGGGGCCCAGCGCCAGTAGTCCAGCGCATCGGTGATCGCCATGAAGTTGGTGGTGACGGGAGTGGCGGGGGCTGCCTCCCGCACCACGTCCCGCTCCGCCTTGTAGAGCGACAGCAGTTCGTCCGAGCAGAAGCGGCGCCAGTCCAGCAGGTTGGTCGGGTTCGGGCCGGCGGCGGTCGCCCGTGGGGGCAGGATCTCGTCCCAGTCGTAGTACCACTGGCTCCAGAAGGTGGTACTCCAGGCGTCGTTCAGTGCTGCCAGGTCATCGGTGTACTTCGTACGCAACCAGGCTCGGAACGCCTCCGCGCTGGTGTCGCAGTAGCAGGCGTTGGTGTGGCAGCCGTACTCGTTGTGGACGTGCCACATCGCCACGGCCGGGTGGTCGGCGTACCGTTCGGCCAGCGCGCCCGTGATACGCAGGGCCGCCGCGCGGTAGGCGGGGCTCGAGGGGCAGAACGTCTGGCGGCTGCCGTACGACAGCCGGTGGCCGTCCTTGTCGACGGGCAGTGCCTCCGGGTGGGCTCTGAAGAACCACGCCGGAGGAGCCGCGGTCGGGGTCGCGAGGTCGGCGGCGATGCCGTTCTCGTGCAGCAGGTCGAGGATCCGGTCCATGCGCGAGAAGTCGTACGTGCCCTCGGAGGGCTCCAGCAGGGCCCAGGAGAAGATGCCGACGCTGACGAAGTTGACGCCGCGGCTTCACTCCGACCGCGATCGTCACCCGCCTCACGTACCTGTCGGCGCCGGACTCGGTGCAGGGCGCACTCGCCGCCGGACTGCTGGGTGGCGGCTCCCGGTTCCTCGGGGTCACCGAGGACACCGGGGCCTTTCTGCACGAGGTGCTGGAACACCACCCCGGGCCGCTGCCGTGCGACGAGGCGGAATGGGACGAGCTCGCCCTCGAAACCGTACGTGCGCAGCGGGCGTCGGGACGGTTCGTGCCCGGCCTGGGCCATCACGTCCACAAGGACGGCGACCCGCGCACCCCGCGGCTCATGGAGATCGCCGTGGAGGAGCAGCAGTTCGGCCCCCACCTGTCGCTGTTCGCCGCGATAGGCCGGACGCATCCGCAGGTCCTGGGCAAGACCCTGCCGCTGAACGGCGCCGGAGTGTGCGGGGCAGCCCTGGCCGACCTCGACCTGCCTCTCCCGCTGCTGCGCGGTTTCGCGCTGCTGGCCCGTACAGCGGGGTTGATCGGTCAACTCGCCGAGGAGATGCGGCATCCGGTCGCCAACGAAATCTTCCTCTCCGTCGACCTGAACAACAGGCCCGTCGCCCCCGACCCGCACCCCGGAAACCGCCCATGAGCGGGTCGCTCCCCGGTGAGCCCTTCGTCCTGCTCGTCCACGGCGCCCACCACGGCGCCTGGTGCTGGGACGAGGTGACGGAACGGCTGGGTGAAGCCGGCCTCCGCAGCCATGCCCTCGACCTCCCCCTGACCTCCTTCACCGATGACACCGAGGCGGTGCGCAGCGCCGTACGCGAGGGGGCACGACACGGCCCCGTGCTGCTCGTCGCACACAGCTACGGCGGCCTGCCGGTTTCGGCCGGCGGACACGCCGCCTCGCGCCTGGTCTACATCGCGGCGCGCATGCCGCTGCCAGGCGAGTCCCCCGCGCGGCTGACTCCCCACTGGAACGATCCCGCCTTCCGCCAGTCCGCGCAGACGGCCCCGGACGGCACGGTGACCCTGCTGTCGACCGCCCGCGAGGCGCTCTACTCCACCACGCTCCCGCAATACGCCGAGCGTGCGGCGGCACTTTGGCGGCCGATGCGCAGCCAGGTGCCGGACACGCCCCTCGACAACCCGGCGTGGTTGGTTGCCCCCAGCGCGTACGTCGTGTGCGCAGCGGACCGGACCGTATTGCCTGAGGCGCAGCGCGCCTGCGCCGCGCGCGCCACCACTCGCATCGAACTCGACTGCGACCACTCGCCGTTCTACTCGGCACCCGAACCGCTGGCCCAGTTCCTGGCCGCGCAGGCGGCGGCACTGTGATGCTTCGCCAGGCGGCTTCCCGCTGGATGAGATCGAGGTGATGGATGCCGTCGGCGAACCACCGTCTGTCCCGCCTGACTGAGCTTTTGGTCCGGTGATTTGTGTGGGGCCCCGGGTCAGGTACCGCGCCAGTTCAGGTGGCTTCGCCGGTAAGCCTGCGGGCAGAGCTCTCTCGGTCTGATGTACGACGCCGATCTGGACAAGCCGGTCGGCCGGCTGTCCGTGGGGCAGTGCCGGCGGCTCGCGTCGGCCCTCCTGGTGGCCCGCCCGCCGCAGGCGCCGGGGGCCGCGTTCCTTCGTAGGGCGGGCGGGCGCAGCCGTTCTCTGAACATGGCGAGTACGGCGGGTACGAGACTGACGGCGACCAGGACCGCCAACAGCACGGGGCCGCGGCGGCCGGACCCATCACCGTCAGGAACGGAATACCGGTGACCGCCAACGCCGCCAGCGCGATGATCACGGTCGCGCCGGCGAAGACGACCGCGCCGCCCGCGGTGGCCACCGCACGCGCGATGGAGTCCTCCACGTCCTGCTCCGGGTCGGCGAGCTGCTCGCGATTGCTCGTCCGTCTTTCGTCGTGCTCGTCCACCCTGCACCGCATCCGCATCCGCTTACGGGTGCGGATGGTCGATTAGTTGCGCCAGTTGTTCACCAGCCGGTGACACGTTCCCAGAAGGCGTGGATCGCTGGTGCGGTGTTCGTGGTGCGGGTGCTGTCGATGACGTGGTAGCCGTGGTGCTGGGCGGCGGTCGCGCAGGCGTGGTTGGGCAGGACGCGCAGGCGTGTGCCGACGGGCAGGTCGGGGAGTTCGGCGCCGTCGCGGGCGGTGAGGGTGCCGTGTTCCTGGCTCGCCGCGGTCATGACCAGGCCCGGGATGAGGGTGCCGTGCAGGTCGGTGACCAGGCCGTAGCCTTGGTCCTGTGCCTGGGCGGCGGTGCCGCGGTCGCGAGACATGGCCATCCAGCCGCCGTCGGTGATGATCCACCCGTGTTCGGGGCGGTGGCCGATGACGGTGGCGACGACCGACAGGGCGAGGTCCTCGATGTGGCAGACACCGATGCCGACCATGACCAGGTCGAAGAAGACGTAGTTGCCGGCGCGTAGTTCGGTGATGCCGGTGAGGTCATCGGCTGCGTGGGCGGTGGGGGTGGAGCCGACGCTGACGGTGTCGAGCGGCAGTCCGGCCGCGCGCAGCCGCTCGGCGGCGGCGACGGCGGTGTCGCGTTCGTTCTTCGCCGCCAGGCGCTGTTCGTCCGGGGTGTAGGCGAAGTAGGACTCGCCCGCGTGGGTCAGTACGCCGTCCAGGCAGCCGGCCTCGTGCAGGATGCGGCCGATCTCGGTCAGCGTGGGGTCGTCGGGCTTGAGGCCGCCGCGGTGGCCGTCGCAGTCGATCTCGATCTGGGTGGGGATGGGCAGTCCGGCCCGGCGCGAGGCTTCGGTGACGGACACTGCCTGCTCGGTGCTGTCCAGCAGCAGGCGCAGCCGCACGCCGCGGTTGAGCAGGGCGATGACGCGCGGGAGTTTGTGGGGGTCGATGCCGACGGCGTAGGTGATGTCGGTGTAGCCGCCGTCGGCGAACGCCTCGGCCTCGGCGAGCGTGGAGACGGTGACCGGGCAGGGTGTGCCGCTGTGCATGAGGGCGGCGACCTCAAGGCTCTTGGCGGTCTTCACATGGGGGCGCAGGGTGACGCCGAGCCGGTCGGCCCTGGCCTTGAGGCGCTCGATGTTGCGCTGCGCCTTGTGCACGTCGACGACGGCGAACGGTGTGTCAGGGTCGGACAACGTCGGGTCGGTGGTGAGGCTGATGGTGGCGCTGGTGCGTGCTGCGGTGCTCACAGGGAGATGTCCATTTTCTGCAGAAGGGCCAGGCCCATGTAGAGGTCCTGCAGTCCGATACCGGAGCTGTCGAAGAGGGTGATGTCACTGTCGCCGGTGCGTCCCTCGGCGCGGTGGGTGAGGACCTCGCCGAGCGGAGTGAGGACGGTGGCTGCGGGGGCGTGCTGGCTCTCGCCCATGCGGCGGGCCTGCTCGGGCAGGTCGCAGAAGACGCGTGCGCGGCTGAACAGTTCGGGTGGGAGTTCCCGCTTGCCGGGGGCGTCGGAGCCCATGCAGGAGATGTGCGTGCCGGGGGGGACCCGACTGGCCTCGAACAGGGGCGGGGTGTCGGCCCGGGCGGTGGTGGCGGTGACGATCACATCGGCTCGAGCGCAGGCTTCCTCCGCACCACAAGCACGGGCAGCGTGACCTTGTGAGGTCAGTGCCGCGGCCATCCGGTTGGCACGCTCCGCGGTGCGTCCCACGATCAGGACCTCCTCAATGGGTCGGACGCGGCTGACGGCCCGCACTTCGTAGGCAACCTGGTGACCGGTGCCGAAGACGGCCAGGGTGGTGGCTTCCGTCCGGGCCAGCAGCTCGACGGCGAGGGCGTCGGCAGCGGCGGTCCGGTAGGCGTTGGCGGTGCCTACTTCCAGTACGGCCGCGATACGGCCGATCGTCTGGTCCAACAGCAGCAGGGTGGAGTGGTGACGCGGCAGCCCGTGCTCCGTGTTGCCCGGCCAGTAGGTGCCGATCTTCACCCCGGCGTGCGTCGCGGATGCGGACGGCTTGAGGGTGAACTGGTTGCGCGGATCGGAACCGTGCACGGCCAGACTGGGAAAGACCGTGCCGTCCACCGTGGCGGCGAAGGCGGTACGGGCCGCTTCCAGAGCCAGCTCCTCGTCCACGAGCGCGGCGGTCTCCTCCTCGGTGACGTGCAACAGGCCGCGCGCGGTCGGTGGGCGGGCCGAGCCGGAGGAGGCAGCGGACACTGGGTCGGCGGTCGATCCGATGGCGGTCATCAGGGGCCTTTCACTTGGTGTAGTTGTAGACGGTCGCTCGGGACACGCCGAGTAGGTCGGCGATGGTCTGCGCGGCGTCGCGCGAGTCGAAGTAGCCGTCTTGGTGGAGCTGCCGCACCAGCGCTTTCTTGTCCTCCCGGCTCAGCGACCGGGGGGTGGCGGCGCGCTCCGCGGCCAGTGCCTCCACCGCCTGCCGCAGCTCGCGCGCGTTGCGGTCCCGGAGCGTCTCCAGAGGCTGCTCGCGGTGCTCGGTGTCCGTGGCCACCAGGTTGGACAACACGAGTGTCATGGGTGACAGGACGGACACGTCGAGGTTCAGACAGAGGGCCGCGACGTATTCGCCTGCGGTGTTCTTGATGCCGATGGACGTGCTCTTGGCCGGACGGCCATCGGGAAACTGGTTGGGGTAGTTCTGGATGACGCTCGGGTAGTCGGGGTCCTCGATGCGGGCCAGGCCCAACTCCGTGACGGAGTCCCCGACCTTGCGGCCGGAGAGGTTGTTCTCGATGGCCCGGATCGCATGCTGCGGATCCCGCAGGTCATGCAGAACCACCTCGCACAGGCCCGGGAACATGCGGCCCAGCGCGACAGCGATCTTCTCGGCCTCCCGGATGAGATGCTCGTCCGCCTCGGCAGAGGCGGTTGCAGCCAGACCCTTGGGGCCGATCTTGTCCGCACTGTCCACGACGCCGTCCACGGAATCCCTTCCCACCAGTGAGTTGGATTTCTTTTCCAATTCTAGACGGCAAAGCTAAAGGACCTCCCGTCCCTTGTCCAGCGGGTGCGCGCAGTGCACGTCGACCGCGAGACGCTGACCCGGCTACGGAGGGGTCTGCTCCTCCTTCCTGTGGCACGCCGAGATCGCCGCGGCGGCGTTACGGCGTCGACAGCCCAGACGCTCCTGCTGAAGGATGCCCGCCGAGGTCTGGTCGGGGGCTAGGAGGACATGATCGTGGGCGTTGCTCTTGATCTGACGTCCGACCGGGTGGCCGTGCTCGTGGGACTACCAAGCAGCAGGCACCTCGTCGAAAACGGCGGGCCTTTGATGCTCACAAGTTCGACGGTCAGTGTCCCGATGACGGCGATGGCTGGGGGCGGCTGTGATGCGTTCCTGCTTGCACTTGCGGATGAAAACCGATCGGTTTACTGTGATGGAAACCGATCGGTTTCTCATTCTGTGGAGGCAGTCATGGCCGCTTTGAAGGGCGCGAACGTCTTCGTCACCGGCGGCAGCCGCGGCATAGGCAAGGCCCTGGTGGAAGAGTTGTACGCGCGCGGTGCCGGCAAGGTCTACGCCACGGCCCGCGACCCGCGCGGCGTGACGCACCCGGACGCGGTCCCGGTGGCGCTGGAGGTCACCGACCCCACCTCCGTGGCGGCGGCGGCCGCACAGGCGCAGGACGTCTCCGTACTGATCAACAACGCCGGCGCCTCGGTCAGCGCGTCCCTCCTCGACTCCCCGGTCGACGACGTACGCCAGGAGTTCGAGACCAACTTCTACGGCCCGCTGCTGGTCACCCGGGCGTTCGTGCCGGTCATCGAGCGCAACGGCGGCGGCCACGTGCTCAACGTGCACTCCGTGCTGTCCTGGCTGGCCCTCGGCGGCTCCTACAGTGCCTCCAAGGCCGCCCTGTGGTCGCAGACCAACTCCCTGCGCCTGGAGCTGCAGCCGCGCGGCATCACGGTCACCGGACTGCACGTCGGCTACGTTGACACCGATCTGGCGGCCGGCGTCGACGCACCCAAGTCCGACCCCCGGGACGTCGCCGCCCTCGCCCTCGACGGCGTCGAGACGGGCGCGTACGAGATCCTCGCCGACGACATCTCACGGCAGGTCAAGGCGGGCCTCGCCGGAGACCTGGCCGGCCTGTACCCCCAGCTGACGAAGTAACCCCTTCACACCCAAGGAGCCCGACGAGATGCCCAGCTATGAATCACGTCCCACGATCCACGTTCCGGGGACCACCAGCCACACCATCGCCCCGCGCACGGGACGCCACAGCCGCGAGGGAACGCTGCGCTACCTCAAGGCGGGCACCGGTGCTCCCCTGGTCCTGCTGCACACCGTGCGCACCCAGGCCGAGCACTTCCGCCACCTCATCCCGCTGATCGCGGACCAGTACACCGTGTACGCCCTCGACCTGCCGGGGATGGGCTACTCCGAGATCGTGCCCGGTGCGTCGTACGACGAACCGGCCATGCGCGCGGGCGTCGAACGGCTCCTGACCGAACTCGACCTCCACGACGTCACACTGGTCGGGGAGTCCATGGGGGCGGTGCTCGCCCTGACCACCGCGGCCGATCTGCCGGAGCGGGTACGACGCGTTGTCGCGGTGAACACCTACGACTTCCGCGGCGGGATCGCCCGGTCCGGTCTCCTCGCCCGTGTGGTGGTCAGCGGTGTCCTCGCCCCGGGCGTGGGCCCGGTGATCGCCGGCGTGGAGCCCAAGCCCGCCCTCAGCAAGATCCTGCAGGGCGGCCTCGGCGACAAGACCGCGCTGCGGGCGGACTACGTCGACGAGCTCCTCCAGGTGGGCGGCCGCCCCGGCTACCCGATCGTCGCCCGGGCCGTGTACCAGGCCCTGCCCAGCCTCATCGCGGCCCGGTCGCGCTACCCCGAGGTCAAGGCCCCCATCCACCTCGTCTACGGGGAGAAGGACTGGTCGCGGCCATCGGACCGGCAAGCCAACAAGGAATTGCTGCCGGCCGCCGATTTCACGCAGGTACCGGGAGCAGGCCACTTCATCGCACTTGAGCGGCCTGACGTGCTGGCCGATCTGCTGAACGCGGTGGCGTGACCGCCCCGAGAGCGCCGTAGCCACCCCGTTCGGGTGTAGTGCGGGACGGGGACCAGGCTCGGCCATGTTGCGTGACAGCGTCGTGGCACGCAAAGGGGCAGCGCGTGGCAGAGATTCAGATCGAGTTCGATGTTCCGGCGGAGATGTGTGTGACGGCACGGTGCTGCGCGCCGATGTCTACCGGCCCGTGGGCAGGGGACCGTGGCCGGTGCTGCTGATGCGGCTGCCGTACGGCAAGCAGATGCCCCTGCTGGCCGCGGCGTTCGATCCCCTGGCGGCGGCCCGGCGCGGGTTCATGGTGGTCATCCAGGACACCCGTGGCCGGTTCGCCTCCGAGGGGGAGTGGGAGCCGTTGACGTACGAGGAGAGCGACGGGTACGACACCGTGCGGTGGGCCGCCGCCCTGCCCGGCGCGAACGGCTCGGTCGGCATGTTGGGCGCCGGCTATTTCGGCAACACCCAGTGGATGGCGGCGCTGTCGAAGCCGCCGGAGCTGAAGGCGATCGCCCCGATGGTCACGTGGTCCGACCCGGACGACGGACTGTGGACACGCGGCGGCGCGATCGAACTCGGTACGACCGTGACCTGGTCGCTTCTGCACGGCGCCGACACCCTGATGCGGCGTCACCGCACCGACCCCGCCGCGCTCGTGGCCGGCCTCGGCGGCGGACCTGTGGCGGCCGGACGAGCAGGCCCTGCGCGAGGAACTGGCCGCCTTCGCCGACAACTGGTCGGCGAGCTCGGTGGCCGACGCCCTGCGAGCCTTCCTCGCACCCCACACCACTACGAAAGCGGACAACGAGTGAATCGCTACCACGGACGGGGCGTCGCCATCACCGGGGCCGCACAAGGTCTCGGCCTCGCGATGGCGACCCGGTTCGCCGCCGAGGGCGCCACCGTCGCGCTGGCCGACGTCAACGAAGAGGCCCTCACCGACGCCGCCGGGACCATTACCGACGCCCATGACGCGAAACCGCGCACCGACGTGGTGGACGTGACCGACTCGGCCCAGGTCGATGCCTGGATCACCGGTGTCACCGTTGATCTCGGCCGCCTCGACGTGCCGGTCAACAACGCCGGCATCATCCGCGACAACCGCGTCGAGGACATCACCGACGACGACTGGCACGCGGTCATCGACGTCAGCCTCACCGGCGGCTTCCAAACTCACTAACAAGATCCCCATGCGCCACACCGGCACGCCCGAGGACATCGCCGAAGCCGCAGCCTTCCTCGCCGGCTACATCACCGGCATCGTCCTGGACGTGGACGGCGGCATCTCCATCGGATCCTCCATCCGGTAATCGCGAACCCGGCGTCAACCGGTACAGCCTCAGGTCACGTGGTGGCTGCGGGCTCGCCGTCGGGAACCGTCACGGCCCAGGTGGCCATGGCATCGAGGACCTCGCGCAGCCCTTCGCCGAGAGGAGTGAGCCGGTACTCGACCCGTGGGGGGATCTCCGGGTAGGCGGTGCGGATGACGATGCCGTGCCTCTCGAACTGGCGCAGCCGGCTGGTCAGGGTGTGCGGGCTGATGCCGGGCAGTGAGTTGCGCAACTCTGTGAAGCGGTGGGGTCCGCGGAGCAGTTCGCGCACGATCAGGGTGGCCCACGGTCCTTCGAGCAGGATGAGGAACCGCGCGACGCCGCACTCCGGGAGACAGGGGTCAGCAGGCATTTTTCGATTGTAGCCATTAGTGCAGTTGATGTAACCGATGCATCATATGCACTAATGGATCCATGACCTACATGATTCATGGCGCCACCGGCGCCCAGGGTGCCCCAGTCGTCGTCGCTCTCACCGCCGCGGGCAAAGCCGTGACCGCTCTGACCCGCAACGCGGGCACCGTCGTGGACGGGGCACGCGTGCTGGCCGTCGACTACTCCTCCACCGCGGACCTGACCGGTGCCTACCGTGGCGCGGAGGGAGTGTTCGTCCACCTGCCCGTGGCCCCGGAGGAGGACCGCCTGGCCTACGCGCGCAACACCGTGACCGCTATCCGTGAGGCCCGGCCCGCCCGCGTGGTGTTCTCCACCAGCGGCGGCATCGTGAGCACCGACGGCGACAGCCGCCGGGACGACTCCGCCGAGAGCGCTGTCTCGGTGCTTGCCGCTGAGCTGGCGGACAGCGGCGTCTCCCACGCGGTGATCGAGCCCCGGTTCTACTTGGAGAACCTGCTCCTGCCTCACGTGATCGCGGGCATCCGCGAGGAGGGCGTGCTGCGCTACCCGCTGCCCAGCGGCTTCCGCGCCTCGTGGGCCTCGCACCTGGACATCGCCGACGCCGCCACCGCGTTGTTCGAGCGAACGGACGTCACCGGTGTGGTCTCCGTCGGGCAGTACCCGGCGGTCAGCGGAGAGGACCTGGCCGAGGCGTTCAGCACCCGGTTCGGGCGGACCGTGACCTACGAGGCGGCCGACCCCGACGCCTTCTTCGCGCCGCTCGTACCCATGCTGGGCGAGCAGGCCGCCGCCGCTACCGCGGACATGTACCGGGCCCTCGGTACGCAGCCGGACCGCTCGATCACAGCCGAGCGCTCCGCCCAGAAGCGCCTCGGCGTGACACCCCGGACCGTGAGCCAGTGGCTGGCCGACATGGAATTCACCGGCGCGTAGTAGTTCGCTGTGGCGGCGCGGACCAGGTCGCCCAGCTTTGAGTGAGCCTTCGCCTTCATCGACCGGCTCTGGCGGGAATGGTCACCCGGCTACGAGCTGCCGGATGCGGAGCGTGTCGCGCTCAAGGAAACCCTCCGTGCTCCAGGAGTTCTGCCCGAGATCCTGGGCTACTACCGCCAGTTGTTCACGCCTCCCGCGGACGAGGCGGCCCAAACCCTGGAGACCCGGGCGAGCGGTGCCATCACCGTCCCGTCGCTCTACCTCCATGGGGCCGACGACAACTGCATGTCCGTGGAGTTGAGCGACGGCATGGACGCCCAGTTCACGAACGGTTTCGAACGCATCGTCGTACCGGGTGCAGGGCACTTCCTGCACCTCGAGCAGCCCAAGACAGTCTCCGACCACATCCTGGGCTTTCTGAACAACTGACCCCCCAACCAGCCTGGCCGCCAAGAAGAAGCCGGTGGAGTCCTGGGACCTGTCCGACCTCGGCATCGAGGCCGACGAGGTCGGTCTGGAGAACGCCCGCACGGTGGTCGACGCAGTGGCCCAGCGCCCGGCCAGCACGGCGGGCACGATCGTCAAGGGCGAGGGCGAGGGCGAGGGCGAGGGCGAGGGCGGGGGCGGCAAGGAGCTCGCCGAGTTCCTGGCTGGCCAGAAGTTCATCTGACTTCCCAGGAGTTGCATTCCCATGAGTGAAGTCCTCGTCTACGTCGATCACGTGGACGGTGCCGTCGCAAGCCCACCCTGGAGCTGCTGACCCTGGCCCGCCGTCTCGGCGATCCGGTCGCCGTCGCGCTGGGAGGCGGCGCCGCCGACACCGCAGCGGCGCCGGCCGAGCACGGGCGACCCGTGTGCTGACCCATGAGGCGTCCGAGTACGCCGAGTACCTGGTCGTCCCGAAGGTCGACGCTCCTACAGGCCGCCGTCGAGGTCGTCTCCCCGGTCGCCGTCCTGCTCCCGTCCTCCGCCGAGGGCAAGGAGATCGCCGCCCGTCTGGCGCTGCGCATCGGCTCCGGCATCGTCATGGACGCGGTGGACGTGGGCCCGGTCCGGTGGCCACGCAGTCGGTTTTCGCCGCGTCCTTCACCACCAAGTCCCGTGTCTCCACGGGGATTCCGGTCATCACGGTGAAGCCGAACAGCGCGGCGGTGGAGGCCGCCCCGGCCGCCGGTGCGGTCGAGGCCCTGGAGGTGACCTTCTCCGATCAGGCCACCGGTACCAAGGTCACCGCGCTCAGCTCGCGTGAGTCGACGGGCCGCCCGCCCCCGATCTTCGAGCTGGCCGACTACGGCGTCGTCGGCGACCTGTTCGACGTCGTCCCGCAGCTCACCGAGGAGATCAAGACCCGCAAGGGCTGATGGCCACCAGGCTGTGCGAGGCCCCGTGACCTGTACCAGGGCGGTTTCCAGGGATCGTCGCAACACATGGTCGCCTGTGTCAGGCGGCGAGCGCTTTACGTGGGCGGCCGTTGAGCTGGGCGGCGACGGTGTCCGTTGCTCGCTGCTATGGGTGGAGGTCGGTTCCCTTGGGGAAGTACCGGCGCAGCAGGCCGTTTGTGTTTTCGTCGGAGCCTCGCTGCCAGGGGCCGGCGGGGCCGCAGCAGCAGACCGGGATGTCCGTGGCGACCGGTGGTGGGCGGCTACTTCGGAGCCCTCGCCCCGGTCAGGAACTGCTCGAGGTGCGGTGGCAGGCTCTGTGCGGCCGGTGTCAGGGCGCCTCGGACGCCGACGGCGGTGTGGTCGGCGGCAGGTGCATCTGCCAGTCGTCGGCGACCTGGTCGACCAGGGAGTCCAATTCCTGGCGGGGCAGGCCGGTCAAGGCCTGATCCGACAGCCAGGCGGTGGCTGCGGGATCGATGCTGCGGGACGGCGGCGGTGGCTGCGGCTCCGGGGCCGAGGCCGGGTGGAGGGTGTAGTTCCAGTCGCCGTGGAAGTTGTCGCGGGTCAGCGGAAGAGCGTCGACCTGCCAAGTGGCCGGGTTCTGCCCGGTGGGGTAGCGGCGGGTGTCCGGCTCGGCTCGCAGTCCGCCTTGTTCGTGGCGCTGCCGGATCTCCAGCGGGGTGAGGTAGCCCCCGGCCGGGTGCTTCCGCAGCTGTCGGCGGTTGTAGAAGGTCTCGATGAACGCGAAGATCTCCACGCGGGCGGTGGACCGGTCGGCCAGTGGCGGGTGCCGATCTCCTCCTTGAGGAGTGCGACGAACGATTCGGCGTCAGTCTCACAGTCCCAGCACTGCCCGAACTGGCCAGGTGCGGCGACGGCACGGACACGATCGTCACAGCCGGCCTGGTCAACGGATCCGGGCAGCGGCTGTCCCGTCGGGCGGATGCCCTACGTCATCGTGTGGTCGATCGGCGCCATCCGCTCGATCGACAGCCGGGTGAGCCGCATGGCCTCGATGAGTTCCTCGGTCCTCGCGGGGTTGAGCCGGTCGATGGGGATCGAGCAGCTGATCGCGTCGATCGGGGGTGTGGTGAACCGGAGTGAGAACCCGTAGCAGACGACGCCGACGAAGTTCTCCTCGTTGTCGATGGCGTATCCGCGCTCGGCGGTGGCCCGCAGGTCCTTGATCAGAGTGTCGTGGTCGGCGTGGGTGTTCGGCGTGAGGGGCTTCAGCGTGTCGGGAACATGGTCGGCCAGGTCGGTGTCCAGCCGCTCGGCGAGCAGCGCCTTGCCCAGTGCCGTGCTGAAGGCCGGGAGCCGGCGGCCGACCCGGCTGAAGGGGCGGAGGTACTGGCTGGATTCGTGCGTCGCCAGATAGACGATGTCCGTGCGGTCCAGTCGCCCGTAGTGGATGGTCTCGTCGAGCTTGGCGCTCAGGTCGTTGATCAGCGGCTGGACGATGCGCAGATAAGGGTCCGCGTCCAGGTATGTCGTCCCCGCGAGGAGGGCGCGGATGCCGACGCTGTAGAGCGTGCCGGAGGGATCGGTGCGGACCCAGCCGTGTTCCGTCAGGGTCCGCAGCAGAGCGTAGACGCTGCTGCGTGGGGCGCCGAGGGCCTCGCTGAGTTCTCGCAGCCGAGCGGGCCGGTTCTGCCGCGCGGCCAGGAGCTCGAGCAACTCGACCGTACGGGCTGCCGACTTCACACCCCGTACGCCGCTGACCGCCTCAGGCTCACTCATCGCCACCCCTTCCGAACGCACTCGAAGAATTCTTGCACCGATGCTTGACGGTCATCAGCCATGTAGCCATGCTCTCCATCACGAGACAACTGTCTACATACGGAGACAGGTGGCGCGCATGGAGACGACTCGGGATATCGAGCGTGACCGCGAGACGGCGGATCGGCTGCGCAAAGGGATGGCGCAGGGTGTCCTGTCCTTCCCGCTGACATCCTTCGACGCCGAAGGCGGCCTCGACCTCGACGGCTTCCGCACCCACCTGGCCGCGCAGCTCGCCGCCGGCCCGGGTGCCGTCTTCGTCGCCTGCGGAACCGGTGAGTTCTTCTCACTGTCCGCCGAGGAGTACGACGCCGTCGTACGCACCGCCGTCGAGGTCGTGGCGGGACAGGTCCCGGTGGTGGCCGGCGTCGGGTACGGCTGGTCGCTCGGGCTGCAGTTCTCCCGTCTCGCGGACGGGGCCGGCGCGGACGCCGGGCTGCTCATGCCGCACTACCTGATCTCCGCCCCGCAGTGCGGATACCTGGACCATGTTCGTGCGGTGGCGAGCGGCTCGTCCCTTCCTCTGATCGTCTACCAGCGCGGGCAGGTCAAGCTGAGCACAGCCGCGGCCAGGGAACTGGCCACGGTGGACGGCGTCGTCGGCCTCAAGGACGGGCACGGCGACCTCGACCAGATGCAGCGGCTGCGTCTGGTGGCGCCCGGCGACTGGCTGTTCTTCAACGGCGTGGCCACCGCAGAGATGCAGGCACGGGCGTACGCGAGCATCGGCATCCCCGCCTACTCCTCGGCGGTCCACGCCTTCGCACCCGAGATCGCGGGTGCCTTCTACGCGGCGCACCGGGCCGGAGACCACCCAAGAATGGAACACCTGCTGAGGGAGTTCTACCTGCCCCTCGTCGAACTGCGTGACCAGGGCACGGGCTACGCGGTGTCCCTGGTCAAGGCGGCGGCCCGGCTCCGCGGAGCCCCGGTCGGCCCGGTGCGCGCGCCCCTGATGGAACCGGCACCTGACCACCTGGGGCAGCTCGAGGCCCTCCTGCACACCGGCCTGGCGCTCGCAACGGGCAAGTGAGGAAGTGAGGGAACGTCTTGCTCAGCAGCGCGCCTCGCATCGTCAAGGTGACCGTCACCCCCCTCCTCATCAGTGACCCGCCGCTGATCGACATCCTCGGTGTGCGTCAGCCGTACACACCCCGCAGCATCGTCGAGACAGAGCCCTCCGACGGCGTCGCCGGCACCGGTGAGACCTACGGCACCCGCGACCACCCCGACGAGGAGATCGCCGCCGTCCGCGCCCTGGCTGACACCTTCACCGACGGCGGCCCGGCAGTCACCGACACCTCGGGCCCTGCGTCGAACCCGCCCGGGATGCGCCGGCCCGCCCGCACGAACGGTTCGACCGGACGCCGCAATGCCACGACCGCGACGACGTCGCGGCCATGGCGCAAGCACCCCGACTGGACGCAGCCCCCGCTCCCGCGGTGGTGACCCCGGCCGGCCAGAACCCCACGCATGAAGGAGAACAATGATGTTCCAGGCCCGACTGCGCCAGGGCCGGCACCTCGCCGGCGCGGCTGTCTGCGCCGCCGCGCTTCTCACCCTCACCTCGTGCGGAGGGGTCCAGGGCGGCGGGGGAAGCGGCGAAGACGCCGAGAACTATCCCACCAAGACCGTGGAGTGGACCGCGCCTTCCGACCCGGGCGGCAGCACCGACCTGATATCGCGCGCCGCAGCCAAGGCGTTGGAGGGCCCTCTGGGACAGTCGGTTGTGGTGGAGAACAAGCCCGGCGCCAACGGCGCCGTGGGCGGCAAGGAGGTCCTCGGCCGCGAGCCCGACGGCTACAGCCTGGTCATGCTCTTCCAGTCGCTCATGTCGATCGGCCCGCACACCGTCGTCGACGATGACCCCATCGAGATGTCCGACATGGACGTCATCTCCGGGCTGACCGTGGAGGACTACGTCCTCGTCGTCCCGGCGAAGTCGGACATCGAGACCCTCGACGACCTGCTCGCGAAGAAGTCGGTCAAGTACGGCACCACAGGCGCCGGCACCGGCAGCGAGCTGGCCCAGGCCCTCCTCTTCGGCGACGCCGGCGTCAAAGCCGGCGGCATCCCGTTCGACGGCGGCGCGCCCACTGTGACCGCGCTGCTGGGCAACCAGGTGGACGTCGGCGCCGTCCACGTGGCCGAGGCCGCTCCCCATCTCAAGTCCGAAAAGCTGCGTCCACTGGCGGTTTTCGCCAAGGAGCGCATCGACTTCCTGCCCGACGTGCCCACCGCTGTCGAGTCCGGCCACGATGTCGTCGTGGACCAGCGCCGCTGGGTCGCCGGTCCGGCAGGACTGCCGGACAACGTCGTCTCCGAGCTGCGAGCGGCGCTGAAGAAGGCCTTCAAGGACCCGGAGTACGGCAAGTTCCTGGAGAACAACTACATCGGCCGCTGGGAGGCCTCGCCGGACGCCGTCGTCAAGCAGGTCGAGACCGCCAAGGTGCGCTACGGCGAGCTCATCGACAAATTTGATCTGGACCTGAAGACCGAGGGCTGACCATGAGGACCCAGGCACGACTGGGGGCGCTGGTGCCGCTCGGCATCGGCGCCCTCGCCGCCCTGGCGGCCGTATCGATGGGACTGGGATCGCCCGCCGACCCCGGCCCCGGGCTGTGGCCCCTGATCGTGAGCCTCGCCATGGTGACGCTGTCCGCCTCGCTGCTCCTCAATCCCGGCGCGGACACCGAGCAGGAGCCGTTCAGCAGGCAAACCGCCGTGGTGGCCCTGGGCGCCCTGTCGCTGGTCGCGTACACCCTGCTCATCGAGCGGGTGGGCTTCGAGGTCATGACCGTGCTCCTGCTGGTGCTGTGGATGCGCGGCTTCGGCCGGGACAGCTGGCGGCTCAGCCTGGCCGTGGCGCTGGCCGCGTGTGCGGCGTCCTATCTGCTCTTCATCGTCGCGCTGGGCGTCTCTCTGCCTCATCTCGTCGCGTTCTGATCCCTCGACACCTGTGAGAATCCGATGGACTTCCTCACTCCCGCACTGGACGGCTTCGGCGTGGTCTTCGAGCCGCAGAACCTGCTGTACTGCCTGATCGGGGTGACACTCGGCATGCTGGTCGGCGTGCTGCCCGGCCTCGGCCCGGCCGCCACCATCGCCATCCTGCTGCCGGTCACGTACACCCTCGAACCGGCCTCGGCGATCATCCTGCTCGCCGGCATCTTCTACGGCGCCCAGTACGGCGGCACGGTCACCTCGGTGCTGCTCCGCCTGCCCGGAGAGGCCTCGACGGTGGTGACCGCCATCGACGGCTACGAGATGGCCCGCGCGGGCCGGGCCGGATCCGCGCTCGGCATCGCCGCGATCGGCTCCTTCATCGGCGGCACCGTAGGCATCGTCGGACTGACCGTGGCGGCCCCGTTGGTGGCGGGCTGGGCTCTGGCCTTCGGCCCGCCGGAGTACGCCGCGCTCGCGCTGCTCGGCATCCTGATGATCTCCACCCTGAGCACCGGATCCCTGCGCCGCAGCCTCCTTGCGGGCAGCATCGGGCTGCTGCTCGCCACCGTGGGCCGCGACCCGCTCCTGGGCAGCGCTCGCTACACGTTCGGCAGCGACCAACTCGCCGACGGGCTCGACTTCGTCATCCTCGCCATGGGCCTGTTCGGCATCGGCGAGATCCTGCACAGCCTCGAGCGCCTCCGCCAGGGCGCCCCGCCGGAGCCCCGCGTCGGCCGGGCCCGGCCCAGCCGGGCGGAGTTCCTGCAGTCGAGGTGGGCGATCGCCCGAGGGACGGTGGTGGGCTTCCTCCTCGGCATCCTTCCCGGCGGCGGCGCCACGATGTCCTCGATGGTCGCGTACACGGTCGAGAAGCGCTCCTCAAGGACTCCCGAGCGGTTCGGCAAGGGCGCGATCGAGGGGGTCGCGGGTCCGGAGGCGGCCAACAACACCGCCGCCACCTCCTCGTTCATTCCACTGCTCACCCTCGGCATCCCGGCCAACGCGACCATGGCCGTCATGTTCGGCGCCCTGCTGCTGGCGGGCGTGACCCCGGGCCCGCAGATGATCGACGAACATCCCGAGGTGTTCTGGGGCGTCATCGACTCCATGTACATCGGGAACCTGTTCCTGATCATCCTCAGCATGCCGCTGATCGGGCTGTTCGTCCGCGTGCTGCGCGTCCGGGCCAGCGTCCTGGCGCCGCTGACCGTGCTCATCACCATGATCGGCGTCTACACGATCCGCTCCAGCATGTTCGACATGCTCGCCGTGGTCGTGCTCGGCGTCGTCGGCTACCTGATGAAGAAGGTCGGATTGCCACCCGGCCCGCTCGTCCTCGCCTTCGTGCTCGGCAACCTGCTGGAGACAGACTTCCGGCGCTCGATGCGGATGTTCGACGGCGACGTGACCGGCTTCCTGGGCCGCCCCGTCTCCGCCACGCTGCTCGCCTTCGTGGTCGTCTTCACGGTCGCCGTGCCCCTCCTCAGCCTCCGCAAGAAACGTCGGCAGCCCGGACCTCCCGACACCCCCGAGCCCGTCCCCCACCCCGACACCAAGACCACCCAGGAGCGAACCCCGGACCACCCCCGTACGGCGGCCGAACCCGGCGGCCCCAGCGAGGAGCCACAGCATCCGGGCTGAGCCCTGGACCGGGCCGTGAGGACGGCGCAGCTCGGCAAGCCAGGCGGGCTGTCACCCAGCCCGGCAGGGGTCCCGGTCATGTGCTGCTCGTGCGCGCCGGGACGTCGGGCGGTCACGCCGACGCGTTCTCAGCGCGGGCCCTGGTCGTCATCCTTCTGGCGGCGGCGGTTCTGCTCGAGTCGTTCCTGTAGTTCGGCGGCGTACGTCAGCGCGGTGTGGTGCCGGTTGACGGATTCGTACCCGCCGGTGCGGCGCCCTCTCAGGTCCTGGCCGAGGTGTGCGGCGAGCGTGCCGGGCCCGAACGGTGAGGAGACGGCCTCGATGTACTCAAGAAGGTGCTCGAGCGCCGCTACCTCGCTGGCGCATCGGCAGGTCGATGACCGGATCGGGGCCCTGGACCGCCAGGGCGCCGAGCACGCGGTCCTGGTAGGTCCGTGCCTGGGCCTGGGTGAATCGCGGACCGGGCGCATGGGCCGGGGAGGTGGTGGGCGGTACGAACGGAGCCAGACGCTTCAGCAGATCCGGGAAGTCGCCGCCCTCCTGGCGGTAGTACGGGCGTTCCGTGCTGCCGGCCTGGGCTGGATCAAGGCGAACTGCGCAGAGGAATACTGCCCTCGGCGGGGTTCGGGGAGCAAACTCCAGACAGCGGACGCGACCGCTCCCGGCGAACCATGAAACGCGACAGACGCCTCTGCCACCGCACGTGCCCGCAACGGGAGTGGCTCGGGTATCCGCGCCGGCGGAAGAAGGGCAGCGGTTGCGGTGGGTCCGAGCAGGTGCTCGCGGTAGAGCCGGTTCAGGGCGGCCACCTGCTCCGGACCGGCGATCGCCGAGTTGATGTTGAACTCGACGACCTTGGGCGTACGACCGCTCAGCACGATGTCCGGGCGCACGGAGTCGAGCGCGAAGCGGTTCTGTCGATGACTGTCGGTCAGCAGCGACTCCCCAGGGCGCTCGTAGTTCAGCAGCTGTTCGAGCTCGAAGGTGCTGCACCCGCGCGCCATGCAGCTTCTGACCAGCAATCGGCGCAGGCGACGGCTGATCCGTGCGAGACCGGTGAGGTCTCGCTGCGGGAGGTAGAGGGGGCGAACCGGGATCGGAGCCGCAGGATGCCGGTAGGGGCCGATCTTCATGGACTCGTCAACGCTCTCGGCTATGTGCCGCCCGGTGGCGGTGCCTTCCTGGCCGTCCAGCACATATGCGTCAAAGGAACCAGGTGTAATCGTCATGTCGTCCTGGGCTGCTGGGCATCGAGCATGACTCGACGGCGGTGGACTGCGGGGAGGAAGAACAGGGCGAGGGCGCTCACCCCGCTCATGGACAGCAGCGCCACCGCGGGGCCCGTGCCCTGGCTGACCAGCCCCGCCACAACCGGCCCCAGCGGCAGCAGCCCCCAGGCGACGGTCCGGTACGAGGCGTTGGCGCGCCCCAGCACGGCGGGTGGCAGGCGGCGCTGCCGGTAGGACACCGTCACCACGTTCCAGATGATGACGGCCATGCTGTATCCCGTGACTGCGACGGCACAGCCCAGGAAGCTGGGAAGGAAGAACGGCAGCGCCAGACTCCCGGCTGCCAGGAAACGGGCTGTGAACACCAGCGTGGTCCTGGAGACCCGGTCGGAGACGATCGGCATGGCAGCGGCCGCGAGTACTCCGCCGAGGGAGCCGATCGTGTAGACGAGGCCGAACTCGAAGCTGTTGAGGTGTACCGGCCCACCGCCCAGCGCGAACAGGCTGAGCATCGCCTGCCAGCCGGCGAACGAGACCGCTCCGAAGCCGGTCATCACGAGGAAGACCCGCAGCAGCGGCTCGGACCAGACGGCGCGGATTCCGCTGAGGAACTCCGTCCGCATCGTCCCGTTGGTGGTCCTCTCGGGGCTCAACCGGGGTAGCCGCAGGCCCAGCAGGCCGGCGCCGAGGTAGCACCCGGCCGCGCCTGCCAGTGCCAGACCGGGGCCGATGCCGGCGACCAGACCGCCCAGAGCTGGACCGGCCATGCCGTGGAGCGTCTCGGCGATCATCGTCTGGCCTGAGTTCGCCTTCTCCAGCTCGTCACTCGCCACCAGCCGAGGCAGAGCTGTCTGCGCCGCGATGTCGTAGTACACCTCGCAGACGCCGACGACAGCAGCCGCGACGACGATCGCCAACAGCGGCAGGAGCCCGGAGACGAACACCACGGCGAGCGCCGCCATCACGACGGAGCGCGTTATGTTGGCCGCGACGAGCAGCGAACGCAGCGCGCTGCGGTCCGCCAGTACGCCGATCGGCGTCGAAAGCAACGACCAGGGCAGAGTGCGGGCCAGCACCACCGCGCTCAGCGCGAGCGCGGACCGGGTCACGACAGTGTGATCACCGGAAAGAGCACGAGGCTCACACCGTCGGCGACGTTCGCGAAGCTGAAGGCGAGGAGCAGCCGGTTCAGCTGCGATCCAAGGCCTGTGGCCGACCCCACCGGTCGGGCGTCCGGACGGCGCCGCGCCGCCCACTTCTCGAGAACATTCACCACCCAGGCTCGACCGTCGGCGTGCCTGCCTGCTCGGCGGTCACGACGCAGCCGAACGACAGGCCGTCACGGCTGCGCATCAGCCTGGCCGGTTCGTTCACGCCGGGTTGCTTCGTGTAGCAGCCGCCGCTCCGCTCGCCCACGCGGAATGGGCCGAGCAGCACCGGCGCCGTGACGTCGGTGAGCTCCTCGCGCTGGCGGTCCCAGTAGACCAGCGGCCAGGGATCGGGGGCGACGGCCTCCTGTACCACGTAGTCATCGCTTCGGACGACTTCCCGCAACAGTTGCTCCCAGTCGCCGGTCGACGTAGCGGAGCCGAGGATCACCCCCCGCGAGCCGAATGCGTTGCACGGCTTCAATACCGCGCTCTCCTGGTGCGTCGTTGCCCACTCGGCTGCGTCGACAACAGCGCCGCCGCGCCGGGCCGGCCCTTCCCGGAGCCGCGCGGTCCACGGGACGAAGTCGAGCAGGCGCTGCTGCGTCGGTGACAGGTCGCCGCGCTGGAACAGGTCGGCCATCAGGGCCTTGCTGGTGAACAACGCCGCGAGCTGGCTGCCGAAGAGCGCCACGTCGCTCTGCTCGAGCGCGGCGAGCCGGTCGGCATAATCATTGATCACGCGCTCGGAGGCCATGAAGTACTTGACCGCCGCCGAGTAAGTGACGCCCTGCCAGTGGAGTCCGCCCGCGTCGATATCGACCTCGTCGAAGGGGACGAAGTCGCAGGGGACACCTTGCGCGCTGTGGTGGGCGGCCTCCAATTCGAAGGCCCGTAGCGAACCTTCGTCCCCGTCACGGGCGAAGCCCAGCAGCGCCACCCTGCCCCCATGCTCGGGGAGTTGGTCCGTCAGCCAGGCCAGTCGCGCCGCGAAGACAGACTGCGTGCTGATCCCGTGGGCACGGCGGACCTCAATGCCGGGACCGGACTCGAACAGAGCGCGGGTCAGTACCGGTGTGGATGTCGCACCGTTGAGGCAGGCGCCGAAGTTGAACTCGAGGAACTTGGGCCGCCCGGTCTGGACCAGCACGTCCGCGCGGGAGCAGCCGAGGACCCGGCCGAGCGGTTGTGCGGCCGGCAGGAACCACCGGGTGTCCTGCGAAACGCCGGTGTGATCCGCGAGCCGCCCGAAGTCCCCTGCCGCGATGTCCAATGCGTGGGAGACCAGCAGCCGCCCGAGCCGCGCGTTGAGCTCGTCGAGTCCGCGACCGCTCGCGGCGTCCACCACGAAGGGCTGCACCGGAAGCAGGTCGGTGTGCTGCCAGATGCCCAATTCGCGGCAGCTGTACTCGATTTCCCGTGCCAGCCGGGCAGCCTCGCCGCTGCCCAGGGCACCGAGCAAGCGCGCCCATTCGCGGTGGGCCGGGCCTGGCCGGAGGTCGACGGCAGACTCGTCGGCGTGCATTAGGTGATCCCCTTCTTCATGCGCGGTCTTCAGTTCTCGGTGGTGTCTTGCCTGGTGACCAGCGTCCAGCGGCCAATGCCCTGATGGTGCGCGTGACGCAGACACGGTGGGCGGGCATCGGCGTGCCGCGCGTCTTGGAGGCCCGGACGGCGACGGTCAGGATGGAGAGCGAGTCCACTCGCCGCGTGAGTACTCCGAACCAGGCGCCTGTGCGAAGGCCGCCTCACTTCTCCTCCACGTCATCCTCTCTCTCTGCGAGGAAGCCACATGACCAACACCTCCAGCCCCCTGCCCAGTTCCGACGACCTTCGGGCCCGCGCCCTGGCCGCGCTCGCACGACTCGACGTCACCGTGCCGGAAGGACCACGCTCCAGGCCGGTGCGAACGAAAGGTACCGCGGCTGATGCAAACCTCCGCTATATCACCTGCAACACTGACCGCTGTGTTCGGCGCTCGGGTCAGCCGACATCCTCAGCGCCTTGCCCTCCGGTCAGCTGACGGGCAGTCCTGGTCCTACTCCGAACTTCGCTCCGAGGCTGTCGCCCTGGCTGCGGACCTGGCCCGACTCGGCGTCCGCCGCGGCGATCGCGTCGCTGTCCTGGGCGGACGCACCGCCGACACCGTTGTCGGGCTGCTCGGTGTTCTCCACGCCGGTGCTGCTTACTGCGTGCTCGATCCGGGTGTTCCCCTGTCCCGCCGTAACCTGATCCTGTCCGATCTCGCCCCGGCTGCGCTGGTGGCCACGGACCCAGACAGCGAAACCTCGGCTCCCGGCTCTCCGCCGCTTGCTCGGCTTCCTCGTGGAGCCGGCCCCGCCGACCCCTCGTGGCAGCCGGTCGACGGCGACGCAAGCGACCTTGCCTACGTCATCTACACTTCCGGGTCCACGGGCGTCCCGAAGGGCATCACGGTCGAGCACGGCAGCGTGCTCAACATGCTGCGTTCGTACGAGGTGTTGGCGCCGGCGCCGCAGGCGTTCGCGGCAAGTCTCCTGGCGCCATCGTCGTTCGATGTGTCGGTGTGGGAGATCTTCTCCACCCTTCTGTACGGCGGCTCACTGTACGTTCCCGGACAGGGGTGCCTCCTGGACGGCGACGCCTTGTGGCGTTTCCTGGACGGCGACGCGATCCGCAGCGCCTATGTGCCCCCGGGGCTGCTCGCCCCCCTTGTCCTCGCCGCGGAACGGGAGGGGACGGGACGGCTGGCTCGGCTCCTGGTAGGAGTGGAGCCGATTCCTCAGGGGCTACTGGCCCGGTTGCAGGCAGCCGTGACCGGGCTACGGATCGTCAACGGATACGGCCCGACCGAGACCACCATCACTGCGACACTGCACCTGGTGGGTCCGGTCGACGACCCTCACCACAGGGTGCCCATCGGCCGCGCTGTCGCTGGTTCCACGGTCGAGGTCGTCGACGAGTTGTTGCGTCCGGTGCCCGAGGGCGAGGTCGGCGAGATCCTGGTCTCCGGTTCATGCCTCGCCCGTGGCTACCTGGACGGGACCAGCCGGGGGTTCGTCGAGGTCGGGGGCAGGCGTGCCTTCCGCACCGGCGACTTCGGGCGGTATCTACCCGGAGGCATCCTGGAGTTCAGCGGCCGCCGGGACGGGCAGGTCAAGCTGAGGGGGTTTCGGGTCGAGGTCGCCGAGATCGAGGCCGTCCTCAACGCAGTGGAGGGCGTCCGCCGTGGCATCGTGCTCGTCACGGGGGAGGCCGGCGCGAAGCGCCTGGTTGCGGCTGTCGAGGCGTCCCCACGGGTGCGGGGCGTCGACGTGCGGTGGCTCCTGGCTGACCAACTGCCCCCGCACGCGATGCCTTCCCGGGTCCTGGTCCTGCGTGCGTTCCCGCTGACAGCCAACGGAAAGGTGGACACCGATGTGCTGCTGGCCATGGACGGCGAACGCCCCGACGACGCAAAGCCGTTCGTGGCTCCACGGACGGAGTGGGAGAGTCAGGTTGCCACCGTGTGGTCTGAGGTGCTGGGCATCAAGCCCATCGGTATCGAGGACGACTTCCACGGGCTAGGCGGCACTTCACTGGACGCGGTACACATCGCCGTGCGCCTTCGGGACTACGAGCGGCCCGTGTCAGCGGCGGCCATCCTGTCTGGTCTCACCATCCGAGCCTTGGCCGATGGAGGCACGACCGACCAGCCTGTGAAGGCGATGCCTGTCGGCTCGGGAACCTACCCCGCCAGCCGGGCTCAGGAAGGGTTGTGGGCGTGGCGTGAGTTGCACGACGATGCCGCGACAACCACGGTCGTCCACGCCATTCGGCTGGAGGGGCGAGTGGACGTGGCGCGGATGCGCCGTGGGTTCGCTGCCGTCGTGGCGCGCCAGGAGGCTTTGCGCACCACGTTCGCTCTGGGTGCTGACGACCGGCTGGAGCAGCGAGTCTCCGTGCCCCCGGCGGCGGTGGACCTCCCCGTTGTCCGTGTGAGATCCGAGGACGAGGTCGACGAACTGCTCCGACGCCGTCTCGACGAGCGTTTCGACGTGGCGGTCCGACCGTGGGCAGCCGAGTTGGTGCTTGGCGATGGGTGCGCGGCGTTCGTCCTCGCCGCCGACCACATGGTGTTCGACGGCGAATCAGCGGAGATCCTCCAACGAGACCTCACCGTGGCGTACGACGATCCGGGGACCGCGCTACGACCGGTGAGCGGACCCGCTGCGCTGCGCCCCCTGTTGACCCCGGGGCCGGAGCGACGCGCTGTTCTACGTGCGCACTGGCGTAAGGCGCTGGCCGACTTCCGCGACCGGCCTGCGTTGCCTCTGCCCGCATCACCGGTCCCGGCAGGCCGGAGGGTGCATGTGCTGAAGCGTGAGGTTTCCGCAGCGACCTGGGAAGCGGTCGTAGAACTGGCGAAGCAAGCAGGAACGACGCCGTTCGTGGTGGTACTCGCCGCGCTGAAGGCATTCCTGCGGCAGCGTGCCGGCGCTTCGTCCCAGACGGTGGCGATCGCCGTCTCGCAGCGTCGGCTGGCGGGCTCCGAAGACGCGATCGGCCACTTCGTCAATCTGGTACCCGTGTGCGACCTGGTCGCCGGGGACACCTCCGCGCGGCTGTCCTTCGCGGACTACCTCGGGAGGGTGGCGGAACTCGCCCGGCAGGCGGTTGAGCACAGTGACCTCGCCTACGAGGACATTTTGGGAGATCTCCCGGGACCACCCACCCCCGGCTAACCGGGCCTGGCCCGGGTGGTCCTGAGCCAGCAGGTTCAGGAGGCTGCGCGACCGGGCGTGGCCGCGGACGGCCTGAGTTTCCGGCCATGGCATGGGGTTCCGGTCAACGCCATGTACGACCTGACGGTCTTCCTCACGGAGGCGGACGGGGCGGGTTCGAGGCGCATCGAGTGGGCGATGGATGTGGCCAAAGCCCTCAAGTGGTCGCCGGAGCGTACGGCCGATGCCTTCGCGGCGTTCCTGGACGCCGCGGTCGCGGCACCGCTGACGGCGATCACGGGCCTGGAGCCGCTCACCTCGCAGGAGCAGGAGATCGGAGGAACACCTTCGGGTGCCGCAGCCGAGTCGTCGTGGGGCGTCGGGCGGCCAATCAGTGGAAGCCACAGATGGCAGAACCTTGAAAGCCACACCCGACGCCCCTGGGTGGGAGAACCATACGAAGGGCTCGCCCTGTCCCGGTCAGCAACGTAGGGAACCTTGAGGGCCGGTTTTGCTGGGGCACGGAGCTTGGCCGGCGCGGATATTACAAGCTCAGGGAACCTCGGAGAAGGAGCACCCGTATGGCCGTCACCGCTCCGTACGGCACGTGGCAGTCACCGATCTCGGCCGCCGACGCCTCAGCGCAGAGCGGACGTCCCGACTGGCTGGGCGCGGTCGGCGCCGAGACGTGGTGGACGGAGCCCGCCCTGCCGAGCTCGGACGCGTCACCCTGGTCCGCCGCCGTGCGGACGGCCGCACCGAGGACGCGCTCCCCGCCCCGTGGAGCGTGCGCACCCGTGTCATGGAGTACGGCGGCACCCCCTGGGCCGGGAAGGTTGACGAGCGCGGGCCGGTCATCGTCTTCGCCCACTTCGCGGACCAGCGTCTGTATCGCTTCGCCCCCGATGCGGCACCGGCCGGACCCGTGCCCCTCACCCCGGCGCCGCCCGAACCCGCCGCGCTCCGCTACGTCGACCCCGCGGTGGTCGGCGACGCCGTGTGGTGCGTCCGCGAGACCCACCACGGGCCGAACCCTGCCGACGTCAGCCGCACCCTGGTGGCCGTCCCGCTCGAAGGCTCCGCCGCGAACGACCCCGCCGCCATCAGAGTGCTCGCCGCCGACCGGCACTTCGTCACCAGCCCTCGGCTCTCGCCGGACGGCCATCGCGCCGCCTGGATCGGCTGGGAGCACCCGGCGATGCCCTGGGACGGCACCGAGCTGCGGGTCGCCGACGTCGGCCCGGACGGATCTTTCGACACTCCGCGCACCGTCGCCGGCGGGCCCGTGGAGTCGATCTGCCAGGTCGAGTGGACCGGCCCGGACGAATTGGTCTTCTCGGGCGACCGCGACGGCTGGTGGAATCTGCGTCGGCTCGACCTCGCCACCGGCGCCACCACCGCCCTCCACCCCGCCGAGGAGGAGTTCGGCGGCCCGCTGTGGCAGGTCGGGTGCCGCTGGTTCGCGCCGCTGCACGACGGCCGGATCGCCGTCGTGCACGGCCGCGCCACCACCCGCCTCGGCTTGCTGGACCCGACGCGCGGCACCCTCGACGACGTCCCGGGCCCCTGGACGGAGTGGGCCGCCACCCTCGCCACCTCCGTCGACGGTCTCCGCATCGTCGCCTGTGGGGCGGGGCCCGACCGCTCCTACGAGGTCGTGGAGATCCGGCCCGGTGCGGGAGACGCCGCACTCGCCGCCGAGGTCGTCGGCCACCCGCACATCGACGATGTCGACTCTGCCTACCTCCCCGAGCCGCGAGCCCGCACCTTCACCGGGCCCGGCGGCCGCGAGGTGCACGCTACCGTCCACGCGCCGCGCAACCCCGACTACGCGGCGCCCGAGAACGAACTGCCGCCCTATGTGGTGTTCGTGCACGGTGGCCCGACTTCCCGCAGCCCTGTAGTGCTCTCGCTGTCCATCGCCTTCTTCACCAGCCGCGGCATCGGCGTACTGGACGTCAACTACGGCGGCTCGACCGGCTTCGGCCGCGCCTACCGGGATCGGCTGCGCAGCCAGTGGGGCGTGGTGGACGTCGAGGACTGCGAGGCCGCCGTGCTGGCCCTGGCTGCCGAGGGCCTCGCGGACCCGGAGCGGCTGGGCATCCGCGGCGGCAGCGCGGGCGGCTGGACCACTGGGGCCTCCCTGGTCTCCGTCGCGACCTATCGCTGCGGCGCCCTCTACTACCCAGTCCTCGACCTGGCCGCCTTCGCCTCCGGAGGCACCCACGACTTCGAGTCCAGGTACCTCGACGGACTCGTCGGCCCCTACCCGCAGGCCGCCGAGCGCTACCGCGACCGCTCCCCGGTCAACCGCGCCGACCGCCTGACGGCGCCGTTCCTGCTGCTGCAGGGGCTCGACGACCGGGTCTGCCCGCCTGAGCAGTGCGAACGCTTCCTCGCGCAGACGGGCGGCCGGGGCGTCCCGCACGCCTACCTCACCTTCGAGGGCGAGGGCCACGGCTTCCGGCGTCTGGAGAACCAGATCGCTGCCCTCGAAGCCGAACTCGCACTCTACGCACGCGCCTTCGGCTTCGATCGCCCCGACCTTACGGCACTTGATTGGCGCAAGTAGCCTGCAGCCCTACTGCGTGGCTTGCAACCCGATAGTTGCGCCATGACAGTGACGGACTGTTGGGGACCAGTTGGGGACCGCACGGTGTCCGCCCAGCTGTACGGCACGCACGGCGCTGCACGCTATGCTTCCTGATTTCTGGCTGTATTTATGGACAAAAGGGATGAACCCTACTCCTGGGGGTCAAGGGGTCGCAGGTTCAAATCCTGTCGTCGCGACCAGCTTTGATGCAGGTCGGAGGCCGTTCTCTCGTTGTGCGGGAGGGCGGCTTTTCGCGTTGCTGGAGGGCTGCTGGTCGCATTGTGGTCGCAGGCCGGATCTGAGGCCCGCATCCAGCTTGCAGCGGGCGCCGCCGGGCCCTTGGAGGCCAGGGCCACTGGGCGCTCTCCCGTGGCCCGGAGAGCGCCCGTGACGGCGAGGGCCTGCTACTGCGCGGTGGCGTCCTTGCTCACCAGCTGGTTGTAGGCCTCGTCGAGCCTGTTCGTGAGCTGTTCGACGCCGATGGCGTCGAGGCCCTTCTGCCCGGCCACGGCAGCCTTCGCGGCCGCGTACGCGGAGTCGAACAGAGCCCAGGAGTCGGGCGTGTAGTCGGCCTGCGCCGGACTGCCGATCCCGTCCAGGCGGTTCTGGAGCGGCGTCGTGTCCACCCTGCCGTCCACGTCACCGGAGAGGGAGTGGAACGCGTCGAGGACGATCTTCCCGGACTTGAGGACGAACTTCGCCGTGTGTGCGCCGTCGGGCAGAGCGCGGAGCGTGTACGTCGCCAGGCGCTTGTCGGTGGCGGCGGTCCTCGCGTTCCTGGCGATCAGCTTGCCGTCGACGTAGACGTCGAGTACCGCGCTGCCGTCGTTGCCGCCGATGACGTCGATGCCCGTGCCGGTGAACGGGACGGTGAACGACGCGCCGGCAGCCGTGCTCGTCGACGTCGACCGGTACCAGTCCATCGCGTCGCCCAGCGCGGCCTTCCTGCTCCAGGCGCCGTCGTACGCGATCGAGCTGTCCATGTTGTCGAGCTGCGCACTCGCGTAGGGCGTGTAGCCGTCGATCTTCTCGACCTTGAGGTTGTCGAACGCCGTCCTGTAGAAGTCGGTGCCGAGCTTGACACGTCCTTCGGTCTCCGGGGTCGGGTCCTGGTACGTGTGGACGGCTTTCCCGTCGATGTACGCCGTGATCGTCGCACCCTTCGCCTCGATGGCGAGGCGGTAGGAGTCGGACGGCGCGACCGTTCCCGTCTTGATCGCCGTGCCGTGTTCGTAGAACGTCCAGGTGCCGTTCGGGCCGATTCGCACGTTGTAGGCGGCGTCGCTGATCGCCATGCCCTTTTGCTGGCGGACGCCCAGCGCGGCGAGTCCGCCGGCCCGGTCCGGGAACGAGACGTCGACCGTGGCCCGGTAGTTCTCCCAGCGGAAGTCGCCGACCGTCGTGTTCGGCGTGTTCCGGTTCCAGGCATGGGTGTCCTTCATGGACTGGTCCATGTACTGGTACAGCACGTTGTCGCCGCTCGCGTCCTTCCCGACCTCCCAGGCGCCTGTCTGGTCGACCATGTAGCGGGGCTGGTTGCCACGCGACTCGAGGTAGGGCTGGGACACCTTGCGCGCGCCGTTGCCCGTCCCGACCTGGACCTTGCCTTCCTCGTCGTACCCGAAGTCGTCGGCGTACAGGACGTCGTCGCGGGTGTTGCGCTTCTTGCCGGTGGCGTCGGTGTCGAGCACGGTGCGGTCCGAGGACTTGGGCAGACGTTCGTTCGTCGCCTTGTCGCGGCTCTTGTCGAGCGTCGTCAGGGTCACGATGGATCTCGGCTTGACCGTGTAGGTGTAGTAGCCGTCGCCGCCGGGCCGGATCTCGTCGGCGAGATGCTTGAAGTTCGCGTCGTAGGCCTGGCCCGCGTCCGCCGCGCGGGTCTCCCAGATCTCCATGGTCGGATCTGATCCGAGTCGCATGTTCTCGGCCTTGATCCGGTAGGTCCTGGACCGGTCGCTGTCATTGACGACGACCGTCGAGAAGTCCTTCTTACGGGGATCTGCCAGCGTCATGTAACTCGGGGCACCGTTCGAGCCGTCGACGTTCTCGGTGCCGCTCACCCCGCTGTAACCGGCCTCCGGCACGGTGCGCCAGATGCCCGCCGTGTTCGTGTCGTTCTCCCAGCCGGTCTTCGCGAACTGGGTGAAGTGCTGCATCACATAGAGGGCCGCGTCGTAGTGGAGGTAGCCCGACCACGGGTCGCGGGCGCTGACGAGTTCCTTGTGGCTGTACTGCGCGCCTTCGTAGAAGGACCCGATCGCCGGCTGGAAGATGTAGTGCGTCCGCTTCGAGTTGGCGTAGCTCTTGACGGAGCGGTTCGCGAGGTCGAGGGCGCTTTGGACGCCGCCGATGCCGGTGCTCGCACCGTTCGGGCCCTCGGTGTTGTTGACGCGGTATTCGGTGAAGCCGAACGAGGCGGTTCCCTCGCTGTACCAGACCTCCTTGTCCGCGTCGTACTTGTTCCTGCCGGTCGCCAGCTTTGTGTACGGCAGGTACGTGTCGCTGTCGACGGCCCCCTCGCGCCGGTCCTCGGTGGTGTAGTGGTAGCCCACCGCGTCGACCATGCCGAAGAGTTCGGCATCGCTGAGCATGGCCGGCCCGATGTTGAGCGTGTTGTTCTCGTCCGAGGCGATGATCTTGATGGTGTGGTAGGCCTTCGCGGCCTTCTCCCGCTTTTCTGCCGGGACGTTGTAGCGCGGATTCGCGAAGTCGGTGTCGTTCAGAATCGCGTTCTTGTACCACTTGACGAAGGCGATGTCCGGATTTCGCGTCTCGTTCTTGTCCGGGTCGACGTAGTCGACCATGTACCCGTACTTCTCGTAGGCGTCGAGGATCGTCTCCTTGTACCACCTGTACATCTCGTCCTTGCCGGTGCCCTTGTCCCATTCCTTCTGGACCCATTCGGGCATTTCCCAGCGGAGAATCGAGACCTTGAGCCCCGGGTTGACCGTCTTGGCGTCGGCGGCCAGCTGAAAGCCCGGGGAGCGGGAGGAGTCCGCGAGTTCGTCCGGTGTGCGCATGGTCGCCGGATCGGAACCGGTCGACGTGTTCGTGTCCGTACCCATCTCGATCTTGACATGGTTGATCAGCGGGTTCTGCCCGCCGAACAGAACCCTGATGAGCTGCCAGTACCGTCCGGGGTGCTCCGCCTTGTAGTCCATCAGCAGGTTGCTCGTGCTGTTGCAGCTGAGCACGCCGAGGCCCTTGTAGGTCAAGCCGTTCACGTTGTCGGCGCGCACGTCGTTCCCGTTGACCACGACCTCTACGGGATCATCCGCGGTGTAGGCGGACGGCGCACTGATCACTCCTGCCGCCAACGCCATGGTGGTCGCCGCGGCAAGTGACAGCCATCCGAGTCTTCGCTGCGTACCCATCGCGCTTCGACTCCTTCTTCTCGTAGAGCGTGCCGGCGCCAATGTGTTCGATATATCGAAATGTGTTCGCATTCCGGAGGGACCGTAGATGGCAAGCGGTTTCTACGTCAATCCCCCTGCACCTCTTGCACATTGGCGGCCATCCGTACCGCCGGCCGCCACCCGCCGGAAAACGCGTGGACGACGTGGGCGCCGTCACGGAACACTGGCCTGGGACAACACGGGGTGGGGATTTGGGAAAGCCTGACTCGCGCACAGTTCGGCCGGGCAAGGGCCCGGTGCTTCTCGCACTTCGTTACTACGGACGGGAGCTGGCCCGCCATCGCTGGCTGACCGTGCCCGCGATGCTGCTGTCGGCGCTGGGCAACATCGGCATCAACTACATCGCACCACTGGTCGTCGCGAAGCTCGTCGGCGACATCGCCGACGACTCCGGCATCACCGTCGGCTCGGCACTGCCGTACGTCCTCGGCTTCGCCGGTGTCCTGCTGCTCTCGGAGACGCTGTGGCGTATCGCCCTGCACTGCCTGAACCGTCTCGACGCCCTCGGCATCGAGCACCTGTACGTGATCGGGATGGACGAGCTGTTCGCCAAGGACGCCGCGTTCTTCCACGACAACTTCGCCGGGTCGCTGACCAAGCGCGTGCTGAGCTTCGCCTCCCGTTTCGAGCAGTTCGTCGACACGCTGACGTTCCAGATCATGGGCAGCGTCGTGCCGCTGGTGTTCGGGTCGGTGGTGCTGTGGCGCTACGAACCGCTGCTCGTCGTGGGGCTCCTGACGATGATCGCGCTGACGGCGGTGTGCGTGGTGCCCCTCATCCGTCGCCGCCAGGCGCTCGTTCGCCGGCGTGAGGAGGCGATCGCCCGGGTGTCTGGCCATGTCGCCGACAGCCTGATGAACATGGACACGGTACGGGCGTTCGCCGCCGAGGAACGCGAGGCCGCCGAACACCGGTCCCGCGTCGCGGAGTCGCGGCGGCGCACCCTGAAGTCGTGGGACTACGGCAACCTGCGCATCGACACCCTCGTCGCGCCGATGTCCGTCCTGACCAACGCCCTGGGCCTGCTGCTCGCGGTCGCCATCGGCGGGTGCGGACACGGCGTGGAGGCCGTTGTGGTCGCCTTCACGTACTACAGCAACGCGACGCGGATCATGTTCGAGTTCAACCAGATCTACCGCCGTCTGGAGAGCTCGATGACGGAGGCGGCGCAGTTCACCGAACTGCTGCTGACGCCGCCGACCGTGCTCGACCCGCCGTCGCCCGAGCCGCTGCTGCCGGAGGCCGCCGACGTCCGCTTCGAGCAGGTGACCTTCGCCCACGCGGGTGGCAGGCCCCTCTTCAAGGGCCTTGATCTGGCCGTGCCCAGCGGCGCGAAGGTCGGCTTCGTCGGCCGGTCCGGCGGCGGCAAGACCACGCTCACCCGGCTGCTGCTGCGGATGACGGACCTCGACGGCGGCCGGATCCTGATCGGCGGGCAGGACATCAGCAGGCTGCGCCAGGCCGACCTGCGCAGCCTGATCGCCTACGTGCCGCAGGACCCGGCGATGTTCCATCGCACGCTCCGGGACAACATCGCGTTCGCCCGGCCGGACGCCACCGACGCCGAGATCCGCCGCGCGGCCGAGGCGGCACATGTCACGGAGTTCGCCGACACGCTGCCGGAGGGCTTCGACACCATGGTGGGCGAACGCGGCGTCAAGCTGTCCGGCGGACAGCGCCAGCGGGTGGCCCTCGCCAGGGCGATCCTGCGCGACGCGCCGATCCTGCTGCTCGACGAGGCGACCAGCGCCCTGGACTCCGAGAGCGAGATTCTGGTCCAGGAGGCGCTGTGGCGGCTGATGGAGGGGCGGACGGCGCTCGTGGTGGCGCACCGGCTGAGCACGGTCGCCGGCATGGACCAGCTCGTCGTCCTGGACCGCGGACGGATCGTCGAGCGGGGCACCCACGAGGAACTTCTCGCCTCGGACGGCGCCTACGCGAAGCTGTGGCAACACCAGTCGGGCGGCTTCCTCGACGACAGCACCGAACGGGCCGAGTTGCCCTGAACGCGGGCCCGCCGCGCGCTCGGCCGTCGACTCGCCGGCGTGCGGCCGTTCGGCGGGCCCGGCCGAGTCGTAATACACGCCTGATCGGCAACTGGCCCGAGGTGCCGTCGCTGCACATCTCCGAGTGCCTGCGCGACCCACATGTGCGGGGCGTGGCCACCCTCCTCTACACGTGGAACGGACGGCGGAGGCGGCTGGTGTCGGTATGACGAAACCCCGTCCTACCGAGCACAGGCCCGCCGCCGACGCCCTGGCGTGCTGGATGCGTTTGTGGCACGCGGCGATCTGCCGTGGATCCGGACTCCCACCAACTACCACCGTATCCGCTAACATAGAATAATTAGATAGATGAATAGCCGAGTGGTGGCGAGGAGTGGCCGTGGACTTCGGGCTGACCGACGAGCAGGACCTGTTGCGCGCGACGGCACGGCAGTTCGTCGCCGACGTGTGCCCGGCCGAGAAGGCCAAGCAGTGGGACGAGGAGGGCGTCGTACCGCCCGAGCTGTTCCGGGGCATGGCCGATCTGGGGTGGTTCTCCCTCCCGTTCGGCGAGCACGAGGGCGGTGACGGCGGCGGGCCGCTCGAGCTCATCCTGATCGCCGAGGAGCTGGGGCGGGCCAGCTTCGACGTCGCCATGTGCTACATCGGGGTGCTCATCCCCGGGATCACGGTGTTCCGGTGGGGCGATGAGGCGCAACGCGACTTCATCCGTGAGCAGGTCATGACGGGCCGCCACCGGCTCGCCGTCGGCCTCAGCGAGCCGGACAGCGGGTCCGACGCGGCCGCCCTCAGGACCACCGCCGAGGACCATGGCGGCCACTTCCTCGTCCGCGGTCAGAAGGCGTGGTGCACGGGGGGCGGACTGCCCGACACGACCATCGCCACGTACGTGCGTACGGGCCCCCGCGAGCCCAAGCACGCCGGCATCAGCCTCCTGCTCGTCGACCCGAAGACGGAAGGCGTCGAAGTGCGCAGGACTCCCACCCTGGCCCGGCACATCCTGGGCACCAACGAGGTCTTCTTCAACGACGCCCTGGTCCCGAAGGAGAACCTCGTCGGTCCGCGCGACGAGGGCTGGAAGGTCATGCTCTCCAACATCGAGCTGGAGAAGGTCATCATCAGCGGGGGCTACCTGGGCGCCGCGCAGGCCACGCTGGACGAGATGCTGGAGTACTCCCGCGACCGGCACGCCTTCGGGCGTCCGATCGGCAACTTCCAGGCGCTCGCCCACGCCATGGCCGACCTGCAGACCGAGATCGACTCCGCCCGGCTGCTCGCCTACCGTGCCGCCTGGCTGCTCGCCCGGGGCAAACCGTGCACGCGGGAGGGCTCGATGGCGAAGCTGAAGGGCTCGGAGACGTACGTGGCGGCCGCCCGGCTCGGCATGCAGGTCTGCGCGGGGCACGGCTTCTCGACCGAGAGCGTGATGAGCTTCCGCTATCGCGAGTCGATCGTCGCCACGATCTCCGGAGGGACGAGCCAGATCCAGCGCAACGGCATCGCCCGCAGCATGGGGCTGCGGTCCTACTGACCTTCACCGCCCCTTTCTTGGCCGGCCAGCCACTCCTCGTGCCGTGCGAAGTGGCCCCGGTCGCGGGTCACCCAGATCCCGGAGGCCCGGGCCAGCACGGCGCGGGTCGGCAGCAGGACCATCTCGCCCGAGATGTACCAGCGCGAGCCCTCCCGCCGCTCGACCCATGCCCGGACCTCGAGCGGCCGCTGAACCGGCACCGGCTTCACGAAGCTCACGGTCAGTTCCGCCGTCACGCTCAACACGCGGTGCAGCAGCGGGAGATGACCGAGACAGTCGTCCAGCACGGCCGCCGTCCAGCCGCCGTGCGCGACATTGGGCCCGCCCTCCTGGTCACGCGGGCAGGCGAGCTCGAACCACGCCACACCGTCCTCGTCGAGCCGCTCGCCCTCCACGCCCAGCCGGCAGGAACCGGCGGCGCGGCACGCCCCGCACAACGCCACTCCGCCCGGCGTGCGGGGCGGCTCCTGGAAGTCGGCCCCCGCCCAGTGCCCGGACGGTGTCGCGGCCTCACCAGCGGTCCTCGCCATGCGGCTCCTCCTCTTGTCAGGCGTCGGCCAGTTCTCAGGCGTCGGCCAGCAGCGGCCGCAGCTTCCCGGCGATCAGCTGGACCTGGCGGGCCACCATGTCCTCGGGCATCCCGGCCAGCGAGGCCCACAGGAACACCCCTTCGACCGGCAACCCTGCCACGTACGCCCTGACGGCCTCGGCGGTCTCCTGCGGTGTGCCGTACAGGAACTGACCGACGCCGGTCGCGCGCAGCCCCGTCTCCCGCCACTTCTCGGGATCGATGGGGCGGGGGACGGGCCGGTCCGTGCCCTCCACCATGTACCGGCGGTAGCTGTCCCACTGGTACGCCAGGTGTTTGCGGACCACCGGCCAGTCGCCCTCCGGGTCTTCGGTGACGAACGTCGTGAACGAGCCCTGCATACGGGCCGTCGACACGTCATACCCGCTCTCTGCCAGACCTTCCCGGTACGGCTCCAGCAGCGCCGGGTTGAGCGACAGCAGCCCCGTGCCGAGCCGTCCGGCCCGCCGGGCGCCCTGCGGGCCCTGGTAGCCGAGCCAGATCGGCAGCGGATCCTGGACCGGGCCGGGGGTGACGAGGGACTCGGCCCACAGGCCGCGGATCTCCCGTACCCGCTGATCGGTCGTGGTGTAGCGCTTGGTGAGGTCGGCTCCGTACAGCCGGTACTCGGGCACCCGGTAGCCGGTGCCGAGTCCGAGGTCCAGGCGGCCGTCGCTCAGGATGTCCACGAGCGCGGCCTGTTCGGCGATCTCGGGGGCCGCGTGCAGCGGTGCGGGGATGACCGCGGTGCCCAGGCGCACCCGTCGGGTGCGGGCGGCGGCCGCGGCGGCCATGGTGAGCGGCTGCGGGAGGTACCCGTCCTCGAAGCCGTGGTGCTCGGAGAACCAGACCGAGTCGAGGCCCAGCCGTTCCGCCTCCTCGCACATCTCCAGGGCGAACCCGTATACCCGCGACCAACTCCGCTGCCACGGCGGCGGGTTGCGCAGGTCTAAGTAGATGCCCACCTTCACGAGGGACCCCCTCCTGCTCCTGTCGGACTGTCGGCGAGCCGGATCGTCGCGTGCGCGACGGCGACGCCGTCGCCGGGCGGCAGCAGCCGTACCGGACGCAGCTCCAGCGCCTCGATCTCCGGGAGGTCCTCGACCATCGCCGAGATCCGCAGCACGATCTCCTCCAGCGCCGCGAGTTCCACACCGCGGCTTTCCAACAGGGGAGTCGCCCGAAGCGAGCGGACCATCTCCCGGGCGTCGCGGTCGCTGAGCGGGGTGACGCGGTGGGCGACGTCCGCCATGAGGTCGGCGTAGTCCCCGGTGAGACCGAAGGCGACCACGGGGCCGAAGACCGGGTCGGCGCTGACGGAGAGGAACGCGTCGGGACCGGGGCCCGGTTCTGTGCCGCGTACGACGATTCCGTATGCGTCCAGCAGCTCGGCGGCGATCGCTTACGGCACCGGGCCGGGGGCGCACCCGGCGATCAGCGACCGCGCCCGGTCCGCGTCGACTCCCGGGAGATCAGGTACGACGCCCGCAGGGGTGGTCCGCCAGGCCTGGTAGGCCGCCGCGTGTCCGAGCGAGGCGGCCGCCGCCTCGGGGAATGTGTACGTCGGGACCACCAGGTCGTCCCGGTGCAGGAGATCGGCGACGCCCGCGCCGCCCAGGAAACTGGCCACCACGGGTTTCGTGGGGCGGCCCGCCGCCGCGTCGAGGATCGCCGACGCCACCTCGTCGGGCTTGTCCGCCAGCGGCGGCATGAACAGGACGACGGCCGCGTCGATGTCGTCGTCGGCGAGGACGGCGTCCAGCGCCTGCCGGTAGTGCGCGGCCGTGGCCATGGGGGTCAGGTCGATCGGGTTGGCGACGTCCGCATGGGGCCCGAGGGCCGAACCGAGCGTCTGCCGGGTGCGCTCACCGAGCGCGGGGACGCGCAGACCGCTCGCCGCGCACGCCCCGACCGTCAGCGCCGCCGGCCCGCCCGCGTTGGTGATCACGGCGACCCGGTTGCCGGGCGGGGGAGGCTGGTGGGCGAGCAGCAGTGCGACGTCGAACAGTTCCTGGAGGCCGCGGGTGCGGATCACCCCCGACTGGGCGAACAGCGAACTCACCGCCGAATCCGCATGACCTGCCGCATCCGCGTGACCGGGGTGGACCGCGACGATCGGCTTGCGCGGCGCGATACGGCGGGCGATGCGGGCGAACCGGCGCGGATTGCCGAAGGTCTCGACGTGCAGCAGGATCACCGAGGTGGCCGGGTCCTCCTCCCACCACTGGAGCAGGTCGTTGGTGGAGACGTCCACGGCGTGGCCCACCGACACGAATCCGGAGAAACCGAGCCGCAGCCGCCGGGCGAAGTCGAGCACCGCGAGACCCAGCGGCCCGGACTGACTGGACATCGCCACCCGGCCGGGCGTCGGCAGGGCGGGCGAGAAGGTCGCCGCCAGCCGCGCCGCGGGCGTCGTGTTGACCACGCCCATGCAGTTCGGGCCCACCAGCCGCATTCCGGAGGCACGGGTGAAACGGGCCAGCTCCAGCTCGGTCGCCCGCCCTTCGACTCCCGTCTCTCCGAAGCCCGTCGAGACGACGACCACCGCCTTGACACCGACCTCCGCGCACTCCCGTACGACATCGGGCACGGCCTCGGCCCGTACGGCCACCAGCGCCAGATCCGGCGGCTCGGGAAGGTCGCGGACGCTGGGGTAGGCCCGCGCCCCGGCGATCCGCTCGGCCTGCGGGTTGACCGGGAACACGCCGCCGCGGAAGCCGCCCCGCAGCAGGTCGGCATCGCGGGCCGCGTCGTCGCCGAACGGTGCGCCTGCGGCAGCGAGGACCCACGGGTAGTGCTCGCCGAGGCCGACTCGCCGTCAATCATCTAGGAGCTGAGGATGTCCGAACCAGTGGTCGACGGCCGGGTCGTGGTCGTCACCGGCGCCGGCAACGGCATCGGCCGGGCGCACGCCCTGGCGTTCGCCGCGCACGGGGCCAAGGTCGTGGTCAACGACCTGGGCGGCGGGCGGGACGGGGCCGGGGCCTCGGCCGGTCCCGCACAGGCCGTGGTGGACGAGATCGTCGCGGCCGGCGGCGAGGCGGTGGCCAACACGGACGACATCTCCGCCTGGGACGGTGCCGGACGCCTCGTCCGGCAGGCCGTCGACACCTACGGCGGTCTGGACGTCCTGGTCAACAACGCCGGGATCCTCCGCGACCGGATGATCGTGTCGATGACCGAACAGGACTGGGACAGCGTGCTCGCCGTCCACCTCAAGGGCAGCTTCGCCACCCTGCACCACGCGGCCGCCTACTGGCGCGAGCGCGCCAAGTCCGGTCAGGACAACGACGCCCGGGTGATCAACACGACCTCCCCGTCCGGCATCTTCGGCAACCCCGGACAGTCCAACTACGGCTCGGCCAAGGCCGGAGTCGCCAGCCTCACCCTCATCGCCGCGGCCGAACTCGCCCGCTACGGCGTGACGGTGAACGCCATCGCACCCACCGCGCTCACCCGGCTGACCGAGGACATCGAGATGATGCGACAGGCCGCCGCGAGCCAGGACCTCACCCCGGAGGCCGTCTCACCGCTGGTGGTCTGGCTCGGCTCGCCCGCATCCCGCGAGGTCACCGGTCGCGTGTTCGGCGTCGTCGGCAACCGCATCACCGTCCTGGAGGGCTGGGCCAACGGCCCCGCGACGAGCGCGGAGTCCCGGTGGACACCGCAGGAGCTGTCCTCCGTCGTCCCGAACCTGGTGGCCAAGGCCGCTCCGAACGCCGACGCCCTGGGCAATCGGAACGGGGCGTGAGATGACGACGACGCAACGCCCGGTCGCCGAGGGCCTGTTCACCTGGCCGCCTTCGACAGACGCACCCCTGCGCCTCATCGGCTCCGAGTGCGCGGTCTGCGGCCTGGTGAGCTTTCCGGCTGCCCCCGACTGCGTCAGGTGCGCGAGCGCCGAGCCGAAGGAGCGGCTCCTGTCCGACCGCGGCACGCTGTGGACGTACACGACGCAGAACTTCCGCCCGCCGTCCCCGCCGTACGACGGCCCGGAGGCGTTCGAGCCCTACGCGGTCGGATACGTGGAGCTCCCCGGCGAACTGCTGGTCGAGGCCCGCCTCAGCGAACCGGACCCGGAGAAGCTGAGGATCGGACAGCCCATGCGGCTCACGCTCGTGCCCTACACCGTGCGGGACGACGGCACCGAGGTCATGACGTTCGCGTTCACCCCGGCCGAGGAGGACTGATGGAAGCCGTCGTCATCGGAGTGGGGCTCCACCCCTTCGGCCGGTTCCCCGGGAAGCCGGCGCTGGACATGGGCGCGGACGCGGTACGGCTGGCGCTCGCCGACGCCGGCGTGACCTGGCCGCAGATCCAGGGCGGCTACATCGGAAGCTACGAGGTCGCCAACCCGGACGCGATCGTCGGGCGCCTCGGCCTGACCGGAGTGCCGCTGCGCGGGGTGTTCAACGGCTGCGCCACGGCCGGTACGGCGGTGGCCCTCGCCGCCCGCGCCATCGAGACCGGCGAGCACGATCTGACCATCGCCATCGGCCTGGACAAGCATCCGCGCGGAGCCTTCGCCGCCGACCCGTCCGTGGCCGGCATCCCCTCCTGGTACGGGCAGACCGGGCTCTTCCTGACCACCCACTTCTTCGGCATGAAGATCAACCGCTATATGCACGACCACGGCATCTCGCACGAGACGCTCGCGCGCGTGGCGTCGAAGAACTTCGGCAACGCCGCCGGCAACGACAAGGCCTGGCGCCGCACACCGCTCACGCCTGAGGAGATCCTCGCCTCGCCGGTCCTCAACCACCCCCTCCGCCAGTACATGTACTGCGGCCCGAACGAGGGCGCCGCCGCCGTCGTGATGTGCCGCGCCGACCAGGCCCACCAGTACACCTCCACACCGGTACGGGTCCGGGCCACCGCCCTGCGCAGCCGCAGGCTCGGCGCCTTCGAGGTGCAGAGCCCGTCGTTCCCGGTGGGGGAGTCGGTGCAGAGCCCGACTGTGGACGCCACCCGGGCGGCGTACGAGACAGCGGGCATCGGCCCCGAGTACGTGGACGTCGCTCAACTCCAGGACACCGACGCCGGGTCGGAGATCATTCACATGGCCGAGACCGGCCTCTGCAAGGACGGCGACCAGGAACGCCTGATCGCCGAGGGCGCCACCGAGATCGGCGGTCGGCTCCCGGTCAACACCGACGGCGGACTGCTCGGCAACGGCGAGCCGATCGGCGCGTCCGGGCTGCGCCAGATCCACGAGATCGTGCTCCAACTGCGCGGTGCGGCGGGAAACCGCCAGGTCCCCGGGACGCCCCGCGTCGGCCTCACCCACCTGTACGGCGCGCCCGGCGTGTCGGCGGTGACGATCCTGACGACCTGACAGCGGAGCGAACGCGATGGAACCGGACGACATGCAGGACTTTGCCGCCGAGGCGCGCCGCTTCCTCGACGCGCATGTGGCGAAGGCCCCCGACCGCACCGCCTTCACCTGGGGCGAGGGCGACGACTCGATGGCGTACTTCAGCAGCCTCCCGCCCGAGGAGGAGCGGGAGCACGTACAGCGGGCGCGGGAGTGGCAGCGGATCCGCTACGAGAACGGCTTCGGCTGGATCACCGGCCCACCCGAGTACGGCGGCCGGGGCCTGACCCCCGTCCACGACCTGCTCTACGACGCCATCGAGTCCGAGTACGACGTCCCCGACACCGGCGTGCTCGGTGTGGTCGGCCTGGGGATGATCGGCCCGACGATCCTCGCCCACGCCCAGCCCCCCATCAAGGACCGCTGGCTGCCCGCGATGTACCGCGGGGACGCCATCGCCTGCCAGCTGTTCAGCGAGCCGGGCGCCGGATCCGACCTGGCGAGCGTGGCGACCCGAGCCGTACGCGAAGGCGACGCCTGGATCCTCAACGGCCAGAAGGTGTGGACCTCGGTCGCCCAGCACAGCCAGATCGGCCTCGCCCTGACCCGCACCGACCCGGACGCGCCCAAGCACCGCGGCATCACGGCCTTCCTGGTCCCCATGGACGCCCCCGGCATCGAGGTGCGGCCGCTGCGGAAGATGACCGGCGGCGCCGACTTCAACGAGGTCTTCCTCACCGACGTACGCATCCCCGACGACCACCGCCTCGGCGAGGTCGACGGCGGCTGGACCGTCGCCCTGACCACCCTGATGAACGAACGCGCCACGGTCGGCAGCGAGGGCGCCGGCCCCGTGGCAGCCGCCCTGTCCCCGGACCGGCTCTCGGCGCTGATGCGCGCCACCTGGACCTGGGACGACCGCGCCCTGCGCGCCCGCCTCGCCGAACTCCTCGTGGACGCCATGGCCACCGAACACCTCAACGCCCGAGCCCTGCGCAAGCTGCGCGCGGGGACTTCGCCCGGCCCCGAGATGTCCGTCTCGAAGCTGATGTACGGTCAGAACCTCACCCGCGCCGCCCACTTCGTCTCGGACGTCCTCGGACCGCGCGCGATCGCCGACACCGGGCAGTGGGGCACGTACGCCTGGTCCGAGCTGCTCCTGGCCACCCCGGCCCTGCGGATCCTCGGCGGTACCGAGGAGATCATGAAGAACATCCTCGCGGAACGCGTCCTCGGCCTGCCCAAGGAGGTACGCGCATGAGCGCCGACGAAAGCGAACTGAGGGAACTGCGTGCTTCCGTAAGGGAGTTCCTGGAAGCCAAGTCGCCCGAGGAAGCCGTGCGCAAACTGATGGAGAGCGAGCCGCGTTTCGACCCGGAGGTGTGGGCCCAGGCCGCCGACCAGCTGCGACTGTCCGCCCTGGCCATCCCGGAGGAGTACGGCGGTGACGGCTTCGGCCCGGTCGAACTCGGCGTCGTACTGGAGGAGATGGGCCGCGCGCTGTTCTGCGCACCCTTCTTCGCCACCGTGGGCCTGGCCGCTCAGGCCCTGCTCGCCTCGGGAGACAAGGAGGCGTGCGCGCGTCACCTGCCGGACATCGCCGCTGGGAGGACCACCGCCACCCTCGCCGTCGCCGAGGACGACGGCTCCTGGGACCCCGCCCTGATCTCCGCGCGTGCCGTGCCGGACGGCGACGGCGGCTGGAGGCTGAACGGCCGCAAGTGCTTCGTCATCGACGGTACGACGGCCGATCTGATCCTCGTCGTCGCCCGCACCGTCGCCGGCCCCACGCTCTTCGCCGTGGACCGGGAAGCCACAGGGATGGCGGCCGAACCGATGGAGACCCTGGACGCCACCCGGGCCATGGCCCGGCTGACGTTCGACGCCGTGCCCGCGACGCTCGTCGGCGCTGACGGGGCGGGCGGGCGCATCAAGGCCAAGGTCCTGGACCTCGCCTCGGTGGGGCTGGCCGCCGAGCAGGCGGGCGGGGCGCGCCGGTGCCTGGAGATGAGCACGGAGTACGCCCGTACCCGTCACCAGTTCGGCCGGCCCATCGGCTCCTTCCAGGCGGTCAAGCACAAGTGCGCCGACATGCTCGTCCAGGTGGAACTGGCCGAGGCCTCCTCCCGGGAGGCGGCGCGGCTGGCCGCCGAGTGCGCCGCGGACTTCGCGGTCGCCGCGGCGGTGGCGCACGCCTGCTGCTCACGGGCCTACATGGTCGCCGCCATGGAGAACATCCAGGTCCACGGCGGCATCGGCTTCACCTGGGAGCACCCGGCCCATCTGTACTTCCGCCGAGCCAAGTCCTCACAACTGCTGTTCGGCGGCCCGGCGGTATATCACGAGCGGTTGCTGGACCGGCTCGGCATCTGAACCGGACAGGGCCTAGGACCGGGCAGGGGCGGGCGACTCCGCGCGGAGCGAGTACAGGATCGGCAGGTGGGAGTCCCCGAAGGGGAGCCGGTACAGGCCGTCCTCGCCCTGGCGGAGGAAGCCGCGGGGGTCGATCTCGGTGGCGAGGTGTTCGCCCAGGTGCTTCGTCGTGAGGCCCGCATCCGCGGCCGCGGTGACGATCTCACCGAGCGAGTACGGGTACTGGACGGTGTCCTGAGCCGGAGTCGTCAGGCCGGGCTCGGCGTAGGTTCCGGTTTCCGTCTCGCGCTGGGGTTCGCCACCGCCGTACGGCCAGTCGACGACCAGCGGATCGAGGGTGGCGACCGTCTGGAACGCCGGATGCATGTCCACCAGTACCAGGCTTCCGCCGGGCTTCAGCGCCATGGCCGCGCCGCGCATCCAGGCCTTGACGTCGGCGATCCAGCACAGCACCCCGTAGGTGGCGACGACCAGGTCGAAGCGGCCCGCCAGATGCGCGGGCAGCCGCTGGGTGTCGGCCTCCACGAAGGTGGCCTCGAGACCGGCTCGTCCGGCCAGCTGCCGCGCCCGCTCGATCGCCACCGGTGAGAAGTCGACACCGGTGACCCGGGCCCCCAGACGAGCCCAGTTCAGCGTGTCCATGCCGAAGTGGCACTGCAGGTGGAGCAGATCCTTCCCGGCCACGTCGCCCGCGAGCTCACGCTCGATGGCATAGAGCGTCTGGCGCCCGGCGAGGAACGACTCGACGTCGTAGAACCTGTCCGTGGGAGTCGAACCGTGGATGCGGGCGCGCTGGTCCCACAGTGCGCGATTCAGGGCGAGGCCGTCTTCGCCGTTCGGCTTCGCTTCGGTCGTGCGTTCGGTCATGCGCCGAGAATGACACAAGCAGGGCCCTGGACGGGCGGGTTCAGCCGCGGGCGGCCTCACCCAGCAGCGCCTTCGCGATGATCACCTGCTGGATCTGGCTGGTGCCCTCGTAGATGCGGAACAGCCGGGCGTCGCGGTAGAAGCGCTCGACGGCGACCCCGCGCATATAGCCCGCGCCGCCGTGGATCTGCACCGCGCGGTCCGCGACCCGCCACACCATCTCGCTGGCGAAGTACTTCGTGCAGGACGGGCCGATCTTCGTGTCCGTGCCGGCGTCGAAGGCGCGGGCGGCCTCCAGGACCGTGGCGCGTCCGGCGTAGTAGTCGGTCATCGAGTCGGCGATCAGGCCCTGGACGAGCTGGAAGGAACCGATCGGCCTGCCGGACTGGCGGCGGGTGCGGGCGTACTCGACCGACTCGTCGACCAGGCGCTCGGCCATGCCCACGCACAGGGACGAGATGTGCACCCGGCCGTGCGCGATGCAGCCCATCGCGGTGGCGAAGCCCCGGTTCAGACCGTCCTCGCCGCCGACCAGGGCGGAGGCCGGTACGCGGACGTCGTCGAAGTACACGTCCGCGGTCCAGGCGCCGAACTGGCCCATCTTGTGGTCCTTGGGCGCCACCGTGAGACCGGGGGTGCCGGCCGGAACCAGGAAGGTGGAGATGCCACGGGTGCGTGGGGCGTCGGGGTCGGTGCGGGCGAAGACCATGAAGACGTCGGCGAGGGGGGCGTTGGTGATGTAGCGCTTGGCACCGTTGATCACCCACGCGTCGCCGTCTCTCGTCGCGCCCGATCGTCGCGGGCGTGGTGTGGAAGCTGATCGGTGAGGGACTCCTGGACGTCGGCGAGCAAGTCGCCGCGATCATCCCGGAGTTCGCCCCGAACGGGAAGGAGGCGGTGACCGTCGAGCAGGTGCTCACGCACACCGCCGGCTTCCCCTTCGCCCCGCTCGGCCTCTCCAAGATGCTGGACCGCGAGCAGCGGCTCGCCGCCTTCGGCCGCTGGCGGCTGGACTACCCGCCGGGCGGCCGCTTCCAGTTCCACCTCACCTCGGCGGCCTGGCTGATCGCCGAGATCGTCGAGCGGCGCACGGGCCTGACCTTCGCCGATTACCTGCACGAGCGGATCGCCCGGCCGCTCGACCTGACGTCGATCGAGCTCGGGGTGCCCGTGGGCCGGCAGCCCGGCACGGTCGCCCCGATGAGCGCCACCGACCGCACCAGTGACGAACAGGAACCCGACCCCTGGGGGCCCTGGTACCTGTCCGACCCGCGCGTCCTGGCGGCCGGGGAACCCGGCCACGCGCTGGTGGCCACCGCCGCCGACGTCGCCCTGTACTTCCAGGCACTGGAGCACTCGGGCCTGTGGAAGCCGGAAGCGGTGGCGGAGGGCACCCGGATCCGGCTGACCGACCACCCGCACGGTGAGCAGATCTACGGCGGCGGAGACAGCCGCCGCACCAGCATGGGGCTGTTCGTCACGGTGGCCGGCCCCGACGCGGGCAGCAACCTGCCGTCCACCGGCTCACCCGCGCTCTTCGGCAGCGCCGGAGCCGCCTACCAACTGGGCTTCATGGACCCGGAGACCGGCCTGTCCTTCGCCTGCCTGAGCAACGGCTACCCGCTCGCGGGCTACGACCACTCCCGGCGCGGCACGGCGCTGCTGACGAACATCGCGAACCTCGCGGCGGATCTCACGGACTGAGCCCGGTAGCGACCTCGGTACCGGGCCCGCCCCCTCACCTGTGTCACTCAGCGGGTGATCAGCTGCTGGGCGTTGTTGTACATGATGTCGTCCTGCGCCGACTCGTCGAGTTCCGCGATGAGCTTGCGGAAGTCGGCCGGCTCGGCGAGGCCCTCCGCGTGGGGGAAGTCGGAGCCCATGACGATGGACTCGTGGTAGCCGAGGCGCTTGACCACGCCGACGATGTCGTCCTCGGGATAGGGCACCACACGGACGTGCTCGCGGAAGATCTGGCTGGGCCGCCGGTCCAACTGGCCGCCGATCCAGGGGCCGTTGCGGCCCATGCCCCGGCTCTTGTCCATGTGGCGCACGAAGTGCGGCACCCACTCGGAGCCGAACTCGGACACCAGGACGTTGATGTCGGGGAAGCGGCCGAAGAGGTTGTCGAAGATCAGCGCGGAGAGCGTCTCCTCGACGGGGCGCTGGCCGTAGGTGTTCTGCCACTGCCAGGCCGACATCCGGAAGTGGATGGGGCTGGGGTCGTAGCCCCAGGCGGGCGCCACCTGCGAGTTGTAGTAGAACTCGCTGATGTGGTAGCAGACGCTGGCCTTGGCCTCGTTGACCAGCTTCCAGAACGGGTCGAAGTGCGGATCGCCCGGCGAGCGGCCGTACACCGGTCCGGTGGGCAGCAGGATGAAGCGGGCGCCCTGTTCCAGGACGTACTCCAACTCCTTGACCGCACTGTCCAGATCGCGCAGGGACAGCAGCGCGGGGGCGTAGATGCGGCCCTGGTGGTTGAAGCCCCACACCTCGTTCATGTACCGGTTGAACGAGTGGTAGTTGGCGTAGAGGGGCTCGACGCCGCTCACGTACTCCTCGGCGACCAGCGCCCAGCCGCCCGGGTACATGATCGTCTGGTCCAGGCCCTGTTCGTCCATGATCCGCAGCCGGGCCTCGCGGTTCTGGTACGCCTCGTGCATCGGCTCGAACTGGTAGGTCTCCTCCGGATTGCCCGAGGCCATCGCCTTGAGCATCTCCTTCAGCGAACCGGGCCGGTACACCTGCCCGAACTCCGGCTCCAGGCATACGACGATCCGGTCGCCGGCGAGGATCACCTCACGCCCGTCCGGCAGGGTCACCGGTGCGACCGCCGCGCCGAGGAACTCCTTCGGCAGGTAACGGGTGAAGGAGTCCCGCTCCTCGTACATGTGCTGGTCGCAGTCGAAGATGGGCTTGCGCTGTTCGGCCATGGCCGTCGCCTCCGGACCCCTGAGCTTGGTCAGTACTGAGCCTATTCAGTACGCCTCCTATAATTATCTAACTGTTTCGAGGAGGTAAGGGGTGATGGCGAGATGGCTCGGCGGATCTTCGCGTCGGCCGGTCGGTCAGTCGGCCGGTCGGTCAGGCAGTCGGTCAGCCGGTCAGTCGAGGAGTTCGAGCACCGTCTTGGGTCCGGCCGCGTTCACGACGTCGTCGGCGGCGGTGAGGTGGCGCTGCCACAGCTTCTCGGCCTCGTCCGCCTTGCCGGACTCGATCAGGCCGACCAGCCGCACATGGGCCCGGTGACCCTTGAGGGCCTGCGCCTTCTGGGTCTCGGAGTCGGTGGCGGCCGCGGTGTACGAGGCGTTGGCCCGGTCGATGATGTTGCGCACCATGCCGCACAGCAGGACCAGTGTCTGGTTGCCGGTGAGTTCCACCAGCAGGGCGTGGAAGGCGTCCTGCGCCTCCACCAGTGCGAGCGGGTCGTCCAGGACGGCCTTCTCGGCGGCCACCGCGTCACGCAGCCGCTTGATGTCGCCCGCCGTGTGCTTGGCGGCGAGCTGGCGCGCGCAGGGCGGCTCGATGAGGGCCGCCGCGCGGTAGAGGTCGCCCAGGGTGGCGCCGCGGTACTCCAGGATCAGACCGGCGAAGCGGGCGGCGACATCGGAGTCGGGCGCGCTCACCCGGGCACCGCCGTGGGCCCCGCGGCGCACCGTGATCAGCGACTCCGACTCCAGGACGCGGAACGCCTCGCGCAGGGTCGGCCGCGAGATGCCGAACTGCTCCATAAGCCCCGACTCCGGAGGCAGTGCGTCACCGGGCTTCAGCTCGCCCCGTACGATCTGGCGGCGCAGGTGTGCGGCGACCAGCTCGGCGGTCTTCGGTACGCGAACCTGGCGGCCGACGCGGCTGCGGGAAGGGGCGGGCACGGTCGCCGTTTCTGCTGCGCGGGCTGCCTCGGCCACGGTGGGCTCTCCTCATATAGCAAAATGAATCGTCTTAGTGCATCGAGGGTACCAGGTCAAGAGGTGAGTGATCTTCCCTTGTGGAGACCTGATCTGGTGTCCGGCTGTTGTTTGATATATAGATGATTCATCTAGCTATAACGCCAACGGGCCCGCGGGAGTGACCTCGTGGGAGTGACCTCGATGACCGAGAACCCGACCCCGGTGATCCTCACCGAGCTCACCGACGACGGGGTCATGCTGCTCACCCTGAACCGGCCCGAGCGGCACAACGCCTGGACGCTGGAGATGGAGCTGCTCTACAACGAGCTGTTCGACCGCGCGGAGACGGATCCACGGGTACGGGCCGTGGTGCTCACCGGTGCCGGACGCAGATTCTGCCCGGGGATGGACATGAGCGTGCTGGACGGTGCGTCGTCCGGCGCCCGCCCGTGGCCGACGGACCAACTGCCTCCGCGTACCCGCCCCATGTCCTTCCCGAAGCCCGTCGTGGCGGCCGTCAACGGCGCCTGCGCGGGCATCGGGTTCAACCAGGCGCTGATGTGCGACGTCCGGTTCGCCGTGCCGCACGCCAAGTTCGCCGCCGCTTTCAGCGCACGCGGACTGGTGGCCGAGGACGGCGTCTCCTGGATCCTGCCGCGGCTGGTCGGCCACGGAAACGCCTGCGATCTGCTGCTGTCCTCCCGCCGGATCACCGGGCCGGAGGCCCTGGCGATGGGTCTGGTCAACCGCCTGGTCGAGCCGGAGGAACTGCTCCCGGCGGCGCTCGCGTACGCGACCGGACTGGCCCGCTCGGCGAGCCCGTACGCGATGTCCCTCATCAAGCGGCAGCTCGCCGACGACCAGGCGAGGACCTTCACCGAGAGCCGCGATCACGCGGCCGCCCTCCTGGCCACGGCGAAGCGTGCCCCGGACTACCGCGAGGGTGTGCTCAGCTTCATCGAGCGTCGGCAGCCGGAGTTCGCGGGGCTGGGGGACACCGCGTCGGAGTCCGCGGAGGCCTCGTCATGACCCGTGCCGAACTCCCGCTGCACCGCCGTACGATCACCGTCACCGCCCACGAGGAGGACGGCGACGAGATCTCGGTCGAGGCGGAACTGCGCGACGAACGCCCTTGGGCCGAGCCGTCGGCCGGTGTCGTCCACCGGATGGTGCTCGCGGTGCGGATCCGTCTCACGGACATGGTGATCGTGGCCGCCGACGCGGACATGCGGGACTTCCCGCACGCCGAGTGCCCGCTGATCACGCCGGTCTTCGACGGGTTGGCCGGGCTCAGTGTCGCCGCCGGATACAACCGGGCGATCCAGGAGCGGTTCCGCGGTGTGTCCGGCTGCACGCACCTCTACGAGCTGGTCCGCGCGCTCGGCCCCGCGGTCGTGCAGGCGGCCATCTCGGCGGGCGCGCGTCGTCGTGACGCCGGAGGGCCGTCCGTCGGCCCGCGCTCCACCGCCGGAGTGCTGAACAGTTGCCACATCTGGGCGCCGGACGGAGTGGGGCTGCGCAAGCTGGACGCGGGCTGGCGGCCCGGCACCGGGCCGCGCCCGGTCCCGCCGCTCGAGACCTTCGAGACCTTCGAGGGGTTCGAGGGGTTCGAGGGATTCGAGGGACGGGAATCGACTCAGCCCAGGTAGCGGAGTTCGGGGAAGTGCCGCTGGTAGGCGTCCAGCAGACGTCTTGCCACGGCGTACGAGTCGATCAGCGGGTGCACGGTCAGCGCCCTGACCGCATGGGCGCGGTCACGGCTGGTCGCGGCCCGGATGACCGCGCGCTCCACCTCCTTGACCGAGCACACCAGGCCCCTGCCGTGGTCGGGCAGCGGGGCCCCGCCGATGGGACGGGCGCCGTTGGCGTCCACGTGGCAGGGGACCTCGATGACGGCGTCGTCGTCGAGGACGGGGATCCGGCCCCGGTTGCGGACGTTGAGGATGAGGGCGGTGCGCTCGTCCAGGGCGATGGCGCGCATGAGGGAGAGGGCCACCTGCTCGTAGCCGCCGGACTCCAGGTCGCATGAGTCGCGCTCCCCCATGCCGACGGCGTCGCGGTTCTCCGCCATGTAGGTGACCTCGCGCTCCAGGCGGGTGGCGTCCCAGGCTTTCCAGGCGGCGCGGGGTGCGGGCAGGCCGCCGACGGCCCCGCTCATGGAGTCCCTGCTCACGGGGTCCGTGCTCACGGGGTCCGTGCTCGCGGGGTCCGTGCTCAGAGCGTCGTAGAAGCGCTGCTGCTGGGAGTGCAGGAAGGCACCCCGGGTCTGTTCGGCGGCCCGCGCGGAACCGACCGACTCGCGGTGGAAGTAGTAGTAGTGCAGGTACTCGTTGGGCAACGCCCCGAGCGTGCGCAGCAGGTCGGCGCCGAAGAGCTTGCCCTCCTCGAAGGAGGTCAGCGCGGCCTCGTCCGCCAGCAGGGACGGCAGCAGGTCCCGGCCGTCGGCGTATAGGCCGCACAGCCAGCCCAGGTGGTTCAGGCCCACGTAGTCCAGGCGGGTGCGGGCCGGGTCGACGCCGAGCGCCCCGGCCACGCGGCGGCCGAGGCCCACGGGGGAGTCGCAGATCCCGATCACGCGGTCGCCGAGATGGGCGGTCATGGCTTCGGTGACCAGGCCGGCGGGGTTGGTGAAGTTGATGACCCAGGCGTCAGGCGCGAGGGCGGCGATGCGGCGGGCGATCTCCAGCGCCACCGGGACGGTGCGCAGCCCGTAGGAGATGCCGCCCGCGCCGACGGTCTCCTGGCCCAGGACGCCCTCCTCCAGGGCGATCCGCTCGTCCGCCGCGCGTCCGGCGAGGCCGCCGACGCGGATGGCGGAGAACACGAAGTCGGCTCCGGTGACCGCCTCGTCCAGGTCGGTGGTGACGGTGACGGAGGGCGGGTCGGCGTGCCCGGCGGTCTGGTCGGCGAGGACCTTGCGGATGGCCGTCAGCCGGGAGGCGTCCAGGTCGTACAGGGTCACCGCGGTGACGCGTCCTTCGCCGCGGTCGCCCAGCAGCGCCCGGTAGACGAGCGGGACGCGGAAGCCGCCGCCGCCCAGGATCGTGAGTCTCATACTTCGACCACCTCAACTCCCGCCTCGCGCAGCCGACCGCACGTCTTTTCGTCTCCCGGGGCGTTGGTCACCACGACGTCGAGGTCCTCCGGCCCGCACACGCGGGCCATTCCGGTGCCGGGGAACTTGCCCGCGTCCGCCAGGAGCACCACCTGGGCGCTGGCGGCGATCATCGCCCGCTTGACGGGCACCTCGACGGCGGTCGTGTCCAGCACCTGGCCGTCGGGGCGGATACCGCTGGTGCCGAGGAACAGCCGGTCGGCGTGGATCTGCCGCAGGTTGTCCTCGGTCAGGAAACCGACCAGCGAGCGGTAGTCGCGCCGGACCACGCCGCCCAGCAGGATCAGCTGGACGTCCTTGTCGTCCTGGAGTTCCTCGTAGACGGCCAGGTTGCTGGTGATCACGGTCAGGGAGCGGCCGTGCAGATGGCGGGCCACCCGGTGGGCCGTGGTGCCGATGTCGAGCAGCACCGTCTCACCGTCCCTGACCAGATCCGCGCACCACGCGGCCAGCGCGTCCTTGGCCTCGACCCGGACCGCGGCCACGTCGGCGAACGGGTCGTCCTCACCGAGGACGGGGGCCGCACCGCCGTAGACCCGCTTGAGCAGTCCCTCGTCCTCGAGCTGCGCGAGGTCGCGCCGGATCGTGGCCTGACTCGCGCCCACCTTCTCGGCCAGGGCGGTCACGCTGGTGGGACCGTCCGCGCGCAGGGCACGGAGGATCAGCTCATGTCTTCGGTCAGGGAGCATGCCGCTGACCATACGACCAGAGTCGAGCAAAGTCACGCATGAATGTCTCGATCTCTGCTTGACTCTTGTCAAACCCGCGCACCCGGTGCACTCTCTTGCGTAATTCGAGCCAGGCCCGGACCCCACTCCGGTCGGCCGAAGCGGAGACGGCGCATGCCGCCGCCAGTGATGCTTCGGCACCGTCCGAGAGGACCAGCTCACACCATTCCGGGCAGCGAGGCGCGTTCGCGGACACCGACGCTCTTCAGCCATCCGGAAGCCCCGCCGCGCCCGCCGTCGCCCACGACTCGCAGGTCCCTTCCGGACACGCCGAACACTAGGAGAAGACCGTGGACCTTTCCCGTAGACGATTCCTCGAGGCAGCCGTGCTCACGGCCGCAACGGCCGGGCTGACCGCCGCGTGCGGCGACGGTTCCGGGTCGAGCGGCGGCAAGGACAGCAAGACCCTGAAGCTCTGGTACTGGGCCGGCGGCATGAGCGACAAGGTCGTCGCCGACGCCAAGAAGCAGTTTTCCGACACCACCCTCAAGACGTCCGTGATCGGTGGCGACTTCAAGACCAAGCTGCTCACGGGTCTGAAGACCGCCCAGACCGCCCCGGACATCACCGGCATCAAGGGCGAGGACATCGCCTCCTTCCTGCCCAACGCCAACCGGTTCCTGGACCTGAACGAGCTCGGCATGGACAAGCTGGCTCCCGAGTACCTGTCGTGGAAGCTGAAGCAGGCCACCACCCAGGACGGCAAGCTCATCGGCTTCCCCATCGACATCGGCCCCTGCGCGGTGTACTACCGCGAGGACCTCTTCGCCAAGGCGGGGCTGCCCACCGACCCGGCTAAGGTCTCCTCCGAACTGTCCACGTGGGACGCCTTCTTCGAAGCCGGCGTCGAACTGCACAAGGCCGTGCCGAAGTCGTTCCTGGTCAACAACATCGGCGCGGTGTTCTCGATGGCCGTCGGTCAGGGCACCAAGCGGTTCATCGACGAGGACAACACGTTCATCGGCGACCAGGACCACATCCGTGCCGCCTGGAGCACCGCCGTGAAGGCGTACACCCTCGGCATCGACGCCAAGATCAACGACAACACCTGGAACGCCGCCGTCAGCAACGGCACCGTGGCCACCGGGCTGGGCGCCGCCTGGTACGCGCTGGACATCCAGAACGCGGCACCGGGCACCAAGGGCAAGTGGCGGGTGGCGAGCCTGCCGAGCGGGCCGTCCAACCTGGGCGGCTCCTTCCTGTGCCTCCCCTCGACCTGCGCCAACCCCGAGAAGGCCTTCGAGATCGTCTCCTGGATGCTCAACCCGGAGAACCAGGCGCGCGGCTTCACCGACGCGGCCCTGTTCCCGACCGCCCCGGCCGCGTACAAGCTGCCCGCGCTGACCGGCGGCGACGCCTTCTTCGGCGGACAGAAGACCATCGAGATCTTCGGCCCGGCCGCCGAGAAGATCCCCGCCGCCTACGAGGCCCCGGCCGACGCGGCGGTCTCGGCGCCCTACTACAGCGAACTCACCAGCATCGAGGCCAAGGGCAAGGACCCCGAGGCCGCCTGGAAGGACGCGGTCAGCCAGGCCAAGCGGATCGCCCAGCGGCAGGGAGTGAAGTGACATGTCGTCAAGCCCGGTAGCCGGCCCGGCCCCCACCGGCCCGCCCTCGGGACCCGCCACCGGACCTTCCGGGCAGCCGGCCCCGGACCGCCGCCGCGGTCCGGGCCGGTACGGCCGCCGGGTCCGTCCGGTGTCGGCCGGGGCCCGGCGCGGGCCGCGACGCGGGATCGCCCGGTACTGGTCGCAGTACCTGGCGGTCTCGCCGTACTACCTGATCTTCTCGGTCTTCATGCTCTTCCCGATGCTCTACACCGTGTATCTGGCGTTCCAGAAGTGGGACGGCATCGGGGAGATGCAGTTCGTCGGGCTCCAGCAGTTCCGCTTCCTGTGGGACGACCCGATCTTCTGGCTGTCCCTGCGCAACACCCTGGTCATCTGGGTGCTGGCCACCGTGCCGATGCTCTTCATGGCGCTGGTGCTGGCGGTGCTGGTGAACTCCGTCCGGCGCTTCACGGCCTTCTACCGGGTCGCCCTGTTCATCCCCAGCATCACCTCGCTGGTGGCCATCGCCATCTTCTTCGGCGCGATCTTCAGCAACAACTTCGGGCTCATCAACGCCGTCCTGAAGGCGATGCATCTGGAGGCCGTGCCGTGGCTCAGCAACGAGTGGACGATCAAACTGGTGATCGCGGCGCTGATGACCTGGCAGTGGACCGGCTACAACGCCATCATCTACCTGGCCGGCCTCCAGGCCATTCCCTCGGAGCTCTACGAGGCCGCCAGGATGGACGGGGCCGGTCCGGTGCGGATCTTCTTCAGCATCACGATCCCCCTGCTGCGGCCCATCATCCTCTTCACCGTGGTCGTCTCCACCGTCACCGGCCTGCAGAGCTTCACCGAACCCCAGGTGCTGTTCGGCAGCGACGCGTCGACCAACCCCAACTCCGGCGGGCCGGGCCAGGCGGGCCTGACCACGCTGCTGTACTTCTACCACCAGGCCTTCGACAACAACGACTTCGGCTACGCCGCCGCGATCGTCTGGGCCTTCTTCCTGCTGATCCTGCTCATCGTCACCATCAACTGGCGCCTGGTGCAGCGTAAGGAGCGACGGCCGTGAACAGCCAGAACCGCCAGCGCCTGCGAGGCCTGAGCGTCCATGTCGTGCTGATGATCTGTGTCCTCATCTCGGTGTTCCCGTTCTACTGGATCATCGTCATGGCGACCAACACCTCCCAGGACATCTACAGTTACCCGCCGAAGCTGTGGTTCGGCGGCAACCTGCTGACCAACATCCAGCACCTGTTCGACAAGATGGACTTCTTCGGGTCGTTGCTCAACACGGTGATCGTCGCGGTCTGTACGACGCTGCTGGTGCTGTTCTTCGACTCGCTGGCGGCCTTCGCCTTCGCCAAGTACGAGTTCCCCGGCAAGAAGTTCCTGTTCGGCCTGCTGCTGGCGATGTACATCCTGCCGACCCAGCTGGCGATCATCCCGCAGTACGAGATCATGGTGCAGCTGGGCTGGCTGGGCACGCTCCAGGCGCTGATCGTGCCGGCCGCCGCCAACGCCTTCGGCATCTTCTGGATGCGCCAGTACACCAAGACCGGAGTCCCGGACGAACTGCTGGACGCCGCGCGGATCGAGGGCGCCGGGTTCTTCCGCCAGTACTGGCACGTGGTGCTGCCGTGTGTCCGCCCGGCCCTGGCGTTCCTCGGCATCTACACCTTCATCGCCGCCTGGAACGACTACATCCTGCCGCTGGTGATGCTGGTCAACCCGGACGAGCTGACCCTCCAGGTGGCGCTGGCTCAGCTGTACGCCGGCCACTCCACCGACTACAGCATGGTGATGTCCGGAGTGCTGCTCGCGGTCATCCCGCTGGTGCTGGTGTTCACCTTCTTCGCGCGCGGGTTCATCGCCGACGCCACCAAGGGGGCCCTGCGCTGAGGCCGCCGGGTAGTCAGACTCTGGGTTCGCGTGGCAGCCCCAGCACCTTCTCCGCGAGGATGTTCCGCTGCACCTGGGACGTCCCCGCGTAGATGGTGCCGGAGCGGGCGATGAGGTACGTCGTCGACCAGGACGCCGAGGAGTTCGCGGCCCCGGGGTCGTCGGTGCGGTACGTCCGCAGGGGCGGGCGGCCCACCGGCACCTGGCCGTGCAGGCCCATGATGTCCATCGCCAGGTCGGTGACCTTGGTGTGGTACTCGCTCCAGTACAGCTTGGCGATCGACGACTCGGGGCCCGGCTCGGCGCCCTTGAGCCAGCCGCTGAGGATGCGGTAGCCGAGATAGCGCATGATCTCGACCTTGGACCAGCACCAGGCGATCCGCTGCCGGATCACCGGGTCCTGGTCCTTGCCATACTGGCGGGCCAGTTCGACCAGGCGCTCCACCTCCGCCCGGAACAGGATGGGGTTGGTCGCCGCCTCCTCCCCGCGCTCCACGCCGAGCAGGCTCTGGGCCACGGTCCAGCCGTTGTCGACGCCGCCGACGACGAGGTCGGCGCGGGTGCGGGCGCCGTTGAAGAAAACCTCGTTGAAGTGCAGCTGGCCGCTCATCATGCGGAACGGGCGTACCTCGACGCCGGGCTGGTCGAGGGGGACGAGGAGGAAGGAGATGCCGCGGTGCCTGGGGGCGTCGCGGTTCGTGCGGGCCAGGACGAAGATCCAGTCGCTGTGGTGGGCGCCGGACGTCCACACCTTCTGGCCGTCGATCACCCACTCCTCGCCCTCGCGCACTGCGCGCGTTGTCAAAGACGCGAGGTCCGAGCCCGCGTCCGGCTCCGAGTAGCCCTGGCACCAGGTGTCCTCACCGCTGAGGATGCGTGGGAGGAAGTGACTCTTCTGCTCCTGAGTGCCCCAGCGCAGCAGCGTGTTGGCCAGCATCTTCACGCCGAAGGTGTCCTGCGGCAGCCCGAACGGCACGCCCGCCAGGGCGAGTTCCTCCATGAGTACGACTTGGTGCAGCTTGGACAGGCCCCGGCCGCCGTACTCCTCGGGCCAGGTGAGGGAGAGGTACCCGCGCTCGGCGAGTCGCCGTCGCCAGTCGCGGGCGAAGGCCCAGGCGGCCTCCTCGTCGAGGGCGCCGATGCCCCTCCAGTCCGCCGGCAGCGCCTCGGACAGGAAGCCCCTGACCTCGCCGCGGAACGCCTCGGTCTGAGGGGGATAGCTGATGTCCACTGTCCTGCCTCCTCTTTCGCAGCTCTGCCGGCACCTTCGTCGTGTTGATACTTTCAGCGTAATAGGTTATCTATTTTAGAGGAATAGCGGCGAGCCAGGGGCGGGCTGACATGGGACTGCTGGACGGCCGGAGCGCGGTGATCACCGGCGGCGCGCAGGGCATCGGCTTCGAGATCGCCGGCGTCCTCGGCGGCGAAGGCGCGTCCGTAGTCATCGGCGACATCAACGAGGACGCCGCGGCCGAAGCCGCCGAACGCCTGGCCAAGAACGGCGTGGCCGCCACCTCGCTGCGCTGCGACGTCACCGACGAGGACGAGGTCGCCGCCCTGGTCGGCCACTGCACCGACACCTTCGGACCGGTCGGCGTCATGGTCAACAACGCCGGGATCACCCGGGACGCGACCCTGCGCAAGATGGCCCTCTCCGACTTCCGCGCGGTCGTCGACGTCCACCTCACCGGCGCCTGGAACGGCACCCGGCTCGCCGCCGAGGCGATGCGCGCGCACGGACAGGGCGGCAGCATCGTCAACATCTCCTCCATCGCCGGCAAGGTCGGCAATTTCGGGCAGACGAACTACAGCGCGGCCAAGGCGGGCCTCGTCGGCCTCACGAAAGCGTCCGCCAAGGAGCTGGCCCGAGCGGGGATCCGCGTCAATGCCGTGCAGCCCGGCCTGATCCGCACCGCCATGACCGAGGCCATGCCCCGGACCGCCTGGGACGCGAAACTCGCCGAGATCCCCCTGGGCCGCACGGGCGAACCCGCCGAGGTCGCCCAGGTCGTCCTCTTCCTCGCCTCCGACATGGCGAGCTACATCACCGGAGCCGTGGTCGAGGTGACCGGCGGCCGGTACATGTGACCTCATGAAAGGCGTGATCGATGCCCGCCCTCCTGCGTGACGCGGTGATCTGCGAACCCGTGCGTACCCCCGTCGGCGGTTACGGCGGTGTCTTCCGCGACGTGACGGCGGCCGAGCTCGCGGCCACGGTCGTACGTGCCGCGCTGGAGCGCACCGGGATACCACCCGCCGCCGTGGACGACGTCCTGCTGGGACAGTGCTACCCCAACGGTGAGGCCCCGGCCATCGGCCGCGTGGCCGCCCTGGACGCCGGCCTGCCGGTGGAGGTGCCGGGACTGCAGATCGACCGCCGCTGCGGTTCCGGACTGCAGGCGGTCATCACCGCGGCGATGCAGGTGCAGACCGGCGCAAGCGATCTCGTACTGGCCGGTGGTGTGGAGTCCATGAGCCAGGCCGAGTTCTACACCACCGACGTGCGCTGGGGCGTGCGCGGGGCGGGCACCACGCTGCACGACCGGCTGGCCCGCGGCCGGGTCACGTCGGGTGGCGTCAACCACCCAGTCCCGGGCGGCATGCTGGAGACGGCCGAGAATCTGCGGCGCGAGTACGGCATCCCGCGGGAGGAGCAGGACCAACTCGCCCTGCGCTCGCATGAGAAGGCCGTGGCGGCCCAGCGGGAGGGCCGGTTCGCCGACGAGATCGTGCCCGTCACCGTGCGCACCAGGAAGGGCGAGACGGTCGTCGACACCGACGAACACCCGTGCCCCGACTCCTCGTTGGAGAAGCTGGCGACGCTGCGGCCCGTGCTCGCCCGCCAGGACCCGCAGGCCACCGTCACGGCGGGCAACGCCAGCGGGCAGAACGACGGGGCCTCCGTCTGCGTCGTGACCCACCCCGAACGCGCCGCCGAACTCGGCCTGCGCCCGCTCGGCCGCCTGGTCTCCTGGGCCGTCGTGGGCGTGCCGCCTCAGACGATGGGCATCGGACCGGTGCCCGCCACGGCCAAGGCCCTGGAGCGAGCCGGACTGAAGCTGGCCGACATGGACCTGATCGAACTCAACGAGGCCTTCGCCGCCCAGGTGCTGGCCTGCACCCGTGAATGGGCCCTGACGGAAGCCGACTTCGAGCGGTTCAACGTCAACGGCTCCGGTATCTCACTCGGCCACCCGGTCGGCGCGACCGGCGGCCGCATCCTCGCCACCCTGCTGCGCGAACTGGACCGCCGCGAGGCGCGCTACGGCCTGGAGACCATGTGCCTCGGCGGAGGCCAGGGCCTGGCCGCGGTCTTCGAACGGCCGACGGACGCACACACCGCTCATGGAGGACGCTGATGCCCGGACTGATCGCATACGGCGCCTATGTGCCGTACCACCGCCTCGCGCGCACGGATGTCGCCGACGCGCTGGGCACCCGCGCGGGCAAGGGCACCCGCGCGGTCGCGGGCTACGACGAGGACACCACGTCCATGGCCGTCGAGGCGGCCCGCGGCGCCCTGGCCCGCGACGGACTGCGCCCCCGCATCGGCCAGCTCTTCCTCGCCACCGCCGCACCCGCCTACCTGGACAAGACGAACGCGACCGCCGTCCACGCCGCGCTCGGTCTCGACGAGCACGTGCTGGCCGCCGACATGGCGGGCTCCGTCCGCTCCGGCCTCGGCGCCCTGGTGACCGCCGCCCGCTCCCCGATCCCGACCCTGACGATCCTCGCCGACCTGCGCACCGGCCTGCCCGGCGGCACCGACGAGGTCGCCGGCGGCGACGGCGCGGCGGCGTTCGTCTTCGGCGGACACCGCAACGGCGCACCCGTCATCGCGGAGCTGCTCGCCCACGACACGGTCAGCGACGAGATCCTCGACCGCTGGCGCCTTCCGGGCGCGCCCACCTCCCGCGTCTGGGAGGAGCGCTTCGCCGAGGAGATCTACGTGACCCTCGCGGACAAGGCGCTCACCGCGGCCCTGGACCGGGCGGCTGTCGACATCGGCTCGATCGACCACTTCGTCGTCTCCGGCCTGCACGCGCGCGCGTGCGCGGCGGTACGGCGTGCGGCAGGCGTCCGGCCCGAGGCCATCACCCCGGACCTCACCGGCGCGATCGGCAACGCCGGCACCGCCCAGCCCGGCCTGCTGCTCGCCGACGTCCTCGACCGCGCCCGGCCCGGCGAGACCATCGCGCTCGTCGTGCTCGGCGACGGCGCCGGCGTCCTGCTGCTGCGCACCACCGACGCACTGCCCGCCCACCGCGCCGCCCGCCCGGTCGCCGCGCAGATCGCCGCGGGCAGCGCCCCGATGCCGTATGCCACGTACCTCTCCTGGCGCGGCCTCCTCGACCGCGAACCACCCCGCCGGCCGGACCCCGAACCGCCCTACGCCCCGCCCGCGCACCGCCGCGCGGGCTGGAAGTACGGCTTCATGGCCTCCCGTTGCGAGAAGTGCGGGACCCGGCATCTGCCGCCGGACCGGGTGTGCGTGTCCTGCCGGAGCGTCGACGCCATGACCGACGAGCCGATGGAGCACGTGCGCGGCACGGTCGCCACCTTCACGGTGGACCGGCTGGCGTACACCCCCAGCCCGCCGATGCTCGTCGTGGTCGTCGACTACGACGGCGGCGGCCGTTTCCGCTGCCAGCTGACCGACGCGACCGAGGCCGACGCCGTCATCGGCGCCCGGGTGGAGATGACCTTCCGCCGCACGGTCACCGCGTCCGGCATCCACAACTACTTCTGGAAGGCCCGGCCGGTGCGCACGGGCGAGACCGAGGAGACACACGGATGAGCTCGCACGGAATTCGGGACCGGGTCGCGATCGTCGGCATGGGCTGCACGCCGTTCGGCGAGCACTGGACCAAGTCGGCGGAGGACCTCCTGGTCGACGCGGTGGGCGCGGCGACGACCTCGGCCGGCCTCACCCTCGACGACATCGACGCCTTCTGGTTCGGCACGCAGGCGTCCGGCGTGTCCGGGCTGACGCTGAGCCAGGCCCTCCGTCTGCCCTGCAAGCCGGTCACCCGGGTGGAGAACATGTGCGCGACCGGCTCCGAGGCCCTGCGCAACGCCTGCTACGCCGTCGCCTCCGGCGCGTACGAGGTGGCCATGGCGGTCGGCGTGGAGAAGCTCAAGGACTCCGGCATGTCCGGCCTGTCCGGCACCGCCATCCCGGGCGCGGGCGACGACAGCCGCGGCGAGATCACCGCCCCGGCGAACTTCTCCCTCCTCGCCCCGGCGTACGCCGCCAAGTACGGCCTGTCGGACGAGGAGATGAAGGACGTCATCACCCGGATCGCCTGGAAGAACCACGTCAACGGGGCCCGCAACCCCCGCGCCCAGTTCCGCAAGGAGGTCCCGCTGGAGCGCATCCGGTCGGCCCCGATCGTCGCGGGCATGCTCGGCGTGTTCGACTGCTCGGGCGTCTCCGACGGTTCGGCCGCCGCGATCGTCGTCCGCGCCGAGGACGCCTACCGGTACACGGACAAGCCGGTCTTCGTGAAGGCGCTGTCGTTCGTCGCCGGCCCGGCGGACGGCCTGTCCGACCCGGAGTACGACTTCACCACCTTCCCCGAGGTCGTCGCCTCCGCGCGGGAGGCCTACCGGCAGGCGGGCGTCACCGACCCGCGTGCGGAGCTCGCGCTGGCCGAGGTCCACGACTGCTTCACGCCCACCGAGCTGGTGCTGATGGAGGACTGGGCTTCTCCGAGCGCGGGCAGGCCTGGAAGGACGTCACCAGCGGGGCGTTCGACCTGGACGGCTCGCTGCCGGTCAACCCCGACGGGGGACTGAAGGCCTTCGGCCACCCCATCGGCGCCTCGGGCCTGCGCATGATGTTCGAGGCGTGGCTCCAACTGCGCGGCGAGACACCGCCCGAGCGGACCGTGCGGACCCTGGCCGAAGGACGCTCGCTCGCCCTCACGCACAACCTCGGTGGCGGGCCCGGCGAATGCGTGTCCTTCGTGTCGGTCGTCGGCAGCGAACTCACCGATTGAGAAAGGCAGTTCGGTCATGGGACGACTCGACGACAAGACAGCCCTCGTGACCGGAGCCGCATCCGGCATCGGCGCCGCCACCGCCCTCCGCGTGGCGGCCGAGGGCGCGCACACGGTGGTCGCCGATCTGAACCTCGACGGCGCCAAGGCGGTGACGGAGGAGATCCGCTCCGCCGGAGGATCCGCGACCGCGGTCCCGGTCGACCTCGGTGACGTCGCGAGCGTACGGGCCATGGTGGACGCGGCGGTCGAGGCGTACGGCGGCCTCGACATCCTGCACAACAACGCGGCGGCCACGCACCTCGCCGCCCGCCAGGACCTCGCCGTCCTGGAGGCCGACCCGGCGGTCTGGGACGACACCATGCGGATCAACCTGCGCGGAACCATGGTCGCCATCCAGGCCGCCGTCCCGCACATGATCACCCGGGGCGGCGGCTGCGTCATCAACACCACGTCCGGCTCAGGGCTCTCCGGCGACCTGCGTAATCCGGCGTACGGGGCCTCGAAGGCCGCGCTGATCAATCTGACCCAGTACGTCGCCACCCAGTACGGCAAGCAGGGCGTGCGCTGCAACGCCATCGCGCCGGGGTTCGTCGTCACGGAGGCGAAGACGGGGCCGGCGTACGAGGCGATCCGCGCGACGATGCTGCGTCATCACCTCACGCCCCGCCTCGGGCGGCCGGAGGACATCGCGGCGGCGGTGGTCTTCCTCGCCTCCGACGAGGCGGCGTTCATCACCGGGCAGACGCTGTGCGTGGACGGCGGTCTGCTGTCCCACCAGCCGTACGTGGCAGACCTGCGGGACGCGTAACCGGTCTCGGAGCCTGTGTCACATCCCCGGCCGGGGATGTGACACAGGCTCTCAGGCCAGCGCCTCCGGCTCGAGGTCGCCCAGGTAGGCCGCCCGCACCGCCGGATCCCCGCGCACCTCCTCCGGCGTACCGACGCAGATCCGGCGTCCGAAGTCGAGCACGACCACCTCGTCGCAGACGCTCATCACCATGTCGACGTCGTGTTCGACGAGCAGCACCCCCATGCCCCAGTCCTCGGCGAGCCGCCGCACCAGGTGGGCCAGCTCCCGCGTCTCGTCGTCCGACAGCCCGGCGGCCGGTTCGTCGAGGAGCAGGACGGACGGCGAGGCCGCCACCGCGCGGGCGATGGCCAGCAGCCGCCGCTCGCCGTACGACAGGTCTCCCACCGGCCGGTCCAGACTGTCCGTCAGGCCGAACTCCCGTACCGCGACGAGAACTTGGGCGGGCAGCGGGCGGCTGCCGGGGCGGATCAGGTCCGTCAGGAACGCCCACCGTCCCGGCCGGTCGCAGGCGGCGTACAGGTTGTCCAGGACGGTCATGTCCTCGAACAGCTCCAGCGACTGGAAGGACCGGCTCAGCCCGGCAGCGGCCCGTCGGTGCACCGGCAGGCGGGTCACGTCCTGCTCGCCGAGGCGCACAGTGCCGGACGCGGCCCGGGTGAAGCCGGTGACGGCGTCGATGGCGGAGGTCTTGCCGGCGCCGTTGGGCCCGATGAGCCCCACGACCCGCCCCGGCTCGACGTCGAACGAGAGCCCGTCGACGGCGACGACACCGCCGTAGCGCACGGTCAGATCCCGCACGTGCAGGGGAAGCGGTGCGGCGCGGTGCACGTCCGGCACGGCCGCTTCGCCGGCCTCCCGCGCGACGGCACCGCTCTTCGGGAACAGCCTGCGCTCGACTCGTACCGCCTGCCTGCCGGCCTCCCGCCCGATGCCGTCCTGATTGCCCACCAGGGTCAGGATCAGGATGACCCCGCCGATCAGCGGCATCCACTCGCTCAGCCCGGGCAGCACCCAGTCCCCGAACCGGGCGCCGACCGTGCCCGCGGCGAACGTGGCGCCGAACAGCGGGCCGACGAGGAAGCCGACACCGCCGATGACCGCGAGTCCGAGTGCGGTGATGGAGTCGAAGCTGGCGAATTCGGAGAGGACCACCGAGGTCGAGCGGAAGCCGGTGAGCACTCCGGCGAGCGCGGCGAGGGCCGCGGACAGTCCGAAGGCGTACAGCTTGGCCGCGCGGACGTCGATGCCGAGGGCCGCCGCGGCGCGTTCGTTCGCCCGTACGGCGACGAGCCGGCGGCCGGTGCGGCTGCGCCGGACGTTGGCGACCACCAGCGTGGCGGCGACGAACATCACCAGCACCACGGCGGCGTACCGCTGCGGATGGTCGACCCCGGAGACGCTGATCCCGAAGAGCGTCTGCTTGCCCACCGCGATGCCGTCGCTGCCCGGCGTCGTGGACAGATCGGTGTTCTGGAAGACCATCGCCTCCAGCGTGGTGCCGAGCCCGAGCGTGATGATGGCGAGGTTGACCCCGCGGGTGCGCACTGCCGGGAGGGCGAACAGCAGGCCGATCGGAACCGTGCCCAACACCCCGGCCAGCAGAGCGAGTTCGAACGGCCATCCCCAGTCGGCCGCCGCGTGCCCGGCGATGAAGGCGCCGGTCCCGGCGAGGGCGTACGCCGCGAGGGAGACCTGTCCCGCGTACCCGGTGACCACGACGATCGACAGGATGATCAGCGAGAACACCAGGGTGGTGGTGATCGCGTCGGCCCACAGCGGCGTGGACAGGTTCACCAGCACCAGCCCGACCACGACGGCGAGGACCAGCGGCACGGGGCGCACCCGTCCGGTGCCCAGCGCCGGCAGCCGGTCGAGGAACGTGCCGCGCAGCGGCAGCGCCCGGCCGCGCGCGACGAGGACCAGGGCGATGAAGAGGAACGGCACCGACGAGGCGAGTCCGGTCACGTCGGAGCCGAAGCGGGTCAGCTCGGACTGCACGACACCGATGACCAGGCCGCCCGCCAGGGTGATGGGGAACGAAGAGAACCTCCCGACCAGGGCGGCGGCCAGCGCGCTCAGCAGGAGGGTGGTCAGCCCGGTCACCGACAGGCCGATGACCGGCACGATCAGGATGCCCGTCAGGCCCGCGAGCGCCGAGCCCAGGGCCCAGTTGGCGGTGGCGATCAGGTCGGGGGACCAGCCGAGCGAGGCGGCGGTGTTCTCGTTCTCGGCGACGGCGGTGGTGCCCAGGCCGAACATGGTGCGCTTGTAGAGGAGATGGAGGGCCACCGTGACGGCTACCGCGATGCCGAGCAGCCACATGCGGTCCTCGGAGACCGTCGCCCCGGCGATCGTCAGCAGCCGGTTCGGCAGCTTGCCGGGCACCAACTGCACGCTGTCGCCGTAGCGTTTGACGGCGACGGCGGTGAGCACGATGAACACCGCCAGGGTGCCGACCAGACGGGCCGGCGAGGACGCCCGGCGCAGCGGGCGGATCACCAGCAGATGGGTCAGCACGCCCAGCACCGCGGAGACGAGCACGCCGCACGCGACGGCCGGCCAGTACGACACGCCGTGGTGGGCGGCGAGTTCCCACTGCACATAGGCGCCGGCCATCCCGATCGCGCCGTGGGCGAGATTCAGGACACCGGAGCCGCGGTAGACCAGCACGATGCCGTGCGCGGTGAGCGCGTAGAGCGCACCGAGCCCCAGGCCGAGCAGCGCGAAGCGCAGGACGTCGTCCATCGGGGAACCTCCCAGAGGTAGGGGCCGACACAGCACATTCATTTAAATAATTGTGCCGAGAGTACTTCACTAACTCCAAAACGCACCCCATGCTGTTCGCCATCTCGACGACGAGCCCCGCGGAGGAACCATGAACGACTCACGACGACGCAGAACCGCCGCGGCGGGCTGTCTCGCGGCGACCGGAGCCCTGCTGGCAGCCGGCTGCGGGGGAGAGGCGTCCAGCAGCACGACGGAAACGACCTCGCTGAAGGGCAGCCCGGTGAAGGTGATGGTCTGGGCCCCGGAGAACACCCAGGGCAGCGCCCAGCCGGGGATCCGGCTCACCGCCCGTGCCCGACGAGAAGTGGATCAACGACAACGGCGGCATCAAGGGCGGCCCGCTGAAGGTGATCACCTGCAACGAGAAGAACGACGCCGCCGAGGCCGAGAAGTGCGCACAGCAGGCGGTCGCCGAGAAGGTGGTCGCGGTCGTCGGCTCCTACAGCCTGGCCGGGGACCGCTTCATGCCGATCCTTCAGAAGGCCGGCATCCCCTACATCGGGGGGACCGGTGTCTCGGCGGCGGAGTTCTCCAATCCGCTGTCGTTCCCGGTCAACGGCGGCACCCCGGTGGTGTTCGCGGCACACGGGCGGCAACTGGTGGAGGAGGGGTGCGAGAAGATCTCCGGCGTGCGGTACGACGTGGCCGCCGCCGCCATCGTCTCGAAGTTCCTCACGCTCGGCGTGACCTCTGCCGGTGGCGCGCCGCCCAAGGACCTCAAGGTGCCGGTCACCGCCACCGACCTCGCCCCGCAGGTCGCCGCCGCCACCAAGGGCAGCGACTGCGTGAGCGTCATCCTCGGCACGCACTCGGACCTGTTCGTGACGTCGTACGTGCAGTCCGGCGCGAAGACGAAGCTGGGCAGCGTCGTCGGCAACCTCACCCCGGAACTGGCCGAGAGCACCGGTGGCGCCGGCAGCCCGCTGGAGGGCTCCGCCATCACCGGCTACTACCCGCCGGTCTCCGACGCCGCCTGGAAGGACTTCGTCGAAGCCACCAAGGGCAAGGACATCGACATCACCAGCGGCGCCAACGCGACCGCCTGGGTGGCGTTCAAGGTCTTCACCGAGGCCGCCAAGAAGCTGCCGACCATCTCGGCCGAGGCGCTGGTGCAGGAGCTGAACACCACCTCGGGTATCGACACCGGGGGCCTCACCCCGGCGCTGAACTGGAAGACGTCGACGGCCCTGCCGATCAAGGGCCTGAACCGTATCCACAACACCACCGCCACCGAACTGACCATCCGCGACGGCAAGATCGAGTGGGCCGAGTCCGGGTCGACCTTCGTCGACGTCCGGAAGGTGCTGACGGCCAAGCCGGCCGGCTGAGTCGAAGGAGAACGTCCGTGCACGACAACGGACATGACCGTCCCGGCGCGGCACTCGCGCCGGACCCGGCACCCCTGATCGAGGCCCGCGCCCTCTGCGCCGGATACGGCACCCAACCCGTCGTACGCGACCTCGACTTGGAGGTCCGGCCCGGCGAGGTCGTCGCCCTGCTCGGCCCCAACGGCGCGGGCAAGACGACCACCCTCAGAGTTCTGGCGGGCGACCTCGCCCCGATGAGCGGCGACGTGCGCTGGCTGGGCGACACCGGCCACGCACCGCTGCACCGCCGCGCGCGCCAGGGCCTGGCGTACGTCGGTGAGCGGGCCGTCTTCACCCGCCTCGACACCGCGGACAACCTCCGGGTCGGCCGGGTGACGACGGAGCGGGCCCTCGCACTCTTCCCCGAACTCGAAAAGCGCCTGAGGACCGGTGCGGGCATGCTGTCCGGCGGCGAGCAGCAGATGCTGTCGCTGGCGCGCGCGTTGTGCCGCACCCCGAAGCTGCTCCTCGCGGACGAACTGTCGCTCGGTCTCGCCCCTCTCGTCGTCGACCGCCTCCTGCGGGCGGTGCGGGAGGCGGCCGACCGCGGCCTGGGCGCGCTGCTGGTCGAACAGCATGTGCGCAAGGTGCTGGACATCGCCGACCGCGTGTACGTCCTGCGCCGCGGGCGCGTCGTCATGACCGGCACGCCGAAGGAGCTGCGCGGAAATCTGGACGCGATCGAGTCGTCGTACCTCGCGAAGAATGAACCCCTTGTAGCTGATTGAGGTGGGTTGTCGTGACAAGCGCACGCGAGCAGATCCGGGCCCTGGCCGGGTCCGGTGACACCTTCGACGGTCCCGCCGAGGAGGTACCGCTCCGGTGGCCGTCGTACACGTGATCCGCGGTGAGGTCGACGAGGGCCCGCACATCGCCCACGGGAACTCGGCCTTCACGGCACCCGCCGCTGGTTCAGGCGCGGGTCGATGTGGATCTTCGGTCCCGGCCCGGCGCCCGGCGGGCGCTCACCGGCGAGGACGGGGCCGACCTGCTCCAGGCCGACGGTCGCGGCGACGAGTGGCCTCGGATCGACGGAGCCGTCTGCGTACGCCCGGATGGTCGCGTCGAGGCCGGGGGAGGCGGACAGGATGCCGACCGCGGTGACGTCCTTGAGGGCGAGCGTGCGGGTGTCGATGCGGCTGGGCTCACCCGCCAGCCCGATGTAGACGACACGGCTGGCTGGTTCCACCAACTCCAGGGCCAGTGCAGGCAGTTGAGGGGAGTTCGAGGCGTCGATGACCGCGTCGAACGGCAGGTCCGGGACGGAGTCCTCCGGCCACGCGTGCTCGAAGCCCACCTCGCGGGCGAAGGCCAGCGAACTGTCGGTACGGCCCATCAGGTGTACCTGAGCACCGGCGGCCCGGGCGAACATCGCGACCAACAGGCCGATGGTGCCCGGGCCGAGGATCAGTGCCCGGTCTCCGGGCTGCAACTCGGCGGCCTGAGCGGCGCGAAGGGCGTTGCCGCCTGGCTCCACCAGTGCGCCGAGTTCGGCGTCGACGGTGTCGGGCAGGGCGTGCAACGAGGAGGCGGGCACCGCGAGTTGCTCCGCCAGGGCGCCGGCCCGCCCGCCGCGTACACCGACTTCCTGCCGCTTCTCACACACGTGCTGGTGGCCCCGCAGACAGCGGCGGCAGGTGCGGCAGCCGAGCATGGTGTCGCCCATGACCCGCCGGCCGAGCCAGGCGGGGTCGACGCCGTCGCCGACGGCGGCCACGCGCCCGGCCCACTCGTGGCCCAGCCGCATCGGGTAGGTGGAGTGCCCTTGGTGGAGGTAGGCCATCTCGCCGGTGAAGAACTCCACGTCGGTGCCGCACACGCCGACCCGCTCGACGTCGACGACGACTTCGCCGGGGGTCGCCACCGGCGCCGGGACCTCCTGGACTTCGTACTGGCCGGGGCAGGTCAGGACGAAGGCGCGCATGAGACGGGTGGCTCCTTCAGCCCCACACCGTCGGGGTAGCGGGCCGGCTCCCCCGGGGTCTGTTGATCCGTCGTACGTCTGCGTATGCTCCACGGCGTTCCGGAGAATAGACCACCGTACCGATTACTGGAAAGCCTCGGACATGAGGGAGTCGGGCCGTGAAGCTCCGCAGCGCGCAGTGGTACGAGGGTCAGGACCGCAACGCCTACATCCACCGGGCGTGGATGCGCCGCGGCGTCCCGGGCGACGCCTTCAGCGGCCGTCCGCAGATCGCCATCGCCAACACCGCCTCGGACCTGACCCCGTGCAACGCACACCTGACCGAGGTGGCCTCCTCCGTCCGCGACGGCGTGTACGAGGCGGGCGGGATTCCGCTGGACCTGCCCGTGGTGTCGCTGGGGGAGACGCAGTTGCGGCCCACCGCCATGCTCTGGCGCAACATGGCGGCGATGGCAACGGAGGAGATGCTGCGGGCCAACCCCATCGACGGCGTCGTCCTGCTCGGAGGCTGCGACAAGACCATCCCGTCCCTGCTGATGGCCGCCGCCTCGGTGGATCTGCCCGCCGTCGTCGTGCCCGGCGGCCCGATGCTGACCGGGACCTTCCGCGGTGAGCCGCTGGGCTGCGGCACCGACGTATGGCGGCTGTCGGAGGAGGTGCGGGCCGGAAAGCTCTCCCAGGAGCAGTTCACCCGCTCCGAGTCGGCGATGATCCGCAGCCGCGGCCACTGCAACACCATGGGCACCGCCTCGACGATGGCACTGGTGGCGGAGGCGCTGGGCACGGTCGTCCCGGGAGTCGCCGGCACCCCCGCGCCGGACAGCCGTCTGCTGGAGGCCGCCCACGGCACCGGCCGGCTGGCCGTCGACATGGTGGCCGCCGACCGCAGGCCGGGCACCTTCCTGACCGAGGCGTCCTTCCACAACGCGATCGTGGCGCTGGCCGCCATCGGCGGGTCGACCAACGCGGTCGTCCACCTGCTGGCCATCGCCGGCCGGCTCGGCATCGACCTGACGCTCGACGACTTCGACCGCATCGGCTCCCGCGTGCCGGTCCTGGTGGACCTGCTGCCGGCCGGCCGCTTCCTCATGGAGGACTTCCACCGCGCCGGAGGGCTGCTCGCCGTCCTGCGCGAGGTCCGCGACCTGCTCGACCCCGACGCGCTGACCGTCACCGGAAAGCCGCTGGTGGACTACCTCGACGACGCTCCGATCTGGGACTCCGAGGTCATCCGTACGCGCTCACAGCCGCTCGTCGCCGAGGGCGGCATCGCCGTCCTGCGCGGCAACCTCGCCCCCGACGGGGCGCTCATCAAGCCGGCCGCCGCGTCCGCGCACCTGCTGCGGCATCGCGGCCGGGCGGTCGTCTTCGACTCGATCGAGGACTTCCACGCCCGTATCGACGACCCGGACCTCGATGTCGACGCCGACTCCGTCCTCGTCCTGCGCGGTTGCGGCCCCAAGGGCTACCCGGGCATGCCCGAGGTGTCGAACATGCCGCTGCCGAAGAAGCTGCTCGAACAGGGCGTGCGCGACATGGTCCGCGTCTGCGACGGCCGGATGAGCGGCACCGCCTATGGCACCGTCGTCCTGCACGTGGCACCGGAGGCGGCAGCGGGCGGCCCCCTCGCCCTCGTACGCACCGCAGACGTCATCAGCCTCGACGTCGAAGCCCGGCGCATCGACGTCGAGGTCCCGGCGGACGAACTCGCCCGCAGGACCCCGAACCAGGCCACCGTCACCGGCTTCGCCGACCCCCGGCGCGGCTGGGAGCGCCTCTACGTCGACCACGTCCTCCAGGCCGACACCGGCGCCGACCTGGACTTCCTCGTCGGCTCCAGCGGTTCGGAGGTCAGCCGTGAGTCGCACTGACCACTCCGGCCGGCTCGTCCGGAGGAACCGGATGAGCCGGCCGGGGCCGTAGCCGTCGGTCGCTTACTCGGCTGTCAGCCGAACGTCACCACGAGGCGGCCGTCCGAGGCGAAGGACCACTTCAGGGCGCCGGCGTAGGAGGAGCACCGGGACCCGTTCGAACCGGACCAGAACTGGTTCGAGCCGTCGGCGTTGCCGACGATCCGGTCGTTCGTCCCGCTGCCGCTGCGGCACGAGGTGTTGTTGCGGAACACCGAAGTGCCGGCGTCGAACGAGTAGTTGCGCTCCTCGTTGTCGATGCTGACGTTGTCCGACACCGTCATCGTGCCGGGGTTCCTGTTGTACGTGAACCCGTGCTTGCCGTTGTTGTAGGCGATGTTGCGCCGGATGACGTGGTTGACCCCGATGTCCTCGCCGCCCAGCTTGTAGCCGTTGCGGTCGCCGTTGCCGGCCTGGGAGCCGTCGCTGAGGGTGCCGTTGTCGTAGGCGAGGGAGTCCTCGATGGTCACCGCGCCGATGGCTCCCGTGTCGCTCTTGGTGTAGAGGTCCCAGCCGTCGTCGATGTTGTTGTGGGCCACGGCGTAGCGGAAGACGTTCCCGGGACCGGAGGTCAGCTTCGCGGCGAAGCCGTCGGCGTCCTCGCCGTCGGAGTCGGCGTTGTCGTGCGACTGAGCGCTCAGGATGAGGTTGTTGGACGGCCACTGGTCCTTGGGGGTGCTGGAGAGCATCCGCGAGAGCTGGAGCCCGGTGTCACGGTTGAAGCGGGTCACCGTGCGCTCGAAGACGTTGTTGCTGCCGCCGACGAAGATCCCGTTGTCGCCGGCCCGCTCGACGACGATGCCCTTGACGTGCCAGTACGACCCGTTCACGGCGAGCCCTCGGTTCGAGGTGGCCTCGCTCTGGGCCGAGAAGTTCAGTACGGGCGTCTCACCCGGGTAGGCGGTCAGCTCGGTGCGGTCGCTCGCGGTGCCGTTGTTGCCCGCCGGGATGGTGACCGTCTGCGAGTAGCGGTAGGTACCGCCGCGCATGTAGATCGTCCCGCCGGGCGTGATGCGGGAGATCGCCGAGGTGAGCGTCGTCGGGGCCGACTCCGTTCCGGCCGCCCCGTCGGTGCCGTTCGGCGCCACGTACAGCGCGGGGCCCGTCGGCGCCGGGGTGCCGCCGCTCGTCTCGACCTCGAGGTAGTCGACATTGGGCAGGCCGGCGGCGGCGGTGGGGCTGAGCCGGATGGTGTTGCTGCCCGAACTCAACGGCACCGTGAGCGTCTTCGTCGCCCACGTTCCCCACGCGCCGGTGCCTTCGAACGACACGGACGTGGCCGAGGAGCCGTTCACCGTGAGGCTCGCGGGCCGTGCGGTGGTGGTGCCGTTGGCGAAGCGGATCCTCAGGGTGGCCGTGCCCGCGGCGGGGGCGTTCACGGTGAACTGGGCGTAGGCGCCGACCGTGTTGTCGGCGTTGCAGAATCCGGTGCCGGAGAAGCCGGCCCAGTCGGAGTCGATGGTGCCGGTACAGACCGCCGGAGAGGTCTCGGCCTCATAGCGGGTGGAGGCGGCCTGTGCCGTGGTGCCGGACAGCGCGACGAGGGTGCCGGCCAGCAGGCCGACGCACGCGATGACGGGTCTCAGTTGCATCGTTCGTCTCCAGGTAGGTGGGCTCGTCTGACCAGGCGTTCGGTGGAACGGTGTCGAGCTGACCCTTCCTCTGCGGGTTCCGGGGCGCGATGATGCGACTGGTTCGAGAACGTGAACGGGGTGAACCGGCCGGGCATCGCATCCGGAGGGAGAAAGCGCTTTCCCGGGACGCTAGATGCTTGCTGTGAACGCGTCAATAGACGTGTACTTGATTCCTATTCATGAACATGAACGACTGAGGGGGGTCGGCAACGGAAAGGCCGTCATCGCCATGACGGCCACAGCGGCCCCTCCCCGCAGCGGTCCCGGCGCCCGTCATTTCACGCCGATGTGGGCGCCGGGGCCGAGCGGCAGGTCGAAGCCGTAGAAGATGCCCAGGATCACGAGCCACACCGCGAGGAACGGCACCGTGAAGATCGACAGCCGGGCGATGAGCGTGCCCAGGCGGGCCTCGGGTTCGTACCGGCGCAGCAGCGCCAGCAGCAGGAAGACGTAAGGGCTCATCGGCGTGATGATGCCGAGACGTCATCGGTCAGCCGCGGCCCCTTCCGGAGCGGTGATGCCCTCGACGACGTGGCGGAGGAAACCGGCCGCGGTGCCGCCGTCGCAGACACGGTGGTCGAAGGTCAGCGACAGGTGGACGACCTCGCGTACCTCCACGCGGCCGTCCACCGCCCAGGGGCGGTCGGTGATACGGCCCACGCCGAGCATGGCGGCCTGGGGGTGGTTGAGGATCGGGGTGGCGCCGTCGACGCCGAAGACGCCATAGTTGTTGAGAGTGAAGGTGCCGCCTGTGCGGTGCTCCACCGGGAGCGCGTCCCGCCGGGCCAGGTCGGTCAGGCGCCTCAGCTCGGCGGCGAGGTCCTCGGGCGACAGCCGGCCGGCGTCCCGGACGACGGGCACGACCAGACCGTGCGCGGTCTGCGCGGCGAAGCCGAGGTGCACGTCGGGCAGGCGGACCAGCTCCCCGCGGTCGGTGTCGACGCGGGCGTTGAGCGCGGGGAAGGCGGCGAGGGCGGCGAGGCAGGCCCGGGCCAGCAGGGGCATCAGGCCTGTGCCGTGGTCGGCGCGTGCGGTGAGCAGGGCGGTGGCGTCGGTGTCGGCCCAGATGGTCACGGCGGGAGTGTCGCGGTGACCTCGGACGAACTTCTCGGCGGCGGGGCCCAACGGGGAGCGCTGCTCGCCGGGCTGCCCGCTCCGCGAGCGGCTGCGCCACGTCGGCGCCAGGGCCGTCCCGTACCCGGTGAGCACGGCCCCCGAGCCCGTCTCCGTCACCGTCAGCAACGGCGCCCCCACTCCGACGACCTCACCGGCCCGGCAGTGCAGGGCGGTCACCGTCCCGGCGTACGGACTCGGCAGTGTCACCGCGGACTTGGCCGTCTCGACCTCGGCGACGACCTGGTCGTGCTCGACGGTGTCGCCCACGGCGACCTTCCACTCCAGCACCTCGGCCTCGGTCAGGCCCTCACCCAGGTCCGGCAGGTCGAAGGTCCGTTCCGCGGGGGCTCTTGGAGAGGCGACGGGAGCCGCTCGCCGTACGTGCCCTGTGCTGCTGTCGGGCATCAGCCGGCGCAGACCCGCGAGCACCCGCCCGGCCCCCGGCAGATGCGCGCCCTCCAACAGCGGCGGCGGATACGGGATGTCGAGCCCCGTCACCCTCAACACCGGCGCGCGCAGCGCGTCGAAGCACCGCTCCTGCACCCGCGCCGCGATCTCCGCGCCGACTCCGGCGAAGCCCTGTGCCTCGTGCACCACCAGGCAGCGGCCGGTCCGCCGTACCGACTCGGTGAGCGTACGGTCGTCCAGCGGGACGAGGGTGCGCAGGTCGAGCACCTCGACGTCCATGCCGTCGGCCGCCGCAGCTGCGGCGGCCTCCAGGGCCACCGCGACCGACGGGCCGTACGCCACCAGCGTCGCGTCGCGGCCGGGGCGGCGTATCGCGGCGGTGCCGAACGGCTCGGTGCGGACCGGGAGTTCGAGGTTCTCCTTCGTCCAGTAGTGGCGCTTGGGTTCCAGGAAGACCACCGGGTCCGGGTCGTCGATCGCCTCGCGCAGCAGCGAGTACGCGTCCGCCGCCGTCGCCGGGGTCACCACCTTCAGGCCCGCCGTGTGCGCGTAGTACGCCTCGCTGGAGTCACTGTGGTGCTCGACGCCGCCGATGCCGCCGCCGTACGGGATCCGGACGACCAGCGGCAGCGCCAGGGCGCCCCGGGTGCGGTTGCGCGTCTTGGCGATGTGGGAGGCGATCTGCTCGAACGCCGGGTACGCGAACGCGTCGAACTGCATCTCCACCACCGGCCGGAACCCGGCCATCGCCATGCCGACGGCGAGGCCCGCGATGCCGGCCTCGGACACCGGGGTGTCGAAGCAGCGCCGGTCGCCGAACGTGTCGGCGAGCCCGTCGGTGACCCGGAAGACGCCGCCGAGGCGGCCGACGTCCTCGCCGAGGACGACGACGCGTTCGTCCGCGCCGAGGGCGTCCCGCAGCGCGGTGTTGAGCGCCTGTGCCAGTGCCGTGCCGGCCGCCATGTCAGCGTCCCTCCAACTCGGCCAGCAGGGCGGCCCGTTGCTCTCTCAGGTGAGGCGTCGGTGAGCTGAACACGTGGTCGAGGAGGGTTGACGGGGCCAAGTCGGGGTCGGTGGCGAGTCGTTCGCGGACATCGGCGGCGTACGCCTCCGCCTCGGCGGCCGTGGCCTTCACATCGGTGTCGGTGAGCAGGCCGCGTTCGCGCAGCGCGGCCTCCAGCCGGGCGATGGGGTCGTGGCCCTGCCAGTGCTCGGCCTCCGTGGCCGGGCGGTAGCGGGACGGGTCGTCGGCGCTGGTGTGCGGGGCCATGCGGTAGGTGTGCGCCTCGACGAGCCAAGGCCCGCCGCCCGCCCGGGCGTCCTCGACGGCCGTGGTCAGTACGGCCAGCACGGCGGCGGTGTCATTGCCGTCCACCTGCTCGGAGCGGACGCCGTAACCGACCCCCTTGTACGCCAGGGCCGGTGCCGCGCACTGGGCGGCGAGCGGCACCGAGATGGCGTACCCGTTGTTCTGCACCAGGAAGACCACCGGAGCCTTCAGCACCCCGGCCAGATTGACCGCCTCGTGGAAGTCGCCCTCGCTGGTGGCGCCGTCGCCGACGAGCGCGAGGGCGACCGTGTCCGCGCCCTTGAGCCGCTCGCCGTGGGCCAGACCGGTGGCGTGTGCCGCGTGGGTCGCCAGCGGGGTGCACTGCGGCGCGGTGCGGTGGCGCAGCGGGTCGTAGCCGCAGTGGGCGTCGCCGCGCAGCAGCGTCAGCGCCTCGACGGGGTCGATGCCGCGGCTGACCAGGGCGACGCAGTCGCGGTAGGTGGGGAACAGCCAGTCCGTGGCGCGCAGCGCGAGCGCGGCGCCCACCTGGCAGGCCTCCTGGCCGAGGCTGGAGGGATGGACGGCGAGCCGGCCCTGCCGGGCGAGCGCCGTCGCCTGCTCGTCGAAGCGCCGCCCGACGACCATCTTCCGGTACGCCGTCAGCAGCGACTCGGGCGTCGGCTCGGGGTATGCCCGGTGTTCCGTCTTTTCCACCGAGTTAAATTTCCGCGTTTTGCGATTCGTTGGTAGAAAGGAAACCGGAACATGGGACGGGAGCAAGGGAGAAACTTGTGCCCACTCCTCCCCATCCGTATGCATCGGATTGACACCCATATTTACGCCACCCTTTCGTCACGGCGTATGCGCCTCGGATGATCTCCGCAGCCGATGCTTTCTCAACCGCCCGGCGGATACGGAGAGATGAAGCGGAACTGAACAGTCCGCAGTCTGTTCCTTGGTTTCTCTCCCGACCCATACGTGTCAACTCGGCTTCTTGAAAAGGTAAGTTGCGCGTCGCCCGCGAGCCTAGAAGACCAGGTTCCAATGGAGCAGCGATGCGCGGCACTTCGGAAGGCAAGGAACATGTCCCGAGTACGCCCGGGAACACGTCACTACACGGTTGTCTGTTCCTCGTGCGGAATCCGCTACGACGACGACGGCCTCCTCCTCGACTGCTCCCGCGGGCATGAACCGGCATTCCTGCGCACCGAGTACGACAGAACCGGAACGCGGCAGGCCGAAAACACAGGGCTGTTCCGGCACGCCCCGCTGCTGCCGGTGGCGCGCACTTTCCCCGATGTGCCGGGACCGGTCGTGTACCGCGCCGGACGGCTCGGCCACCGCATCGGCCTCGACCGGCTCTGGGTCGCCTTCAACGGCCACTGGCCCGAACGCGGGGCGCGGTTGCCGACCTGCACCTTCAAGGACCTGGAGGCCTACACCGTCCTCGGCCGCCTGCCCGCCGCGCCGCCCGTCCTGGTGATCCCCTCGGCGGGCAACACCGCCGCGGCCTTCGCCTGGGCCGCCACCCGGCACCGGGTGCCCTGTCTGCTCGTTGTGCCCGCCCCGGCCCTGGAGCGGATGCGCTTCCCCACCCCGCTCGACCCCTGCGTACGCCTCGTCGTCCTCGACGGCACCGCCACCTACAGCGACGCCATCGCCTGCGCCGACCTGCTCGCCGCGCTCCCCGGCCACCACGCCGAGGGCGGCTCACGCAACGTCGGCCGCCGCGACGGCCTGGGCACCGTCATGCTGGCCGCCGCCGAGGTGCTCGGCCGGCTGCCGGAGACCTATGTGCAGGCCGTCGGCAGCGGCACCGGAGCCATCGGCGCCCACGAGGCCGCGCGCCGCGTCCGTCCCGGCGGCGAGCCGCTGCCGCGCCTGCTGATGTGCCAGAACGCGCCCTTCGCGCCCCTGTACGACGCCTGGCACTGTGCGGGACCGGCCCCGGCCCACCGCGAACACGAGCCGCTCGCCCGCGAACTGACCAACCGGCGCCCGCCGTTCACCGTCCGCGGCGGCGTCCGTGACGTGCTCGCCGAGAGCGGCGGCGACGTCCTGTGCGCGGACAACGAGGCCGCGATCGCCGCCATGGCCCTCTTCGAGGAGGTCGAGGGCATCGACATCGAGCCGGGCGCCGGGGTCGCGCTGGCCGCCTTGGCGGACGCCGTCAAAGCCGGGCAGGTGCGCGGAGACGAACTCGTGCTCCTCAACATCACCGGCGGCGGCCGCGCCCGTCAGGCCGGCGACATCGCCCTCGTGCCCGCCGAACCGTGGCTGCGCGTCCCGTGGCCCGGCCGGGACGCCGGGCCGGGCGCTGTCGCCGAGCAGGTGGAACGGCTGCTGACGGGCGCAGGCGCCGTCGTCGCCACGGAGGGCCGATGACCGTCGTACTGGAGCTGTCCGCCGCCCAGCGCTCGATGTGGTTCGGGCAGCGGCTCGACCCCGCCGGACCCGCCTACAACGTCGGCGAGTACACCGAGATCCACGGGCCCGTCGATCCCGCGCGCTTCCGCGAGGCGGTGCGTGCGGTGGTGGACGCGACCGAGACGCTGCGGGTCCGGTTCACTGCTGACGACGACACCGTCCGCCAGCTCGTCGAAGCCGACCCGGACTGGGACGTGCCCGTCGTCGACCTCGCCGGGGAACCCGCATCCCGGTCCGCCGCCGAGGCGTGGATGGCCGCCGACTTCGCCACGCCGTTCGACCTCGACCAGGGCCCGCTCTTCCGGTACGCGCTGCTGAAGCTGGCGGACGCCCACTGGATCTGGTACCAGCGCTACCACCACATCGCGGTCGACGGGTACAGCTGCTCCCTCATCGCGCGCCGGGTGGCCGACGCCTACACCCATACGTCCCCGACCCCGCCGCCGGCACCCCTCGCCCCGCTGATCGCCAAGGACGCCGACTACCGGGCGGGCGAGCGGCACGCATCGGACCGGGACCATTGGACACAGGCCCTCACCGACCGACCCGAGCCGGCGAGCCTGTCAGCCCGGCCACCGCAGGTCGCCGAGCACTTCCACCGCCGTACCGGCCATCTCCCGGAAGCCGCAGGCGACTTGGTGCACGCGGTCGCCGACCGCGCCGGCACCCGCTGGTCGCGCGTCGTCCTCGCCGCGACCGCCGCCTACCTGCACCGGCTCACCGGAGCCCGCGACGTCGTCCTGGGCCTCGCCGTCACCGCCCGCGAGAGCGACACCGAACTCGCCACCCCGGGCATGGCGTCCAACGTGCTCCCGCTGCGGCTGACCGTACGGCCCGACACGGCCGTCGACGACCTCGTACGGCAGACCGCGACCGCCACCCGCGAGCTGCTGGCACACCAGCGGTACCGGGGTGAGGACCTGCGGCGGGACCTGGACTGGCCGCAGGACGGGCGGCGGTTCTTCGGGCCTGTCGTCAACATCATGGCCTTCGGGCCTGAGTTGCGGTTCGCCGGGCACCCGACCACGCGCCACAACCTGTCCACCGGGCCCGTCGAGGACCTCGCCGTCAACGTGTACGACCGCGCCGACGGCCACGGCATCCGCATCGACCTCGACGCGAGTCCCGCCCACTACACGGACGCCGAACTCGCCGCTCACCACCGGCGGTTCGTCAGCTCCCTGGAGCGGTTCGTCGCCGCGGAGCCGGCGACTCCGGTCGGCCGGGTGGAGCTGACGCTGCCGGAGGAGCGGGCGGTGGGCCGCCTCGACGGGGGGAAGGCGCACGCAGGGGCGACGGTGCCGGAGCTCTTCGCGGCGCACGTCGCGGCCGATCCGGACGGTGCGGCACTGATACACGGTGAACGCACCACGAACTACTGGCAGCTGAACGCAGACGCCAACCGGCTGGCGCATCGACTGCTCGCCCTCGGTATCCGCCCCGAGGACCGCGTCGCCGTCCTGATGCGCCGCTCCGACCACCTCCTCACCGCGCTGCTGGGCATCCTCAAGGCGGGCGGCGCCTACGTCGGCCTCGACCCGCACGCCCCCGCCGCCCGCACCCGGCGGATCCTCGCCGAGACCGGCACGGCGGCCCTGCTGACCGATACAGCGCTCACCGAGACAGCCGAGGAGACCTACGACGGCCCTGTCGTCGTCACCGACGCCGACCCGACGCTCGACAACGAGCCGGACACCGACCCCGCCGTGCCCGTGCACCCCGACCGACTGGCCTACGTCAGCTACACCTCGGGCTCCACCGGCACACCGAAGGGCGTGGCGGTCACCCACCGCGACGTCACCGCTCTCGCCACCGACTCGGCCTTCTCCGACGGCGCCCACGCGCGCGTGCTGGTGCACTCGCCGACCGCGTTCGACGCCTCCACGTACGAGATGTGGGTGCCGTTGCTGAGCGGCGGCGCGGCCGTGGTCGCCGGGCCGGAGGAGGACGTGGACGCCGCCGCCGTGGCCCGTCTGACGCGGCGGCACGGGCTGACGGCGCTGTGGCTCACCGCCGGGCTGTTCCGGCTGGCCGCCGAGGAGGACCCAGGCTGCTTCGCGGGGCTGCGGCAGGTGTGGACCGGCGGCGAGGCCGTCCCCGCGTCCGCCGTGCGCCGGGTGCTGGCCGCCTGCCCCGAGCTGACCGTCACCGACGGCTACGGCCCCACCGAGACGACCACCTTCGCCACCACCCGCCCCTGCCCAGCGGGGGCACCCGTCCCGGACCCGCTGCCCATCGGCCGCCCCCTGGACGGCATGCGCGCGTACGTGCTCGACGGCGCCCTCCGTCCGGTCCCGCCGGGCACGGTGGGGGAGTTGTACGTCGCCGGTCCCGGTGTGGCCCGCGGCTACCTCGGCCGCCCCGGCGCAAGCGCCGAACGGTTCGTCGCCGACCCCGACGGCCCGCCAGGCGCCCGGATGTACCGCACCGGCGACCGGGTGCGCGTGAACGCGGACGGTGAGCTGGAGTTCCACGGCCGCACCGACGGCCAGGTGAAACTGCGCGGCTTCCGCATCGAACCCGGCGAGATCGAGACGGCCCTCGCCGCCCATCCCGAGGTCGCACAGGCGATCGCCGTCGTCCGCGAGGACCGCGACCGGTATCTGGTCTCCTACGTGGTCCCCGCCGAGGGTGCGAACCCGACCCCGGACGCCCTGCGCGAGCACCTCGCCGACCGGTTGCCCGACTACATGCTCCCGTCGGCCGTCGTCGCCTTGGACCGGCTGCCGCTGACCGCCAACGGCAAGCTGGACCGCGCCGCGCTGCCCGCCCCGCCGACGGCGACGACCGTACGCGCAGAGGCCGCCCGCACCCCGCACGAAGAGCTCCTGTGCGCCCTGTTCGCGGACGTCCTGGGCCTGCCGGAGGCCGGCCCGCACGACGGCTTCTTCGCCCTCGGCGGCCACTCGCTGCTCGCCCTGCGGCTCCTGGGCCGCGTACGGGCCACGCTCGGCACCGAGCTGACGCTGCGCGACGTGTTCCGGACGCCCACTCCGGCCGGGCTCGCCCGGCAGATCGGTGCGGGGACGGCCGTACGGCCCGCCCTCCCTAGGCCGGCCCCGCGCACCACGGCGGGCGAGGCCCCCCTGTCGTCGGCCCAGCGGCGGCTGTGGTTCCTGCACCGGCTGGAGGGACCCGGCGCCGCCTACAACATCCCGGTCGCCGTACGGCTGACCGGCAGCCCTCTGGACCCGGACGCCCTGCGCGCCGCCCTCGCCGACCTCGTCGCCCGGCACGAGATCCTGCGGACCGTGTACCCGGACGCCGACGGGGTTCCGTGCCAGCGACTGCTGGACGCCGTACGGGCGGAGCCTCATGTCGAGCACCTCACGGAGGCCGAACTTCCCGAGAGACTGGGGGTGTTGGCTGCGGAGGGGTTCGAGCTCGCCGAGGACATCCCCCTCCGTGCGCATCTCCTCGTCCTCGGTCCCGAGGACCACGTCCTGCTGCTCGTCCTGCACCACATCGCCTCGGACGGCTGGTCGCTGGACCCCCTCCTGCGTGACCTGGCGACCGCCTACCGGGCCCGGCTGGCCACGCGGGAGCCGGACTGGGCGCCGCTGCCCCTCCAGTACGGCGACTACGGCGCCTGGCAGCACGAGCACCTCGGCGCCGACCAGGAACGTCAACTCGCCCACTGGCGCGAGGCACTCGCCGGACTCCCCGACGAACTCACGCTCCCTGCCGACCGGCCGCGCCCCGCCCGTGCCACCCACCGGGGCGGCGACATCCCCGTCCGGCTGGACGCCGCCCTGCACCGGCGGCTGCGCGAGCTGGCCGCCGGGAGCGGGACGACCGTGTTCATGGTCGTGCAGGCGGGGCTCGCCGCCCTGCTCACCCGGCTCGGCGCGGGCACCGACATTCCGCTCGGCACACCGGTCGCGGGCCGCGCCGACGAGGTGCTCGACGACCTGGTCGGCTGCTTCGTCAACACCCTCGTCCTGCGCACCGACACCTCCGGCGACCCGACCTTCCAGGAACTGCTGGCCCGGGTACGGGAAACCGACCTGGCGGCCTACGCCCTCCAGGACCTGCCGTTCGAGCAGCTGGTCGAGGCCCTCAACCCGCCGCGGTCGATGGCCCGGCACCCGCTCTTCCAGGTGATGCTCGCCTTCCGCCCCACCACCGGACCCCGGCTCGACCTGCCCGGGCTCGACGCCCGGACGGTGCCCGTGGAGACCGGGGCCACGAAGATCGACCTGACGTTCAACCTCGCCGAACTCGGCTCCGGCGACGGCATCGAGGGCGTCCTCCAGTACAGCGCCGACCTCTTCGACCGCCGTACGGCCGAGGAACTGGCCGCCCGTCTGGAACGGCTGCTGCGGGCCGCCGTCGACGCCCCGGACCGGCCCATCGGCACCCTCGACATCCTGAGCGCGGACGAACGCCGGTGCCTGCTGGCCGGGTTCAACGACACGGGACGGGATGTCCCGGACACCACCTTCCCGCGGATGTTCGAGGCGCGTGTCGCCTCGGTGCCGGACGCGGTGGCGGTGACGGACGCGGGGACTTCGCTGACGTACCGTCAACTCGATGCTCACGCCGACCGGTTGGCGCGCGCTCTCACCTCGTACGGTGCCGGGCCGGGCCGGATCGTCGCCTTCTCGCTGCCCCGGTCCATCGACCTCGCGGTCGCCGTGCTCGCCGTACTCAAGGCCGGCGCGGCCTATCTGCCGCTCGACCCGGAGCATCCCGCCGAGCGCACGGCTTACCTGCTCTCCGATGCGGCGCCCGTGTGCGTGATCGCCCGGGACCGGCTCCCGGCCATCGCCCGGGACCAGCGTCCTGTCGACGTGCCCATCGTCTGTCCCGATGCGACCCCGGACGATCCGGACGCGCCCCTCGCCGAAGCCCGCCCCGCCGACCCCGCCTACCTGATCTACACCTCCGGCACCACCGGACACCCCAAGGGCGTCGTCGTCGAGCACCGCAACCTCACCACCTACGTGGCCCGGTGCGTCGAGGCCTACCCGAGCCTGCGTGGCGCCTCGCTGTTGCACGCCACCATGTCCTTCGACGCCACTGTCACCACCCTGCACGGGGCGCTGGCCGCCGGCGGCCGCGTCCACATCGCCGCCTTCCACGAGGCGGGCGCCGCGCCCCTGCCCGGCGGCTACACCTTCCTCAAGGCCACTCCGAGCCACCTCCCGCTGCTGCCCGCCCTGCCGCACGACCTCTCGCCCGCCGAGGAGTTCATGCTGGGCGGCGAGGCCCTGGTCGGTGAGGCCCTGCGCGCCTGGCGCCGCGACCACCCGCACGTACGCCTGATCAACCACTACGGCCCGACCGAACTCACCGTCGGCTGCACCGACCACCGCATCGAACCCGGCGAGGACCTCCCGACCGGCCCGGTGCCCATCGGCCGCCCCATGTGGAACACCCGGGCCTACGTCCTGGACGCGCGCCTGAACCCCGTACCGGCCGGTGTCGAGGGCGAGCTGTATGTGGCCGGAGACCATGTGGCCTGCGGCTACTGGAACCGTCCCGGGCTGACCGCCCAGCGATTCGTCGCCGCCCCCTTCGGGCCGCCCGGAGAGCGCATGTACCGCACCGGCGACCTGGCCGTGCGCCGCGCCGACGGCACCCTGGAACTGCGCGGCCGGGCCGACGGGCAGCTCAAGATCCGGGGCCTGAGGATCGAGCCCGGCGAGATCGAGGGCGTGCTCACCGCCCACCCCGCCGTCACCCAGGCCGCGGTGGTCGTGCGGGAGGACCGGGCGGGCGTACGACGCCTCGTCGGGTACGTCGTCGGGGCCACCGACACCGACCGCCCCGCCCTCCTCGCGCACGCCGCCCGGCAGCTGCCGGCCCACATGGTCCCCGAGGTGCTCGTGGCCCTCGACGCCCTGCAGATGACGCCCAACGGCAAGCTGGACCGCGCCGCACTGCCCGCGCCCGACGCAGCCCGGGAGGCTCCGGGCGCGGAACGGGGGCCCCGCACCCCGCAGGAGGAGATCCTGCGGGAGCTGTTCGCCGAGGTGCTCGACGTCGCCGACGTGGGCCTCGACGACGGGTTCTTCGACCTCGGCGGCGACAGCATCACCTCCATCCACCTCGTGAGCCGCGCCCTCGCAGCGGGCCTGCGGCTGACCCCGCGCGACGTCTTCGAACAGCGGACCGTCGCCGCGCTCGCCGCGCTGGCGGCGGGCCGCCCGACGCCCGAGCAGCCTGCGGAGCAGGAGCCGGCCGTTGGTGAACTGCCGCTCACCCCGGCGATGCACCGGCTGCTCGACCGCGGCGGTCCCATCGGCTCGTTCAGCCAGTCCGTGCTGCTCGTCACCCCCGCCGGCGCCGACGAGAAGCGGCTGACGGCGGCGCTCCAGGCGCTCGTCGACCACCACGATGTCCTGCGGATGCGCCTCGCGGCGGACGACCGGCCGGCGGTGATCCCACCTCCCGGAAGCGTGGACGCGGGCGCGCTGCTGGAGCGGATCGCCGTACCGGACGGGGACTTCGGGCTTGTTCCTCAACCGCAGGTGGACACAGAGAAGTTGCTGCACGCCGTCTGGTTCGATGCCGGACCGGATCGCCCCGGCCGCCTGCTGCTGACGGCCCATCACCTGGCCGTGGACGGCGTCTCCTGGAGCATCCTCCGCTTCGACCTGGCCGCCGCCTGGCGCGAGGAGGAGCTGTCCACGCGGGGCACGTCCTTCCGGCGCTGGGCCCGCCTGCTGGAGCGGGAAGCTCGGGAGCGGGCGCCCGAACTCGCCGTATGGCAAGAGGCGTTGGACCACCCCGATCCGCTGCTCGGCGCCCGTCGCACCGACCCGGAGCGGGACGTGGCCGACTCGATGCGCCACCTCACCCGGGAACTCCCGAAAGACGTCACCACCGAGCTGCTCACCACCGTGCCCGCCGCCTTCCACGCGGGCCCCGACGACGTGCTGCTCGCCGCGCTGGCCGCCGCCTTCGCCCGGTGGCGGCGCCATCCGGCCCTCCTGCTGGACATCGAGCGGCACGGCCGCGAGGAGATCGCCGACGGCGTCGACCTGTCCCGCACGGTGGGCTGGTTCACCAGCGTCGTACCGGCCCGGCTCGACCTCGCCGGAGTCGACCTCGACGATCCGGCCGGCGTCCTCAAGAGCGTCAAGGAACAGCTGCGGTCCGTGCCCGACCACGGCATCGGCCACGGTCTCCTCCGGCACCTCAACCCGGAGACCGGCCCGGTCCTCGCCGCGCTTCCGGCCCCGCAGATCGGCTTCAACTACCTGGGTCGCGCGGCCCACTTGGGGGAAGCCGACTGGTCCGTGGCACCCGAATCGCCACGGAACCTGGGCGCGGCCCACGACCCCGCCCAGCCCGTCGCGCACGGCCTGGAGATCACCGCCGTGACCACCGCCGACGGCCGGCTCGACACGACCTGGTCGTGGGCCCCCGGCATCTGGTCCGAGGACGACGTGCGCGCCCTCGCCGACCTGTGGTGCGCGGAACTGGCCGCTCAGGCCGCCGGCACCCCGGCGGGCGGACACACTCCGTCCGACCTGCCCCTGGTGGCCCTGTCCCAAGCAGAGATCGACGAACTCGAAGCCGAGTTCGGTAGCGAGTGGAGGTAACCCACGGTGACTCGGTCCGGTATCGCCGACATCCTGCCCCTGTCGCCGTTGCAGGAAGGGCTGCTCTTCCATGCCCTCTACGACGACGAGCGGTCACCCGACGTCTACGCGGCCCAGCAGATCCTGGAGCTGACCGGCCCGGTCGACCCCGCCGCCGTACGCGCCTGCGGGCAGGCCCTGCTCGACCGGCACCCCAACCTGCGGGCATGCTTCCGCCGCCGGGAGGCCGGGCAGCCCGTGCAGATCGTCCCCACGGACGTCGAACTGCCCTGGGCGGAGGCCGACTTGTCGGACCTCGGCGAGAGCGAGCGCGACAAGGAGTGGGAGCGGCTGCTGGACGAGGAGCGCACCCGCCGCTTCGACCTCACGAAGCCGCCGCTCCTCAGGTACCTGCTGGTCCGCTGGTCCCCGGACCGCCACCGGCTGGTCGTCACCAACCACCACATCCTGCTCGACGGCTGGTCCAAGCAGCTGCTCGTGCGCGAGTTCACCGCCCTGTACGAGGTCGAGCACCCCACCGCCCTACCGGTGGCGCCCGCTTACCGCGACTACCTCGCCTGGCTGGCCCGGCAGGACCGTACCGCCGCCGAGACGGCCTGGCGCGATGCGCTGTCCGGGGCGGGCGAACCCACCCTGCTCACCCCCACCGGGGTCGACGCCACCACCGTGCTGCCCGAGGAACTCGTCGTCGACCTCCCCGAGCGGCTGACCGCCGCCGCCGAGACCACGGCCCGCTCCCTCGGCATCACCCTCAACACCCTCGTCCAGGGCGCCTGGGGCGTGCTGCTGGGCCGACTGACCGGCCGTACCGACGTCGTCTTCGGGCAGACCGTCACGGTCCGCCCGCCCGAGCTGCCCAACATCGCCTCGATGGTCGGCTTCTGCATCAACACGGTGGCCACGCGGGTGTGCTGGGACGACGACGCCACCGTCGCCGACCTGCTCACCGGCCTCCAGGACCGGCAGACGGCCCTCCTCCCGCACCAGCACCTCGGCCTCGCGGACATCCGCCGCGCCACCGGTGTGAGCGGCGAACTCTTCGACACCCTGTTCGCCTTCGAGAACCACCCGGCCACCGCCGGCCCCGGAGCGTCCCGGGTCACCCAGCTCACCGGCCGCGACGCCACCCACTACCCGCTCACCCTCGCCGTCCTGCCCGCCCGCCGCCTCGCCCTGCGCCTGTCCTACCGGCCCGACCTGTACGACGAATCCGGTGCCCGCACGCTGCTGGACCGCTTCGCCGCCACCCTGGAAGCGCTGGTCAGCGACCCGCATCGGCGTGCCCGAGAGGTGGAGGTACTGCTGCCGGGGGAGCGGGCACGGCTACTCGGTGCGGCTCCCGTCAGGCACACCCGGGAGGCCACCCTGCCCGAGCTGTTCGCCCGCCAGGCCGCCCGCACCCCCGACACGACCGCTGTCGCGTACGAGGGCACCCGGCTCACCTATGCCGAACTGGACGCCCGCGCGGACCGCCTCGCGCGGCTGCTGGCGGCCCGCGGCGCGGGACCGGAGCGGCTGGTCGCCCTCGCGCTGCCCCGCTCGCCGGAGCTGGTGGTGGCCGTACTGGCGGTACTCAGGACAGGTGCGGCCTACCTGCCGATGGACCCCGAGTACCCGGCGGACCGGCTGGCCTTCATGCTCGCCGACGCCGAGCCGGTGCTGCTGGTGACGACCGAGGACGTGGCTCCGCGTCTGCCCGCCTCGGAGGTCCCGGTGGTCGTGCCGGGCGAGCAGTCGCACGAAGAGGCAGCGTCTCTGCCCGCACCGCACCTGACGGGCGATCACCTCGCCTACGTCATCTACACCTCCGGCTCCACGGGACAGCCCAAGGGGGTCGCCGTACCGCACCGGAACGTGATCCGGCTGCTGGAGTCGACCCGGCACTGGTTCGACTTCGGCCCGGACGACGTGTGGACGCTGTTCCACTCCTATGCCTTCGACTTCTCGGTCTGGGAGCTGTGGGGAGCGCTGCTGCACGGCGGCACGCTCGTGATCGTGCCGTTCGAGGTGAGCCGCGAGCCGGAGGAGTTCGTACGGCTGCTCGCACGCGAACGGGTCACGGTGCTGAACCAGACGCCGTCGGCGTTCGGCGAGCTGCTACGGGTGGGTATCTCCAGCGACCTGGTGCTGCGGTACATCGTCTTCGGCGGCGAGGCACTCGACCCGGCCCAGGTCGCCGAGTGGTACACGCGCCACCCGCAGGACAGCACCGTCCTGGTGAACATGTACGGCATCACCGAGACGACCGTCCACGTCACGGGACTCCCGCTGAGCGCGGGCCGGGTGAGCGGGATCGGCCGGACCGTCCCCGATCTGCGCGCCTACGTCCTGGACGCCGGCCTCCGCCTCGTACCCCCGGGTGTGACCGGCGAGCTCTACGTCGCCGGTGCGGGTCTGGCTCGCGGATATCTGGGCCGACCGGGGCTCACGGCGGGGCGGTTCGTGGCCGATCCGTTCGGCACCTCCGGCGAACGCATGTACCGGACGGGCGACCTGGCCCGGTGGACGTCCGAGGGCGAGCTGGAGTACATGGGCCGGGCGGACGACCAGGTCAAGGTCCGCGGCTTCCGCATCGAACCCGGCGAGGTCGAGGCGGCGCTCGCCGCCCATCCCGAGGTGGCGCAGGCGGCCGTACTCGTCCGCGACGGACGGCTGGTCGGATACGTCGTCGCCGCCGACCCCTCCCGCGCCCCCGCCCCGGCGACGGTACGGCGGCAAGCGGCCCGGACGCTGCCGGACCACATGGTTCCGTCGGCCGTCGTGGTCCTGGACCGGCTGCCGCTGACCGCCAACGGCAAGCTGGACCGCGCCACCCTGCCCGCCGCCGACAGCGGGGCGGGAACAGGCCGTGCCCCGCGCACCCCGCAGGAGGAGATCCTGTGTGGCCTGTTCGCCGACGTTCTCGGCCTCGACGCCCATCGCGTGGGCGCGGACGACGGCTTCTTCGAGCTCGGCGGCGACTCGCTGCTCGCCATGCGGCTCGCCGACCGGATCAAGGGCGCGCTCGGCACCACGCTGCCCGTCCGAGCCGTCTTCGAGACCCCGACGCCCGCCGGACTGGCGGCCCGGGCGGACGAGACGGCGGACGAGCGGCGGCCCGAGCTCACGCGCCGGGACCGGCGACCGGACCCGCTTCCGCTGTCCTACGCCCAGCAGCGCCTGTGGTTCATGAACCGCCTCGACGGCGGCCACACCACCTACACCGTCCCCTGGGCCCTGCGCCTGACCGGACCCCTCGACCGGCAGGCCCTCAAGGCGGCGCTCACCGACGTCGTCGCCCGCCACGAGCCCCTGCGCACGCTCCACCCGGACGTCCGGGGCACCCCCTACCAGCGGATCCTGGACCCGGCCGCGGCACGGCTGCCCCTGATGACGGAATCGGCCACCGAGGCCGAGCTGCCCGCGCTGCTCACCGCCGCCGGGGGCCACCGCTTCGACCTGGCCACCGACCTGCCGCTGCGCGCCACCCTGTACGACCTCGGCGCCGACACGCACGTCCTGCTGCTGCTCGCCCACCACATCGCTGTGGACGGCTGGTCCATGGCACCGCTGATGCGCGACCTGGAGACGGCGTACGCCGCCCGGTCGGCGGGCCACTCGCCCGCCTGGCGGCCGCTGCCCGTCCAGTACGCCGACTTCGCCTGCCACCAGCGCGAACTGCTCGGCCCCGAGGACGATCCCACGGAACTGATGGCGCGCCAGATCGACTTCTGGAAGGAGGCGTTGAGCGGAGCACCCGAGGAGCTGCCCCTCCCGGCCGACCGCCCGAGGCCCACCGGGCCCAGCGGTCGAGGAGACCGCGCTGCCGTCGCGCTCGACGCGGAGCTGCACGGTGCGCTCGCCGACCTGGCCGCGTCCTCCCGAGTCACGCTCTTCATGGTGCTCCAGGCGGGATTCGCCGCCCTGCTGACCCGGCTCGGCTCCGGCACCGACATCCCCCTCGGCACGCCGGTCGCCGGGCGGACCGACGGCAGGCTGGACGACCTGGTCGGATTCTTCGTCAACAGCCTCACCCTGCGCACCGACACCTCCGGCAATCCCTCCTTCCGCGAACTCCTGCACCGGGTACGGGACGTCGACCTGGCCGCCTACGCCCACCAGGACGTGCCCTTCGACCTCCTCGTGGACGCGCTCAGCCCCGAACGCTCCCTCGCCCGCCACCCCCTCTTCCAGGTCATGCTGGCCTTCACCGGCCACACGACCGAGCCCGGCCTCTCGATGCCCGGCCTGCGGGTCTCCCGCGAGTCCGTCGAGACCGGGGCCGCCCGTTTCGAGCTGTCCCTGTACCTGACCGAGCACCGTCACGACGACGGCTCCCCGGCGGGCATCGACGGCGTCGCCGAGTACAGCACCGACCTGTTCGACCCCGACACGGCCGAGCGGCTCGCACGGCGGCTCGTGCGTCTGCTGACCGCCGTCGCCGCCGACCCCGACCGGCGCCTCGGCGACATCGACCTCCTCGACGAGGGTGAGCTGCGACGCCTCGACGAGTGGAACACCGTCCCGGGCGACGCGACCGAGGCCTCCCTGGCCGAGCTGTTCCGGGAGCAGGCACGCCGCAGTCCGGACGCACCGGCGCTGAACGAGCTCTCGTACGCCGAACTCGGTGCGCGCGCCGACCGGTTGGCCCGCGTGCTGGCCGGCCACGGAGTCGGTCCCGGTGACGTCGTGGCGGTGCTGATGCCGCGTTGCGCCGACCGGATCGTCGCGGTCCTGGCGGTGGCGCTGGCCGGTGCGGCGTTCCTGCCGGTGGACCCCGGGCTGCCCCGCGAGCGCATCGACTTTCTGCTGGGCGATGCCCGTCCGTCGTACGTCCTCGAGGACGTGAACGCGGACGGCCCGGCGGGCGAACTGCCGGCGGCGCACCACCCGCGCCAGACCGCCTACGTCATCCACACCTCGGGCTCGACGGGCGTGCCGAAGGGCGTCGTCGTGGAGAACCGCGGGCTCGCCGCCCTGGCACGGACGCAGATCGAACGCTTCGGACTCGGCCCGGGCTCCCGCGTGCTGCAGTTCTCGGCGCCCGGCTTCGACGCGTCGGTGATGGAACTGCTGATGGCGTTCGCCTCCGGCGGGACGCTGGTCGTGCCGGCCGAGCCGGGCCCGCTGGTCGGCGAGGCCCTCGAACGGGCCCTGCGGGAGGGCGGGATCACTCACGCCCTCATACCGCCCGCCGCGCTCGCGACACTTCCCACCGGCGACCTTCCCGGTTTGCGGACCCTGGTCGTGGGCGCGGAGGCGTGCCCGGGCGAGCTGGTGGCCCGGTGGGCGCCGGACCGGCTCATGGCCAACGCCTACGGGCCGACCGAGTCGACGGTGTGCGCGACGATCAGCGTGCCGTTGTCGGGCGATCAGGCGCCGCCCATCGGCCGGCCGGTGGCCGGCACGCGGGCGCACGTGCTGGATGCCTGGATGCGGCCGGTGCCGCCCGGCGCGGTCGGCGAGTTGTACCTCGCCGGGGTGGGCGTGGCTCGCGGCTACCTGGGCCGGCCTGGACCGACGGCGGGGCGGTTCGTCGCGGACCCGTTCGGCGTGCCCGGCGAACGCATGTACCGGACGGGCGACCTGGTGCGCTGGTCGGCCGAGGGTGAGCTGGAGTACCTGGGCCGGGCGGACGACCAGGTCAAGATCCGCGGCTTCCGCATCGAGCCCGGCGAGATCGAGGCCGTACTGGCCCGGCACCCGGACGTCGCCCGGGCGGCCGTGGTCGTCCGGGAGGACGAGCCCTCGGAGCGGCGCCTCGTCGGGTACGTCGTTCCACGGGACCCCCGACGCGCCCCCGACCCGGCGGCCGTGCGCGCGCACGCGGAACAGGCGCTGCCGGACTACATGGTGCCGTCGGCGCTCGTCGTCCTCGACGCCCTGCCGCTGACCCCGCACGCCAAGCTGGACCGCAAGGCGCTGCCCGCTCCCGATCCGGTCGGGGCGCCGGGTGGCCGGGAGCCCTCGACGGAAGCCGAGAGGATCATCGCCGGACTCTTCCGCGACCTCCTCAAGCTGGCCGACGTCCCCCTCGACCAGGGGTTCTTCGCCCTCGGCGGGGACAGCATCTCCTCGATCCGGCTGGTGAGCCGGGCCACGGAGGCCGGCGTGTTGATCAGCCCGCGTGATGTGTTCGAGCGTCAGACGGTGGCCGGGCTCGCGGCCGTGGCCCGAGGGCCGGTGGGAGCGGGCAGCACGGAGGCGCAGGATGACGGTGTGGGGACGGCTCCGCTCACCCCGGTGATGCACTGGCTGCTGGAACGCGGCGGACCGATCGACCGGCTCAGCCAGTCCGTCCTGCTGACGGTCCCGGCCGGCGCCGGCCTCCCGCGCCTGACCGAGGCCCTGCAGGCCCTGATCGACCACCACGCCGTGCTCCGGGCCCGGCTCACCCCCGACCCCGACCTCGACGTCCGCCCGGCCGGCCAGGTGCGCGCCGCCGACCTGCTCGACCGCCGGGACGTCAGCGGGGACGAGGACCTGCACGCGGCCGTGGCCGAGGAGTTCGACCGGGTGCTCGGCCTGCTCGATCCGGCGGCCGGGGTGATGGTGCGCGCCGTGTGGTTCGACGCCGGGCCCGACCGTCCGGGGCGCCTGCTGCTCGTCGTACACCATCTGGCCGTGGACGGCGTGTCCTGGCGGATCCTGCTGCCCGACCTGGAGGCGGCGTGGGCCGCGGTCGTCCAGGGGCGCGCTCCGAAGCTGCCGCCGGTCGGCACGTCGTTCCGCCGCTGGTCCCGGCTGCTGGGCGAGGCGGCCGGCGAGCCCGCGCGCGTCGCCGAGGCCGAGCTGTG
>NZ_NTGE01000220.1 GCF_002291145.1 Streptomyces sp. SA15
ACCGGTTGTCCGTCACGGCGCCGGAGGTCTGCCGGTCGAGCTGCCAGTACGCGACACCGGCCACCGCCAGCAGCCCGAGGTCCGCACCGGAGCGCACCGCGGCGGGCAGCGCCCGGGCCCGGCCGTAGGTGAAGGATTCGGCGGAGGAGGTCAGCGCGGGCAGCGTCACCGCCAGCGCGCCGCCCAGCGCCACGCCCGCCGCCACCAGCCACACCCCCACACGCCCGCCGGCCGGCACGTCCAGGTGCAGCCCGATCCGGGCCAGCGGCCCTTGCCCGGCCAGCAGCCGGGTCAGCGGACCCGCGAGCAGCGGGGCGCAGAGCACCGCGGGGACCGCCAGCAGCAGCGCCTCCAGGGCGGCGAGCCCCGCGATCCGGGGACGGGAGGCGCCACGGGCCCGCAGCAGCCGGGTCTCGCCCGTACGTTCGGTACTCAGCAGCCGGGCCACCAGCAACAGGGCACAGGCGGCGAGCAGCACCAACTGGAGGGCGACGATCAGCAGCGTGGAGCGGGAGACGAGCAGCGAGCGGTCGACACGGTCGAGGACGGCGGGCAGCGCGGTGGACGCGGCCGTGGTGCCGCTGAGCGCCGGTCGCTCGCGCAGCGCCGCGTTCCCGGCGCGGGCCGCCTCGCGCAAGGCGTCGATCCGCTCGGTCGTCAGCGTCGAGAAGTCGGCCGACGCCAGCCAGGCGGAGGGTCCGGCGCTCACCTTTCCGCCGGCCATGACGCCGGGATCGGTCAGCAGAGGGCCGTACGTGGTGAAGTCCAGCTTGCTGACGCCCCGGCCGCGCAGATCGTCGAGCTGCCAGTACGGCGCGTCCGCCCGGGCGGGCCGGTACAGGCCGGTGACCGTGACGGACACCTTCGGCCCGCCGAGCCGGTCGGTCACGGTGAGACGGGCGCCGGGCTCCAGGCCGAGGCGCTGGGCGGCGGTCTGCGGGAGGGCCGCTTCGACGCCCTGTTCCGCCGGGCCGGGATACCGTCCGGCGACGAGCCGCACCTGCGACCGGTCCAGGGCGGCGAAGTGGGTCAGATCCGGGTCCCCGGACCGCTCGGCGGGCGGCTGCAGCGAGCGGGGCAGCGCGTACGGCCCCGACCGCATCAGGGTTCGCACGGTCACCGGCAGCCCGTCGAAGGCCTTCCGGGCCCCGTCGCGTACGGCGGTGTCGGCGGCCTTGCGACCGTCCGCGGGCACATCGGCCTTGACGATCAGTGCGGTGTCGGCGGCGTTGCGGGCCTCCCGCAGGGAGTGGCGCAGGGCGGCGTCGCCGATCGCGCCGGAGTAGGCGGCGAGGGTCGCCAGGACCGCCGTGGTCAGCAGGACGGTGAGCAGTGCGGCGGCGAGCAGCAGGCGGTGCGCCCGTGCGCGCAGGAGGATGAACCTCGCGGCACCGCCTAAACCCGTCACCCGGCCCCCCGCCGATTCCCCGCTGCCGTTTCCCCGCTGTTGTCCAGACCTCCGGGCGGCGTTGTCAGATGCTGTCAGAGAGGACGGGCCCGGGTAAGCGCTTGTGGACCGTACTTGACCGGATTGTGACCGGGATCAGTCGGGGGATCAGTCGGGGGTGTTCACCATCGAGGCCGCCGCGTACGTCAGGTAGCTCCACAGCGTGTGCTCGTGCTCCTCGGACAGACCGAGGGAGTCGACGGCGTCCCGCATGTGCTTCAGCCAGGCGTCGTGCGCCTCGCGGTTCACGGTGAAGGGGGCGTGGCGCATGCGCAGGCGGGGGTGGCCGCGGTTGTCGCTGTACGTCGTCGGGCCGCCCCAGTACTGGATCAGGAAGAGCGTGAGGCGCTCCTCGGCCGGGCCCAGGTCCTCCTCGGGGTACATGGGCCGCAGGACCGGGTCCTCGGCGACTCCCTCGTAGAAACGGTGGACCAGGCGGCGGAAGGTCTCCTCCCCGCCGACCTGCTCGTAGAAGGTCTGCTCCTGAAGCGTGCCGCGCCTTATCTCTTTCACGTCACCCATGGTCTCAGACGGGGTGACCGAGGACTCGAGGCTTAGGACCACCGGATCGGCCGTACTGCCCGGCCGCCGTGAGCGGTCGATTCCGGATTGGCCGGTCGTGGCGCTCGCCTCCCACCGCGTCGCGCAGGACAGTGGAGTCATGAGCGCACAGGCTCTCGATCAGTACGACAGAGACGACAGAGACGACAGGGACGACAAGGCGGACAAGGCGGACAAGGGCCTCGCCGACCTCGCCGTATCGGCGCGAGCGGCGCTGGTGCGGGAGATCGACGCGAGCGGGGCCTGGGCCTCCGACCCGGTGTGGCGGGAGGTCTTCGCGGCGGTCCCGCGCCATCTTTTCGTGCCGTACTACTACGTCGGCGTCGCGGGGGGCTACGAGCGCCGCTGGTGCGAGAACCCCGATCCGGAGGCCCGCGAGCGCTGGGTGCGCGGCGCGTACGCCGACGTCCCGTTGGCCACGCGGCTGCGCGACGGCGAGCTGGTCTCCTCCAGCAGTCAGCCCTCGCTGATGGCGGTGATGCTGGCCGAATTGCGGGTGGAGGACGGGAACAGAGTCCTGGAGATCGGCGCGGGCACGGGATACAACGCTGCCCTGCTGGCCCAACGGCTCGGCGACGACGACCTGGTCACCACCGTCGACCTGGAACCGGAGATCACCGAGGCGGCGCGGCAGCACCTGGCCGCCGCCGGCTACCACCCCGTCGTCGTCACCGGCGACGGGGCGCGCGGGGTGCCCGAACGGGCCCCCTTCGACCGGATCATCGCGACCTGCACCCTGTCGTCGATCCCGCATGCCTGGCCGGCCCAGTGCCGCCCCGGCGCCCGGATCCTGACCCCGCTCGCCACGGGCCTGGTCGCCCTCACCGTGCGGGACATCGAGCATGCCGAGGGGCGCTTCCTGCACACGCCCGCCTACTTCGTCCCGCTGCGCGGCGACGTCCCGCCCGAGCCGGAACGGGCCCCGCTGGGCGGGGTGCCGCGCCGGGCCAGGGAGCACGAACTCTTCCGGTTCCTGCTGGCCCTGACCCGCGGCAGCCTCGATCCGCAGGAGGCGTACGCGCTGTGGGAGCGCGAGGGGCAGCCGCAGCGCGAGCGGTACGGCATCACCGTCAGCGGCGGCCACGAGTGGGCGTGGCTGGACGATCCGGAGGGGCCGTACGCCTGGGCCCTCACCTGAATCTCCCTAAGCCGAGGGTCAGCCCCTGCGAATCGTGATCGTCGTCCAGGCGCCGACGTGCACCCGGTCGCCGTCCTGCAACGGCACCGGCACGAAGGGCTGGATCGGCTCCTCCCCGCCGTTGACGGTCGTGCCGTTCGTGGAGTTCTGGTCGACGACCGCCCAGGAGCCGTCCGGCTGCTGGACCAGCACCGCGTGCTGGTGCGAGACGCCCGGGTCCTCCGGCGGCACCGACAGGTCGATGTCGGGGGTGTCACCGGTGGAGTGGCGGCGGCGGCCGATGGTGACCTGGTTGCCGCTGAGCGTGCGCTGCTGCTCGGGCGAGTACGCGGGCAGGTTGAGCCCCGCGGCCTCGGGGCCGGAGCGCTGCATCATCGCCATGAAGTAGTCGCGGTCCGGGCCGATGGTCGCCGTCCAGGTCGACGGCTGCTGCGGGTAGCCGGGGCCGGGCGCGGGCGGGGCCTGCGTCGAGCCGGGCTGCGGGTAGCCGTAGCCACCGCCCTGTCCGGGACCGCCGGGGCCACCCGGGCCGCCGGGACCGTTCGGGCCGGGGCCACCCGGTCCCGGCGGGGAGATCACCCAGTCGTCGCCACCGCCGCCGAAGGACGGACCGCCCTGCTGCGGCCTGTTGGGCTCCTGCGGAGCCCACGGAGGGGCCCCCGGCCCCGACGGACCGCCCGGACCGGGCTGCTGGAACGCCTGAGGAGCCTGGGGCGGACCACCAGGGCCACCAGGACCACCCGGGCCACCGTGACCTCCGGGACCACCGTGACCTCCAGGGCCGGGCGGCGGCGGAACCTGTCGCGACGGATCGCCACCGAAGGGCCCGGGCCCACCCGGACCACCCTGACCGGGGCCGGGGCCGGGACCACCAGGACCGGGGCCAGGCCCACCGGGACCGCCAGGCCCCTGCTGGCCGCCGAAGTGCGGACCCGGCGGGATCGGCTCGGCGGGCCGGTTCATCTGCGAGGGGCGGGAGCTCTGGTACTCGTAGGAGTCACCGCCGCCGTACGACGGCCCGGGCTGCTGCTGCTGGAAGCGCACGGCCGGGCTGGGGCCGGGCCCCGGCGGGGGCGGCGCGGCCGGGGTGTAGGACGTGGCCGTGTTGGTCAGGAAGTTCCACCGGCACTCCTCGCAGAACGGCGCGCCGCCCTCACGGGGCGTACGGCACTGCGGGCAGAGCTCGGGCTCGGGGTTCATGTGCGGCGGACGGCCACCGGGCTGACCACCAGGGCCGCCGGGGCCGGGACCGCCGGGTCCACCAGGACCGCCGGGCGGCGGGAAGCCGTAACCCCCGCCCGGAGGCGGCGGCGGAGGGGGCGGAGGCACGGTTCCGGCCATGCGGTGACCGCACACCTCGCACCAGTCGTCGGAACCCGACTGGTGTCCGTTCGGGCAGGTCGGCATGTCGGCGCTTCCCCCTCTCCTTTTCCGGCCGGTTCGACCGGATTTCTCCAACCCCGAGGGGTCAGGCTCGCTGCTTTCCAGGGCTTTTCTAGGGCTTTTCTGGTGTTTTTCAGGGTCCTGCTACGTCTACTTCTTTACACGAACAGTCTTTGTCGACCGTGTCTCGAGAGTCATCTCGTCGGCCTCCTCGACCTTCGCCTTCAGTCGCACAGTACCTGTCGCGGCGTCGACCACGTCCACCACCTTCGCAAGCAGTTTCGCAGTATCCGCGTTTCCCGAGGCGCTCGCGAGCTGAACGGCCCGGCCCAGTTTGGCCGTTGCTCCGTCCATATCTCCGGCTTTGCGTAGATCGAGCCCTTGCTGGATGGCTTGGGCCAGTTCGGCCTGCCCGGTGTAGTGGGCGACTTGAGGGTTGATCGACGTCGACGCGACCATGTCGTCCGTCCACACGGCCCGTACGAGACCCTGGGCGCCCAGGGGTTGGGCTGTGCCGTCGGACCGCGGTACGACCAGGGAGACCCGGGCCGCCAGCATCTCCTGGCCGATGTTCGCGGCCGGGACCTCGACGCACACGTGGTAGTCACGGGACTCGTCTCCCCAGGAGCCGGTGGGGTAGTCCCCGGCGCGCGGGCCGGCTTCGGTGCGGCGGTCGGTCAACTCCTCGACGGTGGGCGCCACCTGCTTGACGAATTTCACAGTGGTGCCCACCGGCGTCCACAGCCTGAGGGCGACGTCCGCGACCTCCTTGCCCATGGCCGTCTCCATCATCTGCGTGAAGTCGGCGGCCAGGCCCGCCGGATCGGCGACGATGTCGGCGGTGCCGAGCAGCGCGGAGGCGATCCCTGTGACTTCTTTCACTCCCCAGTCGGTGCCCACGCCGCGGGCGTCACACGTGAAGCGGCCGGCGCAGGCGTCCAGGGAGGTCTTCAAGTCCTCGGCCGACTCGTGTTCGTTGCGGCCGTCGGTGAGCAGGATGCCGTGCCGGATCGCGACGTCCGCCGAGGACAGCAGACGGTCGGCCAGCTTCAGCCAGGTGCCGATGGCCGTACCCCCGCCCGCGCTGAGCTTGCGCAGGGCCTGCTTGGCCTGGTCGCGGGTGGTGGCGTCGGCGACGGCGAGGCGGCCGCCGCCCGGGTAGACCTCCTTGGCGATGTGCGTGCCGCCGACCACCGCGAAGTGCACGCCGTCGCGCAGGGTGTCGATGGCTGCGGCCGTCGCGTCCCGGGCGTTGCGCATCTTGGTCGGCGGGTAGTCCATCGACCCCGAGCAGTCGACCATGATCGCCACGGCCGCGGACGGGCCCTGCCCCGGCGAGTAGATGTGGGGTGCCGCGACCGCGCTGCCGATCGTGCCGCCGCCGGTGGCGGTCACCGTGACGATCGCGTTGACCTCGCGCCCGCCCTCGGGCAGGTACTCGTTCTGGTACACGTCCACCGAGAACTGCGGCACGTTCGACTTGGAAAAATTGGCCATGCCTACTCAAATCCCCCTCGAAGACCCCGCCGAGGCGAGGCGATGACTGTGGGCGGACCGGTCCCCTCCGGTCCGCCCGACTTCCCCGTTCGCGGCTGTACGCGGCCGTACACAGCCGTATGTGCGGCCGTAGACAGCCGATGTGCGGCCGTACGCAGCCCTATGTGCTGTATGCCCTAGACCGATCCTGCCCCTTGCGGAGGGGCGGGGAACGGCAGCACGGCCACTGTTACGTTGTCGTGGCCCCCGCCGTCGAGGGCGTGGCCGACCAGGACGCGGGCGCTGTGCAGGGGGCGCACGGCGGCATCCAGCGGTACGACCTCGGCCATCTCCCCGGCCGCCTCGGCGTAGTTCCACAGGCCGTCGGTGCACACCACCACGACACCCGGCCGGTCCGGCTTGAAGGAAGCGGTGTGCGGCTCCAGTTCGTAGGCGTCCGCACCGAGCCAGCCGGTGATCGCGTGGGCCCGCTCGTCGGCGTACGCCTCCGCCTCGTTCATCAGGCCCGCGGCGACCATCTGCGCGGCCCAGGAGTCGTCCTCGGTGAGCCGGGCCGGGGGAGCGCCGCGGTCCACCGGGACCCAGTAGGCGCGGCTGTCGCCGACCCAGCCGACGACCAGCAGACCTGAGGTCACCACCGCGCCGACGAGGGTGCAGGCCGGGGCGTTCTGGTGCGGGGCCTGCTCCAGGGCCGTGGCGGGCTCGGCGGCCAGGGAGTTGACCGCGCGGGAGGCGGCGACGATCGCGTCGTGCATGGCCTGCTGCGGATGCGTGCCGAGCGGCAGGGCCGCCAGCAGCGCCTCGCTCGCCGCCCGGGACGCGGCCAGAGAGGCGTCGTCCGGGCGGGTCGCGGAGGACACGCCGTCGCAGACGATCGCCAGGACCGCGGACGAGCCGTCGGGCAGCGCGGCGCAGCCGAGGGCGAACGCGTCCTCGTTGCGGTGGTGGCGCAGACCCCGGTCGCTGACGGCGGCGACCGGGCCGGCGTCCTGCTCCATGTGGTCGCGCTCGCGCGGCTGGGCGTGCCCGCAGTTCTCGCAGTAACCGTCGCTGTCGACCCGGCCCGCCCGGCACGCCACGCACACCTTGGTGCCCTCGGCAGCCGGGGTCGGGACATCGGAAAAGGCGGTGTCGGCCACGCGCGGGTCCGGCGCCTGCAGGGGGTACTCGTCGGGCTCCCGCGGGTGGTCGAACCGTACGCCCGCGGCCGGCGACACCGGCGAGCCCGCGAACGGCGGCACCTCGGGCGCGGCCGGCAGTTCGCGGCCGCCCGAGTCGGTGCCCTGGAGGTCCGTCGGCAGATGCATCCCGGCCGGGTGATGGCCGGAGCCACCGGTCTCGGGAGCGACTGGCCAGGCCATGCCGGGGGTGCCCTGCGGCGGGGTCGTGCCGTTCAGGGCGACCGTCGGGTGGTCCGAAGGCCGTGCGGGCACGGCGGACAGGTCGTATCCGCACGCACCGCAGAAACGGTCACCCGACTCGAGCGGCTCCTCGCAGCTCGGACACCTCGACAGGGCGGTCTGCTGGGGCATCTGCGACATCAACTACACCCATGTCCGGGGGCGGTAACGGTTGGCACGTTCCACCAGGTCGATCCTCTCCTCGCCGCCCCGGGCGAGCCGGGCCAGCGTGCGGTACGAGCGCTCCAGGCCGAAGCGCAGGCCCCGCTCGTCCAGGCCGCTGCCGAGCAGCACCCGTCCTCCGGCGGAGGGCGGGACGGAACCCTGGCCACCGGAGAGTATCCAGTCCAGCGCGCAGCCGAGGACTTCCACCGACAACTGCTCACGCCGGGCCGGATCCAGACCGTACGCCTCCAGGGCCTCGACCTGACCGGCGGCCGCGGTCAGATCGTCCAGGAAGGGTACGTCGGATGCGGCCGCCGTGCGTTGCCGCAGCCGCGCCCGTACGGCCGCCACGCGCGCGGCCGTGTAGTGGATGGAGGACTCCGGGACCGACTCCAGCGTCCGTACGGCGCCCCGCCGGTCGCCGGTGGCCAGCTGGACGCGGGCCAGGCCGAAGGCGGCGCTCACATAGCTGGGGTCGGTCGACCACACCAGACGGTAGTACTCGGCGGCGTTGTCCAGCTGGCCGAGCACCTCCGCGCACAGGCCGAGGGCCAGCTTGGGCGCGATCTCGCCGGGGAAGGCGTCGTAGATCGCGTCGAAGGCGAGCGCGGCGCCCTCGTGGTCGCCGGTCACCAGCGCGGCCACGCCCCGGTACCAGACGACCCGCCAGTCGTCGGGACGTTCCTCCTCCAGCCGGAGCAGCGCCTCGTGCGCGGTGCGCGTGTCGCCGTTCTCCAGCCAGGCGCGGATCTGCCGCAGCCGCGTCTCGGTCGACGGGGCCGGCGCCGCCGCGAGGGCGCCGAGCAGCTCGGCCGGCGCGGTGGTCATCAGGCCGGCCAGGAAACCGGCGTTCGGGTCGCCGGGGTCGACATGCGGGACGGGCAGCGCGAGGGCGGCGCCGGAGGCGTTGACGGGCTTGACGAGGCTCGCCGTACCACCTCCGACGGTGATCGCCGGCCGCTCGGCAGGTTCGGAAGTACGTCCCCGCGTACGCACCACCCGCGCCCCCAGCCGCGACACCTCCCCGGCCGCCTTCGGGAACAACTCCGTGTCGGTGACTTTCACTTCGGGGCCGAACAGCGTCGACAGGGCCGGCCGGGCCCGGCCCGTCTGGAGGGAGACGACCTCCCGCAGGACGCCCGTCAGCTGCTCCGCCATCTCCTGCGCGGAGGCGAACCGGCGGGCCGGATCCGGGTCGGTGGAGCGCACCAGCAGCCGGTAGAAGGACTCGTACTGGCGGAAGACCTCGATGTTGTCCGGGTCGGGCAGGGAGTCCACGAAGACGTTCGTGTAGCCCTGGAAGTCGAAGGTCAGCACGGCGAGCGTGCGGCCCACCGTGTACAGGTCGCTCGCCACCGACGGGCCGACCTCCGCGACCTCCGGCGCCTGGTAGCCGACCGTGCCGTAGATGGCCGACTCCTCGTCGTCCATCCTGCGCACCGCGCCCATGTCGATCAGCTTGAGCTGGTCCTCGGTCTGGATGGCGTTGTCGACCTTGAAGTCGCAGTACAGCAGGTTGCGGCTGTGCAGATGGCCCAGCGCCTCCAGGGCCTCGATGCCGTACGCGCACGCCTGCTCCACCGGCAGCGGATCGCGCCTGCCCTGAGGCGTACGGCGCGCGTTCGCGATCTCCTTCAGGGACTTGCCGCCGACGTACTCCATGACGATGTACCCGTCCAGCGAGCCGGTGCGCTGGTCGAGGTGTTCCACGAAGTTGTAGATCCGCACGATGTTGGCGTGCTCGATCTCCGCGAGGAAGCGCCGCTCGGAGATCGCCGCCGCCATCGCGTCCTGGTCGCCCGTGTCCAGCAGGCCCTTGAGGACCACCCAGCGGTCGGAGACCGCGCGGTCCACCGCGAGGTAGATCCAGCCGAGGCCGCCGTGCGCCAGACAGCCCACCACCTCGTACTGGCCGTGCACGACGTCGCCGGTCTTCAGCTTCGGGACGAAGGAGTACGGGTGCCCGCACTTCGTGCAGAAGCCCTCCGTGCGCCCCGGCCGCTCCCCGCGCGCCCGCCCGACCGGCGCCCCGCAGTCGGAGCGCGAGCAGAACCGCTTCCGCTCGGGCACCTCGGCCTTGTCCAGGACCATCTCGCGCGGGTCGGGCCGCGGCACACCCGGCACGTCGACCAGGCCCGCTCCCAGCCGCCCGCGCGCGGAGGACCCGGCGCCGGAACCGGAGCTGCGCACCGACACCGAGCGGCCCGTGGACTTGCCCGACACCGCGCGCGAGAGCCGTCCCGACACCGAGCGCCGCGACTTCGACGAATGCGACGACGTACGCGAACTGTGGCCGCTGGAGCGGGAACTCCCGCTCCCCGACGAACCCCGGGAGCCCTTGCCGCCGCCGGTGATCCCGGTGGGCGGCGAGCCGACCATGCCGGTCGACGAGACGACCGGGGCGAGACCGCAGGTGTCGCAGTACAGCTCGCCTCCGCCCACGTCCTCGTACGACCCGTCGCAGTCGGGCCGCTGGCAGGTCTGTTGTGCCTGACTCATGACGACGTCGTACCCCCTTTGTCGCTCACGCTCCGGCCCCTACTTTGTCGCTCACGCTCCGGGCCCCCTACGGTCCTGAGGCCCGCCCTGCCCCGGCACACGCGGAGTGCCGAGCAGTTCGGCGGCCGCCTGCTGGTAGCGCAGCACGGCCTGTTCGGCGACGCGCAGATCGCAGGGCGCGCTCCACAGCATCCGCCGCGCCGCGTCGTAGCGCTCCACCAGCAGCGAGTCTTCCGCGAGGCCGTGCCGGGCGACCTTCGCCTTGTACGCGTCGAGGCGGCCGCGCAGCTCCGCACGGACCGCCAGGGGCGCGGTGACCGCGGTCAACGACTCGCGGGCGCGCAGCAGTTCGTCCTCCGCCTTCTGCTCCAGCGACTCCAGGAGCGGGGACAGGCGGTGCCACTGGGCGTGTCTGCGGTACTCGGCGGCCGTCGCCAGCTGCTCCTGCAGCACGGTCGGCGGGCCGCTGACCACCGGCACCTCCGTGGCGGCGATCTTCGCCAGGACCTCGCCGCGCGCGGTGCGCGCCTCGGCGAGTGTGCGGTCCGCGCGGGAGAGCACGTCCCGCAGCTTGACCAGCCGTGCCTCGGCGTCCTGCCGGACGGTCAGTACGGCGTCGATCTCCCGGCGCACGTCCTCCAGGGCGCGCGCCTCACGGTCGTACACCGTGGTGTCCGGCCGGCCCCCGCCCGGCGCCGTGCTGCCCTCGGCGGGCTTCCAGAACGCGAGCGGGTCGGAGACCACCTGCTCGCGCAGGGACGTCAGGGTGCGTGTGATGCGCTCCAGGTCGTCGCCCGCGGGGTGTTCGCCGGGGCGCACGCCGACGGAGTGCGCGAGCCGGCGGGTGCGCTGGAGCTCCGCGGCCAGTAAGTCGATCCGGGCGGGCAGCGCCGACCATACGGCGTCGGCGGCGACCACCATGTCCAGCGAGGTCGCGTACAGTTCGTTCATCCGGTCCACTAGCGTGACCAGGGAGAACTGTTCGCTGAGCTTGCTCGAACCGCCGTGCAGCGTCGGCGCGTTGGCGGTTGCCGTGGCGGAGCCCGCGACCGTGACGGACTCGCCGCGCAGCAGCTCGGTCAGCTCCACCAGGTCGTCACGGCTGGACCAGCGGCGGCGGGCGCGGATCTCCCGGGCGGAGCGCAACGCGTCGGTGTACGCGTCGAAATACGCCCACAGCAAGGTGATCGACGCCTCCGCGGCCTGCCAGCGCTCCTTGGTCGTGCCCGTGAGCTCGGCGCCTTCGAGGAGTCTGCGGCCCGCGTGGTCCTGCAGGGCGAGGAGCGAGGTCTCGATCGCCTCGTGCTCCGCGCCGAGCCGCGCCAGCGCACGGTCCACCTCGTCCCGGTCCATCACCGGCCCGGCGGGGTCCGTGACGCCCATCGATCACCTCTCGCTGCGTTGTGGTCCGTCGGGTTCGTTGCGTTCCGTCGGGGTCTTCCGTCGGGTTCTCTGTCCTCGGTGCGTTGTTGATATTCCTTGCGGGTGCCTGCAGTTCCTTGGTGTTCCTTCGTGTTCCTTGCTGTTCCGTCAGCTCTCGCGCAGGTACTGCGGGGACGGCGGTTCCGCAGCCGTGGAATCCTCGCCCAGTGTCGCCGACAGCCACCTGTCGTACGACGCCTGCCAGCCGCCGGCTGTGTCCCTGCGGTACTCCACCAGGATCTGGTTGACCCGGCGTACCAGATCGTCGGCGTCCTTCTTCATCGCCACGCCGTAGTACTCGGTGGTGAAGGGAGAGCCTTTCAGTTCGACCGTCGGGTCCTGCGCGGCCTGGCTCGCGGCGAGCGCGCCGTCGGTGACCACGGCGTCGACCTCGCCGAGCTGGAGCCTTACCAGGCAGTCGAGTTGGTTGGGGACCGTCGTCCGGATGTCGGCGGAGGAGACGAGCTCGCCCGTCTTCTGGTCGCCGGCCAGCTTGGTGTTCGCCGTGGAGCCCTTGGCCGTGCAGATCTTCTGGTCCGCGAGCGAGTCGTCGTACCCGGTGATCGTCGAGGACTTGGGCGCCAGGAGTTGCTGACCGGTCTTGAAGTAGGGCGCGGAGAACGCCACGTCTGCCAGCCGGTCACAGTTGATCGTCATCGTCCGGACGACCATGTCGACGCGGCCGTCCTGGATCGCCGGGATGCGCTGGTCGGTGGGGATGGCCTTGAACTGGACCGCGTCCGGGTCGCCGAGTATGTCCTGCGCGATCCGGTGGACCAGGTCGATGTCGAAGCCCTCCAGGTCGGCGCCTGCGCCGCTGTTCGGGTCGCGGTAGCCCCAGCGGTAGCTGTTCTGGTCGACGCCGACGATCAGCTTGCGCTTCTCGCCCTCGCGGCTCTTGATCGCGTCGATCGTCGCGCCGTCCGCGCCCGACGGGGACAGGGTCTGCTTCTCCGGGGCCGCGCACTCCGCCTCGGCCCGTGCCTGGCTGCCGTGGGTGACGCCTGAGCCGCCGGTGGCCGTGCCGCTGCCGTCGGTTTCGGAGCGGATCAGTGGCAGCAGCAGCGCGAAGGCCACCGCCAGGGCGCACACGACCGCCATCGCACCCACACCGCCCCAGCCCCTCAGGCCGGCCCGCCAACGTCGTCCTCGCATCGTCACGCCCCCTTTCATCGGGTTCATCGGGCCCTCACCGGTATTCCGACAGCCTGCGGCCGATGCCCAGCACCGCGCCGGCCGCGCCCAGGACCGCGAGAGCGGCGGTGCCCACCGGCAGTCCGGACATCGCGTCCAGACCGTCACCGGCCGCCTGCTTGAACTCGGTCTCCTCATGGTCGAGCGCCTTGACGAGATTCGCGTCGACACTGTCGAAGCACTCGCCGGTCGCTCCCTTGGCGCCGATCACCTTGTCCAGCGCCGCTTCGTAGTTGCCGTTCTCATCCTGCGCTCGGGCGTCGGTGTGGCGCTTCTTCCACTCCGTCATGTTGCCCACGGCCGCCGTGACCGGCTGCTCGCCCGTGGCGTCGTCGGCCAGTTTCTCCGCCTCCGTCAGGCCCTTGCCCAGGAGGTTCATGTTCGTCTGGAAGTCGTGGTCGTAGGCGTCGACGGTGTTCTCGCCCACCTTGACCGTCTCGGCGCCGCGGGCCACCAGCGTCAGGTTCTCGTTGCCGCGCGCCTTCAGGGAGGCGATGCGGGCGTCGTGCAGCACCTTCAGCGAGCGGACGCCGTGGTCGTAGGAGTCGTTCAGGTTCGCGCGCGCGACGCTGTGGCCGACGACCAGCCAGAGCAGCACCACCGTGGCGGTGGCCGTCGCGGCGACCAGGCCGTGGTTCAGGACCCGGTTGGTGCGGCGGTAGTTGCGGTGCTGGGCCCAGGCGAGCGCGGCCAGCGCGAGGACGCCGAGGCCGATCGCCGCCCAGGGATAGGGCGTTGCGGCGGCGTAGTCCGCGCGCAGGCGCTCGTTCTCCTTCTTGTAGAGGTCCTCCGCCGCCGGGAGCATCTGCTCCTGCATCTTCTCGTTGGCGTACCGCAGGTAGGCGCCGCCGACCGGGAAGCCCTGGCGGTTGTACGTCCGGGCGCGCTCGACCAGGCCCTTGTACTCCGGCAGCAGCCGGTTGAGCCGGGCCACGGTCTGCGCCGACGGGGAGTCGGGTTCGGAGTTGGCGGCGGCCTGGACCAGGCCCTCGGCGGCCGTGTCGATGTCCTTCTCGTACCGGTCGCGGGAGGCGGCCGTCTCCTGGCCGCCGGCCAGGAAGCCGCTGGAGGCGGCGGTGTTGGCGTCGGCCAGCGCGCGGTAGATGTCGGCGGCGGCGGAGCTGAGCGGCTGGCTGTTGTTCAGCACGTCGTCGGCGGCCGCCGAACGGTCGGTCGTCTGCCAGGCGGTGACGGCGCCGAAGGCTACGACGAGGAGGGCGAGGAACGCGCCGATGATACGGAGCCGGCCGGGTTCGGTGGTGGCGGCGGCGCGCAGGCGGTCGACGCCCTCGGCGAAGGCGGTGCGGCGTGGGGGTGTGGGAGCGGGTGCCTGCGGCGCGGGGGCGGTGGGGGGTGCGGGCGGGCCGGGTTGCGGAGGGACGGCCGGCATGGTGGGCATGCCGGATCCCGGTGGTGGTGCCGCGCTGCTCTTCGGGTGTGTCACTGTGACCTCCCCCATGGTCATCCGTCGCCGCAAGTATCGCTGCCGGGACTGACATCCGCACCGGCCTTGGCTGGATCTTGATCGGATCGCAGCGGAACGCCTGCCGGCGGCTCGGCCGCGTCTCGCACCACCCCCTGCCCATGAATACGCCGTCGGAATCGGTTCGGTTCCCTTGCGGGGGCTTGTGGGAGTGCTGGTGCGGGTGCGATGCCTGCGGCGGCCTGCGCGGGTTCGGTGGGGGTGCGCGTAGCGCCTTGCGTTGCGGGGTGGGTCGGGGCCGCGCCGGGGGGTGTCCGTCCTCGGAACGGCGCGGAATCGGCCACTTACCAACTCACCCGTGTTGACGCGCCAACCGCTGCGGGCGGACACCCCCCGACACGTCCCCTTCTCGCCGTACGCGACTGCGGGTGCGGGGTCCCCCGGTCCCCCCATCAGGCTGCGGGAGCGCTCTGGCGCGCCACGAGCTGGGGCAGCCGACCCCGCCCCGCCGCCAGGCTGCGGTCAGCCGATCCGCGCAGCCTGCGGGCAGTCGTGCCGCTGGGGCGGCTCCCGACCCACAGAGGGCGGCACCCCTTCAGCGCCGGGCCGCGCGACCCACCTGACCCCAGCCACAACGCCGGTTCACTGTTCGTAGTACGCCCGCACCCGCTCCTGCACCTCCAAAGACGCCCCCACCCGGTCCAACCCGAGCAGCGCCGCCCCGAGCACCGGACTCGCCGTAACCACCCGCGGTACGGCCTTGGGCGCCCACGCCGCCAGCAGGTCCCGTACGCCGTCGTCCAGTTGGGGATGCCGGGCGGCCAGGACCCCGCCGCCGAGGAGGACCGGCGTCTCCTCGTCCAGCAGGTCCAGGCGGGTCAACGCCACCGTCGCCATGGTCGTCACCTCCTCGGCCAGGCGGTCGACGAGGGCACGGGCCACCCCGTCCCCGGAGGCCGCCGTGGCGAAGAGGACCGGCGTCAGTTCGTGGCGGCGAGCCGGCTCGATGTGTTCCAGGTGCAGCGCCTCGATCAGGGCGTACATGGACGGCACCCCGAAGTGGGCGGGCAGAGTCCGCGCCAACGCCGTAGGCACACCGCGGCCGTCCTCCGCGCGCGCCGCGTGCCACAGGGCCTCCTCCGCCAGGCCCCAACCGCCGCCCCAGTCCCCGGAGATACGGCCGAGCGCGGGGAAGCGGGCGGTACGCCCGTCGGGGCGCATGCCGACGCAGTTGATGCCCGCGCCGCAGACGACCGCGACGCCGCGCGGTTCGGTGACGCCCGCGCGCAGGACCGCGAACGTGTCGTTGCGGACCTGCACGCTCGTACCCCACGCGCGCGCGTGCAGCGCGGCCGCCAGTTGTTCCTCCTCCACCGGGAAGTCGGCGTTGGCCAGGCAGGCGGAGACGTGGTCGACGGCGGTGACCCCGGCGGTGGTGAAGGCCCGTGCCACCGCTTCCGCGACCTTGTCCACCGCCGCCTCGACGCCCACCGCCGGCGGCCGGAACCCGCCACCGCGGGCCGTGGCGAGGACGGTCCCGTCCGCCGCCACGACCGCCACGTCGGTCTTGCTGTTGCCCGCGTCGACGGCGAGGACACTTGCGGTCAGGCCCACGCGAGATGCTCCCGGTTGTGTGCGATCAGTCGGTCGGTGAGCGATTCGGCGTACTCGTACTGGGCGATGAGCGGGTGGGCGAGGAGCGCTCGGAAGACCCGGTCGCGGCCGCCGTGCAGGGCTGCCTCCAGGGCCAGGTCCTCATACGTCGTCACGCTCGCCATCAGGCCCCCGTACAGCGGGTCCACGGCCGGCACGGGCAGCGGTGTCGCGCCCTTGTGGCCCACCGCCGCCTGCACCTCGATCACCGCGTCGGAGGGGAGGAAGGGGAGCGTGCCACGGTTGTACGTGTTGACGACCTGGTACGGGCTTCCTCCCCCGCCCAGCAGCCCCGCCACCAGGTCCACCGCCGCCTCCGAGTAGTAGGCGCCGCCCCGCTTGGCGAGGAGGTCCGGCTTCGAGTCGAGGGCGGGGTCCGCGTACATCTTCAGCAACTGGCGTTCCATTTCGGCCACTTCGGCGGCCCGGGACAGCCTTGTGCGTAGTTCTCGTACGACCTCGTCGTGCGCGTAGTAGTAGCGCAGGTAGTAGGACGGGACCACTCCCAGGCGGTCGAGGAGGGGGTGGGGGAGGTGCAGGTCCGCGGCGATCTTTTCGCCGTGGTCGGACAGGAGCTTCGGCAGGACGTCCTCGCCCTCCGGGCCGCCCAGACGCACGCCCGTCTCCCAGGTGAGGTGGTTGAGGCCGACGTGGTCCAGGTGGACCTCCGGGGGCTCCACGCCGAGCAGCGCCGCGAACTTCCGCTGGAGGCCGATCGCGACGTTGCACAGGCCGACCGCCTTGTGGCCGGCCTGGAGCAGGGCGCGGGTGACGATGCCGACCGGGTTGGTGAAGTCGATGATCCAGGCGTTCGGGTTGGTACGGCGGACCCGTTCGGCGATGTCGAGGACGACCGGGACCGTGCGCATCGCCTTGGCGAGGCCGCCCGCGCCCGTCGTCTCCTGGCCCACGCAGCCGCACTCCAGGGGCCAGGTCTCGTCCTGTTCCCGGGCCGCCTGACCGCCGACGCGGAGCTGGAGCAGGACCGCGTCCGCGCCTTCGACTCCCGCGTCGAGATCGCCGGTCGTCACGATCCTGCCCGCGTGCCCCTGGCGCGCGAAGATACGGCGGGCCAGGCCGCCGACCAGCTCCAGCCGGTCGGCGGCCGGATCGACGAGCACCAGCTCCTCGATCGGCAGGGTGTCCCTGAGCCGGGCGAACCCGTCGATGAGTTCGGGCGTGTAGGTCGATCCTCCGCCGACCACGGTGAGTTTCATACCAGTATCAACCTTTTACTCCGGTCAGGGTGACGCCTTCGACGAACGCCTTCTGGGCGAAGAAGAACACGAGGATCACGGGGGCCATGACCAGGACGGTCGCGGCCATGGTCAGGTTCCAGTCGGTGTGGTGCGCGCCCTTGAAGGACTCCAGGCCGTACGACAGTGTCCAGGCGCCGGGGTTCTCCGAGGCGTAGATCTGCGGGCCGAAGTAGTCGTTCCAGGCGTAGAAGAACTGGAAGAGGGCGACGGCGGCGATGCCCGGCCGGGCCATGGGCAGCACCACCCTCAGCAGAGTGCGCAGCTCGCCGCAGCCGTCCACCCGGGCCGCGTCCAGGTACTCGTTCGGGATCGTCATCAGGAACTGACGGAGGAGGAAGATCGAGAACGCGTCGCCGAACGCCATCGGGATGATCAGCGGCCACAGGCTTCCCGACAGGTCGAGCTGCTTCGCCCAGAACAGGTACATCGGGATGACGACCACCTGCGGCGGCAGCATCATCATCGAGATGACCAGCATCAGCGCCAGATTCCGGCCGCGGAAGCGGAACTTGGCGAGCGCGTAGGCCACCGGGATCGAGGACACGACGGTGAGGACCGTGCCCAGTCCCGCGTAGATCAGTGTGTTCTTCCACCAGGTCAGGAAGCCGGGCGTGTCGAGGACCTCCCGGTAGTTGCTCCACTCCCAGGTGTCCGGGACGAGGTCGCGGGTGAGTGCCTGCTGGTCGCTCATCAGCGAGGTCAGGAAGACGAACACGAAGGGCAGGGTGAAGAAGAGCGCGGCCGCGACGCCGAGGGAGTGGACGGCGATCCACTCCAGGAGCGCCCGGCGGCGGGCGGTGCGCTCACTCGCCGTGGCCGCGATCGACTCCACCGGCCGGTCCAGTACTTGGGTCATGGTCAGTCACCTGCCTGGATCAGTCCGCCCCGGCGCCGCATCAGCAGCGCCGTGAACGCCATGGCGAGGGCGAACAGCACCAGCGCCACCACGCAGGCGGAGCCGTAGTCGAAGCGCTGGAAGCCGAGGTTGTAGACGAGCTGGGGCAGCGTCAGGGTCGACTTGTCCGGGTAGCCCGGCTCGAACTGCTGGCCGGAGCCGCCGATGATCCCGGAGGCGACCTTCCCGGCGACCAGCGGCTGCGTGTAGTACTGCATCGTCTGGATCACGCCCGTGACGACGGCGAACATCACGATCGGCGAGATGTTCGGCAGGGTGACGAACCGGAACCGCTGCCAGGCCGACGCCCCGTCCAGCTCGGCGGCCTCGTACTGCTCCTTGGGTACGTCGAGCAGCGCGGCCATGAAGATGACCATGAGGTCGCCCACGCCCCACAGCGCGAGCGCGGTGAGGGCCGGCTTGGACCAGGTGGGGTCCGTGAACCAGCCGGGTGTCGGCAGCCCGAGACCGCCGAGGACGGAGTTGACCGGCCCGGTGCCGGGGTTGAGGAGGAAGACGAAGGCCAGGGTCGCGGCGACGGGCGGGGCGAGATAGGGCAGGTAGAAGAGGGTGCGGAAGACGCCCGCGCCCGTCCTGATCTTCGTGATCAGCAGGCCGACGCCGAGCCCGAACACCACCCGGCAGGTCACCATCACGAGCACCAGCCAGAGCGTGTTGCGCAGGGCCGGCCAGAACAGCGGGTAGTCGTCGAAGACGTAGGCCCAGTTGCCCAGGCCGCGGAAGACCGGGGTGCCGAAGCCGTCGTACTTCATCAGCGAGAAGTACACGGTGGACACCAGCGGATAGGCGAAGAAGACGCCGAACCCGATGAGCCACGGTGACAGGAAGGCCACCGTCCGAAGCGCCGACATGCGGCGCTTCGCGCGGAGCGTGCGGGTGGACGCGCGCAGGGTGTGCGTGGACATCGGGCGCTACTTCGCCTGCTCGATGTCGGTGTCGATCTGCGCGGCGGTCTTCTCCAGACCGGCCTTCAGGTCCTTCACCTTGCCGGACTCGTACTGGTAGCCGAAGTCCTGCAGCGTCGTCTGGTACGTGGAGCCGTTGACGGACGCCGGCGGGGTGTTCGACTCCGGGTGCTGGGCGATGTCCAGGAACGTCTGGAAGCCCGGATCCACCTTGAGGCCGGGCGACTTCAGGGCGGCGAACGTGGACGGCACGTTGTGGATGGCGTTGGCGAAGGAGACGACGGCCTCGGTGTCGGTCGTCAGGTACTTCACCAGCTCCCAGGCCGCGTTCTGCTTCTCGCTCTGCGGGGCGATGCCGATGATCGTGCCGGAGAGGAAGCCCTTGCCGTACTCGTCGACCTCGTCATCGGCCACGGGCAGCGGGGCGGTGCCGATCTCGAAGTCGACCCCGGCGGACTCGGCCATGCCGAGGCGCCACTCGCCGTCGAGCTGCATGGCCACCTGGCCGGTCTGGAACGGGTGCTTGGCGCCCCACTCGTCACCGAAGGTGTTGCGGTACTTCTCCAGCTTCGCGAAGCCGCCGAGGTCGTTCACCAGCTTCTTCTGGTACGTGAACATCTCCGCGAACGCCGGGTCCTTGGCGATGGCGGACTTGCCGTCGGCGTCGAAGTAGGCGTGGTCCCACTGGGACATGTAGTGGTCCACGACCGTCTCGTAGCCGTGGTAGGTCGGCATGAACCCGAGCTGCTCGTAGCTGTCGCCCTTGGTCTTGGTCAGCTTCTCGGCGACCTTCGCGAACTCCGACCAGGTCTTCGGCGGGGATTTGATGCCCGCCTTCTCGAAGGCGTCCTTGTTGTAGTAGAGCCCGTAGGCGTCCCCCAGCAGGGGCAGGGCGCAGCGGGTGCCTTCGAACTGGGTGTAGTCCAGCATCGGCTTCGGGATGATCTTGTCGAGGTCCAGCTTCGACTTCTCGATGAAGGGCTTCAGGTCGAGGAAGGCGCCGGAGGAGCAGAACTTGCCGACGTTGGATGTCGTGAACGACGACACCACGTCCGGCCCGTTCGAACCGCCGGCGCGCAGCGCCTGGTTGAGCTTGTCGTCGTTGATGTTGCCGACGACCTTCACCGTGATGTTCGGGTGGGCCTTTTCGAAGCGGTCCACGTTCGCCTGGATCGCCTTGGCCTCGGCGGGTGCGCTCCAGCCGTGCCAGAAGGTGATCGTCGTCTTGGCTTCGGGGTCGTCGGAGGCCGAGGTGTCCGCCTGGCCGGTACAGGCCGTGGCGAGGACGGCCAGGGAAGCGGTGGCGGCGAGCGCGATCGCCGCGTTCTTGGATATTCCGGGCATGGCAGGGTCTCCCTAGGGCGGGGTGGGGCAGGGCGGGGTGGGGTGGGTGAGGGACGGTTCAGCGGGGGTTGGGCGATTCGGCGTGAGGTGGACGGCTCAGCGTGAGGTGGACGGCTCAGCGTGAGCTGGACGGTTCAGCGCGAGGTGGACGGTTCAGCGCGAGGTGTCGAAGACCTCGTCGCGGGTGGTGGCGAGCGCGCTCTCCAACGCGCCGCGCAGCACGGGACGTTCACGGACGTCGCCGATGACGAGCCGGGGCCGGGGTGCGGCCAGCTCCGCCAGTTCGGCCTGGACGAGGGCACGCAGGGGTTCGCCGCCCGAGGTCAGCGAGGCACCGCTGAGGACGACGAGTTCGGGGTCGAGGACGGAGACGAGGGAGGCGAGACCGGTGGCGAGGTTCGTCGCGTAGGTCTCCAACAGGCGCCGGTGGGGACCGTCGTCGGCCTCCGCGGCGCGGGCGACGAGGGCGGCGGCGACCTCGGCGTACGGCCCCGACGGGATGTCGTCGACGCCGAGTTCACGGGCCAGCGCGGGCAGGGCCTGCGAACCGGCGAGCTCCTGGAAGCCACCGCTGCCGGCCTTGCTCACCTGGCGGACAAGGGGCGCGCCCGGCACCGGCAGGAACCCCACCTCGCCGGCACCGCCGGTCCAGCCGCGGTGCAGGCGGCCGCCGAGGACCAGGGCGGCACCCAGGCCCCCCTCGTTCCACAGCAGCACGAAGTCGCCGTGCCCCCGGGCCGCCCCCAGCCGCTGCTCGGCCACGGCGACGAGATTGACGTCGTTCTCGTACTCGACCGGCATGGGTAGAGCGGCGGCGAGTTCGTCGAGCAGCGTGGGGGAGTGCCAACCGGGCAGGTGGGAGGCGTAGCGCAGGCGGCCGGTGTTGGGGTCGAAGGCGCCGGGGGTGCCGATGACGAGCCGGTGGACATCGTCACGGGCGAGCCCCGCCGCCTTGACCGCGCCGTCGAGGGCGTCGGTGACCTGCCGTACGACGGGCTGGGTGGGACGTTTCTCCGGGGTCGGGAGTTCGTACGACCCCACCGTGCGGCCGGTGATGTCGGCGACGGCGGCGAGGATGCGCTCGGGGCTGACATCGAGCCCGGCGGCGTACGCGGCGGCCGGGTTGACCTCGTACAACTGGGCGTTCGGCCCCGGCCGACCCTCACTGGTACCGGTCGCGAGCACCAGCCCCGATGCCTCCAGGCGGGCCAGGAGCTGGGAGGCGGTCGGCTTCGAAAGACCGGTGAGCTTGCCGATCCGCGTGCGGGACAGGGGGCCGTGCTCCAGGAGGAGGTCCAGGGCAGCCCGGTCGTTCATGGCGCGCAGGACGCGCGGGGTGCCCGGCGTACCGGCGGTTCCTGCCATGGGGTCTACACCTGCCTTTCGGCTGCCCAGCTTCCCAGGGGCTTGGTTGGGAAGTCCATCCGGAGAGGGATTGTTAGGAAGGTTTCCTATTTGGTGGTCTGGACCATAGGGCGGGTGGGGTGGGGGCGTCAATGGGGGCTGGGTGGTGGGCGACCGAGTTGTTACCTGGCGGCTTGACGCGGGCGAGGGGTGGGGCAGGACGTGACGGACGGGAGGGCCGCCGAAGTCGGGTTGCCGACCTCCGGCACTCGACCGCGACTCCGCGTGGGGCGCGTCGACGGGGCGGGGCCGGTAATTGGCAGAAGTGTTCCACCGGTGCGGGTACGTGACCTGGGGTTTTCCCTGGCCGGGGTGGAACAGATCTGCCAATTACTGCTTGAGCTGCGTCCTCGGGCATGCCCACATCGCAGTCACCGCCTGTCCACGCCCACGTCCGGCTCCGCCTCCAGCGAGTCCACTGACGCCCTCGGCACCGCGGTCAACGCCCCGACGATCATCGAGACGGCCAACGGTGACGGCGACGAATCGCGACCTTGGACCGCCTCCGTCCGCTGACGTTGCCGTCAACACGTACACCAAGACCGTCGGTCTGCCGCAGACCGTGACCCACCCCGCGGCCGGGGGACTGCCCTCCGAACGCGTCGGCTTCGGTTACCACGGCTTCGATCAGATCACCGGCATGTCGGTCGCGGGCAAGAACTTCGTCTCCACCACGGAGTACACGCCGCTGGGCGACGTCCTCCGCACGCGCATCGGCACCTTCGCCCAGCAGCTCATCACCAGCCACGAGTTCGACGAGCAGACCCGCAGGCCGACCCGCACCATCCACGACCAGGAGTCGACGGTCGCCGACGCCGTCGTCACCACGCGGATCAGTGACACCCGCACCTCGTACGACCAGGTCGGCAACGTCCTGAAGATCACGGACGCGCAGGGGCCGAAGCCCACGTCCGCCACCACCGACACCCAGTGCTTCGTCTACGACTACCAGCGCCGGATGACCGACGCCTGGACAGCGACGGACGACTGCGCGGCCAAGCCGGCAGCGGGCGTGAGCGCCGGGCCGAAGGTGGGCGGACCGGACTCGTACTGGCACTCGTACACCTTCGACGCCGTAGGCAACCGGCAGACGGAGATCCGCCACGACCCGGGCGGCGTCGCGGCGAAGGGCATCACCCGCGAGTACGCCTACGCCAAGGGCCTGCCGACCGGAAGCCGGCTGGAGAGCGTCTTCACCAAGGGGCCGCAGGGCGAGCGGAAGGAGACCTTCGAGTACGACGGCGCGGGCAACACCACCAAGCGCACCGTCGACAACACGGCAGCGCCGGGCGCCGGTCCGGAGGTGGATCCCGCCCCGCAGATCCTGCGCTGGGACGTCGAGGGCCATCTGGAGCAGGTGGAGAAGGGCAGTGAGAAGACGTCGTACGTGTACGACGCGAGCGGCAACCGCCTGATCCGCCGTGATCCTTCTGGTACGACGCTGTACCTGCCGGGTACCGAGGTCAAGCTGGGCAAGGACGGCACCGTCGTCAAGGGCACGCGCTACTACACGCACCCCGCCGGCCCGACGATGGTCCGCACCGCCGAGGGCGGCAAGATCACTACCTCCTACCTCCTCCCCGATCGCAACGGCACCGCCACGACATCGGTGGAAGCCACGAGCAAGTCGGTGACCCGGCGTAAGTTCACGCCGTTCGGCGAGACGCGGGGTGCCAAGCCATCGGCGTGGCCGGGGGAACGGGGCTACCTGGGCGGAACGATGGACGAGTCCACCGGGCTCACCCATCTCGGGGCGCGTGAGTACGACCCGTCTCTGGGGCGTTTCCTCTCGGTCGATCCGCAGATGGACACGGCCGAGTCGCAGACGATGAATCCGTACGCGTACGGCAACAACAGCCCGGTGACGTTCTCGGATCCGACGGGGCGCGCGTTCTGCGCGGACGAGGCTTGTCGCATCCGGGTGCCCGCCGGTGGCGGCTCCTCCGGCGGTGGCGGTGGTGACTCCCCGGGCGGTGATGATGGCAGCTCCTCGGGTGTTGGTGCTGTGCCTCCGGCCCCGGCCAAGCCCACACCGACGGTCAGTCAGGAAGATGTCCAGCGGGCCCGGCTGCTGAAGCAGCAGAGCAAGATGGACGCCGTCAAGCGCATCGCCATGGAGGTCCTCAAGGACGCCAGCGGCTACAACGACGTCGTCTCCTGCATCGGCGGCGATCTCGGTACCTGCGCGATGCTGGCGCTGGAAGCGGCGGTGCCGTGGGCCGGCAAGGCCAAGCGGATCGTCAAGGCCCTCGACCGGGCCTGGAGCGCGTACAACAAGTGGGAGGACGAGGTCCGTTGGGCCGTCGGTGTCATGCGCCGGGCGGACGCGGACGCCGCCGCCATGGCGAAGTACGCCGAGGACATGACGGCCTGGAAGAAGAAGGCCGACGCGGCGAAAGCCGCGAAGAAGGCGGATGAGACCGCGGCGGAGGCGGCGAAGAAGGCCGACAGCGGAGGAGGAGATGGAGGCGGCGGCAGCGGGGCCGACTCCTGCCTCACCAACAGCTTCACCCCTGACACCAAGGTTCTCCTCGCCGACGGATCCACCAAGGCCATCAAGGACCTCAAGCCCGGCGACAAGGTCCAGGCCACCGACCCCGAAACCGGCACCACCGAAGCCAAGACGATCGACGCCACCATCAAGGGCAAGGGCGCCAAACACCTGGTCAAGGTCACCGTCGACACCGACGGGACCAAGGGCACGAAGACCTCCACGGTCACCTCCACTGACGGCCACCCCTTCTGGGTTCCGGAGTTGAGTGAATGGATCAACGCCACAGACCTCAGGACTGGGCAATGGCTTCGGACCGGCGCCGGAACCCGCATCCAGATCACAGCAGTCGAACGCCGGACCCAGCAGGCCACCGTCCACAACCTCACCGTCAGCGACTACCACACGTACTATGTGCTGGCGGGCGCAACTCCGGTCCTCGTTCACAACTGCAATACCGCTGACCCGCACTCATTGAAGCCCACTCATGAGATCGAGGGAAACGCATCTACCAAGCGCGTCAAGGCCATGCGTGATGACATGCGCAATGGTGACTTTGACTGGGAGCAGAGCCCGATCTCGGTCGTGACGCACGAAGATGGGGCACAATATGTCGTGGATGGCCACCACAGGCTTGCGGCTGCCCGCATGGCGAATGTCGACGCCGTGGGAATCCGAGATGTAACCGACCAGTTGAACGATGGTGGATTTCTCGGCTACAAGGATATGGATGATGTGGTCGAGTCGGCATCGACGTTCTTGGGGAATCGACTGAACAGGAGAAAGTTGTGATCGGGCTCAGCATAACTCTCCTTCAGGGGGCCTTGGTGCACTTCTCCGAGGCTCGAGACGCCATGAGGCGTACCTTTTCGAGGGAAACTGCACTCGAAATTGTGTCGGCCGTGCGCCGTGACGAAATTCCCCGAAAAGGTGTGTGCGTAAACGGGTGCGAGTATTTTGTCCATGGTGCCGGATATACGGTTGTGCTGCCTTCGGGCGGGCAGGTGCATATTGATGGCGATCCGGAGGGTGACTTCTTCACTTCGTATGACATTTCCTTCTTCTTTGAGAGTTCCGGTGGCGCGCGCTATGGGAATTCTGACGTGAGGGATGCGTGTGAGAATCTCGCCGATCAGGGTATTCTTCGGAGAGTAGGCGTAGGTTATTCCCTTGTATCTCCAGGGGGCCCGCCTTCCATGGATCAATCTCCTGACGTTTAGCTTCGCAAATCTGAATCCCCATCAATGTGATTGAGCGTTTTCAGCGCGGCTACCGATCGGGTGACGCCGACGGGGTGCGCAACGCACGAGGCTCCCGTGCCGTTGGGGGAGGTGTTCGAAGTCTCAACCCACAGGCGCGGGAGCCGCGTTGGTTCCGT
>NZ_NTGE01000066.1 GCF_002291145.1 Streptomyces sp. SA15
TCCGCGCCGGGCGGCCGCCACACCGGCGGCGGCCGCCGCGGCGGCACCGCCACTGGCGCCCTGACCCGGCTTGGGCTGCGGCTTCTTGCCGCCCTGGGCGACATCGACGGGCAGCATGACCAGCGCGGTCGTACCACCGGAGTCGGAGGGGCGCAGCTGGATGCGGATGCCGTGGCGCTGCGACAGACGGCCGACCACGAACAGACCCATGCGGCGGGAGACGGAGACGTCCACGGTGGGCGGCGAGGCGAGCCGCTCGTTGATCGCCGCGAGGTCCTCGGGGGAGAGGCCGATACCGGTGTCGTGGATCTCGATCAGCACACGGCCGTCGGGCAGCGCGTGACCGGTGACCTTGACCTTGGTCTGCGGGGAGGAGAAGGAGGTCGCGTTCTCCAGCAGCTCGGCGAGCAGGTGCACGAGGTCGTTGACCACGCGGCCGGCCACTTCGGTGGTCGGCACGGAGGCCAGCTCGATGCGCTCGTACTGCTCCACCTCGGACGCGGCGGCACGCAGCACGTCGACCAGCGGGACCGGGCGGGTCCAGCGGCGGCCGGGCTCCTCACCCGCGAGAACGAGAAGGTTTTCGCCGTTACGGCGCATACGGGTGGCGAGGTGGTCCAGCTTGAACAGCGAGGACAGCTGGTCCGGGTCGGCCTCGCGGGACTCCAGTTCGGAGATCAGCGACAGCTGGCGCTGGATCAGACCCTGGGAGCGGCGCGAGAGGTTGGTGAACATCGCGTTGACGTTGCCCCGCAGCAGGGCCTGCTCGGCGGCGAGGCGGACCGCCTCGCGGTGCACGTCGTCGAAGGCCGCGGCCACCTGGCCGATCTCGTCCCGGGAGTGCACACCGACCGACTCGACGGAGGTGTCGACGTCCTGAGGGTCGGACTCCGACAGCTGCTTGACCAGCTCGGGCAGCCGGTCCTGGGCGACCTTGGTCGCGGTCTCCTGCAGACGGCGCAGCGAGCGGATCATGGACCGGGCCACGACGAACGCGCCGACCAGCGAGACACCGAGCACGAGCAGGATCAGCGCACCGGAGATGATCGCCTCGCGCTCCGCCTCGTTGCGCAGCTCGCGGGCCTTCTGCTCCATGTCCTCGAGCAGCTGGTGCTCGATCTTGCCCATCTGCTCGATCTTCGTCGAGCTGTCGTCCACCCAGTCCTTGTACGACCGCTTGTCCAGGCCGGCGAGGCCGCCCGTGGAACGCAGGGCGCGGCTGGCGTAGGTGTCGGTGGCCTGGATGGTCGGGTTGCCCTCTTGGATGGGCTTGAGGAGCTCGGGGGCGTTGTCCGTGCCGTAGATGCTCTGGAAGGTGGAGAGCTCGGAGTTCTCGCTCTCCAGGGCGCCCTCGGCGTACAGCCGGTCGCTCTCGGAGAGGCGGCCCAACGTGGTGTTGCTGGTGGGCAGGGCCGCCGCGAGGATCGCGCGCTGGATGGAGGCGTACTCCTTGGAGGAGGAGAAGGCCGCCAGGGCGCGGGTCCGCTGGATCATCTCGGGGTTGGAGGTGGCTTCCGCCATGTCCTGCGAGAGATCGAGCAGGTGGGTGATGAGGCGGTGGTAGCCCTCGACCGTCTGGGAGGCGTTGTTCTTGGTCTCGTAGGCGGAGCCGCGGATCTTCGCGAGCCCGTTCAGGTCGCGGACGAGACCGACGAGGCTTTCCCGGACGCCCTGGAGGTTGCCTTCCCCCCGGGAGGTGTCGACATCCTCCGCGGCGTCCCGGAAGGCGGTCATGGCCCGGTCCGTCTTGTCCCGGTAGCCCTTGACCGTGTACTCGGTCGCCGACGAGCCGTGCGCCAGGGGGCCGGCCGACTGGTCGCGCTCCTCCTGGAGCGCCGCCGCCAGTTCGGTGGCCTGCTTGGTCATCTCCGTCAGCAGCTTCATGTTGTCGAGCTGCTGGATGTCGTCCATGGACTGGTTGATACGCAGGGCGCCCATCGAGGTGGCCGCGACCACCGGGAGCGTCAGCAGCGCCACCAGGCGGGTGGAGATGCGCCAGTTGCGCAGGGCTATTCGCGGACCGGGGCCGGTCGGGCCCTTCGGCGGCTTCACCGTCGGGGTCGGAGCGGCGGGGCCGGAAGATCCCGGAGCTGCCGACACGCCGGGGCGCCCGGAGCGCTCACCGCCGTCGCCCGACGGGGCTGGGCCCGGGTTCTGGGCGTGCTGGGGCGAGGAACCGCGGTCGGTCCCGCCGCGCGGCTCCGACTCCGCCGAAGCGCTGCCATCCCTCTTGAAACGTCCCTGCACTAGCGTCGCAACCTCTGGACCAGGCGCCCCCCGCGTGAACGGAAGGACGGTGTCGGCGTCTTAGGGGGCGTCCTGAATACGCACCCTGATGGTCGTGAGTAACCGGCGCTGGTTCCCCCTTCTCGCCGCCACTCGGCGCTTCTCTGCGCCCCCTGTGCGCCGGCTCGATCCTGCGGCGGTCCGTGGAATTCCAGCACAGTGCAGGATCTCCAACAAGGCCCGTAGGCCATGCCGTGACATACGTGACACCACGTGAGTGGTGCGTCACCGGTCGTAGAAAGCGATCTCCCCCAAAGCGGACTTTTGCCCGCGATTCCCTCGCAGGACAGGGGTGTCCCAGTCGCCATGATCAGGAGCGGAATGGGGGCTTCAGGTGCCCAATGTCCGTTTCGATGAGGTGGAGAGTGGGTCTGATTTGACTGTTTTGCCCGTAGCTCCGTGAGCAAACTCACACGCGGATCATGGGGTCTGTGCGCGGCGCAGGGGAATCGGATGTTTAGCCTGACGCTTTACAGGAATGGCATATCCGACAACCCGCGCCGGTCCGAGGGCCCTTGGACTCTCCCGGCGCCCGCACAGGACAGGATCTCGTACAACCGTGAAGACGACGACGATGTTCCACAAGATCGCCAACCCGCGGCGCACGACGCTGGCGCACCTGAAGGACGCCGACGAACTGCGGACCCCGGAGCACCCGGAGCACTCCGTCGCCCTCCCCGAGCAGACCGCCAACCCCCGGCGCACCGTGCTCATGGAGATCCCCGTCGCGGCCTCCGCCGAGAAGTAGATCATCAGCAGGAGTAGATCACCAAGGCCCACAGCGATGTCAAGGGCGCCCCGCGCAAATGCGCGAGGCGCCCGCGTCGTGCCGCGCTAGCCTGGAGCTTCAGACTCCAGCCAGCTCAGTTAAGGGGCGCAAGGATCCCGTGCGCATCGCCAGATTCTCCATCGACGGGAACGTCGCCTTCGGCGCGGTCGAGGGCGACAAGCCGGACGAACTCGTCCTCGACATCATCAAGGGCATCCCGTTCGCGGACTTCGAGCTCTCCGGTACGAAGGTCCCGCTGAGCAAGGTACGACTGCTGCCGCCGGTGCTTCCCAACAAGGTCGTGGCCTTCGGCCGCAACTACGCCGAGCACGCCAAGGAACTCGGCAACGAGGTGCCCGACGCCCCGTTCGCCTTCTTCAAGCCGTCCACCTCGGTGATCGGCCCCGGCGACGAGATCCAGTACCCCACCTTCTCCGAGGACCTGCACCACGAGGCCGAACTGGCCGTCGTCATCGGCCGCATGTGCCGCGAGGTCCCGCGCGAGCGCGTCAAGGACGTGATCCTCGGTTACACCTGCGCCAACGACATCACCGCCCGCGACGTCCAGAAGCGCGAGAAGCAGTGGGCGCGGGCCAAGGGTTTCGACACCTCCTGCCCGCTCGGCCCCTGGGTGGAGACCGACCTGGACCCGAGTGACCTGACGATCCAGCTCACGGTCAACGGCGGGCAGCGCCAGCTCGGCCGCACCAGCGAGATGATCCACCCGATCGAGGATCTGATCGTGAACATCTCCGAGGCCATGACGCTGCTCCCCGGCGACGTGATCCTCACGGGCACCCCGGCAGGCGTCGGGCCGCTCACCGTCGGCGACGAGGTCGCCGTCACCATCGAAGGCATCGGCACTCTCACCAACAAGGTTGTCAAGCGTGGCTAGCGCACCCGTCCGCGTACGTTTCTGCCCGTCGCCCACCGGTAACCCCCACGTGGGCCTGGTCCGTACCGCCCTGTTCAACTGGGCGTTCGCCCGTCACCACGAGGGCACTCTGGTCTTCCGCATCGAGGACACCGACGCGGCCCGCGACTCCGAGGAGTCCTACGAGCAGCTCCTCGACTCGATGCGCTGGCTCGGCTTCGACTGGGACGAGGGCCCCGAGGTCGGCGGCCCCCACGCGCCGTACCGCCAGTCGCAGCGCATGGACCTGTACGCGGACGTGGCGCGGAAGCTGCTCGAGGGCGGTTACGCCTACTACTGCTACTGCTCCCAGGAGGAGCTGGACACCCGCCGCGAGGCCGCCCGCGCCGCCGGCAGGCCCTCCGGCTACGACGGCCACTGCCGTGACCTGACCGCTCAGCAGGTCGCCGAGTACCAGGCCCAGGGCCGCACCCCGATCGTCCGCTTCCGCATGCCCGACGAGACGATCACCTTCACGGACCTGGTCCGCGGCGAGCTGACGTTCACGCCGGAGAACGTCCCGGACTACGGCATCGTCCGCGCGAACGGCGCGCCCCTCTACACCCTCGTCAACCCGGTCGACGACGCCCTGATGGAGATCACCCACGTCCTGCGCGGCGAGGACCTGCTGTCCTCGACGCCCCGTCAGATCGCCCTGTACAAGGCGCTGATGGACCTGGGCATCGCTCAGCAGATCCCGTCCTTCGGGCACCTGCCCTACGTGATGGGCGAAGGCAACAAGAAGCTCTCGAAGCGGGACCCGCAGTCGTCGCTGAACCTCTACCGCGAGCGCGGCTTCCTCCCCGAGGGCCTCCTCAACTACCTCTCCCTCCTCGGCTGGTCGCTCTCGGCCGACCAGGACGTCTTCACGATGGACGAGATGGTCGCGGCCTTCGACATCGCGGACGTGAACCCCAACCCGGCCCGCTTCGACCTGAAGAAGTGCGAGGCGATCAACGGCGACCACATCCGCCTGCTGGACGTGAAGGACTTCACGGAGCGCTGCCGCCCGTGGCTCCAGGCCCCGTTCGCCCCGTGGGCCCCGGAGGCCTTCGACGAGGTGAAGTGGCAGGCGATCGCCCCGCACGCGCAGACCCGCCTCAAGGTCCTCTCCGAGATCACGGACAACGTCGACTTCCTGTTCCTCCCGGAGCCGGTGCGGGACGAGGCGAGCTGGACGAAGGCCATGAAGGAAGGCTCGGACGCCCTCCTCCGCACGGCCCGCGAGAACCTGGAGTCGGCCGACTGGACGTCCCCGGACTCCCTGAAGGAGGCCGTCCTGGCCGCCGGCGAGACCCACGGCCTCAAACTGGGCAAGGCCCAGGCCCCGGTCCGCGTGGCCGTCACCGGCCGCACGGTCGGCCTGCCCCTCTTCGAGTCCCTGGAGGTCCTGGGCAAGGAGAAGACACTGGCCCGGATCGACGCGGCGCTGGCGAGGCTGGCGGCGTAACCCGGGCACGCGTGAGGGGCGGCACCCGGATCACCGGGTGCCGCCCCTCACGACATGCGTCATACGGCGTCGTTCTCGTCGATCAGGTAGGCGGTCTCGTCGAAGATCTCCACCACCACGACGACCATGATCGCGCCGGCCACCATGTACTCCAGCACCACACCAGGGGCCACGTACGCCTTGCGCAGATTCTCGTCAGGACCCAGCTGAGCGGTCGAATGCTTGCGGAAGGGGTCACGGGCCAGTATGCGCACAGCCCTGTCCAACTGGGCCTGACGCTCTCCGGGCAGAGCGTCGTACGCCGCGCGGGCCTCGACGGTGAACTGGACGCGGTACTCGGTCATGGCTGTGGCTCGCTCTTTCGCTTGTCGGTACCACCAAATTACGGCATCTCGGGCTGCGGGGTCCCGGAATGCGACGGACGAGGTCACCGGCCCCGGGTTACCGTCGGCTCATGAGCATTCGAGCCGTGGTCTGGGACGTCGACGACACCCTCTTCGACTACACGTCCGCGGACCGCGAGGGCATGCGCAGACACCTGGCGGCCGAGGGCCTGCTCACCGGAGACGAGACTCCGGAGCAGGCCCTTCTGCGGTGGCGGCAGGTCACCGATGCCCAGTGGGCGCGGTTCGCGGCGGGGGAGGTGAGCTTCGAGGGGCAGCGGCGGGATCGCGTACGGGTCTTCCTGGACGAGCAGCTGAGCGACATCGAGGCCGACGCGTGGTTCGAGCGGTACATCGCGCACTACGAGACCGCCTGGGCCCTCTTCCCGGACGTCCTGCCGGTCCTGGACGCCCTCGCCGCGAGCCACCGACACGCCGTGCTGTCCAATTCCAGCATTCATGTTCAGGACCGCAAGCTGCGGGTGCTCGGCGTGCACGATCGCTTCGAGGCCATCCTGTGCGCAGCGGAGCTCGGCATGTCCAAACCGGAGGCGGGCGCCTTCCACGCGGCCTGCGACGCCCTGGAGCTCGCACCGCACCAAGTGGCGTACGTGGGCGACCATCCGGAGATCGACGGACGGGGTGCCGCGGACGCCGGACTGCTGTCGGTCTGGGTCAACCGGGACCCCGTGTACACCGGCGTCGACGCTCCCGCCGGACCGCACCGGATCGCCTCCCTCGTCGAACTTCCAGCGCTCCTCGGCACGGATAGTCGTTTTGGAGCCCCGTCCACCTTCGGGTAATGTTCTTCCTGCGCCGCCGAGGAGCGGGCCGAAAGGCCGGAACCCGGAGGAGCGAACTAGAACAAGATCCCCTCAGGGGCTTGCGTTCCAGTGGCCTATGGTGTAATTGGCAGCACGACTGATTCTGGTTCAGTTAGTCTTGGTTCGAGTCCAGGTAGGCCAGCTCGCAGAGCTCATCTGCAAAAGCCCCCGTTGTGTAGCGGCCTAGCACGCTGCCCTCTCAAGGCAGTAGCGCCGGTTCGAATCCGGTCGGGGGTACGGATCTCGGTCTTCCGGGATCGCTAGGGCCCCCGTTGTGTAGCGGCCTAGCACGCCGCCCTCTCAAGGCGGTAGCGCCGGTTCGAATCCGGTCGGGGGTACTGACTGGTCTAAACCACATTGGTCTATGGTGTAATTGGCAGCACGACTGATTCTGGTTCAGTTAGTCTTGGTTCGAGTCCAGGTAGACCAGCTCGGACCTGCGGAAACGCAGAGTCCACGCCCCCGTTGTGTAGCGGCCTAGCACGCCGCCCTCTCAAGGCGGTAGCGCCGGTTCGAATCCGGTCGGGGGTACACGATCGATGGGCCTCCACTTCGGTGGGGGCCCATCGGCGTGTCCGGCCCCAGCGCTCCATCAGATCCAGATGGTGATCGCCGGCCGCGTCGGCGTGCGGCCGTACGGCTCCAAGTCCTCGACGTCGCACGGGTGTCCGAGCCGCTCCAGGAGTGTGTCCGCGCGGCGCCGGGTTGCGCCCTCTCTTGGGGAGTGTAACTATCCAAGAATGGATAGCGACGCTATCCAGCGACGGTGGATGGGGGGCATCATGAGCAAGCCGATCGAAGGGCGCATGACCGCCGCGCGTGAGGACGAGATCGTCGTCTTCCTCATCGGGATGCGCGTCAACAGCTTCCCGGCGCTGCGGAGTTGGTGGCCGGTCGCCCGGGCCATGCCGGCCATGCTCGCGGAGCTCTCGCGCGAGAAGGGCAGCGGACTGCTGGGGTACCAGTACCTGCTGGGCTTCCCGCGGGTGGTGTACGTCGTGCAGTACTGGGACTCGAGGGAGAAGCTCCTCGCGTACGCCTCGGCGCCGGACCGGAAGCACCGCCCGGCCTGGGCCGCCTTCAACCGGCGGCTGCGCGCGGGGAAGGGGAAGGTCGGCTTCTGGCACGAGACGTTCGCGGTGCCCGCAGGGTCCTACGAGTCGGTCTACGTGAACATGCCCGAATTCGGCCTGGGCCGGGCCACCGGGGTCGTGCCGGTCGCCCGGCGTGGCGACCGTGCGGCCGATCGACTCAACGTGAGGTGAGCGGGGCGGACGTCGGGGACAGGACCTGCCGCGGCGTTGAGGCGGGTCCTCTTCCCGGTCGCCGGTCGCCGGCCGCCGGTCAGCCGGTCAGCCGGTGCGGCGCAGGGCCTCGGAGAGGCGGGCGGCGGCGTCGATGACCGCCTGGGCGTGCATACGGCCCGGGTGGCGCGTCAAGCGCTCGATGGGGCCGGAGACCGAGACGGCGGCCACCACACGGTTGGACGGGCCGCGCACGGGTGCGGAGACGGACGCCACGCCCGGCTCGCGCTCGCCGATGGACTGGGCCCAGCCCCGGCGTCGTACGCCGGAGAGCGCCGTGGCCGTGAAGCGGGCCCCCTGGAGGCCGCGGTGCAGGCGCTCCGGCTCCTCCCAGGCCATGAGGATCTGGGCCGAGGAGCCGGCCTTCATCGTGAGCGTCGAGCCGACCGGGACCGTGTCCCGCAGGCCGGACAGGCGCTCCGCCGCGGCGACGCAGATACGCATGTCGCCCTGGCGGCGGTAGAGCTGCGCGCTCTCGCCCGTGACGTCACGGAGGTGGGTGAGCACCGGGCCGGCGGTGGCGAGGAGACGGTCCTCACCCGCGGCCGCGGCCAGTTCCGCGAGGCGGGGGCCGAGAATGAAACGGCCCTGCATGTCGCGGGCCACCATACGGTGGTGTTCCAGAGCCACGGCCAGCCGGTGGGCCGTGGGTCGTGCCAGTCCGGTGGCCGAGACCAGACCCGCGAGGGTGGCCGGACCGGACTCCAGAGCGCTCAGGACAAGGGCTGCCTTGTCCAGAACGCCGACGCCGCTACTGTTGTCCATGCAACGATACTCGCGTCTCACTCTGTGAAACGCAAGTTCAATTTTCGGTGGAACACGCCACTCTGGAAGACACAGCGGCCCGCATGTCAAGGGGCCCGGCGGCGGATGCCCGGAACAGGGGCGCGGGCGGTCCCCGCCACCTCAAGATCTCTAGTTGGGCCGGCGCACCACTTGCCGGCCGGAGGGAAAGCGATGGGTAGGACACTCGCGGAGAAGGTCTGGGACGATCACGTCGTCCGGCGCGCCGAGGGCGAGCCCGACCTCCTCTTCATCGATCTGCACCTGCTGCACGAGGTGACCAGCCCGCAGGCCTTCGACGGCCTCCGCAAGAGCGGTCGCCGGGTGCGCAGGCTCGACCTGACCATCGCCACCGAGGACCACAACACCCCGACCCTCGACATCGACAAGCCGATCGCGGACCCCGTCTCCCGCGTCCAGCTGGAGACGCTGCGCAAGAACTGCGCCGAGTTCGGTGTGCGCCTGCACCCGCTCGGCGACGTGGAGCAGGGAGTCGTGCACGTCGTCGGCCCGCAGCTGGGTCTGACGCAGCCGGGCATGACGGTCGTCTGCGGCGACTCCCACACCTCCACCCACGGCGCCTTCGGCGGTCTGGCCTTCGGCATCGGCACCTCCCAGGTCGAGCACGTGCTGGCCACGCAGACGCTGCCCATGGCCCGCCCGAAAACCATGGCCATCACCGTCAACGGTGAACTGCCCGACGGCGTCACCGCCAAGGACCTGATCCTGGCGATCATCGCCAAGATCGGTACGGGCGGCGGCCAGGGCTACGTCCTGGAGTACCGCGGCTCCGCCATCGAGAAGCTCTCGATGGAAGCCCGGATGACCATCTGCAACATGTCGATCGAGGCCGGCGCCCGCGCGGGCATGATCGCCCCCGACGAGACCACCTTCGCGTACCTCGAGGGCCGCCCGCACGCCCCCAAGGGCGAGGACTGGGACGCGGCCGTCGCGTACTGGAAGACGCTGAAGACGGACGAGGACGCCGAGTTCGACGCCGAGGTCGTCATCGAGGCCGCCGAACTGTCGCCGTTCGTCACCTGGGGCACCAACCCGGGCCAGGGCGCGCCGCTTTCGGCCCACGTCCCCGACCCTGCTTCGTACGAAGACGCTTCGGAGCGACTGGCCGCCGAAAAGGCCCTGGAATACATGGGGTTGGAGGCCGGGCAGCCGCTGCGCTCCATCAAGGTGGACACCGTCTTCGTAGGCTCGTGCACCAACGGACGTATCGAGGACCTGCGCGCCGCCGCGGAGATCATCAAGGAGCGCAAAGTCGCCGACGGCGTACGGATGCTGGTCGTCCCGGGCTCCGCGCGCGTGGGTCTGCAGGCCGTCTCCGAGGGTCTGGACGTCGTCTTCAAGGAGGCCGGCGCCGAGTGGCGGCACGCGGGCTGCTCGATGTGTCTGGGCATGAACCCCGACCAGCTGGCCCCCGGTGAGCGCTCCGCGTCCACCTCCAACCGCAACTTCGAGGGCCGGCAGGGCAAGGGCGGTCGTACGCACCTGGTGTCGCCGCAGGTCGCGGCCGCTACGGCGGTGCTGGGCCACCTGGCATCCCCGGCCGACCTGTCCGACGTCGAGACCCGTACGCCCGCTGGAGTCTGATCAGTCATGGAAGCATTCACCACGCACACCGGCCGGGCCGTCCCGCTGCGTCGCAGCAACGTCGACACGGACCAGATCATCCCCGCCCACTGGCTCAAGAAGGTGACCAGGGACGGTTTCGAGGACGGGCTGTTCGAGGCCTGGCGCAAGGACCCGTCGTTCGTCCTCAACCAGCCCGAGCGCAAGGGCGCGACCGTCCTGGTCGCCGGCCCCGACTTCGGCACCGGCTCCTCCCGTGAGCACGCCGTCTGGGCGCTGCAGAACTACGGCTTCAAGGCGGTCATCTCCTCCCGCTTCGCGGACATCTTCCGCGGCAACTCGCTCAAGAACGGCCTGCTCACGGTGATCGTGGAGCAGAAGATCGTAGATGCGCTGTGGGAGCTCACCGAGAAGGATGCGCACGCTGAGGTCACTGTTGACCTTGAGACTCGTGAGGTGCGTGCCGAGGGCATCACGGCTGCCTTCGAGCTCGACGAGAACGCCCGTTGGCGGCTGCTGAACGGTCTGGACGACATCTCGATCACCCTCCAGAACGAGGACGACATCGCCGCGTACGAGGCCAAGCGGCCGTCGTACAAGCCGCGGACGCTTCAGGTCTGACCCGTCAGGGCCGGAAAGCATCGAGTTTCAGCCACCGGAAGACCCCCTCAGTACCCCCGATCAGCCCGATCGGGGGTACTGCCGTGTCTGCACCCGAACGGCCCTGCCTGCCTGGACGGGGCTTCTCAACTTCCCACGTTACGAGGGCTGTTGTCGGGGTACGCGAGCTGTGTACCCGTGGCTTCCGCGGGCGCCCGAGAGGCGGTTCGAGGCGGCAGTTACACCCTGGGCAGGCGACAACTCGCCCCAGATGGCACAATCTGTGCATGGAACACGACGGCCAACTCGAGCTCTATGCGGCAGTCGCGGACCAACTGAAGGAAGCGCACGCAAGGGTGCGCGCACTGCAAGTCCCGGAGGGCGTACGGATGGCGCTGACCCGGAAGCTGCTGGTCATTACGGCCGCGGCCAAACACGATCTTGCCGAAGCGACAAGGCGTCTGGAGCGGTTCGTGGCGGACCTCGACGCGGGTCGATTCCCCGAAGAGGAACGCTGAACAAGTTCAGGACAGTCGAGTTCGTTGCGGCGCACGGGTGATTAGCCCGTTTCGTGTTTGATTTGCGGTATATATCTGCCTAACGTGCGAAAAAGCTAGAACACTTTCGTTCTGGCGATGTCTCCGAAGGGGAAGACGTGAACAAGGCGCAGCTCGTAGAAGCGATTGCCGACAAGATGGGCGGCCGCCAGCAGGCCGCCGATGCTGTCGACCATGTACTGGACGCCATCGTCCGCGCGGTGGTCGCGGGTGAGCGGGTCTCGGTCACCGGCTTCGGTTCGTTCGAGAAGGTCGACCGCCCTGCTCGGTACGCCCGTAACCCACAGACGGGCGAGCGGGTCCGGGTCAAGAAGACCTCCGTACCGCGCTTCCGCGCGGGCCAGGGTTTCAAGGACCTGGTGAGCGGCTCGAAGAAGCTCCCGCGCGGTGGCGAAGTCGCCGTCAAGAAGGCGCCGAAGGGCAGCCTGATGGGCGCAGCCGCCCCGACGGTCAAGAAGGCCGCGGCGAAGAAGGCTGCCGCGAAGAAGGCCGCGGCCAAGAAGGCGCCGGCGAAGAAGGCGCCGGCCAAGAAGGCGGCGGTCGCCAAGAAGGCCCCGGCGAAGAAGGCGCCGGCCAAGACCGCGGCGGCCGCCAAGAAGACCACCGCGGCGAAGAAGACCACCGCCAAGAAGGCGACGGCCAAGAAGGCGCCGGCGAAGAAGGCCCCGGCCAAGAAGTCGACGGCCCGCAAGACCACTGCCAAGAAGGCAACCTCCCGTACCAGGTAGGGGCACAGGGATACACACGCCGCCGGGCCGGACTCCCCAGGGAGCCCGGCCCGCGGCGCGTCCACGGGGCTTGGAGCCGCGGGGGTTCGGAGCGGGGGTTCAGAGCGTCTGCAGCGTCACGAGGGTGATCCGCGGGCTGTCCTTGGCGCCCTCCACCTCGATCCGCACCCGCTGCCCCGGCCGCAGCAGCCGCAGTCCGCCCGCGTCGAACGCGGCGGCGTCGAAGGGGACGGGCGTGCCGTCGTCGAGCAGCACGCTGCCGCTGCGCGTCGCGGCGTCGTACGTGTATGCGGTCGCCTGCATGACAGCAGCCTACTGCCCGGATATCAGCAGCCGCGCGGCATGAGCGGCCGTTCGTGGACCCACCCCCAGCGCCAGCGCGGCCCGCAGGTCGTCGCCGGTGTCCACGTCCTGTCGTACGGAATCCACCGCGTCGAGGACGAGTTCCACGGCTCCGGAGGCGCGATGGCGGGCCCGGGAATCCGTGCCGAACGCCGGCAGCAATTCCTGGTCCTCCCGGGCGGCCAGCAGCGTGGTGCCCATTGCGGCGGCATCCGGGAGAAAGGCGCGGGGGAATTCCGCGGCCGCGTCCAGGACCCGGGCCAATTCCAGGGGGCGCAATGCCGGAAGATCGGCGTTCAGGGCCGCCACGGCGCTTTCGGGGCGCGCCGCGCGGACGGCGGCTGCCGCGTGCGCCAGGGCCGCGTTGAGGCCGCCGCTCGGCTCGTCGGTGACGATCCGGGCGCCCAGCGAGCCCAGTTCCCGGCCGGCCAGGGCGTCGTCCGTGACGACCGCCACATCCTTCACCGCCGGGCAGGCCAGCGCGGCCGCCACGGTGTCCTGGGCGAACGCGAGGGCCAGGCCAGGGCGCAGCCCGTCGTCGGCGGTGTCCGAGAGCCTGCTCTTCGCCCGCGCCAGGGGCTTCAGGGGTATGACCAAGGTCCACTGCACGAGTGTTCCGTCCCCTCTCTTGTCGCGGCCATTGTCACTCAGCCGTCACCAGGGCCATCTGGCGGCCGCGGACTCGGGGCGTACGGTGTTCTCGACAGACCGGCGGCCTGGGGCGACACTTGTGCGGCCCCCCAGGCCCTAGAGGAAGGTGTCCGCGTGCCCCGCCGCAGAATCGGCTTCTGGTACCGCTTCGCCGCGGTGATCTGCAAACCGCCGCTGGTGGTTCTGATCAAGCGGGACTGGCGCGGAAAGGAGCATATTCCGGCCGACGGCGGATTTATCACCGCGGTGAACCACAATTCCCACATCGATCCCTTCGCGTACGCGCACTTTCAGTACAACACCGGTCGTGTTCCGCGATTCCTGGCGAAGAGCGGCCTTTTCAAGAAGGGATTCGTGGCCGCCGCGATGCGCGGCACCGGACAGATCCCCGTCTACCGCGAGAGCACCGACGCGCTCAGCGCCTTCCGGGCCGCGATCGACGCCGTGGAGCGCGGCGAGTGCGTCGCCTTCTACCCCGAGGGCACCCTCACCCGCGACCCGAACGGCTGGCCCATGACCGGCAAGACCGGTGCCGCCCGGGTCGCCCTGCAGACCAAGTGCCCGGTGATCCCGGTCGCCCAGTGGGGCGCCAACGAACTGCTGCCGCCGTACGCCAAGAAGCCCAACATCCTTCCGCGCAAGACCCACCACGTGCTCGCGGGCCCGCCGGTGGACCTCACGCGCTTCTACGACAAGGAGATGACCCCGGAGCTGCTGAAGGAGGCGACGGAGGTCATCATGGCCGCCATCACCCGCCAGCTGGAGCAGATCCGCGGCGAGAAGGCGCCCACGACGCCCTACGACCCGCGCCGGGAGCGGATCGAGCAGCGGCGCCGGACGCGGACGCAGAGCAAGGGCAAGCAGGCAGAAGGGCAGGGCACGTGAGCAAGCCGGTCAAGGCGGCGGTCTTCAGCGCCGGTTCGTGGGGCACGGCGTTCGGCATGGTGCTCGCCGACGCGGGGTGCGAGGTCACCCTGTGGGCACGCCGTGCGGAGGTCGCGGAAGCGATCAACTCCACCCGGACGAACCCCGACTACTTTCCCGGTGTCGAACTGCCGGAGCGCATGAGGGCCACCACGGACGCGGCCGAGGCCGCCGCCGGCGCCGACTTCACGGTCCTGTCCGTCCCGTCGCAGACGCTGCGCGCCAACCTCGCCGAGTGGGCACCGCTGCTCGCGCCGAACACGATCCTCGTCTCGCTCATGAAGGGCGTCGAACTCGGTTCCGCCATGCGGATGAGCGAGGTCATCGAGGACGTCGCCAAGGTGGCGCAGAACCGCATCGCCGTGGTCACCGGGCCCAATCTGGCCCGGGAGATCGCCGCGCGGATGCCGGCCGCCGCCGTCGTCGCCTGCACCGACGAGGCCGTCGCCCAGCGGCTCCAGGCCGCCTGCCACACGCCGTACTTCCGGCCGTACACCAACACGGACGTGGTGGGCTGCGAACTGGGCGGCGCGGTCAAGAACGTCATCGGCCTCGCGGTCGGTATCGCGGACGGCATGGGACTCGGCGACAACGCCAAGGGGTCTTTGATCACACGGGGGCTCGCCGAGACCACCCGGCTGGGCCTGACCATGGGCGCCGACCCGCTCACCTTCTCCGGACTCGCGGGCCTGGGCGACCTGGTGGCGACCTGCTCCTCGCCGCTGTCCCGCAACCACACCTTCGGCACCAACCTCGGCAAGGGCATGACCCTCGAGGAGACCATCGCGGTCACCAAGCAGACCGCCGAGGGCGTCAAGTCCTGTGAGTCCGTGCTGGATCTGGCCCGCCGGCACGGCGTCGACATGCCGATCACGGAGACGGTCGTGGGAATCGTCCATGAGGGCAAGCCCCCGGTGGTGGCTCTCAAGGAGCTGATGTCGCGCAGCGCGAAGCCGGAACGACGCTGAGCCACGGCGGCCAAGTCGTCGCCAAGTGGTCGCTGACCAATCGGATACCAGCGGGTACTCTCAACGCGATATGAGCACCGAGAACCTCCCCCAGAGCCCTCAGCAGCCGCCTCGCAAGCCGCGCGTGGCCGTCGTGTTCGGCGGGCGCAGCTCCGAACACGGGATCTCCGTGGTCACCGCCGGCGCCGTCCTCAAGGCCATCGACAGGACGAAGTACGACGTCCTGCCGATCGGCATCACCCAGGACGGCCGCTGGGCGCTCACCGCCGACGAACCGGAACGCATGGCGATCACCGACCGCCGTACGCCGAACGTCGAGGAGCTGGCCGAGTCGCGCGAGGGCGGCGTGGTGCTCCCCGTCGACCCCGGCAACCGCGAAGTCGTCTACAGCGAACCCGGATCGGTGCCCAAGGCGCTCGGCGAGGTCGACGTGGTCTTCCCCGTCCTGCACGGCCCGTACGGCGAGGACGGCACCCTCCAGGGCCTCCTGGAGCTGTCCGGTGTGCCGTACGTCGGTTCGGGCGTGCTCGCCTCGGCCGTCGGCCAGGACAAGGAGTACATGAAGCGGGTGTTCACCTCCTTCGGGCTCAAGATCGGTCCGTACGTGGTGATCCGGCCGCGCGAGTGGGAGCGCGACGAGTCCGGCGCCCGCAAGAAGATCGTCGACTTCGCCGGCGAGCACGGCTGGCCGCTGTTCGTGAAGCCCGCGCGCGCGGGCTCGTCGATCGGCATCACCAAGGTCGACGACCTGTCGGGGCTCGACGAGGCGATCGCCGAGGCTCAGCGGCACGACCCGAAGATCCTCGTCGAGGCGGCGCTGCGCGGCCGCGAGATCGAGTGCGGGGTGCTGGAGTTCGAGGACGGGCCCCGTGCGAGCGTGCCCTCGGAGATCCCGCCGGCGGACGCGCACGCGTACTACGACTTCGAGGCGAAGTACATCGACTCCACGCCCGGTGTCGTGCCCGCCCCGCTGACCGAGGAGCAGACCGCCGAGGTGCGGCGGCTCGCGGTGGAGGCCTTCGAGGCCGCCTCCTGCGAGGGCCTGGTCCGCGCGGACTTCTTCCTCACCGAGGACGGCGAGTTCGTGATCAACGAGATCAACACGATGCCCGGCATGACGCCGATCTCGATGTACCCGCAGATGTGGCAGGCGAGCGGGGTGAGCTATCCGGAACTGGTGGACAGGCTGGTGCAGGCGGCGTTGCGCAGGTCGACGGGCTTGCGCTGACCAGGGCCTAGTTGGCGATCCCCTTGGGGATCGCCTTCTTGACGGCTGGGGCGAGGTCGACCAGCACTCCGGTGCTGTCCCGTCCCTTGGGCACCATGACCTCGACGTACGCGCTGCGATTGGCCGTGGTGAAGCGGTACGCGCCGTCGTCCTGCTTCTCCATCAGCCAGTCCACGCCGTTCACGCCCCCGGCGACCGCGTCCGGGTCGCGGCCTTCGGCCACGCCGGGGTCGATCATCTTGGGCGGCCGCTCGACACCGCAGCGCAATATGATCGCCGGGCTTCCCCAGCCCGCCGTCAGCACCGACGCGGGCTCGGGATCCTCGCGGCTCAGACCGTCCAGCTTCGCCGGCAGCGCCTTGTCCAGGTTCTGGCACAGTTTGACGGTCTGCGTGTCCGGACTGGGAACCGCCGCCGAGGCGTTGTCGTCTGCTGAGGAGCAGCCCGCGGTCGTGATCAGCAGGACGAACGCGGGCGGCCCGATGAGGATGCGGTGCCGGTGCCGGGGCCGGAAGAAGTTCACCGGCCAAGGGTAGACGGGGGCTACAGATGGACGACCGGGCAGGTCAGGGTGCGGGTGATGCCGTCCACTTGCTGGACTTTCGCAACCACCATGCGGCCGAGATCGTCGACCGTGTCGGCCTGGGCGCGCACGATCACGTCATACGGTCCTGTCACGTCCTCGGCCTGGATGACTCCAGGGATCTTGCTGATCGTCTCGGCGACGGTCGACGCTTTGCCGACCTCCGTCTGGATCAGGATGTACGCCTGTACCACGGAACCTCCAGGGCGGCCACGAGGATCATGTGGGGAAAAGGAACGCCACGGTATCGCGTCGCCGCTCGCCGCGGGGAGACCTGCGGGGACCATGGCTCGCACGCCGGGGTGCGGGCACGACAGAAGTTGACGGTCACCTCGACCGTATCGAGGACACTGGTGACGCGCGAGCGGGCACGGACAGGTACAGAAGGGGCGTAAGGGCAATGAAGGGCACTGTTGGTGAGCTGGGGGAGTTCGGGCTCATCCGGGAGCTCACCTCCCGTCTCACCACCACCCCGGCGGTCCGGGTCGGCCCCGGCGACGACGCCGCGGTGGTCGCCGCGCCCGACCGGCGCGTCGTGGCCAGTACCGACATCCTCCTGGAGGGACGGCACTTCCGCCGCGACTGGTCCACCGCCTACGACGTGGGACGCAAGGCCGCCGCACAGAACCTCGCGGACATCGCCGCCATGGGCGCCGTACCGACAGCGCTGCTCCTCGGCCTGGTCGTCCCGGGTGAACTCCCGGTGACCTGGCCGACCGAGCTCATGGACGGCCTGCGCGACGAGTGCCAGGTCGCGGGGGCGTCCGTTGTCGGCGGCGACGTCGTGCGCGGCGACACGATCATGGTGTCGATCACCGCGCTCGGCGACCTGCGCAACAACGAGCCCGTCACGCGGGCGGGCGCGCAGCCCGGCGACATCGTCGCGGTGACCGGCTGGCTGGGCTGGTCCGCGGCCGGCTACGCGGTGCTCTCCCGCGGTTTCCGCTCGCCGCGCGCCTTCGTGGAGGCGCACCGGCGCCCCGAGCCGCCGTACCACGCGGGACCGGCCGCCGCGGGGCTCGGTGCGACCGCGATGTGCGACGTGAGCGACGGGCTGATCGCCGACCTCGGGCACATCGCCGAGGCCAGCAAGGTCCGCATCGACATCCGCTCCGGCGCGATCGACATCCCCTCGCAGATGAACGACATCGGGCAGGCCGTCGGCGTCGACCCCATGCAGTGGGTGCTCACCGGGGGAGAGGACCACGCGATCGTGGCGACCTTCCCGCCGGACGTGAAGCTGCCGGCCCGCTGGAAGGTCATCGGCGAGGTCCTCAACCCCTCGGCGCTGCCTCAGGTGACGGTCGACGGGGCGCCCTGGACCAAGAAGGGCGGCTGGGACCACTTCGGGGACATCGAGTCATGAGCGCGCCGCCTCGGGTTCTCACGGTCGCGGGCTCCGACTCCGGTGGCGGTGCAGGCATTCAGGCCGACCTGAAGACGATGCTCGCGCTCGGCGTGCACGGGATGAGTGTGGTCACGGCAGTCACCGCGCAGAACTCCCTCGGTGTGCAGGGCGCGTGGGAACTGCCGGTGGAGGCGGTGCGGGCGCAGTACCGCAGCGTGGTCGACGACATCGGCGTCCAGGCGGTCAAGACGGGGATGCTGGCGTCGGCCGAACTCGTGGAGCTGGTGGCCGAGTTGATCGGCGGTACGGATGCTCCGGCCGTCGTGGATCCGGTGGGGGTGTCGAAGCACGGGGACGCGCTGCTGGCGGCCTCCGCGCTGGATTCCGTACGGACCGAGCTCCTGCCGGTCGCGACCGTGGCGACGCCGAACCTCGACGAGGTGGCGCAACTGACGGGTGTGCGCGTCGACTCGGAGAAGGAGATGCGCAGGGCCGCGGCGGCTGTGTTGTCGTACGGGCCTCGCTGGGTGGTGATCAAGGGGGGTCACCTGCTGGGCGAGGCCGTGGACCTGCTCACCGACGGTTCCGAGGAGCACTGGCTGCGAGCGCCGAGGTACGACAACCGGCACACGCACGGCACGGGGTGCACCCTCGCGTCGGCGATCGCTTCGGGGCTGGCGAAGGGGTGGTCCGTGCCGGAGGCCGTGGCGGCGGCCAAGGAGTACGTCACCGGGGCGATCGCGGCCGGGTTCCCGCTGGGGGGCGGGATCGGGCCGGTGGATCATGGGTGGCGGTTCCGGGCGGGCTCGTAGCCGCTGGGGCACGGCAAAAAGCCGGTCCACACGAGGTGGACCGGCTCTGTGCAGCGAACCAGCAGTGGCCGCGCGCTTAGCTGTGCGTCAGCGCGAGACCTTGCCGGCCTTGATGCACGAGGTGCAAGCGTTCACGCGCTTCGGCGTCCCGCCCACCACGGTACGTACACGCTGGATGTTCGGGTTCCAGCGGCGAGACGTACGGCGGTGCGAGTGCGAGATGTTGTTGCCGAAGCCCGGCCCCTTGCCGCAGACGTCGCAGTTGGCAGCCACGGGTCACTCCAAAGACTTCAGATGCACTTACGGTTGATCCCGGCAGGCCGGGATCGAGATCGTAGGATCAGAGATCTGAGTGGCGTTGCCAGGGGGAGAGCCCGATCGGATCGGGCAACCGGAGCAGCATACAACGACTGCTCCCGTAGAACGAAACTACCATGGCTGCTCAGGGGCCTGCCCCCGGCCCTCTTCCGGCGGACACCGCCCCGAGGTCTACGCTGCGTCCCACGTCCAGCTCAGGGAGGCGCAGGTGGCGCAGGTGCCGCAGACATTCTTCGATGCTCTCGCGGTGCGTACCTGGTGCGGTCTCGCGCTGGACGCGCTGGGGCGGGCGCGCGAGGAGATCGACGCGATCAACGTCTATCCCGTGGCCGACGGGGACACCGGCACGAACCTGTATCTGACCGTGGAGTCGGCGGTCGCGGCCGTCGAGGCGGTCTTCGCGGGGCACGCGGTGGGGTCCATGGGGGCGGTTGGTGCGGGGGCGGGTGCTGTTACCGGGGTGGCTGCCAGGCCGTCGCTGGCCGACGCCGTGCGGGCGATGGCCCATGGCGCGCTCATCGGGGCGCGGGGCAACTCCGGGACGATCCTCGCGCAGCTGCTGCGGGGCATGGCACAGGTGCTCGCCGCTGACAGTGAGACGGCTCACACGGACGGACCGGGCCTCGGACTCGCCCTCAGGCACGCGGCCGACTCCGCCCGACAGGCCGTGGCCCGTCCCGTCGAGGGCACGGTCCTCACCGTCGCCTCGGCCGCCGCCGACGCGGCCGACGGAGCCGAGGGCGACTGCGCGACGGTGGCCAGGGCGGCCTACGAGGGGGCGCGTGCGGCCCTCGCCGCGACTCCGGGCCAGCTGGCGGTCCTGGAGCGCGCGGGGGTGGTCGATGCCGGAGGGCGGGGGCTGGTGGCGGTCCTCGGGGCGTTGGTGGAGACGTTCACGGGGGAGGCGCAGGGCGGGGCTGTGGGGCCGGTTTCCGATGTGCACGCGCGCGTGGAGCACGCGGAGGTGCGCGACGACGATCAGGTGTCCCACGCGCGCGTGGCCGCCGGTGAGGCTGACGTCGGCGAGTGTGCGGACGGTGGCCCGGAGGAGGGCGGGCCCGCCTTCGAGGTGATCTACCTCCTGGAGGCCGACGACACGGCTGTGGCGCGGCTGCGGGAGCGGCTCGACGCCCTGGGGGACTCACTCGTGGTGGTCGGCGGCGACGGCCTGTGGAACGTCCATGTGCACGTCGACGACGCCGGGGCCGCCGTGGAGGCGGGCGTCGAGGCCGGGCGGCCGTACCGGATCCGGATCACGCACTTCGGGCTCGGTGACGTGCACACCACCGGCGCCGAACGGCCGCCCCGGGAGCGGGCCCAGCGCGCCGTCGTGGCCGTCGTGCCCGGCGAGGGCCTGGCCGGGCTCTACGGCGAGGAAGGCGCGACCACCGTGCTCGCGCGCCCCGGGGAGCCGCCCGCGAGCGGGGAGCTCGTGGAGGCCGTACGGCGGGCCCACGCGCGCGAGGTGGTGCTGCTGCCCAACGACGCGGAGCTGCGGCACACCGCGGCCGCGGCGGCCGAGCAGGCCCGGGCGGAGGGCATCCGCGTGGCCCTGATCCCGACGCGCTCCGCGGTCCAGGGGATCGCAGCGCTCGCGGTGCACGCGCCGGAGCGGCGCTTCGACGAGGACGTAGTGACGATGACCTCGGCGGCGGGCGCCACCCGCTACGCCGAGGTCGTCGTCGCGGAACGCCAGTCCTGGACCATGGCCGGCATCTGCCAGGCCGGTGACGTCCTCGGTCTCATCGACGGCGACGTGGCCGTGATCGGCTCGGACGTCACCGCCACCGCCGAAACGGTTCTCGACCGGATGCTCGCGGCCGGCGGCGAACTGGTGACCCTCGTCCTGGGCGACGAGGCCCCCGAGTCCGTCGCCGACCGCCTCGAGACGCACGTGCGGGAGTCGTATCTCGCCGTCGACACGGTGGTGTACCGGGGCGGGCGGCAGGGGGCGCTGCTGCTCATCGGGGTCGAGTAGAGCCGGAACCGGAAATGGACTCGGGCGCCGTCATCCCTCCTGCTCCGCCTGCTGCTCCTCCATGAGCTGGAGCATCTGCTCGGCCTCGGTCCGCCGGGACTGGGCCGTCTCGTCGTCGGCGTCCCCGTCCCCGTCGCCGTACGCCGCCAGCACCGCACGCGCGCGTGCCGCCGCCCGAGCGCCGTCGCCGAGGTCGGCCTCCAGCCAGCCCGCGGCGAGTTCGGCGCCGGTGCGGCTGTGCCGGGCGTCGTCCCCGAGGGAGCCGAAGACCGAGATCGCCTCCTCCATCTGGGACAGGGCATCCGCGAGCGTCGCCCGGATGGCGCCGTCGTCGGCGTCCTCGGCACTGGAGCGGGCGAGCAGGTCGCCGAACTGCCGGTGCGTGTGACCGAGCTCGGCGACGAGCAGCTGCCGCGCGTCCTCGTCGTCCGCCGCGCCCAGCGCCGCCACGCACTCCCGGACGGCGCTCGCCATCAACTCCCGGGCGCTGTTCGCGCCGCTCTGCGAGGGCAGGGGGGCCTGCGCGCCGGCCCCGGTGTGTTCCGCGCTGAGCGCGGACTGGGCAGCATCCGGTTCGCTGTCCGTCCCGCCGTCCGGTTCGCTGTCGGTCCCGCCGTCCGGTTCGTTGTCGGTCCCGCCGTCCGGTCCGCTGTCTGTCCCGCCCTTCGTGCCGAGCGCGTCCCGTCCGCCGTTCTCCACCTCGGCTTCCGCGTCCAGCGTGCTGTCCGGCCCGCTCTCCCTGCCGAGTCCGTCCTGGTCGCGTTCGCCGTCCGGTCCGTCTCCCGCGCCCAGTGCGTCCTCCCGTGCGCCCTCCGCGCCACCTTCCGGAGCCGGCGCGTCCCGCCCGCCGTCCACCTCGTCCTCCACACGCAGCGCGAGCCACGCGCGGGCGCGCAGGGCGCGGACGAGGCCGTGGGTGTTGCCGAGTTCGCGCCAGAGGGTGCCCGCGCGCGCGTAGGCGCGGTCCGCCTCGGCGGTCAGGCCCGCGTGGCCGAGGGATTCCGCGGCCAGGTGGGCGAGGGTGGCGTGGTCGTGCTGTTCGGGCCAGTGCCGGGCGATCTCGGCGGCCTTCAGGCGCCGTTCGGCCGCCGCGCGGTGCTCGCCGAGCTCGCTCAGGCAGTCACCGAGCCACCACTGGGTCTGGACGATCGCGCCGTCGCCGTGCGTCTGAGCGCTCAGGTCGGGCAGCGCCGACTCCAGCACTTCGGCCGCCTCGGCCCACCGCCCCTGCCGCAGCAGGAACCCGCCGAGCTGTTGCCGGGCCCAGGCGCCGAGGGTGGAGCCCGCCCCGGCCTCGTCGGCCCAGTGCGCCGCCTCCAGGGCGTGCTCGGCCGCCTCCTGAGCCAGCCCCCGGCCGCCGACGACCTCGGCGAGCTGGAGGTGCAGCTGGGCCCGTCCGATCGCCTCCAGGTACGGACCGCCGTGTTCCAGGGCCGCCCGCAGCGTCCGCTCGGCCTCCGCGGTGTCGCCGAGATGGTGCGCGAGCCCGGCCAGCCGGGCCTCGTACTCCACCGCGAACCACGGCAGTCCCGCGCCGACGAACGCCCCCGCGGCCCGCGCGAACAGCTCCGCGGCCGCCTCCACGTCCCCGGTGAGCGCCGCCAGTTCCGCCCGCATCGCCTGCGCCTCGGCGGCCCGTGAGGCGAGCCGTACGTCGTCCCCGGTGTGCCCGTCGACGAGGGCCAGCACCTCCCGGGCGGCTGCCTCGGCGTCGGCCAGGGCCGAGCCGGCCGAGGGACCGTCGGAACCCTCCGCCTCGTGCACCCGCCGCATCAGGATCCGCGCCCGCGACATCAGCACGGACGCCGTCTGCCGTACGCCGGTGCCCTCCTCGGCGTAGAGCGCGAGGACCTCGTCGTACGGATCGGCGACCGTCGCGAGCGCCTCGTCCACCTGGCCTGTGAGGGCACGTACGTAGGCGGCACGCGCGCGTGCCGCCAGTGCTTCCCCGGGGTCGCCCGCCTCCGCGTACAGTCCGGCGGCGCGCTCGAACAGCTCGGCGCCCTCCGGTCCCAGGTCCATCGCCTCGTGCTCGGCGATCTCCGCCCGGTCGCGTGCGTCCAGCTCGACGCCCTGCGCCGCCCGCGAGACGGCCGCCCACGCCTCGACGGCGTTCGGCTGCAGGGTGTCCGACAGCCGCCGCGCCTCGGCCAGCAGCGCGGGCAGATCGGGTTCCTCCGTGACCGCGGCGACCGGCGGCGGTGCCACCGCGGGCGCGGCGGACGGCCGCGCCGAGCGCAC
>NZ_NTGE01000169.1 GCF_002291145.1 Streptomyces sp. SA15
CCGCGCGACGGCGCACCACTGCGCGGCGGGGGAGTCCCCGGCGCACCCTGGGTGCCCTGCTGTCCATGCGGACGCCGCTGCGGCGCTCGCTCCGGGTAGGCGTCGGCGAGCCGCCCGGTGGGCCGGTCCGCCTCACCGCCGCGCGGCGCCGGCGGACGTACGTCCGCCAGCCCCTGCGCCTCCCGGGCTGCGATCTCCTTCAGGCGCAGCGACAGCTGGAGCGTGCTGGGCCGCTCCTCGGGGTCCTTCGCCAGACACGCACGCACCAGCGGAGCCAGTGCGTCCGGTACGCCGTGCGTCCCCGGCGCACCCTGGGTGCCCTGCTGTCCATGCGGACGCCGCTGCGGCGCTCGCTCCGGGTAGGCGTCGGCGAGCCGCCCGGTGGGCCGGTCCGCCTCACCGCCGCGCGGCGCCGGCGGACGTACGTCCGCCAGCCCCTGCGCCTCCCGGGCTGCGATCTCCTTCAGGCGCAGCGACAGCTGGAGCGTGCTGGGCCGCTCCTCGGGGTCCTTCGCCAGACACGCACGCACCAGCGGAGCCAGTGCGTCCGGTACGCCGTGCAGTTGGGGCTCCTCGTGCACCACGCGGTACAGCATCACCTCGGAGCTGCCGTGCCCGAAGGGCGAGTCGCCCATCGACGCGTACGCCAGCGTCGCGCCGAGGGAGAACACGTCCGTGGCGGGCGTCACCGCGGCGCCGCGCACCTGCTCGGGGGCGAGGAAGCCGGGGGAGCCGACCGCCGTGCCGACGTGGGTGAGCGTCGAGGCCCCGGTCGCCCAGGCGATGCCGAAGTCGATGATCCGCGGGCCCTTGGGGGACAGCAGGATGTTGGACGGCTTCAGGTCCCGGTGCACGACCCCGGCCTCGTGCACGGCGACCAGTCCCTCCGACAGGGCGGCGCCGATCGCGGCGACGTCGGCCGCGCCCAGCGCCCCCTCGCCGGCCACCTTGTCGTGCAGGGAGGGGCCGGGCACGTACTGCGTGGCGAACCACGGCCGGTCCGCCTCCAGGTCGGCGGCGACCAGCCGCGCCGTGCACCCACCGCGGATCCGCCGTGCCGCCGAGACCTCACGCGCGAACCGCGAGCGGAACTCCTGATCCTCCGCCAGATCCGGCCGGATCACCTTCAGCGCGACCCGCTGGCCCTTCCGGTCGGAGCCCAGGTAGACAACGCCCATTCCCCCCGCGCCGAGCCGTCTGTGAAGCCTGAACGAGCCGACGACGCGCGGGTCCTCGCGCCTCAGGCGCATCATCGCCATGTTCATCCCCGCTGCCCGGTCCGTGTGACGTGGCACAGCTTACGTTTCCACGGCCCGCTGCGCGCAGAGGCCGCGCCCTCTCGGGGCGATGGATTGTCAGTGCCGGGTGGGACACTTGAAAGGTGGTCAGGGAGTGGGTGAGCAGGCCGACTTCGGCCTGCGGGCGATCCCAACCACCCGCCGCAGAAGGGGGATTGAGCCCATGAAGGGTGATCGTGTGGAGATAGTCGTGGATGCCGGGGACACGACGCGTACGTACGAGGTGGTGGCGAGCCGGGCGGGCCGCCGCGTGGAGACGGCGGTGCGCCGAGGCGTGGTGGAAGTGAGCGAAGTCACCCGCAGCGGCACCGTCGTGCGTACGGCCCGATTCATGGCGAACCGGGTCCTGGCGCTGGTGGAACAGCCGGTTCCCCGGGAGGACAGCTCGGAGAAATCGGGGCACAGCGGACGCCCCCTCCGGGAAGACCCCGAGACCTAGGACGTCGTCTCCACCCAGGGGAGTACTCCGCAGGTCATGGCTCATCCTCCGGGAGGCCCGGCAATCGGTACGAGGGCATGACGCCCGTGGAGGCCCGGCCGCCTAGATTTGAGGTCAAGCGGCGGGTGCAGCACTCGTCCCCCGAGGTCAGACACCCGCCGCTGCCAACCACAACTGAGAACGGTCAGGAGAGGGACCATGGCCCAGACGGCATCGCGGACGATGATCCGCAGGCAGGAGCGCGCGGCGTTCCGCACCCGCCGCACGGGTCGCCGCCACCCGCTGGTGGCGACGCTCATGGCTCTTCCCCTGGCGGCACTGCTCCTCGTCGTCTTCGACGGCTGGGAGACAGTGGCGACACAGGCGTCGTCCGTGGGAGTGATGCTGGGGCGCTGAGCGGCGACCCCAGGCCCGGAAGAGCGGTCCGGGCGGGGACATCCACCCATGAAACCCCGTGGGGACGGGGGTGCGGCGGACGGCACAAATGCCGGCGCAGCTGGGGAGCTGCGCCGGCATTGCTGTGCTCTGCGCCTAAACCGGCGCCGCTCTCGCGGACGTGGTTGCTGTTCGTGGGGGTTCCTCAATTATTGGTTGCGGTTCATGCGGTTTCCTTCGAGGGTCACCTCTTGGCCGACCGAGTCGGGTGGTGGGTGGGCATAGGTCCGGGGGTCTGGGGGCGGAGCCCCCAGCGAGGCCAACGCCGGGCACCTGGCAACTCCGGCCCAGCAGCCTGCGTACCCTCAGCACCAGCCCCGTCCGCTCCAGGAGCCCCGTGATCTCAAGCACCCTCCTCTCCGACCTCACCGCCCGAGTCAGGGCCAAGGCCCACTCGGCAGCACCCGCCTGCCCCTGCGGAGCAACCGGCACGCTCGCCGACCGCCCCGACGCCACAGTCGTCCGGCACGCCGACACCGTCGCCAAGGCCCACGCCCCGGACATGGCCAGGACCGATCTGGCGCCTCGCCTCACCGTCGCGACTCACCTCCCCGGCATCCTCCTGCCCCCGCTCAGCCCGACGCCGGTCGACCTGCACGGCCGACTCGTCACGTTCTGGCCGTACGGCACCCCTGTGGACCCGGAAGACCCGGACGCGGCCCCCTGGGAGTCCGCCGCCACCCTCCTCGCCCACCTCCACCGCACCCCCGCGCCGGCCCTGCCTCCCATGCGCGGCCCCGCCAAAGCGGCCCGGGCCGTCGCCCGCCTCCGGGCGACGGCGACCGTCACCGCCACCGCCCCCGTCCTCCGCGCCTGGTCCACCCTCCCCGCCTGGGCCCGGGCCGAGGGCCCCATGCCGGACACCACCACCCTCTGCCACGGCGACCTCCACCTCGGCCAGCTCGTTCGCCACCCCGCCCCCAACGGCCCCTGGCTGCTCATCGACGTCGACGATCTCGGCGTCGGCGTCCCCGCCTGGGACCTGGCCCGCCCCGCGGCCTGGTACGCCTGCGGGCTGCTCCCGCTCGACGAGTGGACCCGCTTCCTGACCGCATACCGCGTGGCGGGTGGCCCGGCCGTCCCCGCGCACGGCGACCCCTGGCCGGCACTCGACGTCCCCGCCCGCGCGCTCACCGTGCAGACCGCCGCCCGGTCGATCGCCAAGGCGGCCGCGGCGGGCCATGCCCTGGACGAGGTGGAGCAGGCCTTGGTCGACGCCTGCGACCGAATGAGTTCCACCCCGCCGGACTTGGCGCGAGGTTTCCCGACGTAGGGTGCAACCGACCGCAGCCGGACAGAGTCTGTCCTGGCGAAACGCGAAGCAGGACCGACCGGCGAGGAGTTGAGCCGACCATGCAGTGTCCGAAGTGCCATGCGCCGATGCACACGTACAACCGCAACGGCGTTCAGATCGAGCAGTGCAGCGGCTGCCGCGGCATTTTCCTCGACTACGGCGAGCTGGAGGCGCTGACCCGCCTGGAGTCCCAGTGGTCCGGGCCCGCCGTCCCGCCGCCCCCGGCCGCTCCGCAGTACCCGGCCGCGCCCGGCGGCCATGCCGCCCCCGCTTGGGGCGCCCCGCACGGCGGCCACCATGGTGGGCACCATGGTCACCACCGCGACCGGGGCTTCGGCCGCATGCTGTTCTCCAGCTGAGAGCCGAGAGCCGACCGGCAGACGAAGAAGCCCCCGGCCGCAGGGCCGGGGGCTTCGGTGTGTGGACGATACTGGGATTGAACCAGTGACCTCTTCCGTGTCAGGGAAGCGCTCTCCCGCTGAGCTAATCGTCCCGGGTACTGCGTGCGCGATACTGGGATTGAACCAGTGACCTCTTCCGTGTCAGGGAAGCGCTCTCCCGCTGAGCTAATCGCGCGGGGCCGGATCTTGCCGTACATGCTGGAAGATCCAGTGGACGATACTGGGATTGAACCAGTGACCTCTTCCGTGTCAGGGAAGCGCTCTCCCGCTGAGCTAATCGTCCTTGGAGGTGGAGACGGGATTTGAACCCGTGTAGACGGCTTTGCAGGCCGTTGCCTCGCCTCTCGGCCACTCCACCAGGAGTGCGGGGAACGGGAAGATCCCCTTCTTCCTTCGAGCGGACGACGAGGTTCGAACTCGCGACCTCAACCTTGGCAAGGTTGCGCTCTACCAACTGAGCTACGTCCGCCTGTCGTTTCGGTCGGCTTACGCGTTCCGGCGACGTGGTGAACTCTAGCGGATTCCGGGTCCAGGACAAAAACGCGTTTGCGCAGCGTGCTGCGCTACGCCTGCTCACGGGCCTGCTCAGGACACCCGGAGGGTCACGACGAGGTCACCCGCGGGACACCCGCCATAGACTCGGCTGCGTGCCCAACCTGCCTCCTCTCGCTCGTTTCGGTGACCGTGTCGCCACGGGGCTCCTCGACGTCACCGGCGATACCGCGGCCCTGGACTCCACCGGTTTCTGGGCGGTTTGCGCCGACTACGAGGGCCGTGTGACCTGCGCCCGCTTCAGGGACGTACGTGAGGAGCCCGTGCCCACCCCGGTGCGGGGGGAGTGGCGGGGGCCGACCGCCGGTGACTGGATGTCCTCCCTCGACCGCGCCGCGTACACGGCCGGCGTGCGGCGCATCCGTGAGCACATCGCCGCCGGCGAGGTCTACCAGGCGAACCTCTGCCGGGTGCTGTCCGCGCCCGTGCCACCGGACGCCGACGTGGACGCCCTCACCGCCCTGTTGGCCCGCGGCAACCCGGCGCCGTACGCAGGAACGATCCGCCTGCCCGGTCACGGCGTGGAGATAGCCACCGCGTCCCCCGAGCTGTTCCTGCGCCGCGAGGGCCGGGTCGTCGAGTCCGGCCCGATCAAGGGCACAGGGCGTACCGAGGCGGACCTCCTGGACAAGGACTACGCCGAGAACGTGATGATCGTGGACCTCGTCCGCAATGACATCGGTCGCGTCTGCGCCACCGGCAGCGTGACCGTCCCCGATCTGTGCGCCGTGGAGAAGCACCCCGGCCTGGTCCACCTCGTGTCGACCGTCCGCGGCGAGCTGCGCGAGAGTGCCGGCTGGCCGGAGCTGCTGACCGCCGCATTCCCCCCCGGCTCGGTCACCGGGGCGCCCAAGTCGAGCGCCCTGCGGATCATCGAGGCGCTGGAGACGGCGCCCAGAGGTCCGTACTGCGGCGGGATCGGCTGGGTGGACGCGGACCGGGGCGTCGGTGAGCTGGCCGTGGGCATCCGCACCTTCTGGATCGACCGGGAGGCGGGCGTGCTGCGTTTCGGCACCGGTGCCGGCATCACCTGGGGTTCCGATCCCGAGAGCGAGTGGCAGGAGACCGAACTGAAGGCGGCCCGGCTCCTCGCGGTAGCGTCGGGGACATACGAGGTGAGCGGAGAGGGTCTGACGACGTGCTGTGCCGGCCCGGGGGACGCAGCACCTCATAGCGGTTCCACCGCGGGCCGGACCCCCGGCCGCTGCGACGCCCCCGGTACTGACTTGCGAGGAAGAGACCAGTGAAGCTATGGCTCGACGGCGGGCTGCAGGACGTCAAAGCCGCCCGCGTATCCGTCTTCGACCACGGGCTGACCGTGGGCGACGGCATCTTCGAGACGGTGAAGGCGATGGACGGGAAGCCGTTCGCGCTCACCCGGCACCTCGACCGGCTGACCCGCTCCGCGCGCGGCCTGGGCCTGCCCGACCCCGACCACGACGAGGTTCGCCGCGCCTGCGCCGCCGTCCTGGACGCCAACCCGATGCCGCTGGGCCGGCTGCGCATCACGTACACCGGCGGCCACGGCCCGCTCGGCTCCGACCGCGGTGTCCAGGGCCCCACCCTCGTGGTCGCCCTCGGCGCGTCCGCCCGGCGGCCCGACTCCACGGCCGTGATCACGGTCCCCTGGACCCGCAACGAGCGCGGCGCGCTCACCGGCCTCAAGACGACCTCGTACGCGGAGAACGTCGTCGCCCTCGCCCGGGCCCGTGAACGCGGCGCCACCGAGGCGTTGTTCGGCAACACCGTCGGACAGCTCTGCGAGGGCACCGGGTCGAACGTCTTCGTCGTCCTCGACGGCGAGATCCACACCCCGCCGCTCGCCTCCGGCTGCCTCGCGGGCATCACCCGCGCCCTGGCCGTCGAGTGGACGGGCGCGAGGGAGACCGACCTGCCACTGGACGTCCTGGAACAGGCTGAGGAGATCTTCCTCACCTCCACGCTGCGGGACGTCCAGGCCGTGCACCGGGTCGACGACCGTGAACTGCCGAGCGCGCCGGGCCCGGTGACCGCAAAGGCCATGCGGATCTTCGACGAGCGGTCCGGGGACGACCTCGATCCGTAAAGGCCGCACATATGGGGCGGCCGCACATATTGGGCTGACCCGGAGCGCCGCAGCGGGTAGAACACCGATGATGACCACGACCCTGCGGCCCACCGAGCCGCTCCAGCGTGCCGCCGACGGGGTGCTGTCCCGCCACTACCAGGTGTGCGTGAACAGCCGTCCCGTCGGAGCGATACACCTGTCGACGCACCCTGTCTTCGAGCCCGCCGTCGCCCGGATCGAAGACCTGCGCATCGAGGAACCGGACCGTCGGCGCGGCCGGGGCACAGTGGCCGCGCTCGCCGCCGAAGAAGTGGCACGGGGCTGGGGCTGCAAGCGGATCGACATCTCCGTGCCCGCCGAGGCGGAGGCCGCGCTGCGGCTCGCCACGGCCCTCGGCTACGTGCAGCGCAACCGCGGCATGGAGAAACACCTTGGCACGACCGCGCCCGAACTGCCGAAGGGCAGCCGGGGCAGACCCCTGACCGGGACCGAGTACGGGCCGTGGCTCGAACACGGCAAGGAGAAGTACGCGCAGAGCTGGATCGACCGCGGCGTCCCCGCGGACGAGGCACGGGCCAAGTCCGAGAGGGACCACGCGCGGCTGCTGCCGCAGGGGCCCGGGACCCCGGGTGTGCTGCTGAGCGTCCTCGAGCACGAGGGCACCCGAGTGGGCACGCTCTGGGTGGCGCTTGAGGAGGAGAGGGCGTACGTCTACGACGTCGAGGCCGCCGCGCGTTTCCGCGGCCGGGGACACGGCCGTTCTCTGATGCTGCTGGCCGAGGTCCAGGCGGTGGCCGCCGGAAAGCGCGTCCTCGGCCTCAACGTCTTCACGGGCAACACCCCGGCCGAGCGGTTGTACGAGTCACTCGGCTACGTCCCGGTGCGGTACTCCATGTACAAGAACCTGCTCTGAGGTCACTGAGCCAGCAACCGGTCCGCGATCTCCTCGACACGCTCGCGCAGCCCCTCCTGGCTCTTGCCGCCGTCGAGACGCTCGCCGCCGATGACGTACGTGGGGGTGCCGGTCACGCCGATCGCCTTGCCCTCGGCCTGGTCGGCGTCCACGATCAGGATGTGCCGGCCGTCGATCAGCGCGGTGTCGAACTCCTCGGCGTCCAGACCGAGTTCACGGGCGACCTCGACCAGGAAGGGTTCTCCCTTACGGCCCAGTTCCTCCACCCGGCCCAGCACGGCCTCGACGTACGCCCAGCCCTGCCCCTGCTCCGCGGCCTCCTCGGCGGCCTGTGCGGCGGCGAAGGCGTGCTTGTTCTTCTCCAGCGGGAAGTGCCGCAGCCGCAGTTCCAGCCGGTCGCCGTAGCGGGCGCGCAGAGCGCGCAGGTCGTCCAGGGCGCTGCGACAGTCCGGGCACTGGAGGTCGCACCAGACGTCGAGCACGGGGACGGCGGGACGGGCGGGAGAGGAGTCGCTCATGGTCACAGTCTCCCAGCCCCAGGGCCTGTGTCGGAAGTGGCGTCGTCCGCCCGGAGGGCGGGCCAGGCGTCGCCCGGCAGGCGCCACTTCCGAAACAGGCCCTGCCCCGGACGGCCCAATCGGACCTCGGCGTCCGGCGGCCCGTCGAGTTGTACGACCTCGACCGGCACCTGCGGAGGAGCCGACCCGGAGATGTCCCTGATGTCCGGCCGGAGGATGGCCCGGCGGGGCGCGGCGGGTGCAGGATGGAAGGGACGAAGTGGCCCCTGCCCGACCGAACCCTGCCTGGAGGACCGGATGATTGCCGAGACCGTCTGTTCCGCCGTCTCCGCGGCAGGCCTGGGCATCGCGGTGGTCACGGCGTACCGCAAGCGCTTCCTCACAGCCGCCCGCATCGCCGCGTACTCACTCGTCCCGATCGGCCTGGTCATGACCGGCGTCGTCGAATGGCTGGCGGACACCGCCTTCAGCCCGACGGCCTGGGCGGGCTTCGGAGTGCTCGGCCTGTCCTGGATGCTGTTCGCGACCACACGTGCCGTGGAGCGCCGGCGCGGCGGCACCCGCAAGGAGCGCAAGGCGGCCAAGAGCGCCGCCCAGCGGGAGGCCGTGGCTCCGGCGGCTTCGGCGCCCTCTCTGGCGGCGGGCTCCCGCCCGTCGGCCCGGCCCGCGGGCAAGCCCCGCGCCGAGACCGCCACGGACGACTTCAGCGACATCGAGGCCATCCTGAAGAAGCACGGCATATGACCTTCGCGGAAGACGGCATATGACGTCCGCATGACGGACTGAAACGACACAGTGGGCTCCCGCGCGTCCGGAAGTGATCACGACCCGAACCGGACATCACGGAATCCGGCGAACTCCCGCTCATTACGGGCGTGTTGATCGCGCCGGGAGTGCCGACTGCGTCATCATCGCCGCGAGATGCTGGACACGACACAGAGCGATGCCGCGCCGCCGCAGGACGAGCCGCGCGGATGCCTCTTCGCCCTTTCCCAGCCACCGCTGATGATCTTCCTTGCGGTGATCGGGTGTCTGCTGCTCACGGCTGCGCTGCACGACCTGCTGTTGCTGTGAGCCGTACCCGTGGTTCCCGGCGCCACCCGCCGGGGACCACGTCGACACTTCTGTTGTCGGTCCTGGCGTGTCGCCCGGACGTCAGCCGGCCGCTTCCTTGCGCCGCGCCCGGTATGCGGCCACGTGCAGACGGTTTCCACAGGTCCGGCTGTCGCAGTAGCGCCGCGAGCGGTTGCGCGAGAGGTCCACGAAGGCCCGTCGGCAGTCGGGCGCCTCGCAGCGGCGCAGCCGCTCCTGCTCGCCGGCCACCACGAAGAACGCGAGTGCCATCCCGCAGTCGGCCGCCAGGTGATCCGCGACGGAGGCGCCGGGGGCGAAGTAGTGCACATGCCAGTCGTAACCGTCGTGGTCCGTGAGACGGGGGGTGGTGCCGGCGGCGGCGACCAGATCGTTGATCAGCGCGGCGGCGGCCCGGGGGTTCGGAGCGGCGAAGACCGCTGCGAAGCGTCCGCGGATCTTGCGCACCGCCGAGAGATCGAACTCCGAGAGCGTCCCCACATCACTGATTTCGTGGTTTCGTACGAAATCCTCGAGGGCCGCGACGTCCGGCAGTGCGTCGGGCGCCGCGTCGTCCTCCGGCGCGGTGTTCACCAGATCCACCACGGTGTCGAGCGCGCACCGGGTGTCGTGGGTGATCAGCACGTTTCGCTCCCTGGCCTGGGGGTCGGGCGTGCGCCCGCCGATGCAGGCCGATGGTAATGGCTCGCCCGAAGAGGAAGCACCCGTGGAACGGCCCGTTCCGAGCTGCACGGCCTGCCGACGGCCGATCCCGTAGTCGTCAGGCTACGGGCAGTCGTGCCTCCCCCCAGTGCCTCGAGGGTGCCTTGAGGGCCTGGGGGCCCCATGGGCGGCTCCCGACCCCAAACGGGCGGCAGCCCGTAAGCGCCGGGCCGCGCGACCCACCCCCGCCCAGCCCCCATACCGGGCACCTGGCACCAACGGGCACCTGAAACCCCGGGCACCGGAAACCCGGCGCCCGCACACACGCATCGGCGCCGCCCCCGCAAAGGGCGCGGCGCCGATCCTCGCCGTATACGGCTGTCTGAGCCCGAGCCGTCTCCCCGAGTGGACGGCGCCGGGCGGCTCTGTGTGCCCTCGCCCTAGCTCTCCGCCAGGATGTGCGAGAGCTCCTGATCGAGATCGAAATGCCGGTGTTCCGTGCCGGGAGGCACAGCCGCGTCCGTCCGCTTCAGGAAGGACTCCAGGGCCCGCGCCGGGGCCTCGAGCAGGGCCTCGCCCTCCGGAGAGCTCAGGGCGATGCAGACGACGCCCTGACCGTGGCTGCGCGACGGCCAGACGCGAACATCGCCGGTGCCGGTGGGCCGGTGGAGGCCCTCCGCGAGGAGGTCGCGGGCGAACACCCACTCGACGGTCTCCTCGGCTCCGGTGTGGAAGGTGGCGTGCACGGCGTAGGGGTCGGCCGTGTCGTACCGCAGGCCTGCGGGGACAGGCAGGGAGGACTCGCTCGACACAACGAGGCGCAGGTGCAGCTCGCAGCTGACCGTGGTGTTCATAAGCGCCAGGGCCTTTCGCTCAGTGTGCGCTCGGGGATTCGCACGTCGGCGAAATCGACATGCCACCTACGGTGCCGTTGTAAACCCCTCTGAGCGTTTTGCGTGTCTTTACGTAACTCTTCCGGCCGAGAGTACGTTCGTCCCGTACGGCCATTCCGGTGACCGGTTTACGTCCGGTAGGGTTTGGCCGTATGAATACGGGGAGTGACGAGCCGGGCGAGGTCGTTGCCGTGGCTGCGGACGAGACCAAGACTGACGGGGTGAAGAGCGAGCAGGGGCTCGGCTCCAGAGCACCCGAATTCATCAAGGCGCGCCGTCTGCTGCACCTGAGCTGGCAGGTCTGCGTCTTCATCATCGGGCTCGCGGTCGTGGTCGTGGGTATCATCATGCTGCCGCTGCCCGGCCCGGGCTGGGTCGTGATCTTCGGCGGCATGGCGATCTGGGCGACCGAGTTCGTCTGGGCCCAGCTGGTGCTGCGCTGGACCAAGCGCAAGGTCACCGAGGCAGCCTCGCGCGCCCTGGACCCGAAGGTGCGGCGGCGCAACATCATCCTGACGACGATCGGGCTCGTGATCGTAGGCGTGATCGTCGGGATCTACCTGGTGAAGTTCGGTTCAGTGATGCCCTGGAAGATCAAGGACCAGTGATCCGTGACGGGGGTGCGCCGTCCGGTCGGCACGGGTCACCCGCACCCCCTGACATGCGGTAATGTTCTTCCTGCGTCCGGGCGATTAGCTCAGTGGGAGAGCGCTTCGTTCACACCGAAGAGGTCACTGGTTCGAACCCAGTATCGCCCACCCGGATCGGCGGCCCGTCTGCGACAGAGCAGGCGGGCCGCCGACGTGTGCGCACCTCTCGGGTGGGCTTCCCACCCCTCGGGCAGGCCTGTGGCGTCCGGCGATTTTTGGCCGAGCAAGAACCGGCTGTGGAAGGTCGGTTCGCGTTCGGCCCACCGATCGCACCCGCCTCACCTGCGGCATTGCCCCGACCGTCGCCCGACCCGCCTCCGACGGAACGTCAGATCGCCGAGTCGCGCCCCAAGAAATTCCTGTCCGAATCATTGACGCACCCCGAAGCCCTCCGTAGCTTGTGCCAGCAAGCGCTTACTTGAAACGATTCATGCAGGCGGCAATGACGCTGCGGGGAGGGGGCCCAACCATGGGAACCAGCAGGAATGTTGAGAGGCGAACGATCCTGAAGGTGGCCGGGGCCTCGGCTGCCACGCTCGGGCTGGGAGCGACGACCGCGTGCGGTGGTGAGAGCGGTTCCGGAGACGGGACGGTGACACTCCGTTACGCGTGGTGGGGCGGGGAGCCGCGCACCATCGCCATCAAGAAGACGATCGCGCTCTTCGAGAAGAAGTACCCGAAGATCAAGATCAAGCCTGAATTCACCGACTACGAGGCGTTCTGGGAGAAGTTCCAGACCCAGGCCTCCGGCGGGAATCCGCCGGACGTTTTCCAGAATGCGGTCGGCTTTCTGCGCAAGTACGACAAGCGCGGCGTTCTGATGGATCTCAAGGCGCAGGCGGACGCCGGGAACCTGGACCTGAAGAACTTCCGCAACGGCGTTCTGGCGAACGGTCAGGTTGACGGCAAGCAGATCGGCATACCCGTCGGCGCCAACACCATGGCGCTCGTCATCGACCGCAAGGCCTTCGAGAAGGCGGGCGTCGAGGCGAAGTTCGGCTGGACCTGGGACGAGTACTTCGACGCGCTCCAGACGATCCAGGACAAGCTGAAGATCGCCGGTGACACCGGCTACTTCAGCATCATGTATCTCTACGACCTGTATCTGCGTCAGAACGGCAAGGCCTTCTTCACCGACACCGATCTCGGCTTCACCGAGGATGATCTGACGCAGTGGTGGGAGGACGGCTACAAGCGCGTGAGGTCCGGGCTCGTCGCCGACCCGAAGAAGATCGAGCAGGTCAAGCCGAAGTCCGGTCTGTCGGCGGGGCTCGCCGCGTCCGAGTTCACCTGGGACAACTTCTCCATCCGCTACGAGGGTGAGGGCGAGTCCGACTACGGGCTCGCGCCGATCCCCACCACGGACGGCAAGAACACCGGCCAGTACCTCGGTTCGCTGATGATGAGTGCCTTCTCCGGGACCAAGCACCCCAAGGAAGTCGCCCAGTTCATCAGCTTCATGGTCCATGACCCCGAGGTCGGCAAGATCATGGGCTACGACCGAGGCATCCTCGCCACGACCGAGCAGTACGAGGCCTTCACGCCCACCGACGACAACAACAAGGGCGTCAAGGCGTACGAGGAGGAGGTCGCCGCGGCCGGCGTCCTCGGGAAGATCACCCCGCACCCGTCCGGCACGGACGTCATCGAGGCGGCGTTCCTGCGTCTCGGCGGTGAGGTCGCCCAGGGCAAGAGCAAGCCGGCCGACGCCGCGAAGGCGCTGTTCAGCGAGGCCAAGGCCGCGTTCGCGGGCTGAGGGGACGTACCACCATGACGCTCGTCAAGGAAGCGCCCGTGCGCCCGGCCGGGAAGCGGTCCGCCGCTCCCGCCGCCGGGCGGCGCGGGCGGCGCCGCGAGAACCTCGCCGGCTATCTCTTCATGTCGCCGTGGATCGCGGGGTTCCTGCTGCTCACGGCGGGGCCGATGATCGCGTCGCTGTACTACGCGTTCACCAGCTACAACCTGTTCACGCCGCCCCAGTGGGTGGGGCTGGACAACTTCACGACGATGTTCCAGGACCCGCGCTGGCAGAAGTCGGTCGAGGTCACGCTGAAGTACGTCGTCGTGGCCACACCGCTGAAGCTGCTGCTCGCGCTCGGCGTCGCGCTGCTGCTCGCGCAGAGTCGGCGCGGACAGGGCCTGTACCGGGCCGCGTTCTACATGCCCTCGCTCATCGGTGCCAGCGTCTCCGTGGGCTTCGTGTGGCGGGCGCTGTTCTCGGACGACGCGATCGTGGACCGTACGCAGAAGATCTTCGGTTTCGACGTGGGCGGCTGGATCGGCAACCCGGACTACGTGATCTACGCCCTGGTGGCCCTGAGTATCTGGCAGTTCGGCGCGCCCATGGTCATCTTCCTGGCCGGCCTCAAGCAGGTCCCGCAGGAGCTGTACGAGGCTGCCGAGGTGGACGGGGCGGGTCCCCTCCGGCGGTTCTGGAACATCACGCTGCCGATGATCTCCCCGGTGCTGTTCTTCAACGTGCTGCTGGAGTCCATCCACGCGTTCCAGGTGTTCGGATCCGCCTACGTCGTCTCCGACACCCGGTGCGGGCCCGCCGACGCCACGCTCGTCTACACCTGTTACCTCTATCAGAAGGGCTTCAAGGAGGCCCAGATGGGCTTCGCCTCCGCGATGGCCTGGACGCTGGTGATCGCGGTGGCGCTCGTCACGGCGGTCCTGTTCTGGTCGCAGAAGAAGTGGGTGCACTACGAGGAGGCCGCCAAGTGACCAGTGCCACCAGCCCTGCCCTGCGCACCGCCAACGAGCGGCGGCGCACCGGATCGATCGCCTGGCACGTGGGCGCACTCGTCGTCCTCGCGGTCGTCCTGTATCCCGTGATCTGGGTGGTCGGCGCCTCGTTCAAGCCGAGCAAGGACATCATCGCCAGCCTCGACCTGTTGCCCACCAAGCCGGTCTGGGCGAACTTCTCCGGGCTTGCCGACGGCATCTCGGGCATCTCCATCACCAGCTTCTTCACCAACTCGCTGATGTACGCGGTCCTGGCCGTGGTCGGCGTGGTGCTGTCCAGCTCCCTGACCGCCTACGCCTTCGCCAAGATCCGGTTCGCCGGACGGAACCTGCTCTTCACGCTGATGATCGGCACGCTGCTGCTGCCGTACCACGTGCTGCTCATCCCGCAGTACGTGCTCTTCCGCAACCTCGAGCTCACCGACACCCTGGTGCCGCTCGTCGCGGGCAAGTTCCTTGCCACGGAAGCCTTCTTCGTGTTCCTGATGGTGCAGTTCATGCGCGGGCTCCCCAAGGAGCTGGACGAGGCCGCCAAGCTCGACGGCTGCGGGCATCTGCGCACCTACTGGTCGATCGTGCTGCCACTGAGCCGGCCCGCGCTCATCACCAGCGCGATCTTCACCTTCATCAACGCCTGGAACGACTTCATGGGACCGTTGATCTACCTCAACACCCCCGAGAAGTACACCGTTTCGCTCGGCCTGATGATGTTCCGCGACCAGGAGGGCATCTCCAACTACGGCAGCATGATCGCGATGTCGCTGGTGGCGCTGGTTCCGGTCATCGCCTTCTTCATGGCCTTCCAGCGCTACCTCATCGACGGTATGGCGACCTCCGGACTGAAGGGCTGAGGCGGTCACCATGGCGCAAGCACGCGTGAAGGCCCGCTCCCCGCGCAAGGAGTCCGTGTTCGGCGAGCGCTTCGCAGTCTTCGCCGAGTGTCTGCTCACGGGCGTGTGGATCGCCGTGGCCTGTCTCGGGGTCGTCACCTACCCCGCGGCCTTCGCCGCCGGCGCACGGCACCTGCGGCGTCGTACGGCCCACGAGGGCGGTGGCTGGCGGGAGTTCGTCGCGGACTTCCGGAGGGCCGTGCGCGGCGGGTGGGTCGTCGGGCTCGCCGGGTGGGCGGCGGCCGCCGCGGTCTGGGTGGATGTCCTGGCCGCGCAGGCCGGGCTGCCCGGTGGGCCGTTCGTGGGGGCCGTCGGCATCTTCGCGCTGATCGGGCTCGCCGTCGCCCTGCTGCGCGCGGCGGCCGTCTGGACGCCGGGTGCCTCCTGGCGCGCCCTGCTCGCTCAGGCCGGCCGCCGTACCGTGCTCGACCCTGCCGGGTCCTTCCTGATCATCGGCGGGCTGGCCGTGGTGGCCGTGTCCGCCTGGTTCGTCGCGCCGCTGGCGGTCCCCGTCCTGGGGGCCGTCGCGGCGGCGGCCGTCGCCGTGGAGGAGCGGTACCGGCTCCGCTGACGGGCGGTGCCCTCGCATCAGGTCGGCGCCCTGGGCGCCGTACCTCACTCTGTCATGCCCCTGACCACCCTGCACCCCCGCACGGAAAGGAAAGGTCATGTCCCCCATTCCCCGTAGGTCCATCCTCAAGGCGGCCGCCGTCGCCGGAGCCGCCGCGCAGTTCAGCTGGGCGCTAGGAGCCAAGGACGCCGAGGCCGCGCCGAGAGCCGCGGACGCCGACGCCGATCCGGTGACCCTGGACTGGCTGGAGGACGGCGGCCTGGGCGCCGCCCCCGGCTCCACCGTCGGCGTCCCCTGGCCGAAGGGCGTCTACCAGGAGGACCAGAAGTTCGCGGTGACGGACGCGGACGGCAAGTCCGTGCCCGTGCAGTCGTGGCCGATCGCCTACTGGCCGGACGGTTCGCTCAAGTGGACCGCGCACGCGGTCAGTTCGGGCTCCGGAAAGCTCACCCTCGCCGCGGGTGAGGCCGCCACCCCCGACAAGAAGGTCACCGTCGACAAGAGCGGCGGCACCATCGACATCTCCACCGGCGTCATCACCGCCAAGATCGGCAAGTCCGGTGCCACGCTGATCAAGTCGGTCACCCGTGGATCCACCGAGATCGCCAAGAACGGCCGGCTCGTGCTGATCCGCCAGCCCGAGATCGAGGACGAGGACCAGGGCTCGGTGAAGACCGAGCGCTTCGAGGGCGCCATCTCGAAGGTCGAGGTCGAACAGGAGGGCCCGGTCCGCGCGGTCGTCCGCATCGACGGCAAGCACCGCAAGGGCAGCCGGAGCTGGCTGCCGTTCTCGATCCGGCTGTACTTCTACGCGGGTGCCGAATCCTTCCGCATGGTGCACACGATCACGTACGACGGCACGCAGGAGCCGGGCAAGGCCAGCGGTGACTTCATCCGAGGGCTGGGCGTGCGCTTCACCGTCCCCATGCGGGACCAGTCCTACGACCGCCACATCCGCATCGGCGGCGACGGCACCGGTCTGCTGCGGGAGGCCGTCAAGGGCATCACCGGACTGCGGCGCGACCCGGGGGCGGCCGTGCGGACGGCCCAGTTCGAGGGCAAGAAGCTGCCGGACCCGTCCACCTGGGACCAGCGGGTCACCACCCGCCTCCAGTACATCCCCGAGTGGGGCGACTACACCCTCTCGCAACTCTCCGCCGACGGCTTCGGCGTGCGCAAGCGCACCAAGAAGGGCCACGGCTGGATCCCCGCGGGAGGCGGCCGGCGGGCCAGCGGCTTCGGTTACGTCGGCGGCGCGAGCGGCGGATTCGCCTTTGGGCTGCGGGACTTCTGGGAGAAGCACCCCGCCCAACTCGACATCCGCGACGCCCAGACCGACGAGGCCGAGGTCACCCTTTGGCTCTGGTCACCCGAGGCGCAGCCCATGGACCTGCGCTTCTACCACGACGGCATGGGCCAGGACACGTACCCCGAACAGCTCGAAGGCCTCAACATCACCTACGAGGACTACGAACCCGGCTTCGGCACCCCCTACGGCATCGCCCGCACCAGCGAACTCCTCTTCTGGGCCCACGACTCCACGCCCAGCGCCGAGGCGATGGCCCAGCAGGTCGAGGCCGTACGCACCCCGCCGCAGCTGGCCGCCCCGCCCAAGCAGCTCATCAAGGCGGGCGTCTTCGGCAAGCTGTTCTCCGAGCCGGACCGCTCCACCAGCGCCAAGGCGAAGATCGAGGACCACCTCGACTTCCTCTTCACCTACTACAAGGACCAGGTGGAGATGCGCCGTTGGTACGGCTTCTGGGACTACGGCGACATCATGCACAGCTACGACCCCAGCCGCCACCAGTGGTGCTACGACGTCGGCGGCTACGCCTGGGACAACTCCGAACTCTCGCCCGACCTGTGGCTCTGGTTCGCGTACATGCGCTCCGGCCGCGCCGACGTCTTCCGCTTCGCCGAGGCCATGACCCGGCACACCGGCGAGGTCGACGTCTACCACCTCGGCAAGTGGGCGGGCCTCGGCACCCGCCATGGCGTCCAGCACTACGCGGACAGCGCCAAGCAGCAGCGCATCGCCAACACCACCTACCGCCGCTACTACTACTTCCTCACCGCGGACGAACGCGTCGGCGACCTCATGCACGCCAACGTCGACTCCGACGAGACGTTCCTCGTCCTCGACCCCATCCGCAAGATCCGCACCGAGCCGTACACCCCCGACCGCAACGCCCTGTCCATCGGCTTCGGCACCGACTGGAGCGGCCTGGTCTCGGCCTGGCTCACCGAGTGGGAGCGGCGCGGCCCCAAGTGGGAGAAGGCCAAAGCGCGGGTCATGTCCACCATGGAGACCATCGCCGCCCAGCCCAACGGCTTTGTCCAGGGCGACGCGCTCTACGACCTGGACACCGGGAAGTTCGCCGTCGCCAAGCAGCCGAAGGTCGGCGTCTCGCACCTGTCGGCCATGTTCGGTCTGGTCGAGCTGTGCGCCGAGCTGATCGACCAGGTCGACATGCCGAAGTTCAAGGAGGCGTGGCTCGACTACTGCCGCTACTTCAACGCCACCAAGGCCGAGCAGGCCGCCCGCTACGGCTCCAACTTCGGCAACCTGCTGCTCTTCCAGGGGCACTCACGGCAGGACGCCTACGCCGCCGTCCAGACCGGCGACGACAAGCTGGCCGCACGGGCGTGGCGGCAGTTCTACAACAGCGCCGACCCCTGGGACTACAAGGAGTCCACCGACTGGTCCACGAAGAAGATAGAGGGACCGACCGCCCTGGTACCCGGCAGCGAGGCGGCGTGGGTGTCCACCAACGCCACCGCGCTGTACGGACTGGCGGCCATCCAGAACCTCGCGCTGGTGGGCGACAAGATGCCGTAGCCGGCGTCTAGTCCATCCTCTCCAGAACCTCCCGCACCCGCCGGACGTCCCGGATCCGCTGCTCGTACGTCGCACCCAGCGCGAGCAGCAGGAGTCCGGCGAGGGCGGGAGGCACCCAGCGGGGAAGCGCGCCGGTCACCTGCACGAGGTACGGAGCGAGTTCGTGCAGGGCGACCAGGGCGAGCACCGAGCCGCCGAGCAGCAGCGGCGCCTGGAGGTGATGCCGGGCGCCCAGCAGGGTGACCAGCAGCGCCGCCGCGCCCAGCAGCAGCGGGCGCGTCCAGTGCGGGTCGCCCCAGGCCGCGACGAGGCTCGGCACGAGGGTGGCGGCGAGTCCGGAGCCGTACGCCGTCCAGGAGGAGGCCTGCGGGTCGCGGCGCCTGCGCAGGGCGCCGACGAGCAGCGCCGGGACGGTGACCGGGATCGTGTACGCCTCAGGAGTGTCGACGTCCCATGCCGCCAGGCGTACCCAGGTGGCCAGGACGAAAAGGGCCCCGGACGCGTAGGCGACGGAGCGGCGGCCGGGACGGATCGCCGTGCCCGCGGCGATCACTGCGCAGAGCGCGAGGACCAGGGCGAGGATCGGCGGGTCGCCTGCGGCCAGGCCGACGGCGAGCAGCGCGGCGGCCGCGCCCGCGACCTCGACCGGGACCGTGGACCGGGAATCGCCCAGCCGCGCCGCGAGCAAGGCCGAGGCCACGGGCACCGCCAGGACCAGCAGGGCGGTGTACTCCGGCTGCCAGTCCGCGGCGGCGCCGGTCGCCGCGGCCAGCGCGGCGGCGTACGCGAGCGCGGCCGGGGCCGTGACGGGGGCGAGATGTGCCCGCCACGAGGCCGACGCGAACAGTGCCGTCAGCGCGCCGAGCACAACAAGGGTCGCGGTCTGGGAGGCGAGGGAGAGGAGGGCGAGGCTGAGGGAGGTGACCAGCGCGAGGACGAGGGCGGTGAGCCGACGTCCTTCGGCGTCGGGCGTGGCTTCGCGCATGTACGCCGCTGCCGCGAGCGCTCCGGCTGCCGTGACTCCCTGAGCCAACAGCCCGGCGAAGTAGGGAAGTTCGAGGACCGCAGGCAGGACGAGCGCCGTGGCCCAGATCAGCCCCAGCGCGCCGGTCCGTGCCCGAGGACGCCAGGCCGCGTCACGGACCACCAGGGCGAGTACGACCGCCACCGCCGCCGGCACGATGGGAGCCGCGGCCGCCTCCGGCGGCCAGGGCGCGTCGATCGTCACCGCGGCACGGACGTCCGACGGCGTACCGGTCCAGGCGCGCTCCGCCCAGCCCACCGGCCCCAGCACCGCCACACCGACGACGGGCAGCGCCCACAGCACGGCCAGCGCCTGTACGGCACCGGAGGCCCAGCCGAGTCCCTGCCGCACCGCATCCGGCAGCCGACCGGCCAGTACCGCCGCCAACAGGGCGATCCCACAGGCCAGATGCGCCGGAACCGTCCACATCTCCGGCAGCACAGAGCGCGCCAGACCGCCGAGCGCGGCAACCATGAGCAGCCCGGAGGTGACGGCGAGGCCGAGAGAGCGCCTTTCGCCGGGGGTGCGGGCATCGCCATGGCCCATGGTGGCGCCAGGGCTGTGCTCATCGGCTCGGCTGTGGTCGGGCCGGTTCTCCGTGTCGGCGGGTCCGCGCTGTTCGTTTCGACGGTCGGTGTCGCCGGGCTCGCGGGCATCGACTCGTCCTCGGAGGCCGCCCGGCCGGCTCTGGTCGGGCCGGTTCTTCGTGTCGCCGGGTCCGCGCTGTTCGATTCGGCTGTCTGCGTCGCCGGGCTCGCGCGCGTCACCGCGGCCGTCTGCGCCGCCCGGGGCGCGCTGATCGGCTCGGCCGTCAGCCTCGCCCGCCTCGCGCACAGCCGTACGCCCGCCATGCCACGCGGCGCCCAGCGCGATCGCCGACCCAAGAGTGAGGAGCGCCGCCGCACGGGCGGCGGCGCTCGGGCCGGTGGCCGTCCAGGACAGCCAGCCGGCGGTCAGTACGCCCCAGGCACCCATGCCGTACGCGCCGACGGCGGCGACGACGCGTACGGACCCGGCCGTCCCCCGAAGCGCCACCAGTGTGTCCACCCCAGCCGTCACCAGCAGCGCGGCCGTGATCCCGTACGGATCGGCGCCGGCGGCCAGTGCCCACAGGAGCAGCGGGAGCTGGGCCGCGGCCAGCGCGGCGGGGAGGGGCAGCCGCAACCCGGCCGTACCCGGCAGCAGGCCGTACGCCAGCCAGGTCCCCGCCAGCACCGCCGACGCCACCGCCGCGTACCCCGCCCCGTCCGTCCCCGCGAGGGCGACTTCGTGCAGGGCATAGGCGTCGAGAACCGTCAGTGCGAGCCCGAGGCCCGCCACCGACTCGGCCGTCGACCGCAGCCCCCGCTTCAGCAGCACCGCCGGCACCGCGAGCGCGGCCAGCGTGACCGCGCCGAAGACCAGCGCCCGCCCGGTGATCCCCAGATGACCCCAGCTGACCAGGGTGAAGACCATCGCCGCGATGGTGAGCAGGACCCCACCGAGCAGCAGGAGCACGTTCTGCACACTGGGTGCGGCCGCCTCCGGGCGGGGCGGTGCGACGGGAGCCTGGGGCTGGACCCTGTGCAGGGCCGCGACCAGCCAGGCACGGCGGGCCAGCAACTGGGCTCGCCGGGCGTCCAGTTGCCACAGCTCGGCATCGAGGAGCCGCAACTCCTCGGCCGGGGGCGGAATCTGCGTCATGCCTGGAGTGTGGTCTGGGTCACGGCGCTCGGCATGAGTGCGGGTACTCACGACGTACTCAGATACGCGCCCCCATGCCGGGCAGACTCAGCTCATGGACTGGACCCATTACCGCTTCCGCAGCCTGTGGGCGCTGCCCGCGCGGCCCGCCACCGTGTACGACGCCCTGGAACGGGTCGAGGACTATCCGCGCTGGTGGCGGCAGGTGCGTGAGGTGAACCGGATCGACGACACGAGCGGGGTGGTCAGGATCCGTTCCCTCCTGCCGTACGACATGACCTTCGTCGCGCGCGAGGTGCGACGCGATCCGGATGCCGGGGTCCTGGAGGTCGCCATGACCGGGGACGTCGACGGCTGGGCGCGCTGGACGATCACCGCTCGGGAGGGTGGCAGCCTGGCCCGGTACGACCAGGTGGTCGACGTGAAAAAACCGCTGCTGAGGCGCTTCGCCGTGCCGGGACGGCCGGTCTTCCGGCTCAACCACTGGCTGATGATGCGGGCCGGACGGCGGGGACTGGCCGCCTACTTGGAAGCGGTTTGAAGGAAACGTGCCGGGACCTGTATTGTTCACTGCGTTCCCGGGCGATTAGCTCAGTGGGAGAGCGCTTCGTTCACACCGAAGAGGCCACTGGTTCGAACCCAGTATCGCCCACCGGGAAAGGCCGGTCCGCCGCAGCGGACCGGCTTTTTTGTGTACCTGGCAACCTATGCGGCCGCCGCCGGCAGGTCCGGACGCAGCGGCCACGCCGGATCCACCGCCTCCTCCGTGCCGCTGCGAGCGAACCACGCCTGCAGGCCCCGCGCCTGCGCCGCGTGCCACACCGCCTGCAGCATGTGCAGTTCGGCGGGGGAGAGGCGCTCCAGCCGCGCCGCGAAACGGTGCCCCACCGCCCGTACGACATCCAGCGCGGCCAGTGCGTCTGCCGCCGCGTCGTGCGCGCCCTCCAGCGAGACGCCGTAGTGCGCGCACAGGTCGGTGAGAGTGCGGCGGCCCTTGCGGTAGCGGTCCAGGTGTTTGTCCAGGACCCGCGGGTCGAGCACCAACAGCGGCGACGTCTCGAACCAGCCGCTCAGCGACGAGGCCCGATGGCGACGCAACTCGCGGTCCAGCAGCGTCAGATCGAACGGCGCGTTCATCACCACCAGCGGACGGCCCGCCGCCGCCTGCTCCGCCAGCGCCTCGGCTATCTCGTACATCACCGGCGCCGGCCAGCGGCCGTTGAGCCTCAGATGCTCCTCCGTCAGCCCGTGCACCGCCGTCGCCGCGGCGGGCACCGGCACGCCCGGGTTCACCAGCCACCGGCTCACCCGAGGCCGGGTCCCCGGAGCGTCCTGGACGACGACGGCGGCCGACACGATCCGGTCGGCCTCGACGTCCACACCCGTGGTCTCTGTGTCGAAAGCGGCCAAGGCCCCCTCATACCAGCACGTCATACCTACACAACCCCTCGTTCACCCACGGCAGCTGACGTCCCGTCTTCTGCCCGTTTGGTGATACCCGGGCTGTTTGCGCCGTACGCCGGAAGGACACAACAGGAGTACGGGTCCTTGCAGTTCAGCGGCCCGACGCGGGATCCACTCGGCCCCGGTGTGGGCAATTCACTTGGCTGGGAAGGCTGTTGGTCATGGCGATAGCGCAGCCCGAGCGGGGCGGGCTGCTGCCCGAACGAACGGGCCCCCATCGCGGCACACTCGCCACCACCGCCTGCATGGAGACCTTGCAGGTGGGCTACTTGCACGCGGTCGCGGCGGCCGCCGGCTGCTCGCTGTCCCAGCCGTTCCCGGACAACGGCATCGACTGGCACGTCAGCCACAGCGCACCCGGACACACCGTCGACGACGAGGTGACCATCAAGGTGCAGCTGAAATGCACGTATCAGATCCCGCCGAACCCACCCGGCCGCACCTTCTCCTTCACGCTCGACAACGACCACCTGCGCAAGCTGGCCCGCACCCCGGTCTCGGTGCACAAGATCCTCGTAGTGATGCTCGTGCCCAGGTCCCAGGACGACTGGCTGCGCGCCAGCCACGACCGACTCGACCTCAGGCACTGCTGCTACTGGACCAACCTCGCCGGTCAGCCCGTCACGGGCCGGAACCGGACCACCGTGCGGATACCGACCTCGCGCATCTTCGACGACCGGGCGCTCTGCGAGATCATGACGCGGGTCGGGACCGGAGGCAGACCATGACGCACCGCCCGCTGGAGGAACCACTCAGGCCCGTACGACCGCACCCCGTCGACCGGACCGCCGTCGCCTGGAACCGTCCCCCCGACCCCGCCGAGGTCGACCCGGCCGTACTCAGCGCCCTGCTGCACCGGCACGGCTGGCAGCGACGCGGGGGAGCGGCCGGACGCTACGGCCGCTGGACCCCGCCCGGACCGGGCGGCGGCGGGACGAGCCTGCTGGTGCCCGAGAGCCGCGCCTTCCCCGACAGCGACGACCTGCTCGGCGAGGCACTCCTCGCGCTGTCCCGCAGCGGCACCCCCTCCGCGCGCGAGGTGCTGGTCTCCCTCGCCGTGCCCAGCGACGAGATCCGCTGGTGGCGCGATGTGCCGACCGGGCCGGCCGGTGCAGCGCCCTGGACCGTCGAGGAACAGCTGCGCGCCGCCGCCCGCCAGATGCTGCTCGCCGGCGCGCTCGCCACGCGCGCGCGTGCGGGCTATTACGGCGCCCGCCACCGGCGCACCGCCGCCGCGTCCCTGGAGAACGTCCTCGTCGGCTCCGCGGCCGGCGGCCGCCGCCTCACCGCCTTCGTGCCGGTCGACGCCGGGCGACCGCTCGCCGTACGCCTGCACCAGGCCCTGTACGCCGCCCGCGAGGCCATCGACTACCAGCGGGCCACCGGCGGCATGGACGCCTTCGACGGCGCCGTCGAGGCAGGCGTCAGCCGCGAACTCACCGAGGCACTGATCGCCCTCGTGCGCGGTACGGAGGGGGCGCGCATCGCCGTGGAGTGGGCGCCGGCGGCCGGTGTTCCGCAGGACTGCGCGGCGGGCGGCGATCCCGTCGAGTTCTCGCCCGGAGACCTACCGGTACTGCGTGAAGCCGGGGCCCGGTACCTGCGCGAGGAACCGTCCGTGCCCGTCCGGATCACGGGTGCCGTGGTGCGGATGCGCAGGTCGGCGCCGCGCGGGGCGGGGACGGTACGGCTGCGGGTGATCGCGGGCGCCGAGGTGCCGCACGTACGCCTGACGCTGGACGAGGAGGCGTACCGGATCGCCGGACACGCACACCTCGTCGGGCTGCCGGTGCGGGTGCACGGGCGGCTGGAGAGCCGGGGCGGGTTCCGCAAGCTGACGGGGGTCTCGGGGGTCGTACCGGTTCAGGTGGACGAGGCAGAGCGGGACCGGCTGATGAAGTCGCTGCAGGAGGATCTGGACTTCTTCGAAGAGGTATGCGGAGGGGACTGAGGCGGGGGAGGCCGGGGCGGAGCTCATCCGTTTCGCGGTCGGGGGGCCGGGGTCGGTACGATCCCCTAATGCGCGCGCTCCAGGTATGGCGCCGCACCCCACCTTCAGTCAGGAGAGACCGGTGTCAGACGTCCGTGTGATCATCCAACGCGATTCCGAGCGGGAAGAACGCGTGGTGACGACGGGCACTACGGCCGCGGACCTCTTCGCCGGCGAGCGCTCGATCATCGCCGCGCGCGTGGGCGGCGAGCTCAAGGACCTGTCGTACGTCCTGTCCGAGGGCGAGGAGGTCGAGGGCGTCGAGATCTCCTCCGAGGACGGCCTGAACATCCTGCGCCACTCCACCGCGCACGTGATGGCGCAGGCCGTGCAGGAGCTCTTCCCCGAGGCCAAGCTGGGCATCGGCCCGCCGGTCAAGGACGGCTTCTACTACGACTTCGACGTCGAGAAGCCGTTCACGCCCGAGGATCTCAAGGCCATCGAGAAGAAGATGCAGGAGATCCAGAAGCGCGGGCAGCGTTTCTCGCGCCGTGTGGTGACGGACGAGGCGGCCCGTGAGGAGCTGGCGTCCGAGCCGTACAAGCTGGAGCTGATCGGCCTCAAGGGCTCGGCCTCCTCGGACGACGGCGCGGACGTCGAGGTCGGCGCGGGTGAGCTGACGATCTACGACAACCTGGACGCCAAGACCGGTGACCTGTGCTGGAAGGACCTCTGCCGTGGTCCCCACCTGCCCACCACGCGGAACATCCCGGCGTTCAAGCTGATGCGCAACGCGGCCGCCTACTGGCGGGGCAGCGAGAAAAACCCGATGCTCCAGCGCATCTACGGCACCGCATGGCCGACCAAGGACGAGCTGAAGGCGCACCTCGACTTCCTCGCCGAGGCCGAGAAGCGCGACCATCGCAAGCTGGGCAGCGAACTCGACCTGTTCTCCATCCCGGAGCAGATCGGCTCCGGCCTCGCCGTCTTCCACCCCAAGGGCGGCATCATCCGCCGGGTCATGGAGGACTACTCGCGCCGCCGCCACGAGGAGGAGGGCTACGAGTTCGTCTACACCCCGCACGCGACGAAGGGGAAGCTCTTCGAGACGTCCGGCCACCTGGACTGGTACGCCGAGGGCATGTACCCGCCCATGCAGCTCGACGAGGGCGTGGACTACTACCTCAAGCCCATGAACTGCCCGATGCACAACCTGATCTTCGATGCGCGTGGGCGGTCGTACCGTGAACTGCCGCTGCGGCTTTTCGAGTTCGGGACCGTGTACCGGTACGAGAAGTCGGGCGTCGTGCACGGTCTGACCCGGGCCCGCGGCTTCACCCAGGACGACGCGCACATCTACTGCACCCGCGAGCAGATGGCCGACGAGCTCGACAAGACGCTGACCTTCGTCCTCGGCCTGCTGCGGGACTACGGTCTGACCGACTTCTACCTGGAGCTGTCGACCAAAGATCCGGAGAAGTTCGTCGGTTCCGACGAGGTCTGGGAGGAGGCCACGGAGACGCTGCGCCAGGTCGCCGAGAAGCAGGGGCTGCCGCTGGTTCCGGACCCGGGTGGCGCCGCCTTCTACGGGCCGAAGATCTCCGTCCAGACCAAGGATGCCATCGGCCGCACTTGGCAGATGTCGACGATCCAGCTCGACTTCAACCTGCCGGAGCGCTTCGAGCTGGAGTACACCTCGCCCGACGGTTCCAAGCAGCGACCGGTCATGATCCACCGGGCCCTGTTCGGCTCGATCGAGCGGTTCTTCGCGGTGCTCCTTGAGCACTACGCGGGTGCGTTCCCGGCGTGGCTGGCGCCCGTGCAGGCGGTCGGTATCCCGGTGGGCGACGCGCATGTCGAGTACCTGGAGAAGTTCGCTGCCGAGGCGAAGGCGAAGGGGCTGCGGGTCGAGGTCGACTCGTCGTCGGACCGCATGCAGAAGAAGATCCGAACGCACCAGAAGCTGAAGGTTCCTTTCATGATCATTGTCGGTGATGATGACATGAACGCGGGTACGGTGTCGTTCCGCTACCGCGACGGATCGCAGGAGAACGGCATTCCGCGTGACGAAGCGCTGGCGAAGCTCGTTGATGTGGTGCAGCGTCGCATCCAGGTGTGACGCCTTCCCCGCCATTGCGGGGATGGTCCGAAGATCCGGACAGCGCACAGGCATAAGGTGCGGTGCTCCCCGCCAACGCGGGGTTTCAGGCCCCCGGGGTTACCCCGGGGGCCTTTCCCCGCCCCCTGGTGGTACGCCATATGCTGCACGCATGACGAGTGAGCCGGAGCAGCAGTGGGGAGTGGGGATCCAGGACGCGTTCCAGCGTCTGTGGACGCCCCATCGGATGGCCTACATCCAGGGCGAGAACAAGCCGACCGGCCCCGGAGCCGACGACGGCTGCCCCTTCTGCTCGCTGCCGGCCAAGTCCGACGAGGACGGGCTGATCGTCAGGCGCGGTGAGCAGGTCTACGCGGTACTCAATTTGTACCCGTACAACGGCGGCCACCTGATGGTCGTGCCCTATCGCCACGTCGCCGACTACACGGACCTCACCGACGCTGAGACGGAAGAGCTCGCCGCCCTGACCAAGCAGGCGATGACGGCCCTGCGGACCGCCTCCGGCGCCCACGGCTTCAATGTTGGCATGAACCAGGGCTCCGTGGCCGGCGCAGGCATCGCCGCCCACCTGCACCAGCACATCGTCCCGCGCTGGGGCGGCGACACGAACTTCATGCCGGTCGTCGGCCACACGCGGGTGCTGCCGCAGCTGCTGGCGGACACCCGGAAGATGCTGGCGGAGGTCTGGCCGGCGGCCTGATGCGGGGTGGAGGTCTGGGGGTACGACCCCCAGACCTACGCGTCGTACAGGTCGGCCTTCTTCGGTGACACATCCTGCACAGCCGTGCTGAGGAACGCCGACCGCGTGCCGAACTTCTCCGTGTCCACGCCGTTCTCCTCCAGGACCCGGATCGCCGCCGCGTGTACCACCCGCAGCACCGGCGCCGCCGCGCGCAGCGCGTCGTCGGCCATGAAGCGGTGGCGCCACGGCTTGTCCGCCCAGGCGTGTCGCAGTCCGAACGGCTCGGGGAGGGTCAGTGAGCCGCCCAGCCAGTTCAGCAGCGGCGGATACCAGGTGAGGGGCGCCCGGGCCGCCAGGCGGACCACCTCGTCCGCGTCGACCAGCGGGAGCTTCACCTTTCGGGTCTCCCAGAACTTGAGCGACTTCTGGACTTCCTTCTCCTTGGCCGCCGGTTTCGAGGTGAACAGCCCGTGCACCGGCCCCAGCGCGTGCCCGGTCACCTCGATGCGCAGTGTCTCGTGCAGCACGGTGACCGTGATCAGCATGGTGATGACCAGCTGCCCGTCCCACAGCGTCCACTGCACGCCGAGGTAGTGCCGGTCACCGGCGCCGAACTGTTGCTTGTTGCAGATGTCCTGTATGGCGTGCGACTTGATCTGGTACGCGTCGACGTCCGTGCCCTCCGGCCGGGACACCTCCGTCGCGCCCTCCGCGACCGGGGTGACGATCCAGTGCCGTATCGACGGCTTCGGGAAGCCGCCGGAGTTCAGCGGTCCGCGCTCCAGCATGCGCAGCTGGTCGTGGATCGAGCGGATGACGTCCCAGCTGCGGAAGGGATGGATCTCGCGGGTGGGATCGGCGGACACCAGGTCTTCGGCCAGCTGCCAGCTGCCCCACCGTGTGCCCATGCCGAGTATGCCCTTGGGCCCGGCGTAGAACACGGAGTTGGACTGCTGTTCGGCGCTGAGCTTCGCCAGGGACTGGCGCAGTTGCTCGGCCGCGGTCTCGCGGGGGCTGGTCGGCACCGCCTCGGGCACCTTGGCACCCACGCTGCTGCCGGCCAGCAGGCTGCCCCAGCGCTCCCGCAGGTCCTTCGCCGTGCGTTCGCAGATCTGCTTGGCCCAGAACCAGCCGACGACCGGCATGACGACCGCCCCGCGCGCGTACCAGCCCCAGAACCCCGAGAACGGCATGCGGACCAGGAAGATCACGGCGAGGGCGCCCACGCCGACGAGCAGCGCGGTGGCGAGCGCTCCGGCCTGCTTGTTCTCGTTCTTGGCGATGGTGGTGCGGATCTGGAAGACCAGCAGCCACAGCAGGAGCCCGGGCAGGAACAGCAGACCGCACAGCACCATGACGATGGTCAGCAGGTTGTCGCGGTCCCTGCGGATGTTGTTCGCCGCGAGGCAGTGCTCGACCACGACCTGCGGCTCGGCGCCGAAGGACTGGATGAGCGGCTTGCGGCCGGCGCCCAGCATGCGGGCGACCACGGCCCCGGAGAAGGCCTCGCCCAGGTTGGGCCGGAAGATCTTCGCCCACTTGCGGCCGCCCTTGACGGTCGACTCGTGCCACTCGTTGTTGGCCTGGAGGATCTCCTCCACCGGATTGTCCCGATAGGCAGCCGAGGCCAGCGCGAACGTCGGCGCCTGGCCTCCGTCGCCCGTGCGCGGCACCTGCGGACCGAAGATGTCCGCGTAACCGCTCTCAACGGTCATTCCCGCCCCCGATCGCCGCAGGTCCTGCTCATGCGGCCTTCCCGACTTCGGTGCTTCGCACACCTGTTGATCAGGTCTTCAGCGTATCCCCAGGCACCGACATCCGTCGGCGGACGGCCGAAGCCGCCCGCCGACTGGGAGGGGAGCGTTCCACAAACGCCACTTGTCGGGCGCCGAACGCCACTTGTCGTGCGCCCGGCGCCAACTATGAGCCGTCGCGCGCCTCTTCACGGATCCTTTCTGCGATCTGCGGCGGCATCGGCTCGTGCCGCGCGTACCGGCGGCTGAAGCGTGCCGTGCCGTGAGACAGGGAGCGGAGGTCGACGGCGTACCGGCCGATCTCGATCTCGGGCACTTCGGCGCGCACCAGGGTGCGGCCGCCGCTGGTCTGTTCCGTTCCCAGGACCCGGCCGCGCCGCCCGGACAGGTCGCTCATCACGGCGCCGACGTAGTCGTCGCCGACCAGGACGCTCACCTCGGCGACCGGCTCCAGCAGATGGATCTTCGCGTCGGCCGCCGCCTCCCGCAGGGCGAGCGCGCCGGCCGTCTGGAACGCGGCGTCGGAGGAGTCCACCGAGTGCGCCTTGCCGTCGAGCAGGGTGACCCGGATGTCGATGAGCGGATGGCCTGCGGCAACTCCCTTGGCCGCCTGGGCCCTTACGCCCTTCTCGACGGACGGGATGAACTGGCGCGGCACCGCTCCGCCGACGACCTTGTCCACGAACTCGATGCCCGAGCCGCCCGGCAGCGGTTCCACCTCGATCTCGCAGATGGCGTACTGCCCGTGTCCGCCGGACTGCTTCACATGGCGCCCGCGGCCCGCCGACTTGGCCGCGAACGTCTCCCGGAGGGAGACCTTGTGCGGGACGACGTCGACCTGCACGCCGTACCGGCTGCGCAGCCGTTCCAGCGCCACGTCGGCGTGTGCCTCGCCCAGGCACCACAGCACCACCTGGTGGGTGTCCTGGTTCTGCTCCAGCCGCATGGTCGGGTCCTCGGCGACCAGCCGGGACAGGCCCTGGGAGAGCTTGTCCTCGTCGGCCTTGCTGTGCGCCTGGATGGCGAGCGGCAGCAGTGGATCGGGCATCTCCCACGGCTCCATGAGCAGCGGGTCGTCCTTGGCCGAGAGGGTGTCCCCGGTCTCCGCGCGGCTCAGTTTGGCCACGCAGGCCAGATCGCCCGCGATGCAGTGCGTCAGCACGCGCTGCTGTTTGCCGAAGGGTCCGGACAGGGCGCCGATCCGCTCGTCGACGTCGTGGTCCTCGTGGCCCCGGTCGGCGAGCCCGTGCCCGGAGACGTGGACGGTCTCGTCGGGGCGCAGGGTGCCCGAGAAGACCCGTACCAGTGAGACCCGGCCGACGTACGGATCGGACGAGGTCTTCACGACCTCGGCGACCAGCGGTCCGTCCGGGTCGCACAGCTTCAGCTCGCGCGGCTTGCCGTCGACCGTGGTGACCCTCGGCGCCTCGCGCTCCAGTGGGGTCGGGAAGCCGCGGGTGACCAGTTCCAGCAGCTCGACCGTGCCGAGCCCCTGCCGGGCGCCCTCGGCCGCGGGGGCGGCGGCCAGGACCGGGAAGAAGACGCCGCGTGCGACGGCCCGCTCCAGGTCCTCCACCAGCGTCTTGAAGTCGATCTCCTCTCCGCCGAGGTAGCGGTCCATGAGGGTCTCGTCCTCGCTCTCGGAGATGATCCCCTCGATGAGCCGGTTGCGGGCCTCCTCGATCAGCGGCAGCTGGTCCTCTCCCGGTTCGGACTCCTTGCGCTCCCCGGTCGAGTAGTCGAACAGCTTCTGCGACAGCAGGCCGATCAGCCCGGTGACGGGCGCGTGCCCGTCCGGTGCCTGGGGGCCGCGCAGTGGCAGGTACAGCGGCAGTACGGCGTCGGGGTCGTCGCCGCCGAAGGCCTCCGCGCAGGTCCGTGTCATCTCCTCGAAGTTCGCCCGGGCGGACTCCAGGTGCGTGATGACGATCGCGCGTGGCATGCCGACGGCCGCGCACTCCTCCCACACCATGCGGGTCGAGCCGTCCACCCCGTCGGAGGCCGAAACGACGAAGAGGGCCGCGTCCGCCGCTCGCAGACCGGCCCTGAGTTCTCCGACGAAGTCGGCGTATCCGGGGGTGTCGAGAAGATTGATCTTGTACCCGTCCCATTCGACGGGTACCAGGGAGAGCTGCACCGAGCGCTGCTGCCGGTGCTCGATCTCGTCGTAGTCGGAGACGGTGCCGCCGTCCTCCACGCGGCCCGCCCGGTTCACCGCTCCCGCCGTCAGCGCGAGAGCTTCCACCAGAGTCGTCTTGCCCGAACCGGAGTGGCCGACCAGCACCACATTCCGTACGGACGCGGGGTGGTCGGCCGCTGTTGCCCTGCCGGCGGCTCCGGGGTGTGCGTTCGCCTTGTCGCCCATGGCCTTGCCTCCCGTGCACGGTGAGGTCACTGTGGGCGCGGACACGCGGGACCCGCGTGCGGTGGCGGCTCCGGCGACGCCCGCGGTTGTTCTTCGAGCTTTCCACTCCCGTCACGGTGCGTCCATACGGCGGACGGGATCGCGCCGCTGTGCACCGCCGTGGCCGCGCGACCGTGCCGTGACCCGGATGCCGTCAGGCCGTGACCCGGGCTGACGGTGCCCGGCCGCCGCCCACGCGCGCGCGTGGCTACGATGGGCCAGCCGGTGGCCAGCAGGGGCCGCTCGGCCACACCGACCGTCGGGAAGGCCATGCTGAACAAGTACGCGCGTGCATTCTTCACGCGTGTCCTCACACCGTTCGCCGCGTTTCTCATCCGGCGGGGCGTGAGCCCCGACACGGTCACCCTCATCGGCACCGCCGGTGTGGTCGCCGGCGCGCTGGTCTTCTACCCCATGGGCGAGTTCTTCTGGGGCACGGTCGTGATCACGCTGTTCGTGTTCTCGGACCTCGTCGACGGCAACATGGCCCGCCAGCTCGGCCGCTCCAGCCGCTGGGGCGCCTTCCTGGACTCCACCCTCGACCGGGTCGCCGACGGCGCGATCTTCGGCGGCTTCATCCTCTGGTACGCCGGTGGTGGTGACGACCTCGTCCTGTGCGCCGTCTCGATCTTCTGCCTGGCCAGCGGCCAGGTGGTGTCGTACACCAAGGCCCGCGGCGAGTCGATCGGCCTGCCGGTCGCCGTCAACGGCCTCGTGGAGCGCGCGGAGCGCCTGGTGATCTCCCTGGTCGCGGCCGGATTGGCGGGCTTCGACAAGTTCGGGGTACCCGGCATCCAGTACCTGCTGCCCGTCGCGCTGTGGATCGTGGCCGTCGGCAGCCTGGTCACGCTGATCCAGCGAGTCGTCACGGTCCGTCGCGAGTCGGCCGAGGCGGAGGCCGCGGCCGACCGGGAGGAGCAGGAGACCCAGGGGAGTGAGGCGGCGAAGTGAGCGCCCAGGAGCGGGTCACCGACGCGCTGTACGGACTGGGCTGGGGTGTGGTCAAGAAGCTCCCCGAGCCGGCCGCCGTACGTCTTGGCAGGAGCATCGCCGACCTCGCCTGGAAGCAGCGCGGCAAGGGCGTCAGGCGGCTGGAGAGCAACTACGCGCGCGTGGTGCCCGACGCGACCCCTGAGCGCCTCGCAGAGCTCTCGCGCGCGGGCATGCGGTCGTACCTGCGCTACTGGATGGAGTCCTTCCGGCTTCCGGCGTGGAGTGCCGAGCGCATTGAGAGCGGCTTCGACGCCACGGACGTGCACTACCTCACCGAGGGGCTCGCGGCCGGCAAGGGCGTCGTCCTCGCGCTGCCGCACATGGCGAACTGGGACCTCGCCGGCGCCTGGGTCACCACCAAGCTCCGGACGCCGTTCACGACGGTCGCCGAGCGCCTCAAGCCGGAGACGTTGTACGACCGCTTCGTCGCCTACCGCGAGGGCCTCGGCATGGAGGTTCTGCCGCACAGTGGCGGCACCGCCTTCGGCACGCTGGCCCGGCGGCTGCGCGACGGCGGCCTGGTCTGTCTGGTCGCCGAACGGGACCTGTCCGCCTCCGGCGTCGAGGTCAAGTTCTTCGGCGAGGCCACCCGGATGCCCGCCGGTCCGGCACTCCTCGCCCAGCAGACCGGTGCCCTGCTGCTCCCGGTGACACTCTGGTACGACGACTCACCGATCATGCGGGGGCGGGTCCATCCCCCGATCGACGTTCCCGAGACAGGTACGCGGGCCGAGAAGACGTCTGTCATGACACAGGCGCTGGCCGATGCCTTCGCCACGGGGATCGCCGACCATCCGGAGGACTGGCACATGCTCCAGCGCTTGTGGCTCGCCGACCTGGAACCACGCCCGTCGGACAGCTCGGACGGCTCGAAAAGTGCGGACGGGGAGCGTCCGTGAGGATCGGAATCGTCTGCCCGTACTCCTGGGACGTGCCGGGCGGCGTCCAGTTCCACATCCGTGATCTGGCCGAGTACTTCATCCGCCTCGGCCATGAGGTGTCCGTCCTCGCCCCCGCCGACGACGACACCCCGCTGCCGCCGTACGTCGTCTCGGCCGGCCGCGCGGTGCCGGTGCCGTACAACGGCTCGGTGGCCCGGCTGAACTTCGGTTTCCTGTCGGCGGCCCGGGTGCGGCGGTGGCTGCACGACGGCGAGTTCGACGTCATCCACATCCACGAGCCGACCTCTCCGTCCCTCGGCCTGCTGACCTGCTGGGCGGCGCAGGGCCCGATCGTCGCCACCTTCCACACCTCCAACCCTCGCTCCCGGGCCATGATCGCCGCGTACTCGATCCTCCAGGCCGCCCTGGAGAAGATCAGCGCCCGGATCGCCGTGAGCGAGTACGCCCGCCGCACCCTCGTCGAGCATCTGGGCGGCGACGCGGTGGTGATCCCGAACGGCGTCGACGTCGACTTCTTCGCCAAGGCGGAGGCCAAGCCCGAGTGGCAGGTGGACACGATCGGCTTCATCGGCCGGATCGACGAGCCCCGCAAGGGCCTGCCGGTGCTGATGAAGGCCCTGCCGAGGATTCTCGCCGAGCGCCCGCGGACCCGGCTGCTGGTCGCCGGGCGCGGGGACGAGGAGGAGGCAGTGGAGTCGCTGCCCGCCGAACTGCGCTCGCGTGTGGAGTTCCTCGGCATGGTCAGCGACGAGGACAAGGCCCGCTTCCTGCGCAGCGTCGACCTGTACGTCGCCCCCAACACCGGCGGCGAGAGCTTCGGGATCATCCTGGTCGAGGCCATGTCGGCCGGGGCCCCGGTACTCGCCTCCGACCTGGACGCCTTCGCTCAGGTGCTGGACCAGGGAGCGGCGGGCGAGCTGTTCGCCAACGAGAACGCGGACGCGCTCGCCGAGGCGGCACTGCGGCTGCTGGCGGACCCGGAGCGACGCGAGGAGCTGCGGGCGCGCGGCAGCGCGCACGTACGGCGGTTCGACTGGTCGACGGTCGGCGCGGACATCCTGTCCGTGTACGAGACGGTGACGGCCGGCGCGGCGGCGGTCGCCGCGGCGGACGACCGGGCCCCGGGGCTGCGGGCGCGGCTCGGGCTGGCACGGGACTGACCCCCGGCCCCGGCCGCCGTCTTCCTGAGGCGTCAGGAGCGGCCACACGTCGTCGCGCTGAACACCGGGTCGCCGTGGCCGTACCCCGGCACGCCGCACTCGCTCGGGTCACGCCTCCGAGTCTCCGGTCGCGGCCGGCCCGGCGACTCCCGCCGCCGGCACCGTACGTCTGTCCATGCTCGTCTGCCCTCGGCGCGGACATACGCGGACACGCGCACACCAGGGTTGCCGAGGGCGTGCCCTGCTCCAAGGGCGAATCGCGCCGGAGAAGGCCGGTTTCGGGCGGGTGCGGACGTTCCGCCGGTCACCGGTAGCCTTGCCGCCCGTGACCGCAACCCTCATCTGGATCCTCGTCGCGCTGGTCGCGATCGGCCTCTATCTGAGCTGGACCGCCGGCCGGCTCGACCGATTGCACGCCCGGATCGACGCGGCCCGCGCCGCCCTCGACGCGCAACTGCTGCGCCGCGCCTCCGTGGCTCAGGAACTGGCGACCTCGGGAGTGCTCGACCCGGCCGCGTCGATCGTCCTGTACGAGGCCGCGCATGCCGCCCGGCAGGCCGAGGAGGAGCAACGGGAGGTCGCCGAGAGCGAGTTGAGCCAGGCGCTGCGCGCCGTGTTCGCCGAGGCCCCGCAGGTCGAGGCGGTACGGGAGGCGCCCGGGGGAGAGGCGGCGGCCCGGGAACTGACCGAGGCGGTGCGCCGGGTGCCGATGGCCCGGCGCTTCCACAACGATGCCGTACGGGCCGCCCGCGCCCTGCGACGGCACCGCAAGGTGCGCTGGTTCAGACTGGCGGGACACGCGCCGTTCCCGATGGCGTTCGAGATGGACGACGAACCTCCGGCGGCCCTGGCGGACCGACCGGCGTAGGCCCTGCTCGCCGGCTCCCTGGCCGGAAAACGATCCACCGGCTCCGCATTGGCCCTTGCTGTGGCCTGGTCCCCTCCCGTTTCCTCGGTGTTTGCAGAAACCCTCTTTCACCGAGTGAGGTCACCCCGTGTCCAGCACGCTTTCCGACAACCAGGCTCCCGAGACCGGCACCGCCCGCGTGAAGCGCGGCATGGCCGAGCAGCTCAAGGGCGGCGTGATCATGGACGTCGTCACGCCGGAGCAGGCGAAGATCGCCGAGGACGCGGGCGCCGTCGCCGTCATGGCCCTGGAGCGCGTCCCCGCCGACATCCGCAAGGACGGCGGCGTGGCCCGCATGTCCGACCCGGACATGATCGAGGGCATCATCGAGGCCGTGTCCATCCCGGTGATGGCCAAGTCGCGTATCGGCCACTTCGTCGAGGCCCAGGTGCTGCAGTCCCTCGGCGTCGACTACATCGACGAGTCCGAGGTCCTCACCCCGGCCGACGAGGTCAACCACTCCGACAAGTGGGCGTTCACGACCCCCTTCGTCTGCGGTGCCACCAACCTGGGCGAGGCACTGCGCCGCATCGCCGAGGGCGCCGCGATGATCCGCTCCAAGGGCGAGGCCGGCACCGGCAACGTCGTCGAGGCCGTCCGCCACCTGCGCCAGATCAAGAACGAGATCGCCAGGCTGCGCGGCTACGACAACAACGAGCTGTACGCCGCCGCCAAAGAGCTGCGCGCCCCGTACGAACTCGTCAAGGAAGTCTCGGAGCTGGGCAAACTGCCGGTGGTCCTCTTCTCCGCCGGCGGCGTCGCCACCCCCGCCGACGCCGCCCTGATGCGTCAGCTCGGCGCCGAGGGCGTCTTCGTCGGCTCCGGCATCTTCAAGTCCGGAGACCCGGCCAAGCGCGCCGCCGCCATCGTCAAGGCGACCACCTTCTACGACGACCCGAAGATCATCGCGGACGCGTCCCGCAACCTCGGCGAGGCCATGGTCGGCATCAACTGCGACACCCTCCCCGAGACCGAGCGCTACGCCAACCGCGGCTGGTGAGCCACCTGTTGGCACCGCACGTACCGAGGACTGCACTTACATGACCGACGCACCTGTCATAGGCGTCCTGGCCCTCCAGGGCGACGTACGGGAGCACCTCATCGCCCTGGCCGCGGCCGACGCCGTGGCCAGGCCGGTGCGGCGCCCCGAAGAACTCGCCGAGGTCGACGGCCTCGTCATCCCCGGCGGCGAGTCCACGACCATCTCCAAACTGGCCGTCCTCTTCGGCGTGATGGGGCCCCTACGCGCGCGCGTGCACAGCGGCATGCCCGTCTATGGCACCTGCGCCGGCATGATCATGCTGGCCGACAAGATCCTCGACCCGCGCTCGGGCCAGGAGACCGTCGGCGGCATCGACATGATCGTGCGCCGCAACGCCTTCGGACGCCAGAACGAGTCCTTCGAAGCGGCCCTCGACGTCAAGGGCATCGCGGGCGATCCTGTGGAGGGGGTCTTCATCCGCGCCCCCTGGGTGGAGTCCGTCGGCGCCGAGGCCGAGGTGCTGGCCCAGCACGACGGCCACATCGTCGCGGTCCGCCAAGGCAATGCGCTGGCCACGTCGTTCCACCCGGAACTGACCGGCGACCATCGAGTGCACGCCCTGTTCGTCGACATGGTCCGCGCGAAGCGGACAGCGGAGTCCTTGTAGGATCTCTGCCGTTCGTACAGAGATGGGTTACGCGAAGGAGACAGGCAGATGTCCGGCCACTCTAAATGGGCCACGACGAAGCACAAGAAGGCCGTGATCGATGCCAAGCGCGGCAAGCTCTTCGCGAAGCTGATCAAGAACGTCGAGGTCGCGGCGCGGATGGGCGGTGCCGACCCGGACGGCAACCCGACGCTGTACGACGCCATCCAGAAGGCGAAGAAGTCGTCGGTCCCGAACAAGAACATCGACTCCGCGGTCAAGCGTGGCGCCGGCCTGGAGGCCGGTGGCGCCGACTACGAGACGATCATGTACGAGGGCTACGGGCCGAACGGTGTCGCGGTGCTCATCGAGTGCCTCACCGACAACCGCAACCGCGCCGCCTCGGACGTCCGCGTCGCCATGACCCGCAACGGCGGCTCCATGGCCGACCCCGGTTCGGTGTCGTACCTCTTCAACCGCAAGGGCGTCGTCGTCGTGCCCAAGGGCGAGCTGACCGAGGACGACGTCCTGGGCGCCGTGCTCGACGCGGGTGCCGAGGAAGTCAACGACCTCGGTGAGAACTTCGAGGTCATCAGCGAGGCGACCGACCTGGTCGCCGTCCGCACCGCCCTCCAGGACGCGGGCATCGACTACGACTCCGCCGAGGCCAACTTCGTCCCGACCATGCAGGTCGAGCTGGACGAAGAGGGCGCGAAGAAGATCTTCAAGCTGATCGACGCGCTCGAGGACAGCGACGACGTGCAGAACGTCTTCGCCAACTTCGATGTCAGCGACGAGATCATGGAGAAGGTCGACGCGTAACGCTGCCGCGGACACCCGATCCTGACGGGCCGGAGGACCACGTCCCCCGGCCCGCCGTCATTGTCGGTGGCAGCGGATAGCCTGGCGTCAGTCAAAGATCACCGTCCACGGACCGCGACCATCAATTGAGGAACCCACGACGGTGCTCAGCCAGCTCCGCGAGAGCGGCGGCGGTTCAGCCGCAAAGAGGGGAGCGCGCGTGCGCGTACTGGGGGTGGACCCGGGGCTGACCCGATGCGGTGTCGGCGTGGTCGAAGGCGTGGCCGGGCGGTCGCTCACCATGCTCGGCGTCGGTGTCGTACGCACGCCCGGGGACGCGGACTTGGGCCATCGACTCGTCGCCATCGAAGAGGGCATCGAGCAATGGCTTGATGAACACCGGCCAGAATTCGTCGCCGTGGAGCGGGTGTTCAGCCAGCACAACGTCCGCACGGTGATGGGCACCGCCCAGGCCAGCGCCGTCGCCATGCTCTGCGCCGCCCGCCGCGGTATTCCCGTCGCCCTGCACACCCCCAGCGAGGTCAAGGCGGCCGTCACCGGCAGCGGCCGCGCCGACAAGGCCCAGGTCGGTGCCATGGTCACCCGCCTGCTGCGGCTCGACGCGCCCCCGAAACCGGCCGACGCCGCCGACGCCCTCGCCCTCGCCATCTGCCACATCTGGCGCGCCCCCGCCCAGAACCGACTCCAGCAGGCCGTCGCCCTGCACGCATCGAAAGGCCGTAGGGCATGATCGCCTTCGTCAGCGGCACGGTCGCCGCACTCGCTCCCGACGCCGCGGTGATCGAGGTGGGCGGCGTCGGCATGGCCATCCAGTGCACCCCGAACACGCTGTCCACGCTCCGGCTCGGCCGGCCGGCCAAGCTGGCCACCTCTCTCGTCGTAAGGGAGGACTCGCTGACCCTGTACGGCTTCGCGGACGACGACGAGCGGCAGACCTTCGAGCTGCTCCAGACCGCGAGCGGTGTCGGCCCCCGCCTGGCCCAGGCCATGCTGGCGGTCCACAGCCCGGACGCCCTGCGCCGGGCCGTCTCGACCGGGGACGAGAAGGCGCTCACCGCTGTCCCGGGCATCGGCAAGAAGGGCGCCCAGAAACTGCTGCTGGAGCTGAAGGACCGCCTCGGGCAGCCGATCGGCGCGCCCGCGGTGGGCGCACCGGTCAGCACGGGCTGGCGCGACCAGCTGCACGCCGCCCTCATCGGCCTGGGGTACGCGACCCGCGAGGCCGACGAGGCGGTGTCCGCCGTGGCCCCGCAGGCCGAGGCCGCGGAGGGCACCCCGCAGGTCGGCCAGTTGCTGAAGGCGGCCCTGCAGACTCTCAACCGAGCCCGCTGACCCATCACACTCTGAGGCACTCCACATGAACTGGGACGACACGACCGACACCCCCGCCTCCGAGCGGCTGGTGGGCCCTGTCGCCGATGGTGAGGACCAGGCCGTCGAGGCCGCCCTGCGCCCCAAGGACCTGGACGAGTTCATCGGCCAGGAGAAGGTCCGCGAACAGCTCGACCTCGTCCTGCGCGCCGCACGCGCGCGTGGGGCCACCGCCGACCACGTGCTGCTCTCCGGCGCCCCCGGCCTCGGCAAGACCACCCTGTCGATGATCATCGCGGCCGAGATGAACGCCCCGATCCGGATCACCAGCGGCCCCGCGATCCAGCACGCCGGCGACCTCGCCGCCATCCTGTCCTCCCTTCAGGAGGGCGAGGTCCTCTTCCTCGACGAGATCCACCGCATGTCCCGGCCCGCCGAGGAGATGCTCTACATGGCGATGGAGGACTTCCGCGTCGACGTCATCGTCGGCAAGGGCCCCGGCGCCACCGCCATCCCGCTCGAACTGCCGCCCTTCACCCTGGTCGGCGCCACCACGCGCGCGGGCCTGCTGCCGCCCCCGCTGCGCGACCGCTTCGGATTCACCGCGCACATGGAGTTCTACGAACCCGTCGAGCTGGAGCGCGTCATCCACCGCTCGGCGCACCTGCTGGACGTGGAGATCGAGCCCGACGGCGCCGCCGAGATCGCCGGCCGCTCGCGCGGCACGCCCCGTATCGCCAACCGTCTGCTGCGCCGTGTTCGGGACTACGCGCAGGTCAAGGCCGACGGCCTGATCACCCGCGACATCGCCGCGGCGGCCCTCGCCGTCTACGAGGTCGACGCCCGCGGCCTCGACCGCCTCGACCGAGGCGTCCTGGAAGCCCTGCTGAAGCTGTTCGGCGGCGGCCCCGTGGGCCTGTCCACGCTGGCGGTCGCGGTGGGGGAGGAGCGTGAGACCGTGGAGGAGGTGGCCGAGCCCTTCCTCGTCCGGGAGGGGCTGCTCGCCCGTACGCCGCGCGGTCGCGTCGCCACCCCCGCCGCATGGGCGCATCTCGGCCTCACCCCGCCCCGTTCGTCGGCTGCAGGAAACGGACAACAGGACCTGTTCGGGACGTGACGACGCGGTGACGGCGCGAGCATTGGCCGGAGCAGGAACCCCGGTGCCATGCTGAACGTTGTTCCATGCGCGCGGACTCGCTTAGACTCCGCCGATGCCGCCTTTGTCGGCGGTATGCACACCCCCAACCATCAGGCCGCTCACCATCGCGGTCGCGTGAAGGAAGTTCCGACCCGTGAGTCTCGTGACCCTCCTCCCGTTCATCGTGCTCATCGGGGCCATGTTCCTGATGACTCGGTCGGCGAAGAAGAAGCAGCAGCAGGCCGCCGACATGCGCAACCAGATGCAGCCCGGCAGTGGCATCCGCACCATCGGGGGCATCTACGCGACGGTCAAGGAAGTCAACGAGGACTCGGTTCTCGTCGACGCCGGTCCGGGCGTGGAGCTGCTCTTCGCGAAGAACGCGATCGGTGCCGTTCTCTCCGACGACGAGTACAACCGCATCGTCCACGGCATCGAGCACGACCTGAAGTCCGACACCGACGTCCCGGACGACGCCTCCTCCCTCACCGAAACCGACGAGCCCGCCGACGACGCTGCCGCCGCTTCCGACGACAAGTCCGTCGACCTTGGTAAGAAGGACCCGGCCGAGGAGCCCGCCGAGGCCCCCGCCGCCGAGGCGAAGACGGACGAAGAGCCGAAGAAGACCGACGGCGACTCCGACGCGAAGTAGTCGCACACTCCTGGGCGCGCGGGCCTGCCTCCGCGCGCCCCGGCCGTGCACAGCTCGCACGGGATCCCGACACCATGTGATGGCCGCCCGCCCGCAGACCAGGCGCGAGGCGGCCCGAGAGGGAGTACGAGAAGGTGGCAGCACCTAAGAGGGGCCGGAGCGCGAGCGCCCAGAGCAAGCCAGGGCGCTCGCTGGCCCTCATCCTGATCGCCATCGTGGCGCTCACCGGGGGGATGTTCCTCTCCGGGCACACCACTCCGCGTCTCGGCATCGACCTGGCCGGTGGTACGAGCATCACGCTCCGGGCGGTCCCCGAGGCCGGCCAGGAATCCGCGATCAACAAGACCAACATGGACACCGCGGTCGACATCATGAACCGTCGTGTCAATGGTCTGGGTGTCACGGAAGCCGAGGTTCAGACCCAGGGCGACGCGAACATCATCGTCAACATCCCCAAGGGCACGAATTCCAAGGAGGCCCAGGACCAGGTCGGCACCACCGCCAAGCTGTACTTCCGGCCGGTCATCGCGACCGAGGTCTCCGGCGGTGCCGCGCCGACCAGCCCGTCGCCGAGCCCCTCCGGCAGCGCCTCGGACAAGGCGACCGACCAGTCCGCCGACAAGGACAAGGCGACCTCGTCTCAGTCGCCCTCCGGCTCCGCCAGCCCCACCTCGCAGGGCCGCGCGGTCACCGACGCCCTGAAGGCCGACCCCACGCCGTCCGCGAGTGGATCCCCGTCGACGAGCGCCCCCCCGTCCGCGAGCGGCAGCCCCTCCGGTGACGCGACCGGCAACCTCGAGGCCCAGTACGCCGCCCTCGACTGCAGCAAGCCGGAGACCCGCGCCAACGCCGGCAAGGGTGCCAAGCCCGGCGATTCGACCGTGGCCTGCGGCCAGAACTCGCAGGGCCAGTGGCAGAAGTACATCCTCGGCCCCGCCGAGGTCGACGGCACGGACGTGGACAAGGCCCAGGCCGTCCTCAACACCACGACCGGCGCCGGCTGGACCGTCACCATGGAGTTCACGTCCAGCGGCACCAAGAAGTTCGCCGAGATCACCGGCAAGCTGGCCCAGAACCAGTCCCCGCAGAACCAGTTCGCCATCGTCCTGGACGGCGAGGTCGTCTCCGACCCGTACGTCAGCCAGGCGCTGACCGGCGGCAACGCGGAGATCTCCGGCAACTTCAACCAGCAGTCGGCCGAGAGCCTGGCCAACATGCTGTCCTACGGAGCCCTGCCGCTGACCTTCAAGGAGGACAGCGTCACCACGGTGACCGCCGCGCTCGGCGGCGAGCAGCTGAAGGCCGGTCTGATCGCCGGCGCGATCGGCCTCGCCCTGGTCGTCATCTACCTGCTGGCGTACTACCGCGGCCTGTCGTTCATCGCCATCGCCTCACTGCTGGTCTCCGCGGCCCTGACATACGTGATCATGTCGCTGCTCGGCCCGACCATCGGCTTCGCCCTGAACCTGCCGGCCGTCTGCGGTGCCATCGTCGCGATCGGCATCACAGCGGACTCGTTCATCGTGTACTTCGAACGCGTCCGCGACGAGATCCGCGAGGGCCGCTCGCTGCGCCCCGCCGTCGAGCGGGCCTGGCCGCGCGCCCGGCGCACCATCCTGGTCTCCGACTTCGTGTCGTTCCTCGCCGCGGCGGTGCTGTTCGTCGTCACCGTCGGCAAGGTCCAGGGCTTCGCGTTCACGCTCGGTCTGACCACCCTGCTCGACGTGGTCGTCGTGTTCCTCTTCACCAAGCCGCTGCTGACGCTGATGGCCCGCCGCAAGTTCTTCGCGAGCGGCCACAAGTGGTCCGGCCTCGACCCGAAGAGCCTGGGTGCCAAGCCGCCGCTGCGCCGCACGCGCCGTCCCTCCGCCCCCGTCGAGACGAAGGAGGCGTGAGATGTCGAAGCTCGGCAACCTCGGCGCCCGACTGCACCGTGGCGAGGTCGGCTACGACTTCGTCGGCAACCGCAAGATCTGGTACGGCCTCTCGATCCTGATCACCATCACGGCCATCGTCGGCCTGGCGGTACGCGGCCTGAACATGGGCATCGAGTTCCAGGGCGGTGCCGTCTTCACCACCCCGGAGAAAACCTCCGTCTCCGTGTCCCAGGCCGAGACGTACGCGGAGGAGGCCTCGGGGCACGACGCGATCGTGCAGGAGCTCGGCAACGGCAGCCTGCGCATCCAGGTCGCGGGCATCGACACCGACAAGTCCAACCAGATCAAGGCGGACCTCGCCGAGGACCTGAAGGTCGACGCCGAGAGCATCAACGCCGACCTGGTCGGCCCCAGCTGGGGCGAGCAGATTGCCAACAAAGCGTGGCAGGGCCTCGGCATCTTCCTGGTCCTGGTCGTGATCTATCTGGCGATCGCCTTCGAATTGCGCATGGCGTTCGCCGCGTTCGTCGCGCTGATCCACGACATCACCATCACGGTCGGCATCTACGCCCTCGTCGGCTTCGAGGTCACACCCGGCACGGTGATCGGTCTGCTGACCATCCTCGGTTACTCGCTCTACGACACGGTCGTCGTCTTTGACAGCCTCAAGGAGCAGACGAAGGACATCACCAAACAGACCCGCTGGACCTACAGCGACATCGCCAACCGCTCGATCAACAGCACCCTGGTCCGCTCCATCAACACCACCGTGGTGGCGCTGCTGCCGGTGGCGGGCCTGCTGTTCATCGGTGGCGGTGTGCTCGGCGCCGGCATGCTCAACGACATCTCGCTGTCGCTGTTCGTCGGCCTCGCGGCCGGTGCGTACTCCTCGATCTTCATCGCCACGCCGCTCGTCGCCGACCTCAAGGAGCGCGAGCCGCAGATGAAGGCCCTGAGGAAGCGGGTGCTCGCCAAGCGGGCCCAGGCCGCCGCGAAGGGCGAGTCCCTGGACGCGCCGGTCACCGACGAGCCGCTCGAAGACGAGCCCGAGGACGTCGACGCCGCTTCCGCCGTCGTGGGCCCGCGCAACCAGCCCGCCTCCCGCAACCGGGGCCGCGGCCGACCCTCGGGGAAGCGCCGATGACCGGCATCGAAGAGCTGCTGCTCAGCCGGATCCGTGACGTGGCCGACTACCCGGAGCCGGGCGTGATGTTCAAGGACATCACCCCGCTCCTGGCGGACCCGGCGGCGTTCACCGCGCTCACCGACGCGCTGGCCGAGATCGCCGGGAACACCGGAGCCACGAAGATCGTCGGCCTGGAGGCCCGCGGCTTCATCCTCGGCGCGCCGGTCGCCGTCCGCGCGGGCGTCGGCTTCATCCCCGTACGCAAGGCGGGCAAGCTGCCCGGAGCCACCCTCAGCCAGGCTTACGACCTGGAGTACGGCTCTGCCGAGATCGAGGTGCACGCCGAGGACCTGAGCGCGAGCGACCGTGTCCTGGTCGTCGACGACGTCCTCGCCACCGGCGGCACCGCCGAGGCCTCCCTCCAGCTCATCCGCCGGGCGGGCGCCGAGGTCGCGGGCCTCGCGGTCCTGATGGAGCTCGGCTTCCTCGGCGGCCGCACCCGCCTGGAACCGGCCCTGTCCGGGGCCCCGCTGGAGGCGCTGCTCACGGTCTGACGGCTCTCGAAGGCTCTCGAAGGCCCTCGCAGGCCCTCGCAGGACAGGGAGGCGGGCCCGGAGGAATCCGGCGCCCGCCTCTCGCGTTTCTCGGGTAGACGGCCTTCACATTGGCCTGAAGGCGATCCTGGGGCGCAGGATGGCTACCATGGGGTCTCCGGAGCCTGACCGGGGGACCCGGATCGCGCACGAGGAGCCCTCTTGCCAGACGAGGCCCAGCACCTGACCGCCGCCAAGCCCGAGTCCGCCTCGGCAGCGGCGGCGAAGCCCGCGCCGAACGCGACCAACGCGCCGAACGTGAAGAACGACACTCGCGGGCCGGTCCAGCATGCCCAGTCCACGCCCGTCGACAAGCCGGCCGAGCAGACGCGCCCCAAGCCTTCCCCCACTCTCGACTCGTCTCGAGCGGGGGAACCCTCATCGGCCCAGCGGCCCACCAATCCGCCCGCGGTCCGCCCGCCCGCCGGCCAGCCCGCCCGCACCGGCTCCTCCAACCGCGTCCGCGCCCGCCTCGCCCGACTCGGCGTGCAGCGCTCCAACCCCTACAACCCGGTCCTGGAGCCGTTGCTGCGGATAGTCCGCAGCAACGACCCGAAGATCGAGACATCGACGCTCCGCCAGATCGAGCGTGCCTACCAGGTCGCCGAGCGCTGGCACCGCGGCCAGAAACGCAAGAGCGGCGACCCGTACATCACGCACCCCCTCGCGGTGACGACGATCCTCGCCGAACTCGGCATGGACCCGGCCACCCTCATGGCCGGTCTCCTGCACGACACCGTCGAGGACACCGAGTACGGCCTCGACCAGCTCCGCCGCGACTTCGGCGACTCCGTCGCCCTGCTCGTCGACGGCGTCACCAAGCTGGACAAGGTCAAGTTCGGCGAGGCCGCACAGGCCGAGACCGTGCGCAAGATGGTCGTAGCGATGGCCAAGGACCCGCGCGTCCTGGTCATCAAGCTGGCCGACCGCCTGCACAACATGCGCACCATGCGCTACCTCAAGCGCGAGAAGCAGGAGAAGAAGGCGCGCGAGACCCTGGAGATCTACGCGCCGCTCGCCCATCGCCTGGGCATGAACACCATCAAGTGGGAACTGGAGGACCTCGCCTTCGCGATCCTCTACCCCAAGATGTACGACGAGATCGTACGGCTGGTGGCCGAAAGGGCACCGAAGCGTGACGAGTACCTGGCCATAGTGACCGACGAGGTCCAGGCCGACCTGCGGGCCGCCCGGATCAAGGCGACCGTCACCGGCCGCCCGAAGCACTACTACAGCGTCTACCAGAAGATGATCGTCCGCGGCCGTGACTTCGCGGAGATCTACGACCTGGTGGGCATCCGCGTCCTCGTGGACACCGTCCGCGACTGCTACGCAGCCCTCGGCACGGTGCACGCGCGATGGAACCCGGTCCCCGGCCGGTTCAAGGACTACATCGCGATGCCCAAGTTCAACATGTACCAGTCGCTGCACACGACGGTCATCGGACCCAACGGCAAACCGGTCGAGCTCCAGATCCGCACGTTCGACATGCACCGCCGCGCCGAGTACGGCATCGCCGCACACTGGAAGTACAAGCAGGAGGCCGTCGCCGGTGCCTCCAAGGTCCGTACGGACGCGCCGAAGTCATCGTCCGGCAAGGCCGGCAAGGATGCCGGCGCCATCAACGACATGGCGTGGCTGCGGCAACTGCTGGACTGGCAGAAGGAGACCGAGGACCCGGGCGAGTTCCTGGAGTCCCTGCGCTTCGACCTCTCCCGCAACGAGGTCTTCGTCTTCACCCCCAAGGGCGACGTCATAGCGCTCCCGGCCGGGGCCACGCCCGTCGACTTCGCGTACGCGGTGCACACCGAGGTCGGCCACCGCACCATAGGGGCGCGGGTCAACGGCCGTCTCGTACCGCTCGAATCCACCCTGGACAACGGCGACCTGGTGGAGGTCTTCACCTCCAAGGCGTCCGGCGCGGGCCCCTCCCGCGACTGGCTCGGCTTCGTGAAGTCGCCGCGTGCCCGCAACAAGATCCGGGCGTGGTTCTCCAAGGAGCGCCGCGACGAGGCGATCGAGCAGGGCAAGGACGCGATCGTCCGTGCCATGCGCAAACAGAACCTGCCCATCCAGCGCATCCTGACCGGTGACTCACTGGTGACGCTCGCCCACGAGATGCGCTACCCGGACATCTCCGCGCTGTACGCGGCGATCGGCGAGGGCCACGTCTCCGCGCAGAACGTCGTACAGAAGCTGGTCCAGGCGCTCGGCGGCGAGGAGGCCGCCACCGAGGAGATCGACGAGTCGGTACCGCCGTCCCGCGGCCGCAGCCGCAAGCGCCGCTCCAGCACGGACCCGGGTGTCGTCGTCAAGGGCGTCGACGACGTGTGGGTCAAGCTGGCCCGCTGTTGTACGCCCGTCCCCGGCGACCCCATCATGGGCTTCGTCACGCGCGGCAGTGGCGTATCGGTTCATCGCACCGACTGCGTCAACGTCGACTCACTGTCCCGCGAGCCCGAGCGCATCCTCGAGGTCGAGTGGGCACCCACCCAGTCCTCGGTCTTCCTGGTCGCCATCCAGGTCGAGGCCCTGGACCGCTCCCGGCTCCTGTCGGACGTCACGCGCGTGCTGTCCGACCAGCACGTCAACATCCTCTCCGCGGCCGTCCAGACCTCCCGCGACCGCGTCGCCACCTCCCGCTTCACCTTCGAGATGGGCGACCCGAAGCATCTCGGCCATGTGCTGAAGGCCGTACGAGGTGTGGAAGGCGTGTACGACGTGTACCGGGTGACGTCGGCGCGCAGCCGCTAGCACCGCATACGACGAGAGGGGCTCCCGTACCGGACAGGTACGGGAGCCCCTCTTCACGTGTCCGTCAGCCGCCGAACTCCTGCAGACCCTTCAATGCCTGGTCCAGTAGGGCCTGGCGGCCCTCCAGCTCCTTCTCCAGCTTGTCGGCCCTGGCGTTGTTGCCCTGGGCGCGCGCCTGCTCGATCTGGCCCTTCAGCTTGTCCACGGCGGCCTGGAGCTGGCCGGTCAGACCCTCGGCACGCGCGCGTGCCTCCGGGTTGGTCCGGCGCCACTCGGTCTCCTCGGCCTCCTGGATGGCCCGCTCGACGGCGTGCATCCGGCCCTCGACCTTCGGCCGCGCGTCACGGGGCACGTGGCCGATGGCCTCCCAGCGTTCGTTGATCGAGCGGAACGCGGCCCGCGTACCCTTCAGGTCCCCGATCGGCAGGAGCTTCTCGGCCTCCTCGGCCAGCTCCTCCTTCAGCTTCAGGTTCTCGGCCTGCTCGGCGTCGCGTTCGGCGAAGACCGAGCTGCGGGCGGCGAAGAAGACGTCCTGAGCGCCGCGGAAGCGGTTCCACAGGTCGTCCTCGTGCTCGCGCTGGGCACGGCCGGCGGCCTTCCACTCGGCCATCAGCTCGCGGTAGCGCGCCGCGGTCGGACCCCAGTCCGTCGACCCGGACAGCGCCTCCGCCTCCGCGACCAGCCGCTCCTTGGTCTTGCGGGCCTCTTCGCGCTGCGCGTCCAGCGAGGCGAAGTGCGCCTTGCGGCGCTTGGAGAACGCCGAGCGGGCGTGCGAGAAGCGGTGCCACAGCTCGTCGTCCGACTTGCGGTCCAGACGCGGCAGACCCTTCCAGGTGTCCACCAGGGCACGCAGCCGCTCGCCGGCGGCCCGCCACTGGTCGGACTGCGCCAGCTCCTCCGCCTCGGCGACCAGCGCCTCCTTCGCGTGGCGCGCCTCGTCCGACTGCTTCGCCCGCTGCGCCTTGCGCTCCTCGCGGCGCTTCTCGACGAGTTCCACCAGCTTGTCCAGCCGGACCCGGAGCGCGTCCAGGTCGCCGACCGCGTGGTGTGCGTCGACCTGCTCCCGAATGTGGTCGATGGCGGCCTGCGCGTCCTTCGCCGACAGGTCGGTGGTCTTCACTCGCTTCTCGAGGAGGCCGATTTCGACAACCAGGCCCTCGTACTTGCGCTCGAAGTAGGCCAGCGCCTCCTCGGGGGAGCCGGCCTGCCAGGAACCGACGACCTGCTCACCGTCGGCCGTCCGCACGTACACGGTCCCCGTCTCGTCGACGCGTCCCCACGGGTCGCTGCTCACAGCGCCTCCTCCACATGATGCCTGCGGGGGGCCTGACGTACCCCCGGGCATCGTCCACAGTTTCGTCACGGCCAACATAGGCGACCGGCGGGTTGCCTGTCCGCATCCCGCGCGACCGAAATTTCGCAGTTGGCGGTCAGGATTTGGTGACAGTTGCCTTGTTGATCACGACCGTCGCGTTGGGCGCCCCGTCGCCCTGGCCGGTGCTCTCGCCCGCGTCGGCGATCTTCTTCAGCACCTTCATTCCGGAACCGGAGATGGTACCGAACGGTGTGTAGCTGGGCGGCAGCTGACTGTCCTGGAACACGAGGAAGAACTGGCTCCCGCCGGTGTGCGCCTGGCCGGTATTCGCCATCGCGACCGTGCCCGCCGGGTAGACGTTGCCCTTCAGGCTTTTGTCCTTGAGGTTCTCGTCCGGGATCGTGTAGCCGGGACCGCCGCTGCCGGAGCCGGTCGGGTCGCCGCACTGCAGCACGTAGATGCCGTTGGTGGTGAGCCGGTGGCACTTGGTGTGGTCGAAGTAGCCCTTGCCGGCGAGGAAGTTGAACGAGTTCACGGTGTGCGGGGCCGCGGACGTCTTCATCGCGATGTCTATCTCACCGCACGTCGTGGCCAGCTTCATCGTGTACTGCGCCGACTCGTCGATGGTCATCGCCGGCTCCTTCTTCCAGGTCTCGGACTTGACCTTGCCCGCGGCCGGCTTGTCGCACGGGTCCGGCGCCTTGCTGGGCGACGCCTGCGCGCTCGGGCTCGTCTCGGAGCTGGCGTTGGCCTTGTCGTCGCCCTTGAGGACGTCGGTCGTGTACAGGGCCAGGCTGCCCACCAGGATCACGCCGAGCACCGACGCGATCACCGAGTTGCGCATGCGCGCCTTGCGCCGCGCGGCCGTACGCCGCTGCTGCTGCCGCAAGAACTTCTCCCGGGCGAGCTGACGCTTCCGCTGTTCCTGGGTGACCACCGGGTTCTCTCCTCGTGCGTCTCGTACGTCGACTGGGACGCGTGCGTCTTGTGAGCCGACCGCCTGCGTGTGCCCCGTACCGTATATGGGTTCGCTGAGGAATCGGCAGCGCCGGTAGGCTCTGACCACAGGCGCAGCCGCCCTGAAGCACACCCGTATCGACACAAACGAAGGACGATCGTGCTCATTGCCGGGTTCCCCGCCGGGGCTTGGGGTACGAACTGTTATCTCGTCGCCCCCGCCGCCGGTGAGGAGTGCGTGATCATCGACCCCGGCCACCAGGCCGCCGAGGGAGTCGAGGAAACGCTGAAGAAGCATCGGCTCAAGCCCGTCGCCGTCGTCCTCACGCACGGCCACATCGACCACGTGGCCTCGGTCGTCCCGGTGTGCGGCGCGCACGGCGTACCGGCGTGGATCCACCCCGAGGACCGGTACATGATGAACGACCCGTCAATGGGTCTCGGCCGTTCCATCGGGATGCCGCTCATGGGCGAGCTGACTGTGGGGGAGCCGGACGACGTCAAGGAGCTGACCGACGGCGCGAAGCTGGAGTTGGCCGGTCTGGAGCTGTCCGTCGCGCACGCGCCGGGCCATACGAAGGGGTCGGTGACCTTCGGGCTGCCCGAGGCGGCGGACATCCCGCCGATCTTCTTCTCGGGCGACCTGCTCTTCGCCGGCTCCATCGGACGCACCGACCTGCCCGGCGGTGACATGGCCGAGATGCTCGACTCGCTGGCCCGCGTGTGCCTGCCGCTCGACGACTCGACCGTGGTGCTGTCCGGCCACGGCCCCCAGACGACCATCGGCCAGGAGCGCGCCACCAACCCGTATCTGCGGCAAGTGGCCGCAGGCCGCCAAGATCGTGGCGCGGGTGTGGACACCCCTCCCCGACGAGGAATGTGACGAGAGACCTTCCGTGAGCACCTTCAAGGCCCCCAAGGGCACGTACGACCTGACTCCGCCGGACAGCGCCAAGTACCTGGCCGTCCGTGAGGCGATCGCCGCCCCGCTGCGCAACTCCGGTTACGGCTACATCGAGACGCCCGGCTTCGAGAGCGTCGAGTTGTTCGCGCGCGGAGTCGGTGAGTCCACCGACATCGTGACCAAGGAGATGTACGCCTTCGAGACCAAGGGCGGCGACAAGCTGGCCCTGCGCCCCGAGGGCACGGCATCCGTCCTCCGTGCCGCGCTGGAGGCGAACCTGCACAAGGCGGGCAACCTCCCGGTCAAGCTCTGGTACTCGGGCTCGTACTACCGCTACGAGCGCCCCCAGAAGGGCCGTTACCGCCACTTCTCCCAGGTCGGCGCCGAGGCGATCGGTGCGGAGGACCCGGCGCTGGACGCCGAGCTGATCATCCTGGCCGACCAGGCGTACCGCACGCTGGGGCTGAGGAACTTCCGCATCCTTCTGAACAGCCTGGGTGACAAGGAGTGCCGACCGGTCTACCGGGCCGCCCTGCAGGACTTCCTGCGCGGCCTGGACCTGGACGAGGACACGCTGCGCCGTGCGGAGATCAACCCGCTGCGTGTCCTGGACGACAAGCGGGAGTCGGTGCAGAAGCAGCTGACGGGCGCTCCTCTCCTGCGCGACTATCTGTGCGACGCCTGCAAGGCGTACCACGAGGAGGTGCGCGAGCTGATCACGGCGGCGGGCGTCTCCTTCGAGGACGACCCGAAGCTGGTGCGCGGCCTGGACTACTACACCCGCACGACCTTCGAGTTCGTCCACGACGGTCTGGGCTCCCAGTCCGCGGTGGGCGGCGGCGGCCGCTACGACGGCCTGTCGGAGATGATCGGCGGCCCGGCGCTGCCGTCCGTCGGCTGGGCCCTGGGCGTCGACCGCACGGTCCTCGCCCTGGAGGCGGAGGGCGTCGAGCTTGAACTCCCCTCCGCCACCAGCGTGTTCGCGGTGCCGCTCGGCGAGGAGGCCCGCCGGGTCCTGTTCGCCAAGGTCACCGAGCTGCGCAAGGTGGGCATCGCGGCGGACTTCTCCTACGGCGCCAAGGGCCTCAAGGGCGCGATGAAGAACGCCAACCGCAGTGGCGCCCGCTACACGATCGTCGCCGGGGAACGCGACCTCGCCGAGGGCGTGGTGCAGCTGAAGGACATGGGGTCGGGCGAGCAGACGGCGGTCGGCGTGAACGAGATCGTGGCGGAGCTGGAGTCGAGGCTGGGCTGAGGCGGTGGGGCGCGCCGGGTGGTTCTCGCCCCCGCCGCCCCTACCCGTCCCATCCCAGGGGCTCCGCCCCTTTGACCCCGCCAGGGGCTCCGCCCCTTCGACCCCGCCAGGGGCTCCGCCCCTGGACCCTGGCGGGGACTGGGTCCCCTGCACCCGCTGGGATTCCGGCCCAGTACTCCGCTGGGGGCCCGGCCATGGGGCTCCCCCCTGCACCCGGCTGGGTCTTCGCCCCTGCACCCGACGGAGTGCGCTTGCACCCCGCTGGGTTGCGCCCCTTCGACCTCGCCAGGGGTCTGCCCCTGTACGTCGGCGGGGACTACGTCCCCTGCGCCCGCTGGGAATTCCGGCCCAGAATTCCGCCGGGGCTTCGCCCCTGCACCCGCTGGGAGTTCCGGCCCTGAATATCGCTGAGGGCCTGGCCCAGGGCTCCGCCCCCGCACCCATCGACCTGAACGGCCTCATCCCCACGCCGGACGGGCGCGGGTGGTTTCACCTCTTGATCTGCCGAGTCGGGTGGTGGGTGGGCATAGGCCGGGGGTCTGGGGCGGAGCCACCAGCTTTCCGAAGGCCCGCAGCAGGTGGGTTTACTGTCGACTCCCCGATGCACAGCCGCCGCCCGATCTCGGCGTTCGTACACCCCCTCGGCCACGAGCCGCAGCACCGCCGTCTCCCGCTCCGACAGGTGTGGCCGCCCGCGGACCGCTGGAGGCGTCGGCGACGACCTCCAGGTCCGGGTCGGCACTCAGCATCGCCCGCAGACCCTCCCGTACGACGGGGTGGTCGTCGGCCAGGATGATCCGGATCACGATGCGCTCCTTGACGGCGACAGGGACGGTGGTACGGGGAGGCGGACCGTCACTGTCGTGCCGGCGCCCGGCGCGCTGCTGATCCGTGTTGTGCCGCCCACCTCGGCGGCCCGGGCGCGCAGTCCCGCCAGACCGTAGCCGTCACCGGCGGCGCCCGGGTCGAAGCCGCAGCCGTCGTCCCGTACGGACACCGTCAGGGTCTCGTCGGCGTGCGCCAGCGCGATGTGTTTCGCGGATCGTCAACTCCGCGGGCGCGGATTCGTCCTGCCAGACGATTCCGACACGCGAGCGCCACGCGCACGTGCCGTGCGCCGGGTCCGTGCCCAGCACGGACACCTCGCCCCCGTCCCGCGCGCGGTTGCCCTGGAGGCTCTCCACCGTCGTGCTCTTGCCCGCGCCATTGGGGCCGAGCAGTCCGAAGACCTCGCCCCTGCGGATACCGAGATCGATGCCAGTCGACCGCGGTCACGTAGCCGTACTGCTTGCGCGGCCCCCGCACGTCCACCGCGAGTCCGTTCGCGTGTGCTGTCATGGAGACGAGCCTCGTCCTGAATCGAGCGCTCCGGGACGACCGTGCGTACCTCCTTACGTCCACCGAACGGTGGACACGCGCGCGCGTGCGGCACAATGGCCCGTGTCCCGACCAGGTCCAACTCTCAAGTGACGGAATCGGCGTGATGAGCAAGACGACAGTCAAAGACGTCTCCACCGAGCCCGAACCCGAGCCCGAGCGAGCGGACGTCGCGCCGCGGTCGGTGGGCGGTAGTCGCGCGTTCGCCCTGCTGCTGGTGATCACCGGTGCGGCGGGACTGCTCGCCGCGTGGGTCATCACGATCGACAAGTTCAAGCTGCTCGAGGCCAAGGTCGAGGGCAAGTCCTTCACACCGGGCTGCAGCCTGAACCCCGTCGTCTCCTGCGGCAGCGTCATGGAGAGCAAGCAGGCCGCCGCCTTCGGGTTCCCCAACCCGATGCTCGGTCTCGTCGCCTACGGCATCGTCATCTGCGTCGGCATGAGCCTTCTCGGCCGCGCCCGCTTCCCGCGCTGGTACTGGCTCACCTTCAACGCCGGCACCCTCTTCGGCGTCGGCTTCTGCGCCTGGCTGACGTTCCAGTCCCTGTACCGCATCAACGCGCTGTGCCTGTGGTGCTGCCTGGCCTGGGTCGCGACGATCATCATGTTCTGGTACGTGACCTCGTTCAACGTGCGCAACGGCTTTCTGCCCGCGCCCAGCTGGCTGAAGAGCTTCTTCGGCGAGTTCACCTGGGTCATGCCGGTACTGCACATCGGCATCATCGGCATGCTGATCCTGACCCGCTGGTGGGACTTCTGGACCAGCTGACGCGGCCTCCGCGTTGTCAGTGCGGTGATTTAGGGTTCTGAGCGTGGAGCCCGATCTGTTCACCGCAGCCGCAGAAGAACGCCAGGAGAAGGAGCCGTCCAGCAGCCCCCTGGCGGTCCGGATGCGCCCGCGCACCCTCGACGAGGTCGTGGGCCAGCAGCATCTGCTGAAGCCGGGTTCCCCGCTGCGCAGGCTGGTCGGCGAGGGCGGCGGCGGCCCGGCCGGACCGTCCTCGGTGATCCTGTGGGGCCCGCCCGGCACCGGCAAGACGACCCTGGCGTACGTCGTCTCCAAGGCCACCAACAAGCGCTTCGTGGAGCTCTCGGCGATCACCGCCGGCGTCAAGGAGGTCCGCGCGGTCATCGACGGCGCCCGCCGCGCCACCGGCGGATACGGCAAGGAGACCGTCCTCTTCCTCGACGAGATCCACCGCTTCAGCAAGGCCCAGCAGGACTCCCTGCTCCCCGCGGTCGAGAACCGCTGGGTGACACTGATCGCCGCGACGACCGAGAACCCGTACTTCTCGGTCATCTCCCCGCTCCTGTCCCGCTCCCTCCTCCTCACCCTCGAACCCCTCACCGACGAGGACCTGCGCGGCCTGGTGCACCGCGCCCTGGCCGACGAGCGCGGTCTGAAGGGCGCCGTCACCCTCCCCGAGGACACCGAGGCCCACCTGCTGCGCATCGCCGGCGGCGACGCCCGCCGCGCCCTGACCGCCCTGGAAGCCGCCGCCGGGGCCGCGCTGGACAAGGGCGAGACGGAGGTCGGCCTCACCACGCTCGAGGAGACCGTCGACCGCGCCGCCGTGAAGTACGACCGCGACGGCGACCAGCACTACGACGTGGCCAGCGCCCTCATCAAGTCCATCCGCGGCTCCGACGTCGACGCGGCCCTGCACTACCTCGCCCGCATGATCGAGGCCGGCGAGGACCCCCGCTTCATCGCCCGCCGCCTGATGATCTCCGCCAGCGAGGACATCGGGCTCGCCGACCCGGGCGCCCTCCCCATAGCGGTCGCGGCCGCCCAGGCGGTCGCCATGATCGGCTTCCCCGAGGCCGCCCTCACCCTCAGCCACGCCACCATCGCCCTCGCCCTGGCCCCCAAGTCCAACTCCGCGACCACCGCGATCGGCGCCGCCCTGGACGACGTACGAAAGGGCCAGGCCGGTCCGGTGCCGCCGCATCTGCGCGACGGGCACTACAAGGGCGCCGCCAAGCTGGGACACGCACAGGGGTACGTGTATCCGCACGACCTGCCCGAGGGCATCGCCGCCCAGCAGTACGCCCCGGACGCCATCAAGGACCGCGAGTACTACACGCCGGGCCGGCACGGCGCGGAGGCGCGGTACGCGGACGCCGTTGAGTGGACCAGGAAACACCTCGGTCGCAAGCGGCCTTGAGCACCCTGTAGACTCACCTGAAGTGCTGAGTCCCGTGTCCGGACCCCGCAAGGGAGCCGGCACCACCAGAACGGGACATCCAGCCGGAGGCCTGGTCCGCCAGGATCTCCAGGAGCGTCGCGCACCGTCGAACGGTGTCGCGGGCAGCCCACCACCACCCGGAGCTCCGGGAAGGGTCGGTGGGCCACTCGCGTGCTGCACGTATGTGCCCAGACCAGGGGAGCGGCTGCCCCGCAGGTCCCCTTGCGGACCCGCAGGGTTTCCCCGGCTGCGGATGCGACCTCCCCTAACCCTGGTGAGCCGGATACAGACAGAGAGACTAAAGACAGTGGCGAATCAGTCCCGCCCCAAGGTCAAGAAGTCGCGTGCCCTCGGTATCGCGCTGACCCCGAAGGCCGTCAAGTACTTCGAGGCCCGCCCCTACCCGCCGGGTGAGCACGGCCGTGGCCGCAAGCAGAACTCGGACTACAAGGTCCGTCTGCTGGAGAAGCAGCGTCTGCGCGCGCAGTACGACGTGTCCGAGCGCCAGCTCGTCCGCGCCTACGAGCGTGCCTCCAAGGTTCAGGGCAAGACCGGTGAGGCCCTGATCATCGAGCTGGAGCGTCGTCTCGACGCCCTGGTCCTGCGTTCGGGCATCGCCCGCACGATCTACCAGGCCCGTCAGATGGTCGTCCACGGCCACATCGAGGTCAACGGCCAGAAGGTCGACAAGCCGTCCTTCCGCGTCAAGCCCGACGACGTCGTGATGGTCCGCGAGCGCAGCCGCGAGAAGACCCTCTTCTCGATCGCCCGTGAGGGCGGCTTCGCCCCCGACGGCGAGACCCCGCGCTACCTCCAGGTGAACCTCCGCGCCCTGGCCTTCCGCCTGGACCGCGAGCCGAACCGCAAGGAGATCCCGGTGATCTGCGACGAGCAGCTCGTCGTCGAGTACTACGCCCGCTGATCACCAGCAGGCCGTAGCACCACCTCAGCCCGCCGTCTCCCCGCCCATCAGGGTGGGCGAGGCGGCGGGCTTCGGCATGTCCACAGCGCCCCCGCCAGGCCGGAGTTCGGCCGAGCGGCCCACGAACGTGTCGGGCTCCAGAGGCAGATTGCCGGGCACGGGAGCGCTGTCGTGCTGATGGATGCGCAGGACACACGGAGCGTCCTGAGCCGTATCCAGTCCGTACAATCGCTCCGCGCGACCCGAGTGCGCGCGGGCGGGAATCCGGTACGGAGCCCCATCCCCGGCGCGATAGGCTCGGCGTACGACTTTTTCGATACTCAGGCACGTTTCAGGGAGCGGGTGCACACAGTGTCCGGTGGAGAGGTTGCCGGGATCCTGGTGGCCGTCTTCTGGGCGATCCTGGTCTCCTTCCTCGCCGTCGCACTGGTGAGGCTGGCCCAGACGCTCAGGGCGACCACCAAGCTGGTGGCGGAGGTGACCGATCAGGCGGTCCCGCTGCTGGCCGACGCCTCCTCGGCGGTGCGCTCCGCGCAGACCCAGATCGACCGGGTCGACGCGATCGCCTCCGACGTCCAGGAGGTCACGTCGAACGCCTCGGCGCTCTCGACCACCGTCGCCTCCACCTTCGGCGGTCCCCTGGTCAAGGTCGCGGCCTTCGGGTACGGCGTGCGCCGCGCCCTCGGCGGCCGACGTGACGACGTGCCCGCCAAGGAGCCTCGACGTACCGTGATCGTGGGCCGTACGGTCCCGTCCGCGCGGCGGAGCAAGCGGAACAACCGCGGAAAGAAGGACTGACCCAAGGATGTTCCGCCGTACCTTCTGGTTCACCACGGGCGTCGCCGCCGGTGTCTGGGCCACCACCAAGGTCAACCGCAAGCTGAAGCAGCTGACCCCCGAGAACCTCGCCGCCACGGCGACGAACAAGGCGATCGAGGCCGGTCACCGGCTCAAGGACCGCGCGGTGGGCTTCGCGCTCGACGTCCGGGACAACATGGCCCAGCGGGAGGAGGAACTGGGCGACGCGCTCGGGATCAACGCCCCCGTCGACCCCGAACTCCCCGCACCCCGGCGGTACGCCGCCATCGAGAACCGCAACAACCCCAAGTACGTCGAGAGGCCGACGTACTCGTACAACCGGAATGAGGACCACTGATGGAGTCGGCTGAAATCCGCCGCCGCTGGTTGAGCTTCTTCGAGGAGCGCGGTCACACCGTCGTCCCTTCGGCGTCGCTCATCGCGGACGACCCGACTCTGCTGCTCGTCCCGGCCGGCATGGTGCCCTTCAAGCCCTACTTCCTGGGTGAGGTCAAGCCGCCCTTCAGCCGCGCCACGAGCGTGCAGAAGTGCGTCCGCACGCCCGACATCGAAGAGGTCGGCAAGACCACCCGCCACGGCACCTTCTTCCAGATGTGCGGCAACTTCTCCTTCGGCGACTACTTCAAGGAAGGCGCCATCAAGTACGCCTGGGAGCTGCTCACCACGCCCCAGGACAAGGGCGGTTACGGCCTCGATCCCGAGCGCCTGTGGATCACCGTCTACAAGGACGACGACGAGGCCGAGCGCATCTGGCACGAGATCGTCGGCGTACCCAAGGAGCGCATCCAGCGCCTCGGCATGAAGGACAACTACTGGTCCATGGGCGTCCCCGGCCCGTGCGGCCCCTGTTCCGAGATCAACTACGACCGCGGCCCCGAGTTCGGCGTCGAGGGCGGCCCCGCCGTCAACGACGAGCGGTACGTGGAGATCTGGAACCTCGTCTTCATGCAGTACGAGCGCGGCGAGGGCATCGGCAAGGACAACTTCGAGATCCTCGGCGACCTGCCGAGCAAGAACATCGACACGGGCCTCGGCATGGAGCGGCTCGCCATGATTCTGCAGGGCGTGCAGAACATGTACGAGATCGACACCTCCATGGCCGTCATCAAGAAGGCCACCGAGCTGACCGGCGTGGCCTACGGCGACGCCCACGACTCGGACGTCTCGCTGCGCGTGGTCACCGACCACATGCGCACGTCCGTGATGCTCATCGGCGACGGCGTGACCCCTGGCAACGAGGGCCGCGGCTACGTTCTGCGCCGCATCATGCGCCGCGCCATCCGCAACATGCGGCTGCTCGGCGCCACCGGCCCGGTCGTCAAGGACCTTATCGACACGGTCATCGAGATGATGGGCCAGCAGTACCCGGAGCTGGTCACGGACCGCGAGCGCATCGAGAAGGTCGCCGTCGCCGAGGAGAACGCCTTCCTCAAGACGCTGAAGGCCGGCACCAACATCCTCGACACGGCCGTCACCGAGACCAAGGCCACCGGCTCCGCCGTCCTGCCCGGCGACAAGGCCTTCCTGCTCCACGACACCTGGGGCTTCCCGATCGACCTCACCCTGGAGATGGCCGCCGAGCAGGGGCTCTCCGTGGACGAGGACGGCTTCCGCCGCCTGATGAAGGAGCAGCGGGAGCGCGCCAAGGCCGACGCCCAGTCCAAGAAGACCGGCCACGCCGGCGTCGGCGCCTACCGCGAGATCGCCGACAAGGCCGGCGAGACCGACTTCATCGGCTACACCGACACCGAGGGCGAGTCCACGATCGTCGGCATCCTCGTCGACGGCGTCTCGTCGCCGGCCGCCACCGAGGGCGACGAGGTCGAGATCGTCCTCGACCGCACCCCGTTCTACGCCGAGGGCGGCGGTCAGATCGGCGACACCGGCCGTATCAAGGTCGACTCCGGTGCCGTCATCGAGGTCCGCGACTGCCAGAAGCCGGTCCCGGGCGTGTACGTCCACAAGGGCGTCGTCCAGGTCGGCGAGGTGACGGTCGGTGCCACGGCCCACGCCTCGATCGACGACCGCCGCCGCAAGGCCATCGCCCGCGCCCACTCGGCCACCCACCTCACGCACCAGGCCCTGCGCGACGCCCTCGGCCCGACGGCCGCCCAGGCCGGCTCCGAGAACCAGCCCGGCCGCTTCCGCTTCGACTTCGGCTCGCCCTCCGCCGTCCCCACGGCCGTGATGACCGACGTCGAGCAGAAGATCAACGAGGTGCTCGCCCGCGACCTCGACGTCCGTGCCGACGTCATGGGCATCGACGAGGCCAAGAAGCAGGGCGCCATCGCCGAGTTCGGCGAGAAGTACGGCGACCGCGTGCGGGTAGTGACGATCGGCGACTTCTCCAAGGAGCTGTGCGGCGGCACGCACGTGCACAACACCGCCCAGCTGGGCCTGGTGAAGCTGCTCGGCGAGTCGTCGATCGGCTCGGGTGTCCGCCGTATCGAGGCCCTCGTCGGTGTGGACGCTTACAACTTCCTCGCCCGGGAGCACACGGTCGTCGCCCAGCTCCAGGAGCTGATCAAGGGCCGCCCGGAGGAGCTCCCGGAGAAGGTTTCGGCCATGCTCGGCAAGCTGAAGGACGCCGAGAAGGAGATCGAGAAGTTCCGCGCCGAGAAGGTCCTCCAGGCCGCGGCCGGCCTCGCCGAGTCCGCCAAGGACGTACGAGGCGTCGCCCTGGTCACCGGTCAGGTCCCGGACGGCACGACCGCCGACGACCTGCGCAAGCTGGTCCTCGACGTGCGCGGCCGCATCCAGGGCGGACGAGCCGCCGTGGTCGCCCTGTTCAGCACGGTGGGCGGTAAGCCGCTGACGGTCATCGCCACCAACGAGGCCGCCCGCGAGCGCGGCCTCAAGGCCGGCGACCTGGTCCGTACGGCCGCCAAGACCCTCGGCGGCGGCGGTGGCGGCAAGCCGGACGTCGCCCAGGGCGGCGGCCAGAACCCGGCCGCCATCGGCGAGGCCGTCGACGCCGTCGAGCGGCTCGTGGCGGAAACGGCCAAGTGAGCGCAGCCGGACAGGCGAGCGGAGACGGCGGCGGCATGCGCCGCGGCCGTCGGCTCGCGATCGATGTCGGGGACGCCCGCATCGGGGTCGCCTCCTGCGACCCCGACGGGATCCTCGCCACCCCGGTGGAGACGGTCCCCGGCCGGGACGTCCCCGCGGCTCACCGCCGACTCGGGCAACTGGTCGAGGAGTACGAGCCGATCGAGGTCGTCGTCGGTCTCCCTCGCTCCCTCAAGGGCGGCGAGGGCCCGGCCGCGGTAAAAGTTCGTGGCTTCGCCCAGGAGCTCGCGAAGGGCATCGCGCCTGTCCCGGTCCGGCTCGTCGACGAGCGGATGACGACCGTGACGGCCAGTCAGGGACTGCGCGCCTCAGGGGTGAAGTCCAAGAAGGGCAGATCGGTCATCGACCAGGCAGCGGCCGTGATCATCTTGCAGCAGGCCCTGGAATCCGAACGGGTGTCAGGTAAAGCACCCGGCGAACGCGTCGAAGTGGTCATCTGATCGCGATACGGTAACGTTCCGCGCGATGCGGCGGTGTTCGAACAGCCGTCGTACAGAAAGAGGCGGAACGGGAGCCGAGCCGTAAACGAATGGCGACCGCCGCTTCGCGGCTCTAGGGGATCGATGACTGAGTATGGCCGGGGCGAAGGCTCCGAACCGTGGCATCCGGAGGACCCGTTGTACGGGGACGGCGGATGGGGCGGACAGCAGGCCCAGGAGGGTCAGCAGTCCCCCTACGGCGGCCAGCCGCAGCACTATCCGGAGCAGCCGCAGCAGCCGCAGTACGGCGACTGGGGCAACGGCCGGCAGGCCGCATACGGTCAGGCGCAGCAGCACTACCAGCAGCAGCACCAGCAGCAGTACGGCGAGCAGCAGTACAACCAGCAGCAGTACAACCAGCAGCAGTACAACCAGCAGTACGACCAGCAGCAGTACGGGGCCCAGCCGCAGCAGCAGTACGACAATGGCGACTGGGCCACCGGCACGCACTCGCATGTCCAGTACGCCGCCTCGGACCCGTACGGGCAGCAGGGCATGGCGTACGGCGGGCAGCAGCCTGACCACTACGGCACCCCGGACGCGTATCCGCCGCCGGAACCGCCCAGTCGGCGGCGCGCCGAACCGGAGCCGCGGACCGACTGGGACCCGGGCCCTGACCAGGGCGAACACGCCTTCTTCGCGGGCGGCGGCGATGACGACGACAGCGACGACGAGGCGGGAGACGGTGGCGGGCGCGGCGACCGGCGGGGCCGTGGCGGCAAGGAGAAGAAGCGCCGCAGCGGATGCGCCTGTCTGGTGGTCCTGCTGGTGCTCGGTGGCGGAGTGGGTGGAGTCGGATATTTCGGCTACCAGTACTACCAGGATCGTTTCGCCCCGGCTCCGGACTTCGCCGGCGAAGGCACGAGCCAGATCGTGACCGTCGAGATCCCCAAGGGCGCGACCGGTGCCGCGATCGGCCGGGCGCTGAAGGCGGCTGGCGTCGTCAAGAGCGTCGACGCCTTCGTGTCCGCGCAGTCGCAGAATCCCGAAGGGAACAAGATCCAGGCCGGCGCCTATCTGCTGAAGAAGCAGATGTCCGCCGAGAGTGCCGTCGCGATGATGCTCGACCCCAAGAGCCAGAACAATGTGCTGGTCAAGCCGGGCGAGCGCAACATCAGCGTCTACCAGGCGATCGACGAGCAGCTCGAATTGTCGTCCGGCACCACCAAGAAGGTCGCCGAGAAGCAGTACGACAGCCTCGGCTTGCCGAGCTGGGCGGACGACAACAAGGAGATCAAGGACCCGCTGGAGGGCTTCCTCTACCCAGGCACCTATCCCGCCGCCAAGGGTATGAAGCCCGAGACGGTCCTGAAGGAGATGGTGGCCCAGGCCGCGCGGAAGTACGACCAGTTCGGCGTGGAGGCCAAGGCCAAGGCGCTCAAGCTGAAGAGCCCGCTGCAGGTCGTCACGGTCGCGAGCCTCGTCCAGGCCGAGGGCAAGACCATCGAGGACTACCGCAAGATGGCGGAGGTGGTCTACAACCGCCTCGATCTCGCGAACCCCGAGACCTACGGGCTCCTGCAGTTCGACTCGACCTTCAATTACCTGAAGAACGAGAGCAACATCGACATCAGCGAGTCGGAGATCAACAACAACAAGGACCCGTACAACACGTACACACAGAAGGGTCTGCCGCCCGGTCCGATCGGAAACCCGGGTGACGTCGCCATGAAGGCGACGCTCGATCCGACCAAGGACGGCTGGTACTACTTCGTGGCTGTCGACGGTGTCAGTAAGACCGAATTCGCCAAGACGCATGCCGAATTCCAGAGGCTCAAGGACAAGTTCAATGAGAGCTCGGGCAGCTGACGCTCGCCGGGCAGCAGTTCTCGGCAAGCCCATCGCCCACTCCCTCTCCCCGGCGCTGCACCGCGCCGCCTACCAGGAACTGGGGCTCACGGACTGGTCGTACGACCGGTTCGAGGTCGACGAGGCCGCCCTGCCCGGGTTCATGGCGGAACTCGGGCCGGAGTGGGCCGGGCTGTCGCTGACCATGCCGCTGAAGCGGGCCGTTATCCCGCTCCTCGACGAGATCACCGACACGGCGGCCTCGGTCGAGGCGGTCAACACGGTCGTGTTCACCGAGGACGGCCGCCGGGTCGGCGACAACACCGACATCCCCGGCATGGTCGCCGCCCTGCGGGAGCGGGGGATCGAGCAGGTCGACTCGGCCGCGATCCTCGGCGCGGGCGCCACCGCCTCCTCCGCGCTGGCCGCGCTGGCCCGGATCTGCACCGGCGAGGTCGTCGCCTACGTCCGCAGCGAGGCCCGCGCCGCCGAGATGCGGCAGTGGGGCGAGCGGCTCGACGTCGAGGTCCGTACGGCGGACTGGGCCGACGCCGCTCAGGCGCTGCGCGCACCGCTCGTCGTCGCCACCACCCCGGCAGGTACGACCGACGCCCTGTCCTCGGCCGTACCGGAGCAGCCCGCCACGCTCTTCGACGTGCTCTACGACCCGTGGCCGACCGAACTCGCCGCCCGGTGGTCCGCGTACGGCGGGGCCGTCGTCAGCGGACTCGACCTGCTGATCCACCAGGCGGTGCTCCAGGTCGAGCAGATGACGGGGCGCGCGCCGGCGCCTCTGGACGCCATGCGGAAGGCCGGCGAACACGAGCTCGCGGCTCGCTAGTAGCCGCCCGGTTTTCGCGGCGGCGCGTGGTAATTCTGTGAATCCCCTTTACCGATCGGTAACTTCTGGTCAGGATCTCCGGGCGACCCGGCAACGTCGGCGGGTCGCCGAACGGAGCTGCCATGCCACGTCACAGCCGGCGCAGGTTTCTCACCTATCTGGTGGCCGCGCCCACGCTCGCTGTCGCGACCAAGATCGGTCTGGACACCTTCGCCCCCGGCGACGCCGAGGGGGCGGTACCCACCCCGCCGGCCCCGGCCGATCTGGTCGACCTCGGTGATCTGCTGATCCTGGCCGGGAAGCCCACCGCGTCCATGCTGGTGCTCAGCGTCGACGAGGAGGGCGTCGCCCACTTCCGGCTGCCCCGGGAGGAGGTCGGCCAGGGGCTCACCACCGCGGTGGCCATGCTGGTCGCGGAGGAACTGGACACCCCACTCGACCGCGTCCGCGTCCAGCTGGAGGACGCCCGGCCCGAGCTGCTGTTCAACCAGCTGACCGGCAGCTCCAACTCCGTCCGGTCCCTGTACGACCCGGTACGGCACACCGCGGCCGGGGCACGCGCCCGGATGGTCGGCGCGGCTGCCCGGCAATGGGACCTCGGCGCAAGCGACTTGACGGTACGTCAGGGTGTCGTGGTCGCGCCCGACGGCCGTACCGCCTCGTACGGCTCGCTGTCGGCTGCCGCCGCCTCCCTCAGCCTGGGCGCCCTGACCGTCACGCCCAAGAAGGAGTCGGACCACACCCTCGTCGGCACCCCCACCTCGCGCGTCGACGCCCGCGCCCTGGTCACCGGCAAGCACCAGTACACGCTCGACCTCGACGTCCCCGGCGCCGAACCGTGCATGGTGCGGCGCCCGCCGACCGTCAACGGCGCCGTGAAGTCGGTGAACAACGAGGCGGCCGTACGTGCCATGCCGGGCGTGCTGGACGTGGTCACCATCGACACCGGCGTGGCTGTGGTCGCCGAGACGTTCGGGCAGGCCCTGGACGCCAAGAACGCCCTGGACGTCACCTGGGGGCCGGGGACCGTGGACGAGCTGTCCGACGACGACATCCGGGCGAAGCTGAAGGCGGCGACCCCGTCGCTGGATGTCCTCGGGGCTCTGGTGAAGAAGGTGGAGGCCGAGTTCGACTTCGCGTTCGCCAGTCACGCCCCGATGGAGACCAACTCCGCCGTCGCGGACGTGCGCGCCGACCGCGCGGAGATCTGGTCGGGGCTCAAGTCGCCGATCATCGCGCAGGCGGCCGTCGCCAAGGCTGTCGGGCTGCCGGTTTCCAAAGTCACCATGCACGTGATGCAGTCGGGCGGTTCCTTCGGGCGGCGGCTGTTCTACGACGCGGCCCTGGAGGCCGCCGTCGTGTCCAAGAAGACCGGCCGCCCCGTCCGCCTGATGTGGTCGCGGATCGACGACATGCGGCACGGCCGGATGCGGCCCGCCACCCACCACCGGGTCCGTGCCACCTACGCCGCCGGTCAGGTACTCACCTTCCAGCACCAGGTGGCGGCCGTGGAGACCGACTTCCGGCACGGCCTCGGCGACGCGGTCACCGCCGCCGCGGCCCATCTGCCCACCGGCCTCGGCAACGCGACCTTCGCCCAGACCCTGTTCTTGACCACGGTGAAGTCCCCCTACAACTTCGGCGTCACCACGCAGACGCTCACCGAGGTGCCGCTCAAGATGCACACCGGATCGTGGCGTTCGGTGTACTCGGCCAACACACGCGGCGCCGAGGAGATCATCGTCGACGAACTGGCGGCGAAGTTCGGCAAGGACCCCGTCGCCTTCCGGCGCGCGTTCCTCAAGACCGCCCGGCAGCGGGCCGTTCTCGACAAGGTCGCGGAGGAGGGTGAGTGGGGGCGGAGCCTGCCGGACGGCTGGGCCCAGGGTGTCGGCTTCCACGAGGAGTACAAGTCCTGCACGGCCTGCCTGGTGGAGATCGACGCCACCGATCCGAAGAAGCCCCGCGTGACGAGGGCGGTCGTCGCGGCCGACGTGGGCCGGGTGATCAACCCGCGCGGCCTGGAGGCGCAGTTGCTCGGCGGCCTGACGGACGCGATCTCCACCACCCTGCGTGCGGGGCTCCACATCGACAAGGGGCTCCCGCTGGAGGGCAGCTACTCGCAGTTCCACTACGCCCGTCAGAAGGACTCCCCGAAGGACGTGAAGGTCTTCGTCATCGAGGGCGGCGACGAACCCGGCGGCGCGGGTGAACTCGGCGTCCCGGCGGCTGTCGGTGCCGTCGCCAACGCCTACGCCCGGGCCACGGGCACCAGGCCGCGCAGCTTTCCCGTCACCTTCGACGTGGACTTCACGCCCTTCCCTCGCTGAGCATCCCGCAAGGAGCCCGTACGTGCCCTCCCACACCTTCACCGTCAACGGGAAGACCGTCACCGTCGACGCCCCCGACGACCTGCCCCTGCTGTGGGCCCTGCGGGACCTGCTCGGCGTCCGCGGCCCGAAGTACGGCTGCGGCATCGACGTCTGCAAGGCCTGCACCAGCCACCTCGACGGCGAAGCGATCCGCCCCTGTGTGGTCCCGGTCGCCGAGGCCGCGGGCCACGAGGTCACCACCATCGAGGGGCTCGCCGACGGCGACCGGCTGCACCCCGTCCAGGAGGCCTGGCTGGAACAGGACGTCGCCCAGTGCGGCTACTGCCAGCCCGGGCAGATCATGGCCGCCGTCGCCCTCCTCAAGCGCACCGGCGACCCCACCGACGCCGACATCGACGAGATCGCCAACGTCTGCCGCTGCGGTACGTACTTCCGCATCCGCGAGGCGATCAAGAGCGCGGCGGCGCGGATGGGGTGACCCGGCGGAACTCGCCATTGCCGCGTCCGCCTGATGGACCCGCGGCCGGGTACGGCACCGGACGTGGGAGGATCGGAGGTGGCGGACCGGGGCCGCGCACTCGGTCGCGCCGTCGCCGTACGCGAGGACGCGCGTACGCAGGGCAGTACCGGGGCGCGAGCATGGAGGAGCACCGTTGAGCAGGTTGCGCTGGCTGACCGCGGGGGAGTCCCACGGTCCCGCACTCGTGGCGACGCTGGAGGGCCTTCCCGCCGGCGTGCCGATCACCACGGAGATGGTGGCGGACCACCTGGCCCGGCGCCGGCTCGGCTATGGACGCGGTGCGCGCATGAAGTTCGAGCGCGACGAGGTCACCTTCCTCGGGGGCGTGCGGCACGGCCTGACCCTCGGCTCGCCGGTCGCGGTGATGGTGGGCAACACCGAGTGGCCGAAGTGGGAGCAGGTCATGGCGGCCGACCCGGTCGACCCCGAGATCCTGGCGGGCCTGGCCCGCAATGCCCCGCTGACCCGTCCGCGTCCCGGGCACGCCGACCTGGCGGGCATGCAGAAGTACGGCTTCGACGAGGCCCGCCCGATCCTGGAGCGCGCCTCAGCGCGGGAGACGGCGGCCCGGGTGGCGCTGGGCGCGGTGGCCCGGTCGTACCTGAAGGAGACGGCGGGCATCGAGATCGTCTCGCACGTGGTGGAGCTGGCGGGTGCGAAGGCGCCCTACGGTGTCTACCCGACCCCGGCGGATGTGGAGCGGCTGGACGCGGACCCGGTGCGCTGCCTGGACGCGGACGCGTCGAAGGCGATGGTCGCGGAGATCGACCAGGCGCACAAGGACGGTGACACCCTCGGCGGTGTGGTGGAGGTGCTGTCGTACGGCGTGCCGGTGGGCCTGGGCTCGCATGTGCACTGGGACCGGCGGCTGGACGCCCGGCTGGCGGCCGCGCTGATGGGCATCCAGGCGATCAAGGGTGTCGAGGTCGGCGACGGCTTCGAGCTGGCGCGGGTGCCGGGCTCGAAGGCGCACGACGAGATCGTCAGCACGGATGAGGGCATCGGGCGGGCCACAGGCCGCTCCGGCGGCACCGAGGGCGGTCTGACCACCGGTGAGCTGCTGCGGGTGCGGGCGGCGATGAAGCCGATCGCGACCGTGCCGCGGGCCTTGAAGACCGTGGACGTGGTCACCGGTGAGGCCACGCAGGCCCACCACCAGCGGTCGGACGTGTGCGCGGTGCCGGCGGCCGGGATCGTGGCGGAGGCGATGGTGGCGCTGGTGCTGGCGGACGCGGTGGCGGAGAAGTTCGGCGGCGACTCGGTGCCCGAGACCCGCCGTAATGTGCGGTCGTACCTCGAGAACCTGGCGATCCGGTGAGTGCGGTGCCCGCGGTGGTGCTGGTGGGTCCGATGGGGGTGGGCAAGTCCACCGTCGGGCGGCTGCTCGCCGAGCGGCTCGGGGTCGGCTACCGGGACACCGACGAGGACATCGTCGCCGAGCAGGGCCGCAGCATCGCGGAGATCTTCGTCGATGAGGGCGAGCCGGCCTTCAGGGCGATCGAGAAGCGGGCGGTGCACACGGCGCTGGCCGAGCACGATGGCGTCCTCGCGCTGGGCGGCGGCGCCATCCTGGATGCGGACACGCGTGCGCTGCTGGCCGGGCAGCGGGTCGTCTACCTGTCGATGGAGGTCGACGAGGCGGTCAAACGCACCGGCCTGAACGTCGCCCGGCCGCTGCTTGCGGTCAACCCGCGCAAGCAGTGGCGCGAGCTGATGGAGGCCCGGCGGCACCTCTACGAGGAGGTCGCCACGGCTGTCGTGGCCACCGATGGCCGTACACCCGAAGAAGTGACCCAAGTCGCCCTGGACGCACTGGAGTTGAAAGAAGCATGAGCGAGGCAGTGACGCGGATCCAGGTCGGCGGAACCGCGGGCAGCGAGCCGTACGAGGTCCTGGTGGGCCGCCGGCTTCTGGGCGAGCTCGGTGGGCTGATCGGTGAGAAGGCCAAGCGGGTCGCCGTGATCCACCCCGAGGCGCTGGCGGAGACCGGCGACGCGCTCCGCGCCGACCTGGCCGAGCAGGGCTTCGAGGTCGTCGCCATCCAGGTGCCGAACGCGGAGGAGGCCAAGACCGCCGAGGTCGCCGCCTACTGCTGGAAGGCGCTCGGCCAGTCCGGGTTCACCCGCACCGACGTCATCGTCGGCGTCGGTGGCGGCGCGACCACCGACCTCGCCGGGTTCGTCGCCGCGACCTGGCTGCGCGGAGTGCGCTGGATCGCCGTCCCCACCACCGTGCTCGCCATGGTGGACGCGGCCGTCGGCGGCAAGACCGGCATCAACACCGCCGAGGGCAAGAACCTCGTCGGCGCCTTCCACCCGCCGGCCGGCGTGCTGTGCGACCTGGCCGCGCTGGACTCCCTCCCGGTCAACGACTACGTCTCCGGGCTCGCCGAGATCATCAAGGCCGGCTTCATCGCCGACCCCAGGATCCTGGAACTCATCGAGGCCGACCCCGAGGCCGCCCGCACGCCGGCCGGCCCGCACACCGCCGAGCTCATCGAGCGCTCCATCAAGGTCAAGGCCGAGGTCGTCTCGTCCGACCTGAAGGAGTCGGGCCTCAGGGAGATCCTCAACTACGGCCACACCCTCGCCCACGCCATTGAGAAGAACGAGCGCTACAAGTGGCGCCACGGCGCGGCGGTCTCCGTGGGCATGCACTTCGCCGCCGAACTCGGCCGCCTGGCAGGCCGGTTGGACGACGCCACCGCCGACCGCCACCGTACGGTCCTGGAGTCGGTGGGCCTGCCGCTGCACTACCGCTACGACCAGTGGCCCAAGCTGCTGGAGACCATGAAGGTCGACAAGAAGTCCCGCGGCGACCTGCTGCGCTTCATCGTCCTGGACGGCCTGGCCAAGCCCACCGTCCTGGAGGGACCCGACCCGGCCGTGCTCCTCGCCGCGTACGGCGAAGTGGGCGAGTAAGGCCTCAGACGCACTTTGCGCCCGATTCGCCTTGCGCTTGATTCGCCCTGCGCTTGATTCGCCTTGTGCCACAGGGCACTTCGGACCGCCCCCGGCCGTTGCACCAAACGACGACCAGGGGCGGTACCGTTCGGTAGCAAGCGGGTCCGCCCCGCTGTCAGCGCCCCGGAGGCGAACCGAGCCCAAAAGAACGAGACGGAGTGGCACCGGATGCAGCACGCAGTGGGTTCTCCGCTGCCGCCGCCCCATCAGCCGGGGCACGGACCGGCCACCGGCTGGTCGCCGGCCGCACACCACCCGGGTCCGCACCCCCCGGGCGCACACCAGGGTCCCGCTCCCGTGCCGCCCCCTCCGCCGTCGCCCGCCCCGGGCTTCACCGGAGCGCCCTCGGCCCCCATGCCGCCCACGCCGCAGCATGCCCCCATGCCGTCGGCGCCGGACACCACGGGCCATGTTCCGCTGCCGCCCGGCGGCCCCGTCGCCATGCCCAGCTCGCCGCCCGCCACGACCGCTCCCGACCCGGCGGCCACCACCCTCGCGGTCCTGCTCATCGGCCCCGCGGGCGCCGGCAAGACCAGCGTCGCCAAGTACTGGGCGGATCATCGCCGGGTCCCCACCGCGCACATCAGCCTGGACGACGTACGTGAATGGGTCCGCTCGGGCTTCGCCGACCCGCAGTCCGGATGGAACGACCATTCCGAGGCGCAGTACCGCCTCGCCCGCCGCACCTGCGGCTTCGCCGCACGCAACTTCCTGGCCAACGGCATCTCGTGCATCCTCGACGACGCCGTCTTCCCCGACCGCCCCGTCGTCGGCCTCGGCGGCTGGAAGCGCCACGTCGGCCCCGGCCTCCTGCCGGTCGTCCTCCTGCCCGGCCTGGAGATCGTCCTGGAGCGCAACGCCGAACGTACGGGCAATCGCCGCCTCACCGACGAGGAGGTCGCCCGCATCCACGGCCGCATGGCCGGCTGGTACGGCTCCGGCCTTCCGATCATCGACAACTCCCAGCTGGACGTACCGCAGACGGCCCAGGTCCTGGACGATGTACTGGCAAGGTCGATCGCAAGCCCGCCGAACTGGTAGACGCAGGCGGCTGAGCCAACCTGTAACGGGCGCGGGGCTGTATCAATGTGCGGCTCCGCCGCGTGGGCGCGACCAGCCCCCGCGGCCCGCAGTCGGCACACAACCCAAGGCCCCACCCCCGTCCCCCGAACGGCGCCCGCCCACTCGGCCCTCCCAACCGGCGCCAACCCCGCGGAGCTCATACGCTCGGCTCATGTCAGAGGTGTACGCAGCTCGCCGAACCCGCCTACGGGAACGCTGCAAAGCCAGCGGCAGCGCGGCCGCGCTCGTCTCCCGTCCCGCCAACGTCCGCTACCTCGCGGGCGCCGCCCCGCATGGCGCCGTCCTGCTGCTCGGCAGTACCGAGGACCTGCTGCTGTGCACCGGTCCGCCGGACGACCCCGCGGAGGGCCGACCCGACGAGGCACTGCGCGTGCAGAGCCTGCCCGGCCCCGGCGGTGACCCCGCCGTCGCCGCGGCCGACCTCGCGGCAGCGCAGGGCGGCGACTCCCTCGCGATCGAGGAGCACCACCTCACGGTCGCCCGGCACCGGGCCATCCGGTCCGTCGTGCCCCGACTGCGCCTGGCCGACCTGGGCGGCGCGGTCGAGCAGCTGAGGGTGGTGAAGGACGAGGAGGAGATCTCCTGCCTCAGGATCGGCGCCGAGATCGCCGACCAGGCGCTGGGCGAACTGCTCGAATCCATCCTCGTCGGCCGCACCGAACGCCACCTCGCCCTCGAACTGGAGCGCCGCCTCGTCGACCACGGCGCCGACGGCCCCGCCTTCGCGACCTCCGTCGCCACCGGCCCGAACGCGGGCCGACGCGGGCACCGGCCCACCGACCGCCGGGTCGAGGAGGGCGATTTCCTCTCCGTCTGCCTCGGCGCGACCTACCGCGGCTACCGGTGCGAGATCGGCCGTACCTTCGTCATCGGTACGTCCCCCGCGGACTGGCAGATCGAGCTGTACGACCTCGTCTTCGCCGCTCAGCGCGCCGGCCGGGAGAGCCTGGCACCCGGCGCCGCCTACCGCGACGTGGACCGTGCCGCACGCCAGGTGCTGGACTCCGCGGGGTACGCGGAACGGCTTCCGGCCCTGACGGGGCACGGGGTGGGACTCGAAATCGACGAGGACCCGCAGTTGGCTCCCGCGGCCATGGGTAAACTGGACGCTTGCGTGCCGGTCACCGTCGAACCGGGGGTCCACCTCCCGGGCCGGGGCGGCGTCCGGATCGATGACACGCTCGTCGTCCGCCCCGAGGCGGACGGCGGACCCGAGCTACTCACCATCACGACCAAGGAGCTGCTCGCGCTCTAGCTTCGAGCTGTGCGCCTGCCCCGGGGTCGTCCACGTCAGTCCAGGAGATTCCGCAACCGTGGCTTCCACGAACGACCTCAAGAACGGCATGGTGCTCAAGCTCGACGGCGGCCAGCTCTGGTCCGTTGTCGAGTTCCAGCACGTCAAGCCCGGCAAGGGCCCGGCATTCGTGCGCACCAAGCTCAAGAACGTGCTCTCCGGCAAGGTCGTCGACAAGACCTTCAACGCCGGCGTCAAGGTCGAAACGGCCACCGTCGACAAGCGCGACATGCAGTTCTCCTACATGGACGGCGAGTACTTCGTCTTCATGGACATGGAGACTTACGACCAGCTCATGGTCGACCGGAAGGCCGTCGGCGACGCCGCCAACTTCCTCGTCGAGGGCTTCACGGCCACGGTCGCGCAGCACGAGGGCGAGGTGCTCTTCGTCGAGCTGCCGGCCGCCGTCGAGCTGACCGTCCAGGAGACCGAGCCGGGCGTCCAGGGCGACCGCTCCACCGGCGGCACCAAGCCCGCCACCCTGGAGACCGGCCACCAGATCCAGGTCCCGCTCTTCATCACCACCGGCGAGAAGATCAAGGTCGACACCCGTACGAGCGACTACCTCGGCCGGGTGAACAGCTAACCGTGGCTGCCCGCAACACGGCCCGCAAGCGCGCCTTCCAGATCCTCTTCGAGGGCGACCAGCGCGGCGCCGACGTCCTGACAGTCCTTGCGGACTGGATCCGGCTCTCCCGGACCGACACCCGGCAGCCGCCGGTGAGCGAGTACACGATGCAGCTGGTCGAGGGCTACGCCGCGTACGCGAAGCGCATCGACGAGCTGCTCGCGCAGTACTCGGTCGGCTGGACGCTCGACCGGATGCCGGTCGTCGACCGCAACATCCTGCGCCTCGGCGCCTACGAGCTGATCTGGGCGGACGAGACGCCGGACGCCGTCGTGCTCGACGAGATGGTGCAGCTGGCGAAGGAGTTCTCCACGGACGAGTCGCCCTCGTTCGTCAACGGTCTGCTCGGCCGGCTCAAAGACCTGAAGCCCTCACTGCGCCGGGACGAGGCGTAGAGAGGCGCAAGAGGCGAGAACGCCTAAGGGCCCGCAGCGAGACCGCCGCGGGCCCGAGAACGCCTAAGGGCCCGCAGCGAGACCGCCGCGGGCCCTTAGGCGTTCCCGTACCTCCTGGGCCCCTGAAGGCCGCAGAAAGCCGCCGGGGTGGCCGGAACCGTGAAGTTCCGGCCACCCCGGCGGCACGTTTCTGCTGAGGTGAGGACGGGTGAGGAGAGGGGCTCAGCCCTCTTCGTGGGACGCCACCGCACGGCGCGCGTCCGCGTCCAGCACGCCCCAGCTGATCAGCTGCTCGGTGAGGACCGACGGCGACTGGTCGTAGATGACGGCGAGTGTGCGCAGGTCGTCCTGGCGGATCGAGAGCACCTTGCCGTTGTAGTCACCGCGCTGGGACTGGATCGTGGCCGCATACCGCTGGAGGGGACCCGCCTTCTCGGCCGGGACGTGGGCCAGCCGCTCCAGGTCCAGGACCAGCTTCGGCGGCGGCTCGGCGGCGCCGCCCGGCGTGGTGCCCGGCAGCAGCTCCTGCACCGGAACGCCGTAGAAATCCGCCAGCTCGGCGAGGCGCTGCACGGTCACGGCACGGTCACCGCGCTCGTACGAACCGACCACGACGGCCTTCCAGCGCCCCTGGGACTTTTCCTCGACACCGTGGAGGGAAAGGCCCTGCTGGGTGCGGATGGCCCGGAGCTTGGCCCCGAGCTGTTTGGCGTATTCGCTGGACATATGGCTCCCCGGACACTGTGTCGACGCGACTGGCGTTGTTTCCATGCCGCGCGGCTGGTAACTCACTGTGAGGTTACGCAGCGTTACTCTGCCGCGTCAAGCCGAATGGTCCGCACCGACTCCTCCGTGGTATCGGGCACCGATTGGGCCGAGGGGGTGATCTGGAGCGTCGTGCGGGTCTGCTACCGTGGCTGGCGCAAATCCGACGTCCTTTAAGGTCCGTCCCGTGAGGCGGAGAAGGAGGTCCGTTTCGTATGGACAAGCAGGACAAGCAGCAGGACAAGCGGCAGGACGCACGAGCGGCCGACGCGCGGCCCGTGCTCGAAGGCCCCGACATCGCACGGGTCCTGACCCGCATCGCCCACGAGATCGTCGAACGCGCCAAGGGCGCCGACGACGTGGTGCTCCTCGGCATCCCGACCCGCGGCGTCTTCCTCGCCCAGCGGCTCGCCGCCAAACTGGAGCAGATCACCGAACGCACGATTCCGGTCGGCTCGCTCGACATCACCATGTACCGCGACGACCTGCGCATGCAGCCGCCGCGTGCGCTGGCCCGCACGGACATCCCCGGTGACGGCATCGACGGCCGCCTCGTCGTCCTCGTCGACGACGTCCTCTTCTCCGGCCGCACCATCCGTGCCGCCCTCGACGCCCTGAACGACATCGGGCGTCCCCGCGCGGTCCAGCTCGCGGTCCTCGTCGACCGCGGCCACCGCGAACTGCCCATCCGCGCCGACTACGTCGGCAAGAACCTCCCCACGTCGCTGCGGGAGACGGTCAAGGTCCAGCTCGCCGAGGAGGACGGTCGCGACACCGTGCTGCTCGGCGCGAAGCAGACCGCGCCGGGCGCGCAGCACTAGCACGCGGGCGTACGTCACTGTCGTACGGCCTGCTCATGCGCCCCCGCCTGCCCGGCTGTGCCTTCTGGGGCTGTGACACAAGCGGCTGCCGCCGCGGGCCCCAGACCCCCGGACCCCCAACCTGAACTGCCTTACGGAGCCTGACAGATGCAGCGTCATCTCATCTCGGCCGCCGACCTCACCCGCGACGACGCCGTCCTGATCCTCGACACCGCCGAGGAGATGGCCCGGGTCGCCGACCGGCCGATCAAGAAGTTGCCGACCCTGCGCGGTCGCACCGTCGTGAACCTCTTCTTCGAGGACTCGACCCGGACCCGGATCTCCTTCGAGGCCGCCGAGAAGCGGCTGTCCGCGGACGTCATCAACTTCTCCGCCAAGGGATCCAGCGTGTCCAAGGGCGAGTCCCTGAAGGACACCGCCCAGACCCTGGAGGCCATGGGTGTCGACGCCGTCGTCATCCGGCACGGCGCCTCCGGAGCCCCGTACCGCCTGGCCAACTCGGGCTGGATCGATGCGGCCGTCATCAACGCCGGCGACGGCACCCACCAGCACCCGACGCAGGCCCTACTGGACGCCTTCACCATGCGCCGCCGCCTGGTCGGCCGGGACGCCGGGATCGGGCAGGACCTGGCCGGCAAGCGCATCACGATCGTCGGCGACATCCTGCACGGCCGGGTCGCCCGCTCCAACGTCGACCTGCTGCACACCCTCGGCGCCGAGGTCACCCTCGTCGCGCCGCCCACGCTGCTGCCGATCGGCGTCGAGACCTGGCCCTGCGAGATCTCGTACGACCTCGACAGCACACTGCCCAAGTCCGACGCGGTGATGATGCTGCGCGTCCAGCGGGAGCGGATGAACGCCGCCTTCTTCCCGACCGAGCGCGAGTACGCGCGGCGCTACGGCCTCGACGGCGACCGCATGGCCCGGATGCCCGAGCACGCCATCGTGATGCACCCGGGCCCGATGGTCCGGGGCATGGAGATCACCGCCGAGGTCGCCGACTCCGAGCGCTGCACCGCGATCGAGCAGGTCGCCAACGGCGTCTCCACCCGGATGGCCGTGCTCTACCTGCTTCTGGGCGGCAACGAACCCGCCGTCACCCACACCCGTACCGAGGAGAAGTAAGACAGATGAGCAAGATCCTGATCCGTGGTGCGAAGGTGCTCGGCGGCGAGCCGCAGGACGTGCTGATCGACGGGGAGGTCATCGATGCCGTCGGTACGGGGCTTTCGGATGACGGCGCCGGTCGTGCCGGAGGCGCGCAGGATGTGATCTGTGTCGAGGCCGACGGCAAGGTACTCCTGCCGGGGCTCGTCGACCTGCACACCCATCTGCGCGAGCCCGGCCGCGAGGACTCCGAGACCGTCCTGACCGGTACCCGGGCGGCCGCGAGCGGCGGCTACACCGCCGTGTTCGCCATGGCCAACACCTTCCCCGTCGCCGACACCGCCGGTGTGGTCGAGCAGGTCTACCGGCTCGGTCAGGAGCACGGCTACTGCGATGTGCAGCCCATCGGCGCCGTCACCGTCGGCCTGGAGGGCAAGAAGCTGGCCGAGCTGGGCGCCATGCACGAGTCGGCCGCCGGGGTCACCGTCTTCTCCGACGACGGCAAGTGCGTCGACGACGCGGTGATCATGCGCCGGGCTCTGGAGTACGTGAAGGCCTTCGGCGGGGTCGTCGCCCAGCACGCGCAGGAGCCGCGGCTGACCGAGGGCGCCCAGATGAACGAGGGCGTGGTCTCCGCCGAACTGGGTCTCGGCGGCTGGCCCGCCGTGGCCGAAGAATCGATCATCGCCCGGGATGTCCTGCTCGCCGAGCACGTGGGTTCCCGGGTGCACATCTGCCACCTGTCGACCGCCGGGTCCGTCGAGATCGTGCGCTGGGCGAAGTCCCGCGGCATCGACGTCACCGCTGAGGTCACCCCGCACCACCTCCTCCTCACCGACGAGCTGGTGCGGACGTACAACCCGGTCTTCAAGGTGAACCCGCCGCTGCGCACCGAGCGTGACGTGCTCGCGCTGCGCGAGGCGCTCGCCGACGGCACGATCGACATCGTCGCCACCGACCACGCCCCCCACCCGCACGAGGACAAGGACTGCGAGTGGGCCGCCGCCGCCATGGGCATGGTCGGCCTGGAGACCGCCCTGTCGGTGGTGCAGGAGACGATGGTGGACACCGGGCTGCTCGACTGGGCCGGCGTGGCCGACCGGATGTCCTTCACGCCCGCGCGGATCGGACGGGCGAAGGGCCACGGCCGCCCCGTCTCGGCTGGTGAGCCCGCCAACATCATGCTCGTCGACACGGCATACCGTGGTGCAGTGGACCCCGCGGTCTTCGCCTCGCGCAGCCGCAACACCCCGTACCTGGGTCGCGAGCTGCCGGGCCGTGTCACGCACACGTGGCTCCGGGGCAAGGCCACGCTCGTCGACGGGAAGCTCACGTGACACCTGCAACTCTGCTCGCCGCCGGACTCGCGACCGGACTCGCGGCCGAAGAGAAGTCGGCCGAAGTGACCGACTGGGCCGCCCGCATCGGCTGGCTCGTCGGACTCGCGCTCTTCGTCGCGCTCGTCTACTGGCTGATGCGCGAGGGCTGGAAATGGCGCGGCACGCTCCAGGGCGACCTCCCGGAGCTGCCCACCGCGCCGGAAGCGCCGGGTGAAGCGAAACTGACGATGAGCGGCCGCTACCACGGCTCCACCACCGCCGGGCAGTGGCTGGACCGCATCGTGGCGCACGGCCTGGGCACCCGCAGCCGGGTCGAGCTCACGCTGACGGACGCGGGACTGGACGTCGTACGCCCCGGCGCCACCGACTTCTTCGTCCCCACCGCCGCGCTGCGCGAGGCCCGGCTCGACAAGGGCATCGCCGGCAAGGTCCTGACCGAGGGCGGGCTGCTCGTGGTGACCTGGGCGCACGGCGAGCGGCTGATCGACTCCGGGTTCCGCTCCGACCACGCGGCCGAGCACAACGAGTGGGTCGACGTCATTAACTCCATGATCAAAACAACCACCACGGAAGGCGCCGAACGATGACGACCTCCACAAGGGGAGCCACCAAGACTCCCGCCGTACTCGTCCTGGAGGACGGCCGGATCTTCCGCGGCCGTGCCTACGGGGCCGTGGGGGTGACCTTCGGCGAGGCCGTGTTCTCCACCGGCATGACCGGCTACCAGGAGACCCTCACCGACCCGTCGTACCACCGCCAGGTCGTCGTGATGACCGCCCCGCACATCGGCAACACCGGCGTCAACGACGAGGACCCCGAGTCGAAGCGGATCTGGGTCTCGGGCTATGTCGTACGGGACCCCGCGCGCGTGCCCTCCAACTGGCGCTCCCGGCGCTCGCTGGACGAGGAGCTGGCCCAGCAGGGCGTCGTCGGCATCTCCGGCATCGACACCCGCGCCCTGACCCGGCATCTGCGCGAACGCGGCGCCATGCGCGTCGGCATCTTCTCCGGCGCCGCGCTGCCCGACGAGGGCACCATGCTCACCGAGGTGCGCCAGGCCCCCGAGATGAAGGGAGCGAACCTCTCCGCGGAGGTCGCCACCAAGGAGCCGTACGTCGTCCCAGCGATCGGTGAGAAGAAGTTCACCGTCGCCGCCGTCGACCTCGGCATCAAGGGCATGACCCCGCACCGGATGGCCGAGCGCGGCATCGAGGTGCACGTGCTGCCGGCGACGGCGAGCGTCGAGGACGTCTACGCCGTCCAGCCCGACGGCGTGTTCTTCTCCAACGGGCCGGGCGACCCGGCCACCGCCGACCACCCGGTCTCCGTCATGCAGGCCGTCCTGGAGCGCGGCACCCCGCTGTTCGGCATCTGCTTCGGCAACCAGATCCTGGGACGGGCGCTGGGCTTCGGCACGTACAAGCTGAAGTACGGCCACCGCGGCATCAACCAGCCGGTGCAGGACCGTACGACCGGCAAGGTCGAGGTCACCGCGCACAACCACGGCTTCGCCGTCGACGCCCCGCTCGACAAGGTCTCCGAGACTCCCTACGGCCGCGCCGAGGTCTCCCACGTCTGCCTCAACGACAACGTGGTGGAGGGGCTGCAGCTCCTGGACCGCCCGGCCTTCAGCGTCCAGTACCACCCCGAAGCGGCAGCCGGCCCGCACGACGCCGCCTACCTGTTCGACCGCTTCACGTCTTTGATGAGCACAGTCCTGATGGAGGGCCAGCGTGCCTAAGCGCACCGATATCCAGTCCGTCCTGGTCATCGGCTCCGGCCCGATCGTCATCGGCCAGGCCGCCGAGTTCGACTACTCCGGCACGCAGGCGTGCCGGGTCCTGAAGTCCGAGGGCCTGCGGGTCATCCTCGTCAACTCCAACCCGGCGACGATCATGACCGATCCGGAGATCGCGGACGCCACGTACGTCGAGCCGATCACCCCGGAGTTCGTCGAGAAGATCATCGCCAAGGAGCGGCCGGACGCGCTGCTGCCCACTCTGGGCGGACAGACGGCCCTCAACACGGCGATCTCGCTGCATGAGAACGGCGTCCTGGACAAGTACGGCGTCGAGCTCATCGGTGCCAACGTCGAGGCGATCCACAAGGGTGAGGACCGCGATCAGTTCAAGGAGGTCGTGGAGGCGGTCCGGGAGAAGATCGGGCACGGTGAGTCCGCCCGCTCGTTCATCTGTCACTCGATGGAGGACGTGCTCGCCGGCGTCGAGGAGCTCGGCGGCTACCCGGTCGTCGTCCGGCCCTCCTTCACCATGGGCGGCGCCGGTTCCGGCTTCGCCCACGACGAGGAGGAACTGCGCCGCATCGCCGGGCAGGGCCTGACCCTCTCGCCGACCACCGAGGTGCTTCTGGAGGAGTCCATCCTCGGCTGGAAGGAGTACGAGCTGGAGCTCATGCGCGACAAGCACGACAACGTCGTGGTCGTCTGCTCCATCGAGAACTTCGACCCGATGGGCGTGCACACCGGCGACTCGATCACCGTCGCGCCCGCGATGACTCTGACCGACCGCGAGTACCAGATCCTGCGCGACATCGGCATCGCCGTGATCCGCGAGGTCGGCGTCGACACCGGCGGCTGCAACATCCAGTTCGCGGTCGACCCGGTCGACGGCCGTGTGATCGTCATCGAGATGAACCCGCGCGTGTCGCGCTCCTCGGCCCTCGCCTCCAAGGCGACCGGTTTCCCGATCGCCAAGATCGCCGCGAAGCTGGCCGTCGGCTACACGCTGGACGAGATCCCGAACGACATCACCGAGCAGACGCCCGCCTCCTTCGAGCCGACCCTCGACTACGTGGTCGTCAAGGCACCGCGGTTCGCCTTCGAGAAGTTCCCCTCCGCCGACTCCACGCTGACCACGACCATGAAGTCGGTCGGCGAGGCCATGGCGATCGGCCGTAACTTCACCGAGGCGTTCCAGAAGGCGCTGCGCTCGCTGGAGAAGAAGGGCAGCCAGTTCACGTTCGTCGGCGAGCCCGGCGACAAGGGCGAACTGCTGCGGGAGGCGGTCCGTCCGACCGACGGCCGGATCAACACCGTCATGCAGGCCATCCGCGCCGGCGCCACGCCTGAAGAGGTCTTCGAGTACACGAAGATCGACCCGTGGTTCGTCGACCAGCTCTTCCTGATCAAGGAGATCGCGGACGAACTGGCGGCCGCCGACAAGCTGGACCCGTCGCTGCTGGCTCAGGCCAAGCGGCACGGCTTCTCGGACATCCAGATCGGCGAGATCCGCGGCCTGCGCGAGGACGTCGTGCGCGAGGTCCGGCACGCGCTGGGCGTTCGCCCCGTGTACAAGACCGTCGACACCTGCGCCGCCGAGTTCGCCGCGAAGACGCCGTACTTCTACTCCTCCTACGACGAGGAGAGCGAGGTCGCCGAGCGGACCAAGCCGGCGGTGATCATCCTGGGCTCCGGGCCCAACCGCATCGGCCAGGGCATCGAGTTCGACTACTCCTGCGTCCACGCCTCCTTCGCGCTGAGCGACGCCGGCTACGAGACCGTGATGGTCAACTGCAACCCGGAGACCGTCTCCACCGACTACGACACCTCCGACCGCCTGTACTTCGAGCCGCTGACGCTCGAAGACGTGCTGGAGATCGTTCACGCGGAGTCGCTCGCCGGCCCCATCGCGGGCGTGATCGTGCAGCTCGGCGGCCAGACCCCGCTGGGCCTCGCGCAGGCGCTCAAGGACAACGGCGTGCCGGTCGTCGGTACGCCCCCGGAGGCGATCCACGCCGCCGAGGACCGTGGCGCCTTCGGGCGGGTCCTGGCCGAGGCGGGCCTCCCGGCGCCCAAGCACGGCACCGCCACGACCTTCGCCGAGGCCAAGGCCATCGCCGACGAGATCGGCTACCCGGTCCTGGTGCGGCCGTCGTACGTCCTCGGCGGCCGCGGCATGGAGATCGTGTACGACGAGACCCGGCTGGAGTCGTACATCGCCGAGTCCACCGAGATCAGCCCCTCCCGGCCGGTCCTGGTCGACCGCTTCCTCGACGACGCGATAGAGATCGATGTCGACGCGCTCTACGACGGCGCGGAGCTCTACCTCGGCGGTGTCATGGAGCACATCGAGGAGGCCGGCATCCACTCCGGCGACTCGGCGTGCGCGCTGCCCCCGATCACGCTGGGCGGCTTCGACATCAAGCGGCTGCGTGCCTCGACGGAGGCCATCGCCCGCGGAGTCGGGGTGCGCGGCCTGATCAACATCCAGTTCGCGATGGCGGGCGACATCCTCTACGTCCTGGAGGCCAACCCGCGGGCCTCACGCACCGTCCCCTTCACCTCGAAGGCGACCGCGGTGCCGCTGGCGAAGGCCGCCGCCCGGATCTCCCTGGGCGCGACCATCGCCGAACTGCGGGCCGAGGGGCTGCTCCCGGCGACCGGCGACGGCGGCGAACTCCCGCTGGACGCGCCGATCTCCGTCAAGGAGGCCGTCATGCCGTGGTCCCGCTTCCGCGACATCCACGGCCGCGGTGTCGACACCGTTCTCGGCCCGGAGATGCGCTCCACCGGCGAAGTCATGGGCATCGACCTGGTCTTCGGCACGGCGTACGCCAAGTCGCAGGCGGGGGCGTACGGTCCGCTGCCGACCAAGGGCCGCGCCTTCATCTCGGTGGCCAACCGCGACAAGCGCTCGATGATCTTCCCGGCTCGTGAACTCGTGGCGCACGGCTTCGAGTTGCTCGCCACCTCCGGAACGGCCGAGGTGCTCAAGCGCAACGGCATCAATGCCACGGTCGTGCGCAAGCAGTCCGAGGGCCCCGGCCCGAACGGCGAGAAGACCATCGTCCAGCACATCCACGACGGCGAGGTCGACCTCATCGTCAACACCCCGTACGGCACCGGCGGCCGCCTCGACGGCTACGACATCCGTACGGCGGCCGTGGCGCGGTCGGTACCGTGCCTGACGACGGTTCAGGCGCTCGCGGCGGCCGTCCAGGGCATCGACGCCCTCAACCACGGTGACGTGGGCGTCCGTTCGCTCCAGGAACACGCGGAACACCTGACCGCGGCCCGCGACTAGCAGCCTTGAGGGGGACACCGGAAGGTGTCCCCCTCTTCGTGAGGACACAGAGATGTACAAACTCTTCTTCCGTCTGGTTTTCACCCGGATGGACCCTGAGGAGGCCCATTACCTGGCCTTCCGCTGGATCCGACTCGCCGTCAGGATCCCCGTCCTGCGGACGTTCGTCGCCGCCGTTCTCGCGCCCCGCCACAAGGAACTGCGCACCGAGGCCTTCGGGCTGCGGATGCACGGGCCGTTCGGGCTCGCCGCCGGCTTCGACAAGAACGCCGTCGCGGTCGACGGCATGGCGATGCTCGGCTTCGACCACGTCGAGATCGGCACGGTCACGGGGGAGCCGCAGCCCGGCAATCCCAAGAAGCGGCTGTTCCGGCTCGTGAAGGACCGGGCGCTGATCAACCGCATGGGCTTCAACAACGAGGGCTCGCTGGCCGTCGCCGCCCGCCTGGCCTCGCGTGAGCCGGTCTTCAAGACCGTCGTCGGCGTGAACATCGGCAAGACCAAGGTCGTCCCGGAGGCCGAAGCCGTCGTCGACTACGTGAAGTCGGCCGAGCGGCTGGCGCCGTACGCCGACTACCTGGTCGTGAACGTCTCCTCGCCGAACACGCCGGGTCTGCGCAATCTGCAGGCCACCGAGGCGCTGCGCCCCCTGCTGAGGGGCGTCCGCGAGGCCGCTGACAGCATGGTGACCGACCGCCGCGTCCCGTTGCTCGTGAAGATCGCGCCGGACCTCGCCGACGAGGACATCGACGCGGTGGCGGATCTGGCTGTCGAGCTCGGCCTGGACGGGATCATCGCCACCAACACGACCATCGCGCGCGAGGAGCTCGGTTTGAAATCCGAACCCTCCCTGGTCAAGGAGGCCGGCGGCCTGTCCGGCGCGCCCTTGAAGGCGCGCTCCCTTCAGGTGCTGCGGCGCCTCTACGCGCGCGTGGGTGGCCGGATCACCCTGGTCGGGGTCGGCGGCATCGAGAACGCCGAGGACGCCTGGCAGCGCATCCTGGCGGGCGCCACGTTGGTCCAGGGCTACAGCGCCTTCATCTACGAGGGGCCGCTCTGGGCTCGCGCCATCCACAAGGGGCTCGCCGCGCGCCTTCGTACGAGCCCGTACGCCACCCTCGCCGACGCGGTCGGCGCCGACGTGAGGAAGACGGCATGACTGAGCCCTTCGGCGCACGCCTGCGCCGCGCCATGGACGAGCGCGGCCCCTTGTGCGTCGGCATCGACCCCCACGCGTCCCTGCTCGCCGAGTGGGGTCTGGGCGACGACGTCGCCGGCCTGGAGCGGTTCAGCCGGACCGTTGTCGAGGCGATGGCCGACCGGGTCGCCGTCCTCAAGCCGCAGAGCGCGTTCTTCGAGCGCTTCGGGTCGCGGGGCGTCGCCGTACTGGAGAAGTCGGTCGAGGAGGCCCGGGCGGCCGGTGCGCTGGTCGTGATGGACGCCAAACGCGGCGACATCGGCTCGACCATGGCCGCGTATGCCGAGTCCTACCTTCTGAAGGACGCCCCGCTGTTCTCGGACGCCCTGACCGTCTCGCCGTATCTCGGCTACGGGTCGCTCTCGCCCGCGGTGGCGCTCGCGCGGGAGAACGGCGCGGGGCTGTTCGTGCTCGCGCTGACCTCCAACCCGGAGGGCGGCGAGGTCCAGCACGCCGTACGGGCCGACGGGCGCACTGTCGGCGCGACCATACTGGCCCACCTGTCCGACGAGAACGCGGGAGAGGAGCCCCTGGGCTCCTTCGGGGCGGTCGTGGGCGCCACGCTCGGCGATCTCTCGTCGTACGACCTGGACATCAACGGGCCGCTGCTGGCACCCGGCATCGGTGCCCAGGGGGCGACGCCCGCGGATCTTCCCGGGGTGTTCGGCGCGGCCGTGCGCAACGTCGTGCCGAACGTCAGCCGGGGTGTTTTGCGTCACGGTCCCGATGTGGTCGCACTGCGCGGCGCCGCGGACCGTTTCGCGGAGGAGATCCGGGCCGCGGTGGCCGCCGCCTGAGCCGTACCGGGCCGCTGCGGGCCCTCGCGGGAGACCTCCGATGAGTGGCTCGCGGCCCACTTGAGTCTGAATACATCCTCAAATCCGGGGCAGAATGTCTGAAATGTCCGGCCTGGCGGAGGCTGACCAGGACTTTTCCGCTGTTCTCGCTGACTCTGGCGGACTTGGCCGCTAGTCTCCGACGAGAGTGAACGGGCAAGCGTGTTGCTCGTAGCTCCCCAGGTGTGGGGCGACTAGGTTCCTCACCGGTCCGTATCCGACAGTTCGACATCCGAGGTGACGTAGGCGTGGCTCTTCCGCCCCTTACCCCTGAACAGCGCGCAGCCGCGCTCGAAAAGGCCGCCGCGGCTCGCCGGGAGCGGGCCGAGGTCAAGAATCGACTCAAGCACTCCGGCGCCTCCCTGCACGAGGTCATCAAGCAGGGCCAGGAGAACGACGTCATCGGCAAGATGAAGGTCTCCGCGCTGCTCGAGTCCCTGCCGGGCGTGGGCAAGGTCCGCGCCAAGCAGATCATGGAGCGACTCGGCATCTCCGAGAGCCGCCGCGTGCGCGGCCTCGGCTCCAACCAGATCGCTTCCCTGGAGCGTGAGTTCGGCAGCACCGGCTCCTGAATCCGGGCACTCCGGGCAGGAGTCCCGGGCACTCCGGGATTGCTGGAATAATCGCTGCATGAGTGAACGTCCGCGGCTGACCGTGCTCTCCGGCCCCTCCGGGGTCGGCAAGAGCACGGTCGTCGCCCATATGCGCAAGGAACACCCCGAGGTCTGGCTCTCGGTGTCGGCGACGACCCGCAAGCCACGCCCCGGCGAGAAGCACGGCGTCCAGTACTTCTTCGTCACCGACGAGGAGATGGACAAGCTGATCGCCAACGGTGAGCTGCTGGAGTGGGCCGAGTTCGCCGGCAACCGCTACGGCACGCCGCGCGCGGCCGTGCTGGAGCGGCTGGAGGCGGGTGAGCCCGTCCTTCTGGAGATCGACCTCCAGGGTGCCCGGCAGGTCCGCGAGTCCATGGCGGACGCTCAGCTGGTGTTCCTGGCTCCTCCCTCCTGGGAGGAGCTCGTGCGCAGACTCACCGGGCGGGGCACCGAGCCGCCCGAGGTGATCGAGCGCCGTCTTGACGCGGCGAAGGTCGAACTCGCGGCCGAGCCGGAGTTCGACGTGACCTTGGTCAACACCTCCGTCGAGGACGTGGCACGTGAGCTGCTAGCCTTGATGGATGTTGTGTGATCACGAGTGATGTGATCACGACCGATCTTTTCCCATCCATCGGAAGGTAGAGCGTGTCCTCTTCCATCTCCGCGCCCGAGGGCATCATCAACCCGCCGATCGACGAGCTCCTCGAGGCCACCGACTCGAAGTACAGCCTCGTGATCTACGCGGCCAAGCGGGCCCGCCAGATCAACGCGTACTACTCGCAGCTCGGCGAGGGCCTCCTCGAGTACGTCGGTCCGCTCGTCGACACCCACGTCCACGAGAAGCCGCTGTCGATCGCCCTGCGCGAGATCAACGCGGGTCTGCTGACGTCCGAGGCTGTCGAGGGCCCGGCCCAGTAATATTTTCGGTTTGAGGTTGGCTTTTCCACAGGCCCGGCAGCGCGACTGCCGGGCCTGTGGTGTGTAGTGGACTCGTACGCCGGGAGCCGCGGCGTACGTTTCCGAGGTGCTGCGTTTCCGAGGTGCGGGGAGAGACGGTGGACAAGCCGAAGGTCGTTCTGGGGGTCAGCGGTGGCATCGCCGCGTACAAGGCCTGTGAGCTGCTGCGACGGCTGACGGAGTCGGGGCATGACGTCCGCGTCGTCCCCACCGCCTCCGCGCTGCACTTCGTCGGCGCCGCCACCTGGTCCGCCCTCTCCGGCAACCCCGTCTCGACCGAGGTGTGGGACGACGTCCACGAGGTCCCGCACGTCCGCATCGGCCAGCACGCCGACCTGGTGATCGTCGCCCCGGCCACCGCGGACACGCTCGCGAAGGCCGCCCACGGCCTCGCCGACGACCTCCTCACCAACACCCTGCTCACCGCCCGCTGCCCGGTGGTCTTCGCCCCCGCGATGCACACCGAGATGTGGGAACACCCGGCCACCCAGGAGAACGTGGCGACGCTGCGCCGCCGCGGCGCCGTCGTCATCGAGCCGGCCGTCGGCCGTCTCACCGGCGTCGACACGGGCAAGGGCCGGCTGCCCGAGCCGGCCGAGATCTTCGAGGTCTGCCGCCGCGTCCTCGCGCGTGGCGTCACCGAGCCGGACCTCAACGGCCGGCACGTCGTCGTCAGCGCCGGCGGCACCCGAGAGCCCCTCGACCCCGTCCGCTTCCTCGGTAACCGCTCCTCCGGCAAGCAGGGCTACGCCCTCGCCCGCACCGCCGCCGCGCGGGGCGCCCGCGTCACGCTGATCGCGGCGAACACCGGCCTGCCGGACCCGGCCGGCGTGGATGTCGTCCCGGTCGGCACGGCCGTGCAGATGCGTGAGGCGGTCCTGAAGGCCGCCGCGGACGCCGGCGCGGTCGTGATGGCCGCAGCGGTCGCCGACTTCCGCCCGGCGACGTACGCGTCCGGGAAGATCAAGAAGCAGGACGCCCAGGACCCGGACCCCATCGTCCTCGTACGGAATCCGGACATCCTCGCGGAGATCTCGGCCGACCGCGCACGGCCGGGGCAAGTGATCGTCGGCTTCGCCGCCGAGACGGACGATGTACTGGCCAACGGCCGGAAGAAGCTTCAGCGAAAGGGTTGTGACCTGCTCGTGGTGAACGAGGTGGGGGAGCGCAAGACGTTCGGCTCCGAGGAGAACGAGGCGCTGGTGCTGGGCGCCGACGGCAGTGAGACCCCGGTCCCGCACGGCCCGAAGGAAGCACTGGCCGAAACTGTGTGGGACTTGGTGGTGAAACGCCTGAGGTGAATGTTTCCTTCAGCACAAGGATCGTTCGCGCCACGCAGATTGAGGGGCGACGCCCCTGGCCAAGGCCGCCCGGGATTGGGCAGAATGCTGTGCCGCAGGTCACAGCACTCCCGAGTGGCGAGACAGGGAGGCCCGTGGCCGAGCACGACCGATAAACTGTTCTCGGATCATGCCGGGCGCAGCCCCCGGCCCGTCCACCAATGATCAGCCAGCAGCCGCTGCAACCCCAGGGAGCGTTGTGTCCCGTCGCCTGTTCACCTCGGAGTCCGTGACCGAGGGTCACCCCGACAAGATCGCTGACCAGATCAGCGACACCATTCTCGACGCGCTACTCAAGGAGGACCCCACCTCCCGTGTCGCCGTCGAGACCCTGATCACGACCGGTCTGGTGCACGTGGCCGGAGAGGTCACCACCAAGACGTACGCGCCCATCGCGCAGCTCGTGCGCGACAAGATCCTGGAGATCGGCTACGACTCCTCGAAGAAGGGCTTCGACGGCGCCTCCTGCGGTGTGTCGGTGTCGATCGGCGCGCAGTCCCCGGACATCGCGCAGGGCGTCGACACGGCGTACGAGTCCCGGGTCGAGGGTGACGACGACGAACTGGACCGTCAGGGCGCGGGTGACCAGGGCCTGATGTTCGGTTACGCGACCGACGAGACCCCCACCCTGATGCCGCTGCCGATCTTCCTGGCGCACCGCCTGTCGAAGCGCCTGTCCGAGGTCCGCAAGAACGGCACCATCCCCTACCTGCGCCCCGACGGCAAGACGCAGGTCACCATCGAGTACGACGGCGACAAGGCGGTCCGCCTGGACACGGTCGTGGTCTCCTCACAGCACGCCAGCGACATCGACCTGGACTCGCTGCTGGCCCCCGACGTCCGCGAGTTCGTCGTCGAGCCGGAGCTGAAGGCGCTGCTCGACGACGGCATCAAGCTGGATACCGAGAACTACCGCCTCCTGGTCAACCCGACCGGCCGCTTCGAGGTCGGCGGCCCGATGGGTGACGCCGGCCTGACCGGCCGCAAGATCATCATCGACACGTACGGCGGCATGGCCCGCCACGGTGGCGGCGCCTTCTCCGGCAAGGACCCGTCCAAGGTGGACCGCTCGGCGGCGTACGCGATGCGCTGGGTCGCCAAGAACGTCGTCGCCGCGGGCCTCGCCACCCGCTGCGAGGTCCAGGTCGCCTACGCCATCGGCAAGGCCGAGCCGGTCGGCCTGTTCGTCGAGACCTTCGGCACCGCCAAGATCGACACCGAGAAGATCGAGAAGGCGATCGACGAGGTCTTCGACCTCCGCCCGGCCGCCATCATCCGCGACCTCGACCTGCTCCGCCCGATCTACGCCCAGACGGCGGCGTACGGCCACTTCGGCCGCGAGCTGCCCGAGTTCACGTGGGAGAGGACCGACCGCGTGGACGCGCTGCGGGAGGCGGCCGGGCTGTAGCCCGCGCGGCTTCGCGAGGCCCGGATTCCCCCGCGGAACCGGGCCTCCTTCGCGTTCCATGGCGGAACTCGGGCGCCGTCGGTTGTCAGTCGGTTGTCAGTGGTATTTGGTAAGAATGCATGTGTGAGCAGCGAGAACGGGTCGGTGAGCGGCGGGGGCGAGGGCCCGCCGCCCGAGCAGCTTGCGCTCATTCGGGACAGTGTGCGCAAGGCCAAGGCGCCGCGGGCCAAGCCGCGGACCTGGCGGGGGGCGGCGCTCGCCAAGGAGCTGCCTGTCGCACGGGTGCTGGTCGACAAGGGCGCGCTGCACCTCGACCGGTACTTCGACTACGCCGTGCCGGAGGAGCTGGACGCCGACGCGCAGCCCGGAGTGCGCGTGCGGGTGCGGTTCGGGGCCGGGCGGCATCGGGTGCGGGAGGGGCGGCGTGAGGGCGGGGGACTGATCGACGGGTTTCTCGTCGAGCGACGGGCCGAGAGCGACTACTCGGGGCCCCTGGCCGCGCTCGCCCAGGTCGTGTCGCCCGAGCGGGTGCTGAGCGGGGAACTGCTGGGACTCGCGCGCGCCGTCGCCGACCGGTATGCGGGCAGTCTCGCCGATGTGCTGCAGCTCGCCGTACCGCCGCGCAACGCACGGGCCGAGCAGCGGCCTTCGCCCGCGCCGCTCCCGCCGCCGGCGGCGCCGGAGCCGGCTTCCTGGGGCCGATACGAGAGGGGCGCCGCGTTTCTCGAGTCGCTCGCCTCGGCAGGCGCACCCCGTGCCGTGTGGAACGCGCTGCCGGGACCCGAGTGGAGCGAGGAGCTGGCGCGGGCCGTGACGGCGACGCTGGCGTCCGGGCGCGGTGCGCTGGTCGTCCTGCCGGACGGGCGGGCGGTCGCGCGTGTCGACGCCGCCCTGACGGCCTTGCTGGGGGAGGGGCGGCATGCGGTGCTCACCGCGGACGCCGGCCCCGAGAAGCGGTACCGGGAGTGGCTGGCCGTGCGGCGGGGGAGCGTGCGGGCGGTCGTGGGGACCCGGGCCGCCATGTTCGCCCCGGTGCAGGACCTCGGGCTGGTCGCCCTCTGGGACGACGGCGACGACAGCCACAGCGAGCAGCATGCGCCCCAGCCCCATGCGCGCGAGGTGCTGTTGCTGCGGGCCGCGCAGGACAAGTGCGGCTTCCTGCTGGGGAGTTGGAGCTGCACCGTCGAGGCCGCGCAACTCGTGGAGAGCGGGTGGGCCCGCCCCCTCGTCGCCGGGAGGGAGCAGGTGCGAGCCGCCGCTCCGCTGGTGCGGACCGTCGGCGACGGGGACCTCGCGCGCGACGAGGCCGCCCGCGCGGCCCGGCTGCCGACCCTCGCCTGGCAGATCGTCAGGGAAGGGCTGCGGCACGGGCCGGTGCTCGTACAGGTGCCTCGGCGTGGGTATGTGCCGCGGATGGCCTGCGCCAACTGCCGGGCGCCGGCGCGCTGTCGGCACTGTTCCGGGCCCCTGGAGGGACAGGAGTCCGGGGCCGCGCTTCGCTGCGGGTGGTGCGGGCGCGAGGAGGGTGCCTGGCACTGTCCGGAGTGCGGTGCGTTTCGGTTGCGGGCGCAGGTCGTGGGGGCGCGGCGGACCGCCGAGGAACTGGGGCGCGCGTTTCCCGCCGTTCCGGTGCGGACGTCAGGGCGCGAGCAGGTGCTGGACACCGTGCCCGGGGCGCCCGCACTGGTCGTGAGTACGCCAGGCGCCGAACCCGTCGCCGAGGGCGGGTACGCGGCCGCGTTGATGCTGGACGGCTGGGCCATGCTCGGGCGGCCCGACCTGCGCGCCGGTGAGGACGCGTTGCGGCGGTGGATCGGGGCCGCGGCGCTCGTACGGCCGCAGGGTGCGGGGGGCACGGTCGTGATCGTCGCCGAGCCCACGTTGCGGCCCGTGCAGGCGCTGGTGCGGTGGGATCCCGTCGGCCATGCGGTGCGGGAGCTCTCCGAGCGGGCCGAGCTGGGGTTTCCGCCGGTGTCGCGGATGGCGGCGGTGTCGGGGACGGCGGAGGCGGTCGCCGAGTTTCTGGCGGCGGTGGACCTGCCGCGCGATGCGGAGGTGTTGGGCCCGGTTCCGTTGCCCGTCACGGCCGCCGGGCGTCCGCGACGGGTGGGGGCGCCGCCGCCCGGGGAGCGTTGGGAGCGGGCGTTGATCCGGGTGCCGCCGGGGAGTGGGGCGGCATTGGCGTCCGCGCTGAAGGCTGCGCAGGCTGCGCGGATGGCGCGTGGGGGGGTGGAGGCCTCGGTGCGGGTGCGGGTTGATCCGCCTGACATTGGCTGAGGTGGTGGGGCGGGTGGCAGGGTGCCGCCTGCTGTCCGGTTGCCCGGCGTGGTGCTGGGCGGGGGTGGGTCGCGCAGCCCGGCGCTACGGGGTGCCGCCCTCTTTGGGTCGGGAGCCGCCCCAGCGGCAGGACTGCCCGGAGCTTGACGGCATCGGTTGCCCGCAACGGGTGGGCGGCATCTGCGGAGCGCGGCGGGGCCGCGGCGGGCGGGTGCGGTTGTGCGGGGCGGGCAGTGACATGCGGCTACCCTCCCGGATGCGGTCCGGGAGGGCAGAGGTGGGGTGGGTCAGCCGTTGCGTGGGGCGGGGAAGGCGGTTGGCCTGGCCTCGTCGCGTAGGGACGGGCTGCCTGCCGTCGGCTGGGTCGGCATCGAGCGGGCCGCGGGGACCGTGGGCACCGTCGAGATGCCGGTGCCCACGCTGATCGGGCGGGTGCCCGTCGGCTCTGGGGCCTGCTCGGCCTCGGCCGCCGCCTGGGCCGCGGCGCGGCGGGCGCCGTAGCGGCGATGGACCGCCTGCTTGGTGACCCCGAGGGCGGAGCCCACCGCGTCCCACGAGAAGCCGAGTGAGCGGTCGAAGTCCACGGCGGCCGTGACCAGGGTCTCGACACTGTCCCGCAGTTCCTGGGCGAGACGGACCGTCGGGGCGGGAGCGCGTCCGTAGACGACGAAGCCCGTGGAGGGGCCGGAGCGGCGCGGGCGGTAGACGTTGCCCAACTGGGCGGTGAGCGTGCGCAGTGCGTCCACCTGCCGGCGGACCCGCTCGATGTCCCGCACCAGCAAGTGCAGGCTGGCCCGAGCCTGGGCGTCGTGGGTTGCGTGGTCGGCCATGAACAAGCCTCTCGAACCGGCGTTGAAAAGGATGGGGCCGCGCGATGTGCGGCCCGTTGTGGTCAACTCTTTCTTGACCAACGCGGATTCGCTCCGCGGGTCACGCAGTGGGGGCGTGTGCGGAAGTTTGTACGCCCCCTGCGCTGGGGGTGTGCGCCTCGGCCTTCGGCCTCGGTTTGTCTCCCACCCGCGCACCACCCGGTTCCAGTTGGCCGGGAGGCTGGACTCCCCTGGGGGTTGCTCACCGTCGGCGGCTGTTCCCGCCGTGGTCATAGACTTGTGCGTTGCCGCAGCCAACCCCGCCCGAGAGGCCCGAACCCACCCATGAAGCTCGTCTTCGCCGGTACCCCCGAGGTCGCCGTTCCCGCTCTGGACGCCCTGCTCACCTCAGGGCGGCACGAGGTGGCCGCCGTCGTCACGCGGCCCGACGCGCCGGCCGGGCGTGGACGCAGGCTCGTCGCGTCGCCCGTCGCCGAGCGGGCCGAGGAGGCGGGTATCGAGGTGCTGAAGCCCGCCAAGCCGCGGGACCCGGAGTTTCTCGAGCGGCTCCGTGAGATCGCTCCGGACTGCTGTCCCGTCGTCGCCTACGGTGCCCTGCTGCCCCGCGTCGCCCTCGACATCCCCGCCCACGGCTGGGTCAACCTGCACTTCTCCCTCCTGCCCGCCTGGCGCGGGGCCGCGCCCGTGCAGCACGCCATCATGGCGGGCGACGAGATCACGGGGGCCTCCACCTTCCTCATCGAGGAAGGGCTCGACTCCGGGCCCGTCTACGGGACGGTGACCGAGACCATCCGGCCCACCGACACCAGCGGCGACCTGCTCACCCGGCTCGCCTTCGCGGGCGCCGGGCTGCTCGCCGCGACCATGGACGGGATCGAGGACGGCACGCTGAAGGCCGTACCGCAGCCGGCCGAGGGCATCACCGTCGCGCCGAAGATCACCGTCGAGGACGCCCAGGTGGACTGGGCCGCGCCCGCGCTGCGCGTCGACCGGGTGGTGCGCGGGTGCACCCCGGCGCCCGGCGCCTGGACCACTTTCCGGGGCGAGCGGCTCAAGCTGATCCAGGTCCGGCCGGTGCCCGAGCGGACCGACCTCGCCCCCGGCGCGCTCGCCGTCGGCAAGAACGACGTCCACGTCGGGACGGGGTCGTACGCCGTCGAGCTGCTGTGGGTGCAGGCCCAGGGCAAGAAGCCGATGAAGGCCGCCGACTGGGCGCGCGGGGTGCGGATCGGCGACGGTGAGACCCTCGGCGCGTGAGGTGGAGGCCCACGGACTTAGGGGTCCTTGCACTATGCCCGCCCGGGTCGCGCGGCCTGGCACCGCACCTCGCCGCGTTGCCGAAACGCCCACGTGGCTCCGCCACGAGGGCGCTCCGGCGCCTTGCGATGCACGGCACCAGACCACGCGACCTGATCGGGCGTTCATAGTGCAAGGACCCCTTACGCTTGGTGCGTATCCACCGCTGAAATCCGGAGCACCTTTTTCGTGAGTGACCAGCCCCGTCGGCCCCGCAAGACCGGCAAGCCCTACCGTCGGCCCCAGAAGGACCCTGTCCGCATCCTCGCCTTCGAGGCCCTGCGGGCGGTGGACGAGCGCGACGCGTACGCCAACCTCGTGCTGCCGCCCCTGCTGCGCAAGGCGCGGGAGAAGGGCGACTTCGACGGGCGGGACGCCGCCCTCGCGACCGAGCTCGTGTACGGGACGCTGCGGCGGCAGGGGACGTACGACGCTGTCATCGCCGCGTGTGTCGACCGGCCGCTGCGGGACGTCGACCCGCCGGTGCTCGACGTGCTCAGCCTGGGGGCGCATCAGCTGCTCGGGACGCGGATCCCGACCCACGCCGCCGTGTCCGCCACCGTCGAACTCGCCCGTGTCGTACTCGGCGACGGGCGGGCCAAGTTCGTCAACGCCGTGCTGCGGAAGGTCGCCCAGCACGATCTCGACGGGTGGCTCGAGAAGGTCGCGCCGCCCTACGACGACGACCCCGAGGACCACCTCGCCGTCGTGCACTCGCATCCCCGCTGGATCGTCTCCGCGCTGTGGGACTCGCTCGGCGGCGGGCGCGCCGGGATCGAGGAACTGCTGGAGGCCGACAACGAGCGGCCCGAGGTGACCCTGGTCGCCCGGCCGGGACGGGCCACCACCGACGAACTGCTCCGGGAGGACGCCGCGGTGCCGGGGCGCTGGTCGCCGTACGCCGTACGGCTGACCGAGGGCGGCGAGCCCGGTGCCGTGGAGGCCGTACGGGACGGCCGGGCGGGCGTGCAGGACGAGGGCAGTCAGCTCGTCGCGCTGGCGCTGGCCGACGCGCCCCTCGAAGGCCGGGACGAGAGGTGGCTCGATGGGTGTGCCGGGCCCGGCGGCAAGGCCGCTCTGCTCGCCGCCCTCGCCGCCGAGCGCGGGGCCGTGCTGCTCGCCGCGGAGAAGCAGCCGCACCGGGCCGCGCTCGTGGCGAAGGCGCTCGACGGGAACCCCGGGCCCTATCAGGTCATCACCGCCGACGGGACCCGGCCGCCGTGGCGGGCCGGCTCCTTCGACCGGGTGCTGATGGACGTGCCGTGCACGGGCCTGGGCGCCCTGCGGCGGCGGCCCGAGGCACGGTGGCGCCGGCGTCCCGAGGACCTGGACGGGTTCGCGCCGCTCCAGCGCGCCCTGCTGCACACCGCGCTGAACGCCGTACGGGTGGGCGGCGTCGTCGGCTACGCCACCTGCTCGCCGCACCTCGCCGAGACCCGGGCCGTCGTGGACGACGTGCTCAAGCAGCGCCCCGAGGCCGAACTCCTCGACGCGCGGCCCCTGTTGCGGGACATGCCGGACCTCGGCGACGGCCCCGACGTACAGCTGTGGCCGCATCTGCACGGGACCGACGCCATGTATCTGGCGGTCATTCGGAGGACCGGCTGACCTTCTCCGGCTCGGCGATCGCCGGTGCCCCGCCGTCCTCGCGGGCCAGCCGGTGCGGCCACCACACCTTCGGGCCGACGTCCAGGAACAGGGACGTCACCAGCACCGACCGCACGATGAACGTGTCCAGCAGCACGCCGAGCGCCACCGCGAAGCCGATCTCCGCGAAGGAGACCATCGGGAGTGTGCCGAGGGCGGCGAACGTGATGCATTGCAGACCAGGTGCGCGATGCCGCGTTCGTTCCTCTTGGCCTCCGTCATGGCCACCCCCGTAGGCGCCTGTGGAGCCGGTGGGCCGCCCAATACGGCATGCGCAGGCGCGCCCCGTAAGGGGCCCGGGGCCGTGACACATGCGGCTCCGCCGCGGGGGCGCGACCGGCCAAGGACGGCCCGCGGACGAAGCACCGCCTCGCCCCGAGGGACCGCCGTTCCAGCACAGCGCAGCGCATGGCAGTCTTGGGGCATGGCCGTGCAGATCAATCCCAGCATCCTGTCCGCCGACTTCTCCCGTCTCGCGGACGAGGCGAAGGCGGTGGAGGGAGCCGACTGGCTCCACGTCGACGTCATGGACAACCATTTCGTCCCGAACCTCACGCTCGGTGTGCCGGTCGTGGAGTCACTGGCCCGTGCGACGGACACTCCGCTGGACTGCCATCTGATGATCGAGGCCCCGGATCGATGGGCTCCCCAGTACGTAGAGGCGGGGGCGGGTTCCGTCACCTTCCATGTCGAGGCGGCCGCCGCTCCGGTACGGCTCGCCCGGGAGATCCGGGCCAAGGGAGCCCGCGCCTCCATGGCGCTGAAACCCGCGACGCCCATCGAGCCGTACGAGGACCTGCTCCCCGAACTCGACATGATGCTGATCATGACGGTCGAGCCGGGCTTCGGGGGCCAGGCGTTTCTCGACATCATGCTTCCGAAGATTCGCCGCACCCGCGAGTTGATCAGCAAGCACGGTCTTGAGTTGTGGCTCCAGGTCGACGGCGGGGTTTCGGCGTCCACCATCGAGCGGTGCGCGGACGCGGGAGCCGACGTCTTCGTCGCGGGATCGGCGGTGTACGGGGCATCGGACCCGGCCGAGGCGGTACGTGCATTGCGCAACCAGGCGGAGGCGACGACGGCCGAGGCGAGCTGGGCGTGCGACCACTGAGCCAAGGGAACGTGAACGGCTCTCATCAGGGCTGATCAACAGCGCCGGATCTGCGAGGATGAACGGCGAATCCAGAGTGTGAACAGCAGTGAGGAGATCGCCGTGTCGGGTATGTCGGCGGGCCGGTCAGCCATGCGGATGGGACCCGCTGAGCTGGTGCAGGCGGCGGCCATGGCCCGCCGCTTCTACCTCGAGGGCAAGTCCAAGATCCAGATCGCGGAGGAGTTCGGCGTCAGCCGCTTCAAGGTGGCCCGGGTCCTGGAGACCGCCCTCGAACGGGATCTCGTACGCATCGAGATCCGTGTGCCGGCCGAACTGGACGCCGAGCGCTCCGACGCGCTCCGCGCCCGCTACGGCCTCAGGCATGCCGTCGTGGTCGAGTCCCCGGCCGAGGCCGAGGAGACGCCCGACCCCGAGAACCTGGGAGAAGTGGCCGCCGACCTGCTCGGCGAGCTCCTGAACGAAGGTGACGTACTGGGCCTGGCCTGGGGCCGGTCCACCATCCACATGGCCGCGGCCCTGGACCGGCTGCCACCGTGCACGGTGGTGCAGCTGACGGGCGTGTACGACGCCGGGACCGCCGAGCGCGGCTCGGTCGAGGCCGTCCGCCGGGCCGCCCAGGTCTCCGGCGGCGACGCCCACCCCATCTACGCGCCGATGCTGCTGCCGGACGCGGCCACCGCGCAGGCGCTGCGCCACCAGACCGGGATCGCCCGGGCCTTCGAGTACTTCGACAAGGTCACGGTCGCCTGTGTCTCCATCGGCTCTTGGGAGCCGGGCATCTCCACGGTGCACGACATGCTCAGCGACGAGGAACGCTCGCACTACGCCTCGCTCGGCGTCGCCGCCGAGATGTCCGCGCACCTCTTCGACGCCGAGGGGCGCCGGGTGGGACGGGACCTGGGCGAACGGTGCATCACCGTCAAGGCCGACCAGCTCCGCCGTATCCCCGAGGTCGTCGCGATCGCGGGCGGGCAGCGGAAGGCGGCCGCGATCGACGCGGTGCTGCGGTCCGGGCTCGTCACCAGCCTCGTCACCGACACGTCGGCGGCGGACGCCCTGATGACCATGGGCCCGACGCCGAGGCCCGCGCTCAACAGGTCCGACCCGGACGGCCCCTGACGGAAGGTGATCCACACACCGGCGATCACCACGACTCGTTCAGGGCAGTACTGAAGGGCGGCACCGAGATGACGGAACGCGTGGTCACGCTGGACCTCGACGGGGTCACGGACAAGGCGGGCCTGATGGACCGCTGCGCCCATGCCCTGTCGTTGCCGGACTGGTTCGGCCGCAACTGGGACGCGCTGGCCGACAGCCTCGCCGACCACACCGTCTGGCCCGATGACGCCGTCGAGAAGGGGCTGCTGGTCGTCGTACGGAACTGGCGGCCGTATGCCAGAACGCGCCCGGACGAGTGGGACGTGGCGCAGGAGGTGTTCGCCGAGGCGGCCGGCCGCGAACCGTTGCTCCAGGTGGCGCTGGCGCTGTGACGAGCCGTGTCCCACCCCGCTGATGGCATATCAACTCCCCTCTGCGGATAGGCTCCTGCCGGATCGTGCCAGGCAGCGAGGCGAACGGGGTTGGGCGACGTATGGTGTACCAGATTCCGCCGGAACCGGCGCACTTCGTCGACCGTGACGAGGAGCAGGCGCGGGTTCTGCGGGCCATCGAGGAGCGGCGGCCGGGCGCGCGGCCGTTGTGCTTCGCGGTCAGCGGATACGCCGGCACCGGCAAGACGGAACTGGCCTTCCGGCTGGCCCGCAGCGTCCAGGAGCGCTACCCGGACGGCGTGCTCTACGTCAACCTCGACGAGGTGCGCCACGAGGACGGCGGGGTGGATGTCGCCGACGTCCTGGGCGATCTGCTGCGGGCCCTGGAGTCGGACTGGATCGCCCCGGTCTTCCGGGAACGCGCCCGGCAGTACTGGTCGCTGACCCACGGCAAGCGGCTCGTCGTCGTCATCGACAACGCCCGCTTCGACACCGAGGTCGAACCGCTCCTGCCCAGCTCGGGCGAGAGCCTCGCGATCGTCACCAGCCATGGACCGCTTTACGACCTCCAGGCCGGCGCCGCCGTCGACCTGCCCCTGGATCCGCTGGCTGAGGCCCACGCGCTGGAGCTGCTCCAGCGGGTGACGCGCGATGAGCGCCTCGCGGCCGAGCCGGACGAGACGCGCAGGCTGCTGGGGCTGTGCGCGGGCCTGCCCGCCGCCCTGCACGTGGCCGGCCGCTGGCTGCGCCGCCATCCGCGGCGACCGCTGCCCCGCCTGCTGCGGTCTTTGACGGCCGAGCTGCACGAGAAGGGCATCCCGATGGTGGAACGGGTCTGGGACGCCGCCTACCGCGGGCTGAGCGCCGAGGCCGCCCGGCTCTACCGGCTGCTCGCCGACTTCCCCGGCCCGTCCTTCACCCCGGCCGCCCTCGACGCGCTGCTCGGCAGTGGCGCCGAGGCCGCCGAGGACGCGCTGGACGAGCTGCGCGAGGCGGGGCTCCTGGACGACAGGGACTCGGAGGACGGTCGTGCACGGCTGCCCGAGCTGCTGCGGGCCCATGCCCGGCGGCGGGCCGAGGCCGACGGCGACGAGGCCGAGCGGGACGCGGCGCGGCGGCGGAT
>NZ_NTGE01000161.1 GCF_002291145.1 Streptomyces sp. SA15
GTCGACGAGGGCCGGATCGTCGAGGTCGGTTCGCACGACCAGCTCGTCGCCGCCGACGGCAAGTACACCCGGATGTACGCCACCTGGGCCGGCCAGGCCGCCGAGGCCCACTGAGAAACGCACGGTCTTCGCGAAACCGGGTCAGCCCAGCGGCTCGTACCCGGTCGGCAGGCCGTCCAGGACCACGGTCTTGGCCTCCAGGTAGGACAGCAGACCGTCCTGGCCGCCCTCGCGTCCGACACCGGACTGCTTGAAGCCGCCGAAGCCCATACGGGGGTCGGTGCGGGGAGCGTTGTGCCCGACCGTGCCGGAACGGATGCGGCGCGCGGCGTGGTGGGCGCGGTCGACGTCATTCGTGAAGACCGTCGCGTTGAGGCCGTAGACCGTCTCGTTGGCCAGTTCGATCGCGTGTTCCTCGCTGTCGGCGGGGATGACGCTCAGGACGGGGCCGAAGATCTCCTCCTGGGCGATCGTCGACCGGTTGTCGACGTTCGCGAAGACGGTGGGCTGGACGAAGAAGCCGCGCTCGAACTCCTCCGGACGACCGCCGCCGGTGACGAGTTCGGCGCCCTCGGCCACTCCCTTCGCGATGTAGCCCTCCACCCGGTCGCGCTGACGTTCCATCGCCAGGGGGCCGAGCTGTGTCGCCGGGTCGAAGGGATCGCCCATCCGGACCGCGCCGAAGTGCTCGCCGAGGGCCTGCGCGAAGGCGTCGTGGCGGTGACGGCTGACGATGACGCGGGTCAGTGAGGTGCACACCTGGCCGCTGAGGGTGCACTCCGCGTTGGCAAGGGTCTTGGCGGCGGTGTCGAGGTCGTAGTCGTCGAAGACGACGGCCGGTGACTTGCCGCCCAGCTCAAGGGTGTACCGGGCCATCCGGTCGCCGCAGATGCCGGCGATCCGCCGGCCCACGGCACTGGAACCGGTGAAGGCGATCTTGTCCACGCGCGGGTCGCGGACCAGCTGTTCGGAGACTTCACGGCCGGCCGTGACCACGTTGAGGACCCCGGCGGGCAGACCGATCTCGTCGGCGATCTCGGCCAGGAGGTACGCCTCGCCCGGCGCCTCGGGAGAGGCCTTGAGGACCACGGTGCAGCCGGCCAACAGGGCCGGGGCGACCTTGTAGGCGACCAGGAACGTGGGGGCGTTCCAGGCGACGATCGCGCCGACGACCCCGACCGGTTCGCGCACCACGGAGCCGAACGCGCCTTGCAGCGGCCGGTGCCGGACCTCGAAGGGGAAGTCCGCGGCCATGTTGGCGAAGTAGTCGTAGTGCACGCCGGACCGCTCCATGGTGGCCACCGACGCCGTGTGCAGGACGCCGACCTGGCGCGTCCACAGCTGGCTCGCGTCGGCCGCTCGGCGGCGCAGGCCATCGGCGATCGCGCGGAGCCACTGCGCCCGTTCGGTCGGCGCCAGCAGCGGCCAGTCGGAGTGGTCGAAGGCGTGGCGCGCGGCGGCGACGGCCTGGGACATGTCGTCCGGGCCTGCCTCGGCGGCGCGGAAGTAGAGCTCCTCCGTCGTGGGATCGATGATCTCGAAGGTGGACTTCGTCGTCGCCGGTGCCACCCAGCGCCCGCCTATGTAGAGGCGGTCCGGGTGCCGGAGCGGTACTTCGCGCTGCCGCAGGCCCTCGGCGCTGAATTCGCTGTCATTCCTCATTTCGCCGCCCGCACGATGGTCGTGTACGTGTGATTCGTCAGCATCTCGAATTCCGGGTCGAGCAGTGTTTCCCGGATGACGGCCAGGTCGGCCTCGGTCAGGCCGGTCCGGCTCAGCAGATAGGGCTCCAGCATGCCGCTGTGCAGCCGGGCGAGTTGCGCGGTCGGTTCTCCGCCCTGCCCCGGTGCCTGGTAGTCCCGTACCGTGATGTTCCGGTGGCCGGCGGCGGAGAGCACTTCCGCGGTGTGCGACGCCCAGTCGAAATCCATACCGGTCTCCGCGCCGAGTTTGTGCACGCCGTCGTGGAATTCCTGGAAGATGTGCGTCCGGTATTCGTCGATCGGCGATTTGATCAGGCTTTCGGTGGCGCAGCCGCAGAACCAGTCGGTGAGCACCAGTGCGCCGCCCGGCCGCAGATGGGCGGCCAGCCTCGCCGCGATGGCCTCCCGGTCGGCCAGGTGCATCAGCAGCAGCCGGGCGTGGATGAGGTCGAACTCCGGCTCCGGCCAGGGGTCGCTGGTGAGGTCGTGCTGGATCGCCTCGACCCTCGGATGGACGGGCACGTGCTGCGGTTTGAGGTCGCTGGCCACCACGTGCCCGTTCGTGCCCACCCTGGCGGCCAGCCAGCGGGCGACCGAGCCGTCCCCGGTGCCCACGTCCCAGCAGCGCCAGCCGTGACCGACGGCCACCTCGGTGCCCAGGATGCCGAAGGTCTCCCGGTTGAGGATCTGGGAGAGCAGGCTCAGCTGCTCGGGTGCCGCCGGCGCGTCATTGTCGAAGCGTTGCTCGTGGGTCGAGTTGTACATGGACGTCTCCTCGTCGGCCTGTCTGTCGGCTCAGTGCTCACGCCCTGGCGACTCGTACATGGACTGCGCTGGGCTGCCGGGCCCGGAAAGGCCTACGGCTGGACCGACTCGCTCAGCAGTTCGTTCACCAGATCGACGAACTGCTCGGGGGTCGCGTTCTTGTCCGCCTTCTCGTCAGGCAGCTTTATCCCGAGATCGCGCTCGACCAAGAGCATGACCTCCATGATCGCGATCGAGTCGTAGCCGAGATCGGCGAACGTGGTCTCCGCCGTACGACCGTCCAGGACGAGCGGGTCGTCCTCGCCCGCGCCCCGCCGCACGTACTCCACCAGGTCAGTGAGGGTGAAAGTCGCCATTGCCGCTCCCCTTCTTCTTGTCACGTCGCGACAAACATCGCGGGGGCGCTTAGACGTTGGGTCGAGTGCCGATCGACCACGGCGGGCGGTCGGAGGACCGCCCCATTCCGGGCTGTCGCCCGCTCCGGCGAAGCCTCCGTCTCGCCCCGGTCTCGAACGAGGCTCCGCCGGAGCGGGCGACCCTGGCCGCGTGGAAGCACCCGATCCGATCTGTGGGAGCGTGACCTCATGAGCAGCGAGCTCTACATCGCCGCCGCGAGTTCGTGGCTGCCCCCGCGCATGACGCTCGACGAGGCCGACCGCGCCGGTCTCGTCGACCGGTCGCGGGTGTGGAACACAGGTATCGAGTCGGTCTGCGTCTCGGCGGACAGATCGGCGCCGGAGATGGCCGTGCTGGCCGCGCGGGACGCGCTCGAACGCGCCGGGTCCGGCCCGCAGGACCTCCATCTGCTGCTGCACGCCTGCGCGTACCACCAGGGGCACGACATGTGGCCGTCGGCGTCGTACATCCAGCAGTTCGCCGGCGGCGGCACCTGCCCGGCCGTCGAGGTCCGCCAGATGTCCAACGGCGGCATGGCGGCCCTGGAACTCGCGGCGGGCTACCTGCTCGCCGACGATCGGTCGGCCGCGCTGATCACCACGGCCGACCGGTTCTGCCTGCCCGGCTTCGACCGGTGGCGCAGCGACCCGAGCACCGTCTGCGGCGACGGCGCCACCGCCGTCGTACTGTCCACACACGCCGGATTCGCCAGGCTCCGCGGACTCGTCACGGTGTCCGACCCCGAGCTGGAGCGCGGCGCCCGGGCCGACCGGTTCAGCGACGCGCCGATGACCGCCGGAGGCCCGGTCGACCTGAACCCGAACAGCGACTCGCTGGTGCGCGAACTCGGGTTGGAGGGCCTGCTCCGCCGTATCGAAGCGGGCCAGCGCACGGCGTTCGACCGGGCCTGCGTCCAGGCGGACGTGAAACTCAGCGACATCGACTGGTTCGTGTTGCCGAACCTGGGCCGTACCCGCATGCGGGCGCAGTACTTCGACCCGTTCGGCATCAACCCGCAGCGCTCCACCTGGGCATGGGGCAGACAGGTCGGACACCTCGGCGCGGGCGACCAGTTCGCCGGGCTGGCCCACCTGGTCTCCGAGGGCGCCCTCGATCCCGGCCAGACCTGCGCCCTGGTCGGCGTCGGCGCCGGCTTCACCTGGACGGTCGGCATCGTGGAGATCACCGCCGAGCCGTGAGCCCGGGACGGCGTCAACTCCACGACAGACCCGTGGGGCAGCCGGGCCTCCCCGCCGGGTATGACACTCGCTCATCCTCCGCTGCCGCGGCCGCCACTGCTTCGCGTATTCCGCGATCGTCTGCTGACCGAGTTCCCGGCGAGCCTCGGCAACGGATGGCGCCGTCTTCTTTTTCTCCGTGTAGATCTGCGTAAGGCGCTCGATAGCGTCGTCCTGCGTGTCGTAGCCGACCTCTTCACGCTGCTTGCCGAGAGCGTCCCGGAACCGAATCGTGTACGGGTGCGAACAGCGGGTCGGCCTGCAGCAACCGCACTCCTTGAAGAACGACCCCATCCCACGGGCGAGCTGTCGAGCCACGTATCAAGCCTTCCGAGCAGGGCGATGGGCGGCCTGGCAGACCCATGTCGTACGTGCAGGTCAGCAAGCCGGACACCGTCCGACTCGATGCTGACCGTTTGCTGACCTGGAGGCAGCGATCAGGGCCCTGACCTGAGAAAACACACAAACGCTAGATCTTGGACTTGAACATGGTGCCCGGCAGGGAGTTACTCCTGTCGGGCCGGTGCGAAGGTCTCCGCTGGCCCCCTACGCCGCCGCGGTCTCGGTCACCTCGCAGGCCACCTCACCGGCCCGCTGCGCGAACTGCGTCCGGTACAGCTGCGCGTACCGTCCGCCGAGGGCCAGCAGTTCCTCGTGCGTGCCGCGTTCCACGATGCGGCCGGCCTCGACCACCAGGATCAGGTCCGCCGCGCGCACCGTGGACAGCCGGTGTGCGATCACGATCGCCGTCCGGCCCTGAAGTGCCTCGGTGAGCGCCTCCTGGACGGCGGCCTCCGAGGTGTTGTCCAGGTGGGCGGTGGCCTCGTCGAGGATGACGACGCGCTGCCGGGCCAGCAGCAGCCGGGCGATGGTCATGCGCTGGCGTTCGCCGCCGGAGAGGCGGTAGCCGCGCTCGCCGACCACGGTGTCGAGGCCGTCGGGCAGGGACCGTACGAGATCGTCCAGGCGGGAGCGGCGCAGCGCGTCCCACAGCTCGGCGTCGGTGGCCAAGGGGCGGGCGAGCAACAGATTGGCGCGGACCGTGTCGTGGAAGAGGTGGCCGTCCTGGGTGACCATGCCGAGCGTGGCACGCAGCGACTCGGCGCTCAGGTCGCGGACGTCGACGCCACCGACGCGGACGGCTCCCTCGTCGACGTCGTACAGCCGCGGCAGCAGCCCCGCGACCGTCGACTTGCCGGCGCCGGAGGAGCCGACGAGGGCGACGGTCCGGCCGGGTTCGGCGCGGAAGGAGACGCCATGCAGGACTTCGGCGCCGCCCCGCGTGTCGAGGGATGCCACCTCCTCCAGGGAGGCCAGGGAGACCTTGTCGGCGGCAGGGTAGCCGAAGCGGACGTTGTCGAACTCGACGGAGACCGGGCCGTCGGGGACCTCGCGGGCGTCCGGTTTCTCCCTGATGAGCGGCTCGAGGTCCAGCACTTCGAAGACCCGCTCGAAGCTGACGAGGGCGCTCATCACCTCGACGCGGGCGCCGGCGAGGGCGGTCAGCGGGGCGTACAGGCGGGTCAGGAGCAGCGCCAGGGCCACGACGGCGCCCGGGTCCAGGGTGCCGCGCAGGGCGAACCAGCCGCCGAGTCCGTAGACCAGGGCCAGCGCGAGGGCCGACACCAGGGTGAGGGCGGTGATGAACACGGACTGGGCCACGGCGGTGCGTACGCCGATGTCCCGCACCCGGCGGGCGCGGGCCGCGAACTCCTCGGATTCCTCCTCGGGACGGCCGAACAGCTTGACCAGGGTTGCGCCGGGTGCGGAGAAGCGCTCGGTCATCCGGGTGCCCATCGCCGCGTTCAGCGCCGCCGCTTCCCGCTGCATGCGGGCCATCCGGCTGCCCATGCGCCGGGCAGGGATCACGAACACCGGCAGGAGCACCAGCGCGAGGAGGGTGATCTGCCAGGAGAGGGTGAGCATGACGGCGAGGGTGAGCAGCAGCGTGACCAGGTTGCTGACCACTCCGGACAGGGTGTTGCTGAAGGCCCGCTGGGCGCCGATGACGTCGTTGTTGAGACGGGAGACGAGCGCCCCCGTACGAGTGCGTGTGAAGAACGCGACCGGCATCCGCTGCACATGATCGAACACCGCCGTGCGCAGATCGAGGATGAGCTCCTCCCCCAGCGTCGCCGACAGCCGTCTGCCGAGGATGCCGAGGGCCGCCTCCACGACCGCGATGAGGGCGATGAGCAGGGCCAGCCGTACGACTGTGCCCTCGTCGCCGCCCGACACGATCGCGTCCACGACACGTCCGGCGAGGACGGGGGTGGCGACGGCGAGCAGCGCGGTCGCCACGCCGAGCACCACGAAGTACGCGATGCGGCGGCGGTGCGGGCGGGCGAACGCGCCGATGCGGCGCAGTGTGGCGCGGGCGAAGGGGCGGCGGTCCTGCTCGGCGTTCATGACGCTGTGCAGCTGGGTCCAGGCTGTGGTCTCCATGCTCATGGGAAGGACCCTAGAACCTCAAGCAAGATTGAGGTCAACTCCGAGATCGACCCCGAGGCCAACCTCGAGGCCGACCCCGAAAAGGACCCGATGACCGTACGTAAGCCCCTGGCCCCGCTTACGCAACCCGCAGTTGGCACGGGGTGGGGAGCCTCTCCCGATGTGACAGCGGTACAACTCCCCGAGCGACGAGTCCCCCGTCGCGTCCCGATCCGCCGGATACGCCAGGTCCTGTGTCTGCTTCCGCTCGTGCTCGTCGCAGTGATCGCGGTACGGCACCGGTCCGTGCTCGCCGAAGGCTTTCGCCACCTCGCGCACGCCCAGTGGCCGTGGCTGGTGGCCGCGGCCGGCGCCACCTGTCTGACCTGGGTGGCCGCCGCCGTCACCCGGCAGGGTGCCGTCGTCGAGCCGCTGCCCAAACGGCGGCTGCTGGCCACGCAGTTCGCGGCGGGCGCGGCCAACCATCTGCTGCCGACGGGTCTGGGCGCGGGTGCGGTCAACCTGCGGTTCATGACGGTGTGCGGGCTGCCGCTCGCCCGTTCCTCCGCCGCGCTCGCGCTGTACCTGCTGGCGGAGTCGATCGGCCGGCTGGGCCTGCTGGCCGTGCTGTTGATCGCCTTCCCGCACGCGTTGCAGATCGGCACGCTCCTCCCGGACGGGGCGGTCGGCCCGCTGCTGTGGGGTCTCGGCGTGGCCCTGGTCGTCGCCGCGGGCGCGCTCGCGCTCGTACGCCGACTGCGTACGGCCGTGTTCTCCTTCCTGCGGACCGCGCTGAGCGAGGCACGTTCGGTGCACACCCGCCCGTCCCGGGCGCTCGCCCTGTGGGGCGGTTCGCTCGCCTTCCCGGCGTTGCAGGCCGCCGGGCTGGTCCTGGTCGGGCGGGCGCTGGGGTTGTCCGTGCCGCCGGCGCACATGGCGCTCGCCTATCTGGCGGCGACGGTCGCCGTCGCGCTCGTGCCCACGCCGGGCGGGCTCGGTTCGGTCGAGACGGCGCTGGTCGTGGCGCTGGTGGCGGCGGGGGGCCCGGTGGCCGTGGCCACGGCCGTGGTTCTCGCCTACCGGATCATCACCGTGTGGGTGCCGCTGGTGCCGGGGGCGTTGACGCTCGGCGCGCTGGTGCGGCTGAAGGTGATCTGAGCCACCGACGGCGCCGACCGGTACTCAGCTGATCGTCACCCGTACCGGTCCTCCCTTCGGATCCACCCTCCCGGTCCAGCGTGCCGTCAGGGTCAGGGTGCGGTTCGGCAGGGCCATGGGTGTCCACAGGCGCTCCCGGTGCAGGAGGCGGCCGTTCTGGGCGACCCGTAGGACGGGGCGGGTCAGCGGGGTGGCCGTGCGCAGGACGTACGGCAGGCGGTCGCCCGGGGTGACGCGGTTCGGGGCGATCCAGCGCAGGGGCGGCTCCACGAGCAGGGGGACGCTGTCGGGCCGGGGTCCGGCTCCGGCGAGCGTCTCCAGGACGGCGCCGGCGGCGTGGACGCCCTCGCGGGCCGCCGTCGCCGCGCTCTCCACGGCGTGCAGCACGCTGCCGACGGCGAACACGCCGGGGCGGGAGGTGTGCAGCGACCCGTCGACGGCAGGTCCACGGGTGCCGGCGTCGAGGGTGAGTCCGCCGCGCCGGGCGAGTTCCTGGTCGGGCACGAAGTCGCCGGTGAACACGACGGTGCCGCAGGGCAGCGTGGCCGTCCGGCCGTCGTGATGCCGTACGCGCACGCCCGACAGCCTCCCGTGGCCGATGAGTTCGGTGACGGTGGTGCCGGTGAGGAGCGGGATGCCGTGGCGGAGGCGGGTGTCGAGGGCGCGCGCCGGTGCGGTCTGGGTGCGGGGCAGGTCGGTGATCATGGCGACGACCGTGGCGCCGGCGGCCCGTACGGTGTCGGCGGCCCTGTACGAGACGTCCTGCGCGCCGACCACCACCGCCCGGGTGCCGATGTGCTGCGCGTGCAGGTGCACGGCCTGTTGCAGTTCGCCCGTGGTGTACACGCCGGCCGGGCGCGCGCCGGGCACCAGCCGTGCGGCGCGGGGTCGTTCGCGCGCCCCGGTGGCCAGGACGACGGCCCGTGCGCCGATCGTCTCCGGTCCGTGCGGGCCGACCGTGTGCAGCGAGAGGGGTCCGGCCCAGTCGAGGGCGGTCACGCCGGTCCGTACGACCGCTCCGGCGCGCCCGGCGGCGGTGACGAGCAGGCGGGCGTACGCGGGGCCGGTCAGCGGGTGGAGCAGGGTGCCGTAGCCGCCGTGCGCGCAGTGCCGTGGCGCTCCCCCGGCCTCCTGCTCCCGGTCCAGCACCTCGACCCGGCCCATGCCTGCGGCGGCCAGGCGCGCGGCGGCGGCGAGTCCGGCGGGCCCGGCACCGACGACCAGGACGTCGATCTCGCGTAGGACATCGACCTCGCGTTCCCCCCTCATTCCCCCGCCCCCTCGAACAGCGCCCGCACCGCCGCGCCGCAGTAGAACCCCTGGCAGCGGCCCGCCCGGGCCCGGGTCCTGCGGCGCAGTCCGTCGAGGCCGGCCGGCGGGATCGTGCTGGCGAGGGCGTCCCGGATCTCCCCGCGCGAGACGCGCTCGCAGTGGCAGACGAGGGTGCCGTACTCGGGGTCGGCGGCGATGAGTTCGGGCCGCTGGTACGGGCGCGGGAAGGCCTCACCGAGGTTGGGCATGCGCACTGGTTCCAACTCCCGGGCCGGTCCCGCGTCCAGCCCTGCTTCGGCGAGCAGCCCCGTCACATACGAGGCGATGGCCAGGGACGCCGTCAGACCGGTGGAGCGGATGCCGCCGACGGTGACGTACGCCTGCTCGGAGTGGGCCGAGATGCGGAAGTCGTCCTGCTCGGTGGCGGCGCGCAGACCCGCGTAGACGGCGGTGACCTCCTCGTCGAGCAGGCCGGGGAGGATACGGCGGCCCTTCTCGCGCAGCAGGGCCAGGCCGTCGGCGGTGGAGCCGGTGGCCCGTTTGTCGTCCAGGTCCTCGGCGGTGGGGCCGAGCAGGACGTTGCCGTGGACGGTGGGGGCGACCAGGACGCCCTTGCCGAGGGCCGTGGGGACGGGCAGCAGGATGTGGCGGACGAGATCGCGGGCGAGCTTGTCGAAGACGAGCAGCTGCCCCCGGCGCGGGGTGACGGAGAAGTCGCGGTGGCCGAGCTGCCGGTCGAGCGTGTCGGCGTACAGGCCGGCCGCGTTCACCAGCCAGCGGGCGCGCAGGGTGCCCCGGGTGGTGGCGAGGACGTGTGTGTCGTCCTGCCGACCGACCTGCTCCACGCGGGAGTTGAGGTGGAGGTCGACTCCGTGGCGGACGGCCTGGGTGGCGTACGCCAGGGTCGTCGTCCACGGACAGATGACGCTCTCGCCGGGCACGTGCAGGGCGGCGAGCGCGCCCGGGCCGAGGTGAGGCTCGCGTTCGTACAGTGCGGCGGCCCCGATCAGGCGCGTGGCGTGGTAGTCGTTGCGCTCGGCCTTCTCCGCCAGGCGGGGCAGCGCGGCGAGTTGCTCCTCGTCCCAGGCGACGAGGAGCGCGCCGACCTCCTCGACGGGGATGCCGGACTCGGCGGCGTACGCGGCCAGCAGCTGCGCGCCCTCGCGGACCAGCCGCGCCTCCAGGGAGCCGGGCACCGCGTCGAAGCCGGTGTGCAGGATCGCGGTGTTGGCCTTCGAGGTGCCCTGGCCGACGTCGTCCTGTCCCTCGACGAGGGCGACGCGCAGCCCGGGGTGGTGGGCCAGGGCGCGGGCGATCGCAGAGCCGACGACTCCGGCGCCGACGACCGCCACGTCGTACGTCACGGAAGGCAGCGCCCCTCGGCGAGTGACCGCCGTCGGCGCGTCGTCCGTCATCGGGGCATCCCGTCGAGCAACGCGGTCACGGCGGCCCGGAAGACGCCCAGGCGTTCGGCGGCCTCGTCGGCCGAAATGCGCGGCTCGTAGACGGCGGCGGGCTTCCAGTCCGGGAGTGCGTCGGCCACGCTCAGGCCCGTTTCGGCGCCGAGCCGGGTCAGGGCGCCCACGCCGAGCGCCGTCGCGTCGGGCAGCGCGGACACCTCGACGGGGCGCTGCAGCAGGTCGGCCTGGGTCTGCATGAGCAGGGCCGAGCGGGTCAGGCCGCCGTCGACGCGCAGCACGTCCAGGGGTGAGCCGAGGTCCGTCGCCGCGGCGTCGGCGAGCTCCACCACCTGAGCGGCCAGGCCGTCGCACAGGGCACGCACCAGGTGCCCGGCGGTGGTGTCCAGGCCGAGCCCGGTGAGCGAGCCGCGCAGGTCGCCGCGCCACCAGGGGGCGGCGAGCCCGGCGAGGGCCGGGACGAAGGTGACTCCGCCGCTGTCGGGCACGGTGCCGCCGACGGTGTCGAGGTCGGCGGCGCCCTCGATGACGCCGAGGTCGGTGAGCCAGCGGACGGCGGAGGCGGCGGTGTACACCTGGCCGTCGAGGCAGTAGGCGGTGCGTCCGGCGAGCCGCCAGGCGACACAGCTGACCAGTCCGGAGGTGCCGCGTCTCGGCGTGTCGCCGGTGTGGGCGAGGAGGAACGCGCCGGTTCCGTAGGTGCACTTGGCGCCGCCGGGTGCGGTGATGCGCTGGGCGAGCAGGGCGGCCTGCTGGTCGACGACGAGTCCGGTGAGCGGGATCTCGGCGCCGAAGGCGGTGGTGGTGCCGACGGGGGCGGCGTTGTCGACGACCTCCGGGAGGCGTTCACCGGACAGGTCGTACAGGCCGAGGGCGCGCGGCGACCACTCGGCGCGGTCGAGGTCGAGGAGCTGGGTGCGGCCGGCGGTGGCGGCGTCGGTGACGTAGGCGCCGGTGAGACGGTGGACGAGCCAGGCGTCGCTGGTGGTGACGACTCCGTCGGCGGTGCGGTGCCGTCGTATCCAGGCCATCTTGGGGGCGGCGAAGTACGGGTCGAGCGGCAGACCGGTCAGGTGCCGCAACTCGTCGGCGTGCTCGGCCAGTTCGGCGCACACGCTCTCGGCCCGGCGGTCCTGCCAGACCAGGGCGTCTGTGAGCGGGCGCCCGGTCGCCGGATCCCAGGCGAGCACGGTCTCGCCCTGGTTGCCCAGGCCCAGCGCGACCACGGGTTCCCGCGCCGCGGCCAGGGCCAGTGTCCCGGCCTCGACCACCGAGTCGTACAGCTCGGCGGGGTCGGCCTCCACCAGGCCGCCGGGCAGGTGACGCGGCCGTACGGCGGCGAAACCGGTGCCGATGACACCGCGTTCGGGGCAGATCACCAGAGCCTTGGTGCCGGAGGTGCCCTGGTCGACGGCGAGCACCGGACCTGTCATCACGCCCCTCCCCTAGTGATCAACGCCCGACAGCCTGCCGTCGCCGCCCGCACCGCGTCAAGCGGCCCCGACCAGGGGCGACGTCACTTCCATTCACTGGTCGATCACCAGCCAACTCGGTTCAACCACAAAGAAGTTCGAAATGATCGGGGAACGGGAAGCGATGCGGAATCCGCGCCTCTATAGTGACGGCCAGCCCACGCGATCTCCTCAACCGCCGTCCAGAGGAGGGCTGTTGTTACTCCACCTCGCCGTCCCGCACGACCCCCGCCAAGAGGCGGGCTGCTGATGGCCAGAGCAGGAGCACGCCCCGTCTACGACCCCGCCGGCCACGACGCCGAACTGCGCGCGGCGCTCCAGGAGGTGCGCGCCGGGCGCTGGATGTCGATGCGCAGCCTGCTGGAGCGGACCACGGCCTGGTGGCAGTGGACGCAGCGCACCCAAGTGCTGGCCGCGGCGGCCGCCGGCACCGACGTGGTGCGGGCCTGGCTCGCCGAGGAGCCGCACAGCGTTCCGGCCGCCGTGATGCGGGCCCGGGTCGCCGTGGAGCGCGCGCTGCGGGCACGCCGCGAGCGTCACCGCCGTACGCACGAACTGTGGATCGAGGCCTGGGACGTGAGCGAGGCCGCCGCCCGCGCCGCCCCGGAGGATCCGGTCCCCTGGGTGTGCCTGCTGGCGCTCGCCCAGCTGGACCACGGGCAGCGCTGGGACGAGCACCGGGTGCCACCGCCGGAGCCGATGCTGCCGCCCGGCCCGTGGGGCCTGCTGGCCGAGGCCGACAAGCGCGACCCGTACAACCGCGAGGCCCACCACCGCATGCTGCAGTTCCTGTACGCGCAGGCGACCTCGGGGCGGCCGGCCGAGGCAGTCGCCTACGGGTACTGGGTGTCGGCCTCGGCCCCGCCGGGCTCGCCCCTGCACACCCTGCCGCTCTACGTGCGGGTCGAGCGCTACCGGCGCGGTGACGGACACTCCGCCGCCCTCGATCTGCACTGGGTGGCCGAGGACGCCACCCGCGAGGCGAGCCGGGCGTACGACGCCTGGTTCGAGCACTCCCGCCCCGCCGAACGCTCCCCGCTCGACCTCAACCACCTGGCCCACGCCCTGTGGGGAGCGCTGCGGTTCGAGGAGGCGGCCCGGGTGTTCGAGGCGATCGGCCCGTACTACACGCCCCTTCCCTGGGCCTACCGCAGCGCCGACCCGGGCGACCGTTCCCGGGCCGTACGGATCTTTCTGCAGGCCCGTGCGCGCAGCCGGTCGGCGGCGCGTGGCGGCCCCGACGCCTGACACGGCCCTGCTCTGTCCCGCCCTGTCCGTCCCGTCCCGTTTTCATCGGAGGTCTCCGCATGTCCCCCAGCCCCGATCCCGTGACATCCCCGGGTGTGCCGCAGCAGGACGAGGAGAAGCGCCTGCGCGAACTCGGTTACCGGCCGGTGCTGGCCCGCCGTATGGGCGGCTTCGGCAACTTCGCGATCAGCTTCTCGGTGATCTCGATCCTGTCCGGCTGCATGACCCTGTACGGCTTCGGCATGGGCGCGGGCGGGCCCGCTGTGATGTTGTGGGGCTGGGCCGGCGTCGGCCTGTTCGTGCTGTGCGTGGGACTCGCGCTGGCGGAGGTCACCAGCGCGTATCCGACGTCCGGCGCCCTGTACTACATGGCCGACCGGCTCGGCGGGCGCCGCTGGGGCTGGTACACGGGCTGGCTGAACCTGCTCGGACTGCTCGGCGCGATCGCCGGCATCGACTACGGAGCCGCCCTGTTCACCGGCGCGTTCATGAACCTCCAGTGGGGCTTCGAGCCGACACCCGGCAAGACGATGATCATCTTCTGCGTGATCCTGCTGCTGCACGCCGTGCTCAACCTGTTCGGCGTCCGGCTGGTGAGCGTGCTCAACTCGATCAGCGTGTGGTGGCACCTGGCCGGTGTCGCGGTCATCGTCGGGACGCTGGCGATCGTCCCCGACAGCCACCAGTCCCCGTCGTTCGTCTTCACCGAGTTCGTCAACGACACCGGCTGGGACAACCCGCTCTACGTGGCCGCGATCGGACTGCTGCTCGCGCAGTACACGTTCTCCGGCTACGACGCCTCGGCGCACCTGTCCGAGGAGACCTCCAACGCCTCGGTGTCGGCCGCACGGGGCATCGTGCGCTCAATCTGGGTGTCGTGGATCGCGGGTTTCGTGCTGCTGGCGGGTCTCACCTTCGCGATCCAGGACTACGACGCCACGCGGGCCAGCGAGACCGGTGTGCCGCCCGCGCAGATCCTGCTCGACGGGCTGGGCACGGACGGCGCGAGCGCGCTGCTGCTCGTGGTGATCGTGGCCCAGCTGTTCTGCGGCAACGCCGAGGTGGCCGCGGCCAGCCGGATGGTGTTCGCGTTCAGCCGCGACAAGGCCCTGCCGGGCTCGGCGCTGTGGCGGAAGGTCAGCGACCGCACCCAGACCCCGGTCGCCGCCGTCTGGCTGTCGGTGGCGGTCGCCTGCGTGCTCGCCCTGCCGTCCCTGTACTCGGCGACGGCGTACGGCGCGGTCACGGCCATCAATGTCATCGGCATCACACCCGCGTACGCCATTCCCGTGCTGTTGCGACTGCGCGCGGGGGATCGTTTCCAGCCAGGTCCGTGGAACCTAGGCAAGTGGAGCAAGCCGATCGGCTGGACTGCCGTGGTGTGGGTGGCGTGTGTGACGGTCCTGTTCTGCCTGCCGCAGTCCTCGCCGGTGACGGTGGACACGATGAACTACGCGTCCGTCGCCCTGGCTGTCGTCCTGGTCCTGGCCACGGTGTGGTGGTTCGTCGCCCGCCGTTCGTACGGAACGCCCACGACGGCCGCGTACTCCGACCGGGAGCAGGCCGAACTGGCCGAGGGCATCGTCTGAAACACCGCGATCCGGCGCCGGTCCAGGTACGAACCCCTGTACCGGATACGGCAGGATGAGCGGTTGCGCCGACCACAGGGGGGCCTCCTGGCCGGCGCGACCTCTCATCTCGGAATCGAACAGGTGACAACGTGACGCAACTTCACATCCGGCCGTCGGCACATGCCTTCGCCGCGCTTCTTCTTCCCAGAGGTGACCGGTGAAGCGAGATCTCACTATGGACGACCTGGTCATCGCCGGAATCGCGGTGGTCGCCGGCCTGCTGGCGGCGTTCCTGCTCCGCATGCTGCTGCGCTGGCTGGGCAAGCACGCCGACCGCACCCGCTGGAGCGGCGACGACGTCATCGTGGCCGCCCTGCGGACGATGGTGCCGGCCGCGGCGATCGCCGGCGGTGCGGCCGCCGCGGCAGCGGCGCTGCCGCTGACCGCGACGGTCCAGCACAACGTCAACCAGGTCCTGACCGTGCTGCTGATCTTCGTCGCGACGGTGGCGACGGCCCGGGTCGTCGCGGGCCTGATGCGGACGGTCACCCAGTCCCGCTCCGGGGTCGCCGGATCGGCCACGATCTTCGTCAACATCACCCGGGTGCTGGTCCTGGCGATCGGCTTCCTGGTCGTGCTCCAGACGCTGGGCATCTCCATAGCGCCCATGCTCACCGCTCTGGGCGTCGGCGGCCTGGCGGTCGCCCTCGCACTCCAGGACACCCTCGCGAACCTCTTCGCGGGCATCCACATCCTCGCCTCCAAGACCGTCCAGCCCGGCGACTACATCCGGCTGAGCAGCGGCGAGGAGGGCTACGTCGAGGACATCAACTGGCGTCAGACGACGGTCCGCTCGCTCTCCAACAACCTGGTCGTCATCCCCAACGGTGAGCTCGCGAAGACGAACATGACCAACTTCATGCGTCCCGAGCAGGAGTTGACGATCCTGGTCCAGGTCGGCGTCGCCTACGACAGCGATCTGGACCACGTCGAGCGGGTGACGAACGAGGTCATCGGCGAGGTGATGACCGAGGTCGAGGGCGCCCTCCCGGACCACGAGCCGATCATCCGTTTCCACACCTTCGGCGACTCCCGGATCGGCTTCACCGTCATCCTGGGCGTGGGCGAGTTCAGCGACCAGTACCGGATCAAGCACGAGTTCATCAAGCGCCTGCACAAGCGCTACCGCGCGGAGGGCATCCGGATTCCGGCGCCGGCGCGGACGGTGGCGTTGCAGCAGGGTGCGGTGGTGATTCCGCAGCAGCGGGGCGTCGAGGACATGGACGGGGTGCCGTCGGGCCACTTCGACTGACCCAGGTACGGACCCCTGTCGAGTCGGGGTCGGTCAGGAGATATCTTGATGTCGAGCAATGTTGCAGACGTGGAGCGGAGCACCCGGTGACTGACTCGACCATCATCTATACGCACACTGACGAGGCCCCGGCCCTGGCGACGTATTCCTTCCTGCCGGTGGTCCAGGCGTACGCCTCGCAGGCGGGTGTCGCCGTGGAGACGCGCGACATCTCGCTGGCCGGGCGCATCATCGCGCTGTTCCCCGAGTACCTGGAGGAGGGACAGCGCATCCCGGACGCCCTCGCGGAGCTCGGCGAGCTGGCCAAGACGCCCGAGGCCAACATCATCAAGCTGCCGAACATCTCGGCGTCCATCCCGCAGCTCAAGGCCGCGATCGCCGAGCTGCAGAGCCAGGGCTACGCGCTGCCGAACTACCCGGACGACCCGAAGACCGACGAGGAGCGGGACATCCAGGCCCGCTACGACAAGGTCAAGGGCTCCGCGGTCAACCCGGTCCTGCGTGAGGGCAACTCCGACCGCCGCGCCCCCGCGTCGGTCAAGAACTACGCCAAGACCCACCCGCACCGCATGGGCGCCTGGACCCCTCAGTCCAAGACCAACGTGGCGACCATGGGCGTCGACGACTTCCGCTCCACCGAGAAGTCCGCGGTCATCACCGAGGACGGTGCCCTGCGCATCGAGCTCGTGGGCGACGACGGCACGACCACCGTGCTGCGCGAGTCGGTACCCGTTCTCAAGGACGAGGTCGTCGACGCCTCCGTCATGCACGTCGCGCCGCTGCGCGAGTTCCTCACCGCGCAGATCGCCAAGGCCAAGGCCGAGGACGTGCTGTTCTCGGTGCACCTCAAGGCGACGATGATGAAGGTCTCCGACCCGATCATCTTCGGTCACGTGGTGCGCGCCTTCTTCCCGAAGACCTTCGCGAAGTACGGCGAGACGCTCGCCGCGGCCGGTCTGACCCCGAACGACGGTCTGGGCGGCATCTACAAGGGCCTGGAGTCCCTGCCGGCGGGCGCCGAGATCAAGGCCTCCTTCGACGCCGAGCTGGCCGAGGGCCCGGCACTGGCGATGGTCGACTCCGACAAGGGCATCACCAACCTGCACGTGCCGTCCGACGTGATCGTGGACGCCTCGATGCCGGCCATGATCCGCACCTCCGGCCACATGTGGGGCCCGGACGGCCAGGAGGCCGACACCCTCGCGGTGCTTCCGGACTCCAGCTACTCCGGCGTCTACCAGGCCGTGATCGACGACTGCCGCGCCCACGGCGCCTACGACCCGTCGACGATGGGCTCGGTCCCGAACGTCGGCCTCATGGCGCAGAAGGCCGAGGAGTACGGCAGCCACGACAAGACGTTCGAGATCCCGACCACCGGCACGGTCCGCCTGGTCGACCAGAACGGCAACGCCGTCATCGAGCAGACCGTCTCCGCCGGTGACATCTTCCGCGCCTGCCAGACCAAGGACGCCCCGATCAAGGACTGGGTGAAGCTGGCCGTCACCCGGGCCCGCGCCACCGGCGACCCGGCGGTGTTCTGGCTGGACGAGACCCGCGCGCACGACGCCAACCTGATCGCCAAGGTCAAGGCGTACCTGCCGGAGCACGACACCGACGGCCTGGACATCCGGATCCTGAACCCGGTCGAGGCCACGAAGCTGTCGGTGGAGCGCATCCGCCGCGGCGAGAACACGATCTCGGTGACCGGCAACGTTCTCCGCGACTACCTGACCGACCTGTTCCCGATCCTGGAGCTGGGCACCAGCGCCAAGATGCTGTCGGTGGTCCCGCTGATGGCGGGCGGCGGTCTGTTCGAGACGGGCGCCGGCGGCTCCGCGCCGAAGCACGTGCAGCAGCTGGTCAAGGAGAACTACCTGCGCTGGGACTCCCTCGGCGAGTTCTTCGCGCTGGTGCCGTCCCTGGAGCAGTACGCCGACTTCACCGGCAACTCCCGCGCGAAGGTCCTCGCCGACACCCTCGACCGCGCCACGGCGACCTTCCTCAACGAGGACAAGTCCCCGACCCGTCGCGTCGGCGGCATCGACAACCGCGGCAGCCACTTCTACCTGTCCCTGTACTGGGCGCAGGAGCTGGCCAAGCAGACCGACGACGCGGACCTGGCGAAGGCCTTCGCCCCGCTCGCCGAGACGCTCTCCGCCAACGAGCAGAAGATCGTCGACGAGCTGAACGCCGTCCAGGGCGAGCCGGCCGACATCGGCGGCTACTACCAGCCCGACCCGGCCAAGGCCGCCGCGGTCATGCGCCCGTCGGCCACGTGGAACGAGGTACTGGCGTCCCTGTGACGCGGTAGGCCTCGCGGCCGCACCTGATTGCAGTGACTCCGCCCCGGTCGGCATGTTCCCGACCGGGGCGGAGCGGTTTTCCCGTCCGGCACCTTGATCGTGCACCACACCACTGACAACGCCCCGGGAGCAGCCTCATGACACCAGCCGCACCGTCCTTCGAGCTCCTCCCCGGCGCGGACCACTCCCCCGTGATCCTCCATGTGCCGCACTCGGCGCGGGAGATACCGCCGTCGGTACGCCCCGGCATCGTGCTGGACGACGAGGGGCTGGAGCGGGAGCTGGACCACATCACCGACGCACATACCGCTGAGCTCGCCGCCGAAGCCGCCGGGCTGTCCGCGGTCGCCCCCTGGCAGTTCGTCAACCGGCTGTCCCGGCTGGTCGTCGATCCGGAGCGGTTTCCGGACGAGCGGGAGGAGATGCTCGCGGTGGGGATGGGCGCCGTGTACACGCGGACCACTCACCGCGCGGTGCTGCGGCCCGCCGATGCCGATCCCCAGCCGCTGATCGAGGGGTACTTCCGGCCGTACGCGCGGGCCATGAGGGACGCCGTGGCCGAGCGGCTCGCCGTCGCCGGGCGGGCCGTGGTCGTCGATGTGCACTCCTATCCCACCGCCGCGCTGCCCTACGAACTGCACGGCGAGGGACCCCGGCCGCCCGTCTGTCTGGGCACCGACTCCTTCCACACCCCGCCCGAGTTGCTAGCCGCGGCGCGGGAGGCGTTCGCCGGGTGCGGGGAGATCGGGCTCGACAGCCCGTTCAGCGGGGCGTACGTACCGCTCGACTTCTACGGCAAGGAACCCCGCGTCTCCGCGCTGATGGTGGAGATCCGCCGGGACACGTACATGACCGAGCCGGGCGGGCCCGCAGGGCCGGGCCTCGGACAGCTCGCTGCGGCGCTCGCCGCCCTCGTCGACACCGTGACCGGCTGACCGCGCCGGACCTGGCGGGGACCGACTGCGCTGGGCTAGGGCCCTTCTGATGGATCTCCGTGGGAGAAGGAGCGGCGTTCGGTGCGTGCTCTCGGCGTGCCGGGCGGAAGCCCTCGTAGCGGAGCTACTAGGGCTTTTGTCCGGTGCGCCGAGAGTGCGTGCCGGGCGTCGCGACGCCGCGGAGTTCCGTCAGAAGGGCCCTAGGGCTCGCGGTCCCCGCCGGGCGGGTCAGGCCCGCAGCCACTCCGTGACCACGACCTCCCCGCCAGCCCGCAAGCGCAGGGCGAACGGGCCGGTGAGGGCCTCCTCGGAGCTGAAGCGGCCCATGTCGTCGGCCATGAGCGGCAGGCTCGTCTGCGGGCCGCCGAGCACCTCGATGCGGGCCGGCTGCGGAGGCAGCACCTGTCCCATCAGGCCCTGTGCGCTCACCTCGACGTCGACGGTCACGTCCCCGGTGTGGAAGGTCAGCATCCGGGGCGGGTCCGCCGCTCCTCTCACCGGGATCGCGTCGACCAGCGAGTCGAAGGTCAGCTCTGCGAGCCGGGCGTCGAGATCGTGCAGGGCGTAGGCCTCGACGGCGATCTGGCGCAGTGCGGGCGGCACCGGGTCCAGGATGCCGCCCGCCTGGCGCAGCTCCCCCAGGAGGCCGTCGTCGAGTTCCGCGCCGGGTCCGTCGTCGAACTCCTCGTCGCCGATGCCTTCTTCGGCGAACGGGTCGTCGTTCAGGTCGAACATGTCGTTCATGTCGTTCACAGCGCTCCCCGTGCGTCGAGTCGGGCCCGAAGGCGGCGCAGACAGCGCTGGCGCAGCGGTCCGATGCTGCCCACCGCGATGCCCAGCGCGGCCGACACCTCCTGGTAGCTGGGCGGGGGCGAGGCCATCAGCACCCGCAGCAACTGCCTGCACCGCTCGCCGAGTTCCTCGAACTCCTGCCACACGCGGCGGATCCGCTCGGTCTCGGCGGCCGCCTCCTCCGAGTCGAGGAACGACTGCTCGGGCGTACGGTCCTCGCTGACCCGGTCCAGGAGCTGCGGATCGTCCGTCGGCGTCGTCCGCCTCAAGCTCTTGAGCACCTTCAGGCACTCGTGCCGTGCGGTGCTCGCCAGCCACGATCCGGCCTTCTGCGGTTCGCGGATCCGCCCCAGGTGCTGGGCGAAGCGGAACCACACCGTCTGGTACACCTCGTGCGCGTCGGCGTCGGAGAGCCGGTGCGCGCGCACCACGGACCACACCAGTGGGCTCAGCCCCTCCACCAGCGCCTTCCAGGCCGCCGCGTCACCGTCGACGGCGGACTGGACGAGCGCGCCGACATCTGTACGGTCCACGGCCCCACCCCTCGTGTACGGCAAGTCATCGTACGCCGTGGAGGGGGCGGTTCCGGCCCTCATGCGCCGACGGAGCGCGGCACGACCGGGGCCGGGCGCCAGGTGTGCGGGCGCAGCGCCGGTACGTGCGCCCCGCGCACCTCCGCGAGTTCGGTGTTCGCGGCGAGCAGTTGCTGCCGGGCGGCGCGCGGGTCGGTCTCCTTGTGCGCGACCATGTGGGCGGCGATCATCCCGGCGACCACGGGGGTGGCGAAGGAGGTGCCGCTCCAGTGCGCGAACCCCTCGAACATCACCTGGTCGGGCTTGGTGGCGGCGTTCGCCTCGCTCAACACGCCTGTGTGGCGGGGCGACTGGCAGGTGCACTGGTAGGTGAAGCCGTAGCGGCAGGCGTCGTACGTGGAGTGCTGGTACACGTACGGGACCGGCGCGTCGAAGCCGGTGAGGGCGCTGGTGAGGCGTTCGCCGGGGGCGTAGGCCTTCACCCAGGGGCCGTGGTTGCTGAAGCAGGCGCCGTGCTCGCCGTCGCCGCGCAGCGCGCCGACCGACAGCACGACGTTCTCGTAGTCGGGCAGGGAGGCGTAGGCGGCGGGCCAGAAGGGGGTGGCGCTGGCGTTGTTGCCGGCCGCGGCGACCAGCAGGGTGCGCTGGGTGCGCAGTTCGCGCATGAAGGCGTCCACGCCGAGCAGGCCGTCGGTACGGCCGTTGGAGGTGCCGGCGGAGAGGCTGATGACGTCGGGCCAGCCGTTCCGGTCGACGGCCTCGAAGAGCTTCTCCCCGAACTCGGACTCCAGGATGGCGCCGGCGTCGTTCAGGGTGCCCAGGACGGTCACGTCCGTGTTGGGCGCGACGGCGGCGACGAGCCCGGCGATGAACGTGCCGTGGCCGATGTACTGCTGGAGGTTGCCCTGGCTGTCGGTCTCGGTGCCGTGGAGGTCGCCCTGGACGTGGGCGAGCAGCGGGACGGCCGTGTAGTCGTGCGTGAGGCCGTTGTCGATGACGAGGACGCCGACGGCGCTGTCCTGGTCGTAGCCGGCCTCGGCGGGGGCCGGGTTGGTGCCCTGGGTGAGCGGGGCGGGCACGGGCTCGTCGCCGGGGCAGGAGTTGACCGCGATCGACACCACGTGGTTGCGGCTGACCAGCCGGCGTCCGGCGCGTCCCTCGTGCTCGCGCAGGGCCCGCAGGGCGTGCATGACGGCCGGGTCGCCCTGGCCGGGGTCGCCGACCTGGATGCGGGTGATGCCTGAGCGGTTGGTCTGAGGGCTCGCCCGGCGCACGTAGTCCGGCGTCAGGTCGGGCGCCTCGGTGAAGTGGGTGCGCACGGTGTCCTCGACGAGCCGCGCCTCCTCGCCGTCGCGGGCGAGGACCACGCCCTTCTCGTAGAGGAACTCCGCCGCGTCGTCCGGTCCCATGGCCAGGGGGACGTCGGGCATCGAACGCTGGATCTGGTCGAACTGCTCGTGGAATCGCTGAGGTGCCATGGCGTGTCCTCCCGTTGAGGCGATGGTCGTCAGTCAGAGCGGCGTGACCGGCGATTGATACAGCGCCAAACCTGTTTCGGGTGCATCGAGGGCCACTACCATCCATGAAGTGACAGCGGGAAGCGACTCGGTTCTCGAACTGCTGCCGATGGTGTTCGCCGCCCCGAACGAGGCGCTGGCGAGGGCGGAAGAGGTGCTCGACGCCGATCCTCCGCTGCTGCATGCCTCCGTCGCCCACCAGGTGATCGGGATCTGGCAGCGGGACTGGGGCGACCTCAGGCTCGCGCTGCACCATCTGCGCCGCGCCCGTGATCTGGCGGCGCGCGCGGAATCGGCCGACCGGGAGGCGGACGTCCTGGCCACCCTCGGTGTGGCGCTGGTGCACGCGGGCCGCACCCGGCAGGGCCTGGAGGCGCTGGAGCGGGGTGTCGCGGTGAGCGGCGGGCACACGCGCGCGCGGGTGCTGTACCGCCGGGCCTACGCCTCGTGGGTGCTGGGCCGTCACCGGGAGGCGCTGGAGGACGTGCGCCGGTCGATCCCCGTGCTGCGGCAGGCGGACGACGTCATCTGGACGGCGCGCGCGCTGACCCTGCGCGCGACCGTGCATCTCGCGCTCGGCGCGGTGGACCGCGCGGACGCCGACTTCACCGCGGCCGAGGCACTGTGGGACACCACGGGCCAGGAGCACGACAAGGCGGACGCGGTGGAGAGCCGGGGCCTCGCCGCGTTCCGGTCGGGGGACGTGCCTGCCGCCCTGCGGCTCCTTGACGAGGCCGAGGAGCGGTACGCCAAGCTGGGCACGCCCACCTTCATGCTTAACATCCGGCGCTGCGAGGTCCTGATGGCGGCCGGGCTCGCCCCGGAGGCGCTGGCCGAGGCGGACGCGGCGATCGCCGTCCTCGACGGCATCGGCGGGCAGTCCACCCGCAAGGCGGAGCTGCTGCTGGCCGCCGCGCGGGCGGCCCGGCTGGTGGGTGATCCGCATACGGCGATCGCGCGTGCGGACATGGCCGTACGGCTGTTCGCCGGGCAGCGGCGCACCTGGTGGGAGACGCACGCCCGGCTGGTGCTGATCGAGGCCCGGGTCGCCGC
>NZ_NTGE01000100.1 GCF_002291145.1 Streptomyces sp. SA15
CCGCGCCACGCCGGGCGCGCACCGCGCGGCCGCCGCGGCCTGCCACTGGATCGGCCGGGCCGTCGGCCGCAGTCACGCACGGCTCGCCGAGGACATGAGGGCCGGCCGCCGCGGCGATCTGAAATCCGGCCTGCACCGCCTCACCGACCGCAGCCTCGGCAAGCTGCGCGCCGGCGCCGCCGAGCAGGGCATCGACCCGGAGGAGTACGCGGCCACCCTGCGCTGCCTCCTGCTCCCCGCCGATCCCGGGTGCCGTACGCGCGTGTTCTTCGGCGTCGGCGCGGGCGGACTGTTCCGGCTCAGGGACGGCGAGTGGCAGGACATCGAGCCGCGCGTCCAGGACGTCACCGGCGAGCCCGTGGTCGGCTTCGGGTCGCTGCCCTCCGAGACGCCGGAGGGCGACCGGCTCACCATGGACCTGGGCATACCCACGCCCCCGAGCCCGTACGAGCCCGCCCCCGAACCGCTCCGTGAACCCTTCCGCTTCCGCGCCTCCGTCGCCCGCCCGGGCGACACGCTCCTGATGTGCACCGGCGGCCTGGCCGAGCCGTTGCGGGGTGAGCCGGAGTTGTGCGAGTACCTGACCGGCCGGTGGTCCGGCCCCACGCCGCCCGGCCTCGCCGCGTTCCTCGCCGACACGCAGGTGAGGGTCAAGGGGTACTCGGACGACCGTACGGCCGCCGCCGTCTGGGAGGCGTGACCTGCGACCTCGTCAGGAGTACGGCGTCCACTGGCGCGTCGAGGTGTCGTACGCGTAGCGCGGCAGCCCCTTGATGGCGCTCGTGCGGAACGGGCTGCCGTGGTCGTCGATGCGGACCGTGCCGGTGCGGCCCTGGGAGGACCAGTCCAGCTCCAGGTACCAGCGGCAGTCGCAGCCCTCGGTCCGGGCGGTGACCAGCAGCACCTCGGGGTCCTCGGCGGAGACGCGGTAGGGCAGGCGCATGGCCGGGATCGGCGTGCCCGTGTCGTTGCCGTCGACCGGGTGGGCGATGGGGCGGTCGATGTCCAGGTCGACGCCGAAGTAGCGGGGGGTGACCGCTCCGCCGCAGCCGTTGTCCATGGCGTAGGCGTTGCCCGGGGCGGGGTCCGCGCGTCCGACGACCCGGACGCGCAGTGCGTCCAGGACTACGGCCGTGGAGGTCCGCCCCTGCACCGAGATCCGTACGTTCGTCTCGCGTCCGTGCACCGCGCTCTGCGTTCCCGCCCAGGTGCCGGCGTCCTGCGGGGCCGGAGGCGGGGGGACCTGCCGCGGCGGCTTGGCGATGACGTAGTCGTGACCGCAGCCCATCGCCCAGACCTGGGAGTCGGCGGTCCAGGTGAGGGGGACGGCGGCGGAGGCGGCGGGCCGGCCCGACTCGGCGCTTCCTGAGGGGGCGCGGCTCTCGGCGGGTGCTTTTCCCGAGGGCTTCGCCGGGGTTCCTTCGTCGGTCGAGGAGGAGGGGGGCCGAGTGCTGCCGGCAGAAGGGCTCGGCGAAGTGGAAGTGGTCGAGGGGCGGTGAGGTGCGCCCGGCGCCGTCGTTCGGGACGGGCCCGTGGCCTGGGCCTGCGCGGGGTCGTCCGTCGGGGAACGACGGTCGGACGGCAGGGCCGAGAGGCTGCCCAGGGTGGCCAGGAGCACCGCCGCGACGGCCGCGCTCACCAGGGTGCGTCGGCGGCGGTACCAGGGGCGGGGTGGGGGAGCGGGATCGTCCTTCGCGGGAGCGGGATCCTCCTGCGCGCCGGGTTCCTCCGAAGCCTCCGAAGCCTCCGAAGCACCGTCCGCCGTCTCCGTCTCCGTCTGCGTCGGGTCGGTCGCCGTACGGGGCCGCTGCCGTGCCGCCACCGCCAGGAGCCATAACCGGTGCAGCTCCAGCCGCTCCTGCGCCGACGCCCCGCACAACGCGGCGAACCGCTCCACCGGGGCGAAGTCCACGGGGACCGCCTCACCGGCGCAGTAGCGGTGCAGCGTGGAGGTGTTCATGTTCAGACGGCGGGCCAGCGAACCGTAACTGCGGTCCGTGCGCTCCTTCAGCCGTCGCAGCAGCGCCGCGAACTCCTCGACGTCCTCGTGTGGTTCCGACACCGTTCCCCCGTGTCCTCCCGACCCGGGACGGTATCCCAGGCACTCCATATATCTGCACGTCAGACGGGCTGGGACGGTTCCACCTTGATGGATCCGGCGTCCCCTGTTGCGTCCGCCGGCCGTGACCGCTGATGCTCTTGGTGTCGCACCGACCAGGGCCGGACCGACCATCCGGCACTGACCACCCGGCATCGACCATCCGGCGTCATGGCGGCAACCACCCTTATGCACTTACCACACCCATGCACTCACTCACGGGGGAACACCCATGCCCAACCGCACCCGAGCCGGCGCGCTCACCGTACTCGCCGCCGCAGGCCTCGCCCTCGGTTCCGTGCTCGCCGTCCCGGCTGACGCCGCCACCAAGGCGCCCGGCTTCCTCTCGGCCGCGGACCTGCCGCCCCACCCCACCTCGTCCTGGACGGCCGGCAAGGTCACCGGCGGCATACCGGAGGACGTGGAGGTGGACAGCTGCCTGAGCATGGCGCTGCCGGGCCACGACTCCTCCTGGCACCGCGACTTCCGGACCGATGTCGACGCGAGCGCCCGTCAGATCTCCGTCGTGCTGCCGGACATCCGATCGGCCAAGGGCCTCGCCTCGCGGCTGAACCAGGACATCCGGTCCTGCCCGGCGTGGATCGAGCAGTCCGACCCGGAGATCGACGCCACGCTCGAGGACTACGGACCGCTGTCCGTCGAGGAGGGCGCCCACGTCTACGGCCTGCACACCGAGGCCTCCTGGGGCGCCACCGACATCCGCCTCCTCTCGGTCGGCCGGGACGGCCGGACGGTGACGGTCGTCGACTGGGGCCAGTTGGGGGATTTCGACGACGCGCCGGTGAAGGCCTTCAAGAAGACGACCACCACGGCGGTGAACAAGCTCCACTGACCGCACGACCACCAAAAGACCGGGGCCGCCCTCCCGCACGGGGGTCGGGCGGGCGGCCCCGCGGCGGCTACGCCGGCTGAGTTTCTGGGTGAGGAACCAGCGGATTCCGGCCAGTTTCGCCGGCTGGGGGAAGGCGGCCGTGTAACCGAAGGAGTCCGGCAGCCAGATTTCCTCCGTCTCCACGCCCAATTCTTCGGCGAAGAACCGCTTGCCGTGCACGATCTGCCGGGCCAGCGCCTCGCCGCCGGGCATGGTGGCGTCCGGACTCCACCCACATGGAGCCGGCCGGCGCCCAGTTGCCGTCCACCACCGCCTGCTTGATCCGCTCCCAGATGTGCGGCTGGTGCACGGAGGCACCGGCAGCTTGGCCGAACACCTGGTCGTCGATGATTCGGCATGACTGCCGCGTGTGCGACGGGGCATGGATCCCCGTGAACGTGTTCGAGCAGGAGGGGAACCGACATCGGCACGCGGGCGGGGGTCATGAAGAGGCAGGTGCGAGGAGGTGGTCCCATGGCGATAGGGGCCTTCTCGGTGGAGACAGTGGGGGACGACGCCGACAACGCCGAAAGCGCCGGGGAAGAGGCTCCGGCGCCGCGGCTCAAGCGCAGACTCGGACGGGCGGACCTGGGGGCGGTGCCCGAGGCACGCAAGGCACTGCGCGAGCTGTTACGGCACTGGGGCAGGCCCGGACGATCGGAGATCGCGGAACTGCTGACCAGTGAACTCGTCACCAACGCGCTCATCCACACCGACCACGACGCGGTCCTGACGGCCTCCGTCGGACCCCGTGGGCTCCGGGTGGAGGTGCGGGACTTCGTGGCCCGCAGGCCCACTCCGCGAGTACCGAACGCCGACGACGGTACGCACGGCAGGGGCCTGATCCTGGTGCAGTCCCTCGCGGACGCGTGGGGCGTGCGGGCGCACGGAGTGGGCAAGGCGGTGTGGTTCGAGCTGGACGCGGGGGTCGCCTGACGGGGCATCAACCGAAGGCCCGTATCAACAGACGGGCCATCAACGAACGGGCCCATCAACGAACGGGGCATCAACAAACGGGGGGCCATCAACAAACGGGAGGGGGGAGCGGCTTCTTAGAGCCGCTCCCCCCTCCTGTGATATCCGGTGGGCCTAGCCGAACTGCTGCTCGAGGTCCTTGAGCTTGCGCTCCAGGGAGTCGAGGCGCGGCAGGGCCATTGTGTCGTCCTCCGCGGTGAGGTCGACGGTGACCGGCTCAGATCCGCTGCGCACGGGCTGCAGGGAGGGCCGCTGGCGTACGGGGGGCAGTTGCTCCGGCGTCGATATGGCAGGCTCCGCGGAGACTCGGTCGGAGGCCCGTTCCAGGGTGGCCTGTGCCTCCAGCTGCCGGCCGCGGCCGACGAAGCCGCGGTGGCCCCGGCTGATCGCCTTGAGCTGTGCGCGTTCCACGCGCTCCTGCTCGCGCCGGCGCAGTCGGGCCGCTTCCTTCTGGCGCTTGTCCTCGCGCACCTCGTCGACCGCCTCGTCCAGGCTGCGCACGCCCTCAAGGAGCATCAGCGACCAGGCCTTGTACGTCTCACGGGGCGCCCGCAGCCAGCGGACCACGCGGATCTGCGGCAGCGGACGGGGCACCAGGCCCTGCTCGCGCAGGGCGGCCCGGCGGGTCTGCTTCAGCGCGCGGTCGAACAGTACGGCCGCCGACAGGGACATGCCGGCGAAGAAGTGCGGGGCACCGTCGTGGCCGAGGCCCCTGGGCGCGTGCACCCAGTTGAACCAGGCCGCGGCGCCCGCGAACGTCCATACGAGTATCCGGGAGCCGAGCGCCGCGTCACCGTGGCTGGCCTCGCGCACCGCGAGTACGGAGCAGAACATCGCCGCACCGTCCAGGCCGAACGGGACGAGATACTCCCAGCCGCCGGACAGGTTCAGGTTCTGCTGGCCGAAGCCGACCAGGCCGTGGAAGGAGAGGGCGGCGGCCACCGCCGCACAGCAGAACAACAGGACGTAGGAGGCGGTGCCGTAGATGGCCTCCTTGCGCCTGCGGCGCTCCTCGCTGCGCTCCCACGAGTCGTCCGCGCTCGCGTTCTCCCCGGAGGAGCGCTTGCCGCGCGCGAGCACCGCCACCGCCGCCAGCATGCCCAGGAGCAGTACGGCGCCCGGAAGCAGCCAGTTCAGCGATATGTCGGTCAGTCTCATCTGGGGTCCCTTGCATTGGGATAGGGCGTAACAACGCCCGCCATAGTGGCCCAATCCCAACGGCCCTCAGGGGGTTTCGGGGCAAGAGGCCGCCAAGGAATTGCAAGGGGGGTGCCCAAGGCGGCGTTCTGCTCGAACTGCCGCTTGAGGGGCGGGAGTTGAGTTCGAATAAGACTACCCGTACGGATGGTTCCTCGGAAAGTTCCTGAGGCCTGTGAGGAAATTGTGAATTGCCTGTTACCTGGCGGGAGTCCTGCTCGCGGCGATCTTACGGGATGCCGGAACGGCCTCGGTTCTCAGGGTGGTTCAACTGGGAGCGGCGGCCAAGAGTTTGGTGACCCGGTCCGCGTCGCTCGTCCGCGGACAGGTGACGCAGGTGTCCTCCGGATCCAGCGTGTAGAACATGCAGCAGCTCGCCCGGTCCCGGGTGGGCAGCGCCTCGCCGTTCGGGCCGGTCAGTTCACGGAAGGCGGCCGACCCGACGTACGGCTTGGTCGCGCCCGGCAGGAGCAGTTCGAGTTCGCGCTCGGCCCGCCGCTGCTCGTCCTCGCCGAGCAGTTCCGCGACGTACCACAGGCTCTCCACGATCTCGTCGGTCACCATGCCCCACAGGGCGCGGCCGCGGCGGCGCATGCGGGGGCCGAAGCCGGCGAGGACGGGCCCCATGTGCTCGGCGACGGCTGCGCGGACCTCGGCCCGCAGGGCCTCCTCGTCGGGGACGGGGCGGGCGCCGGGGAGTGTCGCCGCGGGGTCGTCCGGCAGGCAGGCGAAGGGGCCGGGGCGTACGGCGAAGGCCATGGGGCCCTGGGTGCGGTCGTACGAGACGTTCGTCACGGGGTAGCGGGGCACTCGGCGGTGCAGGAACCAGGGTGCGGTGATCAGGAGGCAGGCGGGCCAGGCGTAGCGGTGCAGGCCGAAGCCGGCGGTCACGTCGGGGCGGGCGGGGCGGCCGTGGTCCCGGAGTACTTGTGCGTCGTCCCACGCGAGGAAGGCGTCGAGGCCGGCGCCGCCGTCCGCCAGGGCGGCTGCGGTGACCCAGCCGCCGCCCTCGGGGGCCTGCTCGCCGGGGCTGAGCTCCATGACGGTCAGGGTCGGCAGGGCTTGGGTGACGCGGGCGTACGCGGCCGTGACGGGCGAGTGGGGGCTGGGCATACGGGACCACCGATTCGCTGACGTCTTGAGGTAAGGCTTACCTTATCGAACATCATGGGGATGTGAACTGGTGGCTTCTGCCCCTAAGGTGCTTGACGGGCGAGTAACAAGCCGCCGTAATGACCTCAAGTACTGACACGTCCGGAGGAGGAGCCCGTGAAGCAGGGTCTGCAGGGCTCCGCCGGGGTGGGGGCGGTGCGGGTGCCGTCGCAGGCCCGGGCCGCGGACATGGATCGGGAGCGGGGCGCTACCGCTGGGGCTGCGCGGGGTGAGCACACCCATAGCGAGCAGCCGATTCCGTGCCCCGGCGATGAGCGTGGCCGTCCCGCTGTCCAGCGGTCCTCCGTGCGGGGGCAGATCGTCGACGCCCTGCGTACCGCCTTGGTGGCGGGTGATCTGCGGCCCGGCGAGGTGTACTCCGCTCCCGTGCTCGGTGAACGCTTCGGGGTTTCCGCCACACCTGTGCGGGAGGCCATGCAGCAGCTCGCGCTGGAGGGCGCGGTCGAGGTCGTGCCGAATCGCGGGTTCCGGGTGGTCGAGCGGGGGGCGCGGGAGCTGGCGGAGCTGGCGGAGGTGCGGGCGCTGATCGAGGTGCCGGTGATGCTGCGGCTGGCCCGCACGGTGCCGGCCGAACGCTGGGCCGAGCTGCGGCCTCTGGCCGAGGCGACCGTTCGGGCCGCGTCCTCCGGATGCCGGGCCACGTACGCGGAGTCCGACCGGGCCTTCCATCGCGCGCTGCTGGCGTTGGCGGGCAACGAACAGCTGGTCCAGATCGCGGAGGACCTCCATCGACGGGCTCAGTGGCCGCTCGTGGGCGGGCCGCCCGGGGTGCGGGGGCGGGCGGAGCTGGTGGCGGACGCGGCGGAGCACATGGCGTTGCTGGACGCGTTGATCGCGCGGGACGTGGATGTGGTGCGGGGACTGGTGGGGGAGCACTTCGCTGGAGTGTCGTGAGGCCTTGACGGGCCTCACGACGGGTGCCTTCACCGGCCAGGGTTACGCCGCCCCCGCCGGCGGAGCCAACTGGCGGGCCAGCCACGTCGGGACGCCCCCGAGCAGGCGGAACAAGCGGCGGGCCTCCTCGCGGAGGCGGGACGCCTCCGGTTCCGTTTCCGCGTCTGCCAGGGACGCCAGTGCCGGGGCCGTACCGACCAGGTAGCCCAACTCCTCACGGATCCGCAGGGATTCGGCGAAGCCGTGCCGGGCCTCCGCCAACTCGCCGTCCCGCAGGGCGAGTCCGGCCAGGTGACGCCAGGTGAAGGAGAGCAGGAGCGGGTCGGCGTGGGCCGTGGCGCCCGCGTGCGCGCGGCGATAGGCGGCGCGTGCCGCCTGGGGCGAGCCGGTCAGGTTCTCCGCCAGCAGGCCCCGGCGGAAGTCCAGCAGGGCCCGCTGCTCAGAGCCCGGGGGGATGAGCGCCGCGGCCCGGCCGAGCGCCGCACGCGCCTCGTCGGCTCGGTCCCGCACGCCGTGCAGCGTCGCCGCGTACGCAAGTTGCCCGCGTTCACAAGCGGCCGCGCCCCGCTCGTCGTCGCCGTGGGCCAGCGCCTCGGCCGTGCGCAGCGCGTCCTCGGCCTCCTCCCAGCCCTCCTCCGTGTACAGGCAGCGTTCCACGAGCAGGGAGGCCCGTTGGAGCGAGGCCGGTGCGGTGACGGGTTGGAGCAGGGCGGCCGCGTCGCCCCAGCAGGCGCGTGAGCGCAACCGCCATACCGCGGTCTGGAGTGGATCGTCACCGGCGGTCGTTCCGTTACCAGACATGGCGGTAAGCGCCACGTTGCCCTCCCCAAGGTCCTGTCCTTCGGATCAGCTCGGGGTCGCGGGGCTTGGCACGCACATCTGCGGCGTTGTCGTCGGTCGCCGACTCCCCCACGCTCGAACGTGGGCTCGCGCGGGGGGACCCCCATCGCGTCGACTCCCTCCTCCGCCTTGCAGCTGCACGCACCAAGCCCCGCTCACCGGCGTTGCCAGGCACCGCCCTTCAACACCGACCTGATCCGAAGGACAGGCCCAGCACGCCATCGAGCTGTTGAGTGGTGGCGGCATCTCAGCACGAATCGACGGGCCTGGCCAAGGGGGTGGGTGAAGGATTTCACAAAGTCGTGGGACTCAGGGGGCCCTGAGGTTTCAGCTCATGCGCAGTGCCAGGAAGAAGTCCAGCTTGTCCTCCAGCCGTGACAGGTCCCGACTCGTCAACTGCTCGATCCGGCCCACGCGGTAGCGCAGCGTGTTGACGTGCAGGTGGAGGCGGGTCGCGCAGCGGGTCCAGGAGCCGTCGCAGTCGAGGAAGGCTTCCAGGGTGGGGATCAGTTCGGCGCGGTGGCGGCGGTCGTAGTCGCGGAGGGGGTCCAGGAGGCGGGCCGTGAAGGCTCGGCGGACGTCGTCCGGGACGAAGGGGAGCAGGAGGACGTGGGAGGCCAGTTCCTGGTGCCCTGCCGCGCAGACCCGGCCGGGGCGGGCGGCGGCCACGCGGCGGGCGTGGCGGGCTTCCTCCAGTGCGCCGCGCAGGCCCTCCGCCGAGTGGACGGACGCGCTGACGCCCAGGGTGACCCGGCCGTCGTCGTCCAGACCGGCCGACAGGGGGTCCCGTACGGATTCCAGGAGCATGTCGGCGACGATGCCCGCTTCCGAGCCGTGGTGTTCCGAGGAGACCGCGGGGAGGGGTACGAGCGCGATGGCCTCGTCGCCCGTGTGGGCCACCGCGATGCGGTCCGAGGGCTCGGGCCCCGTGGCGAGCGGGTCCACCAGGATTTCCTCGAGGAGGGACTGGGCCACCGGGCCTCCTTCGAGGCCGCCGTCCTGCCACTCGACCCGGGCCACCACCACCTGCCAGTGCGGGGCCGCGCCGAGACCGGGGAGGAGTACGGGGGCGGCCACCCTCAGGCGGGCCGCGATCTCGGCGGGGGGCGCGCCGGCCTGCACCAGCTCCAGGACCTCCTGGGCCAGGCGGCGGCGGACCGTGCGGGCCGCGTCCCTGCGGTCCCGTTCGACCGCGATGAGTTGGGTGACGCCCTGCAGGAGGTCCAGGCGTTCCTCCGGCCAGTCACCGGCGTCCGCCTCGACGGCCAGCAGCCAGTCCGACAGGACCGTCTCCCGCACGTCCCGGGACCCCTGCGGAGAGCGGCCGCTGCTGCGGACCGGGAAGAGGGAGTACGTCGTCGAGCCGAGCGCCACCCGGTGGGGGCCGCGTCGGCCCGTGCGGACGGCCGCCAGGTGTTCGGCGGCGAGTTTCGCGCACACGTCGGCGGGCGGGCCGGGGGCCGCGGCTCTCGGGCCGGCGATCATGCGGCCCGCGGGGGAGAGCACCCAGGCGCGCAGGTCCAGGTCCGAGCCGAGCAGGTCCAGGACCACGTCCGGGCCGCCGCCCGCCGGGCCCGACGTCATCATGCGGCGGTGCCGGTCGACCACCGCCGCGAGGTCTCCTGCCCGCTCGCCCGAGACCTGCCGTACGACGTGTTCGGTGATCGTCGCGAAGGCCACTGATTCGTGCACCGCGAAGAGCGGGAGGTGGTGGCGGGCGCAGGCGACGACCAGGTCGTCCGGGATGTCGCCCAGTTCCGCCTCGCCGGCCGCGAGGGCGGCCACGCCGGCCTGCACCAGGATCCGTACGAACGGCTCGGAGTCGGCGGCGTTCCGGCGCCAGGCCAGGCCGGTCAGGACCAGTTCCCCGCCCGAGAGGTAGCGGCTGGGGTCCCTCAGGTCGGTGGTCATGACGCCGCGTACGGTGCGGTCGAGCTCGTCCTCACCACCGAGCAGCCGCAGGCCCAGCGCGTCGGTGTCCAGCAGTGCGCGCAGCCGCATTCTCGTCGCCGCCGTTCTGTGTCTCGAAATCTACGATGAGTTGTGGAGGGTGTCGGGGGGAGGGGCCCGTTCAGCGGGGTGGTGAGCGGTGCTCGCCGTCGCCGTGGCTGTCTTCAGGCTGTGGCCCTGGTCACACGGGGGGTGGCTCCCGTTTCCACAGGAAAACAGGGAGGTTTCTGCTGGCCTCCATTCATACGAATCTACAAGATGACCGCCCTGGCCAGCCAACTCCTTCATGGTTTCCGTGACTGACCCGGTCGGCGCACAGCGCTGTGTACTGGCTCCACTGAGCGTGAACAGCACATGAACGAGCCGGGCCCGCCGCACACGGATTGGCTCGATCTGGACGACCCACGAGACGAAGAAGAGAGCCGGTCATGGACTTCCTTCGCCCCGCCAGCTGGGAGGAGGCGCTCGCCGCGAAAGCCGAGCACCCCACCGCTGTGCCGATCGCGGGCGGCACCGATGTGATGGTCGAGATCAACTTCGACCACCGCCGGCCCGAGTACCTCCTCGACCTGACCCGCATCGGTGACCTCTACGAGTGGGAGGTCGGCGAGGAGAGCGTCCGGCTCGGTGCCTCCGTCCCGTACACGGAGATCATGGAGAACCTGCGCGCCGAGCTGCCGGGCCTCGCCCTCGCCTCGCACACCGTCGCCTCCCCGCAGATCCGCAACCGCGGCGGCGTCGGCGGCAACCTCGGCACCGCCTCCCCGGCCGGCGACGCCCATCCGGCTCTCCTCGCCGCGGGCGCCGAGGTCGAGGCGGAGTCGGTGCGCGGCTCGCGCCGCATTCCGATCGACGAGTTCTACACCGGCGTGAAGCGCAACGCGCTCGCCGCCGACGAGCTCATCCGGGCCGTGCACATCGAGAAGGCCGACGGGCCGCAGCAGTTCTCGAAGGTCGGTACGCGCAACGCCATGGTCATCGCCGTGTGCGCGTTCGGGCTCGCGCTGCATCCTCAGAGCCGTACGGTCCGGACGGGGATCGGATCCGCCGCGCCCACGCCCGTGCGCGCCAAGGCCGCGGAGGAGTTCCTGAACGCGGCGCTCGACGAGGGCGGTTTCTGGGACAGCGGGAAGATCATCACCCCGTCGGTCGCCAAGCGGTTCGCGGACCTGTGCGCCGCCGCCTGCAACCCGATCGACGACGTCCGGGGCACGGCGAGCTACCGCCGGCACGCGGTCGGTGTCATGGCCCGCCGGACGCTGACCTGGACCTGGGAGTCGTATCGCGGCACCGCCGCCCGCACGGAGGGAGTCGCCTGATGCGCGTCAATTTCACGGTCAACGGCCGTCCGCAGGAAGCCGACGACGTGTGGGAGGGCGAGTCCCTGCTGTACGTGCTGCGGGAGCGGCTCGGTCTGCCGGGTTCGAAGAACGCCTGCGAGCAGGGTGAGTGCGGGTCGTGCACGGTGCGGCTGGACGGTGTGCCGGTGTGTTCCTGCCTGGTCGCGGCGGGCCAGGTGGAAGGCCGTGAGGTCGTCACGGTCGAAGGGCTCGCTGAGTACGTCAGGCAGCGGGCATGTGGCTCCGAAAAATGTGACACTTCCGCGGAATCCGGCACATCTCTGGATGAGGCCAAGCGGTGGGCCGCCAAGGGACAGCACTCCCAGACCGGCGAAAGCACCGAACTCTCCCCCGTCCAGCAGGCGTTCATCGACGCCGGCGCCGTGCAGTGCGGCTTCTGCACCCCGGGTCTGCTGGTCGCCGCCGACGAGATGCTCGAGCGCAACCCGAACCCGACCGACGCGGACATCCGCGAGGCGCTGTCGGGCAACCTGTGCCGCTGCACCGGCTACGAGAAGATCATGGACGCGGTCCGCCTGGCGGCCGTCCGGCAGTCAGAGGCGGTCTGAGCATGCCCACCAACGGCGCACCCAACGGCACTCCCACGAAGATCACCCAGGGCTCCCGGACCAAGGGCGGCATCGGCGAGTCCACGCTCCGCCCGGACGGCACCCTCAAGGTCACCGGCGAGTTCGCGTACTCGTCCGACATGTGGCACGAGGACATGCTCTGGGGACAGATCCTGCGTTCGACGGTCGCTCACGCCGAGATCGTGTCCATCGACACGAGCGAGGCGCTCGCCCTCCCGGGCGTCCACGCCGTCCTGACGTACGACGACCTGCCGACCGAGGTGAAGAACTACGGCCTGGAGATCCAGGACACCCCGGTCCTCGCCCACGGCAAGGTCCGTCACCACGGTGAGCCGGTCGCCGTCGTCGCCGCCGACCATCCGGAGACCGCGCGCCGCGCCGCCGCGAAGATCAAGGTGGAGTACAAGGAGCTTCCGGTCATCACCGACGAGGCCTCCGCGACCGCCCCGGACGCGATCCTCGTCCACGAGGGCCGCACCGACCACCGCATCGGCCACGTCCCGCACCCGAACATCGTCCACCGCCAGCCGATCGTCCGCGGTGACGTTGCCGCCGCCCGGGAACGCGCCGACGTCGTCGTCCAGGGCGAGTACACGTTCGGCATGCAGGACCAGGCCTTCCTCGGCCCGGAGTCGGGCCTCGCCGTGCCGGACGAGGACGGCGGTGTCCACCTCTACATCGCCACCCAGTGGCTCCACTCCGACCTGCGCCAGATCGCGCCCGTCCTCGGCCTGCCCGAGAGCAAGGTGCGGATGACGCTGTCCGGTGTCGGCGGCGCGTTCGGCGGGCGCGAGGACCTGTCGATGCAGATCCACGCCTGTCTGCTGGCGCTGCGCACGGGCAAGCCCGTGAAGATCGTCTACAACCGGTTCGAATCCTTCTTCGGGCACGTCCACCGCCACCCGGCCAAGCTGTACTACGAGCACGGGGCGACGCACGAGGGGAAGTTGACCCACGTCAAGTGCCGGATCGTGCTCGACGGCGGCGCATATGCCTCCGCCTCCCCGGCGGTCGTCGGCAACGCGGCCTCGCTGGGCATCGGCCCGTACGTCGTCGACGACGTCGAGATCGAGGCGCTCGCCCTCTACACCAACAACCCGCCCTGCGGCGCCATGCGCGGCTTCGGCGCGGTCCAGGCGTGCTTCGCGTACGAGGCGCAGATGGACAAGGTGGCGCAGCGGCTGGGCATGGATCCGGTGGAGTTCCGGCAGCTCAACGCCATGGAGCAGGGGACCCTCATGCCGACGGGCCAGCCCGTCGACTCCCCGGCGCCGGTCGCCGAACTCCTGCGCCGCGTCAAGGCGATGCCCATGCCGCCGGAGCGGCAGTGGGAGAGCAGCGAGGGCGCGGACGTACGGCAGCTGCCCGGCGGTCTGTCCAACACCACGCACGGCGAAGGCGTCGTACGGGGCGTGGGCTACGCGGTCGGCATCAAGAACGTCGGCTTCTCCGAGGGCTTCGACGACTACTCCACCGCCAAGGTGCGCATGGAGGTCGTGGGAGGCGAGCCTGTCGCGACCGTGCACACGGCCATGGCCGAGGTCGGCCAGGGCGGTGTCACCGTCCACGCGCAGATCGCCCGCACCGAGCTGGGCGTCGCACAGGTGACGATCCATCCGGCGGACACGCGGGTGGGCAGCGCCGGTTCGACGTCCGCGTCGCGGCAGACGTACGTCACCGGTGGCGCCGTCAAGAACTCCTGCGAGCTCGTGCGCGAGAAGGTCCTTCGGATCGGCCGCCGCAAGTTCGGCTCCTACCACCCGGCTTGGGCCACCGCCGAACTCCTCCTGGAGGGCGGCAAGGTCGTCACCGACGGCGGCGAAGTGCTCGCCGACCTGGTGGACGTGCTCGAAAGCGAGGCCGTCGAGGTCGAGGCCGAGTGGCGGCACCGGCCGACCGAGGCATTCGACCTGCGCACCGGCCAGGGCAACGGCCACGTCCAGTACTCCTTCGCCGCCCACCGTGCCGTCGTCGAGGTCGACACCGAGCTCGGCCTGGTCAAGGTCATCGAACTGGCCTGCGCACAGGACGTCGGCAAGGCGCTCAACCCGCTGTCCGTGCTCGGCCAGATCCAGGGCGGTACGACCCAGGGGCTGGGCGTCGCGGTCATGGAGGAGATCGTCGTCGATCCGAAGACGGCGAAGGTACGGAACCCCTCCTTCACGGACTACCTGATCCCCACGATCCTCGACACGCCGACCATCCCCGTGGACGTGCTCGAACTCGCCGACGACCACGCGCCGTACGGGCTCCGTGGTGTCGGCGAGGCCCCCACCCTGTCCTCGACCCCGGCCGTCCTCGCGGCGATCCGCAACGCGACGGGCCTGGAACTGAACAGGACGCCGGTACGCCCCGAACACCTGACGGGAACCGCGTAAGGCACCCCGGCGCCGGGCAACTGCTCATCCACGGCCACCCCGGCGCCGGTCAGCAAGTACCACGTTCGTCTCGGGCCGTCCCCCGGGTCGTGCACATCCCAACCCCCTCTGAAACTTGGGAGACGGCCCCATGACCCAACAGTCACTGGAGCCCAGGACCACAGCCGAGGACGCGGGCGAAGGCACCCGCGTCCCGGCCGGCAGGTCCTGGCTCGACCGCTACTTTCACATATCCCACCGGGGGTCCACGCTCGCGCGAGAAGTGCGCGGCGGCGTCACCACCTTCATGGCGATGGCGTACATCCTCCTGCTCAACCCGCTGATCCTGTCCGGCAAGGACGCCGCGGGGGACACGCTCGGCCAGCAGGCGCTGATCACCGCCACCGCGTTCGCGGCGGCCCTCACCACCCTGCTGATGGGCATCGTCGGCAAGGTGCCCCTCGCGCTCGCCGCGGGCCTGTCCGTCTCCGGAGTCCTCGCCTCCCAGGTCGTCCCCCAGATGACCTGGCCGCAGGCCATGGGCATGTGCGTGATGTACGGCGTGGTCATCATGCTGCTGGTCGTCACCGGCCTGCGCGAGATGATCATGAACGCGATTCCGCTCGCGCTCAAGCACGCGATCACCATGGGCATCGGCCTGTTCATCGCCCTGATCGGCTTCTACAAGGCCGGGTTCGTGCACCAGGGCGAGGCGACCCCGGTCAGCCTGGGCCCCACCGGTGAACTCGCCGGCTGGCCGGTGCTGCTGTTCGCCGTCACCCTCCTCGCGATCTTCATGCTTCAGGCGCGCCGCGTCCCCGGCGCGATCCTGATCGGCATCGTCGGCGGCACCGTACTCGCCGTGCTCCTCAACGCAACTGACGTCATCGCCCCGAAGCAGTGGGCGAGCGGCCCTCCCGAACTGCACGGCAGCGCGGTCTCCATGCCCGACTTCTCGATCTTCGGCCGCGTCGAGTTCGGCGGCTGGGGCGAGGTCGGCGCGATGACGGTCGGCATGATCGTGTTCACGCTCGTGCTTGCCGGGTTCTTCGACGCGATGGCCACCATCATCGGTGTCGGTACCGAGGCCGAGCTGGCCGACGAGCGGGGCCGGATGCCGGGTCTGTCCAAGGCACTGTTCATCGACGGCGCGGGTGGCGCGATCGGCGGCGTCTCGGGCGCCTCCGGCCAGACGGTCTTCGTCGAGTCGGCGACGGGCGTCGGCGAAGGCGCTCGTACGGGACTGTCCTCCGTCGTCACCGGCCTGTTCTTCGCGGCCTGCCTGTTCTTCACCCCGCTGACGGCGATCGTGCCCGGCGAGGTCGCGGCCGCCGCCCTGGTGGTGATCGGCGCCATGATGATGATGAACGCCCGCCATGTGGACTGGGGCGACCGCGCCACCGCGATCCCGGTCTTCCTGACCGTCGTGATCATGCCGTTCACGTACTCCATCACCGCGGGCGTCGCGGCCGGTGTGATCTCGTACGTGGCCATCAAGCTGGCCCAAGGCAGGGCACGGGAGATCGGCGCCTTCATGTGGGGCCTGACGGCGATCTTCCTGGTTTACTTCGCCCTCAACCCGATCGAGAGCTGGCTGGGAGTGCACTAGCCGCGCCCCCGACCGCCCTCCACACAACCGCAGTCAAGGAGACCGAGACAGATGCTGGACATCGCCGAAGAACTGCACCGGTGGGTCGAGCAGGGGCGCGACTTCGCCGTGGCCACCGTGGTGGCCGTCGGCGGCAGCGCGCCCCGACAGCCCGGCGCGGCCCTCGCGGTCGACGCGGACGGCACGGCGATCGGCTCGGTCTCCGGAGGCTGTGTGGAGGGCGCGGTCTACGAGCTGTGCCAACAGGCCCTTCAGGACGGGGAGTCGGTCCTGGAGCGCTTCGGCTACAGCGACGAGGACGCCTTCGCCGTGGGCCTGACCTGCGGCGGCGTCATCGACATCCTCGTCACTCCGGTACGGGCGGGCGACCGGGTCCGCACGGTGGCCGCCGCCGCGCTCGCCGCGGCGGCGGGCGGTCGGACGGCGGCGGTGGCGCGGATCGTTTCCGGTCCGGCGGACCTCGTGGGCCGCGCGATGCTGATCCGCCCCGACGGTTCCTACGACGGCGGCTTCGGCGCCCACCCCGAACTGGACCGCACGGTCGCCGCGGAGGGCGGCGCCTTCCTGGACGCCGGACGCACCGGGACCCTGGACATCGGTGAGCAGGGCTCTCGCTGCGGGGCGCCGCTCACGCTGCTCGTCGAGTCGTCCGTCCCGCCGCCCCGGATGATCGTCTTCGGCGCGATCGACTTCGCTTCGGCGCTGGTGAGGATCGGCAAGTTCCTGGGCTACCGCGTGACGGTGTGCGACGCGCGCCCGGTGTTCGCCACCCGGGCCCGCTTCCCCGAGGCCGACGAGATGGTCGTCGAGTGGCCGCACGAGTACTTGGAGCGCACAGAGGTCGACAGCCGTACAGTGCTGTGCGTCCTGACCCACGACGCCAAGTTCGACGTACCCCTGCTGAAGCTGGCCCTGCGGCTGCCGGTGGCGTACGTCGGCGCGATGGGCTCCCGGCGCACCCACCTCGACCGGAACGAGCGGTTGCGCGAAGTCGGCGTGAGCGAGCTGGAGTTGGCGCGGCTCAGGTCCCCGATCGGGCTGGACCTCGGGGCCCGTACGCCGGAGGAGACCGCCTTGTCCATCGCCGCCGAGATCGTCGCGGGCCGGCGTGGCGGCAGCGGGGTCTCACTGACCGGCGCCCACACGCCGATCCATCACGACGTGCCGTCGGAGCCCTCGGGGCGGATCGGATCGGTGGCCTGAACGGCGTTCCGCCGTACCTGTCATCCCCGCCTGAGCAACCGGTTCACCGCCCGCCCGAACAGGTAACGCGCCGCACCCCTCACCAGCGGGTCGAAGAAGCCGGGAAGCAGCCGGACCCGCAGCTCCTCGCGCCAGATCACCCGGCTGCGGCCGCCCGGCCCCGGGCGCACCTCGATCTCCGCCCACCCCAGGACGACCCGGCCCCGCTTCTCCAGGCGGCACAGGCCGGGCAGGTCGTCCCTGGGCGGGCGCCAGAGCGTGACCTCCATCGGGTCGCTGAGGCCGAACGGGCCGAGCCCCGAACGGGCCACGAAGCGTGTGCCCTCACCCGTCGGCGGAGGAGTGACCACGGTGACGCGGGTCAGCGGGACGGCATCGGCATGCCGGGGCCACTCCGTGAGGCGGCGCCACGCCTCGTCGAGGGGGAGCGGGGCCGTGCGTTCGAGCAGGAAGTTGGCCACGGGACGATCGTAAGGGGACTTCGGGCCGCTGAGCTGTGCGTTCGTATACGGCAGGCCTCTGTAAGGACTTGACCGAACGTTCGGGCGACGCATGTCCCACCGCCGCCGGGTTACTCGCGCCAACACCAAAGTGAAGCCGAGAGGGAGGAGAGCCCCCATGAGCGCTTTCGCCCGGCGCCGGGCCCTGGTCACCGGCGGAGCCGGATTCGTCGGATCCCATCTGTGCGCACGACTGGTCGCCGAGGACACCGATGTCGTGTGCCTCGACAACCTGGCCACCGGATCCCGCGCCAACGTCGCCGACCTGGAGCAGCGCCCCGGCTTCCGCTTCGTACGCGCCGACGCCACCGATCCCGCCGCCCTGCGCGGCCTGCCCGGCCGTTTCGACCTGGTCCTGCACTTCGCCTGCCCGGCCTCGCCCGTCGACTACCTGCGGCTGCCGCTGGAGACCCTCGACGTCGGCAGCACCGGCACCCGCAACGCGCTGGAGCGGGCCCGCGCCGACGGCGCCCGCTTCGTCCTCGCCTCCACCTCCGAGGTGTACGGCGATCCGCTGGAGCACCCGCAGCACGAGGACTACTGGGGCAACGTCAACCCGATCGGCCCGCGCAGTGTCTACGACGAGTCCAAGCGCTTCGCCGAGGCCCTGGTCACCGCCCACCGCAAGGTGCACGGCACCGACACCGCCATCGTCCGCATCTTCAACACCTACGGCCCACGCATGCGCACCGGCGACGGCCGCGCCGTCCCCGCCTTCGTCTCGCAGGCCCTGGACGGCGCCCCCCTCACGGTCGCCGGCGACGGCGGCCAGACCCGGTCGCTGTGCTACGTCGACGACACGGTCGACGGCGTTCTCGCCCTGGCCGCGTCCGCCGAGAACGGGCCGGTGAACATCGGCGGCGGCGAGGAGATCACCATGCTCGAGCTCGCCCGCCGCATCATCGAGCTCACCGGCTCCTCGTCCCGGATACGGTTCGTGGAGCGCCCGGCCGACGACCCCGCCCGGCGCCGGCCCGACACCCGGCTGGCCCGCGAGCGGCTCGGCTGGCAGCCGCGGGTCGGCTGGAGCGAGGGCCTGGAGCGGACGATCGGCTGGTTCTCGCGCTCCGTGGCCGCTTGAGGCGGACCCGGACCCGCTACAGAGCGGTACCCAGAGCAATACGTCGAGTAAAAAATCGTCCCATTTCGCGCTAAGTCGTCTCCAAGTGTTTGAGACAACTGCAGTGCGGCACTCGCCAAGCTCAGAGCCCCCACAAGCCGCACGGGACGGGAGCCACCCCATGCGCATCCTTGGTATCAACGCCCTGTTCCACGACCCGGCCGCCGCACTCGTAGTCGACGGCCGTACGGTCGCGGCAGCCGAGGAGGAGCGCTTCAGCCGCCGCAAGCACGGCAAGCGCCCGGTGCCGTTCTCCGCGTGGGAGCTGCCCGAACTCTCCGCCCGCTGGTGCCTTCGGCGGGCGGGCCTGCGACCCGACGAACTAGACGCCGTCACCTACTCCTTCGACCCCGAACTGGCCCGTCCCGCCCGGGAGATGGGGCTGGACGACCCCTGGGACCCGCTGCGCCTGGAGTACGCGCGCCGGGCCCCCGAGTTCCTGTCGGAGGCCCTGCCCGGCCTCGACCCCGACCGGGTCGTCTTCGTCCCGCACCACGTGGCGCACGCCGCCTCCGCCGGGCCCGCCTCCCCACACCCGGACAGCGCCGTCCTCGTCCTCGACGGGCGCGGCGAGGCCGCCTCCCACCTGGCCGGCCGCTACCGCGACGGCACGCTCGACACCCTCGCCGCACAGGCGCTGCCCCACTCCCTCGGACTGGTCTACGAGGAGCTCACCGAGCACCTCGGCTTCCTGCGCAGCAGCGACGAGTACAAGGTGATGGCCCTCGCCTCCTACGGCAAGCCGCGCTTCCTGCCCCAACTGCGGCAGTACGTCCACCCGACCGGCGACGGCGGCTTCAGCGCCCACGGCGTCGACTGGACCGCCCTGGCCCCGCCCCGCGCCAAGGGGGAGGAATGGACCCAGGACCACGCCGACCTCGCCGCCAGCGCCCAGGCCGCGCTCGAAGAGGTCCTCCTCGAACTCGTCCACTGGCTGCACGGCAAGGCGGGCGGCGACGCGCTCACCCTGGCCGGCGGCGTCGCCCTCAACTGCGTCGCCAACTCCAAGATCGCCGCGCGTGGGCCGTACCGGCACGTGTGGGTGCAGCCGGCCGCCGGGGACGCCGGCACGGCGCTCGGCGGGGCGCTCCACATCGCGGAGAACCCCGAGGCCATGCCCGGCGCCGACCTCGGCCGCGGCTGGAGCGACGAGGAACTGCGCGCCCGGCTCGACGAGGCCGCCGTACCGTACGAACGGCCGGACGACATCGCCGAGACCGTCGCCGAGGAACTCGCCCGGGACGGCATCGTGGCCTGGTTCCAGGGGCGCAGCGAGTACGGGCCGCGCGCCCTCGGGCACCGCTCCCTGCTCGCCCATCCCGGCCGGGCCGAGAACCTGGAGCGGCTCAACCACGTCAAGGGCCGCGAGGAGTTCCGGCCCGTCGCACCCATGGTCCTCGCCGAGCGTGCCCACGAACTGTTCGCCGGGCCGCTGCCGAGCCCGTACATGCTGTTCGTGCACGACGTCGTACGGGAATGGCGCGACCGTATCCCGGCCGTCGTGCACGTCGACGGCACCGCCCGCATCCAGACCGTCGAGGAGCGGCAGGAGCCGCTGGTGGCGCGGATGCTGCGGGCCTTCGAACGCCGCACGGGGCTGCCCGTGGTCGTCAACACCAGCCTCAACACCGCCGGTCGGCCCATGGTCGACGATCCGCGCGACGCGCTGGAGTGCTTCGGCTCCGCGCCCGTCGACCTGCTGGCGATCGGGCCGTACGCGGTGCGCCGGGGGAGGGCGTTCGCATGAGCGGCACGAGCAGCCTGACCGGCACCCACAGCGCCTACGCCGTCGTGATCCCGACCCTCGTGCGCGACACCCTCGCCGACTGCCTCGCCGCCCTCGCCGCCGCGACCGGGCCGAAGCCGGAGCGGATCGTCCTCGTCGACGACCGGCCCGATCCGGACCCCGGACCGCTGGAACATCCGCTCAGCGTGCTGGGCGACCTGCGCGACCGTACGACGGTGGTCCGCGGCGGCGGACGCGGGCCCGCCGCCGCCCGCAACGCCGGCCTGCGCGCGGTCGACTCGCCCTGGGTCGCCTTCCTCGACGACGACGTCCAGGTCGGCCCGCACTGGTGCGAGCAACTGGCGCAGGACCTCGCCGACACGACCCCCGACACCGCGGGCGTCCAGGGCGTGATCGCCGTACCGCTGCCCGGCGAGCGCCGCCCCACCGACTGGGAACGCAACACCGCCGGTCTCGCGCGGGCCCACTGGATCACCGCCGACATGGCCTACCGCACGGACGCGCTGAGGCAGGTCGGCGGCTTCGACGAACGCTTCCGGCGTGCCTTCCGCGAGGACGCCGACCTCGCCCTGCGCGTCCTCGACGCCGGGTGGCGCGTCCGGCAGGGCCGCCGCACCACCCGGCATCCCGTGCGGCCCGCCTCCCGCTGGGAGTCCCTGCGCGCCCAGCGGGGCAACGCCGACGACGCCCTCATGCGGCATCTGCACGGCCCCGACTGGTGGCAGAAGGCGGTCGCCCCGCGCGGCCGGCTGCGGGCCCACCTCGCGATCACGACGGCCGGTGCCGCCGCGTGCGTCTTCGCGGCACTCGGCCGCCGCAGGGCAGCGACGGCCGCCGCGCTCGGCTGGGCCGCCGGCACCGGAGAGTTCGCCCGGTCGCGCATCGTCCCCGGACCGCGCACCCGGTACGAGGTGACCACCATGCTCGCGACCAGCGCGCTCATCCCGCCCGTGGCCACCTGGCACTGGCTCAGCGGCCTGTGGCGGTACCGGAACGCCCCCGCATGGCGGGAGGTGGCGCCGTGAGCCGCGTCAGGGCCGTGCTGTTCGACCGCGACGGCACCCTCGTCGAGGACGTGCCCTACAACGCCGACCCCGACCGCGTCCGCCCCGTCGCCGGGGCCCACGAGGCGCTCGCCCTGCTGCGCCGGCGGGGCATCCGCACCGGCGTCGTCACCAACCAGTCCGGCATCGCACGCGGACTTCTCACCGACGCCGACGTGCGCCGCGTCAACCACCGCGTCGACGTGCTCCTCGGCCCCTTCGACGTATGGGCCGTGTGCCCGCACGGCCCCGACGACGGCTGCCACTGCCGCAAACCCGAACCGGGCCTGATCCTGTGGGCCGCCGGACGTGTCTGCGTCGCGCCGTCGGAGTGCGTCGTCGTCGGCGACATCGGCGCGGACGTGGAGGCCGCACGCCGGGCGGGCGCCCACGGGATCCTCGTCCCGACGCCCGAGACCCGTCCGGAGGAGACGGCGGGTGCCGACCACGTGGCGAAGGACCTGACGACCGCCGTGCGCGCCGTACTGAACGGGCCGCCGCTGGGCCGCGTCCTGGCCGACGAGCGGACCGTCGAGGCCGCCTACGACACCGGAGGGCGCGGATGAAAGCCCTCGTCAGCCGTCTCGACAGCTTCGGCGACGTCCTGCTCGCCGGGCCCGCCGTACGCGCCGTCGCGGCCCGGGCCGACACCGTCACCCTGCTGTGCGGGCCGCGCGGCGCGCCCGCCGCCCGGCTGCTGCCGGGCGTGGACGACCTCCTCGTCTGGGACGCGCCCTGGGTGGGCTTCGCGCCCCCGCCCGTCGGCCGCGGCGAGGTCGAGCAACTCATCGAC
>NZ_NTGE01000166.1 GCF_002291145.1 Streptomyces sp. SA15
ACCGCCGCCATCCTCGCCGCCGTACTCGCGGGCGGTGCCGCCGGATACGCGGCCGGTGCTCTCGGCGACGACGACCCCGGCGCCCCGGCCCCGGCCGCCCGCGCCTCCGGTGACCTGGAAGCCGTCGCCGCCCGGGTGCTGCCCAGCGTGGTGTCCGTCCGGACGGCGAACGGGCAGGGGTCCGGGTTCGTGTTCGACGACCGTGGCCGGATCCTGACCAACGCCCATGTCGTGGAGGGCAGTTCACGTGTCACCGTCGAACTCCAGGACGGCCGCAGCCTGAGCGCCGAGGTCGTCGGCGACGACCCCGCCCACGACGTGGCCGTACTGGAGCCCGAGACATCACGCGGCCTGAGGGCCGCCGACCTCGCCACCGGCACCCGCCCCGGCGTCGGCGACACCGTCCTCGCCATCGGCTCCCCGCTCGGTCTCAGCGGCACCGTCACCTCCGGCATCGTCAGCGCCCTCGACCGCTCCGTACGACTCGGCGACAGCGGCGGTGGTGGTGGCGGCGGACAGCAGCGCGCCCTGCAGACCGACGCCTCGATCAACCCCGGCAACTCCGGCGGACCCCTGGTCGACGCCGACGGACGGGTCATCGGCATCAATACGGCCATCGCGACGTTGGACCAGCAAAGGGGCGGCTCCATCGGCATCGGCTTCGCCATCCCCGTCGCCGACGCCGCGGACGCCGCCCGGACCATCATCGACGGCGGATAGGGGGTCGTAGATGCGACTGCTCGTGGTCGAGGACGAGGAGGACCTGGTCGTAGCGCTCAAGGTCGGGCTGGTCAGGGCCGGTTACGCCGTCGACGTCGCCCCGGACGTCGACACCGCCACCGAGAAGCTGGCCGTCAACGACTACGACCTGGTCCTGCTGGACCTCAACCTCCCCGACGGCGACGGCTTCACCGTCTGCCGGGCCATCCGTGCCGCCCCCGGCCCCGGCGGCCCCCGCATCCTCATGCTCACCGCCCGCGACCGGCTCGCCGACCGCGTCCGCGGCCTCGACGAAGGCGCCGACGACTACCTCGTCAAACCCTTCGCGCTGCCCGAACTCCTCGCCCGTATCAGGGCGTTGCTCCGCCGTGAGGACGGCGGCACAGCCGTCGTCGAGGTCGGTGAACTCCGTCTGGACACCGCCCGCTTCGAGGCCTACCGGGGTGAGCGCCGCCTCCCGCTCACCCCCAAGGAGTTCAGCGTCCTGCACTACCTGATGACCCGCCCCGGCCGTGTCGTCCCCGCGGAGGAACTGCTCGAACATGTCTGGGACGAACACGCCGACCCGTTCACCAACACCGTGCGCGTCACGGTCGGTTCACTGCGCCGCAAGGTCACCGGCGAGGAAGAACCCCTCATCGAGACGGTGATACGCCAGGGCTACCGGCTGAAGGAGACGCCATGAAACGTCCCTGGCTGAAACGCCCTTCCCTGAAGCGTCTCTCCCTCAAGCACCTCTGCCCGCGCCTGCCCTCCTTCACCCACACCATCCGCTTCCGCCTCACCGTCCTCTACTCCGGCCTCCTCTTCGTGCTCACCGCACTCGTCCTCGGCGCCACCTACGTCGCCGTGGAACGCAGCAGCGAGGCCCATCCCGTCAGCAAGCAGTTCCGCGCCGAGAAGTACGTGAACGGCGTCTACATGGGCGAGTTCGACGCCGTGAAACTCCAGGAGGTCGAGGCCGCCGTCAACTACGAGACCCTCGCCAACCTGCGCCGCTTCTCCTACGCCGTCCTCGGCGGCCTCGCCGCCGCCAGCCTCGCCCTCGGCTGGATCCTCTCCGGCCGCGCCCTGCGCCCCGTACGCGCCATCTCCCGCACGGCCGCCGAGATCCAGGCCACCGACCTCTCCCAGCGCATCCACCTCCACGGCCCGAAGGACGAACTGCGCGACCTCGCCGACACCGTGGACTCCATGCTGGACCGCCTCGACGAGGCCTTCCGCGTCCAGCGCCAGCTCATCGACGACGCATCCCACGAGCTGCGCAGCCCGCTCGCGATCATCCGCGCCAACCTGGACGCCGTACTGACAGCCGAGGAGTCGGACGAGGAGGAGCGCCGTGCGGCGGCCCGCAGCGTCGACCGCGCGACCACCCGGATGACCCGGCTCGTCGAGGACCTGCTGGCCACGGCCCGGCGCAGCGCGCCCGCCCTCGCCGACGCGGACGTCGACCTGGCCGCCGCGGCGCGCGAGGCCTGCGAGGAGTTCGCGCCGCTCGCCGCCGACCGCGGCCTCGTCCTGCACCGCCGACTCACGCCCGGCCTGACGGTCATCGGCGACCACGACGCCCTGCGCAGGGCCGTCGGCAACCTGCTGTCGAACGCCGTACGACTCGCTCCGCCCGGCACCCGCATCACGGTCGCCGCAGGCCGCTTGGAAAGCTGGCTGTGGACGGCCGTACGGGACGAGGGCCCAGGCATCCTGGACGACGACCAGGGCCGCGTCTTCGACCGGTTCTGGCGGGCCGGGGCGGGCGGCGGCCGACGCGACCGGCACGCCGGGCTCGGCCTCGCCATCGTCCGGCAGATCGTGGAGTCGCACGGCGGCCAGGTCCGGCTGTTCTCACGGGTGGGGGAGGGCTCGACGTTCGTCCTGTGGTTCCCGGCACCCGGCGACGGACACGGCGACGGCGGGCCGCCCGAGGAGCAGCCCGCCGTGTGACCGTCCGGTTATGCCGCCTTCTTGGCCTTCGTGGCGTACATGTCCACGTACTCCTGCCCGGACAGCCGCATGACCTCCGCCATCACGGAGTCGGTCACCGCCCGCAGCACGTACCGGTCGCGGTCCATGCCCTCGTACCGCGAGAACTCCATCGCCGCGCCGAAGCGGACCGTGACCCGGCCGGGCCGCGGGATGCCCCGGCCGCCCGGCTGCAGCTTGTCGGTGCCGATCATCGCGAACGGGACGACGGGCGCGCCGGTCATCAGCGTGAGCCGGGCGATGCCGGTGCGGCCGCGGTAGAGACGGCCGTCGGGGGAGCGGGTGCCCTCCGGGTAGATGCCGAACATCTTGCCCTCCTCCAGCACCCGGCGTCCGGTCATCAGCGCCGCCACACCGCCGTTCGCGCCGTCCCGGTCCACGGGGATCATGCCGACGCCCGTGAAGAACCACGCCATCAGCCGCCCCTTGAGGCCCTTGCCGGTGACGTACTCGTCCTTGCCGATGAAGAACACCTGCCGCCTGGTCACCAGCGGAAGCACGATCGAGTCGATGAAGGTGAGGTGGTTGCCGGCCAGGATCACCGGACCGTCGCCGGGGATGTGCTCCGCGCCCTCCACCTGTGGGCGGAACATCAGGCGCATGATCGGTCCGAGCACTGCCTTGATGAGCGCGAAGCGGGACAACGGGCCCTCCGATGTCAAGAGAACGGCCAGGGAATCTGTATGAGTCTGTGCAGGTGAGGACATTACTCGCGGCCCAGGGGGTCACGCACATCGGGCACGGCGGATTCACCGAGGTCTTACGCATTGTTGACCCGTGTTTACCTGCGGTGGCGCACCGGTGCCGGTCGGTAACCCGGCCGGAACGATGTGACAGAAGTCGCGTACCCCCAGCCGGTGCCATGAAGCCGACGGACCGTCAGACATCTGTTCCCATACGACATCCTGTGTCACTCGCGTGTTCCGCGGGAGGTCTCCCGTACGCCATATGCGCGCACCTACGATCGGCCCGCACTGATGAGTCAACGGCAGGGGAGGGCCCTCATGGGAACGCAGGAGTCGAACGAACGGGCGGGCGGCACCGGACGAAGGGCACTCCTCGGCGCGGCGGTGCTCGGTGCCGGCGGAGCGGTCCTCGGGCTGTCCGGTACGGCGAGAGCCGCCGATGCCAAGCACGCGGGAGGCGGCGGCGTGAAGAGCCTGTCCGTCCCGACGATCATCGGTCACCGGGGCGCCAGCGGCTATCGCCCCGAACACACCCTCGGCGCCTACCAGCTGGCCCTCGACATGGGCGCCGACATCGTCGAGGCCGGCGACCTGGTGCCCACCAAGGACGGCCATCTCGTCTGCCGTCACGAGCCGGAGATCGGCGGCACCACCGACGTGGCGGACCACCCCGAGTTCGCCGACCGCAAGGCCACCAAGGTCCTCGACGGCGTGTCCACCACGGGCTGGTTCACCGAGGACTTCACGCTCGCCGAGCTCAAGACGCTCCGCGCGATCGAGCGCATCCCGGCCAACCGCCCGCACAACACCCTCTACAACGGCCGCTGGGAGATCCCCACCTTCGAAGAGGTCCTGAAGTGGCAGGACGCGCAGACCCGTCAGCGCGGCAAGCAGGTCTGGATCTACCCCGAGCTCAAGCACCCCACCTACTTCCGCAAGCTGGGCCTCGGCCTGGAGGAGCGGGTCGCCAAGGTGCTGCGCAAGTACCGCAAGGACAGGTGGAACGCGCCGGTCATCCTCCAGTCCTTCGAGCCGACCAGCATCCAGCGCCTGAACAAGCTGGTCGACAACCCGCTGGTGGTGCTCCTGTCCGGTGCGACCACCCGCCCCTGGGACTTCGTCGACACCGGTGACCCGCGCACGGTCGCCGACCTGATCAAGCCGGCCGGCCTGAGGGAGATCGCCTCCTACGCGCAGGGCATCGGCCCGACCCTCGACCTGGTCATCCCGAAGGACGCCGCCGGCAACCTCACCAAGCCGACCACTCTGGTCGCCGACGCGCACAAGGTGGGCCTCGTCCTGCACCCCTGGACCCTGCGCAACGAGAACCCCTTCCTGCCCGCGAACTTCCGCAAGGGCACCGACGCCGACGCCTACGGCGACGTCTTCGGCGCCTACCGGGCGTACTTCGCCACGGGCATCGACGGCGTCTTCACCGACCAGCCCGACACCGGTCTGCTGGCCCGCGAGGACTACGTCAACCGCTGAGCGCCCTGCCCCGATGGGGGTGACAGCCGGCCGCCCGGGCAACCCGCCGCCCGGGCGGCCGCGTCGCCCCGCATATGACGCACGACCTGCTCACCACCCTGCGCCCCCTGCTCACCGCCGAGGCCTCGGCCGAGGCCCACGCCACCGGAACGGAACCGGGCGACCTGGAGCAGGCGGTCTGGCTCCGCCTCCTGGAACGCCTCGACGCCGACGGCCCGCCCCTCGACCCACCCGACTGGCTGCGCCGCGCCGTCCGCGCCGAGTCCCGCCGCAGCCGCCGTACCACCAGACTCGAACGGCCGTACGGCACCGAACCCGCCACCGACGACCTCGGACCCGAGCAGCTCGCCCTCGCCGCCGCCCGCCGCCGCGCCCTGCGCGAGGCCGTACGGCGGCTGCCCGGCCGCTGCCCCCGCCTGATGGAGGCCCTCCTGTCGCCGAGGGACCTCACATACCGGGAAATCGCGGGGGAGTTGGGTATCTCACAGGGGAGTCTTGGTCCGGAACGTTCCAGATGCCTGGGATGTCTGCGTCGATTGCTCACACCGGAGGTTGCGGCCCGCGGAGCGCGGGGATAGGAGTGAGGGACAACAGGCGATCAGGTGAGCGGGAGGCGTGCGCACATGGGCATGAGCGTGACCATCTCTGCGGCGACCGAGCAGGACGCGGAGCAGATCTTCAGGCTGCAGTACCTGTGCTTCCAGAGCGAGGCGGCGCTGTACGGCAACTACCGCATCGACCCGCTCGTCCAGACCCTGGACTCCGTCCGCCAGGAAGTCGCCTCCGACTGCGTCTTCGTGGCCCGGCTGGGCGACGAGGTCGTCGGCTCGGTACGCGGCGCGGTGACCGAGGACGGCGCCGCATCCATCGGCAAGCTCTGCGTCCACCCTCGACTCCAGGGCCACGGCATCGGCGCGCGCCTTCTCCGAGCGGCTGAATCGGCCCTGGTCGAGGAACACGGCGCCAAGAAGTTCCGCCTCCACACGGGCCACCGCAGCGAAAGCAACCTGAGCCTGTACCGCCGGGTGGGGTACCAGACGGTGGGGACGTCGAAGGGTGCGGACGGGGTAGAGATGGTCGTCCTGGAAAAGCCGGCGGGGGCTTACGCGGCTACGGCATGATGAGGGACCTCTAGCGGCGCGGGGCTGTATCAATTGGCGGCTCCGCCGCGTGGGCGCGACCAGCCACAGCCGGTCCGCAGTCGGCCGACAACCTCAGACGGCATCCCCCCGCCGCGCACCCTTCCGCAACCAGTACATCGCAGACAGCGGCAAGATCACCGGGATGAAGACGTACCCCATCCCGAAGTCGGACCACACGGTCGAGTCGGGGAACGCGGACGGCTCGACCAACGTCCACGTGCCGACGGTCAGTACTCCCGCCAGCTCGACACCGCAGCACACCAACGCCGCCTTACGAGCTCTCTCCCCACCCCGCACCAACGAGTACGTGATGAACCCGTAGACCAAGCCCGCCACTGCGGACAGCGAATACGCAAGCGGCGCCCGGTCGAACTCGGTCGCGATCTGGTACACGGATCGCGACACCGCCCCGACGACCATCACGCCGTACAACCAGACCAGCAGCATCCCCGGCCCGCTGATCAGCCGCGTCGGCTTCTCTTCCGTCACGGCCACTTCAGCCTCTCCAGATGTCATAGAGCCGCACCTCCAGCACCGCCAGCACCACACCGCCGGCGGCGACCGTCACCGACCCCCACCGCGTCCGCTCCGCCAGCGACATGAACCCCGCCGCCGGCACGCACGCGAACGCCCCCAGCAGATACGCCACGAAGATCGTCGTACCCTGCTCCGGCTTCTCGCCCCGCGCCAGCTGCACGATCCCGACCACCAGCTGCACCAGGGCCAGCACCGACACCACGGCCATCCCGATGAAGTGCCAGTCCTTGGTCGGCTGATCGCGATAGGCCGCCCAGCCGCACCACGCGGCGAGCAGAAGCGCGGCGACGCCGGTCGCGAGCGTCAGGGCATCAAGCATGTCGTGACCCTATTACGGGCCAAAAGGCCCGATGCTGCCGACCCCGGGGTGCACCGTAGGGTCTGGACCATGACGATCCACGCCCAAGCCCTCCTGTTCGACAACGACGGAACCCTCGTCTCCTCCCTCGCCTCGGTGGACCGCTGCTGGACGCGGTGGGCCGTGGAGTACGGCATCACCGCCGAGGAGTTCGGACGCGTCGAACTGCACGGCCGGCCGGCCGCGGAGATAGCCGCCGACCTGCTGCCCGCCGACGTCGTACCGGAGGCCGTCGCACGGATCGAGCTGCTGGAGGTGGAGGACGTCCCCAACGGCGGCGTGCACCTCCTGCCCGGCACCAAGGCCCTGCTCGACGTGCTGCCCGCCGAGCGCTGGGCCGTCGTCACCTCCGCCACCCGGCGCCTGGCCGAGGCCCGTCTCGACGCCGTCGGCATCCTGCCCAAGACCCTGATCGCCGCCGACGACATCACGCGCGGCAAGCCCGACCCCGAGCCCTACCTGCTCGCAGCGCGCGAACTGGGCGTCGACCCGGCCCGCTGTGTCGTCTTCGAGGACGCCCCGGCCGGCCTCCAGGCGGGCCGCGCCGCGGGCATGACCACCGTGGCATTGACCACAACTCACGAGGCCCACGAGCTCACCGCCGACCTCGTGGTCGAGGATCTGTCGGCCCTGTCCGTACTGGTCACCGACGCTGGAGTGGACATCACGGTCCGCGGCTGAGGGGTGTCCGCCGCTGTCCGGCATGCGGACAGCGGCGCTTTGTCAGGACCGTAGGTCTGGTTTACTGATCGCATGACCACCACGAGCCACCGCACCCTTGCGACCGAGGCGACCATGACGCCCGGTGCTCGTTGTCTGTGTCGAATGCGCGCCTTCTAGAGGGCCCCCGCACCACCCAGAGCCTCGCGCCCCGAAGCGAGACGCCGTGGCGTGTCCGTGCGCCGTAAGCCGTATGTGACAACAGCCCCCGCGCACATGTTCTCCCCGGTTCCCCATGCCACCGCACGAGAACCGTGACGCGTTCCCGACCGAATGCACCCCTGCCAGGGCACACCCACGCCCTGCACACGACAGTGACGGAAACCCAGTGATTACCACCTCGGGCCTGACCAAGGTCTACCGCTCCCGCGGCCGCGAGGTCACCGCCCTGGACGGCGTCGATCTCCACGTCCGCGAAGGCGAGGTGTACGGCGTCATCGGCCAGTCCGGCGCCGGCAAGTCCTCGCTCATCCGCTGCGTCAACCTCCTGGAGCGACCCACCGCCGGGACGGTGACCGTCGCCGGGCAGGACCTCACCGCCCTCGCCGGACGCGGACCGCGCGCGGGCCGGGAACTGCGCCGGGCGCGCAGCCGTATCGGCATGGTCTTCCAGCACTTCAACCTGCTGTCCTCCCGGACCGTGCGGGACAACGTCGAGCTGCCGCTCGAAATCCTCGGCACATCGGGGAAGGAACGATCCCGCAAGGCCCTGGAGCTGCTCGACCTCGTCGGTCTGGCCGACAAGGCGGGGGCCTACCCCGCCCAGCTCTCCGGCGGCCAGAAGCAGCGCGTCGGTATCGCCCGCGCCCTGGCCGGCGACCCCAAGGTCCTGCTGTCCGACGAGGCCACCAGCGCCCTCGACCCGGAGACCACCCGCTCCATCCTCCAACTGCTGCGCGACCTCAACCGGCAGTTGGGCCTGACCGTCCTGCTCATCACCCACGAGATGGACGTCGTGAAGTCGATCTGCGACTCGGCCGCCCTCATGGAGAACGGCCGCATCGTCGAGTCCGGCACGGTCAGCGAACTCCTCGCGACCCCGGGCTCCGAACTGGCCGGCGCGCTGTTCCCGGTGGCAGGCGAGGCATCCGGCGACGACCGGACCATCGTCGACGTCACCTTCCAGGGCGAGGCCGCCACCCAGCCGGTCATCTCCCAGCTCTCCCGCACCTACAACATCGACATATCGATCCTCGGTGCCGCCATCGACACCGTCGGCGGCCTCCAGGTCGGCCGGATGCGCATCGAACTGCCCGGCCGCTACGAGGACAACGTCGTGCCTATCGGCTTCCTGCGCGAACAGGGCCTGCACATCGACGTACTGGGCCAGGAGCCCCTGCTGGTGAAGGAAGGTGCCAAGTGACCTGGTCCGAAATGCAGCCCCTGCTGGAGCAGGCGTGTTGGGACACCCTCTACATGGTCGGCTGGTCCACGCTCATTGCCGTCGTCGGCGGCCTTCCGCTCGGCATCCTGCTCGTCCTGACCGACCGGGGCGGACTCCTCCAGAACGTCGTCGCCAACAAGGTGATCGGGCAGGTCGTGAACGTCGCCCGCTCGATGCCGTTCATCATCCTGATGGTCGCGTTGATGGGCTTCACGCGCTCGATCACCGGGACGACCATCGGCCGCGAGGCCGCCATCGTGCCGCTCGCGATCGGGGCGATCCCCTTCTTCGCCCGCCTGGTCGAGACGGCTGTCCGCGAAGTGGACGGCGGGCTGGTCGAGGCCGTGCAATCGATGGGCGGCAACACCTGGACGGTCGTACGCAAGGTCCTCGTACCCGAGTCGCTGCCGTCGCTGATCTCCAGCACCACGACCACGGTCGTCGCGCTCATCGGCTACTCCGCGATGGCCGGCACGGTGGGGGCAGGCGGCCTCGGCGACATCGCCATCCGCTACGGCTACCAGCGCTTCGAGACCGAGCTGATGTGGATCACCGTGGCGATCCTCGCGGTCGTCATCTCCGTCATCCAGTTCGCCGGCGACTACGCGGCGCGCACCCTGCACCGGCGAGGCGGCCAGTCGGGCGCCGCGCCCAGGCTCCGCCTGCTGAAGGCGTCGACGGCGACGAGCAAGACCGTCTGAGCCACCTTCCCCAGATTGCCCCGTACACCCATCACGGGGTCGCACCACACAAAGGAAAGGCACTTTTCGTGCGTAACACCGCCAAGTTCACCACTGCCGTCCTCGCCGCCGGAGCCCTCACCCTCGGGCTCACCGCCTGCGGTTCGGAGGACTCCGCCGCCTCCGACACCAGCGGTCCGCTGGTCGTCGCCGCGAGCCCCACCCCGCACGCCGAGATCCTCACCTACGTCAAGGACAACCTGGCGCAGAAGGCGGGCCTCGACCTGGAGGTCAGGGAGTTCACGGACTACGTCACGCCGAACACGGCGACCGAGGACGGCTCGGTGGGCGCCAACTACTTCCAGAACCAGCCGTACCTCGACGACTTCAACAAGAAGAACGGCACCGACATCGTGCCCGTCGCCACGGTCCACCTGGAGCCGCTCGGCCTGTACTCCCACAAGGTCAAGAGTGCCGACGGCCTGAAGAGCGGCGCGACCGTCGCCGTCCCGAACGACAGTGTGAACGAGGCTCGTGCGCTCAAGCTCCTCGACGCGAACGGGCTCATCACGCTGAAGGACGGGGTCGGCAACGACGCGACCCCCTCCGACATCGCCAAGAACCCCAAGAACCTCAAGTTCAAGGAGTTGGAGGCGGCCCAGACCCCGCGCTCCCTGGACGATGTGGACGCCGCCGTCGTCAACGGCAACTACGCCATCGAGGCCGACCTGTCGCCCGCGAAGGACGCCCTTGTCCTGGAGTCCGCGAAGAACAACCCCTACGGCAACTTCCTCGCGGTCAAGGACGGCAGCGAGAGCGACCCGCGCGTGAGGAAGCTCGCGAAGCTCCTCACCTCCGCCGAGGTCAAGAAGTTCATCGAGGACAAGTACCAGGGCTCGGTCATCGCGTCGTTCTGATCCTGCGACGCGTATACCGACGTACCGCCACGCACGGGGTCACCTCCCTCACTCTGAGCTGACCCCGTCGTGCGGCTCGGTGCTCACATGCTGCATGCTGGGCAGTTCAGCAGGCCCATGACGGTATCCGAGGGTTCCCGAAGTAAACGGAGCGGCGCATGACGAGCACCTTCCCCAACATCTCCATCAGCACGGAGCGGTTGGTCCTGCGCCCTTTCGACGAGTCGGACATCGAGGCCTTCGCCGAGATGATGAACGACGAACAGGTCACGGCCTGGACCTCGGTGCCGCAGCCCTACACCGAGGCCCACGCCCGCGACTGGATCACCCGCCGCGCCCCCGCCGAACGGACCGAGGGCCGCGGCATCGTCTTCGCCGTCAGCGAGTTCCTCACCCAGCGCCTCGTCGGCATCGTGCACCTGCAGAACACGGACTGGCGGGTCCGCTCCAGTGAGATCTCCTACGTCGTCGCGCCCTGGGCCCGCGGCGAGGGCTACGCCTCCGAGGCCGCCCTCGCCGCCGCCCACTGGCTGTTCCGCGACCAGGACTTCGAGCGCCTGGAGCTGCGCACCGCCGCCGACAACGCCGCCTCCCAGCAGGTGGCCCAGAAGATCGGCTGCATCAGCGAGGGCGTCCTGCGCAACGCTTGGATAGCGCGCACCCGGGCCGGAGACGGGGAGTGGACCGACGTCCGTACGGATGTCATCGTCTGGAGCCTGCTGCCGGAGGACCTCGCCGGCGTCGCCGAGCAGCTGGCCGACACCGGGGGTTTCACCTCGTACTCGGACTGGAATTGACGCAACCGGGCCGAGCGTGATGAAACCGCTTCCCCGCGCCACCGGGTACCCTCACCAAGCCCGCTCGGGGGCTGCCCTCCGAAGACCTGCGAAGACCTCTGGAGACTGAGAGACGATGGCCGACCGGGTCACGGTGATCGGCTGGGACGGTTCGCCGCTGACCGCAGCGGCACGCGCCGCCCTGGGCGCCGCCACGCTGGTGGCCGGCGCCGCCCACCACCTGGCGCTGCCCGAGGTGCCGCCCGCCGCCGAACGCATCCGCCTCGGCAGTGTCGCCCTGGCCGCCCGCCGCATCGCCGGCCACCGCGGCACCGCGGTCGTGCTCGCCGACGGCGACCCGGGCTTCTTCGGTGTCGTACGGACCCTGCGCGCGCCCGAGTTCGGTCTCGAGGTCGAAGTCGTCCCCGCCGTCTCCTCCGTCGCCACCGCCTTCGCCCGGGCGGGCATGCCCTGGGACGACGCACAGGTGGTCGTCGCACACCGACGCACCCTGCGCCGCGCGGTGAACGTGTGCCGCGCCCACACCAAGGTCGCCGTCCTCACCTCGCCCGGCGCCGGCCCCGCCGAACTCGGTCTTCTTCTGGAGGGCGTCCACCGCACCTTCGTCATCTGCGAGGAACTCGGCACCACACGCGAACAGGTCACCGTCGTCACCTCCGACAAGGCCGCCGACCACACCTGGCGCGACCCGAACGTCGTCATCGTCATCGGTGGACCCGTCGGACCTGTCGGACCCGGTGGCGCGACGGACGGCGGCGGCTGGATCGCCGGACGCGACCCGGGCACCGGACCGCGCGGCTGGGCACTGCCCACCGAGTTGTACGGCGGTGACCTCGGCGAAGGTGAGGCGGAACTGCTCCGCGCGGCCCAACTCGCCCGGCTCGGGCCGCGCGTCGGCGACCTGGTGTGGGACATCGGCTGCGGCAGCGGCGCCTTCGCCACCGAGGCGGCACGCGCCGGGGCCGCCGTCATCGCCGTGGACCGGGACCTGGCGGCCTGCGCCCGCACGGAGGCCACCGCCCGCGGCTTCCGGGTGCAGTTGCAGATCGTGCGCGGCACCGCCCCGCACGTCCTGGAGAACCTTCCCGAACCGGACGTCGTCCGCGTCGGCGGCGGGGGAGCGGCCGTGGTCTCCGCGGTCGCCGACCGCCGCCCCCAGCGCATCGTCACGCACGCGGCGACCCGCGACGCGGCCGAACTCGTCGGCCGTGACCTGACCGAGCACGGCTACCAGGTCGAGTGCGCCCTCGTCCAGTCCGTCGAACTCGACACGCGGGCCTGGACGGAGACCGAGCGAAGCGTCGCGTTCCTGCTCAGCGGCCTCTTGCCGGACCGCACGCCTTGAGTCTCTTTGTCGTCCCCGTGATCCTGTTGTCGTACTGCGCGCGGTAGGCTGGCCGATCGTTGTACCGCACCAGGCAGCCCGGCGCTTCGTCGGTCAATGTCCGGAAAACCCACCCGTTTTGGGCTGGGTGTGGTACGGCAGAACCGGAGGACGCGCAACGTGGCGCAGTCCACAGCGGGCCGTCGCGGATCAAGCTGTCGCGACGGAGCAACGGCCGCGACAATGCCAGTTGATGGCTTTGTCGTCTTTTGGCGTCGGGTCGTTCGTGCCGCTGGGCAGGCACGCTCGTTCTTCACTGCGGAGCGGTCGGTGCGCCGTTCCGGGGTGAGCTGGTCGTAGAAGCACTAACCGATGGGCGAGGGGTACGCATGACCGACACCGGCCAGGTCCCGGGCGAGGGGCTGCCGGAGAACGCAGGCATGGTGGAGCAGCCGGGCGCCCCCGCGCACGGCGCGTACACCTACCTCTCCGAGACCACCGCCGAGGACGAAGACCTGCTGCTCCTGCCCGGTGCCCAGGGCGCGTGGGGCAACGAGGTCCCCCCGCCCGCGCCGGAGCCGGTCGTCGAGGCCGTGCACGAGCCGGGCCCGCACGAGATGTCCGGCCGCGACAGCGGCTCGGTCGACCTCAGCGCGGTCCGCCTCCCGAACCCGGCGCCGCCGTCGACGCAGGCCCCGCCCCGTCGGCCCCTGCACCTCGGCCCGCCCATCCCCGACACCTCCGCGAGCCCGGTCCGCTCCCTCGCCGACCGCGGCGCCGTCGGCGCACCGGCTCGCCAGCCCGGCCCCGAGTACCTCGACGTTCCGCAGCCGCGGGAGATGCCCCCGCAGGGGGCGGCGCCTTGGGGTGCTCAGGCACAGGGCGCGGGTGCGGTACAGGCCGTGGTGCACGGTGCCGTCCAGGCACCGGTGAGCACAGAGGCACCGGCTGCCGAAACGGTTGTCCCGGCGCAGGGGCAGAGGACCGAGGCCGCCGAGCCGGCAGGAGCTGCTCAGGCCGCCGTGGCCCGCCTCACGACGGAGGCGGTCGCGGCGACCGTGCCGCAGCCGGCGGAGGACGGCCGGGTGCCGCAGCACGCGGAGGCGGGGTTCGCGCCGGAGGGTCAGGGCCACGCCCAGGGCCAGGACGCCGGGTTCGGTGCGCAGGCTGCGGACGGCCAGGATGTTGCCTACGGTGCGCAGGCTCCGGTGGGTGGTGAGGCCGTAGTGGGTGGTGCGCCCGCGGTCGGTGGTGAGGCCGCGGTCGGTGGTGAGGCCGCAGTCGGTGGTGAGGCTGTGGTCGGTGGCGAGGCCGCGTCGCAGGGTCCCGGCGAGACGCAGGCTCCGGACGCCGGGGAGCTGCCGGAAGACGTGCAGGCGGCGGACGCGGGGCAGGTTCCGGGTTCTGGACCCGATGGCGATGCCGGTGCCGCTGCCGAGGCGGAGACCGAGCAGGCCGCGGCTGCGGTTGCGGGGGAGGCAGGGCAAGTCCCTGGGGCGCAGCCCGTTGCGGACGTTGGGCAGGTACCGGGGGCCGTTCAGGGGGCGCCGGATGCTGGGCAGATGCCGGAGGCCGTTCAGTCTTCGGACGCCGGGCAGGTGGCGGGGGCGGCTCAAGGGGCGGTTCCTGGGCAGGTGCCGGGGGCCGTTCAGGGGTCGGATGCTGGGCAGGTGCCGGGGGCCGTTCAGGGGTCGGATGCCGGGCAGATGCCGGGGACCGTCCAGTCTTCGGACGCCGGGCAGGCGCCGGGGGCGGCCCAAGGGTCGGATGCCGGGCAGGTGCCGGGGGCTGCCCAAGGATCGGATGCAGGACAGGTGTCGGAGGCGGTCCAAGGGTCGGATGCCGGGCAGTTGCCCGATGCCGTCCACGCGCCCGACGCCGCGCAGGCTCCGGGAGCCGTCCCCAGCCCCGACGCCGGTCAGGGCCCCGAGAACGCGCCGGCCCCAGCACCTCCCGCAGATGAAGCCGCCCCAGCGGTCCAGACCGACGGGACCGCGCCGGGTTCCGAGGCCGTTGCCCCCGAGGCCGGGGCTCCTGGAACCGGCTCCGCCCAGGAGCATGGACAGGTTCCCGTCGCCGTCTCCGCCCAGGAGGCAGGGCACGTTCCGGCTGCTCTCCCGGCCGAAGACGCCGGTCAGGCTCCGGTTGCCACTCCTGCCCAGGACGCCGTACAGCCCACTGAGGCCGCCGCACCCGGTGACGTAGCGGAAGCCCCCGAAGCCCCGGCCGTCGCGTCGGCTGCGGATGCCGTACCGGCCGCGCAGCCCACTGCCGACGTGACCCCCCAGTCCCCCCAGTCCCCTCAGGGCCCGGTGGCCGAGCACGCCGTACCGGAGCATCACCAGGCACCCGCCCCGGGCGCCCAACCCGCCCAGGGGCCGCAGCACGCCCAGGCCCCGCAGCCGGCCGACCCGTCCCTCGCTCAGGACGCGGCGCCGACCCTCGTAGCACAGCCGGGCAGCCCCGACTCCCACCCCCAGGCCGCAGACGCAGCCACGACCGCCTCCTCCGCGCCCGACCCGGCGGCGGTCACCCGCGCTCCGGCCGTCGACACAGCCCCCGACGCGCCCCAGCACCCGGACCCCGCCGCCCAGTTCGCCGCGGACACTCCGACGCAGGCCCCCCAACCGCCGACCCCCGTCGCGGAGACGGCGCTCCCTCCCGAGGACGCAGGTGCCCACCAGGGCGCCCCCACGGACCAGGCGGCACAGGAAGTCCCGCACGACCAGTCGGCGCCCGGCCCGGCCGCCCCCGCGCCTGGCGCGCCGATGCCGGAAGCAGCCAACCCGCCACCCGCCGAGCACAGCCACGACCACGGTGACACCCCCGACCAGCCCGTGGGCCAGTTCGTCCCGGTCGAGGGCTCGGTGCCGACCACCCCGCACCTCGCGCCGACCCCGCCGCGGGCGATCACCCTCCCGGCCCCTCGCGAGGGCAACGCCGAACTCGTGCAGCAGGCGGAGGATCTGGACACCCGGGCCGCCGAGCAGGAAGACCTGCAAGACCAGCAGGACCAGGAAGAAGAGAGCACGGCCGCTGTGGAAGACGCACGACAGTCCACCGGCCCGGCCGCCCCCGCCTACGACGACGCCGAGCGCGAGGCCGTCCTCAAGGTCATGCGCGAGCGCCGCGACATCCGCAACGGCTTCCGCAGCGACCCCATCCCGCACGACGTGCTGCTCAGAGTCCTGGAGGCCGCCCACACCGCCCCCTCCGTGGGCCACTCCCAGCCCTGGGACTTCGTCGTCATCCGCTCGGCGGAGACCCGGCGCACGATGCACGAACTGGCCATGCGCCAGCGTGACGCCTACGCGAAGTCCCTCCCCAAGGGCCGGGCGAAGCAGTTCAAGGAACTGAAGATCGAGGCCATCCTCGACACCCCCGTGAACATCGTCGTCACCGCCGACCCCACCCGCGGCGGCCGCCACACCCTCGGCCGTCACACGCAGCCGCAGATGGCGCCGTACTCCTCCGCGCTCGCGGTCGAGAACCTCTGGCTCGCCGCCCGCGCCGAGGGCCTCGGCGTCGGCTGGGTCAGTTTCTTCGACGAGCGCGAGATGGTCCGCGCCCTCGGCCTGCCCGAGCACCTCGAAGTCGTCGCCTACCTCTGCGTGGGCTACGTCGACGAGTTCCCGGACGAGCCCGAGCTGCTGCAGGCCGGCTGGTCCAAACGCAGGCCGCTGTCCTGGGTCGTCCACGAGGAGACGTACGGCCGCCGCGCCCTGCCCGGCGAGGGCCCGCACGACCTGCTCGCCGAGACCGTCGCGCAGATCCGCCCGCTGGACGCCAAGGCGCTCGGTGAGGCGTGGGAGCGGCAGAAGCGGATGACGAAGCCGGCCGGTGCGCTCGGCATGCTGGAGATCATCTCCGCGCAGCTGTCCGGCCTGTCCCGCCAGTGCCCGCCGCCGATCCCGGAGCCCGCCGCCGTCGCGATCTTCGCCGGTGACCATGGTGTGCACGCCCAAGGGGTCACCCCCTGGCCGCAGGAGGTGACGGCCCAGATGGTCGCCAACTTCCTGGGCGGGGGAGCGGTCTGCAACGCCTTCGCGGGTCAGGTGGGCGCCGAGGTCTGCGTCGTCGACGTCGGCGTCGCCGCCGAGTTGCCCGCCACGCCAGGCCTCCTGCCCCGCAAGGTCCGTGCGGGCACTTCCGACATGACCACCGGCCCCGCGATGACCCGCGAGGAGGCCAAGCAGGCCATCGAGGTGGGCATCGACACGGCCCGCGACCTGGTGGCGGCCGGCAACAAGGCGCTGCTCACCGGCGAGATGGGCATCGCGAACACCACCGCGTCGGCCGCCCTGATCTCCGTCTTCACGGACGCGGACCCGGCCGAGGTGACGGGCCGCGGCACCGGCATCAACGACGAGACGCTCGCCCGCAAGACGGAGGTCGTCCGCCGCGCGCTCGAGCTCCACCAGCCGGACCCGGCCGACCCGATCGGCGTCCTCGCCGCCGTCGGCGGCTTCGAGCACGCCGCCATCGTCGGCCTGCTCCTCGGGGGCGCCTCCCTGCGTACGCCGGTGATCCTGGACGGCGTCAGCGCCGGCGCGGCCGCGCTGGTCGCCCGCGCGATCGCCCCCGAGGTCCTCGCCGCCTGCATCGCGGGCCACCGCAGCGCCGAGCCCGGCCACGTGGCCGCCCTCAACAAGCTGGGCCTGCGCCCCCTGGTCGACCTGGACCTCCGCCTGGGCGAGGGCACGGGGGCGTTGCTCGCTCTGCCGTTGGTCCAGAGCACGGCGAGGGCGATGCACGAGGTGGCGACGTTCGACTCGGCGGGGGTAACCGAGAAGTAGGGGTGACGGGATCCGGTTCGTCCACGTCCGTGCCGGGTCCCTTCGTCACGTGCCGCGGTCGTGGGCAGGCGTTCCGCTGGGGGTCCACCAGGCTTATCGGGCACTGGGGGAGGAACGGGTGGGCGCAATCGCCCACGCCCCGCACCCGGCAATGGTGCTCAACCAGCGGACCACCTGAGCCGCCCAAACCCGCCGCACCGTAAAATCCGCACGTCAGGGCTACCGAGCCGCCGCCGCAAGAGGAGCCGCACCCTCATGGCCGAACACCCCGCCTACCCCGTAGGCCTCCGCCTCACCGGCCGCAGGGTCGTCGTCCTCGGCGGAGGCCAGGTCGCCCAGCGCCGCCTCCCGGCACTGATCGCAGCAGGCGCTGACATCCACCTCGTATCCCCCGAAGCGACCCCCTCGGTCGAAGCGATGGCGGACGCGGGCGAGATCACCTGGATGAAGCGCCCGTACGCCGAAGGCGACCTCGCCGATGCCTGGTACGCCCTGATCGCCACCAGCGACCTGGAGGCGAACAGGCGGGCCTCCGCCGAGGCAGAGACGCACCGCGTGTGGTGCGTCCGCTCCGACGACGCCGACGCGGCCACCGCCTGGACCCCCGCCACCGGCACCAGCGAGGGAGTAACGGTCGCCGTCCTCACCACGAGCGCGCGCGGCCGCGACCCCCGCCACACCGCCGCGATCCGCGACGCGGTCGTAGAGGGCCTGCGTGACGGCACCCTGGTCGCCCCCCACCACCGCACCCGCACGCCCGGCGTCGCCCTCGTCGGCGGCGGACCCGGCGACCCCGACCTGATCACGGTCCGCGGCCGCCGCCTCCTCGCCGAAGCCGACGTCGTCATCGCCGACCGCCTGGGTCCGCGCGACCTCCTCGCCGAACTGCCCCCGCACGTCGAGGTGATCGACGCGGCGAAGATCCCGTACGGCCGCTTCATGGCCCAGGAGGCCATCAACAACGCCCTGATCGAGCACGCGAAACAGGGCAAGTCGGTGGTACGCCTCAAGGGTGGCGACCCGTACGTCTTCGGCCGCGGCATGGAGGAGCTTCAGGCGCTCGCCGAGGCCGGTATCCCGTGCACCGTCGTCCCCGGCATCTCCAGCTCGATCTCGGTCCCGGGCGCGGCCGGCATCCCGGTCACCCATCGCGGCGTCGCCCACGAGTTCACGGTGGTCAGCGGCCATGTCGCCCCCGACGACGAGCGCTCGCTGGTCGACTGGCCGTCCCTCGCGAAGCTGACCGGCACGCTCGTGATCCTCATGGGCGTCGACAAGATCGGCAGGATCGCCGAGACGCTCGTGGCCCACGGCAAGTCCCCGGACACGCCCGTGGCCCTCGTCCAGGAGGGCACAACGGCCGCTCAGCGTCGTGTCGACGCGACGCTCGCGACCGTCGCCGAGACCGTACGCACCGAGGACGTCAAGCCCCCGGCGGTCATCGTCATCGGCGACGTCGTCACCGTGGGCCCGTCCGCGACCGCGTGAACACGCCATTAAGTAACCGCGGGTAACCCAACCCGTCCCGAGCCGTTGGCACCGCACCCAGGACAAGGCAGTATCACTCTGTGGCCGATCTCATCACCGTCGAGGACCCCGACGACCCGCGCCTGCACGACTACACGGGCCTGACCGACGTCGAACTGCGCCGCAAGCGCGAGCCGGCCGAGGGCCTGTTCATCGCCGAGGGCGAGAAGGTCATCCGGCGGGCCAAGGACGCCGGATACGAGATGCGCTCGATGCTGCTGTCCGCCAAGTGGGTCGACGTCATGCGCGACGTCATCGACGAGCTCCCGGCACCGGTGTACGCGGTCAGCCCGGAACTCGCCGAGCAGGTCACCGGCTACCACGTGCACCGCGGCGCGCTCGCCTCCATGCAGCGCAAGCCGCTGCCCACGGCGGCCGACCTCCTCCAGACCGCCCGCCGGGTCGTGATCATGGAGTCGGTCAACGACCACACCAACATCGGTGCGATCTTCCGCTCCGCCGCCGCCCTCGGCATGGACGCGGTCCTGCTCTCCCCCGACTGCGCCGACCCGCTGTACCGCCGCAGCGTGAAGGTCTCGATGGGGGCGGTCTTCTCGGTGCCGTACGCCCGCCTGGACACCTGGCCGAAGGGCCTGGACTCGGTCCGCGAGGCGGGCTTCACGCTGCTCGCCCTCACCCCGGACACCAAGGCCAGGACCCTCGACGAAGCCGCCCCGCACAAGATGGACCGGGTGGCCCTGATGCTCGGCGCCGAGGGCGACGGCCTGTCCACCCAGGCCCTGGTGGCCGCGGACGAATGGGTCCGCATCCCGATGGCCCACGGCGTCGACTCCCTCAACGTGGGCGCGGCGGCCGCGGTCGCCTTCTACGCGGTGGCCACGGGCCTCCCGCGGGCGTGAGGGCGCGCCAGCTGTACAGCTAGTGCCCCGGCAGGCAACGTTCGCCCCGTCGCGACGCCCGGCACGCTCCCCCACTGCCTCAAGGGCGTGGGAGGTACCCCCACTCGCCGCACCGGCCGAAAGCCCAAGTACGTCCGGTCCATCGACGGAGCCTTCCGGCCGGCACGCCGAGAGCACGCACCGGCTGCGGTCTTTGGCCGCTGCGCGGCGGGCGCTCCTCAATGGGCAAACGTTGCCTGCCGGGGCACTAGTTAGTCCGCTTGGTGAAGCGTCGACTCGTACCGCTCGGACATCAGCTGCCCTTCAGCGGCTCGTAATCCGGCGGTACGTGCACCTGCTCCTGCCGCTGCTCCCGTACGACGTCCCTGTCGTCGCCCAGTCCTTGGGACGGCCCCTGGCAGCCCTGTGCCGCCGCGATGCCCAGTGCCACGAGCAGCGTCACCACGACGAACACGAACAGCCGCTGGCGCAACAGCCGCGGATTGGCGGGCCGCCGCCCCGACCCCGTGTTCCTGGGCGCCGGCCGTCCCGTACCGCTGCGCGGCGCGGGGCGGTTTCCGCTGCCGGAACGCGTCGTGTTCCGCGCGGACGGCGTGGTCCGGGGCGCCCCGGACCTGGGCGACGGGCCGCCGTTCCGCGAG
>NZ_NTGE01000032.1 GCF_002291145.1 Streptomyces sp. SA15
GCGGTGAGGGCGCCGCGCAGGCGAACGCCCGGCTGCGGCGGCTGGTCGGCGGCGGCGCCCGCGAGCTGACCGTCTCATTCGACGTGCCCACGCGAAACGGCCTCGACTCCGCCGCGCCGGCCGCCTGGGGGCTGGTCGGCCACCGTGGCGTGCCGGTCGACTCCATCGACGACATGCGGGTGCTGCTCGGCGGGCTGCCGCTGCACCGGGTCGCGGTGTCCCTGGCCGCCGACACCTGCGCCGCGCCCCTCCTCGTCCTGTACCTGCTCGTCGCCGAGGAACACGGGGCGCCGGCCGGGCAACTGGCCGGCGAGGTCGGCAACGACGTCCTGACGGACCTCCTGCTGACCGGGCCCGGCCCGTTCCCCCCACGGGCGTCCCTGCGGCTGGCCCGGGACGTGCTCACCCACGGCCTGGCGGAGCTGCCGCGCTGGCGGTGTCTGACCGTCCGCGGCCACCGGCTCACGGGCGCCGGAGCGGACCCGGCCCAGGAGATCGCCTTCACCGTCGCCGCCGGTACCGAGTACCTGGTGGCCGCGTCCGCGGCCGGCCTGGACCCCGCCGTCGTCGCGGCCCGCACGGCCCTGTGCGTCTCCCCCGCCCTCACCGGGCGCGGCACCCGGGTCAAGCTGCGCACCGTACGCCGACTGTGGGCCCGTACGGTACAAGCCCGCCTCGGCCCGGCCCCCGCCCCACGGCTGCGTGCGGCGGTCCCCGACGACCACCTCGCCGCAGCACCGACGTCGGCCGGCCGCGAAGCGGCACTCCGCCACGCCGACCCCGCCGGCCTCGAAGCGGCGGCGGCCGCCCTGCTGGACCGCATCGCACGGCTCGGCGGACTGCTCGCGGTCCTGGAGCGGGAGCGGGGCCCTGAGCTGTTCGGCGTCCACGGCACCGGCCGGCCCGCACACCGCCCCCGTCTGGCCCGGCCCTGGACGTCGTCGCACGCCGTGCGGGCCCGTCAGACCGAGCGCCTGGCCAAGCTCCGCGCCTGGCGCGTCCAGCCGGCCGTGGACGAAGCCCTGCTTCGGCTCAGCGAGGCCGCTCAGGGCGGCGGCGACGTTCTGAACCCCCTACGAGAGGCGCTGGCGTTCCGAGCCACCCTCGGCGAGGTCTGCGCCGCGCTGCGCGAGACATGGGCCCCGAACCCCCCGGCCGCCCCTCACTGACCCGTGCGGCGCGTCGCTACGCCCGTTCCTTCTCGTGCGCCCGGAAGCGTGCCGAGGCGGCGGCCTTCTCCGTCAGCTCCGACAGCGCGGTGCTGCCGTGCAGCGTCATGCCACCCGTGTCGTTCGCCGAGACCGTCGCTCGGGAGGCGCGGGCCGAGGCGGCCGCCGAGTCCGTGCCGGGCGACGCTGCGTCACCGGCGCCAAGGCGCCGACGACGGTAGCGCGGCGGCACGAACGGCTCCGCCCAGCGCGGGGTGCGCGGGGTGAAACGGGGCAGCAGGAGCAGCACCAGGCCGATCGCGCTGAGGAAGACCACTCCCAGCACGATCCACATGGACGCAGAGTTCACGGAGTAGGCGAGCGCGCCGAACGCGATCAGCGCCGACCAGAAGTACATGATCAGCACCGCGCGGCTGTGCGAGTGGCCGATCTCCAGCAGCCGGTGGTGCAGGTGGCCGCGGTCGGCGGCGAACGGCGACTGGCCGCGCCAGGTGCGCCGTACGATCGCCAGGATCAGGTCGGCCGCCGGGATCGCGATGATCGTCAGCGGCATCAGCAGGGGGATGTAGATCGGCACCATCTGGTGGACGGTGCTGCGCTCGGAACCGCCGAACAGGTTGTCCGGGTCGACCTGACCGGTGATGGAGATCGCGCCCGCGGCCAGCACCAGCCCGATCAGCATCGAGCCCGAGTCGCCCATGAAGATCCGCGCGGGGTGCATGTTGTGGGGCAGGAAGCCCAGGCACATGCCCATCAGGATGGCCGCGAACAGCGTCGCGGGGGCGGCGGCCTCGATGCCGTACGAGTACCAGATGCGGTAGGCGTACATGAAGAACGCGGCCGACGCGATGCACACCACGCCGGCGGCGAGGCCGTCGAGGCCGTCCACGAAGTTGACCGCGTTGATGGTGATGACGACCAGCGCCACCGTCAGCAGGGTGCCCTGCCACTGGGTCAGCGCTACCGTGCCGACGCTCGGGATGGGAAGCCACAGGATGGTCAGACCCTGCATGACCATGACGCCCGCGGCGATCATCTGGCCGCCCAGCTTGATCAGGGCGTCGATCTCGAACTTGTCGTCCAGGACGCCGATCAGCCAGATCAGCGCCGCTCCGGACAACAGCGCCCGTGGCTCGTTGGACTCCTCGAAGACCTGGCTGAGGTTGGCGAGGTGATCGGCGACCAGCAGACCCGCGCACAGGCCGAAGAACATGGCGATCCCGCCGAGCCGCGGAGTCGGTTCCCGGTGCACGTCACGGGCCCTGATCTCCGGCATCGCTCCGGCCACGATCGCGAACTTCCGTACCGGCCCTGTCAGCAGATACGTCACCGCGGCCGTCACGCAGAGCGTCAGCAGGTATTCACGCACAGGCTTCCCCACAGGTCTCGCTGGCCATCTCAGCCCCACACACTAGCGACGCGCGCATATGGTTGGGGACTTCCGGGTAGCGACGATGGTTGCACGTGTGGCTGTGTACGGAATCGCGCCTACCCCCGCTCACCCGGGATACGGCGGAAATCCGCCGACCAGCTCCCGCACTTCTTCACGGGCCTTCTGGCTCTCGATCTCGCCCCTGACCACCTGTCCGAACAGTACGCCGATCCGCGTCATCTCCGCCTCCCCCATGCCCTGTGTGGTCGCGGCGGCCGTCCCCAGGCGCAGTCCACGGGCGTCGGTGTGCGGCAGCGCACAGCAGTCGAGCACCATTCCGGCGGCGAGGAGGCGCCCGCGCGCGGTGCGTCCGTCGACGCCGAGCGGCGCCGGGTCGGCGGTCACCAGGTGGGTGTCGGTGCCGCCGGTGGTGACGACGAGCCCTTCGGCGGCCAGCCCCGCCGCGAGCACCCTGGCGTTTGCGACCACCTGATGGGCGTACGCGGTGAACGCCGGTGTTGCCGCCTCGCCGAACGCGACGGCCTTGGCGGCGATGGTGTGCATCTGCGCGCCGCCCTGCGTGAACGGGAAGACGGCGCGGTCGACCCGCTCGGCGAGCTCGCCGCCGCACAGGATCATCCCGCCGCGCGGCCCGCGCAGCACCTTGTGCGTGGTGGCGCACACGACATCGGCGTACGGCACCGGGTTCGGGGCCGCTCCCCCGGCGACGAGCCCGATGGGGTGGGCTGCGTCCGCGATCAGATAGGCCCCCACCTCGTCGGCGACGTCCCGGAAAAAGGCGTAGTCGATGTGCCGGGGGTAGGCGATCGAGCCGCACACGAGGGCCTTGGGACGGTGGGTGCGCGCCAGCGTCCGTACCTGGTCGTAGTCGATGAGCCCGGTCTCCGCGTCCACCCCGTACCCGACGAAGTCGAACCAGCGGCCGGAGAAGTTGGCGGGCGAGCCGTGCGTGAGGTGACCGCCGTAGGGCAGCCCGAGGGCGAGCACGGTGTCCCCGGGGCGCAGCAGCGCGGCGTACGCGGCCAGGACGGCCGACGAGCCCGAATGGGACTGCACGTTGGCGTGCTCGGCGCCGAACAGCGCCTTGGCCCGCTCCACGGCGAGGCGCTCGGCGACGTCGACGATCTCGCAGCCGCCGTGGTGCCGGGCCCCCGGGTACCCCTCCGCGTACTTGTTGGCGAGCGGCGAGCCGAGGGCGGCGAGCACGGCCGGCGAGGTGAAGTTCTCGGCGGCGATCAGCTGCAGCGTCGTGGCCTGCCGGTCGGCCTCCCCAAGCAGGATCTCGGCCAGCTCGGGGTCCTGCCGCAGCAGGACATCAACCGTCTCAGGGGCATGCGTGACCGACATGGCGAACTCCGGGCGTCGACAGTGACGTACGTCCAATGTAGGCCCGGGCCGGGTGGGGTGCTCGGTCGTTACGTCTTTGCGGTGACGCCCGTGAGCGCCGTGACGACCGGATCGATCGCCTGGTTTATCTCGTCCCCGACCGCCCGGAAGAACGGCAACGGCGCCCCGTACGGGTCGTACACCTCGTCCGCCTCCGCCGTCGGCGCGAGGAGCCACCCGCGTAGAGCCGCCGCGGCGCGGACCAGCGCACGCGCGCGTGCCACCACGCCGTCCTCCAGGGGAGGCAGGGTGGCCGTGTCGATCGCCTTCACCAGGCGGGTGAACTCCTTCAGGGTGAAGGTCCTCAGGCCCGCCGAGTGGCCCATGGAGATGACCTGGGCGCGGTGGTCCCGGGTCGCGGTCAGGACCAGGTCCGCCATGATGACGTGTTCGTCGAGCAGTTCGCGGCCGACGAAGCCGGAGGCGTCCGCCCCGAAGTCGGCCAGCACGGTCTCCGCGTTGGCCTCCATGGGCGCGCCCTCGTGGCCCCAGGTGCCCGCGCTCTCCACGATCAGCCCGCCCCACAGCGGGTCGCCGAGCCGGTCCGCCAGGGCATGGCGGGTCAGCCGCTCGGTGATCGGCGAGCGGCACACGTTGCCGGTGCTGACGTGGAGGATGCGGAAGCTGTCACGCGGAAGGCCGCCCTGGTGCATGTGGCCCCCCGTCTCGTCCCCGTTGCCTATGCCACGCCCCGCGTCAGGGGCCGTCAATTCGCCACCTCGAGGTCGGGTACGACCTTCCTGAGCTCGTCCGCGGAGATCGCGCCCTCGCGCAGCAGGAGGGGCACCTCACGGGTGACGTCGACGATCGAGGACGGGACGTTGCCCGGGGTGGGGCCGCCGTCGAGATACACGGAGACCGAGTCGCCGAGCATCTCCTGCGCGGCGTCGCAGTCCTCCGGCGCCGGGTGGCCCGTCAGGTTCGCCGACGACACGGCCATCGGGCCGACCTCCGTCAGCAGCTCGATGGCGACGGGGTGCAGCGGCATGCGGACGGCGACCGTGCCGCGGGTGTCGCCCAGGTCCCACTGGAGGGACGGCTGGTGCTTGGCGACGAGCGTCAGCGCGCCCGGCCAGAAGGCGTCGACGAGCTCCCAGGCCAGCTCGGAGAAGTCCGTGACGAGGCCGTGCAGGGTGTTCGGGGAGCCGATGAGGACAGGCGTGGGCATATTGCGGCCCCGGCCCTTGGCCTCCAGCAGGTCGGATACGGCCTCCGAGGAGAACGCGTCGGCGCCGATGCCGTACACCGTGTCGGTCGGCAGCACCACGAGTTCGCCACGGCGGACGGCGGAGGCGGCCTCGCGCAGACCGGTCGTGCGGTCGGTCGCGTCGTTGGTGTCGTATCGCCGTGCCATGTCTAGCGGGCCTCCTCGTACACGTACTGCTGCGGAAACGAAGTGTGGGGCGTGCTCACGGCAGCGCCTTGCGCGCGGTCGCGAAACGCGGACGGTTGTTGAGGTCGGGGTGGTCGGCCGCGTCGGCCCAGCCCCGCTCCTCGGTGAAGATCCACGGCACCTGGCCGCCCTGGGTGTCGGCGTGCTCGATGACCACGACACCACCGGGGCGCAGGAGACGGTGTGCGGTGCGCTCCAGGCCGCGGATCAGGTCGAGGCCGTCCTCGCCCGAGAACAGGGCGAGTTCGGGATCGTAGTCCCGCGCCTCGGGAGCGACGTACTCCCACTCGGTCAGCGGGATGTACGGCGGGTTGGAGATGACCAGGTCGACCTGGCCGTCGAGGTCAGGGAAGGCGTCCAGGGCGTTGCCCTGACGCAGGTCGACCCTGGACCCCTCCACGTTCTTGCGGGTCCACCGCAGGGCGTCCTCGGACAGCTCCACGGCGTGCACACGGGAGCGCGGGACCTCCTGGGCGAGCGCGAGCGCGATGGCGCCGGAGCCGGTGCACAGGTCGACGATGCACGGCTCGACGACGTCCATCGCGCGTACGGCGTCTATGGCCCACCCGACGACGGACTCCGTCTCGGGCCGGGGTACGAACACCCCGGGTCCGACCTGGAGTTCCAGGTACCGGAAGAAGGCGCGCCCGGTGATGTGCTGGAGCGGCTCGCGCTGCTCACGGCGCGCGATGACCTCCCAGTAGCGGGCGTCGAAGTCCGAGTCCTTGACGGAGTGCAGCTCGCCCCGCTTCACGCCGTGCACGAACGCGGCGAGCTCCTCCGCGTCGTTGCGCGGCGAGGGCACGCCGGCGTCGGCCAGCCGCTGGGTGGCCTGGGCCACCTCAGCGAGCAGCACGCCTCGGGGGTTTGGGGGTCGCCCCCCAAATGATTGCTGCACGCAAGTCCTCCGTCTGGTCCTCGTACGTGCCTTATGCGGCTGCCAGTTTGGCCGCCGAGTCCGCGTCGACGCACGCCTGGATCACCGCGTCGAGTTCACCGTCCAGGACCTGGTCCAGGTTGTACGCCTTGAATCCGACGCGGTGGTCCGAGATGCGGTTCTCCGGGAAGTTGTACGTGCGGATCTTCTCGGAGCGGTCGACGGTACGGACCTGGCTGCGGCGGGCGTCGGCGGCCTCCTTCTCCGCCTCCTCCTGCGCCGCGGCGAGCAGCCTGGAGCGCAGGATACGCAGTGCCTGCTCCTTGTTCTGCAGCTGGCTCTTCTCGTTCTGGCAGGAGGCGACGACTCCGGTCGGAATGTGCGTGATGCGCACGGCGGAGTCGGTGGTGTTGACGGACTGTCCGCCGGGGCCCGAGGAACGGTAGACGTCGATGCGCAGATCGTTGGGGTTGATCTCGACGTCGACCTCTTCGGCCTCGGGCGTGACGAGCACGCCTGCCGCGGAGGTGTGGATACGGCCCTGCGACTCGGTCGCCGGCACGCGCTGCACGCGGTGCACGCCGCCCTCGTACTTCAGCCGGGCCCAGACTCCCTGTCCGGGCTCCGTGGCGCCCTGGCCGCCCTTGGTCTTCACGGCGACCTGGACGTCCTTGTAGCCGCCCAGCTCGGACTCGGTGGCGTCGATGATCTCGGTCTTCCAGCCGACCCGCTCGGCGTACCGCAGGTACATGCGCAGCAGGTCACCGGCGAAGAGCGCCGACTCGTCGCCGCCCGCGCCGGCCTTGATCTCGAGGATGACGTCCTTGTCGTCGCTGGGGTCGCGCGGGACGAGCAGCAGGCGCAGCTTCTCCGTCAGCTCCTCGCTCTGCTTCTCCAGCTCCTTGATCTCGGCGAAGAAGTCGGGATCGTCGGCGGCGAATTCCCGCGCGGTCTCGATGTCGTCGCCCGTCTGCTTCCAGGAGCGGTACGTGGCGACGATCGGGGTGAGCTCGGCGTAACGCTTGTTCAGCTTGCGCGCGTTGGCCTGGTCGGAGTGGACCGACGGGTCGGCGAGCTTCTTCTCCAGGTCGGCGTGCTCGGCGATGAGTTCCTCGACGGCCTCGAACATCTTGGGCTCCTGAATTACGTACGAAGGGAAGGCGGGCGACCAAAAACGCCGGTCCCGGCGCGCCCTGAAGAGGGGCGCGGCCGTGGACCGGCGAAATGGAGGCTCGCTACTTCTTGGAGCCGGCGGCAGCCTTGCCGAAGCGGGCCTCGAAGCGGGCCACACGGCCACCGGTGTCGAGGATCTTCTGCTTGCCCGTGTAGAACGGGTGGCACTCGGAGCAGACATCGGCACGGATGGAGCCGGACTCGATGGTGCTACGGGTGGTGAACGACGCGCCGCAGGTGCAGCTGACCTGCGTCTCGACGTACGCGGGGTGAATGTCGCGCTTCAAGGTGTCTCCTAGATTTCGGGAGGGCGCCGGGTCGCTGCCGCGGGATGCGGGAGCGTGAACCGGAGCCGACGTACCAGTCTGCCAGGACTGGGGCCATCCCCCAAAACCGGGGGCGGGGGTTGTGTATTCCCTGGGGCTCCCTGGGGGCCTCAAGAGGTGCTTACGACGCCGTCGGCTTCGCCGGTGGCCGTGCCTTCCGTGGCCGACTTCGGGATCGCCTTGTCGTTCTCCAGGGCGGTCCATACCTGCTTGGCCTTCGTCTCCTCGACGATGACTCGGTTGGGGTCCGCCGGGTCGTACTGGACCGGCATGGTGACCATGTGCATGTTGGACGAGCTGATGCCCTTCAGGCCGCTCGCGAACGACATCAGCTTGTTCACCGAGCCCAGGTCGGAGTCGGTCGTCACGGCCTTCGTGGCGGTGTTGGCGAGGTCGTACAGCTTGGTGCCGCTGCCGAACAGGTTGATGTTCTTGACCTGGTTGATCAGCGCCTTGATGAAGGCCTGCTGGAGCTGGATGCGGCCGAGGTCGGAGCCGTCGCCGACGCCGTGCCGGGTGCGGACCAGGCCGAGGGCCTGCTCGCCGGTGAGGGTGTGCGGGCCGGCCTTCAGGTTCAGGTGGCTGTCGGGGTCGTCGATGTTCTTGGTGGTGGTGACCTTGACTCCGCCGAGCTCGTCGATGAGCTTCTCGAAGCCGCTGAAGTCGACCTCGAGGTAGTGGTCCATGCGGATGCCGCTGATGGACTCGACGGTCTTCACCGCGCAGGCCGCGCCGCCGGTGGAGTACGCGGAGTTGAACATCACGCCGTCCGCCGCGTCGTGCGTGTCGCCCTTGGTGTCGGTGCACTCAGGGCGGTCGATGATGGTGTCGCGCGGGATGGAGACCACGCTGGCCTTCTTGTGGCCCTTGTAGACGTGCACGATCATCGCGGTGTCGGAGCGGGCGCTGCCGTCGTCGACGCCGCCGCCCAGCTTCTTGTTGCTGCCGGCGCGGGTGTCGGAGCCGAGCACGAGGATGTTCTCGGAGCCGTTGTCGACCTTGGTCGGCCGGTCGGTGCCGAGCGCGGAGTCGATGTCGACGCTCTTGATGTTGCCGTTGAGCTTGAAGTACAGGTATCCGGCTCCGGTGCCGCCCAGCACGACGATGCCCGCGGCCGTCCACGCCATGATCAGGACGCCCTTGCGCTTACCGCGGGGCTTGCGGCGGCGGCCCTTGGCGCGATGGCGCGGGCCGGTGGTGCCGGACCCACCCGATATGCCGGGCTCCGGCGTGCTCTCGGCGGACATGTGCTCCTCGAATCTCGTCCGGTCGGTTACCCCCTGCTTTCAGGGTCAGGCGTCGTCGAAGCGACCTTTACCGCACCATCGTCGCTCCGCCTGGTCAGACGGGGAAACTCGGGAAAGGGTTGCACAACGGACTGTGCCCACCCTGTGTACGGGTGGGCACAGTCCGTGGTCACCGTAGCGCGGTGATCGTTATTCACCTGCGGTTTCAGCCGAAGATGTCGTACTGCTTGAAATCGGTGCCTACGGAGATCCTTGTGGCAAAGATCTCGCTCGTGGCCTTTCCGGTGCCCTTGTACAGATAGAGCGTGCCGCCGGGCGTGCGGGCCAGGAAGTCGGCCTTGCCGTCTCCGGTGACGTCCCCGACCGCGTCGAAGGCGTTGTACGTCGTGCCGCTCCAGGTGCGCACCTTGATCCGGCCGGAGAAGGCTCCGGCGCCGGACTTGCCGGTGCCCTTGTACAGGTACACGGAGCCGTTGCTCGCACTGCGCGCGATCAGGTCGGTCCTGCCGTCGCCGGTGAAGTCGCCGTGGCCGCGCAGCGAGTTGTACTGGTTCCAGCCCGAGCCCACCTTCACGCGGGTCGCGAAGGTGCCGTTGCCGTTGCCGGGGTAGATCCACAGGACGCCGGCGGAGTCGACCGAGAGCAGGTCGGGCAGGTAGTCGCCGGTGACGTCTCCCGGGGTGAGGATGCGGGTGCGGGTCTTCCAGTTGTCGAAGATCTGCTTGGGGTCGGCCCAGCTCTCGGTGGCCGGGACGTAGCGCCACCAGAAGACGTCGCCGGTGGAGGCCACGCGGTAGACGAAGTCCTGGTAGCCGTCCCGGTTGAGGTCGGCCTGCAGGACGACGTTGACGCCGCTCCAGTTGCCCCAGGACTGGCGGGCGCCGAAGGAGGTGCCCAGGGAGTCCTTCTCGTAGCCGGTCTTCGTGGAGGCGTTGCGCACCCACAGGTCGGCCTTGTGGTCACCGCTGAGGTTGGTGTCGTCGACGCGCGGGTAGGCGGCGCCGACGTACGTGCTGACCTTGGTGAAGACGCTGTAGGCGCCCTTGGAGACGCAGTTCGTCACTCCCCAGGAGACGACGCCGACAATGCGGTTGTTCACCACCAGCGGGCCGCCGGAGTCGCCGTTGCAGGCGGAGGTGGTGCCGGTGTCGCTGCCGGTGGCGGGCTTGCCCGCGCAGACCATGTGGCCCTTGACGAACTCGGCGCCGTAGTAGCTCGCGCAGGTGGTGTCGGACTGGACGGGCAGCGTGGCCGTCTTCAGCGTCTCGGAGATGTCCTGGTTGGTGGAGCTGGTGCGGCCCCAGCCGTAGACCTTGGCGCTGGTGCCGGCGGCGTACGAGGCGGTGTCGCCGGACGTCGTCATGCGGATCGGCGTGGCCTTGACGGGGTTGGGCAGGGTGAGCACCGCGAGGTCGTTGTCGATGGTCCGCGCGTTGTACGACGGGTGGGACCACTGCCGCCAGACGCCGCTGGCGGTGCCGCCGTGCAGGTCGCCCTCCGAGGGCAGCTGGGAGGTGCCGGTCACGATGGCGCCGTGGGCCTTCCAGTCGTAGCCCTTGACGCAGTGCGCGGCGGTGAGGATCTTCGTCGGCGCGACGACGGCGCCGCCGCAGAAGAAGCTGGTGTCGTCGCTCTCGTCGGCGGTGCCCTTGGTGTCGCTGTACCAGAGCTGGGCCATCCACGGGGCCGTGGTGATGGTGGTCGTCGTACCGCCGATGATCATCGGGCTGACGGTGCCGGTGCTCGCGCTCGGGGACGACTTGACCCTCGTACCGCCCGGGGTGTCGTCGCCCTCCGTCGCGCCGGCGATCCGCTGCTCCAGCTCGGCGAGCGAGGGAGAGTCGGCGACCGTGGCCCTGGCCGGCGGCCGCGGCTTCGGTGAGCCGGTGGCGGCGTCCGCGGACGAGGTCAGCAGCGCCACGGCGACGGCGGCGGCCAGGCCGGCCGCGCCGACGGGCAGGGCGATCCGTATCCGACGTCTGTGCCGCCCGCCGCCCCCGGACATGGGTGTAACCACGTAAGTCCCCCCTCGGGATCAGAAAGTACATGGCCGAAAAGTTGGCCGAAGGGCGAGATCGTACCCCGCCCCTGGACAGCGAAAAGGGCCGCCCCTGCGAACAGGGGCGGCCCTTCAAAAGAGCCTGCGTCAGTCGCCGTTGCCAGGCATCGGCGTGGTCTTCTGGATCTGCATCAGGAACTCGGCGTTCGACTTCGTCTGCTTCATCTTGTCGAGGAGCAGCTCGATCGCCTGCTGCTGGTCGAGCGCGTGCAGCACCCGGCGCAGCTTCCAGACGATGTTCAGCTCGTCGGATCCGAGCAGGATCTCCTCCTTGCGGGTGCTGGACGCGTCCACGTCCACCGCGGGGAAGATGCGCTTGTCGGAGAGCTTCCGGTCGAGCTTGAGCTCCATGTTGCCGGTGCCCTTGAACTCCTCGAAGATCACCTCGTCCATCCGCGAGCCGGTCTCGACCAGCGCGGTGGCCAGGATGGTCAGCGAGCCGCCGTCCTCGATGTTGCGCGCGGCACCGAAGAACCTCTTCGGCGGGTACAGCGCGGTCGAGTCGACACCACCGGACAGGATGCGGCCGGAGGCGGGCGCCGCGAGGTTGTACGCGCGGCCCAGACGGGTGATGGAGTCCAGCAGGACGACCACGTCGTGACCCAGCTCCACGAGGCGCTTGGCGCGCTCGATGGCCAGCTCGGCGACGGTGGTGTGGTCCTCGGCCGGGCGGTCGAAGGTCGAGGAGATGACCTCGCCCTTCACCGACCGCTGCATGTCGGTGACCTCTTCCGGACGCTCGTCGACGAGGACGACCATCAGGTGGCACTCGGGGCTGTTGTGGGTGATCGCGTTGGCGATCGCCTGCATGATCATGGTCTTGCCGGTCTTCGGCGGGGCCACGATCAGCCCTCGCTGACCCTTACCGATCGGCGACACGAGGTCGATGATGCGGGTGGTCAGGATGCCAGGGTCGGTCTCCAGGCGGAGCCGGTCCTGCGGGTACAGCGGCGTCAGCTTGTTGAACTCCGGGCGGCCACGGCCGTGTTCGGGCGCCATGCCGTTGACGGAGTCCAGCCGCACCAGCGCGTTGAACTTCTCGCGCCGCTCGCCTTCCTTGGGCTGACGCACGGCACCGGTGATGTGGTCACCCTTGCGCAGGCCGTTCTTGCGGACCTGGGCGAGGGAGACGTACACGTCGTTCGGGCCGGGCAGGTAGCCGGACGTACGGATGAAGGCGTAGTTATCGAGGATGTCGAGGATGCCCGCGACCGGGATCAGGACGTCGTCCTCGGTGATCTGCGGCTCCGAGGCCATGTCGTCGCGGCCACGACGGCCACGGCGGTCGCGGTAGCGGCCGCGGCGGCCCCGGCGGCCGCCCTCGAAGTCGTCGTCGTCCTGCGGACCGCTGTCCCGCTGGCGGTCCTGGCGGTCCTGACGGCCGCCGCCCTGCTGCTGGCTCTGCTGGCGCTGGCCGCCCTGACCCTGCTGGTCGTCGCCCTTGCCCCGACGGTCACGGTCACGGTCCCGGCCGCGCTCGCGGCGGTCGCGACGACGGCCCTCGCCGCCGTCACCGGCGTCACCCTGCGGCTGCTGGGCCTCGCGGGCGGGCGTCTCGGCCTTCGGCTCGCTCTTCGCCTCGGCGGCGACCGTCTCGGGCGCGGCGGACGGCCTGCCGACGTCGGCGGTGGCACGGCGGCGACGGCGCTCCGCGGGAGCGTCCTCGCTGACCGGCTGGCCGGGGATCTCGATCTGCTGCTGGGCCACGGCCTTCTCGGCGGGCGCCTCGGCCTTGGCCTCCGCCTTCTTCGCGGCGGCGGTGGAGTCCTCGCCGGTACGGGCCTTGGAGGTGGCCCGGCGCTTCGGCTTGGTCTCGGTGGCGGCGTCGGCCTGGGGAGCCGCGGCACCCCCTGAGGCCTGCGCCTCCTTGATGACCTCGATCAGCTGGCTCTTGCGCATGCGCGCGGTGCCCCTGATACCGAGGCCGGATGCGACCTGCTGCAGCTCGGCCAGCACCATGCCCTCGAGGCCGGTACCGCGGCGCCGCCGGGAGCCGGCACCGGTGGCAGGCGCGGAGGCGTCCGTGGCGGGCGCGGCAGCGGTCTCCTCGACACGTGCGCCCATCAGATCGGTGGTGTCGCTCACGAAGGGTCCTTCCCTGGAGCGGACGTCGGCCTGTCTGGCTCGGCGACCGGTTGTGCTGTCCGGCTTCGGTCCTTGCTGTGTGGACCGTGCCGGGGCGGTGGTCCGCCTAAGCGGCGGAGGAATGTGATGACGGCGCTTCCCTGAGCCGTGGCACTGAGTGTCTGTGTCACGTGGCTTGGTCGCACCGGTTCCGGAGCGTGCCCGGCAAGTCGCTCAGCGCTCGCATACGAGATACTGCCTGCGTACGTCGTACGAAACACGGTGCGGCTTGGGAGGCTCCCGGAAGGGTGTCTGTCCCGGACGGGGACACGAAGCACCTCGCCATGGTGGGGTCGGGTGCAGACTTGAGGTTAACACTACCGGATCCAACAAACATTCCCCCTCTCGAAATCCGGCAACCATGTGTCAGGGCGCAAGCGGCAGCACGCTCGCTCCCTGGGCGTCGAGCTCGAGCCGGTTCGCGGCCCAGCCCTCGCCTGCCAGATGGGCGACCTTGTCGGCGGTGTCGCCGTCGGCCAGCGCGAGCACCGTGGGGCCCGCGCCTGAGATGACTGCCGGGACTCCGTCGGCCCGCAGCCGCTCCACCAGCGCCGCGCTCTCCGGCATGGCCGGGGCACGGTACTCCTGGTGAAGACGGTCCTCGGTGGCCGGCAGCAGCAGCTCGGGGCGCCTGGTGAGGGCCTCGACGAGCAGGGCTGCGCGGCCCGCGTTGGTGGCGGCGTCGACGTGCGGCACGGTGCGCGGGAGCAGTCCGCGCGCGGTCTCCGTCAGGACCGGCTTACCGGGCACGAAAACCACCGGAACGATGGAATCGGCGGGCTCCATCCTGATCGCCCGCGCGGCTCCGGCCTCCAGCCAGGAGAGCGTGAAACCGCCGAGCAGACAGGCCGCCACGTTGTCGGGGTGGCCCTCGATCTCGGTGGCCAGCTCCAGGAGGGCGGTGTCGTCGAGCCGGGCCTCGCCGCCTATGGTCACGGTGCGCGCGGCGACGATGCCGGCGCAGATGGCGGCCGAGGAGGAGCCCAGGCCGCGGCCGTGCGGAATGCGGTTCGCGCAGACGATCTCCAGGCCGCGCGGCTGTCCGCCCAGCAGATCGAAGGCGGTGCGCAGGGAGCGTACGAGAAGGTGGTTTTCGTCACGCGGGAGCGTCTCGCTCCCCTCCCCCGCGATGTCGATGTGCAGCCCGGAGTCGGCCACCCGGACGACCACGTCGTCGTAGAGCCCCAGCGACAGGCCGAGGGCGTCGAAGCCCGGGCCGAGGTTGGCGCTGGTGGCGGGGACGCGCACCCGGACGGCGGCGGCGCGGAAGGCTGGACCGGCCATCGCTCGATGACTCTCCTTGAGCTGCGTGATTGTCGAAGACATTCGATGCGTACGCGAGGACCCTGCGGATCCCTGGGGACCCCTGGGGATCGCTTCCGGGCCGTGGAGACGGCGCGGCACCCGGCCGTATGCGAAGGCATATGCGGCGGGCGGGTTCGGTACAGCCTATCGAAGGAAGGTTCTGTGGCGACATAGGGCGCACAGGAGGCGCACGATGCGTGTCGTAAGCCCCCTGTGCCCCCCTCGTAGGGATTACCTTCTCCGGCGAGCTCGGGCGGGCTCAGGCGAGGCCGAGGCGCTCGGCCGCCGTCGCCGCGTCGACCGGGACGGTCACCGGCTGGGGGGCGCCCGCGACGGCCCAGTCAGGGTCCTTCAGGCCGTTGCCGGTGACCGTGCACACGATCCGCTGCCCCGGGTCGACCTTGCCCTGCTCGGCGGCCTTCAGCAGGCCGGCCACGGACGCGGCGGAGGCGGGCTCGACGAAGACGCCCTCCTGAGCTGCCAACATCCGGTAGGCGCGCAGGATTTCACGGTCCGTCACCTCATCGATGAATCCGCCCGATTCGTCCCGCGCCGCCAGGGCGTACTGCCAGGAGGCGGGGTTGCCGATGCGGATGGCGGTGGCGATGGTCGACGGGTCCTTGACGACCTCGCCGCGCACGATCGGGGCACTTCCGGAAGCCTGGAAACCCCACATGCGCGGGGTCTGCGCGGCGACGCCGTCGGCGGCGTACTCCTTGTAGCCCTTCCAGTACGCCGTGATGTTGCCCGCGTTGCCGACCGGCAGGACGTGGATGTCAGGTGCGTCACCCAGCATGTCCACGATCTCGAACGCGGCCGTCTTCTGCCCCTCGATCCGTACCGGATTGACCGAATTGACCAGTGCCACGGGGTAGTTGTCGCTCAGGGCACGGGCCAGCGTGAGACAGTCGTCGAAGTTGCCGTCGACCTGGAGGATCTTGGCGCCGTGCACGAGCGCCTGCCCCATCTTGCCGAGCGCGATCTTGCCCTGCGGGACGAGTACGGCCGACACCATCCCGGCACGCACGGCGTAAGCGGCCGCGCTCGCGGACGTGTTGCCGGTGGAGGCGCAGATCACAGCCTTCGCGCCCTCCTCCTTGGCCCGCGTGATGGCCATGGTCATGCCGCGGTCCTTGAAGGACCCGGTGGGGTTGGCACCCTCCACCTTGAGGTGGACCTCGCAGCCGGTGCGCTCGGAGAGCACCTGCGCGGGCACGAGGGGCGTGCCGCCCTCGCGGAGCGTCACGACCGGCGTGGTGTCGGAGACGGGCAGCCGGTCCCGGTACTCCTCGATGATTCCGCGCCACTGGTGGGTCATTGCTGGTTACTCTCCTTCAACCCGCATGATGCTGGCGACACCACGCACGGTGTCCAGCTTGCGCAGCGCCTCGACGGTCCCGCCGAGGGCCGCGTCGGAAGCACGGTGGGTGACGACGACGAGAGAAGCCTCGCCGTCCTTCCCCTGCTGCCGAACCGTATCGATCGAAACCCCGTGCTCGGCGAACACGGTCGCCACCTGGGCGAGAACTCCCGGTTTGTCCGCCACGTCGAGGCTGATGTGGTAACGCGTGACAACCTCACCCATGCCCGAGACGGGCAGGGCGGCGTACGCGGACTCGCCGGGCCCGGTGGCGCCGTTGAGCCGGTTGCGGCAGACGGCCACCAGGTCACCGAGCACGGCCGAGGCGGTCGGGGAGCCGCCGGCGCCGGGCCCGTAGAACATGAGTTGACCGGAGGCGTCGGACTCCACGAACACGGCGTTGTACGCGCCGCGCACGGAGGCGAGCGGGTGGGTCAGCGGAATCATCGCGGGGTGCACGCGCGCGGTGACGGACTCGCCGTCCTCGGCCCGCTCGCAGATGGCGAGCAGTTTGATGGTGCAGCCCATCTCCTTCGCCGAGGCGAAGTCGGCGGCGGTGACCTCGGTCATGCCCTCGCGGTAGACGTCGTCGAGCCGCACGCGCGAGTGGAAGGCGATGCCGGCGAGGATGGCGGCCTTGGCGGCGGCGTCGAACCCTTCGACGTCGGCGGTCGGATCGGCCTCCGCGTACCCCAGGGCGGTGGCCTCGTCGAGGGCCTCCTGATAACCGGCCCCCGTGGTGTCCATCTTGTCGAGGATGAAGTTGGTGGTGCCGTTGACGATCCCGAGCACCCGGTTGACCTTGTCACCGGCGAGGGACTCGCGCAGCGGCCGGATCAGCGGGATGGCACCGGCGACGGCGGCCTCGTAATAGAGGTCGGCGTCGTGGTCCTCGGCGGCGGCGTGCAGGGCCGCGCCGTCCTGGGCGAGGAGCGCCTTGTTGGCCGACACGACGGAGGCGCCGTACTCGAAGGCGGTGGTGATGAGCGTACGGGCGGGCTCGATCCCGCCGATGACCTCGACGACCACGTCGATGTCGCCGCGTTTGACGAGGGCGGTGGCGTCGGTGGTGACGAGGCTCGGGTCGATGCCTTCCCTGACCTTGGAGGGCCGGCGGACCGCGACGCCCGCGAGCTCCACCGGGGCACCGATCCTGGCGGCGAGGTCGTCGGCGTGCGTCGTCATGATGCGCGCCACCTCTGAGCCGACCACTCCACAGCCCAGCAGCGCCACCTTCAGCGGACGCGTACGCATCATCCGACCTCGTTTCCTCTTACCGTCACGGTGGGACCAGTCTCACTCACCGGACGGGAGTTTCTATCCCATGTCCGGATCGTGAGACATCTATTTCATGAGTACGAGGGCGGACAACAGGAGATCTTCCGCCCTCTGTTTCCCCTGGGTGAATCAGGGGTGGATCAGCCGACATCGAGGCGCAGGAGATCCTCCTCCGTCTCGCGGCGGACGATCACGCGGGCCTCGCCGTCGTGGACCGCGACGACCGGCGGGCGGAGCACGTGGTTGTAGTTGCTGGCCATGGACCGGCAGTACGCACCCGTGGCCGGTACGGCGATGAGGTCACCCGGTGCCAGGTCGGCCGGCAGGAACGCGTCCTTCACCACGATGTCGCCGCTCTCGCAGTGCTTGCCGACGACACGGGCGAGCAGGGGCTCGGCGTCGGAGGTGCGGGAGACGAGAGCGACGGAGTACTCGGCGTCGTACAGCGCGGTGCGGATGTTGTCCGACATCCCGCCGTCGACGGAGACGTAGGTGCGCAGCCCGTCGAGGGGCTTGATGGTGCCGACCTCGTACAGCGTGAAGGCGGTCGGACCGACGATGGCGCGCCCGGGCTCGACGGAGATGCGGGGCGTGCGCAGCTTGGCGGACTCGCACTCGCGGCTGACGATTTCTGTCAACGCCTTGGCGATCTCGTGGGGTTCGCGAGGATCGTCGTCACTCGTGTACGCGATCCCGAGCCCGCCGCCGAGGTCGATCTCCGGCAGCTCGACCCCGTGCTCGTCCCGGATGTCCTTGAGCAGCCCGACGACCCGATGGGCCGCGACCTCGAAGCCGGACATATCGAAGATCTGCGACCCGATGTGGCTGTGGATCCCGATGAGTTCGAGCCCGTCGAGCTGAAGGGCTCGCCGTACGGCCTCGGCGGCCTGTCCGCCGGCAAGCGGAATCCCGAACTTCTGGTCCTCGTGGGCGGTGGCGATGAACTCGTGCGTGTGGGCTTCGACGCCGACGGTGATACGGATCTGGACGCGCTGCCGCTTGCCCAGGGACTGCGCGATGTGCGCGACGCGGACGATCTCCTGGAAGGAGTCGAGCACGATCCGCCCCACACCGGCGTCGATGGCGCGGTGGATCTCCTGCGTCGACTTGTTGTTGCCGTGGAAGGCGATGCGGTCGGCGGGCATGCCGGCGGACAGGGCGGTGGCGAGCTCGCCGCCGGAGCAGACGTCGAGGTTGAGCCCTTCTTCGTGCAGCCACCGGACGATGGCCCGGGAGAGGAAGGCCTTGCCTGCGTAGAAGACGTCGGCTTCCTGGCCGAAGGCGGTACGCCAGGCCCGAGCCCGTGCCCGGAAGTCGGCCTCGTCGACGACGTAGGCGGGGGTGCCGTACTCCTCGGCGAGCCGGGTCACCGGGAGCCCGCCGACGGTGACGACGCCGTGCGGGTCCCGGGTGACGGTCTGGGCCCACACCTTCGGGTCGAGGGTGTTGAGGTCGGCGGGCGGCGCGGAGTAGTGGCCCTCGGGGAGGACATCGGCGTGACGGGGCCCGGCGGGGTGTGCGGAACGGCTCATGGCTCTTCGGGTGGCTCTCTGTGTCTGGTGTCAGAGGTGGTCGGGTGCGTCGATACCGAGCAGGGACAGGCCGCCGGCCAGCACCGTCCCGGCGGCTTCGGCAAGGGCGAGCCGGGCGCGGTGGGCGGCCGAGGGTTTCTCCTCGCCGCGCGGCAGGACGGTGGGCAGGAGAGGGAGAACGGCATCGGCGACGGTGACGAGGTGCCGGGCGAGACGGTCGGGGGCGCGGTGTGCTGCCGCGTGGGCGAGGACGCGGGGGTGGTCGGCGAGGGTGGTGAGGAGCGCGGCTATGGGATATGCGGTGTCCGTGGTGTCCATGGCGTCTGCGGGCCCGGGGTTCGCGGTGAAGCCCAGGTCGGCGGCGTTGCGGGTGAGGGCCCGGGTGCGGGCGTGGGCGTAACGGACGCGGAAGAGGGGGTTGCCCTCGCGCTGGACCAGGTGGTCGTCGGTGATCCGGGGCCGGTCGTGGGAGGCCGGGTGGAGCAGGGCCCAGCGGGCGGCGTCGCGGCCGAGGGGGAGGGGGTCGGCGGGGGCCGCCGGTACGGGACGTACGTTGACGTCTAGGGGGGCGGGGGCGCCGGGGGAAGCAGGGGCGCTGGGGGGCGCGGGGGCGCTGGCGGGCGCGGAGGAGTCGCGGAAGGCGCGGGCGTCGGGGGTCGCGGGGGCGTCACGGAGA
>NZ_NTGE01000023.1 GCF_002291145.1 Streptomyces sp. SA15
GCGGTGGCTCCCACGGCGTCCGCCAGCCGCGCGCCGAACTCGTCCCGTGCCCCCTCGCTGAGGCCGGTGCGGCGCCCCGTGGAGTACAGCGGCCGCAGCCGCCACGCGGCGTTGTCCACATCGGCCGAGATCCGGCGCGCCGCCGCCCCGCGTTCCGCCACGAACTGGGCGAGCGCCTCGCGCAACTCACCGATCCCGTCTCCGGTGAGCGCGGACAGCGCGAGCACGGTCGCGCCCGGTTCGCCGTGCTCGCCGAGCGCGACCCCGTCCTCGTCGAGCAGCCGCCGCAGGTCGTCGAGGACCTGCTCGGTGGCCTCCCCGGGCAGCCGGTCGATCTGGTTCAGGACGATGAACATGACCTCCGCGTGTCCCGCCATGGGCCGCAGATAGCGCTCGTGCAGGACGGCGTCGGCGTACTTCTCGGGGTCGACGACCCAGATGACCGCGTCGACCAGCGCCAGGACGCGGTCCACCTGCTCACGGTGCTCTACGGCGGCCGAGTCGTGGTCGGGCAGGTCGACCAGGACGAGCCCGCGCAGCTGCGCCTCCGCCTCGGGGCTCTGCATCGGGCGTCGCCGCAGCCGTCCCGGGATGCCGAGCCGGTCGATGAGGGTCGCCGCCCCGTCGCTCCAGCTGCACGCGATGGGCGCGGCGGTGGTCGGCCGTCGTACGCCCGTCTCCGAGATCGTCACTCCGGCGAGCGCGTTGAACAGCTGCGACTTGCCGCTGCCGGTCGCGCCCGCGATCCCGACGACCGTGTGCTGTCCGGAGAGCCTGCGCCGCGCCGCCGCCTCGTCCAGGACCCGGCCGGCCTCGGCGAGCGTCCTGCTGTCGAGCCGGGTGCGGGAGAGCCCCACCAGCTCGCGCAGCGCGTCGAGGCGTGACCGCAGCGGGCCGTCGTAGGCCAGCGGGAGCACTACCTGCGTACCGCCCGTCCTGGTCTCCACCCTGGTCTCCATTGCGGCGACGTGCTGTGCGGCGGTCTCCTCGGTGGCCCTGCGCGCGATCAGTCCGTCGTCCCAGGTGTCCTCGGGCTCGGTACGAGCGGGGGCCTCCGTATGAGCAGAAGTGTCCGAACCAGCGGAAGTGTCCGAACCGGCGGAAGTGCCCGAACCAGCGGAAGTGCCCGAACCAGCAGGGTCCGTGCGACCGGAGGCGTCCTCGTTCTCCACGCGCGTGTGGCGGCGGTCGTCCTTCTGCTTGCGCGCGGGGTGGCGGTCGTCCTTCTGCTTGCGCGCCGGGTGGTCGTCTTTCTGGACTCGGGTGGGCCGGTCATCGCTCTGCACACGCGCGTGGCATCCATCGCCGTCCTTCGCACGCGCGGGGCGGTCGTTGTCCCCCACGTCCGTCACGCGCGTGTGGCGGTCCTCCGCACGCTTCTCCGGTACCTCGGGCACCTCGGGTACATCGGCCACCTCAGGCTCCTCAAGCTCCTCAAGCTCCTCGTGCGCGCTGATGTCCTCGGTCGCAACGGAACCGTCACTCTCGGCGACAGCCTGCGCGGGGACGATGTCTTCAGGACGCTTGTCTTGCTCCGTGTGCTCCGTGTGGTCCTGGTCCGTGACGGCGGTCACCGGTCACCTCTCCTTCTGCAGTACGGACAGCGCGGCGATGAGTTCGGCCTGAGGCTCCGCGTGGACTTCCAGGGCGTCGAGTGGGGCGAGTCGGCGTTCGCGTTCGTTGTGCATGACCCGGTCCAGGTGGTCGGCGAGCAGCCGCCCGGCCCGGTCGCGCAGCCGCAGCGCGCCGTGCGCACCGATCCGCTCGGCGAGCCCCTCGCCGGCCGACCGTGCCCGGCGCCCGCCCAGCAGCGCGGTGGCGACGAGGGCGGCGACCACCTCGGAGTCGAGTACGACGTTCCGGTCGAGGTAGCGCACCTCCTCCTCGGCGTACTCCTCCAGCTCCCGCCGCCACCGCCGTACGGCCACCCCGATGCGGTGCTCGGCGCTCTCCGGGTAGGGATCCCGGCGGGTCAGCTCCGGGGCGTCCGCCGCCGGTTCCCGCCGCCAGGCCTCGTCGACGCGCTCGTCGGCGGCGGTGACGGCGCACAGCAGGAGCGCGCCCAGGCTCTCCACGAGCGCGTCGAGGAGCTCCGCGGCGGTGCAGTCGAGCGGGAAGGCCCGCCAGCGCTTCAGGGCGTCACCGGCGACCACGGCACCGGCCTGCAGACGGCCCCGTACGCGCGCGTACTCGCTGTCGTACGCCCCGTCCACGGCGGAGGTGAGCCTGAGCGCGGCCGCGTACTGTGCGGCGGCGGCGCTGGCCAGCTCGGGCAGCCGGGCCTTGAGCGAGTCGAGGACGCCGTACGCCGTACGGGCCAGGGCGTGCTGCCGGGCCGCCGGGTCCTGCGCCTGCTGGAGGAGCCAGGTCCGCAGCGGCGCCACGGCGGTGGCCGGCAGCAGCCCGCCGCCCCAGGCGGACTCGGGCAGCTCGGGCACGGTGAAGCGGGGTACGTCGCCGAGCCCGGCCTTGGTGAGCAGCGCCCCGTACTGCCGCGAGACCTCGGAGACGACCTGGTGGGGCACCCGGTCGAGGACGGTGACGAGGGTGGCGTCGTACTCCTTGGCGGTGCGCAGCAGATGCCACGGCACGGCGTCGGCGTACCGGGCGGCCGTGGTGACCATGACCCAGATGTCGGCCGCGCAGATCAGCTCGGCGGCGAGGACCCGGTTGTCGGCGACGAGGCAGTCGATGTCGGGCGCGTCGAGGAGGGCGAGTCCGGGCGGCAGGGTGTCGGCGGTCTGGACCCGCAGCACGCGCGAGGGGTCCTCGCCGGGCAGCAGGAGTTCCTCCGCCTGATCCTGGTCGGGCACCCACACGCGCGTGAGGTCGGGCAGCACCCGCATCCCGCTGAACCAGTGATGGTCCTCCGGATGGCATACGAGCACCGGGGTCCGTGTGGTCGGCCGCAGCACGCCCGCCTCACTCACCCGCCGCCCCACCAGGGAGTTGACCAACGTCGACTTCCCGGCCCCGGTGGAACCGCCGATGACCGCCAGCAAGGGCGCTTCGGGCTCTCTCAGCCGGGGCACCAAGTAGTCGTCGAGCTGGGCGAGCAGTTCGTCGCGGTTGGCACGCGCGCGTGGGGCCCCCGCCAGGGGCAGCGGGAAGCGTGCGGCGGCGACACGGTCGCGCAGTGCGGAGAGTGCGTCGAGCAGCTGAGGCCGTACGTCCAAGGTCACCACATGCGAAGAATGCCCAATTTTGGGGGATTTCTGAAGCATATGAGCATGCCTGCGCGCCGACAGAACACAACGGACGGAAGGGACGACTGGGACGCAGGCATAGTCCAGGCATAACGAGTGGACAACACCCGATGCGCAAGACGCCAAAAGCGGTGCAGGATTCGTACCTGCCTGCGATTATCAGGACCGCTTCACCGAACCTCCACATCGAGTCACGGAGGCGAAGCAACAGGGACCAGGATGCGGGAGCCCTATCCTTGTCCCCGGCAACGTCACGGACCGGCCCACACCCGGGCACCCAAGACAGAGGCCACCACACCTGGCCCCCGTAGCTCAGTGGATAGAGCAGGCGCCTTCTAAGCGCTTGGCCGCAGGTTCGAGTCCTGCCGGGGGCGCTCCGCTGCATTCCGTTTTTCCGCCGGTCGGACGAGCCGAACGATCTAACCGATGACCCTCCCGGTGACGGCTCGCCACACGCTGGGCCGGGGATGAATTCCGCCACTCCGCCCGCGCGGAATCCCGGTTCACGTCACCGCCGCCCAAGGCTCCCTGCGCGTACCGCAATCCGGGACGGCCGTTACTGCCCCCACGCAAGCTCCACGGTGCCGCCATTCACCCTGGCGTACTGCATCACGAGACGGCGTCTCGCCCATTGACCAAGGCTCAGGCCTCTCCTATGGTTGTGGCACTTCTCGAAAGGACGGGACCAGCATGAGGCCAGTCGCTCTGATCGGCGTCTTGCTCGTGTCGTGCGCCGGCCGCCGGACCTACGACGAGCCGCTCAGCTACTTCCCGCCCCGGGAGGGATTGCGCCCCGGCACGGCTGTCGGCGAGCCCCAGACCCCCTTCTGAGCTTCTGAGCTTCTGAGCTTCTGAGCTTCTGAGCTTCTGAGCTTCTGAGCTTCTGAGCTTCTGAGCTTCTGAGCTTCTGAGCTTCTGAGCTTCTGAGCTTCTGAGCTTCTGCGCTGAGCTTCTGAGCGCCGTTCGTCGCCGCGCGACGAGCCCCCGCCACGCTGAAACGTTTCGTCGTCCGTTTCGTCCGTCGTGTCTTCGCCGACGGGCTTTTCCATCACATCTTTCGAGGAGTGCATCACCGTGACCACCACTGTCGGCCTTCAGCCGATCTCCGGGCCGTCCGCCTGGCGCGGCGACGAGCTGTCGAAGTCCACCGAATGGATCTACGTACTCAGCGACGCCGAGCGCGCCGAGTTGGAAGACCTGGGACGGCGCTTCGTCGCCGAGGACCCCGACCTGCGCACCGTCACCGCCGCCGATTACCCGTTCGAGGCCTGTCGCGCCCTCAACGACGAGTGCGCCCACCAGATGGACGCCGGCCGGGGCTTCATCCTGGTGCGTGGCCTGCGCACCGAGGAGTACGGGAACACCATGGCAGGGGCCATCTTCTTCATCATGGGCCTGCACCTCGGCCGGCCGATCGGGCAGAACCAGAGGGGCGACCTGCTCGACCACGTGATCGCCACGTCGAACAAGAGGATGTCCGACGAGGGCGCGCTGCCCTCTCGCGTGCGGGACCGGCTGCCGTTCCACTCGGACAGCTCCGACGTCGTCGCCCTCATGTGCCTGCGCGGCGCCAAGGAAGGCGGAGCCTCCAGCCTGGTCAGCGGTACCACCATCTACAACGAGATGCTGCGCCGCCGGCCGGACCTCGCTGCGCGGCTCTTCGACACCTACCACTGGGACTGGCGGCGTCAGGACCCCGACTCCCCGGAACTCACGTACACCTCACCGATCATCAGCCACGTCAACGGCGTCTTCAGCACCTACGCGGGCAACTCGATGATCTTCAGCGCCCAGGAGTACCCCGGTGTCCCCCGACTGACGGCCGACCAGGCCGCGGCCATCACCCTCTTCGACGAGATCTCGCAGGAGCCCGGCCTGCCGATCGACATGGATTTCCAGCCGGGGGACGTGCAGTGGCTGCTCAACTACGCCGCACTGCACTCGCGCACCAGCTACATCGACCACCCGGAACCGGAGCGCCGTCGGCACCTGCTGCGTCTGTGGCTCAAGCGCGACGTCGGTCGACCGCTGGCCCCCCGGTTCGGCAAGCACGTCGTCGTGATGGGTGAGCCCACTACACCTCTGGTGACCGGCGGCCGGTTCCGCGTCGCGGACGCCGTCACCGTCAACGACGACTGGGGAGTATGACGCCGAGCCCTAACGGACGTCTGCCCTGCCCACGCGACGGCGCCGGCCTCGGCGCCCTTCAGACACCGGTCGCTCGACGAGCGCCGTGCTGACGGTCGTGGTGCCGCCGGGGCGAACTCCCGACCGCCGCAGCCAATGCGACCTCTGGCTGCGGCGGTTGTCTGCCACAGCGGAGAAGTCCGCACCCGGGCAGCGGAGTTGAGGGCGACCGGCCGTCGGCTCACAGTCCGTCGGGCCGGTGATCCGCACGCGCAGGGCCTGGACGCCGGGCGCGAGCGGGGCGATGCGCCGGGCGCCGGCGGACATGGGCCGTGCGCTGAAGAAGTCCAGCGTCCCGTCGGCACCGAGGGGCCACTGCGGGCGGGCGGTTCGCGGCCGGTCGCCTTCAGCCCCGCCTCGTCGGGGATGAGGAGGGCGGCGGCGCCGTCGTTGGCCGGCGCCGCCAGCGAGGTGCTGTCGCGGATGGTCTCGTCCCGGGCGAGGTCGACACCCGACGACCTCGGCGTCGTACAGTCCGTCCTTCCAGGCGCGTGCCGCCTTCTACTTGACGCCGCCGACGACCGCGACCGATGCCTCGTCGACGGCGACCGCGCGTCCGGGACCGCTGGCCGGCAGGCCGGCCGACGCCGCAGCAGCCGGAAAGGGCTACCACGGCAGGCCCGCGCCCGCTCCCAGCAGGCCCTACACGCCGGCCGCGGGCCACCTGCGCGGCCCGGGCAGCACGCCCGTGCGGGCCACGTTGCGG
>NZ_NTGE01000181.1 GCF_002291145.1 Streptomyces sp. SA15
GTCGCCGTCCACGTCGAGCGGGGCGATGGGCGCGTCGGCGCCGGTGACGAGCCGGTTCGCCACCCCGCCGTCGTCCAGGGACGTGTCGAGGTGGGAGTACAGCAGCGGCCCGGCCCCGTGCGCGGCGACCAGGCTGCCGCCCTCGGGGCCGTGCTCCAGTACCTGCCACTCGACGTGCGGCCACCGGTGTGCGCACCAGGCGCGCAGCTGGTGGGCCGCCGTCCGCTCCTTGCCGCGTGGGGCGGGGGTCGCGTCGAGCAGGTGCAGGACGTCGAGCAACTGCCGGCTCAAGGGCAACTGCCGACTCAAGGGGAGCTGCCGGCTCAAGGGGAGCTGCCGGCTCAAAAACGTCCCCAGTCGTCGGACGCCGGACGCCACACGTCGATGTTGCGCGGGTCGGCCGGCATCCTGCGGGCCCGGTGCGTCTCGTGCTCCTCCGGGGTGAACACCCGGTGCCGGTCGCACAGTTCGAACCGCGGGCCGAAGCGCGGGTCGTGCAGGTAGAACGCGATCGACGTCGACGCCGAGTGGTTGACGATGTCGGAGGCGATCGGCGCGCCCTTGTACAGCGCGCGGGCGCGCATCCGCATGACGTGGTCGAGGCTCTTCATCGCGAAGCACAGGTGCGCGGTGAAGTGCTCCTTGTTGTTCTGCACCGCGAGGCTGTGATGGTGGCGGTCCTCGCCGCGGAAGAACGTGGTCGAGCCGACGACGTAGTCCGAGGGTATGAACCTCAGGACGTTCTGGTAGAAGTCCTGGGTCTCCTCGTATTTCGCGGTGGCGATGAAGGGGTGCACCAGGTTGAGCGGCCGGATCTCGATGTGCGGCGGCTCGGCGTACTCCTGGAACTCGGTGAACAGCTCGATGATGAGGCCGTTGGGGTCCTTCACCGCGAAGCCGTTCTCGCACAGCGCCTGCTGCCGCTCCTGCAGCTCGAGGACCTCGAGGCCGGCGTCGAGGACGCTCTTGTGCAACTGCTCGAGGACCTCCTCGCTCTCCACGCTGTAGCCGACCGCGGTCGTCCACCCGTCGGTGCGCTCGGGCGCGTGGATCAGCTCGATCGCGTGGTGCTCGATGTCGGCGCGCAGGTAGGCGTACTCGTCCGTACGCTGCTCCAGCTGCAGCCCGACGTGGTACTCGAGGAAGTCGATCGTGGCCTGCATGTCCGGAACCTCGATCCGGGCGTACTCCATGCCGTACGGGCCGTGCGGGCGGGTGCTCACTGGGGATGTCCTTCCTGCAGCGAGCGACGGACGCTCGGCGTACTCGAACGAGGTGATGGCCTGCCGGCCGATGACCGGTCGCCAGCGCGTGTGCACGAAGCTCTCGTGGGACTCGCTGCCGAGATAGGCGAGCAGGTCGTCGTGAGTGTCGAAGTCGACGGCCATGGTGTGGGTGAAGGTCCGGTCGCGGGTGCTGATGTTCTCGCCGAGGACGAAGCCGCGCATGGCCGGGTACCGGTCCGGGAAGGTGCGCAGCTCGGCCAGCACGGACTCCCGTGTGGCCTGGTCGATCTCGTCGGCGAAGCGGAAGGACAGGGTGTGTCGGATCATCGGGTCACCATCCGTCGCCGGCTAGAGGATGAAGCTGAGCCGGGCGCCTGCCGCCAGCGACTCGTGGCCGAGGACCGAGCGCCGCAAGCGGAACCGCAGTCCGTCCTCGGTCGGCACCAGCACATGCTCGTACCAGCCGACGTAGGCGTCGAAGTGCCCGTCGCGGGCGCGGTGCACCACGAAGGACGCCGCCACCCGGAAGGAATCCTCCGTGTGCTCGGACAGCCGCACGTTGGACACCAGCCGGTGCGTGCGCGAGTGCGGGTTCTCGGCATGCGCCTTGCGGGACTTCAGGCGCTTGACCCGGGCGCGGATCAGGTCCCAGTCGTCGTCGACGAAGGATCCGGTCTCGTGCGGTGACCAGCCGGGGCGGTAGTCGGTGGTCGGGATCTCGTAGCGGGCGCCGGGCTCGAAGAGGGCCAGCCAGCCGTCGTAGTCCCAGTGGTCGAGGATGTCCGCCTCGGCGTAGAGGAAGTCCTCCACCTCCGGGCGGGTGATGGTGCGCCCCTGGCACCGCACGGTGTGGGTGTTGGTGATCGCGGTCATCGCACGTCCCTGCCCTCGAGGAAGGACGTCGGTCGCTCGCCGTGGACCTCGAGGCCGTCGTCGAGGCCGACGGCTTCGATCCAGTGCCGCCAGAAGCCCCGCATCGCGCCTTCGTCGGTCGACCTGCCTTGTACGCCCTTGACCTCGTCGGCCATGCCGCGCGACATGTCGCTGTAGTCCAGCTCGGGCACAGCGGTGGCCGCCGTGGCCTGGATGCCGCGCTGGACCGCCTCGTACGCCTCGATGTCGTCCGGCGTGGCGAGCCCGCCCGGGCCGACGAAGCTGACGACCGTCTTCATGCGCAGGGCGCGCGCGGCCGGGTCCTCGTCGCGCGGGACCAGCTGCCAGGCGCGCACGTCGGTCTGGTCGGGCGCCACCGGCTCCAGCTGCCGGATCGACAGGCCCTCGATGTCGAACAGCAGCAGGTTCGGGAAGACGAACAGGATGTGGCTCTCGTCGGCCACGTAGTGCGCCCGCTTCTCCCCCAGCCGCCGCGTCATCTCGGCTCGGTGCTGCTCGGTGCGCACCCGCTCGTCCTCGCCGAAGCGCGGCTCCCACAGCATGCTGATGCGCCCGCCGTGCCCGGTGAGGACCAGGAGTCCGTGGCCCTTGCCGAGGTTGTACGCGTACTGGTTGTCATCCGTGACGGCGAAGCCGCTCTCGCGCAGGTAGCCCACGAACGTGTTGTGCGTCGGCGCGAAGTGGTAGCCGTCCATCGCGTTCTCGACGGCGAGTTTCCAGTTGCCCCGCACGCTGTACTGCTGTGTGCCGGGCAGCGTGGTCATGCCGCCGACGTGCTGCTGTTCGATCATCGTCATGTAGTCCGCCGCGTCGCCGAGGTGCTCGAGCAGCGGTGGGACGTCGGGGTCGAAGGCGACGAAGACGTAACCCTCGTGGATCTCCAGGCGCGGGACGCCGCGCAGCCCCATGGACGCCCGGAACTCGTCGCTCGACTCGTACGCGCCGGCGTCGGGGATCGCGGCGACCTCGCCGTTGTTGCGGAACGTCCAGGCGTGGTAGAAGCACTGGAAGAGCCTGGTCGAGCCCTCGCTCTCGCGGCACAGCACGGTGCCGCGGTGCGGGCAGGAGTTCAGGAAGGCGTGCACCTCGCCGGCGGTGTCCCGGCAGAAGATCAGCGGTCGGCCGCCGAGCGTGCGGACCTTGAAGTCGTTGGGGTTGGGGATCTCGGTCTCGTGGCCGAGGTAGAGCCAGGTGTGCGTCCATACCCAGCCGCGTTCCCGGGTGAAGATCTCCGCGCTGCGGTAGGCCTCGCGGTTGACCCGGAAGGTGAGCTGGTCCCAGTCCTCGACGATCATCGGTGCTGGGACGGTCCGGGGGTTGCTTCCCATTACGGAGTATGCCTCTCACAAGTCCCGACCCGAGTGGCGTTTTGTGAGACGCCATCTCGTATGTCGCGCCAGCTTCTCCTAGCACACGCGGCAGTGTCAAGCAATCGCCCGACGGTTGACACCCCGGGCCGACGCCGTCATCATCCATTCCACGATAGAAGACACCATCTCGCATTCTGTGCGACCGTGTGAAGGGCAAGAAGCCCGTGCCGTACGTCATCACTCAGGCATGCCTCGACGTCATGGACAAGTCGTGCATGGAGGAGTGCCCGGCCGACTGCATCTACGAGGGCGACCGGATGCTCTACATCCAGCCCGACGAATGCGTCGAGTGCGGGCGCTGCGAACCCGTCTGCCCGCAGATCTCGATCTTCCACCACGAGGACCTGCCGGCGGAGGCCGAGCAGGCCCAGCGCATCAACGCCGAATTCTTCACGCTCGGAACTCTCGGAACTCTCGGAACTCTCGGAGCCGAACCGCTCGGCTCGCCCGGCGGCGCACGCAAGGTCGGCCGGGTCGGCCGCGACCACCCCGAGGTGGGAGCGTGAGCGGCTTCCAGACCGCCACGGGCGCCGGCCCCGAGATGTCCGTCGACCTGCTCGTCATCGGCGCCGGCCCGACGGGGCTGTACGGCGCGTACTACGCCGGCTTCCGCGGCCTGAGTGTCGCGGTCGCCGACGCCCTGCCCGAGGTGGGCGGCCAGATCACCTCGCTGTACCCCGAGAAGTTCATCTACGACGTGGCCGGCTTCCCCGCCGTCCGCGGCCAGGACCTGGTGGACCGGCTGGCCGAGCAGGCCGGGCGGTGGAACCCCGCCTACCTGCTCGGGCACGGTGTGACCCGGCTGGACGACGCGGGCGAGGGCATCGTCGCCACCACCGACGCCGGCGCGCGGATCTCCGCGGGTGCGGTGCTCGTCTGCGGCGGGATCGGCAACTTCGTCCCCCGCGAGCTCCCGGTGGGCAGCGAGTACCTGGACCGGGGGCTGCGGTACTTCTTGCCGCGGTTGGCCGAACTCGCCGGACAGGACGTCGTGGTGGTAGGCGGTGGGGACTCCGCGCTGGACTGGGCGCTGTCGCTGGAGCCGATCGCCTCGTCGGTGACGCTGGTGCACCGGCGTACGCGGTTCCGGGCCCACGAGCGCACCGTCGAGCAGGTGCACGCGTCTTCCGTGCGGGTCCTGACGCCCTACGAGGTCGAGAAGATCTCCGGCGACGGATCGGTGTCGGAGGTCGTGGTCGCGCGCTCCGGCAGCGACCGGATCAGCCTGCCCGCCCAGTGCGTCGTCGCCGCGCTCGGCTTCATCGCCGATCTCGGCCCCATGGAGCAGTGGGGACTTCAGCTGCGCCGCCGGCGCATCCTCGTCGACCGCACGATGCGCACGAACCGGCAGCGCGTCTTCGCGGCCGGTGACATCGCCGACCACGACGGCAAGGTCAGCCTGATCTCGATCGGCTTCGGCGAGGCGGCCCTCGCCGTCAACCACATCGCCGCCCTGCTCGACCCGGCACGCTCCCTCACGCCGGGGCACTCCTCCGATGCGTGAGGTCGTCGGGTGTTGTTCCTGCTCGGCTCCTGTTCACCGCCGCAGTTCGCCGTGGTGGAGCACCTCAGCGTGGTGGAGCACCTCAGCTCTTCCCGCACATGTGCGCGGCCCTCAACGTTACGCTCTCCAATACGGCGTTCCATTCAACGTCTTACCAACTTGCTAAGTACGGGACAGGAGCAAGAATCCATGGCCACCAAGGCGCAGCAGGGCACCGGCGAGCAAAGCGGTCCCGACACCACCGCGCCGACCATCCAGACGGTGCAGCGTGCGGCGCTGATCCTCGGCTCGTTCACGGTCGGCAAGCCGCACATGAGTCTCAATGAGATCACCGCGCGTCTCGGGGCGAGCAAGGCGACCGCGCACCGCTACACGAAGGCGCTGCGGGCGGCGAACCTGCTGCGGTACGACGAGCGCACCTCGCTCTACTCCCTCGGTCCCCAGGTGCTCACGCTCGCTGCGGCCGCGCGGGCCGGCCTGCCGATCGTCGCCGCCGCCGAGCCGTACATGGAGGAGCTGGTCCGGCGCATCGACGAGACGATCGTGCTGTCGGTCTGGGACGGCGAGTCGCCGACCGTGGTGCGCTCGGTGGACAACACCGCCCACATGGTGCGCATCAGTGTGAGGGTCGGCTCGCGTCTCGACCTCACTTCCTCGGCACAGGGACGGATCTTCCTCACGTTCCTGCCCCCGGACCAGGTACCGACGCTGCCGCGCTCGGTCCGCAGGTCGTCCGAGCTCACCGAGGAGCTCGACGCCATCCGGCAGCATGGGCTGTCGGTCAACTCCCCCGCCGTCAACGGGGTCCGCACCATCGCGGCGCCGATCTTCGAGGGCGACAAGATCAGCGGGACGCTGGCGGTCGTAGGCACGACGGCGACCGTCCCCGACGACGTCAAGTCGCCGATGGCCCAGGCACTGCTGGAGACCGCCCGCGCGCTGTCGCAGCGGCTGGGCACCTCGGACAGCGCACCCGTCGCCGGCTGACCGCTCACCGGGGAGGTGGGCAGGGTCACCGCGGAGGGCGGCGGGCCGGATGTCGTGAGCTGCACGTCGGTGACGGTGTGACAGAGCGGGGAAGGCCTCCGGGCGGGTGGATGTGTCCGGCATTCACCACCGGAGGTTCTCGATGGCTTGCGCCGACGCGCGCTTCGACCACGACCGTGCCGTGCATGCGGGCGAGGCAACCGTGCCGTGCATGCGGGCGAGGCAACCGTGCCGTGCATGCGGGCGAGGCAGGTGGTGGTCTGATGCGTCAGGGCAGCAGGTCGGTCCGCGGCGGGACGAAGAAGTCGATGTTCACGCAGGGGGCCTCGGTCGGCTCCACGTAGTGCTCGCTGCCGCGGGGAACCAGCAGGAACGACCCCGCACGCATGTCGTGTGCGACACCGTCCACGTAGTAGTTCGCCCGCCCCTCGGCGATATGGACCAGCTGGTCGAAGTCCTCGTGCCGGTGCGGGTTGAGCGTCATGCCGATCTCGAGCTCGTGATGGCAGATCATCACCTCGTCCGTCGCGTAGACGCGACGGCGGACCCCCGGCCGCACCTGGGTCACCGGCAGTTCGTCCCAGTTGACGACGGTGTTGAACAGCGCCGCGTTGCGTGTGGTCACTGGTTTTCCTCTCCGGCGGCCGCGCGCAGAGCGGCCGCCAACATCTGCAGGTCCGAGCCGACCACCAGGTAGTCGGCGTCACCGAGGCCCAGGTCCGCCGCGGCACTCCAGGCCGGCACCCAGCCGCCGAAGGCCACCGCCGCCGAGCGGGCGGCCTCGCGCACCCGGTCCACCGCGGCGCGCAGCACCGCCGGGTCCGCCGGCAGGCCCAGGTCGACCGCGAGGTCGGTGCTGCCGACGAAGCACACGTCGAGAGGGGCGAGCAGATCCGGCAGGGGATCGGTCCGCGCCGTCTCGATCTGGCCGACCAGCACCGGCGGGTCGCCCTGCTCGGCGCGCAGGAACCCGGCCAGCGGGAGGGCACCGAACCGGGCGGCCCTGTTGGCCAGGCTGACCGACCGGCGGCCGGCGGGCGCGAACCGGGTCGCCGCCACGAGTGCCTCGGCCTGGGTGACGCGGGTGAGCATGGACAGCTGGATTCCCGCCGCCCCGGCCTCCAGCAGCCGGTTGACGGCGGGGGCGTCCACCTCGGGGATGCGGACCAGGGCCGGCAGGCCGCACGCGTGGGCGTGGCGGACCACGTCGACGGCGTTCTGCTCGGTGAGGGTGGAGTGTTCGAGGTCGACGACCACGAACGCGAACCCGGCCGCCTCGGCCAGTTCCACCACGTCGGGCGACGCCAGCTTGACGAACGTGCCGACGGCGGGTCCCCCCGTCGTCAGGGCCGCGCGCAGTCGGCGCCGCAGCAGGTGGATGTCACCGACGGTCATCGCATCCTCCCCGGGCGGGTGGGCGTCTCATGCCGAGGGCAGACCGCGCCACGGCACGATGTCGACCTCGGCGCCGGCGTGCAGCACGACGGTCGGTTCGAGGCGCGGCGCGACGATCGTGTTGCCCGCGGCGTCGGGCAGGGTGACCTCCTCGGTCCAGTCGACGACCGTGACGTCGGCCCGCCCGCCGACCGCCAGGCGCCCGTAGCCCTCGGCATCGAGCCCGAGCAGCCGGGCCGGAGCGACGGTGGCCCGCCGGACGCACTCCTCGAGCGGCGCGCCGAGCGCGATCAGCTTGGAGATGCTGGTGAGCAGGTCGAACACCGGGCCGCGCCAGTTGCGCGCGCTGGTGTCGGAGCTGAGGACATCGGGCAGGAATCCGTCGGCGATCGCCCGGCGCGCCACCTCGAAGCTGAGGTTGCTCTTGCCGTGGGCGGAGTCGAACAGCACGCCGCGCTCCCGGGCCGCGGTGACGGCGGGGTGCACGTGGTCGCCGTCGAGTATCCCGTGCGGCTTGCCGGTGTAGCAGTGCGCCACGATGTCGCCGGGGCGCAGGTAGTCGAGGACGGCGGGGACCGGCTCCTCGGTCTCGCCGATGTGCACCATCAGCGGTAGCTGGGCCTGCTCGGCCAGTGACACGGATTTCTTCAGCAACGACTCCCAGTGCTCGCCGACAACGTCCTCGGACAGACGGATCTTGAAGCCGCGCACGATGTCGGGGTGGGCCTCGGCGGTCGCGAGCGCGTCCTCGGGGACCAGGGTGTCGGGGTTCAGCAGCTCGCCGAACCTGAAGTCGATCAGGCCGAGCACCGAGACGTTGAGGAAGTTGACGATGCGCAGCGGGTTCGCCTCGACCACCAGCTTGCGGAAGGCCGCGAACGTCGAGGCGCCGGCCGTGCCGGCGTCCGCCGCGGCGACGACTCCGCGGCGCAGGTGGGCCTCCTCGGCCGGGGCGCCGACGGCGGAGACGTACTGGAAGATGTGGGTGTGGCCCTCGACGAGGCCCGGCAGCACGGTGGAGCCGGTGACGTCGATCGTGCGGGCCGCGCCCGCTGCCAGCCCTTCCCCGATCGCGGCGATGCGGTCACCGGTGACCGCCACGTCGAGCCGGGCGTTGGTGCCCGACGCCGGATCGATGACGGTGCCGCCGGCCAGGACGAGGTCGTAGGACGACGCGGAGGAGATGGGCATCGGTGTGGGCTCCAGGGTGAGGGGCGGTCAGCTGACGGGTTCGATCAGCCGGTGGTCGTGCGGTGAGGCGTCCGCGGGACGCACGACGCGGGTGACAAGGGGCAGCACGCCGTCCACCTCGACCCGTACCTCGTCGCCGTCGGCGAGGAAGCACGCGCGGTCCTGGCCGGTGCCGGCCGGGGTTCCGGTGAGAACGACGTCGCCGGGTTCGAGGGATGTGAACCACGACAGCCGGCTGAGCAGATCGGTGACGGCGAAGATCATCCCGGCGCTCGTGTCGTCCTGCACGAGTTCGCCGTTGACCCGGGTCCGCACGCGGATCGCGTCGCGGTCGGTGAGGTCGTCGGGAGTGCAGATCGACGCGCCGAGGGGCGTGAACCCCGGGTAGCTCTTGGCGAGGGCGGGCACCGCCGTGGTGCGCATGACGTCGCGTGCCGTCATGTCGTTGGCCGCCGTGATGCCGGCGATCGCGGGCCAGACCTGCGACTCGGACGCCTGGTACAGCCGGCGCCCGACGACGACCGCGATCTCCCCTTCGTAGTCGGGTTCGGTCGTGGCGGGCGGGATCACCACCTGCGCGCCGGGTGCCAGGACGCCGGACGACGCGGCCAGGTAAAGGATCGGATGCTTTGGCAGGCCTCGGCCCGCCCGGGCCGCCTTCGACACGTAGTTGAGCCCGACGCCCCACACCGCGCGGGGACGGCCCAGCGGCGCCACGAGCGTGGCCCGGTCGAGCGGGATCCGCCGACGCACCGCGCAGGACGCCAGGCACCGCAGCGAGCCCTCCTGCTCGAGGACCGCGCCGACGTGTGGAAAAGCCGTGTCCAGCAGGGCGACAGCCCCGTCCTCGATCCGGCCCAGGCCGACCTGTGTTGTCACCAGTCGCATGACGGCATCTTTCAATGCGAGATGGTGTCGTGTCAAGCAATACGAGACGGCGTCATGTAAAGCGATACGGAGGTCAGGGTGCGGATACGCCGACACCCCGTCCGCACGAGAGGCGGACGGGGTGTCAGGGGGCTGGTTACGGGCTGCCGGCCCGGGGGCGTCATGCGAGCTGCCGCTGCACCTCGCCGCTGTCCCAGTAGTCCGTGCGGCGCGTGATGAGGCCGTCGGCGACGGTGAACACGAAGACCCCGCGCACGCGTACGGGGCGGTCGCCCGCCGAACGCATCCGGAACGTCATGACGTACGGCACCGCCGCCGACTCGCCGTCGACGAGGAAGCGCTCGGGCACGTAGTGCAGGTCCCCGAAGTTCTCGAGGAACCCGGTCAGCGCGGCGCGGTACTCGGCGCGGCCCCTGCGGCTGTGTCCCATCGACGACGTGTGCTCGTTGACGAAGTCCTCGGCCACGCACGCGACCGCGGCGTCGGCGTCGTGCGCGTTCAATGCCGCGAGGTACGCCTCGACGGCGGCGCGGGTGTCCTTCAGGACGAACCCCACTTCTTGCGGACCGAGTCGAACACCCGCTGGTCGTGGGAGATCTCGACGACGTTGCCGTCGGGATCCTTCAGGGCGCAGATGTAGCCGACGGGTTCGGGCATCTGCCGGGGCTCCCAGTGCAGGCAGCCCAGCTCGCGGGCCCGGTCCGCGAGCGCGTCGACGTCCTCCCGCGCAGGCACCTCGATGCCGATGTGCGCGAACGGGTGCAGCAGGCCCAGCTGGTTGCCCTTGTCCTTGTCGAACGACACCAGGACGAGCACGAACGGCGTCTCGGCCTGCTGGTCGTTGGAGAGCCAGACGCTCTCGCCGTCGGCGTCCTTGAACCGCTCGACCACGACCAGCGGAGTCAGGGTGGTGTAGAACGCGATCGCCTTGTCGAGATCGCCGGTCGGCAGCGCGAGGTGAGTCCAGCGGGCCGAGGTGAGACCGGTGGCCACGGTACCTCCATCGTGAGTGGTTCGGATTTCTTCGAGACTAGGCGCGCACGCGCCCGCGGGTCGATGTGCTGCGGGAACAACGCGCAGGCCGGGGATGCTGGCCCCGCGCGACATCGGTTCGGGGCCTGCCGCTGTGCGAGCCTGCGAGATGACAGCGACAGGGCGTCGGCTGGGAAGACGAGGCGCAACGTGCACTACGGGATTCTGGGTGGGACGGGCATCGAGGTGAGTCAGCTGTGCCTGGGGTCGATGATGTTCGGCGCCTGGGGCAACACCGACGAGGCGGAGTGCCACCGCATGGTGGCGACGGCGCTGGACGCCGGGGTCAACGTCGTCGACACCGCTGACGTGTACGCCTTCGGCGAGTCGGAGGAGATCATCGGCCGGGCGCTGAAGGGACGGCGCGACGACGTCGTCCTGGTGTCGAAGTTCGCGAGCCAGATGCCCGCGGGTCCGCTCGATCGCAACCGACGCGGCACCTCCCGGCTGTGGATCACGCGTGCCGTGGAGGACAGCCTGCGACGACTGGGGACGGACCACCTGGACGTGTACCTCGTCCACCGTCCTGACCCCCGCACCGACGTCGAGGAGACCCTCGGTGCGCTGAGCGACCTGGTGCGGGCGGGCAAGGTGCGGGCGATCGGCACCTCGAGCTTTCCGGCCGAGGAGATCGTGGAGGCACAGTGGGCGGCGCGGCGCGGTGGCCGCGAGCGGTTCACCGTGGAACAGCTGTCGTATTCGATCCTGGCCCGGCACGCGGAGGCCGCTGCCCTGCCCACCGCGCAGCGGCACCGTATGGGCGTGATGGTCTGGAGCCCGCTCAACGGCGGCTGGCTGACGGGCAAGTACCGGGCCGGCGCCGAACCGGCGGGAGACTCGCGCGCGCTGAGAAACAGCGACCACTTCGACTTCGCCGACGAGCAGGTGCGCACGCGCAAGGTCGCCGTCGTCGAGGAACTCGTGCGCCTCGCCGCCGACGAGGGCTGCACACTCGTCGAGCTGGCGCTGCGGTTCGTGCTCGCCCATCCCGGCGTCACCTCGGCCGTCATGGGACCGCGCACCCACGACCAGCTCCTGTCGCAGCTCACCGCGGTGGACCGGCCGCTGTCGGCCGAGGCGCTGGACCGGATCGACGAACTCGTCGCGCCGGGAAGCGTCCTCAACCCGCTCGACGTCGGCCACACGCCGCCGGCGCTGGAGACCGCGGCGCTGCGCCGCCGCTGACAGCGGGGTCGCGCACCCACGGCGGGTCGCCGGGTGACACTGGCGCACACACGGCGGGTCGCCGGGCGACACTCGCGCACCCACGGCGGGCGGCCGGGCGACACTCGCGCACCCACGGCGGGCGGCCGGGCGACACTCGCGCACCCACGGCGGGTCGCCGGGCGACACTCGCGCACCCACGGCGGGTCGCCGGGCGACACTCGCGCACCCACGGCGGGTCGCCGGGCGACAC
>NZ_NTGE01000030.1 GCF_002291145.1 Streptomyces sp. SA15
ACCAGGCGCGGCTCGTGCCGCCTCCGGTCCCGCGCGGCGGCCAGCATCTGCCGCCCCCGCGCGAACTGGTTCAGCGCCGAGGCGAACGTACCGCCCGAGAAGGTCGCGTCCGCGGTCACGTACCCGTCGACCGTGAGCGGCACCCCCTCCGGCAGCTGCCGGACCGTGAAGTACACCCCCAGGTCGTACGGGACGGAGTCGAAGCCGCACGCGTGCACCAGCCGCGCACCCGTCTCACGCGCGCGTGCGTCGTGCCGGACATACATCAGGTCCACGAACTCCGGCTCACCGCTGAGGTCGAGATAGTCCGCGCCGGTCTCCGCGCAGGCGGCGACCAGTTCCTCGCCGTACGTCACATAGGGGCCCACCGTCGTGGCCACCACGCGCGCGTGCTCGGCGAGTTCGCGCAACGAGCCCGGATCGGCCACATCGGCCTTCAGGACCCCGGTGCCCGTTCCGCCGGGCAGCCGCTCACGCAGGGCTCGGAGCTTGTCCTCGCTGCGACCGGCGATCGCCCAGCGCAGTTCCTCGGGTGCGTGCGCGGCGAGGTACTCCGCGGTGAGCGTCCCCACGAAGCCGGTGGCTCCAAAGAGCACGATGTCGTACGGACGGTCCGGACGCTCCGCCTTGTTCAGCCTGTTCATGTCACCCCTTGGGTCCGCCGCACGCGCCGTTGTCGGTGGCCGAGGCTAGCGTGAGGAGTGCGGAGCCCGACAACGAGCCCGGAGGTATCAGGTGGCCGTTCCCAAGAACGCGCTGAAGAAATGGGAGAAAGTGCGCGAGTTCGCCCTCGGGATGCCCGGTGCCACGGAGGAGTTCCCCTGGGGTGAGACCGTCGCCAAGGTCAACAAGAAGGTGTTCGTCTTCCTCGGCGTCGACGACGGCAGCTATCCGCTGGGCATCACCGTGAAGCTCAAGGAGGAGTCCGCCCACGCGCACGCCCTGACCTGCCCCGGCGCCGAACCCGCCGGGTACGGCCTGGGGAAGTCCGGATGGGTGAGCATTCCGCTGGAGCGGCAGGGCACCCCGGACGCCGAGCTGCTGTGCGACTGGGTGGAGGAGAGCTACCGCACCATCGCCCCCAAGCGCCTGATAGCGGAGCTGGACGCGCGCTGATCCGACCGTCTGCGGTACACCTGAACTAAGCGCTTGCTCGCCAAATCTGGTGTCAGGTCTTGTGTCCGCTGAAACGCGTTCTTAGCATCGCTGGTGTTACAGCGGTTGTGTCACACATCTGGGGGCTGAATGGCAACGACGTCAGCGCAGGGCCCGCTCACCGGCGTGCGCGTCGTCGAGCTGGCCGGCATCGGGCCCGGCCCGTTCGCCGCCATGCTCCTCGCCGACCTCGGCGCCGACGTCGTCCGCGTGGACCGCCCCGGCGGCTCGGGGCTCGCGATCGATCCGGAGTACGACGTCACCAACCGCAACAAGCGCTCGGTGATCGTCGACCTGAAGTCGCCCGACGGACCGGCCCGCGTCCTCGACCTCGCCGCACGCGCCGACATCCTGATCGAGGGCTACCGCCCCGGCGTCGCCGAGCGCCTCGGCGTCGGCCCCGAGGCCTGCCACGCCCGCAACCCCAGGCTGGTCTACGGCCGGATGACCGGCTGGGGCCAGGACGGTCCGCTGGCCCACCGTGCCGGCCACGACATCGCCTACATCGCGCTCACCGGCACCCTCGGCATGATCGGCCAACCGGACGAGCCCCCGGCCGTACCGGCCAACCTGGTCGGCGACTTCGCGGGCGGCTCCCTCTACCTCGTCGTCGGTGTCCTCGCCGCCCTCCACCACGCGCGCGCGACCGGCGCCGGCCAGGTCGTCGACGCCGCCATCGTCGACGGCGCCTCTCACCTCGCCGCGATGATCCACGGCATGCTCGCCGCCGGCGGCTGGCAGGACCGGCGCGGCGCCAACCTCCTCGACGGCGGCTGCCCCTACTACGGCACCTACGAGACGGCCGACGGGAAGTACATGGCGGTGGGTGCCCTGGAGGCGCAGTTCTACGACGAGTTCCTGGACCTGCTCGGCATCCCGGAACACGCCGGGGCCCGCAAGGACCTGGCCCGCTGGGACGAGCTGCGCGACGCGGTCGCCGCCCGCTTCAAGTCCCGTACGCGTGACGAGTGGACGGCCGTCTTCGAGGGCTCCGACGCCTGTGTGGCCCCCGTGCTGTCCCTGCGGGAGGCCCCGCACCACCCGCACCTCGCCGCCCGCGGCACCTTCACCGACCATGGCGGCATCACCCAGCCCGCCCCCGCGCCCCGCTTCTCCGCGACCCCCACGGCCGTCCGCGGCGGCCCCGCGCAGCCGGGCGCCGACACCGCGGACGTGGCACGCGACTGGGACGTACCCGAGCTCCTGAAGGGCCTCGCATGAAGCGGCAGATCTTCGCCCCCGAGCACGACGCGTTCCGCGAGACCGTGCGCAGCTTCCTGGCCAGGGAGGTGCTGCCGTACTACGAGCAATGGGAGAAGGACGGCATCGTCTCCCGCGAGGCCTGGCGGGCGGCGGGCAAACAGGGCCTGCTCGGACTCGCCGTACCGGAGGAGTACGGGGGCGGCGGCACCGCCGACTTCCGCTACAGCGCCGTACTCGCCGAGGAGTTCACGCGCGCGGGCACGCCCGGAATCGCCCTCGGACTGCACAACGACATCATCGGCCCGTACCTGACCGGCCTGGCCACCGAGGAGCAGAAGCGGCGCTGGCTGCCCGGCTTCTGCGACGGCACGCTGATCACGGCCATCGCCATGACCGAGCCCGGCGCCGGATCCGACCTCCAGGGCATCCGGACGCACGCCGAGGACCGGGGCGAGAACTGGCTGCTGAACGGCTCCAAGACCTTCATCTCCAACGGCATCCTCGCCGACCTGGTGATCGTGGTGGCGAGGACGACACCCGAGGGCGGCGCGCACGGCCTGTCCCTGCTCGTCGTCGAACGCGGCATGGACGGCTTCGAGCGTGGCCGCAACCTCGACAAGATCGGCCAGAAGGCGCAGGACACGGCGGAGCTGTTCTTCCACGACGTGCGCGTGCCCAAGGAGAACCTGCTCGGCGAGCTCAACGGCGGCTTCGCGCACCTGATGACGAACCTCGCCCAGGAGCGCCTGAGCATCGCCGTCTCCGCGATCGCCGCCGCCGAGCACCTGCTGGAGATCACCACGGAGTACGTCAAGGAGCGCGAGGCCTTCGGCCGGCCCCTGGCGAGCAAGCAGCACATCCGCTTCGAGATGGCCGAGATGGCCACCGAGTGCGCCGTCACCCGCGCCTTCCTCGACCGCTGCATAGCGGACCACACGGACGGCGTACTCGACGCCGTGCACGCCTCCATGGCCAAGTGGTGGGCGACCGAGCTGCAGAAGCGGGTCGCCGACCGCTGCCTCCAACTGCACGGCGGCTACGGCTACATGACCGAGTACCCCATCGCCCGTGCCTTCACCGACGGCCGTATCCAGACCATCTACGGCGGGACCACCGAGATCATGAAGGAGATCATCGGCCGTTCCCTGCTGGGCTGACCCTCCTCGAAAGGCTGCCAACCCATGAGCACCGAAGCGTACGTGTACGACGCGATCCGCACCCCGCGCGGCCGCGGCAAGGCCGGCGGCGCCCTGCACGGCACGAAGCCCATCGACCTGGTCGTCGGCCTCATCCACGAGATCCGCGACCGCTTCCCGAGCCTGGACCCGGCGGCCGTCGACGACATCGTGCTCGGCGTCGTCGGCCCGGTCGGCGACCAGGGTTCCGACATCGCCCGGATCGCCGCCATCGCCGCCGGGCTGCCCGACACCGTGGCGGGCGTGCAGGAGAACCGCTTCTGCGCCTCGGGCCTGGAGGCGGTCAACCTGGCCGCCACCAAGGTGCGCTCGGGCTGGGAGGACCTCGTCCTCGCGGGCGGCGTCGAGTCCATGTCCCGGGTGCCGATGGCCTCGGACGGGGGCGCCTGGTTCAACGACCCGATGACCAATCTGGCCGTCAACTTCGTGCCGCAGGGCATCGGCGCCGACCTGATCGCCACCATCGAGGGCTTCTCCCGGCGGGACGTCGACGAGTACGCGGCCCTCTCCCAGGAGCGCGCGGCGACGGCCTGGAAGGAGGGCCGCTTCGACCGGTCCGTCGTGCCGGTGAAGGACCGCACCGGGCTGGTCGTCCTCGACCACGACGAGCACCCGCGCCCGGGCACCACCGCCGACTCCCTCGCCAAGCTGAAGCCGTCCTTCGCGGACATCGGCGACCTGGGCGGCTTCGACGCCGTGGCGCTGCAGAAGTACCACTGGGTCGAGAAGATCGACCACGTCCACCACGCGGGCAACTCCTCCGGCATCGTGGACGGCGCCTCGCTGGTCGCGATCGGCTCGAAGGAGGTCGGCGAGCGCTACGGGCTCACCCCGCGCGCGCGGATCGTCTCCGCCGCCGTCTCCGGCTCGGAGCCCACCATCATGCTCACCGGTCCCGCGCCCGCCACCCGCAAGGCGCTCGCCAAGGCCGGGCTGACCATCGAAGACATCGACCTCGTCGAGATCAACGAGGCCTTCGCGGCGGTCGTCCTGCGCTTCGTGAAGGACATGGGCCTGTCCCTGGACAAGGTCAACGTCAACGGCGGCGCCATCGCCCTCGGCCACCCCCTCGGCGCGACCGGCGCGATGATCCTCGGCACGCTCGTCGACGAACTGGAGCGCCAGGACAATCGGTACGGCCTCGCCACCCTCTGCGTCGGCGGCGGCATGGGCATCGCGACCGTCGTCGAGCGGATCTGAAACCCCGGCGGATCAGCGGCAGCAGCCGTAACGGCAGCGGCCGTATCACGAGACTTCTACGAAAGACCCCTGTCATGACACAGAGCACCACCATCCGCTGGGAACAGGACCGCACCGGCGTCGTCACCCTCGTCCTCGACGACCCCGACCAGTCCGCCAACACCATGAATCAGGCGTTCCGCGACTCCCTGGCGGTCACCACCGACCGTCTGGAGGCAGAGAAGGACACCATTCGGGGCATCATCTTCACCTCCGCCAAGAAGACCTTCTTCGCCGGCGGCGACCTGCGCGACCTGATCCGCGTCACGCCCGAGACCGCCCAGGAGGCCTTCGACGCGGGCATGGCCGTCAAGCGCGATCTCCGCCGCATCGAGACCCTCGGCAAGCCGGTCGTCGCCGCGCTCAACGGCGCGGCCCTCGGCGGCGGTTACGAGATCGCGCTCGCCTGCCACCACCGGATCGCCCTCGACGCACCCGGCTCCAAGATCGGCTGCCCCGAGGTCACCCTCGGCCTGCTGCCCGGAGGCGGCGGAGTCGTCCGTACCGTACGCCTGCTCGGCATCGCCGACGCGCTGCTGAAGGTCCTGCTCCAGGGCACCCAGTACAACCCGCGGCGCGCCCTGGAGAACGGCCTGATCGACGACGTGGTGACCACTCAGGAGGAACTCCTCGCCAAGGCCCGCGCCTTCATCGAGGCCAACCCCGAATCCCAGCAGCCCTGGGACAAGCCGGGCTACCGCATCCCCGGCGGCACGCCCGCCAACCCCAAGTTCGCGGCGAACCTGCCCGCCTTCCCGGCCACCCTGCGCAAGCAGACCGGCGGCGCGCCCTACCCGGCCCCGCGGGGCATCCTCGCGGCCGCCGTCGAGGGCTCCCAGGTCGACTTCGAGACCGCGCAGGTCATCGAGGCGCGTTACTTCGTCGAGCTGGCCGCAGGTCAGACGTCCAAGAACATGATCCAGGCGTTCTTCTTCGACCTCCAGGCCGTCAACTCCGGCGCCAACCGCCCCAAGGGCATCGAGCCGCACCAGGTCCGCAAGGTGGCCGTCCTCGGCGCCGGGATGATGGGCGCGGGCATCGCCTACTCCTGCGCCCGCGCGGGCATCGACGTGATCCTCAAGGACGTGTCGACCGAGGCCGCGGCCAAGGGCAAGGGCTACTCCGAGAAGCTGTGCGCCAAGGCCGTCTCCCGGGGCCGTACGACCCAGGAGAAGGCGGACGCGCTGCTGGCCCGCATCACGCCCACGGCCGACCCGCAGGACGTGGCCGGCTGCGACGCGGTCATCGAGGCCGTCTTCGAGGACTCGGCGCTCAAGCACAAGGTGTTCCAGGAGATCCAGCACCTCGTCGAGCCGGACGCGCTGCTGTGCTCCAACACCTCCACGCTCCCCATCACCGCGCTGGCCGAGGGCGTCGAGCGGCAGGCCGACTTCATCGGGCTGCACTTCTTCTCGCCCGTCGACAAGATGCCGCTTGTCGAGATCATCAAGGGCGAGCGCACCGGTGAGGAGGCGCTGGCCCGCGCCTTCGACCTGGTCCGGCAGATCAAGAAGACGCCGATCGTCGTCAACGACTCACGCGGCTTCTTCACCTCACGCGTGATCGGGCACTTCCTCAACGAGGGCGTCGCGATGGTCGGCGAGGGCGTCGAGCCGGCGTCGGTCGAACAGGCGGCGGCGCAGGCGGGCTACCCGGCGAAGGTCCTGTCGCTGATGGACGAACTGACGCTGACGCTCCCGCGCAAGATCCGGGCCGAGACGAGACGAGCCGTCGAGGAGGCGGGCGGCACCTGGACGGCCCACCCCGCCGAGGCCGTCATCGACCGCATGGTCGACGAGTTCGGCCGCACCGGCCGCAGTGGCGGCGCGGGCTTCTACGAGTACGGGGAGGACGGCAAGCGCGCCGGGCTGTGGCCGGGGCTCCGCGAGCACTTCACAAAGCCCGGGTATCAGATCCCCTTCGAGGACATGCGGGAGCGCATGCTCTTCTCCGAGGCCCTCGACACCGTCAAGCTCCTGGAAGAGGGCGTGCTGACGTCCGTCGCCGACGCCAACATCGGCTCCCTCTTCGGCATCGGCTTCCCCGGTTGGACCGGTGGCGTGCTCCAGTACATCAACGGCTACGAGGGTGGCCTGCCGGGCTTCGTGGCACGCGCGCGTGAACTCGCCGAACGCTACGGGGAGCGGTTCACTCCGCCGGCGCTGCTGGTGGGGAAGGCGGAAAGGGGGGAGACCTTCACGGACGCCCGCTGAAGCGGAGCGTCACTCGCCACCCGTCACTCGCCACCCGTCACCCGTCACCCGTCACTCGTCCCCCGTCACCGTCGAGCCACTCCCGCAGCTCCTCCTTCAGCGACCGCTGAAAGGTCGTGAGCAGGGCCTGCACCACGAGCGGATGCATATGGGCGGACAGGGACTTCACGTCCCCCGGGTCCCGTTCGGCGACCGCGTCGCGCAGCAGCCGCGACAGCTCGTGCGCGGCCGTGCGGGAGTGTTCGATGAGCGTGGTGCGGGCGGCGAGGATGGTCTCCTGGGACAGCGGTACGTCGAGCAGCTCGACGCCGAGCCGGAGCAGCCCGGCGTCGACGCGGAGGGCGTCACCGTCCCGGCTGACGACGTTCATCGCCGCCAGCCGCTCCACGTCCGCGTCGGCGAGCGGCCGGCCCGCCCGCCGTTCGAGTTCCTCCCGCGTCACCGTCTCCACCGTGTCCGGCGCCCAGGACGCCACCACCGCCCGGTGGATCGCGAGGTCGTGGGCGCTGAGGTCCGGCGGCAAGTGCTGGAGGTAGCGCTCGATGGCCGCCAGCGTCATGCCCTGGTGCTGCAACTCCTCGATGAGCGCCAGCCGACCCAGGTGCTCTCTGCCGTAGTGCCCCACGCGCCGCGGGCCGATCACCGGCGGGGGCAGCAGACCCTTGGTGCCGTAGAAACGGACCGTGCGGACCGTGACACCCGCCCGCGCGGCCAGCTCGTCGATCGTGAGGGTCGGCTCGTCGGTGTCGGTCGTCATGTTCAGCAGTATCGCTGTCTCACCAATGGTGTGAAACCTCTTGAGCACCCCTTCGCGCTCTGACCGGCCCCAAGTCACACCCGGTTCTGGAACGCCCGTACAAGACACTCGGTCAGGCGCGCCGCGATGCTCCCGTGCGGATCCAGACGGGGATTGAAGATCGCGACGTCGAATCCGACGGCTCCCGGGTCGGACAGCGCTGTCCGCAGCACGGTCTCCAGTTCCTGCCAGCTCAGCCCACCGGGCTGCCGGTAGTCGACCGCGGGCATGATGGCGTCGTCCAGCACGTCGGCATCGAGGTGGATCCAGTACCCGGCGCGGACGCCGTCGCCGAGCAGACCGACCGCGCTGTCCGCGGCCCGGGCAGCCCCGAGGCTGCGTACCTCGTGGAGGTCCATCGCGGACAACTCGGCCGGCAGTGGCTGCATCCCGGCCGCCGTGGACTCCTCCGCGTCCCGGAAGCCGAGGGCGACGACGTCCTCGTCCAGAACCAGCGGCCCCCGGCCCTCCAGGTCGGCCAGGACGGTGGGCCCGCGGCCCGTGGCCAGGGCGAGCTCCATGGAGGCCACCTCTCCGAACGGTTCCGCCGCCGGCTGGTAGAAGTCGGAGTGGCCGTCCAGGAAGAGCAGACCGTGACGGCCCCGGCGGCGCAGCGCGAGCAGATCGCCGAGCAGGATGCTGCAGTCGCCGCCCAGGACCACGGGGAACCGGCCCCGGTCCAAGACGTCGCCGACGGCGTCGGCCAGCGCGACGGAGTACGCCGCGATGCCGGCCGGGTTGAGGACCCCGGTGTCCGGGTCACGCTCCGGGTCGTAGGCGGGCGGTTCGACCCGGCCCGCCCGCACCGCCCCGAGGCCGGCGGCCAGACCGGCGCCGAGCAGCGCCTGAGGCAGTTCCTCGACCCCGGACGGCCGCAGCCCCAGCACGGACGGAGCCTCGATGATCGCCACATTCCGCACGTCCGACTCCCTCGTCAGCCCGGCGACGCCGGCCGGCCCACGCATCCGGCGCATGGGCCCACCGTAAGCCGCCGGGCGGGACGACGCGCGTCAGTGCCCGTGCCCGGCCTCGTGCGCCTTCCCGGCCTCGTGCTCCTGCTCATGCTCGTGCACGTCATTCGCCGCCGCGATCTTCTTCCACGACTTCGGCCGCGCGGGCGCCCCCTGCGTCCCCAGGGCCCAAGGGAGGCCGCAGCCAGGGCGCACGGCGCGAGGATTCTGCGGCGCGCGAAAGCTCCAAGTCATAGGAACAGAAAGTCTGTTCGCAGCCCAATCAGTCCCTGTGTGCCCTGACGTGTCCGCCGCCGCTGTCACACGATCGCCATTCGGCCGTCATGAGTACACCGCCCCAACGGGCTTCGTAGGCCCCACACGCGTCCGGTTGCCCTCTTCTGCACGGGAGTTGACCGATGTACCGTCCGGCGCATGCCGACACGCATGCGCTTAACGACCTGGAGACCGCTCGCGACCGCGGCCGTCACCGCCCTCATGGCCGCCCTCGTCACCCCGACCGTGGCCCACGGAACTCCACAGGAGAGCCGGCCTGTCTACTCGTACGACAACGCCGTCCGCGAGGCCGTCTGGGTGGACACCCGACTCGACGGCGACGGCGACGGAAAGACCGACCGCGTCGCCGTCGACATCGTCCGGCCGCGCGAACCCGCCCAACAGGGCCGCAAAGTACCCGTCATCATGGACGCCAGCCCGTACTACTCGTGCTGCGGGCGCGGCAACGAGAGCCAGAAGAAGACGTACGACGCCCAGGGCAACGTCGTCCAGATGCCGCTGTTCTACGACAACTACTTCGTGCCCCGCGGCTACGCCTTCGTCGGCGTCGACCTCGCCGGCACCAACCGCTCCGACGGCTGCGTGGACGTCGGCGGACGCTCCGACATCCAGTCCGCCAAGGCCGTCGTCGACTGGCTGAACGGGCGTGGCAAGGCCTACACCACCCGCACCGGCACCACACGCGCCAAAGCCGGCTGGACCAACGGCAGGACCGGCATGATCGGCAAGAGCTGGGACGGCACCATCGCCAACGGCGTCGCCGCCACCGGAGTCGAGGGTCTGGAGACCATCGTCCCGATCAGCGCCATCTCCACCTGGTACGACTACTACTTCTCCAAGGGCGCCCCGCTCTACGGCAGCGGCCCCGACTGGCTGTCCAACCGCGTCAACAGTCCCGACGCCCGGGCCAAGTGCGCCGCCGTTCAGCAAAAGCTCGTCGACGGAGCCCCGCGCACGGGTGACTGGACCCCGCTGTGGACCGAGCGCGACTACAACAAGGCCGCCTCGAAGGTGAAGGCGAGCGTCTTCCTGATCCACGGCATGCAGGACCTCAACGTCCGTATGCAGCACGTCGGCCCGTGGTGGGACGCCCTCGCGAAGAACGGCGTCGAGCGCAAGATCTGGCTCTCCGAGACCGGCCACGTCGACCCCTTCGACTTCCGCCGCGCGGAATGGGTCGACACCCTGCACCGCTGGTTCGACCACGAACTCCTCGGCTACGACAACGGCATCGACCGCGAGCCCATGGCCGACATCGAGCGCCACCCCGACCAGTGGGTCACCTCCACGGTCTGGCCGCCGCGCGGCACCGACACCACCACCCTGCGCCCCGCCGAGGGCGCTCGGGAGGGCGTCGGCACTCTCGGCCTGCGCAAGGGCACCGGCACCGAGACCTTCACCGACAACCCGGAGCTGAGTGAGACCGACTGGGCCGCGCACATCGACACGCCGACCCCCGAGAAGGCGGGTTTCGCCACCGTGCCGCTCACCCGCGACCTGCGCCTGTCCGGCTCCTCCAAGGTCACCGTGACCGCCACCCCGAGCACCTCGACGGCCCACCTGTCCGCCGTCCTGGTCGACCTCGGCCCCGACACCATCCGCGACTACGCCGACACCTACGAGGGCATCACCACCCTCACCGACCGCACCTGCTGGGGCGTCAGCACCACCGGCGACAGCGCCTGCTTCAAGGAGACCCAGGCCAAGTCCGCCGACGTCGACTACACGATCGTCAGCCGCGGCTGGGCCGACCTCGGCAACCACGCCTCCGACCTGAAGGGCGCCCCGCTCACCCCGGGCGAGCCGTACACCATCACTCTCGACCTGGGCGCCACGGATCACGTCGTCCCGGCCGGACACCGCCTCGCCCTGATCGTCGCGGGCACGGACAAGGACCTCATCGACCCGCCGTCGACCACGCCGACGCTGAAGCTCGACCTCTCCCGTACGGCGGCACGCGTCCCGTTCGTCGGCGGTACGGCCGCCTTCGCCCGCGCCACCGCCGGGTCCGCGGCCACCGCGCCCGAGGCCGCGCCCCTCGACGGAGTCCAGGCACCGCGCACTGTGCAGCGCGTGCCGGAAGGAGGCCGATGATCCGCGCCCTGACGCTCACCGCGGCGGCCCTCGCCGCCTCCCTCGTCGCCGTCCCGGCCCACGCGGCCGACACCCCGCCGCGCACCGGCTTCGAGGAGTCGGACGGCGCGCGCTGGACCAGCCAGCCCGAGGAGCAGGACTTCCTCGCGGCCGTCGACCGGGCGAGCTCCCGGGTTTCCGTCGCCCGTATCGGTACGACGAAGCAGGACCGGCCCCTCCAACTCGTGAGGATCGGCGCACGGCACGCCCCGCACGCCCGGAACAAGGTCCTGCTCGTGTGCAGCCAGCACGGCGACGAACCCTCCGGCCGCGAGGCCTGCCTGACCACGATCCGCGACCTGGCGTACGCGAAGGACGAGCGGACCCGCCGCTTCCTGGACCGCACCACCGTGCTCGTCGTCCCCACCGCCAACCCCGACGGCCGCGCCGCCGACACCCGAGGCAACAGCGACGGCGTCGACATCAACCGCGACCACATCGCCCTGAAGACCACCGAGGGACGCACGCTGGCGGCGGTCATCCGCGACCAACGCCCCGACGTGATCTACGACTTGCACGAGTACGGCGCCACACCGCGGTACTACGACAAGGATCTGTTCGACCTGTGGCCGCGCAACCTCAACACGGACACGGCCGTCCACGACGAAGCCGAGACCCTGTCCCAGGCGTACGTACGCCCTGCCGCGCAAGGCGCCGGGTACTCCACCGGCACGTACGGCATCTGGACCGACCCCGTCACCGGCGAACCGATCCGCCAGGTCGCCGGGGACGGCCAGGAACGGATCCTGCGGAACATGTCCGGCATCAAGCACTCCGTCGGCCTGCTCATCGAGAGCCGGGTGGAGCCACTGACGGACGTCGCCGAAGCGGTCAACAACCGGCGCCGGGTGAACTCCCAACTCGCCGCGTTGAAGGGCTTGTCCGGGTTCACCGACGAACGCCGAGGGCGGATCGAGGCCGCGACGGGCAAGGCCCGGCTGGAGGGCTACGCCGACACCGGCCCCGTCTACGTCGGCGGCGCCGACAACGACCCGCCGGAACCGGCCGAGGTGATCCAGGACCCGCCCTGCGGGTACCGGCTCACCCCCGAGCAGTACACGGAGGTGAAGGACGAACTCGCCCTGCACGGTGTCACGACCAGAGGTACCTACGTCCCGCTCCGCCAGTCGCTGCGTGCCCTCGTCCCGCTGCTCCTGGACGAGCGTGCGCCGTACCACCTGGCAGCCGGTGAGCCGGTAACCGACTGCTGAGGCCGCTCACGCGTCATGCGTGACGTGTCATGGGGAGGCGGCGGCCAGTTCCGCCGCCTCCTCCGCGCATCCCCAGGCCACCGTGATGCCGGCGCCGCCGTGACCGTAGTGGTGCACCAGCACCCGCCCGTCGGGCAGCGGTTCACGCTCCAGCCGGACCGCGTCCCGGGTCGGCCTCAGCCCCACCCGGTGGCCCAGCACCCGCGCCCCGGCGATCTCGGGCCGCAGCGCCGCACACCGCCGTACGATCGCCTCCGCCACCACCGGATCCGGCTCCAGCGACCATGCGTCCTCGTCCGCCGTGCCGCCCAGCAGGAGTCGGCCGGGCTGCGGGAAGAAGTACGCCATCTGCCCGTCGGGCGCCTTGGAGGTCACCCAGGTGCGGATGCCCGGGTTCTCCACGACGACCAGCTGCCCGCGCACGGGACGCACCGACGCGTCCGGCACGAGCTCGCGGGCGCCGAGACCGGTGCAGTTGACCACGACCGGCGCCGGGACCTGCGCGAGGTCCGAGACCGTCTGTTCCTCGATGGCCCCACCCGCTGCGAGGAACCGCCCCCGCAGCCACGGCAGATGAGTCGACATGTCGATGAGCGGCAGCCGCGCCCACACCCCCGTGCCCGCGTACTCCTCGGCCGTCGCAGCCCGCAGCCCCGGCAGCCGTACGGTCGCCCAGGCCTCGGCGCCGTCCAGATCCGCCTCGCCCAGTACCCCTTCGACCATGCGTACGCCGGTCACCTCGGGCCGTGCGGCCAGTTCCTCGTACACGTCCAGCGAGCGCAGCGCCCACGCACGTGCCCGCGCGGCCGGTTCGATCCGGTAGGGCCACCACAGCGCCCCGGCAACCGCCGAGGTGGTCCGCTCCACGGGATCGCGCGTCCACACCCGCACCCGCCGGCCGCGCTCGGCCAGTACGACGGCCGTCGTCAGCCCGATGACGCCGCCGCCGACCACGACGACGTCGTTCTCCTGTGCGATTTCCATGCGGGGACGTTAGCGGAATATGTCATGCCGTGCTCAGATCGGTCCCGCTCTGGGGATACTCACAACATGTCTGCCGAGTACGCGACCTTCGGCCTGGCACCGGCGATGCGTGCCGGTGGAGTCCTCGCCAACGGTGACTACCAGATCCACCGGGACTTCGTGGACTTCGTCGTCGACGGACGCCCGCTCCTCTTCCAGCTCTCCGACCTCGACGCCGTCTCCCCGCTCGCCTCCGACGTCCCACCCGCCATCTTCACCGCCCAGGTCCGCAGCCTGCTCCTGGAGACGGAGCCGCCGCTGCCCGACGGCCGCTACGTCATCTACGGCTGCCCCGAGTGCGAGGACCTCGCGTGCGGCGCGGTCACCGCGGTGATCGAGCGCGACGGCGACGACTTCCTCTGGCGGGACTTCGCCTGGCAGACGGACGAACGCGCCGACCTGGAGCTCAACGGCTACCACGGCATAGGGCCCTTCCGCTTCCACGGCGCCGAGTACCGGGAAGCACTGGACTCACTCCTGGACGGCTCCGTCGGCACCCGCCGCCGCGTCCTGCTCATCGGCGCCCGGGTGGCCCTCCTCGCCAAGCTGGCCGCCGCGCTGCGCACCATCGGCATCGGCGCCGACATCACCCGCGACGCGCACGACGTCCCCGCCGACGAACTGCGCGGCTACGGGGCCGTCGCCTTCGGCCGCGCGATCACCGAGGAGGAAAGAGCCGCCGTACGCCGCTCCTTCGAACGCGCCGGTGTCGACGTGGCCTACGTCGACGGCCTCGCCCCGGTCGTCCCGCTCCTCGTCGCCCAGATCGAACACGCCCTGGACCGCAGCCCGGTCGAACGGCGCCGCCTCACCCGCCTGATCGCAGCCGGCGGCGAGGCGGGCGTCGAGGTCACCTCCCCGTGCCGGGTTCGCCTCACCGCGTACCGCCTCGACCGGCTCTACCGCACCCACGTCCACGAGGTCTTCGACGGCATCCTGGAACCGGGCCGCCACCGCATCGCCCTGGACGCCAAGGCGGTCAAGGGGGAGTCCTTCCTGGTGGCGCGGACCTCGGGAAGCGTGCTGGTGGAGGCGGTGGCGCACTGAGAACCGGGACGCGGACGGTCGGCGTCGGCCGTTAGGATCAGCGTTCTGATGACTGCCACCCTCGTCGCCAAGAACCTCGCCGCCGGGCACGGCGACCGCTCCCTGTTCACCGGGCTCGACCTCGTCGTCGCGCCCGGTGATGTGATCGGGCTGGTCGGAGCCAACGGCGCGGGCAAGTCCACGCTGCTCCGGATGCTCGCCGGGCTGACCACGCCCGAGGAGGGAGAGCTGCGGCTCTCCCCGCCGACGGCGACCGTCGGCCACCTTCCGCAGGAGCCCGAGCGGCGGCCCGGCGAGACCGTGCGGGAGTTCCTCGCCCGCCGCACCGGTGTCGCCGAGGCCCAGCGCGTGATGGACCAGGCGACCCAGGCCCTGGTCGACGGGGCGCCGGGCGCGGACGACGCCTACGCGACGAGCCTGGAGCGATGGCTCGGGCTCGGCGGCGCCGACCTCGACGAGCGGGCCGAGGAGGTCGCCGACTCCCTCGGTCTGGCCGTGGACCTGGACCAGCTCATGACGTCCCTGTCGGGCGGCCAGGCGGCGCGCGCCGGCCTCGCCTCACTCCTGCTCTCCCGCTACGACGTCTTCCTGCTGGACGAGCCGACGAACGACCTCGACCTGGACGGCCTGGAGCGCCTCGAACGCTTCGTGAGCGGCCTGCGCGCCGGCACGGTCGTCGTCAGCCACGACCGCGAGTTCCTCACCCGCACCGTCACCAAGGTCCTCGAACTCGACCTCGTTCAGCAGCAGATCACCCTCTACGGCGGCGGCTACGAGGCCTACCTGGAGGAGCGGGAGGTCGCCCGTCGGCATGCCCGGGGCGACTACGAGGAGTACGCCGACAAGAGGGCGGCCCTCCAGGAGCGGGCGCAGATGCAGCGTTCCTGGATGGACAAGGGCGTGAAGAACGCGCGCCGTAAGGCGAGCAACGACAACGACAAGATCGGCCGCAAGTTCCGCAGTGAGGCCAGCGAGAAGCAGGCCGCGAAGGCCCGCCAGACCCAGCGCATGATCGAACGCCTCGATGTCGTCGAGGAGCCGCGCAAGGAGTGGGAGCTGCGCATGGAGATCGCGTCGGCCCCGCGCTCGGGCGCGGTCGTCGCGACCCTGCGGGACGCGGAGGTCCGGCGTGGCGACTTCGTGCTCGGCCCGGTGTCGTTGCAGATCGACTGGGCGGATCGGGTCGCGGTGACCGGAGCGAACGGCTCCGGCAAGTCCACCCTCCTGGGTGCCCTGCTGGGCCGCGTTCCACTGGACGCGGGCGCCGCCGCGCTCGGCTCCGGCGTCCTGGTCGGAGAGGTCGATCAGGCCCGCAAGCTGTTCCACGGCTCGGAATCCCTGCTGGACGCCTTCTGCGCGGCGGTCCCGGACACCGAACCGGCCGAGGTCCGCACCCTCCTCGCCAAGTTCGGCCTGAAGTCCGACCACGTCCTGCGCCCCGCCTCGACCCTCTCCCCGGGCGAACGCACACGCGCCGCACTGGCCCTCCTCCAGGGCAGGGGCGTCAACCTTCTGGTCCTCGACGAGCCCACCAACCACCTGGACCTGCCGGCGATCGAACAACTGGAGTCGGCTCTCGACGCCTACGAGGGCACGCTGCTCCTGGTCACCCACGACCGACGCATGCTGGACGCGGTCCGGGTGACCCGCCGCCTGGAGGTGGCGGACGGCAAGGTGACAGAGCGCTGAGGCCTGTCCGGCGGATCAGGTCGCCGGACAGGGGCTAGACGGACGCCAGCCGCGCGGCCAGGCCCGGGTAGTCGACGACGCAGCCGTCCGCGTCGAACACCAGATCGCTGCGGAAGTCGCCGGAGGCGAAGCGGACCAGGCCGTGGCCCAGGTGGGTGTACGTCTGCCGCGACCGCCGTACCGTCAGACCCGGCACCGACACCCAGGCCATCAGGAACTCCTGCTCGCCGGGGGCCCGGTGCAGCCCATGGCGCAGCACCGGCATGGTGTTGGTCAGCGGAGACAGCCCCAGGTCGCAGTCGAGGGCCCCGTCCATGTCCGGCAGCCGCTCCCCGTCGGCAGCCCATCCGCCCCGGCCGTCGTGCCGCAGATCGAGCGTGCGGGTGCGGGCCGCCGTCTCCGCCGTCAACCACAGCCGACGCGTCACGAAGCCCTCACCGGTGTCGAGCTCGTACGAGATCCAGTACGGCTCGGGGGTGGTCCCGACCGCCCGACCGCGGGCCCGCAGGGCGTCGCCCTCGACGTCGACCCAGGCTGTCTCGTAGCCCCGGCTCGCGGTGACGTCCCAGGTGAGTACGCGCGAAGTGGTCATATCGCCACCCTACGAGCAGGGCCGGGCCCCGGCCCCCGATGCGGTACGGGGGCCGGGGCCCGGACGGGTCAGCGCCCGCCGCGCTTCGGGTCGACCAGGCCGGCGCGGCGCAGGGCGTCGGCCATC
>NZ_NTGE01000034.1 GCF_002291145.1 Streptomyces sp. SA15
CCGCCTCGGACAACGTCCACCGGGCCAGCCGGGCGCGCAGGTCCTCCTCCCGCTGTGGCCCGCGCAGGGGCCGCTCCCAGCGCAGGCGGGCCAGCACGGACTCGGCCGACGGCGCGGCGCCCTCCGGCAGCCCGGCCAGCAGGGTCAGCACCCGGTGCCGTACCTCGGGCGCCGCGGACCGGTCCAGACCCGGCCCCAGCGCCGACAACGTACGGTCCTTCGCGTCCCGCCCGCCGATCAGCCCGGACGTCCGCGTCGCCGCCAGCCACGCCTCGGCCAGCCGCGCCCAGCGCTGTGCCGCCGGTTGCTCCAGCCACTCGTCGTAGGCCGGGGTCGCCGCGTACCGCTCGTCGGCCTCGCCGTCGGAGGCGATCAGGCCCGCCGCGTAGGCGAGTTCGACCCAGAAGGCGGCGACCGGTTCCGAGACGTCCAGGGCGACGGCGGTGCGCTTCAGGTCGCGAACGCTGAGGCCGCCCGCCCGCAGCACGGTCGGCCCGCCCTCGTCCCAGTCCTTCAGCAGCTCCTCGATGGTCGCCAGCGCGGTGTACGCCTGCCCGGCCGCCGTCGCGTCCACAACCTGTGGACGGTGCGTGGCGGCCGCCTCGACGGCGGGTGGCAGCGGCTCGACAGTGCGGTGGGCCCGGCCGTCGCGCAGGTGCAGGGCCACCTCCCGGGGGAGTACGACCGTCCCTGGCGCCGTCGGCAGCAGCAGCCCCCGGTCCAGCAGCCAGCGCAGATGAGCCGCGGGGTCGGCGGTGACCTGACCGTACGGCGGCCCCCAGACCAGGCGGGACAGGACCTCCCGCGACTCCTCGGGCGCGTCGGCGAGCAGCCTCGCCATCCGCTTGCGGTCGGTGAACAGGGCGGTGAGCGCGTTCACCGCCGACACCGAGTCGTGGGTCGAGGGCAGCCCGGCCGTCGTGACGATCTCCTGGATCCGCCCCGGCGACATACCCGCCGTCGCCTCCTGGACCGTCGGACCGAGGCCGGTCGGCGACGGATGCTGCGGCGAGGGCGCGAGCAGCTCACGGGCCGTGCGCACCAGACGCAGCCGGTCGTCGTCGCCCCACACCAGGGCCTGTTCGCGCAGGGTCCCGAGGGCACGGGGCAGGGCCGCCGCCACCTCCGGGTCGCCGGCGTCGCCGGCCAGCAGACCGAGCAACTCCTCGTACGGGGCCGGGTCCGCCGCCACCGCCAGCGCCTCCGCCGTCTGCAGCGCGAATCGGTCGAGCCGCTCCAGGGCACGCACGACCGAGGCCCGGGTGCCGGCGCGGGTGGCCAGCTGGGTCAGGTCGGTGGGGACGGGGGTGATGAGGTCGGGGCGGGCGCGCAGGAGTGCGGCCAGGGAGGTGTCGTCCCTGGCACGGAGCGCCTCCGCGAGGGAACGCGGCGGTGTGGCCGGGTTGCTCATCCGACTTACGTTAGCGGGTTGCCTCCGGCGGTTGAGCCGACTAGGTGCGGGTGAGTGAGGGCGCGCGTCCCCGGGGGCTCTGCCCCCAGACCCCCATCGGCCTTGCGGCCTCGTCCTCAAACGCCGGACGGGCTGAGATGTGCTGACCGGCGTTCTCGGCCGCCCCAGGTCGCAGCTCCGAGCCGCCGGAAATACGCGATACCGTCATCCAGCGGGGTATCCAACGCACCGACCCCGGAGGGGACTTCGTGGGTATCGAGAGTGACCAGGTCGTCTACGAGTATCTGAGCCGCGTCGGTGACGTGGCGCAGCAGCGGCAGCTGCCGTCGGCCGCCCGCATGCGCCTGGTCTCCGAGCTGCGCAACGAGATCGAGCGACGCCGGGCCAAGGCCCCCGTCGACAGCCCCGCCGCCGTCCGCCGCATCATCTCCCGGCTCGGCAGCCCGGACGAGGTCGTCGAAGCCGCGGGCGGCACCGGCGGCAGCGCCCAGCAGGCGCCGGCCACCTCCGTTCCCGTGCAGCGGGCCGGCACCGTGGACGCAGCCGTGGACAAGGAGTCCGACGACGGCGGCCGGCCGAAGGGGCTGCGGCGGGTCGTGCCGCGCCCGCGTCCGGCCCAGGCGGCCCCGAGTCCCGAGCCTTCCGAGGGGCCCTCCCCGCCGCACCTCGCGGGCGTGGACGAGCTCGGGGACAGCGCGACGCAGCCGGACTGGTGGCGGGTGGACAGCAGCCCCTTCGGGGTCGGCGACAGCGTGCCGGGGTTCGTCGGCGGTGTGGAGATCCCGGAGCTGCTCAAGCCGCCGCCACCGAAGGAGACGGCGGTCGAGAAGCCCGCGCCGGCCCTGGAGAAGGCCGAGGAGGCCGAGGAGGCCGAAGCCGTCGTGGAGGCCCCGGCCCGTCGCCGGCGGCGCTTGCTGCCCGCGCTGCGGCGCAAGGGCAAGGGCGTAGCCCCAGGCACAGGCACCGGCAGGCGCTGGACCAACCCCCTCCTGCTCCTCGCCGCCGGACTCCTCGCCGCGGGTGCGATCCTCGGCAACCTCTTCGCCCTGCTGCTGGGCTGGGTCATCGCCTACGCCTCGCGGCGGCTGTCCGACGCGGAGACGAAGTGGGCGGTGATGATCCTGCCCGGCCTGTCGGTCACGGCCGGGATCGTCTGGCTGTGGGGCCGTGCCGAGGGGCGCTGGGCGCCCATCGCCGAGGGGCAGATGAGCGACGCGGTCGCCGAGACCTGGCCGTGGGTGGTGCGGGGCGCCGCCGTGGCGTCGGCGCTGTTCCTGGTGTGGCGGTCGCAGAAGCAGAGGTAGGTCACACCCGCTCGGTGCCTGACCCGCGTACCCGCTGGGCACAATGGCCCATATGGCTTCGACGACCTTCTCCGCCCTCTCCGCCTTCTCCGCCCCGACCGTCGGCTTCGACCTCGACATGACCCTCATCGACTCCCGGCCCGGCATCCGAGCCTGCTACCTGGCGCTGTCGGAGCGGACGGGGACGTACATCGACGCCGATCTGGCCGTCACCCGGCTCGGGCCGCCGCTGGCCGAGGAGCTGGTCAACTGGTTCCCGGCGGCGGAGGTGGAGGCGATGGGCGACCTCTACCGGTCGATGTACCCGACGATCGCCATCGTGCCGACGCCCGCGCTGCCCGGTGCCCGCGAGGCGATCGCGGCCGTGCGGGCGGCCGGCGGCCGGGCCGTCGTCGTCACCGCCAAGCACGAGCCCAACGCCAAGCTGCACCTGGAGCACCTGGGCATCGAGCCCGACGCGGTCGTCGGCGACCTGTGGGCGGAGCGGAAGGCGGAGGCACTGCGCGAGCACGGGGCAACGGTCTATGTCGGCGATCACGTCGGCGACGTCCGGGGCGCCCGGGCCGCCGACGCGCTGTCGGTGGCGGTGGCGACGGGCCCGTGCGGCACGCAGGAGCTGAGCGCCGCAGGGGCGGACGTGGTCCTCGCGGACCTCACCGAGTTCCCGGAGTGGCTTTCCGCCTATCGCCCCGCCCGCGCCTGACGGCGTCCCGCCGCGATCGACTGCAGTACGCCTGCGCCGGACACCAGGAACCCGACGCCCATGAGCATGCTCAAACCGAACATGTACGTCGGAAAAGGCGTCGTACCGAGAAGGAACGGCGCCACGGTGACGAGAGTGGCCACGGCACCGATGAAGAACAGGATCGCACCGGTACGGATCAGTCGGTCACCGGGCGCGGCGGAATTCGTTTGGGTTTTGTCACGCACCGGACCAGGGTAGTTCCCTGCGCGAAGGAACAACCGGGTGACGTCTTGTCACCGGCCTGAAGAGCATTAGCCTTGGTACCGGCGGGTCCCGACGACCCGCCCGAGTGCTATCAAGAGCCGTTTCAGAAGCAGTTTTCCGACGAGTACGAGGACGAGGACAGACGTGCCTACCGGCAAGGTCAAGTGGTTCAACAGCGAGAAGGGCTTCGGCTTTCTCTCCCGCGACGACGGCGGTGACGTCTTCGTCCATTCCTCGGTCCTCCCCGCCGGAGTCGAGACGCTCAAGCCCGGACAGCGAGTGGAGTTCGGAGTCGTCGCCGGGCAGCGCGGTGACCAGGCTCTTTCCGTCACGATCCTCGACCCGACCCCCTCGGTCGCGGCCGCGACACGCAAGAAGCCGGACGAACTCGCCTCGATCGTCCAGGATCTGACCACCCTCCTCGAGAACATCACCCCGATGCTCGAGAGGGGCCGCTACCCCGACAAGACCGCCGGCAAGAAGATCGCGGGCCTGCTGCGGGCGGTCGCCGACCAGCTGGACGTCTGACCCGGGGCACGGTCACCCGATCACCCGCACCCGATCACCCGCACCCGGTCATCCGGTCAGGGAAAATCAAGCGCGTTCGGGCCGAGGGGCGGCACCAGCCCCTCGGCCGCCGCGCGTGTGAGGAGCCCCCGGACGGCCGCGTAGCCGTCCTCTCCGAGGTCTGCGGTGAATTCGTTGACATACAGGCCGATGTGCTGGTCGGCCACGGCCGGGTCCATTTCCTGGGCGTGTTCCATGACGTAGGGGCGGGAGACCTCGGGGTCGTCCCAAGCCGCGCGTACGGATGTGCGAATGGAATCGGCCAGACGCGTCAGAGTTTCGGCCCCCAGCGAACGCTTGGCGATGATCGCACCCAAGGGAATCGGCAGCCCGGTCGTGTTCTCCCAGTGCTCGCCCATGTCCGCCAGCTTGTGCAGCCCGTAGTTCCCGTACGTGAAGCGCGCCTCGTGGATGACGAGCCCCGCGTCCACCTTCCCGTCCCGTACGGCGGGCATGATCTCGTGGAACGGCATGACCACGATCTCGCCGACCCCGCCCGGGATGGTGTCCGCCGCCCACAGCCGGAACAGCAGATACGCCGTCGACCTCTCGCTCGGCACGGCGACGGTACGGCCCGTCAGGTCGACCCCCGCCTCCCGCGTGAGCACCAGCGGCCCGCAACCCCGGCCCAGCGCACCCCCGCACGGCAGCAGCGCGTACTCGTCGAGGACGTATGGCAGCACGGCGTACGACACCTTCAGCACGTCGAACTCGCCGCGCTCGGCCATGCCGTTGGTGATGTCGATGTCCGCGAAGGTCACGTCCAGGGCGGGGGCGCCCGGGACACGGCCGTGGGCGAGGGCGTCGAAGACGAAGGTGTCGTTGGGGCAGGGGGAGTAGGCGATCTGCAGAGGCCGCACGGGCTCACTCGGTGGGGTCATGTGGGTTCCAACTCTCCAGTACGGGCGCCAGCTTCCCGAAGCCCGCCGTCAGGGCCGTGAGGGCGTCGCCGATGCGCCAGGCGGCGCGGTCGCGCGGGCCGACCGGATTGGAGACCGCGCGCAGCTCCAGCACGGGCGTGTGGTGCAGGGCCGCCGCCTCGGCGACCCCGAAGCCCTCCATGGCCTCGGCGAGGGCGCGGGGGTGGCGGGCGCGGAGTACCGCGGCGCGCTCGGCGGTGCCGGTCACGGTGGAGACGGTGAGTACGGCGCCGGGACGCGCGCCGGTCGCGGCCACGACATCTCGTACGAGTGTTTCCGGCGGACGGTGGCTGACACTCCCGAAGCCCAGCTCGGTCACCGGCACAAACCCGTCCGCGGTCTCGGCGCCCAGATCGGCGACGGTGATCTCATCGGCGACGACGAGCGACCCGAGGGGCGCCTCGGGCTGAAAACCACCCGCGATCCCGGCGGAGACGACGAGGTCGTAGGGGGCGCCATCGAGGGCGGCGGCGGTGAGGGCGGAGGCGGTGGAGGCGGCGGCGAGGGCGGGGCCCACGCCGACGGCGAGAACGTCGACGGTGACTGCTGCTGTGCCGGGCACCGGTCCTACCGGCCCCAGCGACAGCCGACCCAGGGTCGCCCCCGGAACCCGCACCTCACGCACAGGCCCGGCAAACGCCCTGGCCACCGCGTCCCGTTCGACAGAAACCGCGGTGGCTACAAGAACGCGCATGGCCGGCGCCGGCTCACGCGTCCGCATTCTCCAGCTTGAAGTTCCACACGCCCTTGAACTCGTCGCTCTGGGCGGCCTTGTTCTGCTCGACGATGCTGATGTTCAGCGTCTTCGGCGCGGCCTGACCCTGCTGGTCGGCGAAGAGGTCGACGCCCTGGAAGGAGTAGTACGTCTTCTTGTACACGCTCGTGACCTGCTGACCGTTGATCCACAGGGCCCAGCCCGTGTCCGCGACCTCCGGGTCGACGCCGATGCGCAGCGTCTCGCTCTGCGGCACCTTGATCGTGTCCGACGCCTTCTTCAGCGCGCACTTGGTGGCTTCCTCGCGGCCGAGGTTCTTGCCGTCCTCGTAGCACACGGCCTCGGCGCTCACCGAGTCGTGGCCCACCGTCACGGTGGCGCGCGGCGTCGGCTTGTCGCAGGCCGTCAGGACGAGCAGTCCGGCGGTAACGGCGCCGGCGGCGGCGACGGCGCGGCGGCGTCGCACTACGGATTGCGTGGTCATGCCCGAAGGCTATCGGGCGCCCACAGGCGTCCTCCCACGCGGGGTGCGGCGCGCCGTACCCGAGGAGATCCTCACACCACCCTCGGCCGCGCGGGACCGCCCTGCCGGGCCGAGCTCAACAGGCCCTTGACGGTGGTCAGCCAGCCCGTGGCGACGATCGCGGCGCCCACGAAGAGGCCCAGCGTGCCGTTGAGGGGCAGCACGATGCCGACCGCCCCGCCGAACACCCAGGACATCTGGAGCAGCGTCTCGGATCGCGCGAACGCCGACGTACGCACCTGCTCCGGCACGTCCCGCTGGATCAGCGCGTCCAGCGACAGCTTGGCGAGGGCCTGCGCGAACCCGGCCACCGCCGCCAGACACGCCACCAGGGTGGCGCCGAAGAAGGTCGCGGCCGTGATCGCGGTGCCCAGCACGAACGCGACGACCGCCACGATGATGATCTCCGGCGCCTTCGCACGCAGCCACGCCCCGACCGCCGTACCGAGCGCGTTGCCCACGCCCGCCGAGACGACCACCAGGCCCAGCGACACCGCCGCGCTCTCGCCCGTCAGCGGGTGCTCCCGCAGCAGGAAGGCGAGGAAGAAGGTCAGGAAGCCGGAGAGCCAGCGCAGGGAGGCATTCGCGCCGAGGGCGTGGGTGACGGCGATGCCGACCGTCCGCAGCCCTGGACGCTTGACCGGCTTGAGGTGCGGCCCGTGCAGGTGCTCCTCGTCCGCCGCCAGCAGCGCGGTGTCCTCGCCCTTGGCCGAGTCGACCTTCGGCGGCAGCGAGAAGGACAGGAACATACCGGCGATGAAGATCACGAAGGCGCCGTAGAGCGGCCAGCGCGGCCCGATCGCCTGCAACCCCGCCGCGACCGGCGCGGCGATGCCGGTCGCGAGGAGTCCGCCGAGGGTGACGCGCGAGTTTGCCTTCACCAGGGAGAAGCGGGGTGGCAGGAGCCGGGGGACGACGGCACTTCTCACCACGCCGTACGCCTTCGACGCGACCAGCACGCCGAGCGCGGCCGGATACAGCTCGATGCTGCCGGAGATGACCGCGCCGGACAGCACGAGCGCGAGCAGGGCACGGGCGAGCATCGCGCCCGCCATGGCGGCACGGCGGCCGTGCGGGAGGCGATCGAGGAGCGGACCGATCACCGGGGCGAGGACCGTGAAGGGAGCCATGGTGATCGCGAGATACAGCGCGACCCGGCCGCGGGCCTCGTCCGTGGGGACGGAGAAGAACACGGTGGAGGCGAGGGCGACGGTGATCATCACATCCCCGGCGCCGTTCACACCGTGCAGCTCGATCAGCTTGCCCAGGCCGGATTCGCCGGCGCCGTGCGCGTGGGTCGCCTTGCGGATGCCGCGGGCGGGGCCGGTGACGGGGAGGTGCAGGGCACGGCCGACCGAGCGGAGAGAGCCGCCGACCCGGCCCGATCCGCTGCCTCGACTGCTCCCCTTGAACCCCTTGATGCCTTTGATGCCTTTGCTTCCCTTGGTGCCCGTGATCCCTCTGATCCCCTTGGGCGTTCCTTTGGGACCACCGATCCCGGTGGCATCTTGGGGCGACTTCGCGGCTGCCACCCCGTCATAGTGCCCCGAGAAAGCTGTGTGTAGTGCGGTTACGCGCGCATGACCGCGCACTTCCCACGCGGAACAGTCCGGTGACAGTCCGGCGGGTGTAGGCGTCGGTGTAGGCCAGGGCCACGCGAACAGGTAGCGTGCATATCTCAGCCATCCCGCAGAATGGGTGGTAGAGGTGCGCCCGAGCGTGAGCGGGCGTGGACGTCGACGCGGTCCCCGGGTCCGCTCCGTCCGCCCCGCCGCCGACAGGCAGCGGCACCCGAGAGACGGCGTAGGAGAGAAGCGATACCTGTGAGCGCAGCGACCACGCGAAGCCGCACCCCCGACCGCCTGTGCGCCGAGGCAGTCGACCTCGCCCGCTCCGCCGCGGAGGAGGCCGCCGCGCCAGGTGTCGTAGGCGAGCACTCCGGTCTGGTATCAGAGGGTGACCGCGTCGTCACGCACTTCTTCGAGTGCAAAGAGCTCGGGTACCGGGGCTGGCGCTGGGCCGTGACGGTCGCCCGCGCCTCCCGCGCGAAGGTCGTCACGCTGGACGAGGTGGTCCTGCTGCCGGGCCCGGACGCGCTCCTCGCCCCCGAGTGGGTGCCGTGGAGCGAGCGCCTGCGGCCGGGCGACATGGGCCCGGGCGACCTGCTCCCCACCGATGCCGAGGACCTCCGCCTGGAGCCCGGTTACACCGGCGAGGACGAGCCGCTGCCGAGCTCGCCCGTCTCGGGGGAGATGGCCGAGCTGGTCGAGGCGGAGGACGCGGAGGTCACGCAGGCCGCCCCGGCGAACCTCCCCGTCGCCCCCGTCCGCGGTTCGATCGCCGCGATCGCCGAGGAACTCGGCATGCGCCGCGCCCGCGTGCTGTCCCGCTACGGCCTGCACGTCGCCGCCGACCGCTGGGAGGAGTCCTACGGCGCCAAGACCCCCATGGCCCAGGCGGCCCCCGCGTCCTGCGTGAGCTGCGGCTTCCTCGTGCCGATCGGCGGATCGCTGGGCCAGGCCTTCGGCGTCTGCGCGAACGAGTTCTCACCGGCCGACGGGCGGATGGTCTCCCTGTCGTACGGCTGCGGTGGCCACTCCGAGGCAGCGGTCATGCCGAAGCCACCGCGACCGGCTCCGCCGGTGATCGACGAGACGCGGGTGGACCCGTTTCCGCTGCGGCCGGCGCGGGATTCGGGGTCGGTGCCGGAGATTTCCGACGAGGATGTGGAGTTGGGGCACTCGTAAGGGACGTACCGGTCTGCCCAGCCGGGGCTTGGTCCTGCCCTGGGCACATCGTGCCGGGGCTCCCACCTCTGTGTTCGTCGGCATGACCTGAAGCGTGACGCGCGCAATCGCCCCACCTCCAGCAGATGTTCGGTCTTGGGCGGAGCGGCTCAGCGGGCCATCCAGCGGTCCATCTCCCGCGCCCGCGTGCCCAGCGCGGTGACGACGGCGGCTGACGCGGTCCGGGGATTGCGGGGAACCTGCACGTCGCGCTGGAGGCCACTACACACATGGCCGGGCCCTGGTTCGGGCATCTCCACCTCGATTCCCGCACGGCGACCGCCGTCGCCACGAACCGTTCCTAGAGACTGAGCGGCGTACCGGCCATGCTTCGCGTTCGCCAGATGCGCCAGCGGCGCCGGGAGCCGGATGCTGACCTCACCGTCCGGCGTGACGCGGATCGTCTCGTTCCCGAACCGCTTGCCACTCTCGCCGTCCGCCTGGAGGAACCAGCGTCGGGCCTCCCACCGCTGCCGCCACTCGGCCTCGGTGAGCTGCGCTCGTCCGAGGTGGTGACGGTTGCGGGCCAGCCGCTTCCCACCCCGCACCACGCGCACACGCCCAGCTTCGCGATCGGCACGCTCGGCCGCGAGCCGGTCTTCCAGAAGGTGCAGCCGACGCGACTTGGCGAACCACTCCTGCCGGGAGTGGTAGCCGCCCGGCGCCCGCTTCGTCCCCTTCTCGCCCACCGGCAGCGACAACCGGTGCGCGATCGTGCGCACCCCGGCTTCCAGGCCCTGGATGTGGGCGAGCCGCGCACGCCGCGACAGCGCCCACTGATCATGCGTCGCCTTGGTGATACTGCCCGCCCACCGCGACGAGACGGCTCGGTGAGGGTGCGGCGCGGTGGCTGGGACGGGCGCTCTGTCAGCTCAGCGGCGATCGGCCCGCATGTGGCCGGAGCCGCACCGGCCGGGTGGCGGCACACCGGGTCGGTTCGGCAACCTACGGTGAGTGAGGGGTGCGGTGCGGGGACCGGGCCCTTCGAGCCGACTAAGCACCTGACGACAGACCGGGACGCCGGACAAATCGGGCGCTCGCCTGGTAATTGGCAGATCTGTTCCACACGCACGGCCTCGTGACCTGCGGTTTTCCCTCGCGGGGGTGGAACAGATCTGCCAATTACCGCCCGCTTCCACCTACTCCGCTCCCCGTGCTGCGGAAGGGGGCGGGCTCGGGGCTCGCGCAGCTCAGCCAACCCAAGGGCCCACCCACCTGGCCATCCGCCCATTACTCGGCTCGCGGAAGCACGACACTGGCAAAGAAGCGGGCGGCCCCCACGGTGCCGATGGACTCCGTCCAGGCGGCCGACCCGGTCTGCGGTGCGCTCGGCCGAGGGATCTGTCAGTCCCGCCAGTGGAAGCGCGGCTACAGCAGCGGCACCCACGGCGGCTCCTGCGGCGAACTCGCGCCTGACCATGCCCGGAGCCCCACCGAAGCCCCGCCACCTACCCCGAGGCAGGCGCCGCCGCACCCACGCCCCCCAAGCGGTACCTTCGTCCTCACATCGACGAGGAGAAGGCAACGTGAGCAAGTTCGTGCGGCCCGCGGCCGAGGGCGCGGACCCCTTCGGGACCGCCCGTCTCAGGCGAGGCGTGCTGGACGCCTGGGCCACCAGCCCCGCCCGCTTCCGTGAGGACGCCAACGCCGAGGAAGATCTCGTCCTCGGGGGGTATCGGGACCGGCTCGTCGTCGAGCTTGCCCAGAATGCCGCCGATGCCGCCGCCAGGGCGGGCGTACCCGGCCACCTGCGCCTCACCCTCCGCGACGGCGTTCTCGTCGCGGCCAACACCGGCGCCCCTCTCGACGCGGCGGGAGTGGAGTCCCTGTCGACCCTCCGCGCCTCCGCCAAACGCGATACCCCCTCCGTGGGCCGCTTCGGCGTCGGGTTCGCCGCCGTTCTCGCCGTCACCGACGAGCCCGCCGTCGTCGGCCGGCACGGTGGTGTCCGCTGGTCCCTCGGCGAAGCCCGCGTCCTGGCCGCCGACACCGCCCGGCACAGCCCGGGGCTGGGGGATGAGATCCGTCGCCGTGACGGGCACGTACCGCTCCTGCGGCTGCCCTTCGCCGCCGAGGGCACTGCCCCGGACCCGTACGACACGGCTGTCATCCTGCCCCTGCGCGACGCGGCCGCCACCGACCTCGCCGAACGCCTCCTCGCCGCCGTCGACGACGCCCTCCTCCTCGCCCTCCCCGGCCTCGAAGAGGTCGTGATCGAGACCGAGGAGACGCGGACGCTGCGCCGCCGCACCGACGGCGCCTTCACCGTCGTAGAGGATTCGCGGGACGGTACGACCTACTGGCGTACGGCCGCCGCGCACGGGCCGCTCACGCCGGACCTGCTCGCCGACCGCCCCGTCGAGGAGCGCCTGCGCCCCCACTGGTCGGTCACCTGGGCCGTGCCCGTCGACGCCACCGACGGCACCCCGGTCCGCCCCCGCACCAGCCCCTTCGTCCACGCGCCCACCCCCAGCGACGAGCCCCTCGGCGTGCCCGCCCTGCTCATCGCGTCCTTCCCGCTGGACTCCACCCGTCGGCACGCCGCGCCCGGCCCGCTGACCGACTTCCTGGTGCAGCGGGCGGCGGACGCGTACGCCGAACTCCTCGCCGACTGGCGGCCGGTGACCGCCGGCATCATCGACCTCGTGCCCGGCCCGCTGGGCAAGGGCGAGCTGGACGGCGCGCTGCGGCAGGCGATCCTCGAACGGCTGCCCCGGACCTCCTTCCTGCCCCCGGCCCTCGAACCCACCCGCCACGACACCGACCTGCCCGAATCCCTCCGCCCCCGCGACGCCGAGGTGGTGGAAGGCGCGGGCACCGACACCGTGCGCGTCCTCGCCGAGGTGCTCCCCACCCTCCTCCCCGCCGGACTCGAACGGCGCGTGGAGCTGCGGACGTTGGGCGTCGCCCGCGTCCCCCTGACCGACGCGGTGGACCGGCTGGCGGGGCTGGAGAAGGCGCCGGACTGGTGGCGACGGCTCTACGACAGCCTCGCCGGAGTCGACCCGGACCGGCTCTCCGGGCTGCCCGTGCCGCTCGCGGACGGCCGGACCGCCATCGGCCCGCGCCAGGTCCTCCCCCCCACCCCGGACGCGGCCCGTATCGACCCGGAGATCCTCGCCCGGCTCGGCCTCAAGGTCGCCCACCCGGACGCGGCCCACCCGCTCCTGGAGAAGCTCGGCGCCCTCCCGGCGACCCCGCGAGCCGTCCTCACGACGCCCCAGGTCAGAGCCGCCGTAGCCACGTCCCTCGACGACGAGGGCGGCCTGGACTGGGAGCAGGACGCCCCCGACGCCGAGGAACTGGCCGACACCGTCCTCGCCCTGGTCCGGGACGCGGGCCTGGAGCCCGGCGACGAGCCCTGGCTCGGCGCCCTGGCCCTCCCCGACGAGGACGGCGAACCAGCCCCCGCGGGCGAACTCGTCCTTCCCGGCAGCCCGTTCCACCAGGTCATGCGCGAGGGCGAACTCGCCACGGTAGACGCCGAGCTGGCGGACAAGTGGGGCGAACAACCGCTGGCCGCCTGCGGCGTCCTCGCCAACTTCGCCCTCGTCCGCGCCACCGACGTCGTCCTCGACCCGGACGAACTGGAGCCCCGCGAAGGCGACTTCGCCGAGCCCGACGACGCGGGTCTGCTCGACGCGGTGGACGTGTGGTGCGAGGACATCCTCGACCGCTTCCCGGACACGCCCGTACCGCCGGTCGCCACGGAGCTCGTCGCGGTACGGGACCTGGACCTGGTCGACGACGACAAGTGGCCCCAGGCGCTGGCTCTGCTGTCACAGCCCCCCTTGCGTGACGCGATCGTCCAACCGGTGCGGATCCTCCTCCCCGACGGCACGCACGAGGTCGTACGGCCGTACACGGCCTGGTGGCTGCGCGGCCACCCGGTACTCGACGGCCGCCGCCCGGCGGGCCTGCTCGCCGCCGGCGGCGACCCGCTCCTGCGCGGCCTGTACGACGAGGCCGACGCGACCGGCTTCGACGACGAGCAGGTGCTGCGGGCACTGGGCGTACGGACGTCGGTGGCCGCGCTGCTGGACGAGCCGGGGGGTGCGGCGGAGCTCCTTGACCGCCTCGCCGACCCGGACCGTCACGTCACCTCCGCCCAACTGCACGCCCTCTACGGCGCGTTGGCCGACCTGGACCCCGAGCAGGTGACCCTGCCGGACGAGCTGCGGGCCGTCGTCGACGGGCGGGTGGAGGTCGTGGACGCGGCCGACGCGGTGGTCGTCGACTCGCCGGATCTGCTGCCGTTCACCGACGGCATGCCGCTGCTGCCGGTCCGGCCGACGCGGGCCGCCGAGCTGGCCGAGCTCTTCCAGGTGCGGCGACTGAGCGAGTCCGTCACGGGCGAGGTGTCCTCCGAGGGCACGGAGCACGACGTACCGGAGTCGGTACGGGTGCTGCTCGGGGCGCGGACGCCGTCGTCGTACGTCGAGCACGAGGAACTCGTCGTCGACGGGGTCGCGTTGGACTGGCGCCTGACGACGGACGGGGTTCTGCACGCGGCCACCCTGGAGGGCGTGGCCGCCGGGCTGGCGTGGGCTGCGGGGCAGTGGCCGCGGCGGTTCGAGGTGGCGGCGTTGCTGGAGGATCCTTCGCGGACGGAGGAGTTGGCGCGGGATCGCTGGTTCGACTGAGAACCGAAACGGCCGCTCCACCGGAGACTCCGGTGGAGCGGCCGTTCTTCACTGCATGGACTGTCTGGTCAGTCCTCCACCCACATGCCGCGCACGTAAGTGTCGTGCTTTTGCAGGAGACCCGCCTCACGCTCCGGAACGCGGACGATCGTGCCGCCGCCTTTCTCCAGCATCACGATCGAGGCGAGCAGTAAGCCCCGCATCAGGTCGTGCATGATGAAGCTAGTGGTGGAGCAATAGGAGTCGTACATGCCCTGTGTGAAGGCTTGGAACGTCTCCAGGTCGACGTCGCAGCCGCCGAGCTCGTTGGGTGTCAGGCCGGTGGGCAGTCGCAGCATCTCACCGGCGCCCTGCGCGAGGGCCACGTACAGGTGTCCGCTGTGGTAGCCCGCGTCCCAGAGAGTCCTGGTCCGGTCGGCCGTCTCGAATTCGTAGCTCAGTGGTCCCACCTCAGCCTGATGTCCTCGTGCGGGTACTTCTCCCGCAAGTACTGGATCCGGGCCTCGACCGCCGCCCTGAACTTTGGATCGATGTTCTGGTGCGTGTACCGGAACCCGATCGGAGCGTTCGCATAGCAGCACTGGGGCAGATGCTTACGAGCCCGCAGGTACTTCTCGAACTTTCCGTCAATGTGCTTGAGGATCCAATCGTCGCTGCCGTAGAACGTGTCCTTCCATTCCCAGAGGACGTCGTCCTCGAAGTGGTCGATGTCGGTAATGATGTTTCCGGTCACGGGATCGTAAACTTTGTACTCTTTCTCCCCTTCGAGACACCCCTTCCCAGTCCCTCTCGCCGCCGCCTTCGCGGCCGTCATTGTCCTCGTGCCGGATACGATCCTGCAGCCGCGCTTCAGCAGCTTCAGCTCGTCGTACACCCGGTCCAGGGTCTTCAGTTTGCCGCCGATGAGGACGTCCACCGCGAGGCCCTTGCAGTGGTCGAGGTCCTTCTTCTGCAGGCACTGTTCGAAGTTGCCGATGCCGAGGAGCTCCTTCTCCACGTTCCAGAGGTCCTCCATGGCATCGCCGAACTCCTTGCCGTGGCCGAGGATGTCGCAGTAGATGTCCGACTGCTGGCACCAGCGGACGAAGCCCTCCCGGTCGCAGGGGATGTAGCCCTGCTGACAGCGGTACATCTCGCGGGCGCGCGCTCCGTTGTCGTTCTTCGCCTTTTCCTTGGCCTCCACGGCGGCCTTGCGCCGTGCCTCTGCCTCCTCCCGGTACTTGGTGATCGCGATGGTGAACGCCTCGGTGGCCGCCTTGAGCGCGGCATCCGCGTCCTTTCCTGCCGCGACCGCCGACTGTCGTGCTTGGTCGGCGTAGTACGCCGCGTTGGACGCGGCGGCCTGGGCCACCTCGGAGGAAAGCGTGGCGTCGGCCGCCGATCTGGCCGCATCGGAGGCAGAGATGTCCGCGCGGTTCGCGGCGTCCCGGGCCGTTTTGGCGGACGCCGCGGCCTGCACTGCGGACGCCTCGGCGTCCTTGGCGTACTGGTCGGCCTGCTTGGCGTAGTCCTGGGCCTTGGCCGCGGAGTCGTTGGCCTTCTTCGCCCAGTCGCTGGCCTCGGCGGCCGCCTTGCGGGCGGTGGCGGCAACCTTCTGGGCCGTCGCCGCGTTCTGCTGGGCTGTGGCAGCGACCTTCGCCGCGTCCGCGATCAGCTTCTGGACCTGGGCCACGTGGGTTGCGGCCAGGTGGTCCTTGCGTTGCGCCTTGTACTGGCCCGAGACGACGAAGGCGTGCAGCGTCTGAGGCGAACCCTCCAGAGCAATACGGGCCGCCGCCCTCACTTCGGGGCTGCCGCTGTTGACCAGCTGCGCCGCCCTGACCCGCTCGTCCTGCGTCCGTGCGGTGTGCTGCGTCTTGACCAGGAACTCGCTGAATTTCTTGGAGTTGCCCGTGGCGAGGGCGGTTCGGCCGGCCTCGGTGAGGATGGGCCCGGCATCGGAGAGGACCTGCGCGATGGCGACACGCATGCCCTCGGCGCCGGCCTGGTACTGCCCGTTGTCGACGAAGGCCGTGACGGCGGCGGCGTCGCCATCGAGGGCTGCCTCGGCCGCGTCGCGCACGGCCTTGTCCTCGCTCTCCTCGGCGAGGCGCTCGACGTAGGAGCGCTCGTCCTGCTGCTCGGCGGTCCTCCAGCCGTTGCGCAGGTAGTCGAGGACGACCTCGTCGGGGCCGGCGAGTGCGGCCTCGGCCGCGGCGCGGCCCCATGCCGTGCCGTTCTTCATCACCAGTACGGCCAGTTCGCGGCCCTGGTCGGCGACGGTCGCGAGGTCGGCGCCGGGCTTGGCGGCCTCGGCTACCAACCGGTCCCGTTCGGCCTTCCGGTCCTTGGCGGCCTTCTCCCGCTGGGCCTGCGCGGCGGTGCGGGCGTCGTGTGCGGCCTTGTCGTCCTTGGCCAGTTCGATGCCCGCGTTGGTGCGGCCGATCAGTTCCTCGGTCTCGACCTCGCGGGCGAGGGTGAAGACTTCCTGGGCTTTGGCCACGGCGGTGGTGGCGGCATTCGCAGCGGTGGTGGCGGCGTTCGCGTGTTCCGTGGACCTGGCCGCGGCCTGTGCGGCCTGGCCGGCGTGCTCGGCCGCGTCCAGGGCCGCCTTGCTGGCGTTGTTCGCGTGCGTGGCCGCCGATCTCGCGGCATCACGGGCCTCGCGGGCTGCCTTCGCCGCTTTGCGAGCGAGGGTCTCGGCGGCGGCCGCGGCACGGTTGGCCTCGGCGGCGTGGCGCTTGGCCGC
>NZ_NTGE01000076.1 GCF_002291145.1 Streptomyces sp. SA15
TGCCGGTGCGGGCGCGGGCGGCGCGGCGGCCTGGGGCGGCGGCGCGAACGTCGGTGCCTGGGTCTGCGCCGGGACGTCCGGTGCGGGCGCGGGCTCTTCCTCGGCGACCTCGCCGCCGAAGTTCTTCAGCAGCGCGTCGAGGCCGCCGTCGAAGCCCTGCCCGACCGCGGCGAACCGCCACACGTCCTTCAGGTAGAAGTCGCCCAGCATCACGGCCCGCTCGGTGGAGAACTCCGAGCCGTCGAAGGAGTACCGCGCCACTTCCTCGCCGCCGGCGACGATGCGCAGGTACCCGGGGGCGATCTGTGACATCTGACCCGCGCCGTCGATCGTCGCCGTGAACGACAGCTTCTGGATCTGTGGCGGGATCCTGTCCAGCGTGACCCGGAACGACTCCGTGTCACCCGCCTGCGCGCCCAGGAGCTGGATGGACTCCTCCGGGGACTTCGGCTGGTTGAAGAAGACGAAGTACCGGTCGTCCGAGAGCCGTTCGTCGGCGTCGAGGCCGAAGCAGCTGATGTCGAAGGTCAGCCCGGGACCGGTGATCTGTACCCCTACGTACAGATCCGTGCCCGCGGTGAGGTCACTGATCTTGGCCTTGTGGCCGCGTTGGAATTCCCTGGCCATGCGTAACGACCGTCCCCCATCCCGAATGTGTGCGTCGCGACAGGCTAACGGCAAAGTCGGACACCGGCGGAAGTCGGTACAGATCCGGTACAAAGTCCCGCGCGGGGTGCGGTACGAAACGCCATGCGGAGCGGCCGTCACTCGCCCCGGGCGCCCGGCAGGTGCGGCAACCGCTCGGCGGCGACCACTCCCTCGAGATAGCCCCGGGCCCGCTCGGTGCGCGGATAGGCCTCCAGCAACCGCCAGAAACGGGGCCCGTGTCCGGGCACGAGCAGATGCGCCAGCTCGTGCAGAAGGACGTAGTCGACGACGTATTCCGGCATGCCCTGGAGTCGGTGCGACAGGCGGATGCTGCCTTCGGAGGGGGTGCACGAACCCCAGCGCGTGTTCTGGTTGGTGACCCAGCGCACCGAGGCGGGCCGGGCCCGGCCGTCGAAGTACTGGGCCGAAAGCCGCTCGGCACGCTCGGTCAACTCGGCGTCCCCGAGGACCCGTTTGCTCTCCTGGGCGGCCAGTTTGTCGAGCATGACGCCCACCCAGCGCTGCTCCTCGGCCTCGGACATCCGGGCAGGGATGAGTACGACGGTGCGATCGCCCTCGCGGTAAGCGGAGACCGTCCGGCGTCGACGGGCACTCCTGCGCACCTCGATCGCGCTCGCCCCGGAGCCGCTCGGCGGCTGGCTCGTCGTGCTGCGCTGTGGCGTTCCGGCACGGTGCAGTGGGTCGGCGGACACGCCCCGACGTTACCCGCTGCGCACGGGGGAAGTCCCGACTCCGGGAGGGTTCGGTGCCGATCCCCCACATGCGTCCGAGTCCCACGACTGACTTGTACGACGAATACCCACCGCCTGTGGACAACTTTCCGCGCCCGGTGGCGGATCCGGGCATGCTGGCTCTCGCCGGCGAAGCTGCCACGGACGTCCGACCAACGTCCGGCCGACCTGCACCGGCGAACGGGGATGTTCAACGAGGGCTACGGGGGCCTGTGATGCAGCAGATGGATCCGCAATCGATGGTTCCGATCGTGAAGCCCGCGCTCCGGCGCGGCTGGCGCGACCGCACCACCCTGCAGTTCGGCATGACGCCGGCGCACGCGGTGACGCTGGGTCCGATGGATCCCGCGACGGCCAGTTTCCTCGATCTGCTCAACGGAACGCGCGGGCCGGCGCTTCTGCGGGAGGAGGGGCGCCGCATGGATTTGCCCGACGGGCATGTCGACGCGCTGGTGGAGCGGCTGGCGCGGTCCGGGCTCGTCGACGACGCACGGGCCGGCGGACCGGCCGCGGACGCCCTGCGTGCGAAGAAGGAGGTCCTCGACCGGCTGCGCCCAGACCTGGCCTCGCTGTCGCTGACCGCGTCCGAACCGGGTGAGGCGATCGGGCTCCTGGCCGCCCGCCGGTCCCTGCGCGTCCAGGTCAGAGGCGCGGGCCGGGTGGGCGGGGTCCTGGCCTCACTGCTGTCGGGGGCGGGGGTCGGCGAGGTCGACGTACGCGATGTCGGCCGCGTCGAGCCGGGGGACGTCGCGCCGGGCGGGCTGCCCTCAGAGTCCGTCGGCGACCGCAGGGACGAGGCAGCCCGGCGGGCCGCCCGGCGGTCGGCGCCGGACCGCCCGCCGCGCCGCACGTCCCGCACGCGGCTCGAAGGCGACGACCCCGGCTTCTCCTTGGTGATCCTGACCCCGCGGGACGACGTCGACGTGCACGCGCCCGCCCCGTCCGCCGCCGATCCCCTGATCGCCTCAGGCACACCCCATCTGTACGCCGGCGTGGTGGAGGGAACAGGCGTGGTCGGCCCGTTCGTGCTGCCAGGCGAGACGGGCTGCGCCGGCTGTCTGCACGAGGCACGCACCGAACGGGACCAGGCCTGGCCCCGCCTGGTCGCACAGTGGCGCTCCGGCCGGCAGCGCCCGGTGCGGCCCTGCGACCTGGCACTGGCCACGACGGTCGCGGGGCTGGCGGCCACGCACGCGCTCGCCTTCCTGGACGGCCGGGTTCCGTCGAGTGCGGGCGCCCGCTGGGAGGTCTCGCTGCCCGCGCTGCACTGGCATGCGCGGCCGGTCTGGGCGCACCCCGCATGCCCGTGCGGAGCAGCGGAGAAAGGTAAGGGGGGAATGCGCCTCCAAGGACGAGGAGTGGCACGAGACAATGGCGGAGCAACGACCGTCGAAGGAGTTACGCCGTAGGGCAGACGCGGCGCGGCTTGCTGGGACCTGGAGGGCGCATGTCTGATCTTCCCCGGAAGGCGGTTACCCGTACCGCCAAGCTGGCCGCGCTCCCGCTCGGTTTCGCCGGTCGGGCGACCTGGGGACTCGGAAAGCGGATAGTGGGCGAGTCCGCGGAGATTGTCGGCCGCGAGCTGCAACAGCGCACCGCCGAGCAACTGTTCAAGGTGCTCGGCGAGCTCAAGGGCGGCGCGATGAAGTTCGGGCAGGCCCTGTCCGTCTTCGAGTCGGCGCTCCCCGAGGAGGTCGCCGGGCCCTACCGGGCGGCGCTGACGAAGCTCCAGGAGGCGGCGCCGCCGATGCCGACGCGCACCGTGCACGCGGTGCTCGCGGAGCGGCTCGGGGAGGACTGGCACGAGCTGTTCCTCGAGTTCGAGGACAAACCCTCGGCGGCCGCCTCGATCGGCCAGGTGCACCGCGGGGTGTGGCACGACGGCCGCGAGGTGGCGGTGAAGGTGCAGTACCCGGGTGCCGGCGAGGCCCTGCTGTCCGACCTGAACCAACTGAGCCGGTTCGCCCGCCTGCTGGGGCCGCTCATCCCGGGCATGGATCTCAAGCCGCTGATCGCGGAGCTCAAGGACCGGGTCTCCGAGGAACTGGACTACGGCCTGGAGGCGCAGGCCCAGCAGGCCCATGCCGAGGAGTTCGCGGACGATCCGGATGTGGTGGTGCCTTGTGTGGTCCACCAGTGTGACGAGGTCCTGATCACCGAGTGGATGGAGGGCGTCCCGCTGTCGGAGGTGATCGCCGACGGCACGCGGGAGCAGCGCGACCGCGCCGGTCAGCTGCTGGCCCGCTTCCTCTTCTCCGGCCCCGCCCGCACCGGCCTGCTGCACGCCGACCCGCACCCGGGCAACTTCCGCCTTCTGCCGGGCGACCCGGACGGCGTGGCCGACTGGCGCCTGGGCGTCCTGGACTTCGGCACCGTCGACCGCCTCCCAGGTGGCCTGCCGACCCCGATCGGCACCTCTTTGCGCATGACGCTCGACGGCGAGGCGGAGGCCGTCTACGAACTCCTCTGCACGGAGGGCTTCGTGAAGGAATCGATAGAGCTGGACCCGGACGCCGTCCTCGACTATCTCCTGCCGATCATCGAACCGGCCCAGGTCCATGAGTTCACCTTCACCCGCGGCTGGATGCGCAGCCAGGCCGCGCGGATCGCCGACCCCCGTTCCCCCGCGTACCAGCTGGGCAAGCAGCTCAACCTGCCCCCGGCGTACCTCCTCATCCACCGTGTGACGCTGAGCACGATCGGCGTGCTGTGCCAACTGGGCGCGACGGTGCGTCTGCGCGAGGAACTTCAGGAGTGGCTGCCGGGGTTCGTTCCGGAAGAGGACCTGGAGGAGGAACCGGCGGCTGAGGCGTGAGGTTCCCCGAAGGCGCGGCGGACGCGGAGGAGGGGTCTCACCACCAGGCCGAGTCCAACCGCCCCTCGATCGCCCTGAGGTTCTCCCGGGAGCAGCGGTCGCAGAAGTACTGACGGCTGCCGTTCTCCACGGAACAGGTCCAGGTGGGTGGTGGCCCTTCGGCGGGGGTGCCGCAGTGGGCGCACACGAGGGACTGGGGCTCCGCGGCGGAGCCGTCTTTGTCACTGCCTCCGGGAAGACTCGTCACCCGGCGACGATATCGCCGTGGCCGGCGGATCGGCGGGCACAACGCACCGCGGGGGCCGGTCCGTTCGGACGGACCGGCCCCGCGCGAGGAGAGCTCCGCCTCCCTGGACCGGGAGGCCACCGCTTCAGGTGTGGTCGGGACTACTACTGCATGACGGCCAGGGCGAGCGCACGGCGAGCGCGCAGCGAGGCACGCTCCGCCCGGCGCTGCATCCGGCGAGCGGTCGCCAGGCGCACGGCCTGGCGTTCCCGCTCGGCCTCTTGCAGTCGCTCGTGCATATGCGCACGGGCGAGGGCTTCTGGGATGAGTTGCATCTCGCGGGTCCTGTTCTGACGCGAGTCGTTCGCGCCGGTGGTGGTGACGTCTTCGATCGCGGAGCCGGTGGGCTCGTTGGTGGACGGCTTCATCGGGGCCTGCTTCTTGGGGTCGTGCGTGAGGGGGCGGTCGATCGTTCCTGCGGTGTTCATGCCGTGACCGGGTTCTTGCGCGGGCGGCCACGCGGCCGCTTCCGGGCGACGACGACACCCTGGACGAACAGCTCGCCACCCCAGACGCCCCAGGGCTCACGCCGCTCCTTGGCGCCGGCGAGGCAGGCCTCCATCAGCGGGCAGGTGCGGCAGAGGGACTTGGCGTACTCGACGTCCGCCGGCGACTCGGCGAAGAAGACCTCCGGGTCGTAGGAACGGCAGGGGACGGGCACGCCCAGGTTCTCGATGGCGTCGTCGAGCGCGGTGAGCGCGGTGAGCGGAGTCAAGGTGGAGTCCTCCGTGAGGCCGGGCGGGGGGATCGTTTCGGAAGGCGGTACGGACGGGGCGTGCGCTTCGAGTTGCACGGTTCGTCTTCCTCGTCTGGTCGGTCCGGCCCTGTTGGGCCGGGTGTCGGCTTGGTACCGGGTTCTTTTCTTGTCCCGAGGCCCCTTCGCTCTGCCGTCCCCGGTCGGGGACAAACAGAAGGGCCGCGGATCCCGGATGGGGTTCCGCGGCCCTGAAGGCGCCGGCCTGATCGACGATCAGGCTGGATCACTCCAGGGTTCTGGCCCACGGAAGGCCCACATCAGGTGGTGCTGCGTCGTCTGCTTCCGGAATCCGGCACCGGCCGCCGCAAAGGCATAGGCCTGCGCCTGTGCCACTACTGCCGCTTCCAGTGCCTTGGTCGGTCGCTCATTGCGCTCACGGACGGGAAGGCCCGCGAGAGCCCCCGCCAGAGACAGGGAGGACGCCGGACGCACGGCAGGAATGCCGGACAGACCGGTACCCAGGTTCGAAACGCCGAGCAGGCACGTGGAGACGACCGAGCGATCGGTCATTTTGGCGGTGCTGATGGAGCTGGTGTTGATGCTGATCACTTCAATCGCCTCCTCTCGGCGTCTCGGGGGACTGGGGTGAGCCAGTCCGACGGATATGCAAGTACAGCACGGAATCGGGGCCTTCGAGAAGGCCTCCGTTCCCGTGGCTAAGAACCTATGGGGATTGCTGGGGCATGCGCAAACTATTTTTTCGACGAGTTGGGCTCAGTCCTCATCTTCTTCGCCTGTGAGCTCCTGGCCTGCGCAGATGGCCAGAACATCGGCTCCGTAGCGGTTGAACTTGCGCACGCCGACCCCCGGGATACGCGCCAGCTCGCCCTCGTCGTCGGGCGCGGCCTCGGCGATCGCCATCAGCGTCTTGTCGGTGAAGACGCAGAAGGCGGGCTGTCCGCTGCGTCGCGCCTGGACCGCGCGCCACGCCCGCAACCGCTCGTAGAGACCCTCATCCATGTCGGACGGGCAGTCCTCACAGCGCATCAGCTTCATCTCACCGGCATCGGTGAGCGTGCGCCCGCACACCCGGCAGCGGGCCGGGGTGCGCTGCGTGCGCCGCGGGGCGGGGACGCCCGGTCGGCTGGTGAAGCCGCGCTCGACACCTCCGGAGCCGACCGCGGCCCTCCGTCCGGCGGCGCCGGTCGAGCCGGGGCGCAGACCGTCGAGGAAGCGGCTGGGACGGCGGCCCGGACGGCCGCCGGGCGAGCGGGACAGCGCCCAGGAGACGTGCAGGTGTTCCCGCGCCCGGGTGACGCCTACGTAGAGGAGGCGGCGCTCCTCCTCGATCTGTTCGTCGGTCTTTGCGTAGGTGATCGGCATCATGCCCTCGGCGACACCGACCAGGAAGACGACGTCCCACTCCAGGCCCTTGGCCGAGTGCAGGGAGGCGAGGGTGACGCCCTCGACGGTCGGAGCGTGCTGGGCGCCCGCGCGCTCGTCGAGCTCCGCCACCAGGTCGCTCAGGGTGGCGCCGGGTCTGGCGGCGGCGAAGTCCTGCGCGAGGTTCACCAGTGCCGCCAGCGATTCCCAGCGCTCTCTGACGGCTCCGGAGCCGGCCGGTGGCTCGGTGGTCCAGCCCTCTCCCGACAGCACGGCACGCACCTGGGAGGGCAGGTCGACGGCGTCGTCCAGGAGGGAGTCGTTGCCGCCGAAGCGGGCCGCACCGCGCAGGGCGATACCCGCCTTGCGCACCTCGGGGCGGTCGAAGAACCGCTCGGCACCGCGCAGCTGGTAGGGGACACCGACGTCGGCGAGGGCCTGTTCGTAGGTCTCGGACTGGGAGTTGGTGCGGAACAGAATGGCGATCTCGCTGGCCCGGACGCCGGCGTCGATGAGCTCGCGGATGCGGCGGGCGGCGCCCTCGGCCTCTGCGGGCTCGTCGGTGTACTCGGTGTAGACGGGCTCGGGGCCCGGGGCGCGTTGGGAGACCAGCTCCAGCCGGTGGTCGGCGGCGCGGCCGCGGGCCTGGGCGAGCAGGCCGTTGGCGAGGTGGACGACCTGGGGGGTGGAGCGGTAGTCGCGGACCAGCTTGACGACGGTGGCACCGGGGTGGCGGGTGCGAAAGTCGAGCAGATGGTCGGGAGTTGCTCCCGTGAACGAGTAGATCGTCTGGCTGGCGTCGCCGACCACGCACAGGTTGTCCCGCTCGCCGAGCCACAACTCCAGCAGGCGCTGCTGGAGGGGGCTGACGTCCTGGTACTCGTCGACCACGAAGTGCTGGTACTGGGAGCGGACCTGCTCGGCGATGTCATGCCGGTCCTGGAGGATCGCGACGGTCAGCAGCAGCACGTCCTCGAAGTCGATGACCGCGCGGTCTCGCTTGAGATCCTCATAGGCGGAGTAGAGCTGGGCGATCTCGGCCGGGGCGCGGGGGGCCTCGCGACCGGCCTTGGCGGCCGCGAGCGCGTAGTCGGCGGGGACGGTCTGGGTGACCTTGGACCATTCGATCTCGCCGGTGACGTCCCGCAGCTCCCCCCGGTCGAGGCGGATACGGCAGGCGGCGGCCGCGTCGGCGACGAGCTGGATCTTGCGGTCGACAAGCCGGGGCATGGACCCGCCGATCGCTTTCGGCCAGAAGTACTGGAGCTGGCGCAGGGCCGCGGAGTGGAAGGTGCGGGCCTGGACACCGGCGGCGCCGAGCTGGCGCAGGCGGCCCCGCATCTCGCCGGCGGCGCGGTTGGTGAAGGTGACGGCCAGCACGCTGGAGGGCTGGAGGATCCCGGCCCGCACCCCGTAGGCGATGCGGTGGGTGATCGCTCGTGTCTTGCCCGTGCCGGCGCCCGCCAGCACGCACACCGGGCCGTGCAAGGCGGTGGCCACCTCGCGCTGCTCGGGGTCGAGCCCATCGAGCACCGCGTCGGCCGAGCCCGGTGTCTGCGGGAAGAGGGTGGAGTGCGTTGCTGCTGTCACACGGCCATGCTGCCAGGTCGCCGGAGACGGGTGAGCCGGTTGTCCACAGGCAGGCACTCGCAGTCGTACTAATGCGGCGGGCGTCACCTGGCGGGCATACCCCAGCCGGGAATGGTGACCCGATCGCATACGTTCCCCCTCTGGACCACCCGATCCCCGAGCCACCAGAGGAGCGCGCGAGACATGCAGGGCACCGTGACGATGTACAGCACCACGTGGTGCGGCTACTGCCAGCGGCTGAAGAAGCAGCTGGACCGCGAGGGCATCGCGTACACCGAGATCAACATCGAACAGGACCCCGCGTCCGCAGCGTTCGTGGAGAAGGCGAATGGCGGAAACCAGACGGTCCCGACCGTGCTCTTCGCGGACGGTTCGACGCTCACGAACCCTTCGCTGGCTCAGGTGAAGCAGAAGGTCGGAGCGTAACCGCTCCGCGGCTTCGAACAAGGAAGGCGGTCCCCCGAGTGCACCCTCGGGGGACCGCCTTCTCGTGTGTGGCCCGACGCCGCGTCACACGCTCCGCGTCGGCAGCGGTTTGCCGTACCAGAGCTCGATCAGACGGGCCGCGATCGAGATGCCGTACGGCGGGAGCACCTCGCCGGAGTCGAAGGCGGCGCCCAACTCGTCGCGGGAGAACCAGCGGGCCTCGTGGATCTCGTCGCCGTCGACGGTGATGTCGGCAGAGGTGGCCCGGGCCATGAAGCCCAGCATCAGGCTGGAGGGGAAGGGCCAGGGCTGGCTGGCGATGTACTCGACCTGGCCGACGCTGATGCCGGACTCCTCGAAGACCTCGCGGCGCACCGCCTGCTCGATGGACTCGCCGGGCTCGACGAAGCCGGCGAGCGTCGAGAAGCGGCCCTCGGGCCAGTGGACCTGACGGCCCAGCAGGATGCGGTCGTCCTCGTCGGTGACGGCCATGATCACGGCCGGGTCGGTGCGCGGATAGTGCTCGCCACCGCAGGCGGGGCAGCGGCGGATGTGACCGGCCGCGGCGATGACGGTGCGCTCTCCGCAGCGGGAGCAGAAGCGGTGTGTGCGCTGCCAGTTCTCCAGGCCGACCGCGTGCACCATCAGGCCCGCGTCGCGCGGCGACAGCAGCAGGCCCGCCTCGCGCAGGCCCGCCGCGCGCGCGGACTGGTCGATACGGCCGGGGAGCGCGTCCTTCTGGAGGGCGAAGTAGCTGACGCCGTCCTCGTCGATGCCGAGGAAGTAGCGGTGTGCCTCGGTGAGGGGGGCTTCGAAGGAGGGCGTCATGACGAGTTCGGTATTGCCCTCGGCCGTCTCGTCGATGAGGACCTGGCCGCCGGAGACCACGAAGCAGCGGGTGGTCGGGTGGCTCCACGCCGCCGCGAGCCAGGCCTCGTCGAGCCGGTGGTGGGCGGCTCGGTCGATGCCGCTAGGGGCGGTGAGCGAGATGGGGCGGTCGGCGGTGTGGTCGGTCCAGGTGGTCACGGGTGCTTCCAACTCCCCCGGTGGAAAGTGTGTTTCGGCGGGTGGTTCAGCGGGATGGGCGGCGGGAGGCGACCGGGTCCGGCGGGGCCCCGCGGCGCGGGGCGGTTCTTCCAGTGTGCCCGCGTGCGATTCCGGTCCGGCGGCGCTGGACGGTCAAGGCGCATGGCGCCAGTACTCGCCGAGGTCGGCCCACAGGTATGCGGTGATTTCGACGCCTTTGAGGAGCAGATCGAGTTCGACCTTCTCGTTCGGGGCGTGCCAGCCGTCGGACGGGACGGAGATGCCCAGGAAGAGCACGGGTGTGCCGAGGACTTCCTGGAGGTCGGCGGCCGGTCCCGAGCCGCCCTCACGCGTGAAGCGGACGGGCTGGTCGAAGGCGCGGCCCATGGCGCGGACGACCGACTGCAGGGCCGGGTGGTCCAGGGGGGTCAGGCACGGGCGCGTGGACCCGGTGAAGGTGATCTCGTGCCGGATCCCGGCGGACAGCTGCTCGGCGGCCCATTCGCGAACGGCCTTCTCTACGTGGTCGGGGTCCTGGCCGGCGACCAGCCGGAAGGAGAGCTTCACCATCGCCGACGACGGGATGATCGTCTTGCTGCCGGGGCCTTGGTAGCCACCGCTGATGCCGTTGACCTCGGCGGTCGGGCGGGCCCAAATGCGCTCCAGGGTGGTGTGCCCGGCCTCTCCGTGGGTGCCGTACGACTTGGCCGTGCTCAGCCACTGCTGCTCGTCGAAGGGCAGTTCGGCGAAGAGTGCGCGCTCGCGGTCGGTGAGTTCGACGATGCCGTCGTAGAAGCCGGGGATCGCCACGCGCGCGTGCTCGTCGTGCAGGGCGGCGACCAGGCGGGCGGCGGCGGTGGCCGGGTTGGGGACGGCGCCGCCGAAGGAGCCGGAGTGGATGTCCTGGTCGGGGCCGAACAGCCGGATCTCGCACTCCACGAGGCCGCGCATGCCGGTGCACACCGTGGGGACGTCCTCGGACCACATTCCGGTGTCGGAGACGATCACGGCGTCGGCGGCGAGCCTGGCCGAGTGCTGCTCCGCGAGCGCCCGGAAATGCGGCGAGCCGGACTCCTCCTCGCCCTCGATCAGCAGCTTCAGGTGCACGGCCGGCGCGGTGCGGCCGGTGGTGGCGAGGTGGGCGCGGACGCCGAGTGTGTGGAAGAACACCTGGCCCTTGTCGTCGGCCGCACCGCGCGCGTAGAGGCGGTTTTCGCGGACGACCGGCTCGAAGGGGTCGCTGTCCCAGCCGTCCTCACGGGCGGCGGGCTGCACGTCGTGGTGGCCGTAGACGACAACCGTGGGCGCCCGTGGGTCGTCGGAAGGCCACTCGGCGAAGACGGCCGGGGCACCCGGCGTCTCCCAGACCTCGGTGGTCGGGAAGCCGGTCTCCCGTAGCTTGGCGGCGAGCCAGTCCGCGCTGCGGCGTACATCGGGCGCGTGGTCGGGCTGGGCCGACACGGAGGGGATCCGCAGCCACTCTGCGAGGTCGTCGAGGAAGGCGGCACGGTGCTGCGCGATGTACGTACGGACGGCGCTGACGGCACTGTCAACGGGCTGGCTCATGGTCACGAGCCTATCGGCCCGCACCGACATCCTCGTCGTGCGGTTCCTCACCCCTCGGCTCGTCCAGCAGGAGCCGCTCCAGCGCCGCGCGGTCGGGCAGGTCGTCCGGCCGTACGACCTCGCCGCTGCGGACATAGAGGAACGCGGCCTTGACCGACTCCAGGGGCACGCCCTGTTGCTCGGCCCAGGCGAGCCGGTAGACCGCGAGCTGGAGCGGATCGGCGGTGCGGGTGCGGTTGGTCTTCCAGTCGACGATCTCGTACGTCGCTGTCTCGCCGTAGCCCTCCTTGTAGACGGCGTCTATGCGGCCCCGGACCACGCGGCCGGCGATCGCAAGCTGGAAGGGGGCCTCGACGCGGTGGGGCATGCGGCGGGCGTATTCCGTGCGCTCGAAGGCGTCCTTGAGGGCTTCCAGATCCCGTTCGTCGGAGATCTCAGCCTCGGCTCCGGGCAGTTCCTCCGGGTCCAGCATGGGCAACGTCAGCTCTTCGAAACGGGCCTCGACCCAGGCGTGGAAGCGGGTGCCGCGACGCGCGGCGGGCTGCGGCGGGCGGGGCATGGGGCGGGCCAGCTCCTGGGCGAAGCCGTCCGGGTCTGCGGCCAGACGCAGCAGCTGGGACGCGGTCAGCGACGCCGGCAGGGGTACGTCGGTGGTGCTCTCTCGGGCGCGCAGGAGCTCGCCGGTGAGGGCGTCGAGGTCGCGGTCCCAGGAAGCGATGGTGCGGGCCTCCTCCGGAGTGAGGGGCGCGCTCTCGGGTTCCGTGGGGTGGGGGCGTGCGCTCGCCGGCGTATCGGAGTGGTCGGGGATGTCCCGGGCCGCCGCCTGGTGTGGGACGGTCGGGTGGTCCGGGTCCCGTGCGTCCCAGTCGGCCGGGGCCTCGTCGATGTCGAAGTAGGGGTCCTCGTCGGAGGCCTCCTCGTAGAAGGCTTCGGCGTAGGCGGCGTCGTAGGGGGCTTCGTCGTCCTCGGGTGGCGCCGGCCAGTCCGGGTCGTCGAAGGTGTCCGGGTCGTGCGTGGCCGCGGGGTGGCTGTCCTCGTGGGAGGCGAGGGCGTCGAGGTGGGCCAGGACGGTCGCGGCGGCGGCCCGGCGGCGGGCCAGGGCCGCGTCGTCCAGGGGCAGGGGCCACACCTGGTCGGCGGCCGCTTGGTGCAGGGCCGGGTTCTCCTCGTCCTCGGCGGGCTCGTCGGCCCAGGCCTCGATCTCGCCGTGTCCGGCCGTGCAGTGGGCGTACAGGGCCTGAAGGAAGTCGGACGGGCCTCGGGGCTTCTTCTGGGTGGGGCCCCACCAGTGGCCGGAGCCGAGGAGGAGGGAGCGGGGGCGGGTGAAGGTGACGTAGCCGAGGCGGAGTTCCTCGGTGTGCTGGTGCTCCTTCATCTCCTCGTGGAAGGCCTTCAGGCCCCGTGAGTCCCAGGACGCCACATCGGGGAGAGTTTCTGTGTCGCCGCGCAGTGCGTGCGGCAGCACCTTGCCCTGGGCGGTCCACTTCTCGCGGCCCCGGTCGCTGGGGAAGGTCCCGGTGACCAGGCCGGGGACGGCCAAGACGTCCCACTCCAGGCCCTTGGACTTGTGCGCGGTGAGTACCTTCACGGTGTTCTCGCCGCCGGGGAGGGCGTTGTCGAGGCCCTTCTCGTACTGGGCGGCGGTGCGCAGGAAGCCGAGGAAGGCCAGCAGGGTGGCCTCGTTGTCGCCGGCGGCGAACGAGGCGGCGACGTCCAGGAAGTTCGACAGGGTCTCGCGGCGGCGGGCGGCCAGGGCGTGCGGGGACGCCGACAGTTCCACCTCCAGGCCGGTGACGGACAGGACGCGATGCAGGACGTCCATCAGGGGGTCGGCCAGACAGCGGCGCAGCTCGCGCAGTTCGGTGGCCAGCCGCGCGAACCGCACGCGCGCGTCCGGTGAGAAGGGCAGCCCGTCGTCGCCGTCGCCGTCCAGCGGGGTCTCCAGGAACGTGTCCAGGGCGTCCGCGAGCGAGATCACCTCGGACGGGTCGACCCCCTCGACCGCCTCGGCCAGCCGGCGGTCGGGATCGTCGTCCCCGTCCACGCGCGCGTGGGAGACGAGCAGCCGGGCGCGGCGCCCCAGGAGGGCGAGGTCGCGCGCGCCGATGCGCCAGCGGGGGCCGGTCAGCAGGCGGACGAGGGAGGCGTTGGCGCCGGGGTCCTGGAGGACCTCGCAGACGGCGACGAGGTCGGCGACCTCGGGCAGGTGCAGCAGTCCGGAGAGGCCGACCACCTCGACGGGGACGTCCCGCGCGACGAGCGCGCCCTGGATCTCGGCGAAGTCGGTGGCCGTACGGCACAGGACGGCGATCTCGCCGGGCGCCTTCCCGGTCCGTACGAGATGGGCGAGGGAGTCGGCGATCCAGTCGATCTCCTCGGCCTGGGTGCGCAGCAGGGCGCAACGGACCAGTCCGTCACCTTCGGCGCCGGGGGCCGGGCGGAGGGCCTCCACGCCCGCGTGCAGGGCGCGCAGGGGCTCGGCGAGGCCGTTGGCGAGGTCCAGGAGGCGGCCGCCGCTGCGGCGGTTCTCGCTGAGGGACTGGCGGGTGGCGGGACGGCCGTCGCCGTGGGCGAAGTGCTCGGGAAAGTCGTCGAGGTTGGCGACGGATGCACCGCGCCAGCCGTAGATCGCCTGGCAGGGGTCGCCGACGGCGGTCACGGGGTGGCCGGTGCCGCCGCCGAACAGGCCCGCGAGAAGGATGCGTTGGGCCACGGACGTGTCCTGGTACTCGTCGAGGAGCACCACGCGGAACTCGTCGCGCAGGATCCGGCCCACTTCGGGGATCCGGGCGAGCTGGGCGGACAGGGCGATCTGGTCGCCGAAGTCGAGCAGGTCGCGTTCCCGCTTGGCGGTGCGGTAGCGGACCACCAGGTCGGCGAGTTCCCGGCGGGCGGCGGCGGTCTCGGGGATCTTGCGCAGGTCGGCGTTGGTGAGTTTGGCGCCCTCCAGGGCGCTCAGCAGCTCGGCATCGTAGGCGCGCAGGTCCTCCGGCCGTACGAGGTGTTCGGCGAGCTCGGCGTCGAGCGCCAGGAGGTCGCTGACGAGGTCGGCGAAGGAGCGGGTCAGCGCCGGGTAGGGCCCGGGCGCCTCGCGCAGCACGCGCGCGGCGAGTTGGTAGCGGGTGGCGTCGGCGAGCAGCCGGGAGCTCGGCTCCAGTCCGATGCGCAGGCCATGATCGGTCAGGAGGCGGCCCGCGAAGGCGTGGTACGTCGAGATCATCGGCTCGCCCGGCGGGTTGTCCGGGTCGATGACGTCGGGGTCGGTGACGCCTGCCTTGATCAGCGCCTTGCGGACGCGCTCGGCGAGCTCCCCGGCGGCCTTGTTGGTGAAGGTGAGGCCGAGGACCTGTTCGGGGGCGACCTGGCCGGTGCCGACCAGCCACACCACGCGTGCCGCCATCACCGTCGTCTTGCCCGAGCCGGCTCCGGCCACGATCACCTGCGGGGCGGGCGGCGCGGTGATGCAGGCCGTCTGCTCCGGGGTGAACGGGATACCGAGGAGCTCCTTGAGCTGATCGGGATCGGTGATACGGGCGGGCATGTCGCAGAGGCTAGCGGCGGTCACTGACAGCGGAGGCCGCATCGCCCTCAGGGCCAGGAGAAGCGCAGGTCAGCACGTGTGGTGCGGTAAATCACAAGGAGAGCGAGGGATCACGTGCGCTACTCGACCACGTGCCGTCCCTCGGGCCGCGCGCTGCACGAGGCCCGGAACGCGCAGTGTGTGCAGTGCTGGCCGGCGCTCGGCGAGAACCGTTCGTCGAGGACCTTGCCGGCGGCCGTGGCCAGCAACTCGCCCACCCACTCCCCCTCCAGCGGCTCCTGAGCCTGCACCTTGGGCAGCGTCTCGCCACCGTCGCGCTTGGCGGCGCCCTGCCGCAGCTGGACGAGTTCCGCGCCGCCCGGCTCGGGACGCGCCCCGTCGAAGGCCTCGTCGACGGCGCCCTCGCGGACGGCGAGCTGGTAGACCGCGAGCTGGGGGTGGCGCTCCACTTCCTTGGCACTCGGAGCCTGCTTGCCTGTCTTGAAGTCGACGACGTAGGCGCGGCCCTCGCCGTCGGCCTCCACGCGGTCCATCTGGCCGCGGATGCGCACCTCGTAGTCACCCGCTTCGAGGCTGACGTCGAAGTCGTGCTCGCTGGCGACCGGCGTCCGCCCCGTGCGGTCCATGACGTGCCACTTGAGGAAGCGTTCGAGCGCCACGCGCGCGTTGTCCTTCTCCTGTGCCGACTTCCACGGCGCGTCGAAGGCGAGCGCGTTCCACACGGAGTCGAGGCGCTCCATGAGGACGGCGAGGTCGGCCGGGGTGTGTCCGGAGGCGACCTCGTCGGCGAGGACGTGCACGACGTTGCCGAAGCCCTGGGCGGCCGTCGCGGGCGCGTCGGCCTTGACCTCGCGGCCCAGGAACCACTGCAGGGCGCAGGTGTTGGCGAGTTGGTCCAGGGCGCTGCCGGACAGCACGACGGGCTGGTCGCGGTCGCGCAGCGGCACCTTGCTCTCGGTCGGCTCGAACATGCCCCACCACCGGTAGGGGTGGGCGGACGGCACCAGAGGGCGGCCGTCCTCGTCGGCGAGGGCGGCGAGCCGGGCCAGTCGGCGGGCGGCTGCCTCCCTGAGGGTGTCCGACACCCGGGGGTCGACCGTGGTGGCGCGGAGTTCGGCGACGAGCGCCGCGACGGACAGCGGGCGGCGGGGGCGGCCCGTGACGTCCTTCGGCTCGACACCGAGTTCGGTGAGGAAGCGGGAGGGCTGGTCACCGTCGTCGGCGGGTGCCTTGACCGCGGTGACGACGAGACGTTCACGCGCGCGCGTGGCGGCCACGTAGAACAGGCGGCGCTCCTCGGCGAGCAGCGCCCCCGGGGTGAGCGGTTCGGCCAGTCCGTCGCGGCCGATGCGGTCCGCTTCCAGGAGGGAGCCGCGGCGGCGCAGGTCCGGCCACAGGCCCTCCTGGACGCCGGCCACGACGACCAGGCGCCACTGAAGCCCCTTGGAGCGGTGCGCGGTCATCAGGCGGACGGCTTCGGGGCGTACGGCCCGCCGGGTGAGCGTGTCGGCGGCGATGTCCTCGGCGTCGATCTCCTCCAGGAAGTTCAGGGCGCCCCGGCCGCCGGTGCGTTCCTCTGCGCGGGCCGCGGTCGCGAACAGGGCGCAGACGGCGTCGAGATCGCGGTCGGCGTTGCGGCCGGCCGCGCCGCCGCGCCGGGCGGCCCGCTCCAGGC
>NZ_NTGE01000198.1 GCF_002291145.1 Streptomyces sp. SA15
CGGCACGGCGCTCCAGGAGCTCCCGGTACTCCCCGGCGGGCGTTCCTGCGAGGTGGGCTTTGAAGCGGTCGGCAAGCGCGACTTCAGCCTTGCGGACCTCACGCAGTGCCGGAACGAGCATGTCTGAACCTACGATCATCGCGTTTCCTTCGGCTAGTCCGATGCTCAGCAAGGATCGGCCGGTGACCGGCCACGACCTTTGTCCCACATTGACCGCAAATGACCACTTCCGCATCTTGCCGCCCGCCAGACACACCCGCGCGAGGTGGGCAGGTGTGCCGAAAGCCGGCGTCGTCGCGTCGGCCGCTCAGCCGAAGAACACCCCGACTTCCTCGTACAGCCTCGGGTCCACCGTCTTCAGCTTGGCCGTGGCCCGAGCGATCGGGACACGGACGATGTCGGTGCCGCGCAGGGCGACCATCATGCCGAAGTCGCCTTCGCGCACGCAGTCGATGGCGTGCAGGCCGAAGCGGGTGGCCAGCCAGCGGTCGAAGGGGGTGGGCGAGCCGCCTCGCTGGACGTGCCCTAGGACCGTGGTACGGGCCTCCTTGCCGGTGCGCTTCTCGATCTCCCTGGCGAGCCACTCGCCTACGCCGGAGAGGTGCACCGGTCCGGGAGAGGCCGGCGAGTCGGTCCTGAACGCCAGGTCGTCCTCCTTCGGCCGGGCTCCCTCGGCGACGACCACGATCGGGGCGTAGGAGGCCCGGAAGCGGGACGTCACCCAGGCGCACACCTGGTCGAGGTCGAAGGGCTGCTCGGGGATGAGGATGACGTTCGCGCCGCCGGCCAGGCCCGAGTGCACCGCGATCCAGCCGGCGTTCCGCCCCATCACCTCGACGACGAGCACGCGCATGTGGGACTCGGCGGTGGTGTGCAGCCGGTCGATCGCCGCCGTGGCGGTGTTGACCGCGGTGTCGAAGCCGAGGGTGCTGTCCGTGGCGGACATGTCGTTGTCGATCGTCTTCGGTACGCCGACGCACGGCACGCCGTACTCCTGCCACAGGCGCGCGGCCACGCCCAGGGTGTCCGCGCCGCCGATCACGACGAGCCCGTCGATCTCCCGCTGGGCGAGCGTGTCCTTGATGCGGCGGGCGCCGTCCTCCTGCCTGAACGGATCGGTGCGCGAGGAGCCGAGGATGGTACCGCCGCGGGGCAGGATGCCGCGCACGGTGGGGATGTCGAGAGGGACTGTGTCGCCCTGCAGTGCACCGAGCCAGCCGTCCCGGAGGCCGACGAACTCGTAGCCGTACTCCTGCACGCCCTTGCGGACGATGCCGCGGATGACGGCGTTGAGACCGGGGCAGTCACGGCCACCGGTCAGTACTCCGACCCGCATGGGATTGTCCCTTCGCCGCGGTGTCCTGCTGTGGTCCACGCTAATGGAGAGGTCATGTCGCATGCTGCACCCAGGTTCACGCGTCGAGGCATGCGCCAGAAGGTGGGGGACCGGGGCACCGTTGTCGGCACCATCGGGTCCAGCCGACTGACCGCGGCGGCGATCAGCCTGAGCGGAGGACTTGAGCCGCTGCTTGGCGACATCTCTGATGGCGTTGTATACAGGAGTTGTCGCCGTGTGCACCGTCAGGTGCTGGGCACCGCGGCGATGCCGGGACGACGCCGCCTCCCAGCAGATCAGCCTCTGAACCCCGCAGCCACCGGTGGGTGCCCGGGCATGGGGCTCCCGCCGGGCAGCGAACCCTTTCGCAGCCGTGACCGTCCGTTCGGGAGGACATCATGCGCACGGACTGGGACGCTTTCCTGTCCGCCGTCCAAGAACGCGGCGAGTACCCCACACAGGCGGAGGCGGAGCGCGTCTCCCGGGCAGTCCTCGCTCTGCTCGGCGCCCATCTGGTGGGCGAAGTGCGCCAGGAGCTGGCCGCCCGGCTCCCCGAGACGCTGGCGGGCATCCTGCTCAACCCTCTCCAGGCACATGAACCGCTCTCGCCCGAACGGTTCATCCGGGCGACCGCGGCCTGGATCGAAGGCGCCACCGAGAAGACCGCAACCTGGGACGTCAGCGCCGTGCTCAGCGTCGTGGCCGACACCGCGGGCGAAGAGTTGACCCAGCGGATTCTGCTCCAGCTCCCGCCGGGCTACGACCTGCTCTTCGGCCACCCACAGCCGATCTGACCGCCGGGGACGAGGCCGACCAGGCCCGAGGCCGACCGGCCCGATCGTTGCCGGACCTGGCCGGCGACGCCCTGCAGCACGTCGCAGCCCCCGTCCTGCTCCTCGTCGGCAGCCGAGACGCACCAGCCCCCGCGCCGCCGCCCGCGCCGCCCGTGAGGCCGCGCGCCGGAGCCTGACGCTGCGCACGGCCGCAGCCGACATGCGGCGCCTCCCGTTTCCCGACGGCCTGTTCGACACCGTCGTCTGCGCCGACAACTCGCTGCCCCACCGTCTGACGGAGCAGGATGTGCACGCTGCCCTGGCCGAGACGCGCCGCGTGCTGCGTCCCGCCGGCCTGCTCCTGGTCAGCACACCTACGACGACCTGTTGCGCGATCGCCCTGCTGCTGCTCATGGCGCGCGCCGGCGAGTAGCTGATTCCACCTCTTTTGGCGTACCAGCCCACGTGCCAGTTAGCCACTTTCTGTAACTTAATGTAACAGTATGCACATGATCTCGTCACAGAAAGCCGATCTGAGCAACGTTGACAGCTGTCGCCGCCGCAGGGCCGCTACAGCACTCGTAGTCTTGACGACCGCGGTGATACTGGGTTTCACAGCCACAGCGGAGGCCCTGCCGTCCGCTCAGGCCGGGCCTGACTGGGACGCCATCGCTGAGTGCGAGTCCGGCGGTAACTGGAAGGCGAACACCGGTAACGGCCACTACGGCGGCCTGCAGTTCATGCAATCCAGCTGGGCCGCGGCAGGCGGACTCAAATACGCCCCGCGTGCGGACCTGGCCACCCGCAGGGAACAGATCACGGTGGCCAAACGCCTGGCCGCCCTGCAGGGGATTTCGGCGTGGTCCTGCGCATGAGCGATCGCACACGCGGGTCGCGTCCCCTGTGGGCAGGTGGGAAGCCTTGTAGCTCAGGCTCCGGTGGGTGTGGTGCAGCTTCGTCCTGGGCCGTGGGCGACGAGTGGTCCGTCTGCGTCGGCCTGGGCGGTGAGGGCTGGGAGCCCAGCATGTCGAGGAGGACCAGGGCGTCGTACTCGGGTGTGTCCCGCTCGGCGTAGTACGTGATCAGACGGTGGCCGGGGGTGCCGTCCAGTCCCATGGACTGGTAGCCGAGGGTGAGGTCGCCGACCTCGGGGTGGTGGAAGGTCTTGCGGCCGCGGCTGCGGCCCTTGACGTCGTAGCGTTCCCACAGGCGGGCGAAGTCGGGGCTCTTGAGGAGGAGTTCACCGGCGAGCCGGGTCAGGTCGGGGGCGTCGGGGTAGGTGCCCGCGAGCGCCCTGAGCCGGGCGACGCAGCCGCGGACCTGGTTGTGCCAGTCGTCGAACAGGTCGCGTGCGGCGGGGTGGAGGAAGACGTAGCGGGCGACGTTGCGGTCCTTGGCCGACCAGTCCTCGATACCCGCGAACAGGCGCAGCCCGCTCGGGTTGTGGGCGAGCAGGTCGTTGGTACGGCTGACCACGTGGGAGGGGTACGGGCGCATGCCCTCGAGCAGCAGTTTCACGCCGGGGCGCACCGTCCGTGACGGGGCGGCCGGGGGTTCGGGGGCGCTGCGGGCGGCGCGCGCCGCGAGGCTGCGCAGATGCTCGTGCTCGTCGTCCTCCAGGCGCAGGGCCGGGCGAGGGCGTCGACGACGGACGGGCTGGGGCGGGTCTCCTTGCCGCGTTCCAGGCGGGTGTAGTAGTCGATGCTGATTCCGGCGAGGGTGGCCAGTTCTTCGCGGCGCAGCCCCGGCGTGCGCCGTACCCCGGAGCCGACCGCGAGCCCGGCCTCGGCGGGGGTCACCCGGGCGCGGCGGGCGCGCAGGAAGCGCCCCAGCTCGGTGCCGCCGTCGGCGGTGTGCTCACGTGTCATTTACTTCAGTGTCACCACGCCGTGACCTGCGCGGGAGGCGTCTGGGGGGCCCTGTCACTCCCCCGAACAGCACTCCCCGGCACAGCGCGGCCTGCCACCGCGAGCCTCGGACGCGGAGAGTGGAGGCGGCGGGAAGCGCCGTTTCCCTGCCGCGTGCGTCGCCGACGAGGTCAAGGCGACCGCCGACGAGGTCACCTCGCCCTGTGGGAGGGCCGCGGCGACGGCGGTCCCGAGACGACGTGGCTGGAGAAGGTCACCGACGAGCAGTACCGCGCCCCGCGCACCCCCGCTCACTGAACGACCCACTGAGCAACAGGAGAAACACCATGCGAGCAACAGTGATGTACGGCGCCGGCGACGTCCGCGTCGAGAACGTCCCCGACCCGAAGATCCAGAACCCCACCGACGCCGTCGTACGCGTGACGGCCTCCTGCATCTGCGGCAGCGACCTGTGGCCGTACACCCAGATGCCCGCCACCCCGCAGGGGCGCCGTATGGGACACGAGTTCCTGGGCGTCGTCGAGGATGTCGGCTCAGAGGTGTCCGGACTGCAGCGCGGTGACCTGGTGGTGGCGCCGTTCTTGTGGGCCGACAACAGCTGCGACTTCTGCGGCGAGGGCCTGCACACCTCCTGCCGCCACGGCGGCCAGTGGGGCCTGAACGGTGTGGACGGCGGCCAGGGCGAGGCCGTGCGCGTGCCGCAGGCCGAGGGCACGCTGGTGAGGCTGCCCGTCGGTGCGGACTCCGCGCTGCTGCCCTCCCTGCTCACGCTCTCCGACGTGTACTGCACCGGCCACCACGGCGTGGTGACCTCCCGGGTCGGCCCGGGCAAGTCGGTGACGGTCATCGGCGACGGCGCGGTCGGCCTGTGTGCCGTACTGGCCGCCAAGCGGCTCGGCGCCGAGCAGATCATCCTGATGGGCCGGCACAAGGACCGCACCGACCTCGGCCGCGAGTTCGGCGCCACCGATGTCGTCCCCGAGCGCGGCGAGGAAGGCATCGAGCGCGTACGGGAGTTGACCGGCGGCGACGGCACGCAGGCGGTCGTGGAGGCCGTCGGCGCCGAGCAGTCGATGCACACCGCCCTCGGCATCGTCCGCGACGGCGGTGTCATCAGCCGCCTCGGCGTGCCGCAGTACACCGAAGTCCCGCTCGGCATGGACACGATCATGAAGAACCTCACCGTCACCGGTGGCGCCGCTCCGGCCCGGGCCTACATCGAGGAACTTCTCCCGGACGTGCTGGAGGGGAAGGTCGAGCCGGGCCGGGTGTTCGACCGCACGGTCGGCTTCGACGACGTACCGGACGGCTACGGAGCGATGGCCGACCGGACGGCGCTCAAGGTCCTCATCCAGCCCTGACCGTCTGCTCGACCCCCGACATGTCGAGGAGGACCAGCTTGTCGTGGTCGGGGGTGCCGGGTTCGGCGTAGTAGGCGATGAACCGGTGCCCGGGGGTGCCTTCGAGCTGCATGGACTGGTAGCCGGGCGTGAGGTCGCCGACCTCGGGGTGGTGGAAGGTCTTGGTGCCGTGGGTGTGCCAGCGCACGTCGTAACGCTCCCACAGGTCGGTGAACCCCGGGCTTTTCTTGAGGAGTTCGTCGACGAGTTCGGCCAGGTCCGGGGCGTCGGGCTCCAGGCTGTGCAGTGCGCGCAAGCGGCCCACGGCGGCACGGAGTTGCTCGTCCCAGTCGTCGAACAGCGTCGTCGCGTTGGGGTGGAGGAAGACGTAGCGCACCACGTTGCGCTGCTTCGCCGGCCAGTCCGCCATCCCGGCGAACAGCCGCAGCCCGCTGGGGTTGCAGGCGAGGATGTCCATGGTGCGCCCGACCACGTACGCCGGGTAGGGCCGGAGGTTCTCCAGCATCAGCTCGGTCCCGGGCGGGACGGCCCGGGTGGACAGGGAACCGGACTCCACGGGTGCGCTGCCCGCGGCCTGGGCGACGAGCTCGCGCAGGTGCTTGTGCTCGGCCGGGTGCAGGCGCAGGGCCCGGGCGAGGGCGTCGACGACGGAGGGGCTGGGGTTGCTCTCCTTGCCGCGCTCCAGGCGTACGTAGTAATCGACGCTGACCCCGGCGAGCGTGGCCAGCTCCTCACGGCGCAGCCCGGGAGTGCGCCGCGGTCCGGGGCCGGCCGGCAGTCCGGCCTCCTCGGGGGTCACCCGGGTGCGGCGAGCCCGCAGGAAGGTTCCCAGTTCGTTGCTGCCGTTGCCGCCGTTGCCGCCGTTGCCGTTCTGCCGCTCGCGTGCCATGCGGCCCAGTGTTGCAGGCCGGGTGCAGCGGGCCATGAGCAGGGCGTAAGGGGTGCGGGGGCGTGGTGGAGGCCCTGGCGCACCCCCGAAGCCGCTCCCCGGCACAACGCTTGACAGCCCCGCCTCCACCGAACTAACCGACAAGAACATGACGCCATGACACGTTCCTCGCACCTGAAGCACCGCCCAGCAGATCATGTACGCGGTCGGCGACCGTGTCGGTGTCGGCTGCGCTGCGCCTGGCGTGACGTGAGACGTACACCTTCACCGCCCGATTGTGGGTAGCTTGGTGTGCTGCCCCGCACACAGTGCCGCGTCATCGGATGCACCGTCCTTCCTTTCGATCATCCTGGAGACTCATGCGCTCCCGCATTGCCTCCGTTCCGCCCCTCGCCCTGGTCGGCGGTGCGCTGACCGTCGGCGTCGGCGGTCTGTATCTCGCCGGTCTGCTGCTCACGGGCGGTGAGATCGACGCGGGTACGACCGTGCGCGGTGTGGACATCGGGGGTCTGAGCCGTGCGGAGGCCACCCGGAAGCTGGAGAAGCACCTGGCGGCGTCCGGTTCACGGGATCTGGCCGTGACGGTCGGCGACCGCAGAGGTGCGGTCGATCCGCAGCAGGCCGGACTCAGCTTCGACGCCCGGCAGACCGTCGACCGCGCGGCGCGCACCGGCGCTGATCCGTTCAGCGCGATCGGCGGGCTCTTCCGCTCGGGCGGTGACATCGAGCCGGTCGTACGCGTCGACGAGGACAAGACCCGCGCCGCCCTCGGGAAGCTGTCGAAGACACTTGATCAAAAGGTCCGCGACGGCGCGATCACCTTCACCGACGGCCACGTCGAGCAGGTCGCTCCGCGCAGCGGGCACGCGTTGGACGTGGACGCCGCGGTGGGCACCCTGCGCACCTCCTTCCTGCGCGGCGAGGCGGACTCGGTCACGGCCCTGCCCGCCCGCGAGACCAAGCCGAAGGTCACGGCGGAAGAGGTACGGCGGGCGGTGCGCGAGTTCGCGCGGCCGGCCGTGTCGGCGCCCATCACGCTCACTGCGGGCGGCAGGCGGTTCACGGTCGACCAGACCGTCCTGAGCGCATACCTGGCGATGCGGCCGGACGACAAGGGCAGGCTGATACCGAAGCTGGACGGCAAGGGACTGCTCGCCGACCCCGCGGTGGCCCGCCCCCTGGCCGATGTCGTCGGCAGGGCCGAAAACGCCACGCTGCGGCTCGACGGCGACAAGGTCGCAGTGGCCGCCGACGGCAGAATCGGCCAGGAGGTCACCGACAAGGCGCTGAGCAAGGCCGTGATGCCGCTGCTCACCAAGTCGGGCGCCGACCGCACCGGCGAAGTGGCCACGCGCAAGACCCAGCCGGAAGTGACCCGCGAGAACGCCGCGCGGCTGGGGCTGACGGAGAAGTTGTCCTCCTTCACCGTCACCTTCGAACCGGCCCCATACCGCTCGACGAACGTCGGCCGGGCCGTGGAACTCATCAACGGCTCCGTCGTCATGCCGAACGAGACCTGGAGCTTCAACCGGACCGTCGGCGAGCGGACCGAGGCCAACGGCTTCGTCGAGGGCATCATCATCCTCAACGACCAGTTCACCAAGGCGTCCGGCGGGGGTGTCTCCGCCGTGGCCACGACCGTCTTCAACGCGATGTTCTTCGCCGGGGTGAAGCCCGTGGAGTACGGCGCCCACTCCTTCTACATCGAGCGTTACCCGGAGGGCCGCGAGGCGACGGTCGCCTGGGGCAGCCTCGATCTCAGGTTCACCAACGACTCCGGCAACGCCATCTACATGCAGGCAGAGTCCACCGACACCTCCGTGACCATCACCTTCCTCGGCACCGAGAAGTACGACGAGATCAAGTCGGTCAAGGGTCCGCGCACCCAGGTGAAGGAGCCGGCGGAGAAGGTGAGCACCGACGAGGAGTGCGTCCCGCAAACCCCGCTCGAGGGCTTCGACGTCACCGTCGAGCGGGTCTTCTACAACGACGGCCGGGAAGTGAAGCGGGAGCCGTTCCGCACCCACTACGTCCCGCGTGACGAGATCACCTGCGAATGAGCCCGTGATCCGCAGGCGGCCTGAATGAATGCGCGCCGGGCGAGCCTCGGTTTCCCTCCCTTTTTGTTCTTGTGGGTGCGATATGCCGATATTGGGTGCATTCTCGGGTAGCTTCTGGTAGTGCCCGATGTGGACGCGGTTCTCGACGAGCTCTACGCCACGCCCCCGCCCGCCTTCGTCTCCCGTCGTGAGGAGCTGGCGGCCGAGGCACGGACGGCCGGCCGGGTGGAGGATGCCCGCCGGATCCATGCCGCCCGCCGCCCCACGCTCGCGGCCTGGGCGGCGAACCTGCTGCTGCGCTCGCGACCGGATGAGAGCGAGCAGTTCCTGCAGCTGGGCCGGGCGCTGCGCGAGGCCTACCGAACCCTGGACGCCGGCGGGATCAAGGAGCTGTCCGAGCAGCGCCGACGTATCGTCTCCGGCCTGTCCCGGCAGGCCGCGCAGCTCGCTCGTGAGGCCGGGCATCGGCTGTCGGACATGGCGCAGCAGGACGTCGAGTCCACGCTGCGTGCCGTGCTCGCCGACCAGGACGCGGCAGACCGCTGGGCCACCGGCCGTCTGGAGAACGCCCTCACTCCGCCCTCGGCCTTCGCATCCGGCACCGCCGCGACAGCCGGCCCACCGCACAAGCCCCCCAGGCCGGCCCCTCCGCCCCCGTCGCGGACGCAGGCGAAGGACGAACTCGCCGAGCGCCGCCGCCAGAAGCAGCAGCAGCTCGATCAGGCCCGCAGGGAAGCCAAGGCCGCCCAGCAGCGCCTCCGCGACCGGCGCGCCGAACAAGCGGACGCCGACACGTCGCTGCGGCGGGCACGGGAGGGCTACGACCAGGCCCGTCAGCAGGTGTCCGCGGCCGAGCAGCAGCTGCGGCAGGCCCGCGAGGCACTCCAGCGCGCCGACCAGGAACAGCGGGAAGCCGAGAAACGCCGTCATACGGCCGCCGACGCCCTGGCCCGGGCCGAACAGGCGGCACACGAAGCCGCCCAGGAGGTCAAACGCCTGACCTCGCGCGGCAGGTAAGAGCGGCAGGTAAGAGCCGACAGACACGTGGACACGCCGAGCGGGTGGGCGCCCACGCGCGCTACGCAGTGCCCCGACATTCGACATTCACCCCGTCGCGACGCCTGGCACGCTCCCCCACTGCCTCAAGGGCGTGGGAGGTGCCCCCACTCGCCGCACCGGACGCCGCCGGCGCGGACAGTGATCCCCGTTACGACGCACGTCGACTGGTCGAGCTCCTCATCGCGGGGCTCCGCCAAACGCACTGAGCATGCGGCGGGGTCAGTGTTCGGCGAACTGGACGCGGGTCGGCTGTACGACGTCCGGCCGTAGCGCGATCCCGTCGACCGTCAGTTGTTCTCCGTAGATGTCGGTGATCCTGATCGCGCCGCCACACCCGCTGCCCTGCTCGGAGAGGAAGTAGTTGTACTCGGTACGCGGCAGCCGGGTCCAGCCGCTGCCGGTGCGCACCTCCAGCCGCGCCAGCGGGTTCCGGTGGCCGATCGCCTGGACGCCGCACCACCAGCGGCTGGACCCGGTCTTGTACCGGATCGAGATCGTGTCGGGCGTGCCGGGGCTCAGCAGGGTCCACGTGATCGGGATCCGGCCGCGCGACGGGTCGGCCAGCTTGGCGAAGGCCTGCGCGCTGAGGTCGAGTTGCCCGGGTGCGCAGGGCAGTGGGCATTCGTTGGTGATCCGGACCGTGACGGAGGCTCCGCCCGCCGCACGGACGAGCACGTACGCCCCGCACGCCTTGGACACCTCGTAGTCGGTGTGGTTCATCGCCGCGATCATGAGGTCGTCGCTCGGGCCGTACGAGCAGGCACCGTCGCCGGTCCCGGCGTCGTAGACGGTGGCGACTCCTCGGTGGTCGACTTCGGGCCGAATCCGTCCCGCCAGCGGTGCCGCGGCGGAAGCCGTCTGCGGAGTGGTCGTAGAAGGGGCCGATGGCCGCGTCGCCGCGGCGGTAGCGGTGGCCGCCGGGGTGGTCGCGCGGGCCGTCGGGGTCGGGGGCGCCGTGGACGGTTTCCGCCCTGGCGTCGTGGGAGGAGCGGTCGTCGGGGCGTCGGCGACGGACCTGGCCGACGCATTCCCGTCATCGTCCTCGCGGTCGGGTTGGAAAGCCACGGCCAGGGATATGACGAGCGCGACGGCCGCCACGCCGGCGGAGATGAGGACGGTGCGCCGCTTGCGGAGAGAGCGACGGGGAGAACGACGGGGAGAACGGCGGTGAGAAGGCGACGCCACGGATGAGCCCTTACGTAGTTCGGGAGAACGCGCGTTCGCGTGAGGCTCCGATGGAGGGAGCTCCCGCCCCATCAGTGGTCGCGGGGTCCGAAAAGGTTGCCGTCGGTCCGTCGCAGCCGAAGGCTGTCAGCTTGCCCTGCTTGCCCTGCTTGCATGGGAGCCAAAACTCAGCCCGGCGTTCCCCTCCCATTGGAACCGGTACCCCGGCATCCACTGCGGCTAGGGCTGAGACCGCGGGGGCGCGGTGCTGTCCGCGCCCCCGTCCCACCCGCCCGCCGTAGCCGCAGCCGGTCTGGCACACCCATCAGGCCGGTCCAGCGGCGTTCACGACGTGCATGCGTCGCTCATGCCGTCGCTGTCTGCGCGGGCTGGGTGGGCTGTGTGGGCTGGGTGGTTTCCGTCCGGGCGGAAGGCTCGGTCTCCGGTCGCCGGCGCTGCTCCTCCTGCTGCTGCTCGGCCCGTTGCCGCGCCGCCTGCTCGCGGGTGACCACTTCGGTGGCGGCGCCGATGGCCACGGCGACCGGCCACTGCAGGGCTCCGGCCACGGTCATGCCGCCGAGGATCCCGTAGTAGACCATCTTGCGGGGCGAGGGAAGCAGTCCAGCGCCCTTGCGGGCGCCGCTGAACAGGTCGCCCGGGGTCACGTAGGGGATGGGAACCCGCGGGTGCGCGGTGTGCAGGTGCACCACCTTGCCGACCGCCGGGGGCTCCAGGCCCCGTGCCTGCTCCTCGCGGCGCTCCGCGGGAGCCTCGGGCGGCTGCTGCGCCTGGGCGGGTGTGGGAGCCACCGTGGTCTGCCCCTGTGCCGGGGCCGTCGCGGTCTGGGCTCGCTGTTCCTGGGTCGGTGGTTGTTCTGGCTGGGTCTGCGGGGAAGTCATCTCCGTCCTCCCCTGCTGGGAAGCGTGTGGATGTGTCCTTCCCTCTCCACGCTTCCACCCCTGCGCCGTGACAAACCACCTAATTTCGGCAAAAGGGCAGGGGTTGTGCCCGATACCGGGTCAGACGTGAGCGGCCACCGGCCGCCCGCTGTCGACGAGCGCCTTCCAGAGCTGGATGGACAGGCGGATCAGGGCGGCCTCGAGGAGAGCGACCGCCACCTGGGTCAGAACAGTGGCGAGGATGTGCGGCATGTCCAGCCGCCTTTCGTGTGCGTCGTGCTGGTACCGCTCCTTTGTGCGGTCTCACGACTTCCGGGAGGCGGCGCCAAAGTGACTTCGGGGTGAACTTTCCCTTTCCGGTACGATTCGCCCCTCCGCTTGCCCCTCCGCTTGCCCCTCCCGCGTGGCGAAACCCGCGGCGCCCTGCACCACGGCGGGCAGCACGACGGAGCCCACGGCCGACGTCAGAGCGATCGTCCAGCCCGCGGGACCCAGGGGCCGGCTGCCGAAGAAGTGGCTGAGCCCCGGCACGGTCACGACCACGCCCAGCACCACCAGGGAACCCACCACGGCCGCGGCGACCACCGGGTCGCGGCCCGCGTCCGCCAGCGTCTGGAACAGCTGGGAGGACACGAGGGCGACCAGGGCGACGGTGTCGGCGCGCCCCCGGGTGCCGGTCGCCCGGGCGGCCACCCAGGCGGCGGTCGCCGCCGCCGTGGTGATGATGGCACGCAGCCGGATGTGTCGGGTGAGGGCCGCGCCGAGCGAGGCCTCGGGCCCCTCCGCGAGCAGCTTCCCCGCGTGACCGACCGGCGGCCGGGCGGCGATGGCCATGGCGGGCAGCATGTCCGTGAGCAGGTTGACCAGGAGGAGCTGGCGTGCGTTCAGCGCACTGCGCCCGGTGAGCAGACTGGTCGCCAGGGTGAAGATGATCTCCCCGACGTTGCCGCCGAGCAGGATGCCCAGCGCCTTGCGCACCGAGGCCCACATGGCCCGGCCCTCGACGAAGGCGTCCACGATGGTCTCGATGCGGTCGTCGGTGACCACCATGTCGGCGGCGGAGCGGGCCGCCGGCGTCGCCCGGGACCCGAGGGCGATGCCGACGTCGGCGATCCGGATGGCGGGCGCGTCGTTGGCGCCGTCACCGGTGACGGCGACGACCCGGCCGGCCGCGCGCAGGGCGGTGACGATACGTACCTTGTGCGCCGGGGTGACCCGGGCGAACACGGTGATGCGCGGCAGGGTCCGCGCGAGCGCGGCGTCGTCGAGGGAGTCCAGCTCCGCCCCGGTCATCAGCCGCGGTTCCTCCTCGGGCCGCAGTTCCCTGGCGATCGCGGCGGCGGTGCTGGGATGGTCCCCGGTGACCATGACGATGCGCACCCCGGCCTCCGCCAGCCGGTTCACGCTCTCGGCCGCCGTGGCCCGCACCGGGTCCGCGAGCCCCAGCAGGCCCAGCAGACACAGTTGGTCGAGGCTCTCGTCGCTGACGTCCGCGAGATCGGCGAGCGCGGTGTCGTCCCGCGGCGCGTCCGGAGGCAGGACGCGCTCGGCGACGGCGAGGACCCGCAGGCCCTGCCGGGCCAGCCGGTCGACCTCGGCCTCGATCTCCTCCCGCCGCCGGTCGCCGAAGGGCTCGCTGTCGCCGCCCCGGCGGATCCGGTCGCAGCGGGCCAGTACGACCTCGGGCGCGCCCTTGACGACGATCCGCGCCCGGTGGCCGGAGCGCCCCAGTACGGCGTGGAAGCCGCGGCCGGGCTCGAACGGCAGCTCGGTCACCCGGTCCCAGGTGGCCGAGGGGAGCCCGGCGGCCCGGGCGGGGGCGGCACCGAGCAGCTCGGCCCCGGACGCGATGGCGCGGTCGGTGGGGTGGGCGAGCGAAGCGGCGGGACCCGGCGGACCCGCCAGGGCGGCCGTGGCGAGGATCCGGCGCAGCGCCGGGGTGAGCCGGTCGGGCGGACGGCGCTCCAGCCCGTCGGACACCTGCTGGAGGCTGATCCTGCCCTCGGTGAGCGTGCCGGTCTTGTCGAAGCACAGCACATCGGTGCGGCCCAGCGCCTCGATGGTGGAGGCGCTGCGTACGAGGGTGTCGCGGGTGGACAGCCGGCGGGCCGCGGCCAGCTCCGCGACCGTGGCGACGAAGGGCAGCCCCTCGGGTACGGCGGCGACGCACAGGCTGACCGCGGACCCCAGGGCGGCGCCCAGCGGCCTCCTGCGCAGCATCTCTACGGCGAGGAGGGCGACCCCCGCGGCGACGGACATCGGCAGGAACCACCGGCCCAGGGCCTTCAGCCGCCGCTCCACACCGCTCTCCGGCGGCCCCTCCAGCGGGGCCGCCTCCGCCGCGCCGCCCGCCTCGGTGGCGGTCCCGGTGGCGACGACCACGGCGAGCGCGTGACCGGCCGCCACCGTCGTCCCCTGGTAGAGCATGGACGTCCGGTCCGCGACGGCCCGGGCCGCACTCGGCGCGGCGGTCTTCACGACCGGCAGCGACTCGCCGGTGAGGCTGGACTCGTCGGCCTCCACCCCCTGCGCCCGCACCACCCGGCAGTCGGCCGGGACCGCGTCACCGGCCCGCAGCTCGATCACGTCGCCGCGCACCAGGTGCTCGGCGGCCGCCTCGACCGCCTCGTCCCGGTCCGCGCGGCGCACCCGCACCCGCATCGACGTGGCTTCGACCAGCCGCTGCGCCGCATGGTCGGCCTTCTGCTGCTGTACCCCGCCCACCAGCGCGTCCACCCCCAGGACCCCGCCGATGAGCACGGCGTCCAGGACGGAGCCGAGGGCCGCCGAGATGCCGCCGCCGATCGCCAGGATGGGCGTGAGCGGATTGGCCATCTCCTCCGCGAACCTGCCGATCAGGCTGACGGCACCGTCGTGCCGGTCCCGGCCCTCGAACTGACGCCGCCGGGCGGCCTCGGCCTCGTCCAGCCCCCGGGAGGTGGTGCCGAGCCGCGCCATCACCTGACGTACCGTCATGGAGTGCCACGGCGTACGCTCGATGGCCGCCGGAGCCGGGCGGCCGCGCAACCGCCAGCCCGCCCAGAAGCCCGCCGTGAGCCCGGCGATGGTCACCGCGTCGGTCACCAGGCGGGCCCGCGCCCAGGCCCCCGGGCGGGGGACGAAGAGGGCGAGGCCCGAGCCCGCGAAGGCGCCGGCGCCTTCCAGACGGGTGCACAGCACGCCGACCCGCCGGGCCTCCGGCAGGGCGGTCAGCAGCAGATGGACGACATCGGGCGGGGCGGCGACATGCGCGTCCCACGGCACATGGCGCAGACCGGTGAGCACTCCGATGCCCAGGTCCGCACGGGCGAGGGCACGCCGGGTCCGCGCCGAGACCACCGCGACACCATGGCCCTGCGCCTGGAGCGAGCGGACCAGCGCGGCCGTGCGGCGGTGCCCGGTGGGGGCCGCCTCGGGGAGGCCGAACCGGCGGTGCAGCCCGGGCGGGCCACCCACCAGCCGCACCTGGCCGCACTCACCCGCCGCGCGCACCAAGTGGTGGGCGAGCGCGTGCAGTTGGGGGATCAACCCGGCCACCGCGACCGGCCTGCCCTCCCGCAGGACGAGCAGGACCTGCGCCCCCTCCTCGGCCCACCGCGCCGCCGACGCGGCCGTCTCCTCGGACACCACGACACCGCCCGGGACGGTGTCCGCACCGGTGTACGGCCGCAACGCCCAGCCCGACGGCTGCGGCGGCCGCGCGCGCCCGGCGCCGTGCCGGGGCCGCCATCCCGGCGGCCAGGCCGGCTCGATCAGCTCGTGGATCCGCGCGTGGATCTCGTCGTCGTCCGGGCCGTCCTCCGCCGCGTCGGGGCGGCGTTCGCCGTTGGGATCGGCTTCCGCCCTGTCCGGGCTGTGTTCGCCGTTGGGGTCTGCTTCCGCCTCGTCCAGGCTGGGTCCGCCGTTCGGGCTGGCTTCCGCCTCTCCCACGTTGGGGCTGGCTTCCGCCTCTCCCACGTTGGGGCCGGCTTCCGCCGCTCCCAGGTTGGGGCCGGCTTCCGCCTCTCCCACGTTGGCGTCGGCTTCCGCCTCGCCCGTGCCGTGTCCCCCGTTCGGGCCGGCTTCCGCCTCTCCCGGCCGCCCGTCGGGCGGCGCCAGGCGCGCCAGGTGCTCGACCGTCCACCCGCCGGTGGCCAGTACCCGGGCGTCGAGGACGACGGTGTCGATCCGGTCGAGGCGGCGCAGCGCCTCCGGTCGCAGTACCAGCGCCCCCCGGTCGGAGACCGCCCGCGCCACCGAGCTGATGAACGACTCCCTGCCGAGCCGGGGGGCTCTCGGTGTCCCGGCGGTCAGCAGCGCCAGCCCCCGCTCGTGGCTGAGCGTGCCGACCGCGGTGAGCCCGTACGCCGCGACGGACACCGGCACCGCCACATTGGCGTACGTCTCGCCCGGCCCGGGCGGCAGCGAAGCGGGCCGCTCATGGGTGGGCACCGCGTCATGGCGGTACGTACCCTCGTGCGCCGCCAGCCTGCGCGCCCAGTCCCCCCACGCCCTGCGGCGGGCCTGCACCTCCGCGTACCGGGCCCCGGCCAGCACGGCGGTCGTCGCGGCGCCGAGCGGCCGGAACGTCAGCGTCGTCAGCAGTACGTTCGCCGCGGCCCAGGTCCGCTCCGCGGCCCGGTCGCCGAGCCGGCTCGCGAGGCCCTCGCGCAGTCGCGGCGTGGCCTCGAC
>NZ_NTGE01000194.1 GCF_002291145.1 Streptomyces sp. SA15
GGTACGCACAGCACGGCCAGGTCGAGCCGCCCGCCGGTGTGCTCGGCCGCCTCGGCGACCGAGGCGTACACGCCCTCGTCGGGGTCCGGGCGGCGGGCGTTGACCAGGGCACGGGTACCGGGGAAGGGGGCCAGGGAGCGGGCCATGGCGGCGCCCAGCTTGCCAGGCTGCCGCGAGGCGCCGATCACGACGACGCCCTCGGGGGCGAACAGCGGTGTCAGGTTCGTGGTCATGCTTCCTCCCTCCCCACCAGGTCGGCGCGCCCGGACAGCAGCAGCGTCTCGGCGCGGTCGGTGTCCATCCCGTCCTCCACGATCAGCGCGGCCACCCCGTGCACCAGCCGGGCCTGCTCCGCGAGCAGTTGCCGGGTGAGCGCGGTCCCGGAGCGGACGGCGACGAGTTCCGGCGGTGTCGTACCGCTCACTGCGCGCTCCAACTCCTCGTACGCCTCGGGCAGTTGTGCCTCGCCGTCCGGCGCGGTCAGCGACAGGCACGCCATCCCCGCGAGGTCGGCGCCGGTCACCCACCGCCCGGCGAACCCCTGCTCACCCACCCGCAGCGGCGTGTCCAGGGGGTCCCGCCCCTCGTGCGCGGCCCGCCAGTCCCGTACGACCTCCTCGACGAACTCGGGGTCGCGGCGCGCGATGCGTTCCTTGCCGATGCTGCGGGAGAGGAAGTGGAAGGCGAACCGGGTCGGCTCGAAGGCGTCGTGGTAGCGCCCGAAGTGCTCCCACCAGGACAGGCTGGGCCGGGCGGAGGCCTGGATCTTCTCCACCGAGGGCCGCGCCGCCGTCTCGTACGCCTCCAGGGCGGCCGGCAGGTCCTCGCGGTGAGCGGTCAGGCTGGCGGCGAGGGCGATGGCGTCCTCCATGGCCATCTTGGTGCCGGAGCCGACGGAGAAGTGCGCGGTGTGGGCGGCGTCACCGAGCAGGACGACGTTGCCGGAGTGCCAGCGGCGGGCGCGGCGGGTGCGGAAGTTGCCCCAGCGGGAGTTGTTGACGAGGAGCTCGTGGCCGTCGATCTGCTCGGCGAAGAGCTTCTCCAGGTACTGCTTGGTCTTCTCGTCGCTCGGTCCGGGCGGCTGCGAGGTGTCGAACTCGTCGAGCCCGGCCCTGCGCCAGGACTCCTCGTCGGTCTCCACGATGAAGGTGCTGACGTCGTCGCTGATGGGGTAGCCGTGCACGGCGAAGGTGCCGTGCGGTCCGTGCTCGTGGACGAAGGTCAGGCCGTCGAAGAGGTAACTGGTGCCGAACCAGATGAACTTGGCGGTCGCGACCTCCACCTCCGGCACCAGCACGTCGGCGAGCCGGTCGCGGAAGCGGGAGTTGGCGCCGTCGGCGGCGACGATCAGGTCGTAGTCGGCCAGTTGCGCCGGATCGGCCGGGATCTCGTGGCTGAACCGGAGTTCGACGCCCACCTCCTCGGCCCGTCGGCGCAGCAGCTGGAGCAGCGTCCTGCGGCTGATCGCCGCCATGCCGTTGCCGCCGCAGCGGATCCGCTGCCCCTTCAGCCGCACCTCGATGTCGTCCCAGTGGCGCCCGTGCTCGGCGAGGGCGGTGCGCAGCACCGGGTCCGCCGCGTGGATGCCGGCCAGGGTCGCGTCGGAGAACACCACGCCGAAACCGAAGGTGTCGTCGGGGCGGTTCCGCTCGAAGACGGTCACCTCGACCGACGGATCGGCCTGTTTCAGGAGCGTCGCGAAGAACAGCCCGCCGGGGCCGCCTCCCACGCAAGCGATCCGAGAAAGCATGGCTTGTGCCTCCATGTCCAGTATCGGGCGGGCTGACCCGCACACCACATTGTGTGTCACTCACACCACGAACGTCAATCATTTGTTACTCAATACAGGTCTGGTTCCGCGTGGAGTCAAGGTCGACGCGACGCACCTCGGCAACGGCCGTCCGTATGACATAGTCGGTTTTCGTGAAGCCTCGATCGATCGTCTTCGACCTGTTCGGCGACTACGTCCGCTACCGCGGCGGCTCCGCCCGGCTGCGCACCCTCAGCGCGCTGATGGGCTGCTTCGGCGTCGGCGACAGCACGGTGCGCGTGGTGCTCGCACGCCTGCGCAAGGAGGGTTGGTTCGACGTCCGGCGCGAGGGCAGGGAGACGCTCTACACGCTCAACACGCGCAGTCTCCAACTGCTCGACGAGGGCCGCTCACGCATCTTCGACCGGGCACCGTCCGAGTGGGACCGCCACTGGCACATGGTCATCTACTCGGTGCCCGAGACCGAGCGCGGCGTCCGCGACCGCATCCGCAAGGAACTGGCCTGGCTGGGCTTCGGCCCGCTGGCCCCCTCCACGTACGTCTCCCCGCACGACCGCATCCGGCAGGTGCGGGAGAAGTTCGCCGACGAGCCGGCCGTACGCCTCGACACCCTGCGCTGCCAGTCGTCCGGCCTCCCCGTCGACCGCGAGATGGCCGCCCGCTGCTGGGACCTGGACGCCCTCAACGAGGACTACCGGGAACTGCTGCGCACCTACCGCGGACGGATGGCGTCCTACCGAGCCGGGCACCTCAGCCCCGAGGAGGCCCTGGTCGAGCGCATGCAACTGACGTACGACTACCGCAAGTTCCCCTTCCGCGACCCCGACCTGCCGACCGAACTCCTGCCGGCGGGCTGGGTGGGCCACGAGGCGCACGAGATGTTCCTGGAGGCCCACGAACTGCTCGGTCCGGCGGCGGAGTCGTTCTACGACGAGGTGGCCGGGAACCGCACGGCGCCGCAGGAATGACAGTGGGGCCCGTACATGTCGTACGGGCCCCACTGCCGATCTCACGGCCTTACGGGAGCAGGGACCCCAGCAGGGAGCCGACGACGGTCGTCCCTCCCTCGAACGTCCGCGAGCCGCAGCCCGTGAGCGTGACCTTGAGCGGCCCGTCGGTCACCACGCGCAACTTCGCCCCGCAGTCGACGTTGGCCTGCTTCGGGTCGATGGTGACGGCGCCGATGTTCTTGGCGTCGATCACCAGCTCGTTCGCCTTCGTGGCCGTCGGCGCGGCCGGCAGGTGACGGTACTCCCGCAGGTACGGGTTGACCGGCGAGGTGGTGCCCTCCGTCGCGCCGACGGTCGTCTTCTTGGCCTCGGCGGTCGGGTCGCTCACCCCGAAGCCCTTGGAGAAGACGTCGATCGTGCCGAGCGAGCCGTCCGTGCTGCGGGTGGCGATGCCGGACAGCCAGTAGGCACGGTCGCCGACCAGGCCGAACCGGGCGTCGTCCATCAGCGGATTACGTACGTACGTCACATGCGCGGGGGTGGAGACCCCGGAGCCGTCGCCCAGCCAGTCCGTCAGGACGTCCCAGAGTCCGCTGTTGCACATCTCCATGTGCTCCCCCGCCACACCGGCCCAGCTGATGAACTCGTAGTCGTAGAAGTCGCTCTTGGCGTAGGCGTCGCCCCGTTCGCGGGTGATGAGGTACGGGATGAAGTCGTCGTTGGCGCCCGCCCACTCCATCACCGGCTGGTTGCGCCGGGAGGGCAGCAGCGGGGTGAGCTTGGAGCCGGGCTCGTGCTGGGTGATGGTGTCCAGCGGGAGCGTGTCGCCGATGCCGTTGAGGCCCGGGAAGGAGGGAGCCCGGTCGAGGCCGTCGCAGATGAACGCCTTGCTGAAGACCTCCGGAAACTGGAGCGCCAGCTTGTTGGCGCCGTAGCCGCCGCTGGAGAAGCCGCTCATGACGCGCCGCGCGGGGTCCAGCTTGTAGTGGCGGCCCGCGTCGGCGACCGCCTCGAACACGCTGGCCCCGCTCTGCCCGTAGAACCAGTTGTCGTTCCCGCGCGCGTCGACCGCGATCACCGCCGTCGGGGCGTCGGGACGGTCGCCGACCTTGTGGAACAGGTCTTTCTCGCCGTTCACCTGGTCGTTCGGGGTGAGCGCGTAGCCGGGCGTCCAGGTGAGCGAGGCGTAGCCCTTCGCCGGGGCCGCGATGTCCGGCACGTAGATCAGGTAGCGCTGGAGCCGTCCCGCCAGGTCGGGCACGCAGTCCTCGCGGCACACCCAGCCGAACTGGCCGCTGAGCTCCGAGTCGTCGGTCAGGTTCAGTCCGTTCTGCTGGGTGAAGGCGCCGGCGGGCGGCGCGCCCGGGTCGCCCGGCTGCCTGCGGCCCTGCGCCAGCTCGAAGTGGCTGGGGAAGATGCGCTCGATGTAGCCGTGGGTGGGCACTCCGCCGCGTTGGTTGTTCATGTCGTCGTCGGTGCCCGCGGCGAGCTTGGTGAAGTCGATGTCCGCGTGGAAGCGGCTGATGTCCTTCTCCAGCAGCGCGGCCTTCTGCTGCCGGTCCCGCCAGGCGCTGTCCATCGGCTCGTCGTAGCGGAAGGCCACGTCGAAGAAGGCCGAAGGGTTGGTCAGATCGGTCGGGGCACCGCCCGGGTGGTCCTCGTCGGCGGTCGCCTGCGGGAGGAGGTACTTGCCGTTCTCCTTGTCCCACAGGCCGGTTGCCGCCGCGATGCGCACGTCACGGCGGCCCGTCGGGTCGTACGCCGAGTGCGGCACCCGCACCTCGACCTGGCGCCGCTCCTTGTCGACGGTCACCGGGGCGCTGCCCAGCGCCTTCCCATCCGCGGCGTTCACGACATCGGCGGTGGTGCCGTGCACGGTCACGAAGACCTGGGCCGGCATCACGGTGTTCGCCCCGTGCGGGGCCGACAGCGGCTGGTCCGAGTCGCCGAGGGCGATGGTGGTGGCCACCAGGCCCGGGTCCGTCATCGTGTTGTACGTGATGCGGAACGCGGTCGCGTCCGCCAGCGCCCTGGTGCGCAGCTCGACCAGGTCGGCGACGTTGGAGCGGTAGGCCGGGTCGGTCGGGTAGGTGTAGGTCCTCAGCAGGGTGTTGACCGGCCACTCGTAGTCGGGGCCGGCGCCGTGGTCGTCCCACAGGCAACCCTGGTAGAGGAACTCGCCCTCGCGGTAGGCGCTCGACATGCAGACCTGGGTCGGATCGGCCTTCCAGATGCCGGTGTTCTCCAGCTGGGGCGCGTCGGCCTCGGGCTCGTTGAGGATCGCCGGGCCGGGCCAGGACCGCGCCGGGGGCGTGTCCTCGGTGGCCGGGGCGGCCGGGGCTGTGGCCACGACCGTGGCCAGAGCCACGGCGGCGACCGCCAGGCATCTCGACAGCGTGCTCATGCGGTGCGGACCTCCAGGTCGCCGGGGACGGACACGGCAGCCGCCTTTCCGGGCAGCAGCAGGACGACGGCCGTGGCGAGCGCGGCGGGCAGGGCGAAGGCGTAGAAGTTCCAGGCCGTGCTGACACCCGCGGACAGCAGGGCGCCGCCGAACAGCGGCCCCGTGATGGCGCCGAAGCGACCGATGCCCAGCGTCCAGCCCAGTGCCGTGGCCCGGATCTCCACGGGGAAGTGCTGGGCGACGTACCCGAGGACCATGATCTGGGCGCCGATCGTGCCGAAGCCCGCGATCGCCACGAGCAGGTACATCAAAGGTGCGGCCGTGGCGACGCTGAGCAGGGACATCGAGACGGCGGCGGCCAGGAAGGACAGCAGGGTGACGGGCTTCATGCCGTACCGGTCGCCGAGCGGGCCGAAGAGGACGGAGCCGACGACCGCGCCGACGTTCATCATCAGCAGGAAGAGCAGGGAACTCGACAGGGGGTAGCCCGCCGCCCGCATGATCTGCGGCAGCCAGGTGTTCAGCCCGTAGACCAGCAGCAGCCCGAAGAAGCTGGTCACCGCGAAGAGCAGGGCCGGCACCAGGTACCGCCCGGTGAGCAGCTCGGCCGGGCCCCTGCGCTTCCGGGGCGCGCGGTCGTCGACGGCATCGGCGGCGGGAACCGGAACGCCCAGGCGGGCCGCGGTCCGCTCGGCCGCGTCATGGCGTCCCGTGGCGACCAGGAACACCAGCGACTCGGGCACGTAGCGCACCAGCAGCGGCAGCATCAGCAACGGGACGGCTCCCAGCGCGTACATGAACCGGAACCCGAGCGAGGGCAGCAGCGCCATGGCCAGCACGGCCGCGAGGATGCCGCCGACGGCGTACCCCGAGAACATGAGCGCGTTGTTCCGGCTGCGGCGCTCCGGAGCGGAGTACTCGGCGGTGAGGGCCACCGCGGTCGGCATGACCCCGCCGAGCCCGATCCCGGCGAGCAGGCGGAAGATGCCGAACCAGGTGGCGTCGGGCGCGAGCGCGCAGCCGATCATCGCCACCGAGAACCAGGCGACCCCGGTGAGCATCACCTTGCGGCGGCCGACCACGTCGGTCACCGCTCCGGCGAGCAGTGCGCCGATCAGCATGCCCACCAGGGCGTAGGAGCCGATCACGCCGGCCCGCGCGGGGGTCAGGCCCCAGTCCTCGTACTGCAACAGCGCCGGCACGGTGGCGCCGTAGACGATCAGGTCGTATCCGTCGAACACGATGACCGCGAAGCACAGTCCCATGACCAGGAGTTCCGGTCGTCGGGCGGTGCGGGTGGGTGTGGGTCTCATCGCTGGCTCCTTTGCGTCTGCCATGAATCGGCTGAGACGGGGAGCAGTGTGTGTCAGATTCAACACGGACGTCAATCAGTCGAAACATAAAGAATTGAGTTCGGCGGTCCAGCCCGAAGCATTGACCAGCAGGAGTGAGTCAATCCGGCAACGGCCGTGAAAGAGAAGTCGACAGCCTGAGACCCCCGAGCCGCACTCGGACCTCCGCAGCGGTCGAGGCACACGCGCCGGGTGGGGCGATGCCGTCACCCGGCCAGGAGGGGGTGCCGCGCCATGAGCGGAACAGTCGCCGATCTCGCCGGCCAGACGGCGAGGATCCACGTGCCCGCGGCACTGTCCACCACCGTCAACCTCTACGGCCACCGCTGAGCATCGGCTGCCATCACGCCACCATCACGTGTCACACAAACGCATCCAGCGGGCCTGCCATAGTCGGCAGACCCGCTGGTGAACACCGTCGGGACGACAGGATTTGAACCTGCGACCCCTTGACCCCCAGTCAAGTGCGCTACCAAGCTGCGCCACGTCCCGATACGCTCTCCACGGTCGACCGTGTGAGCGCGCGGATCAACCCTACCTCATAGGCGCGGGTCGGCCCGCCGTGCGCCCGTCGGCCCCACGCGCCGGGAACCACCGCGGCCCGGGATTTTTATTGCCTAGCTCAAGTAAGTTCTCTGGTGTCGGGCGGCTTCCCCTGCGCCGCCACAGTCCCAGCGAACGGAGCCACATGTCCCTCCTGGCCCGGCCGGCGGTGGCCGCCCTCGCCGCCAAGACGATGCAACGGATGACCGAACTCGCCGACCGGCGCTCCGGAGGGCGCGGCTCCGCGGCCGCCTCGCACGCCCGCTTCCCCGAATTTCCGCGCAACACAAGGGAGTTGACGATCCCCACATCGGTCGCCCCGGCCCGGGCGACGGTGTACCTGCCCGCGACCGAGGACCCGGCGCCACCGGTGCACGTCAACTTCCACGGCGGCGGCTACGTCATGACACTCACGGAGCTGGACGACCCGCTGTGCCGCCTCCTCGCCGCCGAGGCCGGGGTCGTGGTGATCAACGTGGACTACGTGGTCGCCCCGCAGCACCCGTTCCCGGCGCCGCCCCGGCAGGCGTACGAGGTCGTCCGCTGGGTGGCCGAGCACGGCACGGAGCAGGGCTGGGACGGCGGCAGGCTCACGGTGGGCGGACAGAGCGCCGGCGGCGGACTCGCGGCGGCCGTCGCGCGCCAGGCGCTCGAAGAGGGCGGCCCCTCCATCGCGCTGCAGGTCCTGCACTATCCCCCGCTGGACCTCGCCACCCACGCCAAGGACAAACGCGCCGCCGTCGACAAGCCGGGGCTGCGGCCCTGGATGGCCGACGTCTTCGACACGTCGTACGTCCCGGACGTGCGGCAGCGCACCGACCGGCTCGTGTCGCCCGCGCACCCGTCGGACACCGCGGACCTGACCGGCATCGCACCGGCCCTGGTCATCACCGCCGAGTTCGACCTCCTCAAGGGCGAGGGCGAGCGCTACGCCGACCGGCTGCGGATGGACGGAGCGCTCGTCGAACACCACGACGTTCCGGGAGCCGACCACGGCTACGACACGTCGGACGACGAGAACGCCCGGAAGACCTATGCCCTGATCGCCCGCCACATACGGAAGGCGGTCCGCATCTGAGGCACGGTAAACGTCAATCTTTTTGTCAACAATCTCATCGACGATTTAGCCGCAGAGGTTGGAGCCTCCGCAGTCCCCTCAGGCGACCGGCGGCGTCCCGTGCGTATGGAAGGACTCGATGGTCTTCAGCCCCCAGGCCTGGCCCTTGGCGCGCTCGGCCTCGGTCCAGGTGATCAGCGGCCAGTCAGGCGCCAGCACCAGCCGCGTGAGCGGGTTGCACAGTTCGATGCGGTTGCCGCCCGGCTCGTAGACGTAGAGGAAGAACGTCTGCTGGATGGCGTGCTTGTGCGGGCCCGTCTCGATGGACACGCCGGTGTCGATGGCGAGGTCGGCGGCGCGCAGGATGTCCTCGCGGGTGTCGGTGGCGAAGGCGATGTGGTGCAGTCGGCCGGTGGATCCGGTCCAGTCCGAGGTGTAGACGACGTCGTACGACTTGTCGGTGTACGTCAGCCAGCGCGCCGCGATCTTCCCCGTGTCGAGCCGGATCTGCTCGGTGGGCCGAGCGCCAAGGACGTTCTGCTGGAAACGCGCATTGGCGAGCACGTCCGCAGCGAGGAAGTTGACGTGGTCCAGGCGCCGTACGCCCACCCCCCGGTTCGGCTTGGCCTGCGGCTGGTTCTTCAGCGCGGGCCTGAGCGCGTCGGGGGCCTGGTAGTACTCGCTCTCCCAGTAGAGGGCGTGTTCGTGGCCGTCCGGGTCGGTGGTGACGTAGAGCTTGCCGAGGCCGGGTTCGTCCTCGGCCCATCTGCCGGTGCCGCCCGCCTCCTCGATCGCCCCGATACGGCGCTGGAGGGCCTCCTCGCTGGAGGTGCGCAGGGCGAGCCGGCCGAGGCCGGGCCGCGCGCGGGCGGTGAGCACCAGGCTGTGGTGCTCGTAGTCGTCGAAGGTGCGCAGGTAGACCGTGTCGCCGTCCTGCCCGTTGACGGTGAGCCCCAGGTAGTCGGTGAAGAAGCCGACACTGGCGTCCAGGTCCGGGGTGAACAGCTGGGCGTGGCCGATGTGGGCGATGTCGCCGAGCGGCGGAGTCATCGTTGACTTCCTTTGGGTTGTGGGGGTATCGGTGCCGTCTCGGCTGACCTGGGGAACACGGTGCCGTCGAAGATCTTGCGGGCCGTACGGAGCACGGCGGTACGGCGGGCGGAGGACAGGCCGTCGGGGGTGGTCCCGGGGCTGCTCTCGACGTCCAGGAATCCGGTCGGATGCTCTATGCGAACGCGGTCGCTTCCGGCGTCGAGCTCCGCGAGGCCGGCGCCCACGCCGCCGTGGATCCGCAGGCCGGCGGCCACGCTCGCCGCGCCGAGCACGCCGATCGACGTGTGGCAGCGCACGGGAATGAAGGTGCGAGTGGTGACCGCGCCGCCGTCGCGGGGCGGGGCGAGCAGCGTCAGCTTGGGCACGGTGGCGTCCGACACGTCGCCGAGGCCCATCCGACGGCCCGCCTCCAGGCGGATCGTACGGAGCCGGTCGGCCAGTTCCTGGTCGCCTTCCAGCGCGGCGGGCGTCTCGTAGCCGGTGACTTTGAGTGAGGCCGCCTCGATGAGGACCGTCGGCATCCCGTTGTCCACGCAGGTCACCGGCACACCGTCGATGTCGTCCCGGACGTTGCCGGTGGGCAGCAAGTTCCCCGCACCCGCCGCGAATTCGATCACCACGGGTGCTGCCGTCCCCGGCACGCCCGAGATCTCGGCGTCCCCGGTGTAGCGCACCCGGCCGCCGGGGGTCGGGAAGGTCGCCGTCGCGTAGTCGCCGGTGTTGACCATGCGGATACGGACGGCGGTCTCCTCCTCCCCCGCCCGGACCAGCCCGCGTTCGACGGCGAACGGGCCGACGCCGGCGAGGATGTTCCCGCAGTTCTGACGGTCACCCACTTCGGGCTTGTCGACGGCGACTTGGAGGAAGAGGTAGTCGACGTCGGCACGCGGGTCGGCGGAGGGCGAGATCACAGCCACCTTGCTGGTGAGCGGGTGCGCGCCGCCGAGGCCGTCGATCTGCCGCTCGTCGGGGCTGCCCATGACGCGCAGCAACAGCGCGTCGCGCGGGGCCGGTTCGGCGGGCAGGTCCTCGGCGAGGAAGTAGGCGCCCTTGGACGTTCCGCCGCGCATCAGCATGCAGCGCACCTCCGCGGGCGCGGTCACGACCGCTCTCCGCCGCGCACGTACTCGTCGTACGGCTGGTAGGTCACGCCAAGCTGGACCAGCTTCTCGCGCAACCCGTAGCGGTCCAGGCCGAGTTGCCCGTCGAGGAAGGCGGCGCGGGACGCGGCCTCCTTGGCCTCGCGGGCCTCGGACTTCTCGGCCGTCTCACGGGCGCGCTCGCGGGGTACGACCACCACGCCGTCGTCGTCGGCGAGGATCACGTCACCCGGGCGGATCACCTGGCCGTCGATGGCGACCGGCACATTCACCGAACCGCCGGTGGCCTTGACGGTGCCCTGCGCGCAGACGGCCCGGGACCAGGCGGCGAAGCCCATCTCCCGCAGCTCCTGCGTGTCGCGGATACCCGCGTTGATCACGAGGCCGCGCACGCCCCGCCGCAGCAGCGCGGTGGCGAACAGCTCACCGAACATGCCGTCGGTGGACGGGGAGGTGGTGGTGACGACCAGGAAGTCGCCCTCGCCGCACTGCTCGACGGCGGCATGGATCATGAGGTTGTCGCCGGGCCAGCTCAGTACGGTGACCGCGGTGCCCGCGACCCGTACGCCCTGCTGGATCGGGCGGATCTCCGGGCCGAGCAGGCCGGTTCGGCCCATCGCCTCGCTGACGGTGGCCACGCCGAACCCGGCCAGCGCCTCGACGTCCTTCGCGTCCGCCTTCGGCGGGCTGGTGATGATCACACCGCTCATGCCAGCTCCTTGGCGATCTGCGGGTAGGGGCGCATGTACGCCTCTGCCATGGTCTTGTGGGCCAGACCCAGGTTGGGGCCGGCGTTGCGCTTGAGCTGGACACCGCGGCGGACGGCGAGGTCCGTGTAGTAGTCCCACAGGTGCTGCTGGGCGGCGAGGCACTCCATCGCCTTGCGCTTGGTCTCCCACACCTCGGTGATGTCGAGGAGGACCTCGGGCTTGAAGCCGCTCATCTCGGGCTGGTGCGGCTCGAAGCAGAAGACCGGCGGGGCGCCGATGATCTCGCCCGGCCCCGGGTAGCCGATGGCCTGGGCGAGGACGCGGGCCTGAAGCGCCATGCGGTTGGCGGCCGGGTGGTCGCCGTTGTACGGGTCCTCGGCCGGGTGGGTGAGGACGACATCGGGCTGGGTCTCGCGGTAGGCCCCGACCAGCTTGTCGGTGAGCTCGGCGGTGGCGATCAGCGGGAAGTCGCCCGCGTCGAAGAAGCGGACCTCGGCGCCGAGGGTGGCGGCGGCGCGCTCGGCCTCGTCCCGGCGTATCGCCTTGATCTCCTCCAGCTGCCTGCCCTCGCGCCACGCCTTGGCGGACTCGCCCCGCTCGCCGAAGGTCAGGCAGGCGATGGTGACCTTCTCCCCGCGGGAGGCGGCCAGGGCGATGGCTCCGCCCGCCCGCCACACGAAGTCCCCGGCGTGCGCGGTGACGACGAGTGTCGATCGTGGGACGGCGGGCGCGCCTGGGTGCGTCATTGCTCGAATCGCTCTCTGTTCAGGCGGTTCGCCTCCGGGCCGCTCCATCCGGTGTCGAGTCCCCGACCGTGCTCAGCCCTTCGGGCCTCCGCGCGGTCCCGCTCTCGACACCGGCGCGCCCCCCTTCGGCTCACTCGCCGGGAATGGACAGGTGTTGCGCCCGCCTGGCGCGGATCAGACGCGCAGCGCCTCGATCACGCTGGTGAGGTGGGCGCGGACGGCCGCCTCGGCCGCCTGCGGATCCCTGGACCTGATCGCCTCGATCATCGCCAGATGCTCATTCAGGGACTGCTGCGGACGCCCCGGCCTGAGCGCCAGCTGGAAACGGTGGCGCACCAGTTGGGCGTTGAGCCGCTCAAGGAGTTCCAGGGCGGTCTGCTGCCCGGAGAACTCCCGGATCCTGGTGTGCAGTTCGTGGTTGAGGTCGGAGTACGTCACGGGCTCGCCGTCGGCCACGGCCTTGGTCATCGCCGTGCCCAGCTCCGTCAGTTCGGCCAGCTGATCGTCACTGGCCGCGACCGCCGCCTTCGCCGCGCACAGTCCTTCGAGGACCATGCGGCACTCGGTGATGGCGACCGCTTCCTCCACGGTCACCACCCGCACCCGCGAGCCGCGGTTGCGGATCCGCTCGACGAGGCCCTGGGCCTCCAGATCGATGAGTGCCGCGCGGATGCTGGCCCGCGTCACACCGAACTGCTCGGCGAGTTCGTTCTCCACCAGCCGCTGTGCCGGTGCCATGTCGCCGTGCAGGATCGCCTGCCGCAGCTGCGCGAACGCATGCTGTTTGGCCTGCTCTCCGGTGCTCGGACGGGCTTCTTTCGGCATTGCGCCCTCCCTGAGTGAGTGCCTGTCGAACCTAAATCTTGCCAGACAACATTGTCAACAATTTTGTCTGCCGTGGGGCGCGCACGACCTCCCCACATGCATGCGTGACTCCGGTCGTCCGAAGGCGGCTGCGTCTTCAGGCCCGCGGCTTCAGGCCCGCGGCTTCAGGCCCGCGGCTTCAGGCCCGCGGCTTCAGGCCCGCGGCTTCAGGCCCGCGGCTTCAGGCCCGCGGCTTCAGGCCCGCGGCTTCAGGCCCGTGTCTTCAGACCTCGGTCGGCTCCGGCGGTCCGCCCCCGTACGCCGCCCGCAGCACGGCGAGCACGCCGTCCGCCGTCACCGAGCGCGGGTTGGCGTACACCTCGCCGGCGGTCCGGGTCGCCGCCTGCGCCAAGTCGGGCTCGGTCAGGCCGAGTTCGGCGAGGGACCGGGGTGCGCCGAGCCGGCCGGCCAGCTCCCACAGGGCCCGTGGGGCGTCCTCGGCGTCGAGGGCGCGGGCGACGGCGGCGGCCGCGTCCGGGGCGGCGGGCGCGTTGTACGCCAGCACGTACGGCAGCACCACCGTGTGCGTCTCGGCGTGCGGCAGGCCGAAGGTGCCGCCGAGCACATGGCACAGCTTGTGGTGCAGGCCCATCGTCGTGGCGCCGAGGCAGGTGCCGCACAGCCAGGCCCCGTACAGGGCCCGGCCGCGGGCCTGCACGGACTCCGGGTCGTCGGCCACCTCGGGCAGCGCCCGCGCCATCGCCCGCACGCCCTCCTCGGCCATCAGCACGATCAAGGGCGAGGTGTCGGGGGCGTACAGCGCCTCGACGGCGTGCGCGATCGCGTTGACGCCGCTGGTCACGGAGAGCGGGACGGGGAGGGAGAGGGTGAGTTCGGGGTCGTAGACGACACTGCGCGGCAGGACGGCCGGATCGCGTCCGGTGCGCTTGACGCCGTGTTCGGTCAGGCCCCAGACGGAGGTCACCTCCGAGCCGGAGTACGTCGTGGGTACGGCGATCAGCGGCAGGCCGGTACGCAGGGCGATCGCCTTGCCGAGGCCGATCGCCGAGCCGCCGCCCACCGCGACGCACCCGTCGGCGCCGGCCGCGCGGGCCACCTCCACGGCCCGGTCGGCG
>NZ_NTGE01000120.1 GCF_002291145.1 Streptomyces sp. SA15
GGACCGTTCGCGGTCGGAGCCTCGCCCGAGCGAGGCGGTGCCGAGGACGACGCGGCCGGCCCGGCGTCCGGGCGAGGCGGCACCGCACCCGACGCCGCTGTACCGGCGCTCGAGCGGGGCGACCCGGCGTCCGGGCGAGGCGGTGCCGCGCTCGGCAGGGCCCCACCCGTGCTCTCCTGGCGCGTCTCGCGGCCCGCTGTCGGTGGTGTGTCCGGGAAGCGGGCCGAGGCCTTGGGCGGGGGTGGGGGTGCGGAGGTGGTGTTGCGGGGGGACGTGGCCCACGGGTTCGGGGAGCGGAGTCGGAAGGGCCGCGAGGTGGATCCCGGGCCGGCCCCGTCGGACTCGCTGCCGCGGTCGTCCTCGCTGCGCCGGGGCGCCGCGACGGCACCGGAGCCGTCACCGGCCGTCGACGCCCGGGCCGACGGCACGGTCGACCCGGCACCCGACGCCGATCCCGGCTCCGGAACGGCACCACGGGAGGTCGCCGGCCCCGGCTCGGTGTTCGCCTGCGCGGTCGGCAGTCCCGGCCCCGAAGACCCGCTGGACCACTGACGGCCCGCCTCACCGGTCCTCTGTCGCCCGGTCGCGTCGAACACCTGGCGATCTGATCCACCGGTTTCCTGCTGCCCGGTCCCGTCGAACCCCTGACGGCCCGCCGTCGGATTCCCCTGCGGGCCCGTTTCGTCGCCGTCCGCCTCTGCCGTCGTCGGCGGCTGGAGCGGGCGTGGAGGAATGGAGGCGCGGCGCGCTTCCGTGCTCATGCACCCCCCGTTTCCTCAGGCCCGGGCCGTCCCGGGCACGCATACCCGCATGGGGGGACCGGCATCCCGGCGCGGGCGTGCGACCGGGGGCGGAACGGTCCTCCGTGCGTGCGCGTCACTCTACGGGTTGTTCCTGGGCGAACGGGAACCAGTCCGCGAGGCCGGGGCATCTGCCCGGAACGTCCCCCTACCCTGCGGTAATCCTGTCTGGCAGGCTGCGTTCATGACTGCGCGCGCCGCCGACCGGGCCCGTTACGACCGGGCCACCGCCCATCTCGACGCCCCCCTCGCGATCGTGGACCTGGACGCCTTCGACGCCAACGCGGACGACCTCGTCCGCCGGGCCGGGGGCAAGCCGGTCCGGGTCGCCAGCAAGTCCGTACGCTGCCGGGCCCTGCTCGAACGCGTCCTGGCGAAGGACGGCTTCGCGGGCATCATGTCCTTCACCCTCGCCGAGTCCCTGTGGCTGGCGAGGAGTGGTTTCGACGACGTGCTGCTCGCCTATCCGTCCGCCGACCGCGCCGGGTACGCCGAGCTGGCCGCCGATCCCAAGCTGGCCGCCGCCGTGACCGTGATGGTCGACGACCCGGCGCAGCTCAGGCTCATCGACGAGGCGCGCGACGGCGGGCGTGAAGTGATCCGTGTCTGCCTGGAGTTGGACACCTCGCTCAAGCTGCTCGGGGGGCGGGTGCGGGTCGGGGCGCGTCGGTCGCCGCTGCACTCCCCCGCCCAAGTCGCCGACATGGCACGTGTCGTGGCCCGGCGGCCGGGGTTCAAGGTCGTCGGGATCATGGCGTACGAGGGCCATGTCGCAGGCGTCGGTGACGCCGTGGCCGGGCGGCCCCTGCGTTCGCGTGCCGTACGGCTGATGCAGGCCACCGCCCGCCGGGAACTCGCCGAGCGGCGTGGCGAGGTCGTGCGCGCGGTCCGGGCCGTGGTGCCGGACCTGGAGTTCGTCAACGGCGGCGGCACGGGCAGCGTGCAGCACACCGCCGCGGAGGACGCGGTCACCGAGATCGGCGCCGGGTCGGGGCTGTACGTACCGCGGCTGTTCGACAACTACACGTCGTTCAGCGGCCGTCCGGCCGCGCTGTTCGCCCAGCCCGTCGTACGGCGGCCGGGGGTCGGGGTCGTGACCGTCCTCGGCGGCGGTTATCCGGCCTCCGGTGCGGCCGGGCCGGACCGGCTGCCGGTGCCGTATCTGCCGGAAGGGCTGAAGTACGACCCCCAGGAGGGGCCCGGCGAGGTGCAGACGCCGCTGCTCGGCTCCCCGGCCGACGACCTGCTGATCGGCGACAAGGTGTGGTTCCGGCACGCCAAGGCCGGTGAGCTGTGCGAGCGGTTCGAGACGCTGCACCTGATCGAGGGGGACGCGGTGACGGGGACCGTCCCGACGTACCGGGGTGAGGGCCGCACGTTCCTGTAGGTCGGCTTCTTGCAGGTCAGCCGGCCGGGCCGAGGCTGCTGCCCACGCCGCCGCCCGTGTCCGCGTCGTCGATCGACCGGATCCCCTCGGTGATCCGGTCCATGTCGGCGAGCGGCGGTCCGTCCGGTCCCGCGTCGAAGACGAACCGCACCAGGACCGGCGACTCGCTGCCGACGCTGGACGGGAACACCAGCGACTGCACATAGCCGCCGGGCCCGTCGGCCGTCGTCACCTGCCGGCGCACGAGGTACCCGGCGCGTCCGGCCACTGCGACCTGCCCGGACTTGACGGTCTTGTGCGACTCGATGCCTCCGTAGAGGCGCCGGCCGAGTGCGTCGCGGTCGTAGGCGTCGTCGGTGGCCTTCGAGATGTCCTGCTTCGCGAGGGCCTCGGGGGACTTCTCGTCGTTCTCGGTCACCGTGCGCGAGAAGACCGTGCCGTGCCGGCAGATGCCGACGCCGGCCGGGCAGTCGTAGGTGCCGTCCGTGGTCATGACCACGTCGTCGTCGGCGACGTGCTGCGGCCTGACCCATCCGTCGGGCAACGGCAGGGTGATGCCGTTGAGTTCGTCGACGACGACGGCCGGGTCGTCGGCGGACGGCTCGGAGGTGGTCGGCGAGGGGGCGGGGGAGGCTGTGGACGCGGTGGGCGTGGAGGACGTCGCCGCGGGGTCCGCCACCGTGCCGCCGCCGTCGTCGTCCGCGCCGAGTACGGCCACTCCCGTGACGATCGCGGCGACGAGCACGACCCCGGCGATCGTGAGGGCGACGACGGCCTTCGCGCGTCCGGAGGCCCCGCCGGCCGGCTGCGGCGGCCCGGGTGCCTCGGGGGCACGCCGGTGTTCGGTCCACGCGGTCCCGTCCCACCAGCGCTCCAGGTGGGGAGCGTGGGGGTCGGCGTACCAGCCGGGCGGGGGCGTCATGCTCATTCCGGCACTGTAGGGCGAGCCCTACAGCGGTGTGACGTACGCCCCCGAGATTCCGCCGTCGACCAGGAAGTCGGTGGCGTTCACGAAGGAGGAGTCGTCGCTGGCCAGGAAGGCGACGGCGGCGGCGATCTCCTCGGCCTCGGCGAACCGGCCGAGCGGGATGTGGACGAGCCGGCGGGCGGCACGCTCGGGGTCCTTCGCGAACAGTTCCTGGAGCAGCGGGGTGTTCACCGGTCCGGGGCACAGGGCGTTGACCCGGATGCCCTCCCGCGCGAACTGCACGCCCAGTTCGCGGGACATGGCGAGGACGCCGCCCTTGGACGCGGTGTACGAGATCTGCGAGGTCGCCGCGCCCATCCGGGCCACGAAGGACGCCGTGTTGATGATGGAGCCCTTGCCCTGGCGCCGCATGTAGGGGATCGCGGCCTTGCAGCACAGGTAGACGGACGTGAGGTTGACCTCCTGGACGCGCTTCCAGGCCTCCAGGCCGGTCTCCAGGATGGAGTCGTCGTCGGGCGGGGAGATGCCGGCGTTGTTGAAGGCGATGTCGACGCTGCCGTAGGTGTCGTACGCCGTCTTGAACAGCGCCTCGACCTGCTCGGGGTCGGTGACGTCGACCTTCACGAAGGTCCCGCCGGCCTCTTCGGCGGCGGCCTTGCCGCGCACCTCGTCCACGTCGCCGCAGACGACGTGCGCGCCCTCGGAGGCGAGCCGGCGTGTGGTGGCGAGACCGATGCCGCTGCCGGCTCCGGTCACGACGGCGGTACGGCCCACGAGGCGGCGGCAGATGATTTCTTCGGTCACTGTGCGGGGCCCTCCGTGCTGATGAAGACGTTCTTGGTTTCGGTGAAGGCGGTGAGGGCGTCCGGGCCGAGTTCGCGGCCGATGCCGGACTGCTTGTAGCCGCCGAAGGGGGTCCAGTAGCGGACGCTGGAGTGGGAGTTGACGGACAGGTTGCCGGCGCGGACCGCCTGCGAGACGCGCAGGGCGCGGCCGACGTCCCGGGTCCAGATGGAGCCGGAGAGGCCGTAGTCGGTGGCGTTCGCGAGCCGGATCGCCTCCGCCTCGTCCTCGAAGGGCAGGACCACGGCGACCGGGCCGAAGACCTCCTCGACGGCCACGCGCGCGTGCGGGTCGACTCCGGTCAGGACGGTGGGCGGGAACCAGAAGCCGGGGCCTTCGGGGGCCTTGCCGCGGATGCCTTCGGCGTCGTCGGAGACGTACGAACGCACGCGGTCCAGTTGGACCCGGGAGATCAGGGGGCCCATGTCCGTCCGCTCGTCCGCCGGGTCGCCCACCAGGACCGACTCGATCGCGGGGCCGAGGAGGTCGAGGAAACGGTCGTAGGAGGAGCGCTGGACGAGGATGCGGGTGCGGGCGCAGCAGTCCTGGCCGGAGTTGTCGAGGAAGGACATGGGGGCGGCGGACGCGGCGGCTTCGAGGTCGGCGTCGGCGAAGACGATGTTGGGGCTCTTGCCGCCGAGTTCGAGGGTGACGCGCTTGAGGAGGGCTGACCCCTTGGCCAGCACCTGTTTGCCCACGGCCGTCGACCCGGTGAAGACGATCTTCGCCACGCCGGGGTGCTCGACGAGCGCGTTGCCCGCGACGGGGCCGTGGCCGGGCAGCACCTGGAACAGGCCCTCGGGCAGGCCGGCCTCCAGGGCGAGTTCGGCCAGGCGCAGGGCGGTGAGCGGGGTCGTCTCGGCGGGCTTGAGGATGACCGCGTTGCCGGCGGCGAGGGCCGGGGCGGTGCCCCAGGCCGCGATGGGCATGGGGAAGTTCCAGGGGGCGATCACGCCGACGACGCCCAGCGGTTCGAGGATCGTGACGTCGAGGCCGCCGGGCACCGGGATCTGTCGTCCGGTCAACCGCTCCACTCCCCCGGCCGCGTAGTCGAGCAGGTCGCGGACGTTGCCCGCCTCCCAGCGGGCGTTGCCGACGGTGTGTCCGGCCTCGCGGACCTCCAGCCGCGCCAGCTCCTCGAGGTGTTCGTCGACTGTCGTCGCGAACCGGCGCAGCAGGCGGGCGCGGTCGCCGGGTGCCAGGGCGGCCCACTGGGCCTGTGCCCGCGTGGCGCGTACGACGGCCGCGTCGACGTCGGCCTCGGTGGCGCCGGGGACGGTGGCGACGACCTCCTCGGTCGCCGGGTTCAGTACTTCGAGCTCGTACTCGTGGGACAACTCGGGGGACAAGTAGGGCCTCACAGGCGTTCGAAGGAGCGGCGGAGTTCCCAGTCGGTCACCGCGGCGTCGAACGCGTCCAGTTCGACGCGCGCCATGTTGCGGTAGTGCGCGACCACCTCGTCGCCGAAGGCGGCCTTGGCGATCGGGCTGTTCTCCCAGAGTTCGGCGGCCTCGCGGAGTGTCGTGGGGACGTGCGCGAAGTCGGCGGCGTAGGCGTTGCCGGGACAGGGCTCGGGCAGCTCCAGCTTCTGCTCGATGCCGTACAGGCCGGCCGCCACGAGTCCGGCCACGGCGAGGTGCGGATTGACGTCGCCGCCGGGCAGCCGGTTCTCGAAGCGCAGGGAGCGGCCGTGGCCGACGACCCGCAGGGCGCAGGTGCGGTTGTCGTACCCCCAGGCAACGGCGGTCGGGGCGAAGGAGCCGGGCTGGAAGCGCTTGTAGGAGTTGATGTTGGGGGCGTAGAGGAGCGAGAAGTCGCGGAGTGCGGCGAGCTGTCCGGCGAGGAAGTACCGCATGGCGTCCGACATGCCGCCCTCGTCCTGGGGAGAACCCGCCATCGCGTTGTTGCCGGCGGCGTCCGCGAGCGAGAGGTGGATGTGGCAGGAGTTGCCCTCGCGCTCGTTGTACTTGGCCATGAAGGTGAGCGAGACACCCTCCTGGGAGGCGATCTCCTTGCTGCCGGTCTTGTAGATGGCGTGCTGGTCGCAGGTGACCAGGGCGTCGTCGTAGCGGAAGGCGATCTCGTGCTGGCCGGGGTTGCACTCGCCCTTGGCGGACTCGACGGTGAGACCGGCGGCCGCCATCTCGTTGCGGATGCGGCGCAGCAGGGGCTCGATCCGGCCGGTCCCGAGCACCGAGTAGTCGATGTTGTACTGGTTGGCCGGTGTGAGCCCTCTGTAGTTCGCGTCCCAGGCCTGCTCGTAGGTGTCCTTGAAGACGATGAACTCCAGCTCGGTGCCGACCTGGGCGGTGTAGCCGTACTCGGCGAGGCGTTCCAGCTGGCGGCGCAGGATCTGGCGGGGGGCGGCGACGACCGGGGAGCCGTCGTTCCAGGCGAGGTCGGCGATGAGCATGGCCGTGCCCTCGTTCCAGGGGACGCGGCGCAGGGTGCTCAGGTCGGGGTGCATGGCGAAGTCGCCGTAACCACGGTCCCAGGAGGACATCGCGTAGCCGTCGACGGTGTTCATCTCCGTGTCGACGGCAAGGAGGTAGTTGCAGCCCTCGGTGCCGTGGTGGAGGACCTCGTCGAGGAAGAAACGGGCGGCGAACCGCTTGCCCTGAAGCCGCCCTTGCATGTCGGGAAAGGCCAGGACGACAGTGTCGATCTCACCGCCCGCGACGAGGGCGTGCAGCTCCTCGACGCCGAGCGGGGGTGTGCGGTCTGCCACGGGAAAGCCTCCTTCGGCTTCTTCGGTCAGCCGGAAGCCCTAAGGTATTGGTGAGAACCATTGCTTGGGAAGGGGGGCACGGCCATATGTCGGTGGACGCTGACGGCGGCCCGGACGACCGGCTGACCCCGGTGCTGCGCCCGGTGCGGGCGGGCAACGGCTTCGAGGAGGCCCTGGAGCAGATCCTCCAGGTCGTACGGCTCGGCCTGGTGCCGGGCGGGGAACGGCTGCCCGCGGAGCGGGAGCTGGCGGAGCGGCTCGGGATCAGCCGGGTGACGCTGCGCGAGGTGCTGAAGGTGCTCCAGGACCAGGGCCTGGTCGAGTCGCGGCGCGGGCGGTACGGCGGAACGTTCGTCCTGCCCCGCACGGACGCGGGCGGCGAGGACGAGCTGCGGCGACGGATATCCGCGGTCGACATCGAGGACGTCCTGCGCTTTCGGGAGGTCCTCGAGGTGGGCGCGGCGGGCCTGTGCGCGACGCACGGCCTGTCCGCGGAGCAGGCGGACCGGCTGCGGGAGGCGCTGGCCGCCACGCAGGACGCGCCGCTGACCGAGTACCGCCGCCTGGACACGCTGCTCCACCTCACCCTGGCCGAGCTGTGCGGCTCGCCGACGCTGACCGCGCAGTACGCGGCGGCACGGGCGTCGGTGAACGACCTGCTCGACTGCATCCCGCTCCTCGTACGCAACCTGGAGCACTCGCAGCGCCAGCACACCGCGCTGGTCGAGTCGGTGCTCGACGGGGACGCGGACGGGGCGCGGGAGATGATGCGGGAGCACTGCGCGGGGACGGCGGCGCTGTTGCGGGGGTTCCTGGCGTGAGCGGCAAGAGCGCCCTTGCCGTCCGGGGTGACACTCGGCAAAGGTATAGGTGTAATCCATTGCGGGAGGGCGCATGGCGGACAGGCCGTTGATCGGGATCAGTACCTACCTGGAGGCCGGGGCGCGCTGGGGCGTGTGGGAGCTGGAGGCCGCGCTGCTGCCCGCCGGGTATCCGCGGCTCGTGCAGCGGTCGGGCGGGCTGGCCGCGATGCTCCCGCCGGACGCGCCGGAGCACGCCACCGCGACGGTCACCCGCCTCGACGGCCTGGTGATCGCGGGCGGCCCGGACGTCGAGCCGGTCCGCTACGGCGCCGAGACCGACCCCCGCACCGGGCCGCCCGCGCGCGCCCGGGACACCTGGGAGCTCGCGCTCATCGACGCGGCGCTGACGGCGGGCGTCCCGCTCCTCGGCATCTGCCGGGGCATGCAGCTGCTGAACGTCGCGCTGGGCGGCACGCTCGTGCAGCACATCGAGGGGCACGCGGAGGTCCCCGGCGTCTTCGGCCGGCACCTCGTGAAGCCGGTGCCGGGGACGTCGTACGCCGACGTCGTCCCGGAGGAGACGTCCGTGCCGACGTTTCACCACCAGGCCGTGGACCGCCTCGGCACGGGCCTGGTCCCGTCGGCGCACGCGGCGGACGGGACGGTCGAGGCCGTGGAGCTCCCCGGCGCCCGCTGGGTAGTGGGCGTGCAGTGGCACCCGGAGATGGGTGAGGACCTGCGGGTCATGCGCGCACTGGTCGAGGCTGCCTCTGGCACCGCTCCCTGAGCCGCCGTTCTCTGAGCCGCGAGCACGGGATGAATCCGGCCAACCACATAGCGCTACACCACTGCCCAGACTTCACCGCTTTGTCGATCGGTCCGGCCCCCGGGCCTGGGACACGGGCGGGAACACGGACGGCCGCTCGCGCATTGAACTGAAAGGCAGCGCTCGTTCGCCCGTCCCGCGCCCGCCGTGCTCACCGGCCCGGACGGCCGTCCAGCGCTGCTGGTCAGCCTCTTCGTCCCGGAGAGGGAATCCGCTCCCGGCCAGGCCCGGCGGCTGATCCACTGGCGCGAACTGTGAGGTCCGAGGACACCCAATGTGACATCGATGTGACGGCCGCATGAAACGGTTTGCCGAACATGCGTAAGGTGCAGACAACTCATCAGAAGCGGTGCGCCGTGGCCGGCGCGCACGGGAAGCGCGACGACGAGCGAAGGAGGGAGCCGGAGCGATGGGCGACTACAAAGAGCAGCCTCTTCGGGTGGGCGCGGCCGTACGGCGTCGGCGCCGGTCGCTGGAGCTCACCCTCGCCGTCGTGGCCGAGCGCAGCGGCCTGTCGGTCCCCTTCCTGAGCCAGATCGAGAACGAGCGGGCACGGCCCAGCAGAAGCTCCCTGGAGAAGGTCGCCGACGCCCTGCGCACCACCGCCGTCGAACTCCTCGCCGCCGCCGACCCGGCGTGCAGCGTCGATGTCGTACGCGCGGAGGGCATCGAGGCGGCGCTCGCGCCCCAGGTGCGTTCCCTGGTGCGCGGTCACCATCAGATGCATGCCTCGGAGTTCACCGGCGACCATGACGCGGGCCGCGAATTCCAGTACCGCAACGACCAGTTGATGTACGTCGCCGACGGCGGCGTGGAGATCGAGGCGGAGGGCCGCGCCTACCGTCTAGGCCGCGGCGACACCCTGTATCTCACCGGCGGGGTCCGCCACCGCTGGCGGGCGACGGTGGCGGACACCCGCGTGGTCGTCGTCGCGGTGGCCGAGCACATCGAGGCGGTTCACGACCGGCCACGCCAGTGAGGGTCGTCTCGCTCGTCCCGTCACTCACGGAAGCCGTCGCGGCGACGGTCTCCGGCACCCTGGTCGGCGCCACCGACTGGTGCACGCACCCGACGGACCTGGACGTCGCCCGAATCGGTGGTACCAAGAACCCGAAGGTCGACCGGATCGTCGCCCTCGCCCCCGACCTGGTGATCGCCAACGAGGAGGAGAACCGCGCCCCCGACCTGGCCGCCCTGCGCGCGGCAGGCATCGAGGTACTGGTGACCGAGGTACGCGACGTACCGCGGGCGTTCGAGGAACTCGCACGCGTGCTCCAGGCGTGCGGGGCGACGGCCCGGCCGCGCTGGCTGGACGAGGCGGAGCAGGCCTGGTCGGCGCTGCCACCACCGGCACACCGCACGACAGCGGTCGTACCGATCTGGCGCCGGCCGTGGATGGTGGTGGGCCGGGAGACGTTCGCGGGCGACGTCCTGTCCCGCCTGGGTGTCGACCACCTGTACGCGACGCACACCGAGCGCTATCCACGCATCCCCGTCGAGCAGCTCCGGGCGGCGGCACCGGACGTGGTCGTGCTCCCGGACGAGCCGTACCGCTTCGCGGCCGACGACGGTCCGGAGGCCTTCCCGGGTCTGCCGTGCGCGCTGGTCAGCGGCCGGCACCTGACATGGTACGGACCGTCGCTGGCCGAGGCACCACGGGTGCTGGGCGAGGCGCTGCGAGCAGCTCGCCGTTGACCAGGCCGCGCACGGTGTGCAGGGCAGTGGTGGCCCAGACGGCGACCAGGACGACGTACAGCCCGACCGCGAGCCGGCCGTAGGCGAGTGTGCGCGGGAAGGGCGACTCCCGCGGTGGCGACGACGGCGGTGCCCATGACGGAGGCGCACCAATTCGGCCCGAGGTGACGGATGGCGGTGACCATGTGTCCACCGTCTCGTCGGTGAACGCCCCCGACCAGGGAGTATGACTCCATCAAGGCATAAGGTGTCTTTATGAGCGGCGTTGGGGAACAGCAGAACGGCCGGTCCATGGCCGGTGGCTCGCTGGCGCACCGGGTGCCGGATCTCGGGGCGCTGGAACTGCTGCTGGCGGTGGCGCGGCTCGGGAGTCTCGGCGGGGCGGCGCGCGAAGTGGGCATCACCCAGCCAGCGGCCAGCAGCCGGATCCGCTCGATGGAACGCCAGTTGGGCGTCGCACTGGTGGACCGTTCACCGCGCGGCTCCCGGCTCACGGACGCCGGGGCGCTCGTGACGGACTGGGCGCGGCGGATCGTGGAGGCGGCCGAGGCGTTCGACGCGGGAGCGCAGGCGCTGCGGGACCGCCGCGACTCGCGGCTGCGCGTGGCGGCCAGCATGACGATCGCCGAGTACCTGCTGCCGGGCTGGCTGCTCGCGCTGCGCGCCCAGCGGCCGGACACGGCGGTGTCGCTGCTGGCGGGCAACTCGGCGGCGGTGGCGGAGCGGCTGCTGGCGGACGAGGCGGACCTCGGATTCGTGGAGGGGCTCACCGTGCCGACGGGCCTCGACTCCGTGGTGATCGCCCACGACCACCTGATCGTGGTGACGGCACCCAAGCATCCCTGGGCGCGTCGGCGCCGCCCGCTGGAGGCGTCGGAACTGGCGGCGACGCCGTTGATCCTGAGGGAGAAGGGATCGGGGACACGGCAGGTGCTGGACGCCGCGCTGGGCGGGCTGGCCCGGCCGTTGATCGAGCTGTCGTCCACGACGGCGGTGAAGGCGGCGGCCGTGAGCGGGGCGGGGCCGGCGGTACTCAGCGAACTGGCCGTGGGCGAGGAGTTGGCGATGCGCCGCCTGGTGAGGGTGCCGCTGGAGGACGTGTCGCTGGCGCGAGATCTGAGGGCGGTGTGGCCGACGGGGCACCGACCGGTGGGACCGGCACGGGAATTGCTGTCGCTGACGCGAGGATAGGGAAGCGTTCCGGGAAGGTGGGCCCCACCCCGGGCTGACGCCGGATGGAGCCGGGAGCAGCCGGGGGAAGCCAGGTGCAGCCGGGCGGAGCCGGGAGCAGCCGGGAGCAGCCAGGAGCAGCCGGGAGCAGCCAGGAGCAGCCGGGACCAGCCGGGCGGAGCCAGGAGCAGCCGGGACCAGCCGGGCGGAGCCCACCTCGCCCCTCAGGACGCCTTGGAGCCCGTGGCCGGTCCGGCGTCACCGTTGAGCTTCGGCGTGCTGCCGTCGAACTCGATCCCGCGGAACGTGATCGTGCGGCTCTCGCCGATCGTGTCGGACCACCCGCATCGGGTCCAGCCGGCCGACGGCCCCAGGTAGTCGTGGCACTCGTAGTCCCAGACGTCGGTCTCACCGTCGCCGAAACCCCAGCCGCCGACGGCGTGGTGGCCGTCCGCCTGTTCGTCCCGCACCCAGATGACGTCTCCCGCCTTCTGGAAACAGACGGTGACCCCCTTGCCCACCGAGCACGGAGCGCCGCTCGGCGGGGCGGAGCCGTCCTTGGCCGTCTGCTTGACGGACTCGGTCGCCAGTGCGGGCGTGGCAGCCAGGACGACCGCGGTCACCATGGCTCCCGCCACTGTCAGGATCCTGCTGTTCATGATTGCCGGTCTCCTCTGCGGGCGGGTCAGGAGGTGGGAGCGATCGTCTGCGGGCTGGCCCCATTGGGGACGATCTGGTCGCCGTCCATCGTCATCGGCCAGATGGTGATGTTCTTGTTCTCGGCGATGACGCCGGAGAGCCCGTCGCACACCGTCCAGCCGGCGGCCTTGCCCGCGTGGTCGTGGCAGACCCGGTCGTCGCTCGCGCTGCCACCGGTGAGCCACCAGTGGACGGCGGCGTGGTAGCTGTCGGCGCGGGTGTCCCGCACCCAGATCTCGTCGCCTTCCTTGACGAAACAGCCCTCGGCCCAGCCGCCCGTGGCGCACGCCGCCCCGGCCGGAGGCCCGCCGGAGACATTCCGTGCCGTATAACCGCCGGCGGCGAATGAAGTCCCCGTGGCCAGAACAGTGGCGAGAAAGGCAGAGCCGATTACAGTCGCGCTTCTCTTCAACGCGTCCCCCTTCAATGGTCGGGCACGGGGAAATCCCCGGGAATATCCGACCCGACGCCCCCCGCGCAGCAAAAATCTCCCACATCGGGCGAGAGTGGATCAACCTCTGAAGGGAGCAGGACGAAAAATGGGTGGAATGGTTTCCAAAGTTTCACGGAAACCATTCCACCCACACCTCCGAGGCGTATCCGGAGGCGAAAACCAATCGTCAGGAGTCAGGCCACAGGATCAGGCCACCGGAGCCAGCTTGTCCTCAAGTCCCGGCTGAGCGTCCAGCCACTTCCTCGCGGACGCCTTCTCGTTCCCGGCGCCTCCCTTTTGTATCTCCACCTCGAGGGACGCGAGCTGTTCCTCGGTGAGCTTGAAATTCTTCAGCCAGCCGGCGAACTCCGGGAATTCCTCGCTGAAGCCCTTGTGCGCGACGGTGTGGATCTGTTCGCCCTTGCCCCAGGCCTCTTCCGGGTCCTTGAGTTTCTTCAGGTCGTACTTCCCGTACGCCCAGTGCGGCGTCCACAGCGTCACCACCACCGGCTCACGCTTCTTGATCGACCGGTCCAGCTCCGCCAGCATCGACGACGTACTCGACGACACGACCTTGTACTCGCCCTGAAGCCCATAGGCCTTCAGGACCTTCGAGTTCAGCGTCCCCATCATCCCGGCGCTCGCCTCGATACCGATGATCTTGCCGCCGAACTTCTTCCCCTGACCCTTCAGATCCGCCAGCGAATCAATGCCCTTCACATACGACGGAACCGTCAACTCGAGCGACGTCGGCCCGTACCACGAACCGAGATCCTCCAACTGGCCTTTGTAGCGGTCCACGTACTGCTTGTGCGTGGTCGGCAGCCAGCCGTCCAGTTGGACGTCCATCTGCCCCTGGGCGAGCGAGGTGTAGAGCGGTCCGGGATCGAGCTGCTCGACGTTGGGCTTGTAGCCGCGGTCCTCCAGGATGTTCTGCCAGAGGTAGGTGGCGGCGATGGCCTCGTCCCACGGGAAGTAGCCCATGTCGACCGTCTTCCCCGCGTCCTTGCCCTGCGCCTTCGTGCCCCCGGCGACCGGGGCGAGCTGGTCGACCAGGCCGGGGTTCTTCTTGAGCCACGTGCGCACGCCGTCCTGCTCGGCGCCCTCGCCCGCGGCGCGGATGTCGTTCTCCAGGCTGGTCAGTTGCTGCTCGGTGAGCTTGAAGTCCTTCAGCCACTGCGCGACGACCGGGTCCTTCTGGCTGAAGCCCTTGTGCGCGACGGTGTGGATCTGTTCGCCCTTGCCCCAGGCGCCTTCCGGGTCCTTGAGCTTCTTCAGGTCGTACTTCCCGTACGCCCAGTGCGGCGACCACAGCGTCACCACCACCGGCTCACGCTTCTTGATCGACCGGTCCAGCTCCGCCAGCATCGACGACGTACTCGACGACACCACCTTGTACTCGCCCTGAAGCCCATAGGCCTTCAGGACCTTCGAGTTCAGCGTCCCCATCATCCCGGCACTCGCCTCGATACCGATGATCTTGCCGCCGAACTTCTTCCCCTGACCCTTCAGATCCGCCAGCGAATCAATGCCCTTCACATACGACGGAACCGTCAACTCGAGCGACGTCGGCCCGTACCACGAACCGAGATCCTCCATCTGGGAGCTGTACTTGTCCCAGTACGCCTTGTGTGTCGTGGGCAGCCAGGCGTCGGTCTGGAAGTCGATGTCCCCCCGGGCCACGCCGGAGTAGAGCGGTCCCGGGTCGAGCTGCTTGACGTCCGTCTCGTAGCCGCGCTCCTCCAGGAGCTCCTTCCACAGGTACGTCGTCGCGGTCCCCTCGTCCCAGGGGATGTAGCCCATGTTGATCTTCTTGCCCTGGCCGACGTTCGTACCGGCCCCGGCGACCTGCTGGGAGTCGTCGGAGCCCGCCAGGTTCATGCCGCCCGCGACGAGCGCGAGAACCACGACGCCGATGACCGCGACCGCGGCGTTCGGCTTGTAACGCGTGAACTTCACGCGCCCCGCGGCGACGGCGGCCGCCTTGGCCGCCGCCCGGCGGCCGAGCGGGGACACCCGCTCGCCCAGTGCTCCGGTCATGCGGTCCAGGTACATGGCGAGGATGACGACCGCCACACCGCTCTCGGCGGCCAGGCCGACCCGGAGCTGGGTGATCGCGGAGTAGACCTGCTCACCGAGGCCGCCGGCCCCCGCCATGCCGCCGATGACGACCATCGACAGGGACAGCATGATGACCTGGTTGACCCCGGCCATGATCGTCGGCAGCGCGAGCGGCAGCTGCACCCGGGTCAGGGTGGTGCGCGGGCTGGTGCCGAACGCGTCGGCCGCCTCGATCAGTTCGCCGTCCACCTGCCGGATGCCCAGTTCGGTCATCCGGACACCCGGTGGCATGGCGAAGATGATCGTCGCGAGGAGACCGGGGGTGGTACCGACGCCGAAGAACATGACGCCAGGGATGAGGTAGATGAAGGCCGGCATCGTCTGCATGACGTCGAGTACCGGCCGCAGTTGGGCACTGACCCGATCGCTGCGGGCGGCCCAGATGCCCAGGGGAACCGCGATCACGACGGTGATGACCGCGGCGACGAGAACGAGGGACAAGGTGTCCATCGCGTCGTCCCACAACCCGAGGGAGTCGATCAGGGCCATGCCGACGAAGGCCAGCACACCGGGCAGCAGACCGCGCAGCCAGCACGCGATCACGGCGAGGATGCCCGCCATCAACAGCGGTTCCCCACCACCGAGTACGGCATCGACGCCGTCGTACATGCCGCCGAGCACGGCCTTGACGACATCGAACAAGAAGCTCAGATGGGACTGCAGCCAGTCCACCAGGTCTTCGACCCAGTCACCGAAGTGAAGTCTAGGCATTCTCGATCACCTTCCCGTCGCGGGTTCCGCGCGGGTTGTCGCAGGGTTCGGGCTCGCCCTGCTGGTCGCCGAGGAAGCCGACGAGGCGTTGTCGCGGTACGCGACCGACGAGTTTCCGTGTCGCGTCGACGACTGCCACGGGGTGCGTCAGGCGGGCGCTGATCGCGCAGAGTTCGGTGAACGGTGTGTCCGGCGTCGCGGTCTCGCAGCCGCAGCTGACCTCGTCACCGCGTATGTCCTTGTCCATGACGGCGGACGCGGTCAGCACACGGGAGCGGTCGACGTCCTGGATGAAGGAGGCGACGTAGTCGTTCGCGGGGCGGATGAGGATGTCCTCCGCGGTGCCGATCTGGACGATGCGGCCATCACGCATGACGGCGATGCGATCGCCCAGGCGCATGGCCTCGTTGAGGTCGTGGGTGATGAAGACGATGGTCTTCTTGAGCTTCCTCTGGAGCTCGATCAGCTGGTCCTGCATGTCACGGCGGATCAGCGGGTCCAGCGCGCTGAAGGACTCGTCCATGAGGAGCAGGTCGGCGTTGGTGGCCAGGGCGCGGGCCAGGCCCACGCGCTGCTGCATACCGCCGGACAGCTCGTCCGGCCAGGACTTCTCCCAGCCGGCCAGTCCGCACATGGCCAGTGCCTCGGTGGCACGCTCCTCGCGCTCGGCGCGGGGGACGCCCTGGTTGCACAGGCCGTAAGCGGCGTTCTCCACGACGTTTCGGTGCGGGAAGAGCGCGAAGTGCTGGAAGACCATGCTGATCTTGTTCGCGCGCACCTCACGCAGTTCGCGGTCGGTGAGCGCGGTGAGGTCCTGGCCGTCGAAGCGGACGTGCCCCGCGGTCGGCTCCAGGAGGCCGTTGAGCATACGCAGCAGCGTGGACTTTCCGGAGCCGGACAGGCCCATGACGACGAAGGTCTCGCCCGGTTCCACGGTGAAAGAGGCGTCGACCACGGCCGCGGTGGTGCCGTCGGCGCGCAGTTCCTCCCGGTCGGCTCCCTTTCGGAGCTGCTCGACTGCGTCGTCCGGTCGTTTGCCGAACACCTTGTAAAGCCTCTCGGCCTCAAGTCTGGCTGACACGCGTACCTCTTGTCTCGGCGGCAAGAAAGGGGAGACGAAGGGCCGCAAACTGTTGAATGCGCAACCGGCATCGCTCCGAGGCGGCGCCTGCCCGAACGCTTGGGGGTCAAACGCAGGCGTGCCCCAGTTCACATGACGTTTACCTCTGCCCATGATGTTGCCGTCTGCGGTCGGTGTCAGTGCCGTACGGCATGATGCGAGGCGTGACCGGACGACTGATGCTCCTCGACACCGCCTCGCTCTACTTCCGCGCCTACTTCGGCGTGCCGGAGTCCGTGAAGTCCCCGGACGGCACACCGGTGAACGCCGTGCGCGGGCTGCTGGACTTCATCGACCGCCTGGTCAAGGACCATCGTCCGGACCATCTGGTGGCGTGCATGGACGCGGACTGGCGGCCCCAGTGGCGGGTCGAGCTGATTCCCTCGTACAAGGCGCATCGCGTTGCCGAGGAGCACGAAGTGGGCCCGGACGAGGAGGAGGTGCCCGACACGCTGTCGCCGCAGGTGCCCATCATCGAGGCAGTCCTCGACGCGCTGGGCATCGCGCGCGTGGGCGTGGCGGGGTACGAGGCGGACGACGTGATCGGCACGTTCACCGCGCGGGCCAAGGGACCGGTCGACATCGTCACCGGCGACCGCGACCTGTATCAGCTGGTGGACGACGCACGTGGGGTGCGTGTGCTGTATCCGCTCAAGGGCGTCGGCACACTGCAGACCACCGACGAGGCCGTGCTGCGGGAGAAGTACGGGGTCGACGGCAGGGGGTACGCGGATCTTGCGCTGCTGCGCGGCGACCCGAGCGACGGCCTGCCGGGCGTGCCCGGCATCGGCGAGAAGACGGCTGCCAAGCTGCTGGCCGAGTTCGGCGACCTGGCCGGGATCATGGCCGCGGTCGACGATCCGAAGGCCAGGCTCACGCCGTCGCAGCGCAAGCGGCTCGACGAGTCACGGCCGTATATGGCGGTGGCGCCGAAGGTCGTGAAGGTCGCGGACGACGTCCCGCTGCCGGACGTCGACACGATCCTGCCGCGTACGCCGCGCGATCCCGCGGCGCTGGACGCGCTGGCGGTCCACTGGGGACTGGGCGGGTCGTTGCAGCGACTGCTGGCGACTCTCGTGGCGTAATCGAAGATCTCGTGGCGCAATCAAAGATCTCGCCGTCGTGAGCGACATTCGCGCCCGGCGGGAGCAAAGTTCTACTCAAGAGGTCGAGAGACCTCTCATATGGGGGTCTTCACCGTGGGGGAAGGTGCTAACTTAGGTAAGCCTAAGCACAGGGATCAGGGAGGCCGCCATGGCAGAACGACCGGGACGCACGCCGCGGAAACCCCACTCCGCGCAGGTCGTCCGTACCGAACGGCTGACCCCGCACATGCAGCGCGTGGTGCTCGGCGGCGAGGGCCTGGCCGACTTCTCGGCGGACACCTGCACCGACCACTATGTGAAGCTGCTGTTCCCGGCCGAGGGCGTGACCTATCCTGAGCCCTTCGACATGCAGCGCATCCGAGAAGAGTTCCCCCGCGAGCAGTGGCCCGTGACGCGGACGTACACGGTGCGCGCCTGGGACGCCCAACACCGCGAGCTGACCCTGGACTTCGTGATCCACGGCGACGAGGGGCTCGCCGGACCGTGGGCCCTGCGCGCCCAGCCGGGCGAGACCGTGTGGTTCATGGGCCCCGGCGGCGCCTACGCCCCCGACCCGGCCGCCGACTGGCATCTGCTCGTCGGCGACGAGAGCGCGCTGCCCGCGATCGCCCGTTCCCTGGAGGCGCTGCCCGACGGCGCCCGCACCCATGCCTTCGTCGAGGTCGCCGGGCCGGAGGAGGAGCAGAAGATCGACTCCGATGTGGAGGTCGTCTGGCTGCACCGCGGTGACCGGCCCATCGGCGAGGCGCTGGCCGAGGCGGTACGGGCGCTGGAGTTCCCCGAGGGCCGCGTGCACGCGTTCGTGCACGGCGAGGCGGCCTGGGTGAAGGAGCTGCGCCGGCTGCTGCGGGTCGAGCGCGGGGTCCCGCGCGAGGACCTGTCGATCTCCGGCTACTGGCGCCTCGGCCACAACGAGGACGGCTGGCAGGCCGCCAAACGGGACTGGAACGCGCGCATCGAGGCGGAGCAGGAGGGGGCGGCACCGGCCGCCTGAGCAGACCTGCCAGGGGCGGCACCTTCAAGGGTGCCGCCCCTTTACCGTGCCCGCCCAAAGCGGATCAATGAGCGGACCAATGAGGGATCGACGAGCGGATGACAACTGATCCGCGTCGCGATTCGGCGAGTACCGGCAAGAGCGTGAGGACTTGGGCCCGCACCCGACACTCCGACGTCACGCACGCGAAACAGCCCCTCCCTAATTTCTGTCACCCGACAGGAATTCTGCTTTCTCCTCTCCCTGTCCCCTCCGCTCCCTGCGCCGAAGGCAGGTGCCGCCGTGACGACAACCACCCCCTCCGACGTACGTCCCGATCCACCGCACTCCCCCGACGACCGCTCCCTCACCGCGTTCGGCTACCGCCAGGAACTGCACCGCAGCCTGGGCCGGTACGCCTCCTTCGCGGCCGGGTTCTCCTTCATCTCCGTCCTGACCACCGTCTTCCAGTTCTTCGCCTTCGGGTACGCGTTCGGCGGCCCCGTCTTCTTCTGGGCCTGGCCGGCGGTGCTGGTCGGGCAGCTGCTGGTGGCCGCCTGCTTCGCCGAGCTGGCCGCGCGCTATCCGATCTCCGGCGCCATCTACCAGTGGTCGAGCCGCCTGTCGAACCTCAGCTTCGGCTGGTTCGCCGGCTGGATCATGGTGATCGGGCAGATCGTGGTGGTCGCGGCGGCGGCGCTGGCCCTGCAGATGGTGCTGCCGGCCATCTGGTCCGGCTTCCAGCTGATCGGCACCGACTCAGCGCCCACCTCGGCGGACGGCGCGGCCAACGCGGCCGTCCTCGGTGTGATCCTGCTGGCCCTGACGACGCTCGTGAACCTCCTCGACAACCGTGTGATGTCCGTGATCAACCGCGTCGGCGTCACCGCCGAGATCATCGGCGCGGTCCTGATCGTCGTCCTGCTGCTCACCCACTCCGAACGCACCCCCGGCATCACCTTCCACACCGACGGCGCCGCCCAGTCCGGCCTGCTCGGCGCGCTGCTCGTGGGCTCCTTCACGGCGGCGTACGTGATGATCGGCTTCGACAGCGCGGGCGAGATGAGCGAGGAGACCCACCACCCCCGCCGCACCGCGCCCCGCACGATCCTCACGGCACTCGGCGCGGCCGGCCTGCTGGGCGGTCTCATCGTCCTCGGCGGACTGCTCGCCGCGCCCAGCCTCACGGACGGGCGTCTCGCGGTCGACGGACTGAGCTACGTCCTCACCAGCAGCCTCGGCGACGGGGTGGGCCGCGCGCTGCTGGCCGACGTGGTGGTGGCGATCGCCGTGGCGACCCTGGCGATCCAGACATCTGCCTGCCGGATGCTGTTCTCCATGGCCCGCGACGGCCAGCTCCCGTTCGCCCGCCGCCTCGCCAAGGTCAACCCACGCACCGGCATGCCCGGCGCCCCCGCCCTGGTGGTCGGCGTCCTCGCGGCGGCCCTGCTCCTGCTCAACTTCGCCTCCCCGGAGGCGTTCCTGGCCATCGGCACGACCTGCATCGTGATGCTGTACCTGGCCTACGCGATGGTCACCGGTCCCCTGCTGGTCAGCCGCCTGCGCGGCCGCTTCACCAGCGACGGCACGGACGAGACGGGCGCCCGGCTGTTCTCCCTCGGCCGATGGGGCGTCCCCGTCAACGCGCTGGCCCTGCTGTACGGCCTGTTCATGACCGTCAACCTGGCCTGGCCGCGCGCCGCGGTGTACGACCCGGCGGGTGGGCACTGGTACTTCCAGTACTTCACCGTGCTGTTCCTCGGAATCACGATCGTCCTGGGCGTGGCCTACCGGGCGTACAAGGCCCGTACAGCGGTCGCTCCCGAGGCCGTCCCGGTGTGAGCGGCGCTTACGCTGGCGGGTGATGAGACGCAAGACCCGGATCCCGCCCTCTCCCCTGCCGCAGCGCGAGGGGGTGGATCCGGTGCGCGTGCGGCTTCCTGTCGAGGGGGCGTGGGCCACCGTACGGGAGCATCTGGTGGAGCGGCTGTCCGGAGCGGGTGACGGGGTCGTCGACCGGATGCTCGCCGCGGGGCAGGTCGTCGGGGCGGACGGGCGGGCGGTGGCGCCGGACGCGGCGTTCGTGCCGGGGATGTTCGTGTGGTTCCATCGGGAGCTGCCGGACGAGGTGCGGGTGCCGTTCCCGCTGGAGGTCGTGTATCGCGACGAGCACATCGTCGTCGTCGACAAGCCGCACTTCCTGGCCACCACCCCGCGCGGCAGTCACATCACCGAGACCGCGCTGGCCCGACTGCGCCGGGAGCTGGGCGTGCCCACGCTCAGTGCGGCGCACCGCCTCGACCGGCTCACCGCCGGGCTCCTGCTGTTCACCGTACGGCCCGAGGAGCGCGGGGCGTACCAGGCGCTGTTCCGCGACCGGCGGGTGCGCAAGGAGTACGAGGCGGTCGCGCCGTACGATCCCGCGCTCGCCCTGCCCCGGACGGTGCGCAGCCGGATCGTGAAGGAGCGCGGAGTGCTGGCCGCCCGGGAAGTCGAGGGCGAGCCGAACGCGGTCAGCCGCGTCGAGCTGGTCGAGCACCGCTCAGTGGCGAACGCCGGGCGCGGCCGGTACCGGCTGGTGCCCGCCACCGGGCAGACCCATCAGCTGCGCGTCCACATGAACGCGCTCGGCGTGCCGATCCTCGGCGATCCGCTCTATCCGGTGGTGACCGGCCCCGTGCCGGCCGGTGACTTCGGGCGTCCGCTCCAACTGCTCGCGCGGAGCCTTGAGTTCACCGATCCGGTCACGGGGGCGGAGCACCGGTTCCGCAGCGGTCGGGTCCTTCGGGCGTGGATGTCGTACGACGGCTGGGCCGCCGGTCAGTAACCGCGCAACCAGCGCAGGAAGCGCCGCCAGGCGCCCCGGGGCCGGGCCGGTTCCGGTGTCGGCGCGGGCTGCGGCGGCGCGGCGGCCGGCTGGGGCTCCGCGACCGAGGCGGGCGCCGGCTTCGGCTCCGGCTGGTGGGTGCCGATCTGCCAGGCGGGCCGCTGGGGCGGAACCGCGGTCAGCCCGGGCTTGGCCATCACGTCCTGCGGTGGCTTCGGCGCGAACCGGACCGGCAGTTCCACCAGGTGGCGGGAGGCGATCGACTCCGTCCAGGTCAGCTCGTCCTCGTCGCAGTCGAGTTCGACGTCGGGCAGCCGCATCAGCAGGGCGTCGACGCCGGTGTCGGCGATGGCACGGCCGATGTCCTGGCCGGGGCACTCGTGCGGGCCGCCGCCGAAGGCCAGGTGGGAGCGGTTGCCCTGCATGTGGGCGGACAGGTCGGGACGCACCCGCGGGTCGACGTTGCCCGGCGCGATGCCGAGGAGCAGCCCGTCGCCCTTGCGGATGCGCTGGCCGCCGAGCTCCGTGTCCTGCTTGGCGAAGTAGCCGAGGACCGCGCTGAACGGCGGCTCGTCCCACAGCGACTGCTCGACCGCCTCCGGCACCGTCATCTGGCCGCCGTTCAGCTGGGCGCGGAAGCGCGGGTCGGTGAGCACCATGCGCAGCACGTTGGCGATGAGGTTGGCGGTGGCCTCGTACGCGGCGATCAGCACGACCCGCAGGTGCTCCCTGACCTCGTCGTCGCTGAGCCCCGCCGGGTGGTTGATGAGGTGGGAGGTGAAGTCGTCCTCGGGCCGGGCCCGGCGGCGGGTGGTGAGCCGGCCGAGGGCCTCCATGATGTAGGCGTTGCTGGCGATCGCGGTATCGGTACCCCGGAGCATGTCGCGGGCGGCCTGCACGATCCGGTCGTTGTACTCGTTGGGCATGCCGAGGATCTCGCACATCACGGCCATCGGCAGGTGCTCGGCGAACTGGCTGACCAGGTCGGCGGCACCCTCTTCGCAGAACCGGTTGACCAGGCGCTGGGTGTGCCGGTTGATGTGGCGGCGCAGGCCCCGGTGGTCGATGGTCGACATGGCGCCGGTGACCGCCCCGCGCAGCCTGAGGTGCTCGTCGCCCTCGGCGTGCGAGGCGATGGGCTGCCAGGCGATGTGCGGCATGAGCGGGTGGTCGGGCTTGACCGTGCCGTCGACGAGCGGCGTCCAGATGCGGCTGTCCCGGCAGAACTGCCCGGGCGAGCGCACCATGTGCAGGTTCTCGGTGTGGCCGAGCACCGCCCACATCGGCACGTCGTCGTGGAGCAGCACGGGCGCCACCGGGCCGTGTTCCTCCCGGAGTTTCTCGTACAGGGACCTGAGGTCCTCCGCCTCGGGGCCGTAGAGCCGGTTCAGTCCGCCGGGGCCGCGGCCGTGGGCGGGACAGCCGGGCGGCGGGCCGAAGCTGGGGTCCGTACCGGTCAGGGAGTGGGATTCAGGCGTCACAGTGGTCGCTCCGCGGTGGATCCGGTGTCTGTGTGTGGCTGTGTCTGTGTCTGGGGAAGAGTGGGAACGGGAGGGGGTGCGGCGGTCACCTCAGCGCGCCCGTCATGGCGAGGCCGTGCAGGAAGCGCATGAGGGTCATCAGGGTGTCCCGGCTGGAGGCGCGGCGGCGCGCGTCGCACTCGACGATGGGGATGTCCTCGCTCAGGTCGAGTGCGGTGCGCAGCTCCTCGATGGGGTAACGGGGCGCGTCCGGGAAGGAGTTGATGGCGACGACGAACGGCACGCCGCGCTCTTCGAGGCGTCCCATCACGTCGAAGCTGACCTCCAGCCGGCGGGTGTCGATCAGCACGACCGCGCCGAGCGCGCCCTCGAACAGCCCGTTCCACAGGAACCAGAACCGCTCCTGCCCGGGGGTGCCGAAGAGGTACAGCACGAGTTGGTCGGTGATGCTGATCCGGCCGAAGTCCATCGCCACGGTGGTGGCCGTCTTGGACTCGGAGCCGTAGTTGTCGTCGACGCCGACGCCGGCCTGCGTCATGGTCTCCTCGGTGGTCAGCGGTTTGATCTCGCTGACCGAGCCGACCATGGTCGTCTTGCCGACGCCGAAGCCGCCGACGATGACGATCTTCACCGCGGCCTCGGCGGTGTGCGGAAGCTGGTCCTCGGTTCGGGGACCCGGGATGGTGTCAGAGCTTTTGAAGTCCATGCATCACCGCTTCGAGGAGGGAACGGTCGGCCAGCGCCTGGCGGATGATCGGGGCGCGCGCCGTCACCAGTTCGGCCGTCAGCAGCTCGGTGACCAGGACGCTCACCACGCTGAACGGCAGGCTCAGATAGGCCGACAGCTCGGCCACGGACAGGGGGGCCGTGCACAGCCTGAGCAGCGCCGCCTGCTCCGGCGTGGCGGAGCGCGGGGGGTCGGCGTGCGCCACGACTAACGTGACCAGGTCGAGTTCGGTGCGCTCGACGCCGTCGGGTCCGGTGATCACGTACAGCCGCTCGGGGTTCTTCTTCTGGCCCTCGGGCGGTTGCTCCTCCTCACGCGGGGGTTGCTGTCCCTGCTGTGGGGGCTGAGGTTCCGGTTCCTGCTTGGCGTAGCGCCGCCGACGTTGCGGAGGAGTCATACGCTCTGCCCGTTGCGCCTCGGCGGGCTGGTCAGATGCGCGCCGATCCGGACCACCAGGTCGCTCATGCGGGCGCTCATGAAGCCGGGTTCGGCGCGCACGTCGGAAAGCACCGCGAGAAAGGCGTTGGGGCCCGCGGCCATCAGGTAGAAGTAGCCCCTGTTGATCTCGATGAGGACCATCTTCATCTCGCCGTCGCTGCCCGGGATCTCCTGGGCGACGGCGCTCGCCAAACTCTGCAGGCCCGCGCAGGCCGCGGCGACGCGGTCGGCGGTGTCCGGGTCGCCGCCGTGGCGGGCGATGCGCAGGCCGTCGGCGGAGAGCACCACGATCATCTGGATGCCCGGTACGCCTTTGGCGAGGTCCGTGAGCATCCAGTCGAAGTTGCCTCGCTGCTGGATCACTTGAGGTCCCCCTCGTTGTCGGCCTCGGCGTGGGCCGCTTCGTTGGTCGGCTGGGTGTATTTGCTCGGGTTCTTGAGTCCGTCGAAGAACGCCTGGACCCACAGGCCCGGTGGGGGTTCGGGCGCCTTGTCCTCGGGCTCCGGCTCGGGCTCGGGCTCGCGCTTGGCGGTCGACCAGATGGTCGGCCGGCCCTCCCGTTCGGCCTGTTCGATGGCGGCCTGCTCGGCGTACCGCTGGGTGAGCGAGGTCTTGACCCGGCTGCGGCGCTGCGGCAGGCCGTTTGCCGTCCACTCGGTGACCTCGGGGACGTCGTCCTCCAGGGAGACCGGAGTCACGAACTTGGGGCTGGTGGGGCGGCGCAGCTTGGGCCTGCGCTTGGGACCGGGGAGAGCGCCGGGTTCGGGGGTGGGCAGGGCCGTGGCGCCGATGCCGTGAGCGAGTCCGACACCCGGCTCGGAGGTGAGCATGTCGCTCGGCACGACGAGGACGGCCCGGACGCCGCCGTACGCGGAGGCGCGCAGCGAGACCTTCATGTCGTACGTACGGCAGAGGCGACCGACGACGGCCAGGCCCAGGCGCGGCGATTCGCCGATGTCCTGCAGGTCGACGCCCGCCATGGCACGCTCCAGCATGCCCTCGGCGCGGGCGCGGGCCTCTTCGCTGAGGCTGACGCCGGAGTCCTCGATCTCGATGGCGACGCCGGTCTGCACCTCGGTGGCGGTGACGTGCACCTTGGTCTGCGGCGGCGAGTAGCGGGTGGCGTTGTCGAGGAGTTCGGCCGCGGCGTGGATGACGGGCTCGACGGCGGTGCCCTTGACGTTGACCTTGGCGATGGAGGTCAGGTCGATGCGCCCGAACTCCAGGATCCGGGACATGGCGCCGCGCAGCACGCTGTACAGGGCGACGGGCTCGGGCCACTGGCGGCCCGGCCGGCCGCCGCCGAGGACGGAGATGGAGTCGGCGAGGCGGCCGATCAGCGCGGTGCCGTGGTCGATGCGCAGCAGGTCGTCGAAGACCTCGGGGTTGCGGCCGTGGTCCTCCTCCATCTCGCGGAGTTCATTGGCCTGCTGGTGGACGATCGCCTGGACGCGCCGGGCGATGTTGACGAAGGAGCGCTGCGTGGCGTCACGGAGCGTCTCTTCCTGGTCGACGATGTCGAGCACCGTCCTGATCAACGACACCTGGGCTTCGGGGAGGTCGCGCCAGGCGGGGTCCATGTCGCCGAGTAGGAGAATCACCTCTCTGGGGGAATGCCCACCGCGCAGATAGGTGAGCGCGGTCGGCGCGATCTCCTTCGCGAGGCGGGTCATCTCGTCGTCATGGGCGGCGATGCGCCGTTCCAGATAAGCGGTGTGACGGGCGTGGTCCGCCCGTTCCTTCCGCAGGGTGCGGCCGCGGCGCACCGCCTCGGCTGCCGCCGCGATCACCAGGAGCGTGGCGACGGCGCCGCACCAGCCGACAGCCACCCGGGCCGGCTCCGTCACCACGGCGACGGCGGCCCCGGTCGCCGCGGCCATCACTATGCCGGGCAGCAACAGCACGCGCGCATACGAAAGTTCACGGCGACCTGGAGGGGATTGAACACTCACCATGTGGGCCCTCTGAAACAAATCGGCTGGGAGTCGGGGGAGCTTGCAGGGGGACTTACAGGGGGATACGTCATGGATCTGTCGGGATCTTCGGTATGTTCGGGAACAAACGCACGAATACATCTCAACTCGGTGCGCTGCGGGCGAGCTTAGTCCGACCGGATCATCGCCGTGTCATATTCAGCAAGCGCCTGAAATGGGGTCGGCGGCAGGAGTACGCTCGACTCCATTTACACGCTCGGAGTTCAGTCGCACACGGTGCGTCACGGAGCACAGGCGTACGAAAACCACTCACCGTGACGGGTGAAGAAGCCCGGAATCGGGCTCTGGATCATTACCCCGCTCAGAGCCCGGCAATGCGCAGAGCGGCGTCCGCCGCCGCGTCAGCGAATGCCGACACGGGCCGCTCCGGATCGGAGCGGTGCACGAGGATGACTCCCTCGATCAGCCCGAACACCAGATCCGTCCGCAGATCGAGCTCACTCTTGGCGAGCGCGCCACCGGCTCGCGTCGCGGCGAGCAACTGCCGGTAGGCGTCCTTGAGTTCGGCCCGCACGGCATGGAAGCCGGCGAACCGCTCGGCGCGCACCTCGGGCAGCAGGTACAGGACGCCGAGGTTGTGCGGACCGCCGCACAGCACCTCCACGTCGGCGCGGCACAGCTCCCACAGCCGGTCCTCGGCCGGGGTCATGTCGTCGGCGAGGAGTTCACGGGCGTACGCCAGTGAGGGTGTGACGGTGGACTCCAAGAGCTCGGCGAGCAGCTCCTCCTTGCCGGAGACGTAGTGGTACATGGACGCCTGGCGCATTCCTGCGCGCTCGGCGACGGCGCGGGTGGAGGTGGCCGCGTAGCCGAGGGTGGTGAACAACTCCGCGGCGGCCGCGAGGAGTTCCTCGCGCGGCTCGAGACCGCTGTCCGGCCGCTGCGCGGCCCGCGGTCTGCCGACCCGCCGGCTCCGGTCTCCATCCGCTGTCCCCATGTGTTCGATCCTCGCACACCACCCCATTCGGCGATCTTGGTGAGGGTCCGGCAATCGACCGGCAACCGGCCCGCAACGACCACGACCCACCGCGCCCTTAATTTCTGTCGAGCGACAGAAATAAGCCGAGAGCCGGAGGTGCCGGTATGGCGACAGAGACCACGTACGGGGCCCGCGACCATGCGCGCGCCCAGGAGGGCACGCACACCGAGGCCATGCCCGTCGTGCCGGCCGCGCACTGGCCGGCCCCGCCCTGCGAGGCGGGGCACCTGGTGTGGGCCGAGACGGTGGCGGGCGGCAACTACACGCACCGGGTGCTGGCCCGCGGCACCGAACTGCGCCTGACCGACCTGCGCGGCGACGCCTGCGCGCATCTGCTGCTGTACGCGGCCGACCGGCCCTGGGAGCGGCTGAACGTCGCCGACACCGTGAAGGTGCAGTGGAACGCCTACCTGGGCGAGAGCCGACTGCTGCTGTCCGACCAGGGCCGGGTGCTCGCCTCGGTGGTCGCCGACACCTCCGGTCGGCACGACGCCCTGTGCGGCACCTCCACCCTCGTCCGCAACAGCGAGCGGTACGGCGACGGCACACCGCAGGGCCCCTCCCCCGCCGGGCGCGAGCTGTTCAAGCTGGCCGCCGCGAAGAACGGCCTCGCACCGCGCGACCTGCCGCCGTCCCTCTCCTTCTTCCAGGGCGTCGAGGTCCGCGAGGACGGCACCCTCGACTTCACCGGCTCGAACGGCCCCGGCGGCAGCGTGACCCTGCGCGCCGAACAGGACGTCACGGTGCTCATCGCCAACGTGCCCCACCCGGCCGACCTGCGCCCCGAGTACGTCAGCACCCCGCTGGAGGTGCTCGCCTGGCGCGCCGAGACCACCCGGCCCGGCGACCCGCTGTGGGACGCCACGCCCGAGGGCCGCCGCGCCTTCCTGAACACCGCCGAGTTCCTTGCCGCGAGGGGGCTCTCATGAAGTCCGTCATTCCCGCCCGGGCCGCCTGGTCGTCAGTGATCCGCGCCGGCGAGACCCTCACCATCACCGATCTGCACGGCAACCAGGCCGTCGACTTCCTCGTCTACGACGCCCACGACACGTCCGTGCGCTACAGCGCCCCGGACACGATCCACGCGCAGGGAAACATCTTCCTCACCACGGGCAGCGTGCTGCTGTCGAACGAGCACACGCCCCTGATGACGGTCGTCGCGGACGACGTGGGCCGGCACGACACGGTCGGCGGCGCCTGCTCCAAGGAGTCGAACACCCTCCGCTACGGCCACCACACGTGGTCGCAGCACGCGTGCGTGGACAACTTCCTCGCCGAGGGCGCGCGGCACGGCCTCGGCAAGCGCGACCTGGTCTCCAACATCAACTGGTACATGAACGTGCCCGTCGAGAAGGACGGCACGCTCGGCATCGTGGACGGCCTTTCGGCGCCGGGACTGTCGCTCACGCTCCGCGCCGAACGGGACGTCCTGGTCCTGGTCTCCAACTGCCCCCAGATCAACAACCCGTGCAACGGCTTCGACCCGACGGCGGTGGAGATGACGATCAACGAGGCGACGATCGCCGGGGCGGGCACATGACCTTCGACACGCTGCTGGTCGCCAACCGGGGCGAGATCGCGGTCAGGATCATCCGTACGGCCCGTGAGCTCGGCCTGAGGACGGTCGCCGTGTACTCCGACGCCGACCGCTCCGCACCCCACGTCCGGCTCGCCGACCAGGCGGTACGCCTCGGCCCGGCGCCCGCGAAGGAGTCGTACCTCGACGCCGATCTCGTGCTGAAGGCGGCCAAGGACACGGGCGCGGGCGCCATCCATCCCGGCTACGGCTTCCTGTCCGAGGACGCTTCGTTCGCACGGCAGTGTGAGGAGGCCGGGATCGTGTTCGTGGGTCCCACGCCCGAGCAGCTGGACCTGTTCGGCGCCAAGCACACGGCACGGGCGGCGGCCGAGGCGGCGGGGGTGCCGCTGGCACCGGGGACGGGGCTGCTGGCGTCCGTGGAGGACGCTCTCTGCGAGGCAGCCGTCATCGGCTACCCGGTCATGCTCAAGGCCACCGGCGGAGGCGGCGGTATCGGCATGTCGGCATGTCGTTCCGCCGACGAACTGACTCAGGCCTGGGAGCGGGTGCAGCGCGTCGCCGCCGCATCCTTCTCCTCCGCCGGCGTCTTCCTGGAGCGACTCGTCGAACACGCCCGCCATGTCGAGGTGCAGGTCTTCGGCGACGGCGACGGCACGGTCGTCACCTTCGGCGACCGCGACTGCTCCCTCCAGCGCCGCAACCAGAAGGTGCTGGAGGAGGCACCCGCGCCGGGCCTGCCCGACCACGTGCGTGAGCAACTCGCCCGTAGCGCTCGTGACTTGTGCGCCTCCGTCGGCTACCGCTCCGCCGGAACCGTCGAGTTCGTCTACGACGACACCCGCGAGGAGGCGTACTTCCTGGAGGTCAACACCCGTCTCCAGGTCGAGCACCCGGTCACCGAGGAGATCTACGGCGTCGATCTGGTCGCCTGGATGCTCCGCCTGGCCCGCGGTGAGACGGACGTCGTCCGCGAACCGGCCGCACCGCACGGCCACGCCGTCGAGGCCCGCCTCTACGCCGAGGACCCCTCACGCGAACACCGGCCCAGCGCGGGCCTGCTGACGCGGGTCGAGTTCCCGCCGGGGGTGCGCGTGGACGGCTGGGTGGAGACGGGCACCGAGGTGACGACGTCGTACGACCCCATGCTCGCGAAGGTCGTCGCGTACGGCCCGGACCGAGCGCACGCCCTCGCGCGACTGGACGAGGCGCTGGCCCGCACGCGCGTCGACGGCATCGAGACGAACCTGGGCCTGGTGCGGGCGGCGCTCGCGGACCGGGACTTCACGCGGGCCGCGCACTCCACGGCGACGCTCGCTTCCGTGAGCGATCCGACCCCGCGCATCGAGGTCGTCGCGGGCGGAACCCTCACCACCGTCCAGGACTGGCCGGGCCGCACCGGCTACTGGCAGGTCGGCGTGCCGCCGTGCGGCCCGATGGACGACCTGTCCTTCCGGCTCGGCAACCGGGCGCTCGGCAACCACGAGGGGGCGCCCGGGCTCGAGTGCACGCTCCAGGGGCCGTCCTTGAAGTTCACCCACGCCATGACCGTGTGCGTGACGGGGGCGCCGGCTCCGGTCACCGTGGACGGTGCGCCGGTGGCGCGGTGGGAGCCGGTGACGGTGCCGGCGGGGGCCGTACTGGAGATCGGCGCGCCTCTTGAGCACGGCCTGCGAACGTACGTGCTCTTCGCCGGAGGGCTCGACGTCCCGGCGTTCCTGGGCAGCGCGAGTACCTTCACGCTGGGCCGGTTCGGCGGGCACGGCGGGCGGGCGCTGCGCACGGGGGACGTCCTGCACGGTGGGACGGTCGTTGCGGGCACGCCGGTGTCTTGCGAGGACCGCCCTGATTTCACTGCCGTATGGCACGTCGGCGCCGTCGAAGGCCCGCACGCCGCACCGGAGTTCTTCACCGAGGACGACATCCACGACTTCTACGCCGCCGACTGGAAGGTCCACTTCAACTCCGCACGGACAGGCATACGGCTCGTCGGCCCCAGGCCGCGCTGGGCACGCACCGACGGCGGCGAGGCGGGCCTGCACCCGTCCAACATCCACGACACCCCGTACTCCGTCGGAGCCGTCGACTACACCGGCGACATGCCGGTGCTGCTCGGCCCGGACGGCCCGTCGCTCGGCGGGTTCGTGTGCCCGGCGACGGTCCTCAGCAGCGAGCGCTGGAAGCTGGGCCAGCTGCGCCCGGGGGACACGGTGCGCTTCGTGCCGGTCGACGTGGCGGGCGGACGGCGGCCCACCATCGTGGACGGCGGCATCCTCGCCCGGGACGGCGACGTGACGTACCGCCGCAGCGGCGACGACAACCTGCTGGTCGAGTTCGGCCCGATGCAACTCGACCTGGCCCTGCGCATGCGTGTCCACGCGCTGATGGAGGCGGTGGCCGAGGACGGCCCGGACGGGATCACCGACCTGACTCCCGGCATCCGCTCCCTCCAGATCCGCACGGACCCGCACCGCCTGCCGCAGCACGAACTCCTCGCCGCCGTACGGCAGATCACCGCTTCCCTCCCGCCGTCCGACGAACTGGTCGTCCCCTCCCGCACGGTCCACCTCCCCCTGTCCTGGGACGACCCGGCGACCCGCGAGGCGATCGCCCGCTACATGGCGGGCGTCCGCGACGACGCGCCCTGGTGCCCGTGGAACATCGAGTTCATCCGCCGCGTCAACGGCCTGGATTCGGTCGAGGACGTCTACCGCACGGTCTTCGACGCGGAGTATCTGGTCCTGGGCCTGGGTGACGTGTACCTGGGCGCCCCGGTCGCCACCCCTCTCGACCCCCGCCACCGCCTGGTGACGACGAAGTACAACCCGGCCCGCACCTGGACGGCCGAGAACTCGGTCGGCATCGGCGGGGCGTACCTGTGCGTCTACGGCATGGAGGGCCCGGGCGGCTACCAGTTCGTGGGCCGTACGACCCAGGTGTGGTCGGGCTGGCAGCAGCGCGGCGCGTTCGAGCCGGGCTCACCCTGGCTGCTGCGCTTCTTCGACCGCATCAAGTGGTATCCGGTGGACGCGGACGAACTCCTCGATCTGCGCGCCGACATCACCTCCGGGCGTTTCGTGCCACGCGTCGAGGAGGGCACCTTCTCACTGGCCGAGTACCAGGCTTTCCTGGCTGAGAACGCCGAGTCGATCGCGGAGTTCAGGTCGCGGCAGCAGGCGGCCTTCGCGGCGGAGCGGGACGCGTGGCAGGCGGCGGGCGAGTTCACGCGCGCGGAGGCGGTGGCCGCACCGGCGGCTCCGCCGGCGGAGGTGACCGTGCCCACGGGCGGCCGTCTGATCGAGGCCGAATTCGCCGCGTCCGTGTGGCAGTTGAACGTCGAGCCGGGTGACGAGGTCACGGTCGGGCAGCCGCTGCTCGCGCTGGAGGCGATGAAGATGGAGTCCAGGGTGCACGCGCCGATGGACGGCGTGGTGGCTCAGATCCTGGCCAGGCCGGGCGACCAGGTGGAGGCAGGGACGGCGCTGGTCGTCCTGGCCCCGGCCGCGAACTGAAAGTCGAGGACCCCCGATGTCCAGCATGTCCCCCACCCTCTCCCGAGTCCGCGCCGCCTACGCCCGCGTCGAGGCCACAGGCCGCCCCGAGATCTGGATCGACCTGCGCCCGCAGCACGAGGTGGAGGCCGAGGCCCGCGCGATCGACGCCCGCGTGTCCTCCGGCGAGCGCCTGCCCCTCGCGGGCCGTCTGCTCGCCGCCAAGGGCAATATCGACGTGGCCGGCCTGCCCACCACCGCGGGCTGCCCGTCGTACGCCTACCACCCCGAGGCCGACGCGCCGGTGGTCGCCCGGCTCCGGGCCGCCGGGGCGATCGTCCTGGGCACCACGAACCTGGACCAGTTCGCGACGGGCCTGGTGGGCACCCGCTCGCCCTACGGCGCCGTCCGGAACGCCCACGACCCCTCCCGCATCAGCGGCGGCTCCAGCTCCGGCTCGGCCGTCGCCGTGGCACTGGGCATCGTCGACCTCGCCCTGGGCACCGACACGGCGGGCTCCGGCCGGGTCCCGGCCGCCTTCAACGGCATCGTCGGCCTCAAGCCCACCCGCGGCCTCGTCCCCGCGAGGGGCGTCGTCCCGGCCTGCGCCTCCCTCGACTGCGTGACGGTCTTCGCCCGCACCCTCCCGGAGGCCGAACAGGCACTGGCGTACATGGCGTCCCCACCCGACCGGGAGCTCCCGCCGCTTCCCCAGCGTGCACCGGGCCCATGGCGTGTAGCGGTCCCGGCGCGGGAACAACTCGGCGAACTGGACGAGGGATGGGCTCAGGCGTACGAGGCGGCGGTGGCCCAGCTGATCGCTTCAGGCGCCTCCGTCCGCGCCCTCGACCTCACGCCCTTCACCGAGGCGGCGGCGATGCTCTACGAGGGCGCGTTCGTCGCCGAGCGCTACACGGCGGTGGGTGCCTTTGTCGACAAAGAGGCAGAAGCGGGCGGCACGAGTCTCGACCCCACCGTCGCCGGCATCATCACCCGCGCCCGTGACATCCCGGCCCACCAGCTCTACGCCGACACCGACCGGCTGGCCGCCCTGCGCACCCGCGCCCTCGCCGAACTGGCCGACGCGGACGCCCTGCTGCTGCCCACCGCTCCCGGCCACCCCACCCTGGCCGAGGTGGCCGCGGACCCGTTGGGCGCCAACGCCCGCCTGGGCCGCTTCACCAACTCCACCAACCTCTTCGACCTCGCCGCGGTCGCCGTCCCGTCCGGCGAGGTGAACGGCCTGCCGTTCGGCGTGATGCTGATCGGCCCGGCATTCACGGACGACCGCCTGGCCAGGATCGCCGCGCTGCTCCAGCCGGAGACGCACTTGGCGGTGGTGGGCGCACACCTGACGGGCCAGCCGCTCAACCCCCAGCTGCTCGCCTTGGGCGCCCGCCTCGACCGTACGACCACGACGGCCCCGGTCTACCGTCTGCACGCGTTGAAGACCGACCCGCCGAAGCCGGGCCTGGTCCACGTCGGCGGGGGCGGGGCGGCGATAGAGACGGAGGTCTGGCGCCTACCGGCGGAGGGCCTGGGCCGCCTGCTGACGACCCTGCCCCGCCCGATGACGCTGGGCAGAGTGGAACTGGCGGACGGCACGAGCGTGCCGGGCTTCCTGTGCGAGCCGAGCGCACTTGGGAACGCCGAAGACATCACGGGGTACGAAAGCTGGCGTTCGTATCTGAATCGCTGAGTCGGACAACGCCGAGTAGGGGCGCGGGGCTGAGTCGATATGCGGCTCCGCCGCGTGGGCGCGACCAGCCACAGACAACTCGCACCCGCCCCCCGTACCGTCACCCCACAGACGAGTAGGCCACAACCCCCCGCAACAGCTGATCAACCGCCTTACGCGCATTCTTCGCAACCGTCGAACCCCCGGAGGACACGGGCGCCGCCGCCGAAATCTGCCCCAGCACATCGATCACCTGCTTGCACCACCGCACAAAGTCCCCCGCCGGCATCTCCGCCTCGCGCAGCACCTCGTCGAGCCCCTTCCCGGAAGCCCACATGTACGCGGCCCAGGCAAACCCGAGATCAGGCTCCCGCTGCCCGACCCCCTCGGTCTGACTGATCCGGAACTCCTCCTCCAGCGCATCCAGCCGCCCCCAGATCCGCACCATCTCCCCCAGCGCGGCCTTCGCCTTGCCCGAAGGCAACTTCGGCGCCATCGCATCGTCGCTCAGCCGCGCCTCGTACACCAACGCGGAGACGCACCCGGCGAGTTCGGCAGGACCGAGCCCCTCCCACACGCCCGCGCGCAGACACTCACTCGCCAGCAGGTCCAGCTCGCCGTACAGCCGCGCGAGCCGCTTGCCGTGCTCGGTCACCTCGTCGCCGCGCAGATAGTCCAGCTCGGTCAGCAGCGCCACGATCCGGTCGAACGTACGGGCGATGGTGTTGGTACGCCCCTCGATGCGCCGCTCCAGCTGCGAGGTGTCCCGCAGCAGCCGGTGGTAGCGCTCGGCCCAACGGGCGTGATCCTCACGGTCGTCGCAGCCGTGGCACGGATGCGCCCGGATCGCCGTGCGCAGCCGGGCGATCTCCCGGTCGTCGGCGGCCTGGGACCGCTTCTTGCGCGCCCGCTCCGGCGGAATGTGCCCGGCCTTGGTCCGCAGGGCGGACGCGAGGTCCCGACGGGACTGCGGCGACCGCGGATTGAAGGACTTCGGGATCCGCATCCGCTCGAGCGGCTCGACGGGCACCGGGAAGTCCATCGACGCGAGCCGCTTGACCTGCCGCTCCGCCGTGAGCACCAGCGGACGCGGCCCGTCGTGGGCCTCGAACCCGCGGTGCCCGTTGGACCGCCCGGCAGGCAGGCCCGGATCCAGCACCAGCGCCAGACCCGCGTACTTGCCGGTCGGGACATGGATGACGTCCCCCGGCTTGAGCTTCTCCAGCGCAACGGCCGCCTCGGCCCGCCGCTGCGCCGCCCCCTGCCGGGCCAGCTCGGTCTCCCGGTCCTTGAGCTCCCGCCGCAGCCGTGCGTACTCCTCGAAGTCGCCGAGGTGGCAGGTCATGGAGGTCTTGTAGCCCTCGAGGCCCTCCTCGTTGCGCTGCACCTGCCGCGAGATCCCGACGACCGACTTGTCGGCCTGGAACTGCGCGAACGACGTCTCCAGCAGCTCACGCGAGCGGTGCCGCCCGAACTGCTCGACGAGGTTGACCGCCATGTTGTACGACGGCTTGAAGCTGGACCGCAGCGGATAGGTGCGCGTCCCGGCCAGTCCCGCGAGGTGCTCGGGGCTCATCCCGCGCTGCCACAGCACGACCGCGTGGCCCTCGATGTCGATCCCGCGCCGGCCCGCACGCCCCGTCAGCTGCGTGTACTCGCCGGGGGTGATGTCAGCGTGCTGCTCGCCGTTCCACTTGACCAGCTTCTCCAACACCACCGACCGGGCGGGCATGTTGATGCCCAGCGCGAGGGTCTCGGTCGCGAACACGGCCTTGACCAGGCCGCGTACGAACAGCTCCTCGACGACCTCCTTGAACGTCGGCAGCATGCCCGCGTGGTGGGCGGCGATACCGCGCTCCAGGCCTTCCAGCCACTCGTAGTAACCGAGGACGTGCAGGTCCTCGGGCGGTATGGACGCCGTGCGCTCCTCGACGAGGGCGCGCACCCGGTCCCGCGCTTCTTCGTCGTTGAGTCTGAGCCCCGCGTACAGGCACTGCTGTACGGCGGCCTCGCAGGCGGCGCGGCTGAAGATGAACGTGATGGCGGGCAGCAGGCCCTCGGCGTCGAGCCGCTCGATGACTTCGGGCCGGCCGGGCGTCCACACGCGTGAGCGCTGCCGTCGTTCCCGCTCGCGGTCCGCCTCGCGCATCGCGCGGCCGCGCCTGCGGTCCTGGAACGACGGCCGGGTCGCCTCCATCCGGGCCAGCCGCGAGAGGTCGGGGTTGACGGCCTTCTTGTGGCCCTCGCCCTCCTCGAACAGGTCGTACATCCGACGGCCGGCGAGCACGTGCTGGAACAGTGGCACGGGCCGGTGCTCGGAGACGATCACCTCGGTGTCGCCGCGGACGGTGTCGAGCCAGTCGCCGAACTCCTCGGCGTTCGACACGGTGGCCGAGAGCGAGACGAGGGTGACGGACTCGGGGAGGTGGATGATCACCTCTTCCCAGACGGCTCCACGGAAGCGGTCGGAGAGGTAGTGCACCTCGTCCATGACCACGTGTCCGAGGCCGAGGAGGGTCTGGGAGCCCGCGTAGAGCATGTTCCGCAGCACCTCGGTGGTCATCACGACCACCGGGGCGTCGGGGTTGACGCTGTTGTCGCCGGTGAGCAGGCCCACCTTCGCCGTGCCGTACCTGCGGCACAGGTCGGCGTACTTCTGGTTCGACAGCGCCTTGATGGGTGTCGTGTAGAAGCACTTCTTGCCCTGCTGGAGGGCGAGGTGGACGGCGAACTCGCCGACGATCGTCTTGCCGGAGCCGGTGGGAGCGGCCACCAGGACGCCCTTGCCCGCCTCGAGTGCCTCGCAGGCCTCGATCTGGAAGGGGTCGAGGCCGAAGTCGTACATCTCGCGGAAGGAGGCGAGCGCGGTGGCCTGCTCGACAGCGCGCCTGCGTGCTGCCGCGTACCGCTCGGCCGGTGAGAGATCCTCTGTCATCGTGCTTTCGAGCGTACCGGGCCCCACTGACAACAGGACGATCATTATCCGGATCGGCACTCCGCGAACCAGGGATCCGCGCAGTTCACCGCTCTTCGCCCGGCCGCCCCTCGTATACGACGCGCGGCCGGGTGCGCCGCGTGGGCGCCCCGGCCGCGGGGGCTGTGAAGAGGGGATCCCCTCAGGTCACGTCGTCATAGCCGTTGACCCGTTCCGTGGTCGCCTGCTCGGGCAGGGCACGGCTGGCGCTGACGGTTTCGACCTCGCCGATGTCCTCGGGCGTGAGGTCCAGCTCGGAGGCCTCGTCGTCGTCGGGGCCCAGCGCCTCGCGGCGGCGCCTGCGCCGGTCGTTGATCAGTGAGAAGGCGACCGCGCCGAAGTACAGGATCCAGATCGGTCCGGCCAGCGCCAGCATGGTCAGCGGGTCCGTGCTCGGGGTCGCGACCGCCGCGAACACCGTGATGCCCATGATCATGCCGCGCCACCAGCCGAGCATCCGCTTGCCGGTGATCGCCCCGGTGAGGTTGAGGAAGACCAGCAGCAGGGGCAGCTCGAAGGAGAGGCCGAAGACGAGCACCATGCGCGTGACGAGGTCGAGCAGGTCGTCCAGCGGCAGGAGGTTGGAGGTGTTGCCCGGCGTGAAGTCGAGCAGCACCTTCGCCGTGGTGGGCAGCACCGAGTAGGCGAAGTACGCGCCGCCGATGAAGAGCGGGGCACCCGTGCCGACGAACGCGTAGGCGTACTTCTTCTCGTGCCGGTGGAGTCCGGGCGCAACGAAGGCCCACAGCTGGTAGAGCCACACCGGCGACGCCAGGACGACGCCGACCATCAACGACACCTTCAGCGCCAGCGTGAACGGCGTGAGCAGACCGTTGATGGTGATCTGGGCACACGGCTCGGTGGACTTCGACTTCGCCAGTTCCGCGAAGGTCATGTCACAGCCGACCGAGTCGAGGATCGGCTTGGTGATCAAGTTGATGATGTCGTTGTAGAAGAAGGCGGCGACGACCGTGACGGCAACGATGGCCAGCAATGCCTTCGCGAGCCGGTTGCGAAGCTCACGAAGATGCTCCGCGAGGGGCATCCGCCCCTCGGGATCCTTCTCCTCTTTGCGGGCAGACTTCAGCAACCCACGTTCCCATCTCGTGCGGCGGGCCGGAGATCACCGGCCCTGCGTCAGCGCTTGGTGGTGTCCGTCGGCTCGGTGACCGGGCGCGAGCTCGTCACGTCGCCGGGGGCTGCCTGGATCGTGCGCTGGGCCGGGGTCTGCTGGTCGTCGTGCGGCGGGGCCGCGGGAGCGGACGCGTTGTCCTGGCCCTCGGTCTTCATCGCCTTGGCCTCGCTCTTGAGGATGCGCGCGGACTTGCCGAGCGAACGCGCCATGTCCGGAAGCTTCTTCGCGCCGAACAGCAGGATGATGACGACGAGGATGAGAATGATCTCGGGGGCGCCGAGCCTTCCGAACATAAGTCTTTACCTTCTCACCGAGGCGGCTGGGGTGGGGTGCTGTCCGACCGATCGGACATGTGTCCGATCGACCGTGCTGGCAGCGATCGTAACGCTCAGGGGTAAACGTGTGGCAATCCCTGTGCGTACTCCCGGTCCGCGGTCCGGGCCTCGTTCTCCGGGCCGCGACCAGCAGCGTACCTGGCGGGGCCGTCAAGGTGACAGGGCGAAGTGGCCCAAAGCGCATCACATGCGGGACTCACAGGTCCTGTACGGCAGTTCTCACAGCGAGTCCGCAGCCCGCGCGGCGCTCATGGACGCGCGCTCCAGGTCCTCGGCGGCGCGGTTGATGCGCTGCGCGGAGTCCGTGACCTGCCTGCCCAGACGCTGCGCCTCCAGGAAGACCCGTACGGCGAGCACACCGAGAACAGCAAGACCCAGGAAACCCACAACTACCGCGAACATCGGCCAGAACATGACGCCGAGCCTAGACCGTCCGGCACATCAGTCAGTGCCAGAGGTCGTGCCAGAAGTCGTGCCAGAGGCCGTCTAGAGGGTCGAGTGCAGCCGCAGGGTGCTGACCCCGCCCCCGGTGAGCAGTTCGACGATCCGCTGGCCGGCGGGCTTGCGGACGGCCGCACCGCACTCGGGGCAGGTGAAGGAGTAGAAGGTGGTACGGCTCGTGGCGCCGATGGCGAGGCGCAGGGCGCTCGCGGCGAGTTCGAAGCGCCCCCGGCAGTCCGGGCAGCCCGCCCGGAACACCACGGGAGCCACGCTCTTCATCCCGGCGAACGCGGCGGCCACCGTCATTCCCCGCACACCAGACGTCGACGACTCGCTCAAAGCCCCTGCTCCTCTGTTTCTGGTCGTTCGCCTCCGGGGCGCGACAGCCGGTGTCGACGCGCCCCTGCTGCTCACTCGCGTCTGTCGTACGGCCGGTCGGACTGCCCGTCCTGCCCCGCGCGCACTTCGGGCACGCCCGCTGCCTCGACCCCGTCGTACGCCGCCAGCGCCTCGCGAGCCGCCTGACGGGCGCTGTCGGCGAGGTCGCGCGGCGAGACGATCCGGCCGTCGCGGCCGAGTCGCAGCGCCAGCCGCCTGAGCGACGCCGGATCCGGGGTGCGCAGAGTGATGCGCAGCCCGCCGTCCGGAAGCTCATCCGCGCTGTCGTGCGGGTAGTACTCGGCCACCCAGCGCCCGCCGGGACCGACCTCGACCACGACCTCCGGATCCTCGGCGGCGGGCTGCACCAGCCCCTCCGACAGATCCCTGAGCTCGATCTCGGGCGGCGCGGACGGTTCGTCGAGGATCTTGATCTCGGCGACCCGGTCGAGCCGGAAGGTGCGGCGCGCCTCGGAGCGGCGGCACCAGGCCTCGACGTAGGTGTGGCCGACGCTGACCAGACGGATCGGGTCGATCTCCCGTTCGGTGACCTCGTCGCGGGCGGGCGAGTAGTAGCGGATCCACAGGCGGCGCCGCTCGGCGATCGCCCGGTCGACGTCCGCGAAGACGCCGCCCTCGGACTCGAAGGTCACCGACAGCCGGGAGCTGGCCCCCGCCTGTTCGCCGGCCGCGGCCTCCACCTTGGCGGTGGCCCGCAGCAACGCCTGCCGGTCGCTCTCGCGCAGGCCGGGCAGGGTCGACACCGCGCGGGCGGCCACCAGCAGCGCGGTGGCCTCGTCGGCGGCGAGCCGCAGCGGCTCCGCGACATCGTCGGGGTTGTGCCACCAGATGCGCTCGCCGTCGGTGTCGATGTCGAGCAGATCGCCGCCGCGGAAGCTGGTGCCGCACATGGGCAGCACATCGAGGTCGGAGACCAGTTCCTCCTCGGTGATCCCGAAGGCGCGGGCCACATCCTCGACCCGGGCGCCGGGGCGCTCCTTCAGATAGGTCATCAGGGAGAGCATCCGCCGGGTCTGGTCGATGGCGTTGGTCGGCCTGGCCGGTTTTCCCACCACTTTCTTACGCCCCCTCAGCCCTTGGCCACGGCACGCAGCCGGTCCACCACGTCGGCCCGCAGCTCGGCGGGCTCCAGGACCACCACGTCCGGCCCGAACTCCACCAGCCAGGCGTCCAGGCCATGGCCGTACGGAATCTCCAACTCGTCCCAGCCGTCGCCCAGTTCCCGCACGAAGGTGGCCTTCGCCCGTAGGGGGTACCCCGCGCCCGTCCGCAGCCGGATCAGCGCGGAGCGGTCGGCGGTCTCGCCCGCCCAGCTCGCGACGGTCTCCCGCACGGTGACGACATCCGGGACCGGAGCGGTGTACCGGGTTCCGCGCGTGCGCACCTTGCCGGTGATCCGGGACAGCCGGAACACCCGCTCGGCACCCCGGTCGCGGTCGAAGCACGCGAGGTACCAGTGACCGCGCCAGCACTCCAGGGCCCACGGCTCGACGTGCCGGGGCTCGGGGCGGGCGGCGGTGGCCTTGCGATAGTCGAAGACCACCGGGCGGCGGTCGCGGCAGGCCAGCATCAGCGGCTCGAACGCGGCCTCGTGCACCGGGATGCGCGGCTCCAGGGCGCCATGCGCCTCATAGGGGTCGACGTCCTCGGGCAGCCCGGCCGCGCGCAGCTTCTGCAGGGCGCCGCTGGCCGCGCCAGCGAGCCGCGCCTGCTGCCACACCTTGGCGGCCAGGCCCAGGGCGGCGGCCTCCTCGGCGTCGAGGGTGATGGGCGGGAGGCGGTTGCTGTCGCGGCGGGCCAGGTAGCCGACCTCGCCGTCCAGGTTCTCGACGGTCTCGATCACGAGTCCGAGCTCGCGAAGATCGTCCTTGTCCCGCTCGAACATCCGGTTGAAGGAGTCGTCACTACCCGCTTCGAGGTAGGCCTCGATGGACTCACGCAGCTCGCGCTTGCTGAGCGGCCGCCGCGTCCCGAGCAGACACAGCGCCAGGTTCATCAGCCGCTCGGCCTTGGCAATGGCCATCGACGCCCTTCGCCTCCCTATGTGCTTGACGACGTTGACCGTACCGCCCCGAAGTGGCGTGGCAAAAGCCGAGGGCCCATGCCAGGACAGGCATGGGCCCCAGGTGGTCAAGACCGGTCGTACGGCGATCAGACCCCGAGGAGGTCGACCACGAAGATCAGGGTCTCGCCGGGCTTGATCGCCGGGGTCGGGCTCTGGTTGCCGTAGGCGAGGTGGGCCGGGATGGTCAGCTGGCGGCGGCCGCCGACCTTCATGCCCTGCACGCCCTGGTCCCAGCCCTTGATGACCCGGCCGCCGCCCAGCGGGAAGCGGAACGGGGTACCGCGGTTCCAGCTGGCGTCGAACTCCTCGCCGGTGCTGAAGGCGACGCCCACGTAGTGGACGGTGACGGTCTGACCCGCCTGCGCCACGGCGCCGTCGCCCTCCCAGATGTCCTTGATCTCGAGGTCCGCCGGGGGCTCGCCGCCCGGGAAGTCGATCTCGGGCTTGTCGATGCTCACGTCTTACGCTCCTGCTTGTCCGCGGAAAGGCAACAGGGACCAGTCTTGCATCCCGGCGTGATCACCGCGCGCCCGCGCCCGGGGGCGTCACATCTTCGCCAGGATGTCCACCGAGAAGACCAGCGTGGAGTCCTTCTTGATACCGCTGCCCTCCGGCGGGCTGTCGCCGTACCCCAGGTTCGGCGGGACGACGATCAGCACGCGGCTGCCGACCTTCTTGCCGGTCAGCCCCTGCGCCCAGCCCTTGACGACCTGCTGGAGCGAGAACGACGTCAGCGCCTTGCGGCCGTACGTCGAGTCGAACTCCTTGCCGGTGTCCCACAGCACGCCCTTGTACTGCACGAGCACGGTGCTGTCCGCGGCGACCTCGTCGCCGTCGCCCTCGATGACGTAGTTCGCCACCAGCTTCGTCGGCGCGTCCGACTTGGGGATCTCGATGGAGGGCGCCTTGCCGTCGGTGTTGGTGCCGACCTTCGGCACGTCGATGTTGTCCTGGGCGACGTCTGTCCCCTTGGCCGAGCTCGTCGCGTTGAACGTGTCCTGCACGTCGACGACGAAGACCAGCGTGTCGGTGCCCTTGATGCCGCCCTGCGGATTGCCCTGCGTGCCATAACCCCAGGTGGGCGGCACGGCGAACTCGACCCGGCTGCCGGTCTTCTTGCCCGCCAGCGCGTACCGCCAGCCGTCGATGATGCTGCCCGTGGAGAGCTGGATGAGCAGCGGCGTCTTGCGGTCGTAGGAGTTGTCGAAGACCTTCGCCGTGTCCCAGATCTGGCCGAGGTAGTGCGCCTGGATGTAGTCGTTCTCCGCGACGGTCTTGCCGCTGCCCGCGACGAGCGTCTTCACCGCCAGCTGCTTCGACGGGTTGCCGCTCCCCTTGGCCACCGTCGGCTTCTCGCCGAACTTCGTGCCCGCGCTGATCGCCGGCAGCGGGCCGTCGACGATCTTCGGTGGCGGCGCCGCCGTCGGGGCCGGCGCCGAGGGTGAGGGCGACGCGCTGTCGCTCGCCTTACTCGAGTCGGACCCGTCGTCGCCGCATGCGGCGAGCGTCGTCAGTCCTGCGGGTACGGCAATGAGAAGGGAGCGTCGGCGCACTGTGGGGGCCTCGTAATCAGTCGATCTTGTTGATGGAGTGCGCGCAACTCTACGGCGTGAGAAGGGCGCCGTACGTGAAACGTACGGCGCCCGTGTTGCGTTCCAGTGGTTCTTGCGGAAACGCGTTTGCTCACATTCCGGCGATCAGCTTCTCCACCCGGTCGTCCACGGAACGGAACGGGTCCTTGCACAACACCGTGCGCTGAGCCTGGTCGTTGAGCTTGAGGTGGACCCAGTCGACCGTGAAGTCACGGCGCTGTTCCTGCGCCCGCCGGATGAAGTCGCCGCGCAGCCGCGCCCGAGTGGTCTGCGGCGGCACCGACTTGCCTTCGAAGATCTTCAAGTCGTTGCAGATCCGGGCCGCTTGGCCCTTCTTCTCCAGCAGGTAGTACAGGCCGCGACGGCGGTGGATGTCGTGGTAGGCGAGGTCTATCTGCGCCACCCGCGGGTGGGACATGGTCATGTTGTGCTTGGCCCGGTACCGCTCGATGAGCTTGTACTTCATCACCCAGTCGATCTCGGTGCCGATCCGGTCGAGGTCCTCGGCCTCGATCGCGTCCAGGGTGCGGCCCCACAGCTCCAGGACCTGCTCCACGGTGCCGGTGCGGATGCCACGGCGCTCGCAGAAGTCCACGGCCTTCTCGTAGTACTCGCGCTGCACCTCCAGGGCCGAGGCCTCCCGGCCGCTGGCCAGGCGCACCTTGCGGCGGCCGGTGATGTCGTGGCTGACCTCGCGGATCGCCCGGATCGGGTTCTCCAGGGTCAGGTCCCGCATCACCGTGCCCGCCTCGATCATGCGCAGCACCAGGTCGGTGGCGCCGACCTTGAGCAGCATGGTCGTCTCGGACATGTTCGAGTCGCCCACGATGACGTGCAGGCGGCGGTAGCGCTCGGCGTCCGCGTGCGGCTCGTCGCGCGTGTTGATGATCGGCCGGGAACGGGTCGTCGCCGAGGAGACGCCCTCCCAGATGTGCTCGGCGCGCTGGCTGACGCAGTAGACGGCGCCGCGCGGGGTCTGCAGGACCTTGCCCGCGCCGCACAGCAGCTGACGCGTGACGAGGAACGGAATGAGGATGTCCGCGAGCCGGGAGAACTCGCCGTGCCGCGCCACGAGATAGTTCTCGTGGCAACCGTACGAGTTGCCCGCCGAGTCGGTGTTGTTCTTGAAGAGGTAGACGTCGCCCGCGATTCCTTCCTCGTGCAGGCGTCGTTCGGCGTCCACCAGGAGTCCTTCGAGAATGCGCTCGCCTGCTTTGTCGTGGGTGACCAGTTCGGTCACGTTGTCACATTCGGGTGTCGCGTATTCCGGATGTGAGCCCACGTCGAGATAGAGGCGGGCGCCGTTTCGCAGAAAGACATTGCTGCTACGGCCCCATGACACGACACGGCGGAAGAGGTACCGCGCCACCTCGTCAGGAGACAGGCGGCGCTGTCCCCTGAACGTGCACGTGACGCCGTACTCGTTCTCCAGCCCGAAAATGCGGCGGTCCATGAGTGAACATTACGCCCGATCCCCCGAGCTGAAACGAGGTTCGACGGCACGGTTTGGATCATTTTCCGATGAAGACGCAACCACCGCTCCCCCACCGGAAGCTGCGAGGACCCGCCCCGTGGCCAGCAGAACCAGCAACGACACGCCCCCCGCCGCGCCCGGCACGGCGAAGCCCCACAGGGCGCCACCGGCATCGACGACCGGTCCCGCCAGCCCCGTTCCGACCGAGTGGCCCACCGTGAACGTCGTCACAAGCCAGGAGAACGCCTCGGTGACCGTCCCCCTCGGCGCGTGCCGGTCGACCAGGACGAAGGCGCAGGCGATGGCGGGCGCGAGGAAGACACCCGCGAGGACCGTCAGCAACGTCATGGCGACGGCGCCCGGCATCAGCATCAGCGGCAAGTAACACACCGCCAGAAAAGCCACCAGGACCTGCAGTCGCCGCGCGGGCTCGCCGGTCCACCGCCGGGCCCCGTAGAACGTGCCGCCGACGAGCGCGCCCAGCCCCAGCGCCGCCATCAGCCAGCCGTACACCACGTCGCCGCCGTGGTCGTCCGCGTACGGCACGGACGCCACGGTGATGGAGCCGAGCGCGATGCCGACGAACAAGAACGCGCCGAGGAGCGCGAGGAGTCCGGGCGACCTGAGCGCGCCGAGCCAGTGCGCCTCGCGCGGCGCCGACCGCCACGCGCGCGAAGGCGGCGACACGACCACGGAGAGCGCGCCCAGCACCCCGATCACGTTCAGCACCAGCAGCGCCGCCTGCGCCGACCACAGCGACACGCACAGCGTCACCAGCAAGGGCCCGACGGCGAACATCACTTCCTGCGCTATGGCGTCCATGGCATACGCCGTGTGCACCTGGTCCTCCTTACGGAGGACAGAGGGCCACAGGGCCCGCAGACCGCCCTCGAGGGGCGGTGTGAAGAGCCCGGCGCCCGCCACGGCGGCGTAGGCGAACGGCAGCGGCTCCACGCCCGTGAAGGCGAAGGCGGCCATCGCCAGGGCCGACAGCACCACCGCCGGCAGCTGGACACGCGGCTGCCCGTGGAGATCCACCAGCCGCCCGAGCACCGGCTGCCCCACGGCGTTGGCGACACCGTAGACGGCCGCGAGTGCCCCGGCCAGGCTGTACGAGCCACCCTCCGCGCGCACGAACAGCACGATCGCGATCGCGGCGGTGGCGTTCGGCAGCCGCCCTATGAGCGTGCCGACGAGCAGCCGGGCGGCGTGCCTCGCCCTGAGGATCTCCAGATATCCCGCGGCCATGTCCCGCCCTCTCCGTCGCCGTGGCCCATGAGGTTTTACGTATAACGTCCCCGTCATACGTACCATGAGCGCTGTTCACCCGTCCAGACGAAAGCGCAGGCACCCGGTGGCCCGAGCCAGCACCCGCCCCACGAGCCGCGACGTCGCCCAGGCCGCCGGCGTCTCCCAGGCCGCGGTCTCCCTGGTGCTCGGCGACAAATGGCGCGGACGGGTGTCACAGGCCACCGCGGAACGCGTACGCGAAGCCGCCCGCGAACTCGGCTACCGCCCCAACCTTGCCGCCCGCAACCTCCGCCTCGGCCGCACCCGCACAGTCCTCCTCGTCGTCCCCGCCCTGACGACCGAGTTCTTCGCGGGCGTCTACACCGGCGCCGCCCGCGTCGCCGCCGACCACGGCTTCGGCGTCGTCCTCTACCCCTCCCCCGAAGGCATCGGACCCGCCCGCGACCCCTTCGCCTCCGCCCAGGCCGCCCTGGACGGCGTCATCGCCTCCTCCATGGCCGCCGACGCCCTCACCGCCATCCACGGCGACCAGCTGCCCTTGGTCATGCTGGACAGCGACCCCTCCGGAAGCCTCGGCGCAGCGACCGTCAACCTGGACATCACCGACGGAGTACGGCAGGTCGCCGAACACCTGCTCGACCTCGGCCACCGCCGCTTCCTGCACCTCGCGGCCGACGTACCGTCCTGGACCTTCGAAGTACGCGCCCGCGAACTGGCCACCCGGGTCGGCGCCGTCCCCGGCACCTCGATCCGCACAGCCCACGCACCCCTCTCCATCGAGGGCGCCCTGACCGCCGCCGAGACCGCACTCTCGGCCCCCGGCCCCCGCCCCACCGCCGTGGTCTGCGACGACGACAAACTCGCGGCCGGCGCCTACAAGGCCATCCGCCGCCTCGGCCTGCACATCCCCGACGACATCTCCGTCACCGGCCTCGACGACCTCGCCCTCGCCACCGCCATCGACCCCGAGCTGACCACCGTACGACTCGACGCCGAGCTCTTCGGCGAACGCGGCATGCACGCCCTCCTGGCCGTCCTGGAAGGCCGCCGGCCCGAGCCCGGGGACATTCCCGTCGAACTCGTCGTACGAGCCTCCACGGCCCCGCCCAGCGCCTCCTGAACCACCTGTGCCCCGGCCGAGCGACCGGCCGGGGCACACAAAGGGTGAGACAAGAAGGAACTACTCAGACAAGACGGAACTACTCCTCCTCGGAGCTCTCCGCCTCGGTGCTCGCACCACCGCTTTCCAGCAGCCGAGCGAGCTGCCGGCCGACGATGCGCTTGAACTTGCGCGACTGCGGACGCGTACGATCCAGCACCGCCACCTCCAGCCGCTCCGCGGGAATCTCCCGCTCACTGCCGTTCGTGTCACGCGACAAGGCCTGGACAGCCAGCTTGAGCGCCTCGGCCAGGCTCATGCCGTCGTGGTGGCGCTGGTCGAGGTAGCTGCTGATCTGCTCGGCATTGCCGCCGACCGCGACCGAGCCGTGCTCATCCACGATCGAACCGTCGTGCGGCAGCCGGTAGATCTGGTCGCCCTCGGGCGTCTCCCCGACCTCGGCGACGACCAACTCCACCTCGTACGGCTTCTCGGCCTGGCTGGAGAAGATCGTGCCCAGCGTCTGGGCGTAGACATTGGCGAGACCGCGGGCGGTCACGTCGTCACGGTCATAGGTGTAACCACGAAGATCGGCATACCGCACACCACCGATCCGCAGATTCTCGTACTCGTTGTACTTGCCGGCGGCCGCGAAACCGATCCGGTCATAGATCTCGCTGAACTTGTGCAGCGCACGGGACGGGTTCTCGCCGACGAAGACGATGCCGTCGGCATACTGCAGCACGACCAGGCTGCGACCACGGGCGATGCCCTTGCGGGCGTACTCCGCCCGGTCGGCCATGGCCTGCTGGGGTGAGACATAGAACGGCGTCGACACCGGTTATCCGTCCCTTTCTATCGAAGTCACAGGATCACCTTGAAAAGACCGGGCCACCGACTACAGCAGCGCGGCCCGCGGACCGTCGGGCCGCTCCAGACGACGCTCCAGGATCGAGCGGGCGATCTCGGAGGACTCGTCCTCGGTGAGCCGACGGAAGCCGTCCTCGGTGATCACGGTGACGATCGGGTAGATCCGGCGCGCGACATCGGGACCACCGGTCGCCGAGTCGTCGTCTGCCGCGTCATACAGAGCCTGCACCACCAGCATCGTGGCATCGGCCTCGGACAGGTCGTCACGGAAGAGCTTCTTCATGGCACCGCGCGCGAAGATCGAGCCGGAGCCCGTGGCCGCGAAGTGCTGCTCCTCCGAACGGCCACCCGTGACGTCGTAGGAGAAAATCCGCCCCTTCTCCCGGTCCACGTCGTACCCGGCGAAGAGCGGAACCACGGCCAAGCCCTGCATGGCCATGCCCAGGTTGGAACGGATCATGGTCGACAGCCGGTTCGCCTTGCCCTCCAGGGAGAGCTGCGCCCCCTCGACCTTCTCGAAGTGCTCCAGCTCCAGCTGGAACAGCTTGACCATCTCGACAGCCAGACCGGCGGTGCCGGCGATACCGACGGCCGAGTACTCGTCGGCCGGGAACACCTTCTCAATGTCACGCTGAGCAATGACGTTACCCATGGTGGCGCGCCGGTCACCGGCGAGCACCACCCCGCCCGGGAACGTGACGGCCACGATCGTCGTCCCGTGCGGCGCCTCGATCACTCCCTGCGTGGGGGGCAGCTGCCGGTTGCCGGGCAGCATCTCCGGCTGGTGATCGGACAGGAAGTCCATGAAGGACGACGACCCAGGCGTCAGGAAGGCAGCTGGTAGACGCCCGGTGCTACGAGTGTTGGCTTCCACGCGTTTCCTTCCAGGTAGTCGGCAGCTCGGTACGCAGCTTCGGGATCGTCCCTCAACAGGCCGAGGCCGGAATTGCAGTTGAAGCACAGTACGCCACGGACCCTACCCGTCTTGTGACAGTGATCCACATGAGCGGCGGGAGCCTTCAGGCAGATCGCACACAGCCCCATCTGAGAGGCGATCATCTCGTCACGCTCTGCTTCGGTGATGCCGTACTGGCGCCGCAGATGGTCCGCTCGGGCTTTCGATGCACGGCAGGCTTTGCAGCTGGTTGCGAAGCCGTCGGAGGCCTTCGAGTTCCGATGCCATTCACTGTGCGGCTTGATCTCAGCACAGCTCCGGCAGAACTTGTGCCCCTCGGGCGTCTCCACCCGCGGCCGGATGTTCTTCCCTTTTGCCAATTGCCGGGCCTGGTGGTACGCCGTCCAGCACTCCCGGCAGTAGGCCTGCAAGCCATCACGGGCTGACCTATTGCCAGCGAAGGCTGCCCGCGGCTTGTGATCCTTGCACCGCGAGCAGCGCTTCAGGCCTTCACTGTCGTGCAAACCCGACTCCCCCATCGACCTTCGAATCGAAGGAGAAAGCGGCCTACTGGCCACCCTTCTGAACGAAGGAGCGCACGAAATCCTCTGCGTTCTCCTCGAGGACATCGTCAATCTCGTCCAGCACCGAGTCCACGTCGTCGCTCAGCTTCTCCTGCCGCTCCTTGAGGTCCTCGGATACCTGCGCCTCGGGCGCCTCCTCGACCTCTTCGGTGTTGCGCGTCGCCTTCTGCTGTCCGCCGCCGGTGTCCTTGGTCGCCATAACCCTCACCCCGCTCGGTTCGACGTTCTTGATCAGACCCTACAAGCAGGGTCCGACATCGGCCCCGCAGTTCCCTCAACGTCCGGGGACCACCTCGATGATTCCCGGACGCCGAAGATTCCACCCTGTGGGACCGAGTCGGCCCCGAGTACCCGCTCAGCCGCCCGACAGCACCCTGACCAGGTCTTCCGCCGTGCGGCAGCGGTCCAGGAGCTCCTTGACGTGATTACGCGTTCCGCGAAGCGGTTCCAGGGTTGGAACGCGCTGCAGGGAATCCCGGCCCGGCAGGTCGAAGATCACCGAGTCCCAGGAGGCCGCGGCGACATCGTCGGCGTACTGCTCCAGGCAGCGTCCGCGGAAGTACGCGCGTGTGTCCTCTGGTGGCTTCGTACGGGCCCGCTCGACCTCTTGGTCGTCCAGCAGGCGCTTCATCCGGCCACGGGCCGCGAGACGGTTGTAGAGGCCCTTCTCGGGGCGTACGTCGGCGTACTGGAGGTCGACCAGGTGGAGCCTGGCCGCGTCCCAGTCGAGGCTGTCGCGGCGCCGGTAGCCCTCCATGAGCTCCCGCTTGGCGACCCAGTCCAGCTCGCCGGCCAGGCTCATCGGGTCCCGCTCGAGGCGGTTGAGGGTGTCCTCCCACCGCGCCAGGATGTCCTTGGTCTGGTCGTCGGCGTCCGCGCCGTACCGCTCCTCGACGTACTTGCGGGACAGCTCGAAGTACTCCATCTGCAACTGGACCGCGGTGAGTGTCCGGCCGCTGCGGAGCGTGACCTGGCGCTTGAGTGTCGGGTCGTGGGAGACCTGGTGGAGGGTGCGGACGGGCTGGTCGACGGCGAGGTCGACGGCGATGAAGCCGTCCTCGATCATGGACAGGACCAGGGCGGTCGTGCCCAGCTTGAGGTAGGTCGAGATCTCCGAGAGGTTCGCGTCGCCGATGATCACGTGCAGGCGGCGGTACTTCTCGGCGTCGGCGTGCGGCTCGTCGCGGGTGTTGATGATCGGGCGCTTGAGGGTGGTCTCGAGGCCGACCTCGACCTCGAAGTAGTCGGCGCGCTGGCTGAGCTGGAAGCCGTGCTCGTGCCCGTCCTGGCCGATGCCGACGCGGCCCGCTCCGGCGAAGACCTGGCGGGAGACGAAGAACGGCGTGAGGTGGCGCACGATGTCCGAGAAGGGGGTTTCCCGCTTCATCAGGTAGTTCTCGTGCGTGCCGTAGGACGCGCCCTTGTTGTCGGTGTTGTTCTTGTAGAGGTGGATCGGCTGGGCACCGGGGAGCTGTGCGGCCCGCTCCGCCGCCTCTGCCATGATCCGTTCGCCGGCCTTGTCCCAGAGGACGGCGTCGCGTGGGTTGGTGACCTCGGGGGCGCTGTATTCGGGGTGTGCGTGGTCGACGTAGAGCCGTGCACCGTTGGTGAGGATCACGTTGGCGAGGCCGATGTCCTCGTCGGTGAGCTGGCTGGCGTCGGCGGCCTCGCGGGCGAGGTCGAAGCCTCGCGCGTCCCGCAGCGGGTTCTCCTCCTCAAAGTCCCAGCGGGCCCGGCGGGCCCGGTGCATCGCCGCTGCGTAGGCGTTGACGATCTGGGATGAGGTGAGCATGGCATTGGCGTTGGGGTGGCCGGGGACGGAGATCCCGTACTCCGTCTCGATGCCCATTACTCGCCGTACGGTCATGCGGCCCTCCTTGCCCGGCGGCGCCCTCGGTCGGGGGCGCCGCTCAAGTACCGCTGGCGCTCCGATGCGTGTGCGGTGCCCGTCCCCGCACTGCGCGACTCGGCGGTATGGAAGAGCCTAGAACGCCTTTGCGCTGGTGGGGAGATCATTTGCGTCATTGGGTTGCTCCAGCCGTGGCCTGTAAAACAGTCGGCTGCGGATGCCCGGTGAGGGCACCCGCAGCCGCCCTGCGTTTTACAGGTACTGACCGGTGTTCGCCACCGTGTCGATGGAGCGTCCGGTGTCCGCGCCCTGCTTTCCGGTGATGAGGGTACGGATGTAGACGATCCGTTCGCCCTTCTTTCCGGAGATGCGGGCCCAGTCGTCCGGGTTTGTTGTGTTGGGCAGGTCCTCATTCTCCTTGAACTCGTCCACGCATGCCTGGAGGAGGTGGGAGACGCGGAGTCCCTTCTGGTTGTGCTCGAGGAAGTCCTTGATCGCCATTTTCTTGGCGCGGCCCACGATGTTCTCGATCATGGCGCCGGAGTTGAAGTCCTTGAAGTAGAGGACTTCCTTGTCGCCGTTGGCGTAGGTGACCTCCAGGAAGCGGTTCTCCTCGGATTCGGCGTACATCTGTTCCACGGCCGTCTGGATCATGCTCTGGACCGTGGAGGCCCGGTCGCCGCCGTGCTCTCCGACGTCTTCGGAGTGCAGCGGGAGGCGCTCGGTGAGGTACTTCTGGAAGATGTCCTTGGCCGCTTCGGCGTCGGGCCGCTCGATCTTGATCTTCACGTCGAGTCGGCCGGGCCGCAGGATGGCGGGGTCGATCATGTCCTCGCGGTTGGAGGCGCCGATCACGACCACGTTCTGCAGGCCTTCCACGCCGTCGATCTCGGCGAGCAGCTGCGGGACGATGGTGTTCTCCACGTCCGAGCTGACGCCCGAGCCTCGGGTGCGGAACAGGGACTCCATTTCGTCGAAGAAGACGATGACGGGGGTGCCCTCGCTGGCCTTCTCACGGGCACGCTGGAAGACGAGGCGGATCTGCCGCTCGGTCTCGCCGACGTACTTGTTCAGCAGCTCGGGGCCCTTGATGTTGAGGAAGAAGCTCTTGCCGGTGGCTTGGCCGGTGACCTCGGCGACCTTTTTGGCCAGCGAGTTGGCTACGGCCTTGGCGATGAGCGTCTTGCCGCATCCGGGGGGTCCGTACAGGAGGACGCCCTTGGGTGGGCGCAGTTCGTGCTCCTTGAACAGGTCCGGGTAGAGGTACGGGAGCTCGACGGCGTCGCGGATCATTTCGATCTGGTTGCCCAGGCCGCCGATCTGCTCGTAGCCGATGTCCGGTACTTCTTCGAGGACGAGCTCTTCGACCTCGCTCTTGGGGACGACCTCGTAGACGTAGCCGGAGCGGGGTTCGAGCAGGAGGGCGTCGCCGGGGCGGATGGTGACGTCCAGCAGCGGCTCGGCGAGCCGTACCACCCGCTCCTCGTCGGTGTGCCCGAGCACCAGGGCCCGCTCGCCGTCCTCGAGGATCTCCTTGAGGGTGACGATGTCACCGACGCGCTCGAACTCCATGGCCTCGACCACGTTGAGCGCTTCGTTGAGCATTACTTCCTGGCCGCGCCGGAGCTCGTCGAGCTCGACGCTGGGGCTGACGTTCACCCGGAGTTTGCGGCCTCCGGTGAAGATGTCGGCCGTGCCGTCCTCGTTCGCCGTGAGGAAGACTCCGAAGCCGGCCGGCGGCTGCGCGAGCCGGTCGACCTCCTCCTTGAGGGCCACGATCTGGTCGCGGGCCTCGCGGAGTGTGTTGGCGAGTCGCTCGTTCTGGGCGGACACGCCGGCCAGGTTGGTCTGCAGCTCGACGATCCGCTCTTCGAGAATCCTCGTGTGTCGCGGAGAGTCGGCGAGCTTGCGTCGCAGGACGGCGATCTCCTGCTCAAGGTAGGCAATCTGCCCGGCAGGGTCTTCGGACCCTCGTCCCGGGCGGATGCCGCGGTTCATGTCGTCGTCGTGGGCTGCCACGGTCCTCACCTCCTCCAAGGGGAGCTGGACGCTTCCAGACCCTACCTGGGTGGGTGTCGATTGAAACCCCTAGATCACAATGACTGTCAAGGTGTGTCGTCGGCCACACCCCGTGCTCTTCCTCACGCGGTGTGGATACCCACTCAACGACATTCAGAAGCGGCCTGTTCCAGGCCGGAGTGGTCAAATCCCTGCACGGCTGACCGGAGTTGCGGTGGTCGGGGGTGGGACTGCCTGGGCGAAAGCGGCAGCGGGTCGGTCGGTGTGGGTGGCGTCGGCGGTGGATTCCGGGCCGGGCGGCGGGGGGTCCGGGGCCGCCGGGGGGCCATGTCATGTGACGCTGGGTGTCCGGCCGGGCGGAGCGCGTCACCCGCGATGCGGCTCGGCTGCTGGCGGCGGCCGGTCGGATCCGACCGGATGGGGCGGGCGGTCGGCCGTGTCTCACCCGCCGGGGAATGCGCACCGAACGTGGCTGAAAGCGGCCGGAGGTAGGGTCGAAGTGTTCAACACCCGTCAGGGCAGGACCGACTTGCTTTCGCGGTCGGGGACCCGACGCAGGAAACGGCAGGAGAGATGAGCGTGCAGCAGGAGGCCGGGGTCGGCGGCGAGGCGCTGGAGGTCTGGATCGATCAGGACCTCTGTACCGGCGACGGCATCTGTGCCCAGTACGCGCCTGAGGTGTTCGAGCTGGACATCGACGGTCTGGCCTATGTGAAGGGCGCGGACGACGAGCTGTTGCAGGGCAAGGGGGCCACAACGGCCGTACCACTGCCGCTTCTCACGGATGTGGTGGACTCCGCGAAGGAGTGTCCGGGCGAGTGCATCCATGTGCGTCGGGCTTCGGACAAGGTCGAGGTGTACGGCCCGGACGCGGACGCCGAGTGACCGCGAAGGCGCTCCCCGTTACCTTTGTCTGATTTCTCACATCCGCGGTCGGTGCGGCCGGCTCAGACGGTGTGCGCTCCGCGGGGTGTCGAGCGGACGAAGGCGCCGTTCTTCCACTGCCACTTCGCGCTGTCCTTCGTGTCGGGGCAGCAACTGGGCACGGCGGAGGAGGAGTAGCCGAGCAGTGTCGCGAGGACGGCTCCGTCCCGGACGGCGAAGTCGGTGACGGTACGGCGGTCCTTGGGGTCGACCAGGGTGGCGACCACGCGGGGGGCGCCGGTGTCCGCGGCCCGGGTGATGACGTACACGGCGTCGGGCGGGGTGCCCATGGGGGCGTCGCAGTGCACCACGGCCACCGTTTCGGGCTTGCCGTCGCCGTCGAGGTCTCCGGAGGCCTTCTTCACCACGAGCGCCTTGACCGGTCCGCACTCGAGGGGGAAATCGACGCCCGCGGGGTCGGGGGGTGCGGTGACGGCGGGGGCCGGCTTGTGGTCCGGGCCGGCCGCCTGGGCAGCCGTGGCCGGGTTGGGCTGCAGGACCGAGGACAGGGCCACGACTCCGGCGACGGCCGTCGCGGTGGCGACCCAGTGGATCGGACGGGTGTGGGTGTGTGCCAGTTCCGGGACGGCGGGTTGCTGCACTCGGAGCGTCTCCTGTGAGGGCTGTGCCGGTGGGGGTGGCTCAGCATGGTGCCACACGTCACAGTGCGAGGGAACGGCGGGGTCTGTGTTCCGGACGCGGCGTTGACGCCTTGGGTTGACGGGTTCTGGCGCGGCGTCAGCACGAAGAAGAGCGCGGCCGAGTTCCCCGGTGTCCGGGGAACTCGGCCAGAGTGCTTGTAGGTTGACGCGGCACAAGCCGCGCTGGGCCTAGGGCCTGTTGCGAAAGTCCCGCCTGCCCCGCGACGCCCGGCACGCGCTCTCGCCGCACCGGGCACAAGCCCAAGTACATCCAGTACGAGGGCTTGCACCCGGCACGCCGAGAGCACGCACCGGACGCCGCGGGGCCCGCCCTCCGGGCGGACGACGGGACTTTCGCAACAGGCCCTAGCGGCCGCCGGTGCCTCCGTCGGCGTTGGGGCCGGCGTAGTCCTCGCCGTAGGCGCCCTTGGCGGGACGGCGGCGGCGCATGGGCGGCTCGACGCCGTCGGCGAGGCGGCGGGCGGTGAGCAGGAAGCCGGTGTGGCCGATCATCCGGTGGTCCGGGCGGACGGCCAGGCCTTCGATGTGCCAGTTGCGGATCATCGTCTCCCAGGCGGTCGGCTCGTTGAAGCAGCCGATCTCGCGGATGGACTCGACGGTCCTGGCGAGCTGGGTGGTGGTGGCGACGTAGCAGCAGAGGATGCCGCCGGGGACGAGTGCCTTGGAGACGGCCTCCAGGCACTCCCAGGGGGCGAGCATGTCGAGGATGACGCGGTCGACGTCCGTGTCGGACAGGTTGTCCTGGAGGTCGCCGACGGTGAGCTGCCAGGCGGGGTGCGGGCCGCCGAAGTAGCGCTCGACGTTGGCTTGCGCGATCTCGGCGAAGTCCGCGCGGCGCTCGTAGCTGTGCAGCATGCCCTGGTCGCCGATGGCGCGCAGCAGGAAGCTGCTGAGCGAGCCGGAGCCGACGCCGGCCTCCACGACGCGTGCGCCGGGGAAGATGTCGGCGAAGGCGAGGATCTGCCCCGCGTCCTTGGGGTAGACGACGGCCGCCCCGCGGGGCATGGACAGGACGTAGTCGGGGAGCAGGGGGCGCAGCGCGAGGTAGGCGACGTTCCCGGTGGTGCGGACAACGCTGCCCTCGGGAGCGCCGATCAGTTCGTCGTGCGGGAAGGAACCCTTGTGGGTGTGGAAATTCTTCCCGGCTTCGAGCGTGAACGTGTAGTGGCGGCCCTTGGGGTCGGTCAGCTGTACCTGGTCCCCGACCTTGAAGGGCCCGCGACGGCGGGCGGCACCGGTCGGTTCGGACATGTGACCAGCCTACCGGCGTTTACTGGGGCCGCCGACCACGGGACGCCTACGCCGAGGGCCTGGCCATCGCTTTCACGAAGGCGCGCTCCACGTCGGCCGCGGACAGGACGCCGTAGATCTCGCCGGTCTCCTCGACCACCAGGTACTCCGTGGCGGGGGTGGCGCGCAGGGCGTCCAGGAGGTCCTCTCCGGCCAGCTCGGCCGAGACGCGCATGCCGTCGGTGAGGTCCTGGGCGAGGCCGCTGACGGCGACCCAGGGGCGGCGGTGTTCCGGTACGCCGACAATGGCGGCCTCGCGGACGAGGGAGATCGGGGTGCCGTCGGGGTCGACGACGACCAGGGCGCGGGCTCCGGCGGCGTTGGCGCGGCGCAGGGCCTCGGAGAGGGGCGTGTCGGTCTCGACGGGGACCGCGCGGCGGGTGAGGGTGCGGGCGCGCAGGTCGGGGAGGTGTTCGCGCAGGCGGGCCATGCGCAGGCTGTTGCCGGCGCCGGTCCAGATGATCGCGGCGAGGATGGCGGCGAGCAGGGCGTCCATGACGGTGTCCATGCCGACGTTGTCCTCGGCGTTGGAGCCGAGCGCCCCGGACTGGGTGAGGAGGGGCAGGCCGATCAGGACGGAGACGGCGAGGGCGCGGCCGACCCAGGCGGCGGCGATGGTGCCGTTCATGGGCTTGCCGGTGATCTTCCAGACGACGGCGCGGAGCATGCGGCCGCCGTCGAGGGGCAGGCCGGGCAGGAGGTTGAAGGCGGCCACGATGAGGTTGGAGATCATCAGGCCCGCCAGCAGGACGCCGGGTACGGTGCCCGGCTCGATGGGCAGCAGGGCGAGGTAGAACAGGCCGGCGAGGACGAGGGAGAGCAGTGGCCCGACGAAGGCCAGCACGAACTCCCGTCCGGGCGTCTCGGCCTCCTTCTCGATCTCGGAGACTCCGCCGAAGAACTGGAGCTGGATGCGGCGGACCGGGAGCTTGAAGCGGAGGGCGGCGACGGTGTGGGCCAGTTCGTGGACGAGGACGGAGGCGTAGAAGGCGACCGCGAAGAAGAGGGAGACGAGGTAGCGGGCGGCGCCGAGTTCCGGCAGTACGCGGTCGAGCTGGCCGCCGAACACCCAGGTGATCAGGGCGGCGACGAGGAACCAGCTGGGCGCGACGTACACGGGCACCCCGAACGGCCGGCCCATCAGCAGCCCGCCCCGCGGCGCCGGGGGCTGGGGCGGGCGGCCCTTGGCGAGACCGGAGTGAGCGAGAGGGCGGTCGGCTTCGGCGGGAGGTGAGGGAGGAGGGACGTCGCCGGGGGGTGTAGGGGGCGTCGGCCGGTCGCGCTCGGTCCCCTCCGTCGGGTCGGTGTCGGCCGGGCCCGGGGTGGCCTCCGAGGGCTGCCGCGAGGTCGGAGGCTCGGCGGCTGGGCCTACGGCGGGCTCAGCGCCCTGTCCCTCTTCAGTGTGGCGCGGCGCGTCCTGCCCGCGGACGCCGCGCCCCTCGGCGTCATCGTGCCGCGCGTCGAACCGTCGTACCACCATGGTCTGTTCGTCGGCCGGGGCGGCCTCGGCGTTGTCGGTGCCCTGCGGGGTCGGGTCGGGGCGTGCGGGACCGGTGGCCGGCGTCGCAGCTGCCTCGTGGTGCTCGGCCGACTCGTCGTTGCCGGACCGCGGCTGCCCGCTCCCGCCGCTCTCGTCCACGATGTCCCCTCGGTCCCCTCGTTCGAAGCGTCTTCCGCGCCTGCCGGGCGGAAGGGTCTCGGGTCGATGGTATGCGGCCGTCGCGATGCGTTCCGCCCCGGCACCCCCTGCGTTTGCTCCGCTGTCGCGGCGGTCGCGGACGCGGCTGCGTCACTGTCAGTGGCGGGCCGTATGGTCTGTGGTCATGGAGACGAGCACCGAGGGCCCCGCGGAGGCCCACAGCGGCGGTACCGCACCGGCGGATCCGCCGGCGGCGGCCGAGCCGACGGCGGCAGGGGATGCGGCGGCCGTGATCGAGACCGTCGCCGTCGCCATACCACCGGCCTCGCTGTCTCCCTCGCGTGCCAGTGACTTCATGCAGTGCCCGCTGCTGTACCGGTTCCGGGTGATCGACCGGCTGCCGGAGAAGCCGAGTGAGGCGGCGACCCGGGGAACGCTGGTGCACGCGGTCCTGGAGCGGCTCTTCGACGCCCCGGCCGCCGAGCGGACGGCGCCCCGCGCCAAGTCGCTCATCCCCGGTCAGTGGGACCGGCTGCGCGAGAGCAGGCCGGAGGTCGTGGAGTTGTTCGCCGATGATCCGGAGGGCGAGCGGATGGCGCGCTGGCTCGGCGAGGCGGAGCGGCTCGTGGAGCGCTGGTTCACGCTGGAGGACCCGACCCGGCTCGAGCCGGCGGAGCGTGAGCTGTTCATCGAGGCGGAGCTGGACTCCGGGCTGAGGCTGCGCGGGATCATCGACCGGGTCGACGTGGCGCCCACCGGCGAGGTGCGGATCGTCGACTACAAGACGGGAAAGGCGCCCCGGCCGGAGTACGCCGAAGGTGCCCTGTTCCAGATGAAGTTCTACGCCCTGGTCGTCTGGCGGCTGAAGAAGGTGATCCCGCGGCGGCTCCAGCTGGTCTATCTGGGCAGTGGTGACGTCGTGACGTACGACCCCGTCCTCGCCGACCTGGAGCGCGTCGAGCGCAAGCTGCACGCGTTGTGGGACGCGATCCGGCTGGCGACCGAGACCGGCGAGTGGCGGCCCCGCCCCACCAAGCTGTGCGGGTGGTGCGACCACCAGGAGCACTGCCCGGAGTTCGGCGGCACTCCCCCGCCCTATCCGCTCCCGGTGAGGGCGGCGGAGTCCGGTGGTGTGCCGCAGGGCAGAATGGGGCCGGACTAGCGAAGGAGATTCACGTGGCCATCCGCGTCCTACTGGTCGATGACCAGCCGCTGCTGCGTACCGGCTTCCGGATGATCCTCGAGGCGGAGCAGGACCTCGCGGTCGTCGGCGAGGCCGGCGACGGCCTGCAGGCTCTCGACCAGGTGCGGGCGCTGCAGCCCGATGTGGTTCTGATGGACATCCGTATGCCGCGGATGGACGGGGTGGAGGCGACCCGGCAGATCACCGGTCCCGGGCGGGACGGTCCGGCCAAGGTGCTGGTGCTGACCACCTTCGACCTCGACGAGTATGTGGTGGAGGCGCTGAGGGCGGGCGCGAGCGGGTTCCTGCTGAAGGACGCCCCGGCCAACGAACTGGTGCAGGCGATCCGGGTGGTGGCCGCGGGCGAGGCGATGCTCGCGCCGAGCATCACGCGCCGGCTGCTCGACAAGTACGCCACTCATCTGCCGTCCGGCGACGAGCCGGTGCCGGACACCCTGCACACGCTCACCGAGCGTGAGGTGGAGGTGCTGAAGCTGGTGGCGCGTGGCCTGTCCAACGCGGAGATCGCCGCCGATCTCTTCGTCAGCGAGACCACCGTCAAGACGCACGTCGGGCACGTCCTGACCAAGCTGGGGCTGCGCGACCGCGTGCAGGCGGCGGTGTACGCGTACGAGAGCGGGCTGGTGCGCCCCGGGGCGCAGTAAGAGGTTCTACGGCGAAGAGGGCGCCCCTTGTCGGCAAGGGGCGCCCTCGGCTTCTCGTTGGGACCTGTTCGTGCGGCGGTCCGTCAGTCCTTGCTGAGTTCCCAGAAGCGGAACACGGTGGAGGCGTCGAGGCAGTACTCCAGGCCGTAGACGTCGTCGCGGGTGACCGCGTACTGCTTGGCCTGCCAGACGGGCAGGACGGGCAGCTCGTCGGCGACGATGTCCTGCAGCTTGCCGAAGCTCTCGTCGGTCGCGGAGCGGTCGCTCTGGGCGGAGGTCTGCGGGATGAGCGTGCCAGTGATCGTGCTGTTGGTGTAGTTGTTGCTCAGCACGTTGCCCTTGCCGAAGAAGGGGCCCGTGAAGTTGTCGGCGTCGGGGTAGTCGGGCACCCAGCCCTTGACGTAGACGCCGTACTTGCCGGCTTCGATGTCCTTCTCGTACTGGTCGAAGGCCACGGACTTCACGTCGGCGTCGAACAGGCCGCTGGCGTTGAGCTGACCGGCGATCGCCTTCAGCAGGGCGTCGGTGGCCGGGCCGTAGCGGGACGGGGTCGACCAGAGGGTCAGCTTGACCTTGCCGGTGATGCCGTCGCTCTGCAGCGCGGCGGCGGCCTTGGCCTTGGAGGGGCGGGCGCCGTAGGTGTCGAAGAAGGCCGTGTTGTGGCCGGAGATTCCGGCCGGGATGATCGAGTACAGCGGGGTGGCCGTGCCCTGGTATACGTCCCTGATGAGGGCGTCCCGGTCGAGCAGGTGGGCGATGGCCTGGCGCACGCCGAGTTGTCCGGCCACCGGGTCGTCCATGTTGAAGACCAGGTGCTGGACCTCGGCGCTGCTGCCCTCGACGACCTCGACGCCGGAGTTGTCGCCGGTCTTCTCGATGTCGGCGATGTCGTTCGCGCTGAGGCCGCGGTAGGCGATGTCGATCTTCTTGGCGAGCAGGTCCCGCTTCAGGGCGGACTGGTCGCCGTGGAAGAGCTTGAGCGTGACGCCGGTGTTCTGCACGTCGGCGGTGCCCTTGTAGTTCTCGTTGACCGAGAAGACGGCCTCGTCCTCGCTGAACGACTCCAGCTTGTAGGGGCCGGAGCCGATCGCCTCGCCGTCCTCGCGCAGGCTGTCGGCGTCGTACTGGGTGTGGTCGACGATGGAGCCGGCACCGGAGGCGATCTTGCTCGGGAAGGTGGCGTCGGGCGTGTTCAGGCGGAAGACCACCGTCTTGTCGTCCGGCGTCTCGACCTTGTCGAGCATGGGGAACATGATCGCGGGGCCCTCGTCGTCGTTGATCCTCAGCATGCGATCGAAGGAGAACTTGACGTCCTGAGAGGTGAGCGAATCACCGTTGCTGAACTTCAGGCCGTCCTTCAGGGTGCACTCGTAGACCTGGGTCCGCGTGTCCGTGAAGGAGCATTCCTCGGCGGCCTCCGGCTTGGGTTCCGTGCTGCCCTTGGGGAAGCTCAGCAGCGACTGGAAGACGTTGTTGAACAACAGCCAGGAGCCGGGGTCGTAGCCGGAGGCGGGGTCGGTGGCCAGGACATCGTCGGACATCCCCATCACCACCGAGGAGCCACTGCCCCCGGAGCCCCCGGACTCCGTTCCGCAGCCGGTCAACAGGCCGGAGGCCAGCCCTGCCACGATGGGCAGGACCGGCCACTGGTTGCGCATATTCACGTGCAGGTGCCTTTGGTCGATTGTGTGGACACCGGGGCCACCCTCCCGGGCCCCGGTCAGGTGAAGGTGTCAGCCGCTCACACCGCGGCCGAGCTCCCACAGCTGAAGCGTCGAGGAGGAGTTGAGGGCGTAGGCCGTGCCCGTGACGCTGTCGCGGGCGGCGACGTACTGCTTGCCCTGCCACAGCGGCAGCAGCGGAACGTCCTCGGCGACGATGTCCTGAATGTTCGTCAGGCTGGCGACGGCGGACAGCCGGTCGGCCTCGCGGCGGGACTCCGGGATGAGGGTGTTGCGGATCTGGCTGTTGGCGTACGGCAGCTTGAGGAAGTTGTCCTTGTCGAGGAACGGCGCGATGTAGCTGTCGGCGTCCGGGAAGTCCGGGAACCAGCCCATGCCCCAGACCTCGTACTCGCCCTTGCGCTCGGCCGGTACGAAGGTCGCCCAGGGCTCGCCCTTGATGGTCACGTCGAACAGGCCGCTGTCGTTGAGCTGCTTCTGCAGCAGCTCAAACTCTTCCTTGGTGGCCGAGCCGTAGTGGTCGGTCGTGTAGTGCAGGGTCAGCTTCACCGGGGTGGTGATGTTGGCCTGGGTCAGCACGGACTTGGCCTTGGGCACGCTGGGGTCGCCGTACTTGTTGAAGAACGAGTTGGAGTGGCCGGTGATGGAGGCCGGGACCATCGAGTACAGCGGCTCGGCCTGGGAGCCGTACACCTTGGAGACGAGTTCGTTGCGGTCGACGACCTGGGCCATCGCCTCGCGGACGGCCTTGGACTTCACGGCCGGGGCGCTGGTGTTGAAGGCCAGGTAGCGGATCTCCAGGCCGGCCACCTCGACGAGGTCGACGGCGCCGCCGGACGCGTCGGACAGCTTCTGGATCTGGGCCGGCGACATCGAGCGGGTCATCAGGTCGATGTCGCCCTTCTCCAGCGCGCTGCCCATGTCGTCGGCGTCGGCGAAGGAGCGCAACTCCACTTTGTCGTTGTTCACCTTCAGCGTCCCCTTGTAGTTGGGGTTCTTGGTGAACACGGCATTGACGAGTTCGTCGCCCTTGACGTCGGCCCGCATGGTGTACGGGCCGGAGCCGTCCACGTCGAAGCCGTCGCGCAGCTTGTTCTTCTCGTAGTCGTCGGGGTTGACGATGCCGGCGACGGGCGTCGACAGCTTGTACGGGAAGGTGGCGTCGGCGGTCTTGAGATGGAAGATGACTTCGTTGTCGCCCTGTGTCTCGACGGTGTCGATGGTGGACAACAGGGCGAACACACCGCTGTCGGACTGGATGGCGCGAGCGCGGTCGATCGAGAACTTCACGTCCTCGGCGGTGATGGCGTCGCCGCCCGCGAACTTCAGGCCGTCGCGCAGCTTGCAGGCGTAGCGCTCGTTGCCGGAGTCGGTGAAGCCGCAGCTCTGCGCGGCCTCGGGGACGGGCTCGCCGTCGCCCTTCGGCTGGATCATCAGGGTCTGCACGGTCTGGCGCAGGATGTTCCAGGTGCCGACGTCGTAGGCGTAGGCCGGGTCGACGGGCGCGGGGGCGTCCTTCGAGGCGGTGAACCGGTCCGTGGTGCCGACGACGATCGCGTCGCCGCCGTCGCTCCCGCTGTCGGACCCGCCGCAGGCGGCGAGCACCGGCGCGAGCAGGCCGATCACGGCCGGCAGCACCAAAGTCTTGCGGTTCATGCTCGAGTTTCTCCAGAGCTGTCCAGTCCGTGTATCCGGCATGCATGGGTGGTGCGGCGGATCACGGGGTGAGGTCGATGGTCTCGCTAGGAGATTAGTCCGCACCGGCACGGGGTTTCGCAGCGACCGGAGTTGAGTGCCCATCACGGAGCGGAATCGGCTGCGAACGGACCGGAAACCCGAGGATGGAAGGATTAGTGCAGGCTTTGATGAATCGGGACACAAAGGCACGCCCACTCCCCCCGAATGAGGGGGAACGGCACACATCGGTACCCCTGTCGACCCCTGATGACGTGGGGAACGTCACATACTGAACGGTGTGCGGAAGCACCGGAATTCAGCCATCCGGTGCGGTTCGAATTCCCTTGGACACGCCCCGTGGAATTCCCGTCCTATCGACACTGCACGCTCGGTGAACACCCCGTGCATTTCCGTCATCAAGGCGCCCGTTGGATCGTCAAATCGTCAACAGTCCGCGCAGAAATGCCAGGTCGACCTCTTCGAGTGAGGTCACGACCGTGCGCCGGGCGGCCGGGGCGATGGGCGCCACGGAGGGCACCGCCACCACATGGCAGCCCGCTGCCTCCGCCGCCGCGACGCCGGTCGCGGTGTCCTCGACGACCGCGCATCTGGCCGGATCCACGCCGAGCCCGTTGGCGGCGAACAGGTACGGGTCGGGATGCGGCTTGGTGCGCGGCACCTCGTCGCCCGCGACGGTCAGCGCGAAGAACTCGGGGCCGAGGGACGTGAGCACCCGGTCGATGATGCGCCGGTGCGAGGCGGAGACCAGGGCCGTGGGGATCTCGTGCGCGGCCAGCTCCGTCAGCAGCCGGGTGGCTCCCGGCATCAGCGGCAGGGCGCGGTCGATGCGGTCCTCGAAGCCCTGGTTGAGCAGCACCGTGAGTTCGGCGAGGGTGATGTCGGCTCCGGTGGCCTCGATCAGGAACCCCGCACTGCGGGTCATGGGGCCACCGACCACGACATGGCGCCAGGAGTCGTCGAGGGCGTGGCCGAGACCGGCGAAGATCTCCACCTCGACGTCCCACCAGAAGCCCTCGGTGTCCACCAGGGTTCCGTCCATGTCGAGGAGCACGGCCTGCAGAGCGGAGCCTTCGGCCGTACGGGTTACTGGCGCGGGGACCGTACTGGTCATCCGGGCACACCTCCTTGAGGGACGATCAGGCCGGTTCCCACATGGGGAACCGGCCTGCGGTGGACCGACCAGTCTACGGCTTATCCGATCAGCGCGCTCTGTGAGACACGCCTCAGCGTGCGTTGAAGTACTTCGCCTCCGGGTGGTGGATGACGATGGCGTCGGTGGACTGCTCCGGGTGCAGCTGGAACTCCTCGGACAGCTGGACGCCGATCCGTTCCGGCTTCAACAGGTCGGCGATCTTGGCGCGGTCCTCCAGGTTCGGGCAGGCGCCGTAGCCGAGGGAGAACCGGGCACCCCGGTACTTCAGGGCGAACATGTCCTCCATGTCGGCCGGGTCCTCACCCGCGAAGCCCAGCTCCGAACGCACGCGCGCGTGCCAGTACTCGGCGAGCGCCTCGGCCAACTGTACGGACAGGCCGTGCAGTTCGAGGTAGTCACGGTAGGAGTCCGACTCGAACAGCCGGGCGGTCTCCTCGCCGATGCGGGAGCCGACGGTGACGACCTGGAGGCCGACGACGTCCGTCTCGCCGGACTCCTCCGGGCGGAAGAAGTCCGCCAGACACAGCCGGCGGCCACGGCGCTGACGCGGGAAGGTGAACCGGGTCCGCTCGTTGCCCTGCTCGTCCAGAATGATCAGGTCGTCGTCCTTGGACACGCACGGGAAGTAGCCATAGACCACGGCCGCTTCCAGCAGATTCTCCGTCTGGAGCTTGTCGAGCAGGCCGCGCAGCCGCGGCCGGCCCTCGCTCTCGACGAGTTCCTCGTACGACGGCCCCTCACCGGTGCGGGCCTGCTTCAGACCCCACTGCCCCTTGAACAGAGCGCCCTCGTCCAGCCAGGACGCGTACTCCTTGAGCTGGATGCCCTTGATGACACGGGTGTCCCAGAAGGGGGGCTTGGGGACCGGATTGTCGGTGGCGACATCGGAGCGGACGTGGCCCTCCTCCGGGCGCTCCTCCACCTCGACCGCGGGGGCCGCCGCACGCACCCGGCGCTGCCGCAGCTCGGGCAGCTTCGCCCCCGGAACCCCCCGCTTGACGCCGATCAGCGCGTCCATCAGACGCAGACCCTCGAACGCGTCCCGGGCATAGCGGACTTCGCCCTCGTAGATCTCGTGCAGGTCCTGCTCGACGTACGCCCTCGTCAGCGCGGCACCACCGAGGATGACCGGGAAGTCGGCCGCCATGCCGCGCTGGTTGAGCTCCTCCAGGTTCTCCTTCATGATCACTGTGGACTTCACCAGCAGCCCGGACATACCGATCACATCGGCCCGGTGCTCCTCGGCCGCCTCCAGGATCGCCGAGACCGGCTGCTTGATGCCCAGGTTGACCACGTTGTAGCCGTTGTTCGACAGGATGATGTCGACGAGGTTCTTGCCGATGTCGTGCACGTCACCGCGCACGGTCGCCAGCACGATGGTGCCCTTGCCGTCGTCGTCCGTCTTCTCCATGTGCGGCTCGAGGTAGGCGACGGCCGCCTTCATCACCTCGGCGGACTGCAGGACGAACGGCAACTGCATCTGCCCGGAGCCGAACAGCTCACCGACGACCTTCATACCGTCCAGCAGCGTCTCGTTGACGATGTCCAGGGCGGGACGCTCCGCCAGCGCGAGATCGAGGTCGGCCTCCAGGCCGTTGCGCTCACCGTCGATGATGCGCCGCTTGAGGCGCTCGTCCAGCGGCAGCGCGGCCAGTTCCTCGGCCCGGCCCGCCTTCAGGGACTTGGCGGTGGCGCCCTCGAACAACTGCATCAGCTTCTGCAGCGGGTCATAGCCCTCGGCCCGGCGGTCGTAGATCAGGTCGAGGGCCGTCTGCACCTCCTCCTCGCTGAAGCGCGCGATCGGGAGGATCTTCGACGCGTGCACGATCGCCGAGTCCAGGCCCGCCTTCACGCACTCGTCGAGGAAGACCGAGTTGAGCAGGATGCGCGCGGCCGGGTTCAGGCCGAAGGAGATGTTCGACAGGCCCAGCGTCGTCTGCACGTCCGGGTGGCGCCGCTTGAGCTCCCGGATCGCCTCGATGGTGGCGATGCCGTCCTTGCGCGACTCCTCCTGACCGGTGCAGATGGTGAAGGTCAGGGTGTCGATGAGGATGTCCGACTCGTGGATACCCCAGTTGCCGGTCAGGTCGTCGATCAGCCGCTCGGCGATCTCCACCTTCTTCTCCGGCGTGCGGGCCTGGCCCTCCTCGTCGATGGTCAGCGCGATCAGCGCGGCACCGTGCTCCCGCGCCAGCTGGGTCACCATCGCGAAACGGGACTCGGGGCCGTCGCCGTCCTCATAGTTCACCGAGTTGATGACCGCGCGGCCGCCCAGCTTCTCCAGGCCCGCCCGGATGACGTCGACCTCGGTGGAGTCCAGGACGATCGGCAGCGTGGAGGCCGTGGCGAAGCGGCCGGCCAACTCCTCCATGTCCGCGACGCCGTCCCGGCCCACGTAGTCCACACACAGGTCCAGCATGTGGGCGCCCTCGCGGATCTGCTCCCGGGCCATCTCCACACAGTCGTCCCAGCGGCCCTCCAGCATGGCCTCACGGAACTTCTTCGAACCATTGGCGTTGGTGCGCTCACCGATCGCCAGGAACGAGGTGTCCTGGCGGAACGGCACCGACTGGTAGAGCGAGGCCGCACCCGGCTCGGGACGCGGGCTGCGCTCGGCGGGCGTGAGGTCGCTGACGCGCTCCACGACCTGACGCAGGTGCTCGGGAGTCGTGCCGCAGCAACCGCCGATGAGGGAGAGGCCGTAGTCACGGACGAACGTCTCCTGCGCGTCGGCCAGCCCTTCCGGGTCGAGCGGGAAGTGCGCGCCGTCCTTGGTGAGGATCGGCAGGCCCGCGTTCGGCATGCACAGCAGCGGGATGCGGGAGTGCCGGGTGAGGTAGCGCAGGTGCTCGCTCATCTCGGCCGGGCCGGTCGAGCAGTTCAGGCCGATCATGTCGATGCCCAGCGGCTCCAACGCCGTCAGCGCGGCCCCGATCTCCGAGCCGAGCAGCATGGTGCCGGTCGTCTCGAACGCCATCGACACCACCAGCGGCACCTCGACGCCGGTCGCCTCCATGGCGCGCCGGGCGCCCAGGACGGAGGCCTTCGTCTGGAGCAGGTCCTGGGTCGTCTCGACGATCAGGGTGTCGGCGCCACCCGCGAGCAGTCCCTCGGCGTTGGCCTGGTAGCCGTCGCGGATCGTGGCGTAGTCGATGTGGCCGAGCGTGGGCAGCTTGGTGCCGGGGCCGACGGAGCCCAGGACCCAGCGGGGCCTGCCGTCACGGGCGGTGTACTCGTCCGCCACCTCGCGGGCGATGCGGGCTCCCGCCTCGGACAGTTCGTGCACGCGGTCGGCGATGTCGTACTCCGCCGCCGCCGTGTGGTTGGCCCCGAAGGTGTTGGTCTCCACGCAGTCGACGCCCACGGCGAAGTACTCGTCGTGGACGGAGCGCACGATGTCGGGGCGGGTGATGTTCAGGATCTCGTTGCAGCCCTCGAGGTTCTCGAAGTCCTCCAGGGTCGGATCCTGGGCCTGAAGCATGGTGCCCATCGCTCCGTCGGCGACGACCACTCGGGTGGCGAGGGCCTCACGGAGGGCGGACACACGGGTCCGGCTGTCGGCGGAAGGGGTCGGTGGCAACGAGGCCATGTAAGGGGCTCCCTTAGGTGCGACGGCTGTCGGCTTTACGGCGCCCGCGACACCTTCCGCGGTGGGCGCACGCCGCCCAGGGTAACCGGGTCGGGCAACGGTTGGTCAGGGCGTCCACGGGACGGACGAGGATGGCGGGCGGGCCACGGACGGGATACGAGTGACGCAACAGATGCCGACCGATCCTGCCCGACTGTTAGCGGGAGGTCGACATGGACCGGTAGTGTTCGACATTGCCGAACAGTGGCAGCGGCGTCGCGAGTCGACGGTCGTAGGGGACGGAGGCAGGACGGCGATGGCACGGAACATCCAGTCGCTCGAACGGGCGGCCGCGATGCTGCGGCTCCTCGCGGGCGGCGAGCGGAGACTCGGCCTGTCGGACATCGCCTCGTCCCTGGGCCTCGCCAAGGGCACCGCGCACGGCATCCTGCGCACCCTCCAGCAGGAGGGCTTCGTCGAGCAGGAGGACGCCTCCGGGCGCTACCAGCTGGGCGCCGAACTGCTGCGTCTGGGCACGACCTACCTCGACGTGCACGAGTTGCGGGCGCGCGCCCTGGTGTGGACGGACGACCTGGCCCGTTCCAGCGGCGAGAGCGTCCACCTGGGCGTCCTGCACCAGCAGGGCGTGCTGATCGTGCATCACGTCTTCCGGCCCGACGACAGCCGGCAGGTGCTGGAGATCGGGGCCATGCAGCCCCTGCACTGCACGGCCCTGGGCAAGGTCCTGTCGGCGTACGACCCGGTCGCGCACAGCGAGGCGCTGGAGAGCGACCGGAAGGCCTTCACCGACCGGACCGTCTGCGACCTGGACGCCTTCGAGCAGATCCTCGACTTCACGCGCGCGCGTGGGTACGCGGCGGACGTCGAGGAGACCTGGGAGGGCGTCGCCTCCATCGCCGCGCCCATCCACGACCGGCGGCGCATGCCGGTGGGCGCGGTCGGTGTCACCGGGGCCGTGGAGCGGCTGTGCCGGGACGGGGAACTGCGCCCTGAGCTGATCGCGGCGGTCCGGGACTGCGCCCGCGCGGTGTCGCGGGATCTGGGTGCCGGGCGGTTCTGAGCGACGTACACGACAGGGCCGGGACATCGCTTGGATGTCCCGGCCCTCAGTCGTGAGCGACCGGCGCATGCGACAGCCCTACACGATCAATAACGATCGTGTTTTCGATTACAGAACTCTTGACGTGCCCGTAACGCCACAGCAAGACTCCCGTCCATCGGTCGACAATGTCGAACACCGACCGGCAATAGGCGTTAGAGTGTGACAGCGCCAAGGGCCGGCAGCTCTCCCCCTGGACGAAGGACAAAGGAGTCGCGGGTGTCCAGCTCCGACATCTTCATCGGCGAGACCATCGGTACCGCCATACTCATCCTGCTCGGCGGCGGCGTCTGTGCCGCCGTGACGCTGAAGGCCTCCAAGGCCCGCAACGCCGGCTGGCTCGCCATCACCTTCGGGTGGGGTTTCGCCGTTCTGACGGCCGTGTACACCTCGGCGCCGCTCTCCGGCGCCCACCTCAACCCGGCCGTGACGCTCGCGCTCGCGATCAAGGACGACGACTGGAGCAACGTTCCGACCTACTGGGCCGGACAGATGCTCGGCGCCATGATCGGCGCGGCCCTGGTCTGGATCGCCTACTACGGCCAGTTCCACGCGCACCTCACCGACAAGGAGATCGTCGGCGGTCCGGGCGCGCAGGCCACGAAGACCGAGGCCGTCGAGGCTCAGGAGACGGGCGCCGGCCCGGTCCTGGGAATCTTCTCCACCGGCCCCGAGGTCCGGGTCGTGTGGCAGAACCTCGCCACGGAGATCATCGGCACCGTCGTGCTGGTGCTGGCCGTCCTCACGCAGGGCCTGAACGACAGCGGCAAGGGCCTCGGGACCCTGGGGGCCCTGATCACCGCGCTGGTGGTCGTCTCGATCGGTCTGTCCCTCGGCGGCCCGACCGGCTACGCGATCAACCCGGCCCGTGACCTCGGCCCGCGCATCGTGCACGCCCTACTGCCCCTGCCCAACAAGGGCGGCTCCGACTGGACCTACGCCTGGATCCCGGTGGCGGGCCCGCTGATCGGCGGGGCCATCGCGGCAGGCATCTACAACGTCGCTTTCGCTTAGATCAGATTCGAACTGAACAGAGAACTGAACAGATTCGAAATGGCTTGAGCAGTAGTAGAACCAGTCCCCACCACCACGGAACCTCCCAGGAGCACACAGTGACCGACGCGCACACCGCCGGCCCCTTCATCGCCGCCATCGACCAGGGCACGACCTCCAGCCGCTGCATCGTCTTCGACCGGGACGGCCGTATCGTCTCCGTCGACCAGAAGGAGCACGAGCAGATCTTCCCGAAGCCGGGCTGGGTCGAGCACAACGCCACCGAGATCTGGACCAACGTCCAGGAGGTCGTCGCCTCAGCCATCGAGAAGGCCGGCATCACCCGGGACGACATCAAGGCCATCGGCATCACCAACCAGCGTGAGACCACGCTGCTGTGGGACAAGAACACCGGTGAGCCCGTCCACAACGCCATCGTCTGGCAGGACACCCGCACCGACTCGCTGTGCAAGGAGCTCGGCCGCAACGTCGGGCAGGACCGTTTCCGCCGCGAGACCGGTCTTCCCCTCGCCTCCTACTTCGCCGGTCCGAAGGCCCGCTGGCTGCTGGACAACGTCGAGGGCCTGCGCGAGCGCGCCGAGGCCGGCGACATCCTCTTCGGCACCATGGACAGCTGGGTCATCTGGAACCTGACCGGCGGTGTCGACGGCGGCCGGCACGTCACCGACGTCACCAACGCCTCCCGCACGCTTCTCATGAACCTCCACACCATGGAGTGGGACGAGAAGATATGCGAGTCCATCGGCGTGCCGCAGCAGATGCTGCCCGAGATCCGCTCCTCCGCCGAGGTCTACGGCGAGGTCACCGGCGGCAAGCTCGGCGACGTCCTCGGCGGCATTCCCGTCGCCTCCGCGCTCGGCGACCAGCAGGCGGCCCTGTTCGGCCAGACCTGTTTCGCCGAGGGCGAGGCCAAGTCGACGTACGGCACCGGCACCTTCCTGCTGATGAACACCGGTGAGAAGCCGGTCAACTCGTACAACGGCCTGCTGACCACGGTCGGCTACCGCATCGGTGACGACAAGCCGGTCTACGCCCTGGAGGGCTCGATCGCCGTCACTGGTTCGCTGGTGCAGTGGATGCGCGACCAGATGGGCCTCATCTCGACGGCCGCCGAGATCGAGACGCTCGCCCTGTCGGTCGAGGACAACGGCGGCGCGTACTTCGTGCCCGCCTTCTCCGGCCTGTTCGCCCCGTACTGGCGCTCCGACGCCCGTGGCGTGATCGCCGGTCTGACCCGGTACGTCACCAAGGCGCACCTGGCGCGTGCCGTCCTGGAGGCCACGGCCTGGCAGACCCGTGAGATCACCGACGCGATGACGAAGGACTCCGGCGTCGAGCTCGCGGCGATCAAGGTCGACGGCGGCATGACCTCCAACAACCTGCTGATGCAGACCCTCTCGGACTTCGTGGACGCCCCCGTGGTGCGCCCGATGGTCGCCGAGACCACCTGCCTCGGCGCCGCCTACGCCGCCGGTCTCGCCGTCGGCTTCTGGACCAGCACCGACGACCTGCGCGCCAACTGGCGCCGGGCCGCCGAGTGGACCCCCCGCATGGACGCGGAGACCCGCGACCGTGAGTACAAGAGCTGGCTCAAGGCCGTCGAGCGGACCATGGGCTGGCTCGAGGACGAGAGCTGACGAGAACCCCTCTTAAGCTCTGATGAGGAGTAAGAACCCGACATGACCAGTCAGTCCACCCTGCAGTCCGTGCCTGCCCTCGGTACGCGCCCGGCCTCCGGTTCGAACCCGAGCCGGGCCGAGACCCGGGAGCAGCTCGCCAAGGCGTCGTACGACCTTCTCGTGATCGGCGGCGGCATCCTGGGCATCTCCACCGCCTGGCACGCCGCGCAGTCCGGCCTGCGGGTGGCTCTGGTCGACGCCGGCGACTTCGCCGGCGCCACGTCGTCCGCCTCCTCCAAGCTGCTCCACGGCGGTCTGCGCTATCTGCAGACCGGCGCGGTGAAGCTGGTGGCGGAGAACCACTTCGAGCGCCGTGCGGTCTCCCGCCAGGTGGCCCCTCACCTGGCGAACCCGCTCACCTTCTACCTCCCCGTGTACAAGGGCGGGCCGCACGGCGCGGCGAAGCTGGGGGCGGGCGTCTTCGCCTACTCCATGCTCTCGGCCTTCGGCGACGGCGTGGGGCACCTGCTCTCCCCCGCCAAGGCGCAGCAGGACGTGCCCGAGCTGCGCACCGAGAACCTCAAGGCCGTGGCCGTGTACGGCGACGACCAGATGAACGACGCGCGCATGGCGCTGATGACGGTCCGTGCGGCCGTCGAAGCGGGCGCGGTGGTCCTGAACCACGCCGAGGTCACCGGCCTGCGCTTCACCAAGGGCCGGGTGACGGGTGCCGAGCTGCGCGACCGCCAGTCCGGTGACGAGTTCGGGGTGAACGCCCGTCTCGTCCTGAACGCGACCGGCCCCTGGGTCGACCACCTGCGCCGCCTTGAGGACCCGAACGCGGCCCCGTCCATCCGCCTGTCCAAGGGCGCTCACCTGGTCCTGAAGCGGACGTCGCCGTGGAAGGCCGCGCTGGCGACCCCCATCGACAAGTACCGCATCACCTTCGCCCTCCCCTGGGAGGACATGCTCCTGCTGGGCACCACGGACGAGGAGTACGAGGGCGACCCGGCGGACGTCGCGGTCAACGACAAGGACATAGCCCAGATCCTGGACGAGGCGGCCTTCTCGATCCGGGACCAGCAGCTGGACCGTGACCTGATCACGTACGCCTTCGCGGGTCTGCGGGTGCTGCCGGGCGGCCCCGGGGACACGGCGAAGGCCAAGCGCGAGACGGTGGTGACCGAGGGCAAGGGCGGGATGCTGTCGGTCGCGGGCGGCAAGTGGACGACGTTCCGGCACATCGGCCGTACGGTCATGCAGAAGCTTCAGGCGCTGCCGGGGCAGCCGCTGGGCGACGACTTCGAGCCGATCTCCTCGCTGCCGAAGAAGCTGCCGCTGCCGGGCATCGCCAACCCGCGCGCGGTCGCCCACCGCCTGCTGACCGACCACCCGGCGCCGGGACCGCGCATGGCCGCCGACACGGCCAAGCACCTGGCCACGCACTACGGCTCGCTGGCCTTCGACATCGCCCGCCTCGCCAACGAGAACCCGGAACTGGGCGAGCGCGTCCACCCGGACGCCCCGGAGATCTGGGCCCAGGTCGTCTACGCCCGCGACAACGAGTGGGCCGAGACGCCGGACGACGTACTGCGCCGCCGTACGACCCTGACGATCCGAGGTCTGGCGACGGACGACGTGCGCGCGAAGGTGCGGGACCTGCTGGACAAGAAGTAGGCGGTACGACGGGAAAGGGGCGGCTCCACGCCGACGGGGCCGCCCCTTTCGCGTGCCCTGAGACGTCGGACCAGGGCGTTCGATGCTCCCTCCCACCCTGCGGACCCCATAATGGCGAAAAGACATCGGATGTCTGAACGGCATGCTTCCGAAGGACATGCCTGAACCACAGGGAGGCCGGCCATGGCAGTCACCGACGAGGCGATCGAGAAGATCAAAGGCATGATCGTCTCCGGCGCGCTGCGCCCCGGCGACCGGCTGCCCAAGGAGAGTGAACTCGCCGCCGAACTGGGCCTGTCCCGCAACTCTCTGCGCGAGGCCGTCCGCGCCCTGTCGCTGATCCGGATCCTGGATGTCCGACAGGGCGACGGCACGTACGTGACCAGCCTCGACCCGCAACTCCTGCTCGAGGCGCTGAGCTTCGTCGTCGACTTCCACCGCGACGACACGGTCCTGGAGTTCCTGGCCGTCCGCCGCATCCTCGAGCCGGCCGCCACGGCGATGGCGGCCTCCCGGATCAGCGAGCAGCAACTGGATGCCCTCACGGCCCAGTTGGACAAGCTGGGCGACGCCCCGTCGGTGGAGGAGCTGGTCGCCTGCGACCTGGACTTCCACCGCGGCATCGTGCAGAGCTCGGGGAACTCGGTGCTGTGTTCCCTGCTCGACGGCCTGTCCGGGCCCACCACCCGGGCGCGGATCTGGCGCGGGCTGACCCAGGAGGACGCGGTCAGCCGCACCCTGCACGAACACCGGGCGATCCTGGCCGCGCTGCGCGACCGGGACGCGGAGGCGGCCCGCTCGTGGGCGACCGTGCATATCGCGAGCGTGGAGCAGTGGCTGCGGTCGACCTTGTGAGGCAGCGGGTCCACTTCGTGAGCAGCGGGTCCGCTTCGTGAGGCAGCAGGTCCGCTTCGTGGGACATCGAGTCCGCTTCGTGGGACTTCACGGCCTCGTCCCGGTGAGGTCTCGGACCCTCGTTCGAGACAGCTCGGATGACTCCTGGGTGTTCCGGGGTGGCGATCGGGGCAGTGATGCGTTCACTCCCCCGTGCAAGGGGGCTGCGGGCGCCCCCGCCGCACGCCGTAAGGTTGGGTCGTTAAGCGAGGGCACGTCGGAAGGAGGCGCTGGGTGATCGAGCTGGAGGGAGTTCCCGAGCTGATCGACCCAGTCATGGTGGCCGCGTTCGAGGGCTGGAACGATGCCGGCGACGCCGCCTCCACCGCGGTCGCGCATCTGGACAGGGAATGGAAGGGCGAGGTGTTCGCGGCGCTGGACGCCGAGGACTACTACGACTTCCAGGTGAACCGGCCCACGGTGTGGTTGGACGCCGGCGTACGCAAGATCACGTGGCCCACGACCCGTCTGTCGGTCGTCCGGGTCGGCGGCGAGAAGCCGCGCGATCTCGTGCTCGTCCGAGGTATCGAACCGTCGATGCGATGGCGTTCGTTCTGCAACGAGATCCTCGGCTTCGCCCACGAACTGGGGGTGGAGCTGGTGGTGATCCTGGGCGCCCTGCTCGGCGACACCCCGCACACCCGGCCGGTCCCGGTCAGCGGCGTCACGTCCGACGCGGACCTGGCCCGCCGTATGGACCTGGAGGAGACCAAGTACGAGGGTCCCACGGGCATCGTCGGCATCCTCCAGGAGGCGTGCACGCACGCGGGCGTGCCGGCCGTGTCGCTGTGGGCGGCGGTGCCGCACTACGTGTCGCAGCCGCCGAACCCGAAGGCGACGCTGGCCCTGCTCAACCGCCTGGAGGACCTGATCGACGTGCGCATCCCGCTGGGCGAGCTGCCCGAGGACGCGCGTGCCTGGCAGGTGGGCGTGGACCAGCTGGCCGCCGAGGACAGCGAGGTCGCCGAGTACGTCCAGTCGCTGGAGGAGGCCCGGGACACCGCGGAGCTGCCGGAGGCGTCGGGCGAGGCGATCGCCCGGGAGTTCGAGCGGTATCTGCGGCGCCGGGACGGCGGTGGACCGGCCGGTTCCGGCGGGCACGCCACGGCGGACGGCAGCGACAGCCCGCCGTTTCTGCGGGGGGACAATCCCAGCGGCCGTACGCGACCACCGAAGCCGCCGAAGCCGGGAGCGGACGACGAGGACTCTTCATCGGAGGACTGAACCAGTGAGGGCGGTGCGCTTCGCGCGCACCGCCCCTTCTGTGACAGATGTCATCGGATGCCGTCGGATGGACCGTCAGATCTGGTCCACCGCCACCACGTCGTACTCGGTCTGAGGCGTCGGCTCCACGTCGAAGCGCGCGTTGGGCAGGTACAGGCGCTTGCCCCACGCCGCCACCGTCGTCGGGATGCGGAAGCGTGGGTCGGTGATGCGGGCGATCGCGGTGCCCTTGGTGCCGGCCGCGTTCAGCCGGAGGACGTCGACCGCGTTCTGCTGCTGCTGGACGGCGTAGAGGATCCGGCCGAGCAGCAACAGGCCGTCCCCGTTGGGCAGTCGGGCCGCGCCGAGGTCGACAGTGCGGGCGACCCCGGTACGCGGGTCGACCCGCATGAGGCTGCCGCCGTTCGCGAAGGCATTGACAACGAGCAGGGCGCTGCCGTCGGGCGTGCGCTCGATGCCGTTGGCGGTGAAGTCCGTGCCCTGCGCCCAGTCGCCGCCCAGCGGCACGGTCTGCACGGCACCGGGCGTGCCATGCGGGTCGAGGAGCAGCTTGTAGAGCACCGGCTTGAACGAGTCGGTGAACCAGGCGGCGCCCGGGGTGAGGATGACGTCGTTCACGAAGGTGCCGCCGGTGGCGTACACCTTCTCGATCTCGCCAGAGCGGGCGTCGATCGTCCGGATCTCACCGCTGTCGCCGCCGGCGACGAAGAGCCTGCGGCAGTGCCGGTCGATCTTCAGGCCTACGGAAGGGTGGCCCGCGCCGGGGCCCTTGCTCAGGACCGAGCCGCGGCCCGTGGCGAGGCTCGCCCGGTAGATGTCCCCGTTCGCGAGTGAGCCGAAGTACGCGAAGGGCTTCGTGCCGATGGTGATGCCCTCGGGCTGGAAGCCGTCGGGCAGCGGGAACTGTGCGGGCCACGCGTGCTGCCCGGTTTCGGCCGCGTGCGCGGTGCCGCCGAGCAGGGCCGCGCCCGAGAGCGCGGCGGCGGTGGTCAGGAGTCTTCGACGTGCGAAGGAACGGTCCGTGGGTGCCACTGTGCGTCCTTCTGCCAAGGGGCCGACCCGCGGCCGGCCGAACGGTCAACAGACGCTCCCACCCCATCACATGACCGTCACCTCCGCAGCCTTTGGCCGGATTGCGGCGGGACATCAGTTTCCGGACGGATTGCATGGTTGTCCCCCGAAGTCGCACGCCCCGAGGCCCGGCTGCGGGCCCAGGGCGAAGGCGTCCGCTCGGCGGCCGATGCCGATGTGTCGGCCCTGAACATCTTCCTCAGCGACGAACAGCTCACCCTTGAACCGCTGTTCGGCAGCGAGGAGCAGCTGCTCCAGTCGTCGGTCGCCGAGGACGTGCCCGACCTGGCGCTCTTCTACCGGGTACGCGGGGGTGAGGGAAACGGCCACGAGCTGCGGGCGCGGATCGCCGCCCTGCCGGGCATCGACACTGCGTACGTGAAGCCGGGCGCCGTACCCGCCTCCCTCGGGCAGGTCGGGGAGGACACCCGGCTGAAGCAAGGGGCGCCCGTCACACCGGACTTCACGAACCGTCAGGGCTATCTGCGGCCCGCGCCCGAGGGCGTCGACGCCCACTGGGCGTGGCAGCGGCCCGGTGGATCGGGGCAGGGGGTGACGGTGATCGACGTCGAGGGCGGCGGGCAACTGGGCCACGAGGACCTGGCCGCCAAGCCGGCCGGAGTCGTCGTCGGCACCCCGCTGACCGACCTGGCCTGGCGCAATCACGCCGCCGTGATCGGCGTGCCCGACCGCGCCCGCGCGGTACTGCGGGCCACAGGCTCCCCGCAGCAGGACTGCGCCGGGGCGGCCCGCCTCCCAGCGGATCGGCAACCGGCCCGACATCAAGGCGGCGGTCACCCCGGCTGCTGCCCGAGGCGGTGGGCTCGGGCCGGGCGGAACGGTACTGGGACGAGCTGCTGCCGTATCCGCCTGAACTCCCGCCCCGGCTCCGGCTGTTCGTGGCCGGCGGCTGGCGCAACTCAACGACCCGTCCCTCGAGATCCGCCAGGCGGTGCACACCGCCTTCGCGGGGGGACGGCCGGACGTCCGGGCCTGGTTCTCGGACGACGAGATCGTCGGCCTGGTCGTCACGGGCTGACGGTTCCTCATTCCTGCGGCGCGTACGGATCCAGCGGATCTGGCCCGCTCCTGAAGGACGGAGGGCGCTCCCCGCGAGGGAAGCGCCCCTTTCTCGCTCATGCGAACCCGGCGCCGGCTACAACGCCACACCCAGCAGCGCGTCCACCGCACGCGACACGACGCCGGGGGCGCCTTCGTCCGTACCGCCCCGCTCCTGCTGAAGAGCCGCCCACCGGTCTACGGCGGCCAGCGCGGCCGGCGCGTCCAGGTCGGCGGCGAGGGCCTCGCGGATCTCCTCGACGAGCGCGTCGGCGGGCGGACCGTCGGGCCGGGACACGGCGGCCCGCCAGCGGTCGAGCCGGGCCAGGGCGTCCTGGAGGACCTGGCCGGTCCACTCCCAGTCGGCCCGGTAGTGGTGGGCGAGCAGCGCCAGCCGGATGGCGGCGGGGTCGACGCCGTCGCGCCGCAGCTGCGACACGAAGACCAGGTTGCCCTTGGACTTCGACATCTTCTCGCCGTTCAGGGCGACCATGCCGGCGTGGACGTACGCCTTGGCCATGGGGAACTCGCCGGTCAGCGCCTGGGCGTGCGAGGCGCCCATCTCGTGGTGCGGGAAGACGAGGTCGGAGCCGCCGCCCTGGACGTCGAAGCCCATGCCGAGGTGGTCGAGGGCGATGGCCACGCACTCGATGTGCCAGCCGGGCCGCCCGCGCCCGAGCGAGGCGCCGTCCCAGCTGGGCTCGCCCGCGCGGGCGGCCATCCACAGCATCGGGTCGAGCGGGTTCTTCTTGCCCGGACGGTCCGGGTCGCCGCCGCGTTCGGCGGACAGCAGTCGCATGGCGGCGGCGTCCAGGCGGGACACCTCGCCGAAGTGGGGGTCGGACTCGACGGAGAAGTAGATGTCCCCTTCGAGCTCGTAGGCGGCGCCGGCCTCCCGCAGCCGCTCGACGAGCGGCACGATGCCGGGTATGGCCTCGACCGCGCCTATGTACTGCTGAGGGGGCAGCATCCGCAGGGCGGTCATGTCCTCGCGGAAGAGGGCCGTCTCCTTCTCGGCGAGGGCGACCCAGTCGATGTCGTCACGCTGCGCCCGCTCCAGGAGCGGATCGTCGACGTCGGTGACGTTCTGGACGTAGTGAACCTGCCGCTTGGTGTCGAGCCACACGCGCTGCACGAGGTCGAACGCGTTGTAGGTCGCCGCGTGACCGATGTGCGTCGCGTCGTACGGCGTGATGCCGCAGACGTAGATACGGGCGACGGGACCGGGGTCGAGGATGACCGGGCCGCCGGTCGCGGTGTCGTGGATCCTCAGGTCGCGGCCCTGACCAGGCAGGGCGGGGACCTCGGAAGCGGGCCAGGCATGCATGTCATGAGCCTAACCGGACGGATGTTCCGTATACGAACCGGACCGGGCCGGATGGCCGGTGAGGCGTTCTTGCGCGATACGGCACAGTGTGCCGCCGCGACCCTACGACTACACCGGCGGCCACGGAATGGCCGGCCACTCCCCGCTGGGCTCCGGGTGCTTGCCCGTGGCCAGCAACTCATCGACACGCGTGCGCGTGGCGGCGATTTCGGCGTCTGTGATCAGTCCGGCCAGCCGCACGGCCAGCGCACCGGACGCCCCGAGCGCCTCCTTGAGAGCTTCGAGCACGTCGATGGACTCCCCCGTCAGCGGCTCCCCCGCCCACCCCCACAGCAGGGTCCGCAGCTTGTTCTCGACATTGAAGGTGACCCCGTGGTCGATGCCGTACAGACGGCCCTCGGCGGCGGGCAGCAGGTGACCGCCCTTGCGGTCCGCGTTGTTGATCACGGCGTCCAGCACGGCGAGCCGGCGCAGCCGCTCGTCGTCGGCGTGCACGAGAAGCGCGGTCCGTCCCTCACCGACCTCGGCGAAGCCGATCGCCTTCCAGCCGGGCTCCGGCTCCTCCGCGTCGACCAGAGCGAGCAGCTCCGCCTCGGGCGTCGCCTCGATCCACAGCTGGCACATGCCCTCGCCGTACGGCCCGTCCCGCAGCACCGTGGGCGGTACGAGCCCCCAGCCGGTCGCCTCCGAGACCTCGTACGCGGCCACCTCCCGCTGGGCGAGGGTCCCGTCGGGGAAGTCCCACAGCGGCCGCTCCCCGGCCACCGGCTTGTAGATGCAGGCGGCCTCCCGGCCCTGGTGGGAGACCGTGCAGTAGAGCGCCGCGTTGGACGCGTCCCGGATGCGGCCGCGCACGGTCAGCTCGCCCTCGGCGAGCAACTCGGCGAACGGCTCGGTCGACATCGCCCCGGTGGTCGTCACGCTCCGCGGCGGTATCCGTTCTGGCGCGGACATACGTGTCCTTCCGGGTCGAGCGGGAGGCTGCACAGCGGGCACGGCGGCCGCCCGGCGTTGACGACGTCGAGGGCGCGCTTGGCGAAGGCCCGAGCCTGCGCGCCGGTGAGTCTGACCCGCAGCATCGGGGGCCCGTTCTCCTCGTCCTGGAGCAGCCGCTCCTCGGCCTCGGCGAGGTCCTCGTCGGTGTCGGCGTCGAGCTCCACGAGGGCCTGCGCCTCGACGATCATGCGCTGCTCCTCGCCGTCCCAGGCCAGGGCCATGGTGCCGACCCGGAACTCCTCCTCGACGGGGGTCTCCAGGGGGGCGGTGTCGGAGATCTCGGTGGGCGCCACGGCCGGCACGGCGGCACTGCCGCCGCTACGGCGTACGACCTCGTCCAGAAGCTCGTCCATGCGCTCGGCAAGGGCGGCGACCTGGGTCTTCTCCAGGGCCACGCTGGTCACCCGGGAGCCGGCGATGGCCTGGAGGAAGAACGTACGGCGTCCGGGCAGTCCTACCGTGCCGGCCACGAAGCGGTCCGGGGGGTCGTAGAGGAACACCTGACGGGACACGTCCTGTCTCCATTGGAATCGTGAGTACGGCGAAATCGTGAGTACGGCGCTGCTTCGACCGCTTCACCCTACTGCGCCGGACGATCACGGTGCGCCCGCGCCGCCCCCGACCGTCGCATCGCCGGCCGGAGGCTCCTCGTGCGGCACCAGGGAGGCGAAATCACCGGTGTCCCCGAGGCGGACGAGAAACGGCCTCAGGCGTGTGTAGCGGATCGCGGTGATGGAACACGGTTCAACGGAAATCCGCTGGAAGAGGTCGAGATGAAGTCCGAGTGCGTCCGCCACGAGCGACTTGATGACGTCGCCGTGCGAACACATCAGGTAGACGGCGTCGGCGCCGTGATCGCGCTCCACGCGCGCGTTCCACTCACGCACCGCCTCGGCGGCGCGCGTCTGCATCGCCCGCATCGACTCGCCACCGGGGAACGCGGCCGCCGAGGGGTGCGCCTGCACGACCTCCATCAGCGGCTCGTCCTTCAGCTCGGCCAGCTTGCGGCCGGACCAGTCGCCGTAGTGGCACTCCCCGATCCGCTCGTCGGTGTGCGCGCGCAGCTCGGGCCGGGCCTCGAGCAGCGGCCGGATCGTCTCCTGACAGCGCTCCAGCGGACTGGTGACGACCTCGGCGATCGGCAGCCCGGCCAGGCGCCCGGGCAGCGCGGCGGCCTGGGCGGCGCCGCGCTCGTCGAGGACGACGCCGGGTGTCCACCCGGCGAGCAGTCCTTCGGTGTTGGCGGTGGATCGTCCGTGCCGGACGAGGATCAGCGTGGGCATGCGGACCAGCGTAGGCGTCCGTACCGGGGCCGGTGCCGCCGGGCGGCGGGAGAATGCGCTCCGTGATCGTCGACTGTGCCATCTACCGGGACGGACACCGGACGGCGGGCCCCGAGGACCTGTCCGACGCTCTCGCCGAGGCACGGGCCGCGCACGGGTTCGTGTGGATCGGGCTGCACGAGCCGTCCGGGAACGAGGTCGACCATGTCACCGAGGAGTTCGGGCTCCATCCGCTGGCGGTGGAGGACGCGCTGAAGGCCCATCAGCGGCCCAAGCTGGAGGTCTACGACGACTCGCTGTTCCTCGTCCTGAAGCCGGTGGTGTACGAGCCGAACAGCGACGCCGTCTCCACCGGCGAGGTCATGCTCTTCCTCGGCGACTCCTTCGTGGTGACCGTCCGCCACGGCGAGGGCTCCCCGCTGAGCGCTGTACGGCGGCGGCTGGAGCAGGAGCCTGAGATGCTCGGCAAGGGGCCGACCTCCGTGCTCTACGCGGTCGCCGACGCCGTCGTCGACCACTACCTGGACGTGGCGACCGAACTGCAGACCGACCTGGAGGAGCTGGAGGCGGAGGTGTTCTCCCCGGACGGCGGCTCGCGCCACACCGCGTCCCGGATCTACACATTCAAGCGACAGATCCTGGAGTTCCGGCGGGCGACCGGGCCGCTGGCGGTGCCGGTGTCGCGTCTGGCGGGCGTGGGGGCGTTCGGTGGCGCGGTGCCGTTCGTGAACGACAGGGCACGGCCCTTCTTCCGTGACGTCAGCGACCATCTCACGCGCGTGAACGAGTCCGTGGAGGGCCTCGACCGGCTGGTCTCCGACATCCTCTCCGCGCATCTGGCGCAGATGAGCGTCCGGCAGAACAACGACATGCGGAAGATCTCCGCGTGGGCGGCCATGGCCGCGATCCCCACGATGATCGCGGGGATCTACGGCATGAACTTCGACCACATGCCGGAGTTGCGCTGGGTGTGGTCCTATCCGGCGTTGATCGGTCTGATGGCCGCCCTGGAGGTGGGGGTGTACCGGCTGTTCAAGAGCCGGGGGTGGTTGTAGGGACGGTCCCCTCGGGCGAGCTCAGGCGAACTCCGGCGCCGAGGTCGCCGGGCCGCCCAGGGCGTCGCGCCGTTTCGGCATCTTCAGGGACACCATCCGGCGCCAGCCGACGACCCGCTCGTACGCGTACACCGCGTGGATGCCCGCCGCGAGCACCGCCGACTTCGCCCTCGGCCAGCCGAGGATGCGGCCCATGTGAGCCATCACGGCGAGGCTGACGTCCCGGTAGATCCGGATCTCGGCGAGGGCGCACTCGCGCAGCGTCCGCTGGATGGCCCGGCCGTGCCCGGCGGCCGCGAAGCGCAGCAGTTCCTCGTGGCAGTAGGCGAGGTGGTTGTCCTCGTCGCCCGAGATCATCTTGATCGCGCGGCCGATGTCGGGGTGGTCGGCGAAGTGCTTGCGCAGCAGCTCCATCTGCTCGGAGGCGCGCTGCTCGGTGACCCGGCTGTGCGACAGGTAGGTGACGATGTCCTGGACGGTGAGGGGCTCGTCGCTCTTGAGCTTGTCGTGGGCGAGACCGATGCCGTGCTTCTCCAGCAGCATCGTGTAGTCCGTCTCGGGCGGGACCGGGACGGGTTCGAGATGGCGCTTCTTCAGCAGGGCGTTGAAGATCCGCCCGTGCTTGTCCTCGTCCGCGCCGTGCCGGGTGATCTTGGGGGCCAGTGCACGCTCGGTCTCGGGCACGAGCGCGGCGATGCGGGCGTTCTCCCAGCCGCCCTGTGACTCCCCGCTGGCCGCGATGGAGCAGAACAGGCGGAAGGACTCGTCGTTGTCGAGGATCTCTTCGAACAGACTCTTGGCCGAAAGCATCGTGGGCACCTCTCTGCCGGGCTCTCCGCAGGATTCCGCAAAGAACGAGTCAAATGCGGCGCGAGGGGTGCTGCAACAGTTGTGTCGGACAACTCCGCCGAAAGAAGGACCCTCAGGGGCGCGTGGCGGCGTAACCGCGCGGGCTCGGGCGCGTTGTTCCGCGTGACGGCCGTGGCGGGGTGGACCCCCGAGCCCCCACCACGGCCGCGGAAACCTCGGTGGTTGAACCGGATGTGTTGAACCGTGTGTTACGCGAGGCCGGCGCGTTCCAGGGCCTGCGTGCCGGCGCGGAGTGAGGCGATCCGCTCGTCGAGCGTGAAGCCTGCCGGGGCGAGGGTGAGGGTGGTGACTCCGGCCTCGGCGTAGGCCTTCATCCGGTCCGCGATCCGGTCGACCGAGCCCAGCAGGGTCGTCTTGTCGATCAGGTCGTGCGGTACGGCTGTCGCGGCGCCCTGCTTGTCGCCGGAGAGGTACTTGTCCTGGATCTCCGCGGCTTCCTTCTCGTAGCCCATGCGCTGGGCCAGCTGGTTGTAGAAGTTCTGCTTGCGGCTGCCCATGCCGCCGACGTACAGCGCGGTGTACGGGCGGAAGGTGTCGGCGAGGGTGGTCACGTCCTTGTCGTCGCCGACGGCGAGGGGCAGGGTCGGGCAGACGTCGAAGCCGTCGAGGGTCTTGCCGGCCTTTTCGCGTCCGGCGCGCAGGTACTTGATCGCCGTGTCCTCGAGATGGTCGGCGGAGGGGAAGATCAGCAGGGCGCCGTCGGCGATCTCGCCGGTCTGTTCGAGGTTCTTCGGGCCGATGGCGGCGATGTAGAGCGGGATGTGCTCGCGCTGGGGGTGCACGGTGAGCTTGATGGGCTTGCCGGGGCCGCCGGGGAGGGGCAGGGTCCAGTGCTCGCCCTCGTAGGAGAGCCGTTCCCGGGTCATCGCCTTGCGGATGATCTCGACGTACTCGCGGGTGCGGGAGAGGGGTTTGTCGAACTTGACGCCGTACCAGCCCTCGGAGACCTGGGGGCCGGAGACGCCGAGGCCGAGGCGGAAGCGGCCGCCGGAGAGCGAGTCGAGGGTGGCGGCGGTCATCGCGGTCATGGCCGGCTGGCGGGCCGGGATCTGGAAGATGGCCGAGCCCACATCGATGCGCTCGGTCTGGGCGGCGACCCAGGTGAGCACGGTGGCCGCGTCGGAGCCGTAGGCCTCGGCGGCCCAGCAGACGGCGTAGCCGAGCCGGTCGGCCTCCTGGGCGACGGCGAGATTGTCCGCGTCCATACCGGCGCCCCAGTAGCCGAGGTTGATCCCGAGCTGCATGCCGAATCCCCTTACCGATCAGTAACGTCCCTTGGGGGAGACCTTAGCGCGGGGAGACCCCGGCGATAACGCCGGTGTCGCTCGGCGAAACTGGTTATCCACAGGCCCCCACACGGCAGGTTCTGGCCAGTAATCTCGGCGTTCATGGAGCAGAGGCATCTCGGCCGCACCGGCCTGCGTGTGTCACGGATCGGGCTCGGCACCCTCACCTGGGGTCGGGACACCGACGAGCACGACGCCGCGGACCTCTTGAAGACGTTCTGGGAAGCGGGCGGGACCCTCGTCGACACGGCGGACGTGTACGGCGACGGAGAGGCCGAGTATCTGCTCGGCCGCCTCATAGAAGGCCTGGTCCCACGTCGGGACCTGGTCATCTCGACGAAGGCCGGCAGCGTGCCCGACCCGGACCGGCGGTTCGACGGCTCGCGCGGGCATCTGCTCTCCGCGCTGGACGCCTCGCTGGCCCGGCTCGGCACGGACTACGTCGATGTGTGGCACGTCCACGCCTTCGACCCGGACACCCCGTTGGAGGAGACCCTGCACGCCCTCGACCTGGCGGTCGGCAGCGGGCGGGCCCGCTACGCGGGCGTCTCCAACTTCTGCGGCTGGCAGCTCGCCAAGGCCGCGACCTGGCAGCTCGCGGCGCCGGGCACGCGGACGCGGCTGGCGAGCACGCAGATGGAGTACTCGCTGCTGCAGCGTGGAGTCGAGCGCGAGGTGCTGCCGGCCGCGCTGGATTCCGGGATCGGCATGCTGCCCTCGTCCCCGCTCGGCCGCGGCGTACTCACGGGCAAGTACCGGCACTCGACGCCCGCCGACTCGCGGGGTGCCTCGGAGCATCTGGCGCCCTTCGTCGCGCCCTACCTCGACGACACCGCGAGCCGCATCGTGGACGCCGTGACGACGGCGGCGGACGGGCTGGCGGTGACGCCGCTCCAGGTGGCCCTCGCCTGGGTCCGCGACCGTCCGGGCGTGGCCGCGCCGATCGTCGGCTCACGCAACGCGCAGCAGCTCACGGCGGCACTGTCAGTGGAGGCCCTTAGTCTTCCTGACGAGATCTGCCGGGCGCTCGACGACGTGTCGGAGCCCGTGCACCGCTATCCCGATCACGACTGGAGCACGCTGTGAGCACGGAGCCGGAGCCCGCCGAGGACACCGTGGAGGTCGAGGCGGGGACGCCGAGTGACCCGGAGGAGGGCGGCGGTCCGCAGGCCGGTGCCGCCGAGGGCGGTGACGCGGAGGCCGGCAAGGACGCGGCTCAGTTGTCCGAGGCCGAGGCCGAACTGGCCGCTCAGCGGCTCGAGCGGGAGCGGATCGAGAAGCGGAAGGCCGAGAAGAAGCGCGTCGCCAGCGGGACCAAGCTCAGTGGGACGGCCGCCGATCTGCTCGCCGCCGTACGGGCTGTGGAGAGCGGCGAGAAGCCCGCCGCCACCGTCTTCCAGGAGCCCGAGCCCACGCCGCCGCGCCGGACCGCGGCGGAGCCGAGGCCCCAGCCGGTGCCCGCCGGTGCCGCCACCGCGGCCGCGGGCCCCGCGCCGGAGACCGTCGAAGCGGTGCGGCTCGTGCTGAGTGAGGGTGGGGCGCCGGACGGGCTCGCGCCGCAGGTCGCCTCGCTTCTCGGCGAGGGTGCCGGTGAGCGGCTGCGGGCGGATCCCTGGCAGTTGCTGCGGGCCGGCGGTGTGCGGCCCGAGCAGGCCGACGGCTTCGCGCGGGCGTTGCTCGGTGCGGAATGCCGGCCGGACGACGAGCGGCGCGGGCGGGCGGTCACCGTCTGGCTGCTGGAGCAGGCGGCCCTCGCCGGGCACACCGCCCTGGAGATGTCGGCGCTCACCGCCGCGCTGGCCCAGCGGAGCGTGCCGGATCCCGACGCGGCCGTCCAGGGCACCCTCGCCGAGGGCGACGCCCTGGCCTTCCAGGACGCCCTCGACCCCACCGCGCCGGAACTTGAGGAGGACGAGGACGAGGAGCGGCCGGTTCGGGTCCTCGTGGGGCTGGAGCGGTATGCCCTCGCGGAGGAGAGCCTCGCCGACGGGCTGGCCCGGGTGATCAACTCCGTGCCGAAGGAGGATGGTTCGGGTGCGGAGTGGGAGCGGGCAGCCGCCTCGGCCGGGGGGTCCGCCGCCGAGCTGATCCGTGCGGTCGCGGGGCACGGTCTGGTTCTGCACACCGGCGGGGGGGCCTCGCTGGCGGAGCCCGCGGAGTTGCTGGATGCGGCTCGTGGCCTCGGGTTGCGTGCCTGGGCCGCCGCCCACAGTCCGATCGGCCGTGAGCGCTTCGCGGGCCTGGTGGGCCGGGCCGACGTGCCGGACGCGCCCGAGCCGACCGTCGCCACCGTCGCCGGGCTGCTGTCCGGCGCCGAGGGGCCGGGCCGGGACGCCGACGGCACGCTGGACCTCGACCTGCTCGTCGTGCTCGACGCGCCCCAGCTGGATGTGGAGGCGGCGGCGCTGCTCGCGGAGTCGCTGCCGGACGGCGCCCGGCTGGTGCTGGCCGGGGATCCGGCGGTGCTGTGGTCCGCCGGTCCCGGGCGGGTGTTCGCCGATCTGCTGGCGGCACGGGTCTGCCCGCAGGTCGCCTCCCGGCGGCCGGATCCCGGCCCGCTCGGCGAGCTGGTCTCCGGTGTCGGAATCGGCGAGCTCCATCAGGTCGAGGCACCCGGCAAGGAGGTCGTGATCGTGCCCGTGCGGGACGCGGGCGAGGCCGTGCACCGGACCGTGCAACTGGTCGCGGACTCGGTGCCGCGGGCGATCGGCGTACCGGCGGAGGACACCCAGGTGATCACGCCGGGCCATGGAGGCGCGGCCGGCACGCGCGTGCTGAACGCGGCGCTGAAGGAGCGGCTCAACCCGGGTCCCGGCCGCTTCGGCGGCTTCGACCCCGGCGACCGGATCGCCTACTCCCCCGCACCGGGCCGTACGCTCCCGGGTCGCGTGGTGAAGGCCGACGCCGACGGACTGCACCTGTCGTGCGCGGGCGAGGCCGTCGTCGTACCGAAGGAGCGGGTTGAGCAGTCCGTGCGACACGGGTGGGCGCTGACCGCGCACCAGGCGGTGGGCGGCCGGTGGCCGGCGGTGGTCGTGGTGCTGCCCGGCGACGCCGCGCAGGCGCTCAGCCGGCCGTGGGTGTACACGGCGTTCGGGCGGGCGGAGCGGCATCTGTCCGTGGTTCACGGCGTGGAACAGGCGCTGCCCCGGGCCGTGACCGAGATCCCGGCCAAGCCCCGCACCACCCGCCTGCCCACGCTGCTCGCCCCGCAGGTCCCGGCCGCCACCGGCTGACCGGCGAACGGCCTGGGGCGACGACTCCATGACGACGGCGGCGGCCCCGGAGGTTCGGGCTCCGGGGCCGCCGCCGTGGTCGGTCTCATGCTCGGCGATCCGCGTCCAGTGGCTCCAGGTCCTCGTCCTCGTCCAGGTCCGCGTCCGTGTCGAGGTCGTCGGCCTCGTCCTCGTCGTCGTCACCGTCGTCGATCTCGTCGTCGAAGACCGCGCTGACGTCGAAGCGGCAGACCACCCGCTGGGGGTCGATCTGCTCGAACGGTGCCTCCAGCCACTCGCCGGGGTCGGCCGGTTCGTCCGCGGCCGTCACCCAGAGCGTGGAGTCGCCCTCCTCCAGGCCGAACTCCTTGTGCCGGGAGGCGATCTCGTCCGGTTCGAACTCGCCGAACAGGACGCCCATCGCGCCGTGGACCGTGCCGGAGGCCTCGGTGCCCGCGTCCGCCTCGTAGTCCGCCGCCTCGATCCGCTGGGCTTGGGCCAGCAGGCGCTGCGGTTCCACCACGGCGTAGTCGCGGCGGATCAGCACGCTCAGCGCGTTCGGCTCCTCGGGTCCCTTGTACGGCGGCAGCGAATCGTCCGCTCCGGGGATCTCGAAGGGTGTGACCTCGTCATAACGGTCGTAGAGCAGTTCGTCGTACACCTCCGCGGCCGCGGCCAGCTCGTTGAACGCCTCGTAGACGGCCGGGTCGTCCTCCCCCGACCGGCGTTCGACCGCGGCCAGGTGGCGGTCGAGCGCGGTCTTGACCGCCTCGGCGGCGGCGCGTACCTCGGCAGCGGTGGGCTGCGCAGCATCAGACATAGTGCAGACGCTATCCGTACAGGGGCTCTGCCCGCACAATAGATGCGATGCCGGAATACGAATTTGTCGACGTGTACGTACCGCGCGGGGTCTCCCGCAAGGACGCCACACGCCTGCTGACGGACCATGCCGAGTACGGACACTGGGAGTTGGACCGCCTGAGCCTGCTGCGCGACGGCAGCCGCAGGGTGCGGCTGCGCCGGCGGATCATCCGCCAGGTACGCGCCACGTGGTGAGCTGAGGCGACGAAAAACGGAGCGGGCCCCACCGAGGCAGGGCCCGCCGGGTTGTGCGCACCGCCGGGGAAGTTCGCGGTGTTTTCAGGCACCGTGCACGGTTTGTGCCGGTGGTGCCGGGTTACGCCGAGGCGCGTGCCTTGCGGTAGAGCACCGTGCCCGCCAGCAGCGCCCCCGCGCCCACGGGGAGGGCGAGCCCCATCGGCAGGTCACTGCCGGTGTCCGCGAGCTGCGCGGCGCCATGGGGCTGGGTGACGGACTGGGCTCCCGGCTGGTTGGCGTGCGAGGAGCCGCCCGGTGTCTCCCCGCCCGGGGCGGGCGGCGTGTTCGGGGCACCGGGGCGACCGGGCTCCACCGGGTTCTCCGGGGTGTTCGGATCGCCGGGCTGCCCAGGGTTTCCGGGGTCACCGGGCTGTCCGGGGTCGCCGGGGTGCCCAGGGTTGCCGGGCTGGCCCGGGGTCCCGGGCGGCGTCGTACCGTCGCCGCCTCCCGGAGGCGTGCTGGGGTGCCCGCCGCCGGAACCGCCCCCGTTGGCGCAGTCGTTGTCCGTGGCCGTGTTGCCGATCCCGATGACGCTGACGCTGTTGCCGCAGACGTTCACCGGCGCGTCGATCGGCGCCTGGACGTGGTTGCCCGAGCCGACGCCCGGCGAGCCGTCGGCGTGACCGCCCGCGTACGAGCCCCCCGAACCCCCGGAGCCGCCGGAGTCGCCGTATCCGCCGGACGATCCGCTGCCGCCGCTCTTGACTCCGGTGTTGACGCACTTGTTGCCCATCGCCGGGTTGAGGACCCCGACAACGTTGACCGTGTTGCCGCAGACGTTCACCGGCGCGTTCACCGGCGCCTGCACCGTGTTGCCGGACAGCACGCCGGGTGAGTTCGAGCTGGAGCCGCTCGCACTCGAGCCGGTTGCGTGGGCGGCGCTGCCCGCGGCGGCGATCACGCCGGTCGCGGCCGCCACGGTCATCAGGCCCTTGCGGGTGACCTGTCGCATTTACTGAATCCCTGCCTTCGACCTTGTCCCGAATTCTCGACGTCGGAAAAGAACCGTTCCGAAAGGCCGGTCGGCCCCGGAGCGCATGGCGCGCGCTCCGGGGCCGACGGGCTCAGCCCCTCACGGGGCGAGGCACAACGTCACTTGTTGATGCAGGTGTTGCCGAAGGCGGGGTTCAGCAGCCCGATCACGGAGACCGTGTTGCCGCAGACGTTCACCGGGATGTGAACAGGCGCCTGAACAACGTTGCCGGACAGGACACCCGGAGAGTGCACGGCGGCACCCTGAGCACCCGCGTCGGCGGCGGCGACGCCCGCGCCCGCGAGAACCAGTCCACCGGTGGCAGCCGCAGCAGCGACGACCTTCTTGATCATTATTCCTCCTTGTTGGCAATGCGATCCCAAGTAGCGGATCACATCATCAGTAACGAGGAGGGAGTAATGGAGCTACGAGCTTATGGTCGCATTCACTCTTCCCGGTCGGTTTCCGCACGTTCGAGCGAATACAGAAGTGTCGTTTCACTGAGGCAATTCAGGACGCATCGATGAACCGGTCCAGCACCCGCACGCCGAATGTGAGCCCGTCCACCGGCACTCGCTCGTCGACTCCGTGGAACATGCCGGCGAAGTCCAGCTCCGGCGGCAGCTTCAGCGGCGCGAAGCCGAAGCCGCGGATGCCGAGGTCGTCGAAGGACTTGGCGTCGGTTCCACCGGAGAGCATGTAGGGGATGGCCTTGGCGGCGGGGTCCTCGGCCAGCAGCGCGGACTGCATGGCCTCCACCAGCGCCCCGTCGAAGGTGGTCTCGACGGCCTTGTCGGCGTGGACGTCGTCGCGCCGCACCTTCGGCCCGAGGATCCGGTCGAGGTCGGCGAGGAACTCCTCCTCGTGCCCCGGCAGGAAACGCCCGTCGACGTGCGCGGTGGCCTCGCCGGGAATGACGTTGACCTTGTAGCCGGCGCCGAGCTGTGTGGGGTTGGCCGTGTTGCTCAGGGTCGCGCCGATGAGTTTGGCGATGCCGCCGAGCCGGGCGAGGGTCGACTCCATGTCCTCCGGGTCGAGCTCGGTGCCGAGCGCGTCGCCGAGTTCGTCGAGGAACGCCCGGGTGGTCTTGGTGACCCGCACCGGGAACTTGTGCCGGCCCACCCGGGCGACGGCCTCCGACAGTTCGGTGATCGCGTTGTCCCGGTGGATCATCGAGCCGTGCCCGGCGGTGCCGGCCACGGTCAGCTTCATCCAGTGCATGCCCTTCTCGGCCGTCTGGATCAGATAGAGCCGCCGCTGCTCGCTCACGGTGAACGAGAACCCGCCCACCTCGCTGATCGCCTCGGTGACGCCCTCGAAGAGGCCGGGGTGGCGGTCGACGAGGTGCCGCGCGCCGAACTTGCCGCCCGCCTCCTCGTCCGCCAGGAAGGCGAGGACGATGTCGCGGGGCGGCCTGCGCCCGCTGCGCAGCCGGTCGCGGACGACCGCGAGGGTCATCGCGTCCATGTCCTTCATGTCGACGGCGCCACGCCCCCACACGCACCCGTCCGCGACCTCGCCGGAGAAGGGGTGGTGGGTCCAGTCGGTCGCGTTGGCCGGTACGACGTCGAGGTGGCCGTGGATCAGCAGTGCGGGCCGGGACGGGTCCTCGCCCTCGATGCGCGCCACCGTGGAGGCGCGCCCCGGGTGCGACTCGAAGATCTGCGGCTCGAGCCCCACCTCGGCGAGCTTGGCGGCGACGTACTCGGCCGCCTTGCGCTCGCCCGGGCCCGAGTGGTCGCCGTAGTTGCTGGTGTCGATCTGGATCAGCTCGCGGCAGAGGTCCACGACCTCGTCCTCGCCGGTGACGTGCCTGGTCGTGTCCGTCCCGCTCACGCTGCTTCCTCCCGCGCCGTCGCTGCTGGTGGTCCCCCTCATCCTCCCTCTCCCCCCGGCCGCACCCCAAGACCGGTCCTGCCCCGTCACACGCCGTTCACGCGCGGGCGGGGGTGATCGGCCACCTCCGGAAGCCTGGTAATGTTTTCTGTGTCGCCGCGGGGAATCCCCGCACGGCACACACCTTGTCCGGGTGGCGGAATGGCAGACGCGCTAGCTTGAGGTGCTAGTGCCCTTTATCGGGCGTGGGGGTTCAAGTCCCCCCTCGGACACAGAGAGTATCCCCCACTTGTGCGGGTCGAGCTGAGCCTCGACCCGCACGAGCTGTTTTCCGGGCTCGTGCGTGAGCCGGAGGCCGAGGTTCCGGTAGACGTCGGCCTTGTCCTTCGCCGCCCGAGGTCTTGCCCTCGGTGGTCTTGGCGCCCAGCCGGGATGCGATGCGTCGCCGTACGGCGAGCAGAGCTGCTGGAAATGTCACCTGAATGCCGGTGTACCGTGGGACTGACAAACAGGACTTACAGGCATTTGATGTTCAAATCAGTAAAAGTTCGCATAATAGACGGTGGCGCGCCGGTCCGGAGGAGCGTGGTTCGGGTGCCGATAGCGATGGATGACCTGAACGGTCTCAGCGGCGCCTACGAGAACTTCCTGGCAGGCGGCACGGTCAAGGCTGAGGTCAGGGGCCCTGTTCTTGCGTCCTGGCGACGCTGCAAGTCCTTCGGACTGGAGCCCGACCGGCTTGACATCCCCTACCAGGAGGAGCTGGACCTGGAGGGGCGCCTGCTCCACGCGGCCGGCCCAGTGCTCGAGCAACTGGAGTCCACACTCTCCGGAACGAACGTGAGCGTGATCCTCTCCGACGAGCACGGCCAGGTGCTCCAGCGTCGGGCCGGGGGCACGAAACTCAACAAAAGCCTCGACGCGGTCCAGCTCGCGGTGGGATTCACCTTCGCGGAGCCGATAGCCGGAACCAACGGCATCGGCACCGCGCTGGCGGCGCGCCAGCCCTGCTACATCCTCGGCCGCGAGCACTTCGCCCAGGGCATGGAGCCTTTCGCCTGCGCCGGCGCCCCCGTCCGAAATCCCCTGAGCGGGCACATCGAAGGCGTCCTCGACTTCACGTGCTGGCGGACCGACGCCGATCCCGCCATGCTGACCACCGTGTCCGAGGCCGTCGCGGAGATAGAGAAGCGCCTGATCGAACAGGCCACGGAACGGGAGCGGGAGCTGTTCAGGACGTTCCTGCGGGCGCGCCACCACGGTCGGCTGCCCGTCGGCCCGCCGGTCTCGGGACGGGGGACGCTCGGCATCCATCCGCCGATCGGTGAATTCCTCGACCGCAGCGATCACGCGCTGTTGTTGGAGAAGGCCGCGGAACTGATCTCCTCCCCTGTTCAGGTCGCCACAGAGGTGACGCTCTCCTGCGGCCAGGTGGCCACGCTCCGGTGCCGGCCGGTTACCAGCCCCTCCGGCCAGATGGGTATCGCGGTCGAGGTCAGGCTTTCCGGCAGCGGCCTGCGGGGGCGTGTTGCCCACACCGCCTCCGGCCATGCCGACGCCGTCCCCTCCGCCGCGGACTCGCTGCTGGTCGCGACCGAGCAACTGGCTTCCAACAGGCTGAGGTCACCCTTGGCCGCTCCCGCGAGCAGCGAGGCCGCCGCCCCGGTACGCGAGAGCTTCGTCCCGAACCGCCCGGCGCCTCTTGCCCCGGCCGCCGCAGCGGAGGCGCCCCCAGCCCCGGTGAGCGGCACCGACGAGTGGCTGCTTCTCCTGGGCGAGCCGGGGGTGGGCCGGCTCGCTGTCCAGGCGCGGCAACGCCTGGCGCTGCTCTTCAGCGCCGGCACCCGCATCGGCACCACCCTCGATGTGACCCGGACCGCCGAGGAGCTGGCCGAGGTGGCGGTTCCGCAGCTGGCCGACTTCGCCGCCGTCGATCTGTTGGAGCCCGTGTTGCACGGCGGAGAACCGGTGCCGGTCCACGACGAGCTGCGCCGGGTGGCGATGAGCGGCGTTCGTGAGGACTCCCACCTGTACGAGGTGGGGGAACTGGTCCACTTTGTTCCCTCCACTCCGCAGGCCCGCAGCCTGGCGCACGGGGAGGCGGTGCTCGAAGCGGAGCTGGCCAAGGCCCCGGGCTGGATCGCCCAGGATCCGGAACGGGGCGCGAAGATCCTCGGTTCCGGGATCCACTCGCTCATCACGGTGCCCATGCAGGCCCGCGGCGTGCTGCTGGGGGTCGTCAGCTTCCTTCGCTCCCAGTGTCCCGACCCGTTCGAGGACGACGACCTCTCCCTCGCCGAAGAACTGGTGGGCCGTGCCGCCCTCTGCATCGACAACGCCCGCCGCTACGCCCGGGAGCACACCCTGGCCCTGGGGCTGCAGCACAGCCTCCTCCCTCAGGGGCTGCGCTCGCAGAGCGCGGTGGAGGTCGCGCACCGCTATCTGCCGTCGCAGGCCGGGGTCGGGGGTGACTGGTACGACGTCATCCCGCTGTCCGGTGCCCGGGTGGCGCTGGTCGTCGGGGACGTCGTCGGCCACGGCGTGCACGCGGCGGCCACCATGGGGCGACTGCAGACAGCCGTCTACAACTTCTCCTCCCTCGACATGCCCGCCGACGAGCTTCTCTCGCGTCTCGACGCCCTGGTCGACCGCTTGGACGCGGCCCAGGACATGGTGGGAACGGACCGAGGTGTCGGCACCGGGGTGGTGGGAGCCACCTGCCTGTACGCGGTCTACGATCCGGTATCCAGGCGCTGCGTCCTGGCCCGCGCCGGCCACCCGCTGCCCGCGCTGGTCCTCCCCGACGGCACCGTGGAGTTCCCCGAGGTGCCCGCCGGGCCGCCGCTGGGCCTGGGCTCCCTGCCCTTCGAGACGGTGGAACTGGAGATTCCCGAGGGCAGCGAACTCGTCCTGTTCAGCGACGGGCTCATCGAGGACCGCAACCGCGACATCGACGTCGGGCTCATGCTGCTGCAGCGTGCCCTCGCGCAGCCCAGCCGCCCGCCGGAGGAGACCTGTGACGCGGTGCTGGACGCCCTGCTGCCCGCCCACCCCTTGGACGATGTCGCCCTTCTCGTCGCCCGCTTCCGCTCACTGGACGCCGGGCGGGTCGCCGTCTGGGATCTGCCGCACGACCCGGCGAGCGTCTCCGGGATGCGTGCCGCGGTGACGGAGCAACTGGGGCGCTGGGGCCTGGAAGAGCTGGCGTTCGCCACCGAACTGCTCGTCTCCGAGCTGGCCACCAACGCGATCCGGCACGCGGTCGGGCCGGTCCAGGTGCGGCTGCTGCACGACCGGACCCTGATCTGCGAGGTGTCCGACGGCAGCAGCACCTCGCCCCGCATGCGTCAGGCGGCCACCACCGACGAAGACGGCCGCGGCCTGTTCATGACCGCTCAGCTCGCGGCCCGCTGGGGAACCCGGTACACCAACAGCGGCAAGGTCATCTGGACCGAGCAGACCCTGCCCTCGTGACCCGCCTGTGGGCCGACCACATCGCTCACCCATGGTCCGGCGGCCCGGATCGTGCCGCCGACACCCCACAAGTCATGACGCGTCGACCGGAGCAGTCCCGAACACGGCGAAACTGACGACCCAGTAGACGACGTAGAGGCCGAGCAGCGTGTAACCGTGCCATCGCTTCAGGCGCCCCGTGGAGACGAAGTACGCTGCGAGCCCGGTCACAACGACGAGTGCGGGCAGATGCCAGGTAAGTACGTTCGGGCCGACCACGAGGGAGCCGCCCGCCAGGAGAATGATCCCCAGTTTCCCCGTGACCGAGAAGATGACGCTCCCGATGACGTTCCCGATCCCGATCTCCGGCGCCCCCTTACGGGCGGGTTCTACGGTCAAGAAGATGTCCTCGATGGTCAACACGACGGTTGCGATGGTCGCGCCGAAGACCGTGCCCTGAAGTCCGTAGGTGTGCAGGATGCCTTCGGTGCCGATGCCCGTGACCGCGGCACCGATGACGAGGCCGACAAGTGCGAGAACCGCCAGCCCGAGCCCGGTCCAGCCGGAACGTCCGCGCACTTCGGCGGCGATCGTGCTGTCGGAGAAGTGTTGCTCCCTCCCCCCGTCCAGCCGTTCCCTTCCGCTCCTCCTGTCGGCCGTCGTCGCGTATGTGTCCGCCTCCCGGAGGACCGGCGTGCCGCCCCTGGCGCCTCGGACGACGGAGAAGGCTTCGTACAGCTCCGCGTCACGGAAGACCGGTGTGTCGTCCCTCGACTCCCGGACAGCTATGTAGGCGATGAACAGCACAGACAGCCCCAGGAGCACGATGCCGTCAAATGCGGTGAGCGGTGCCGTCAGCGTGAACACAGCCATCATGAGCGGCGCGCAGGCGAAAATGGCGAAATAATCGCGCGGAATGTTGATGCGGGTGGGCGTGAGGACGGCGGCAAGTGCGAGCACGACTCCCGTCATCGAGAGTGCGGTCCCGAACACGATGCCCAGTGAGACCCCGCCGAGGTCCTCGACGTTGAGTGCGACGCCGAGGAAGATGTCGTCGAACTCGATGCCCGTGAAGACCACGGCAATCAGAAACAAAGAAATGTTGAGACTGCTCGCGACCCCGACGAGGTAGCCGATCAGCTTTTCAGCGCTGTAGATCAACAGTGCCGCACCGGAGACGAACATCAGTATCGAGGTCACAGCGGAGCCTCCCTCTCGGCCGTTCCTTCGGCTGCCCGGTGGTACTGCTTACGCCGAGCGGCTCGGATGCGGTCGGGGAGTGAGTTCTCCTCCGCGCGGTCCCACCGCCTCGTCGGCAGCGCGCACCGCTTCGGCCACGATCCCGTGATCGGGGGAGAGGTGGCAGACCGGATCGGTGCGAGCGGCATCGCCGGTGAGCTGGAACGCCTGGCAGCGGCACCCTCCGAAGTCCAGCTCGCGGCGGTCGCAGCTACGGCAAGGATCTGGCATCCAGGCCGTCCCGCGAAAGCGCTCGAAGAGGGGTGACCGCTCCCAGATCCACGCCAGGGAGTGCGCGTGCACGCTGGCGCGCGGTAGCGGAAGGGCGTGTGCGGCCGGGCAGGGGAGGACGTCGCCGTTGGGCACCACGGTGAGCTGCCGCCGGCCCCAGCCGCCCATGCAGGGTTTCGGGTACCGGCTGTGGTAGTCGGGGATGACGTAGATGATCTCCATCCGCCCCTTCAGACGTTCGCGCGCCGCACGCACCAGCGCCTCGGCGCGCTCGAGCTGAGCCTTGCTCGGCAACAGCTCGTGCCGGTTGTGCCAGGCCCAGCCGTAGTACTGCGTATTGGCCAGCTCGATGCGGTCGGCCGCCAGCCCTTCGGCCAGGTCGAGGATGCGGTCGACCCGGTCGATGTTGTGCCGGTGGAGGACCACGTTCAGCGTGAGCGGCCAGCCCAGCTCCTTCACCAGCCGAGCCGCCGCTGTCTTGCGCTGGAAGGACGGCGTGCCGGCGAGGCGGTCGGAGAGGGCCGGCTCGTCGGCCTGGATGCTGATCTGCACGTGGTCGAGGCCTGCGGCGCGCAGCTGCTCGGCACGGTGGGCCGAGAGGCCGAGCGCGCTCGTGATGAGGTTCGTGTACAGGCCCAACTCGCCGGCGCTGTGCACGATCTCGACGAGGTCGCGGCGCTGGAGCGGCTCACCGCCGGAGAGGTGAAGCTGCAGGACCCCCAGCTCTTTGGCCTCGGCCAGCACCCGCTGCCACTCCGGCGTCGTCAACTCCCTGCCGTAGTCGCCGAGGTTGAGCGGGTTGGAGCAGTACGAGCAGTGCAGCGGGCAGGCATATGTGAGCTCGGCCAGCAGTCCGAAAGGCCTATCCATCGCCCACCTCCACGCACCGCCTGGCGGCGAGGCGGGCGAGGAAGAACCGAACGTCGTCATCGACCACGCCGTCGTATCGTCCGTTCAGCTCCGCCACGATCTCGGCGACCGTCCGCTGTCCGTCGCACAGGCCCAGGACCGTCGCGCCGGTGCCGTTCAGGACGGAGACCGCCTCCGGCGCCAGCAGCACGTGCCGCTCCCGCGCGGGGTCGAACGTCAGTCGGACGTGCGGCGCCAGGCGGGGGCGATCCTCATCGCTAACGGTCTGCATAGGTCCCCTCGATGGCATCGAGCATGCTCCACAGGACGTCGCACTTGAAGGACAGTGCCGCCAGGGCGCCTGCCTGCTCCTGCGGGCTCCGGCAGTACTCCGTCACCACCTGCAAGGCGTGCTCGCAGTCGCGCGGAGCCTGCGTCAGGCGGGTCCTGAAGTAGGCGAGCCCCTGACGGTCGATCCAGGGATAGTGGCGCTCGAACGCGGCGAGGCGTTCGGCCATCAGATCCGGCGCGAACAGCTCGGTCAGCGAGGAGGCCACCGCCTCGACCCACGGCCGGGTGCGGGCGAAGGTGACGTAGGCGTCAACGGCGAACCGCACCCCGGGGACGACATTCCGCTCGTCCTGCATCTCCTCCCGTGTCAGCCCCATCGCCTCGCCCAGGCGCAGCCAGGCCTCGATGCCGCCCTCGCCGTCCGCCGTCCCATCCTGGTCGATGATGCGTTGGATCCAACGGCGGCGTACCTCACGATGCGGACAGTTGGCGAGGACGGCGGCGTCTTTACGGGGCAGATTCTTCTGGTAGTAGAAGCGGTTGGCCGCCCAGCCCTGGAGCTGTCGACGGCTCAGTCCTCCCTCGTTCATCTTCTGTTGGAAGGGATGCCGGGCGTGGTAGCGCTTGGAGTGCGCGCGCAGCGCAGCCACGAAGCTCTCGGTTGCCGCGCTCTCGGTTTCCGTTACCGCCACCATGGCCCCTCACATCCGCAGTTCCAGCCCGTCCACGGCGACTTCCATGCCGTGCCGCTCGACGGTGCGCCGCTGCGCCGAGTCCTCGAGCAGGATCGGGTTGGTGTTGTTGATATGGGTGTAGAACTTGCGTTCGATGGGGAGCGGAGACAGCTGCTCGAGGCTGCCGCCGAAACCGGCGATGGGCAGGTGCCCCATCTCGCGCGCCGTCCTGCTCGCCATGCCGAGCCGGATCAACTCGTCGTCGTCCCAGCAGGTTCCGTCGACGAGCAGGCAGGCGCAGTCGTCGAGCTGGTCGCGTACCGCATCCGTGAACTCCTGCAGGCCCGGCAGGTACACCAGTGCCCGGCCACTGCGCTCGTCGGTCAGGCGGTAGCCGACGACCCGTCCCTGTCCCTTCCCTTCGACGGTGCCGAAACGCGCCCGCTTCGTCGTGGGAACGTCGAAAGCCCGGTACGACAGCCCGTTCCCCAGCGGGACGTCGGCCTGCGGTACGACGCGCTGCCACTTGACGGGGCAGTAGGCATCGAGCGTCCGCAGCAGCGACGTCCCGTCGTACAGCGTGTCGTGCACCGGCTCGGTGGCGTGGAGCTCGATGCCACCTGCCTCCCGGAGCAGCAGCAGACCGAGCGTGTGATCGAGCTCGGCGTCGGTGAGTACCACGGCCTGCAGGGGAACCGCCCTGCCACTGTCGGTACCGCTGGAGGGGTGCAGGGCGGGGAAGGACTCGAACTGGACATGGATGTCGGGAGAGGCGTTGAACAGGAACCATCGCCGGTCGTCGGGGCTCACGGCGATCGACGACTGGGTGCGCGCGTGGCAGGGCCGGGAACCGTCGCGCACGGCACGGCACGGAGGGCAGGCGCAGTTCCACTGCGGGAATCCTCCCCCGGCTGCCGATCCCAGCACCCGCACCCACACGTCGATCCGCCGTCCTTTCCGGTTTCCGGTCGTGCACCGGCTTCCGGTCGTTCACCGGCCGGGGCGACGGACCGCATCGCCCGGCGCCCTGTCCTGTGGCCGGGTCTACTCCCCGTCGAGCTCCAGGATGTCCATGTATGCGGTCACCTCGGCCGATACCCTGATCTCCTCGAAAGCGGGGGTCTCCCACTCATCCCGGTGGTGCTGCGGGGCAACGCTTTCCTGGTGCATGGCGGTCACCTCCTCCCTGAAGTTCCAGGGCCGTCCTCCCTGAGGTTCCAGCGCTATTCCGGCAGCGCAAAGGCGAACACAGCGTCGCCGTGGGAGGCGCCCAGCATCGCGGGGACGATCCCTTCGACCCAGCTCCCCCATCCGACCGGCACGGCTATGTACTGCCTTCCGTCGACGCTGTAGGTCGTCGGGTTGCTGTGGTGGCCGCTTCCCGTCTGGAACTGCCACAGCAGCTCCCCGGTGTGCGCGTTGAACGCGTTGAACTCCCCTGACGGTTGGCCGACGAACACCAGGTCCCCGCCCGTGGCCAGCACCGACGCGCTCATCGGCGTATCGTTGCGCCACCTCCACACCTCCTCGCCCGTGGACGCGGAGAAGGCCTCCACGAACCCCTGCATGTCCTCGGCGTCCACGGTCACACTCGCTCCCCAGTAGGGAATGCTCTCCTTGAACTCCCTGTGCCGAAGCGTCACCTCAGCACCGACATCCTGTACCGGTACGTAGAACATCTGCGTCCGCGGGCTGTAGGCCGCGTGCGTCCATTCCTTGGCCCCGGCCGGCCCCGGCCAGAAGTGGACCGGCTCGCCCTCCTTCTCGGGCAACACCCTGGGCACCACATTGCCCTTGACGTCGATCTCGCCCCAGGTGATGCGTTCGCCGAAGGGCGTCACCCGGACCAGCGCACCGTTCGCACGGTCCAGCGTGAAGCAGTACCCGTTCTTGTCGAAGTGCGCCAGCAGCTTCTGCCCGTCCAGGTCGTAGAGGATGCACTCCATGTTGCTGTCGTAGTCCCACACGTCGTGCGGGGTGCACTGGTAGTGCCAGCGGATGTCGCCATGGTCGGGATCCAAGGCGATGACGCTGTCGGTATAGAGGTTGTCGCCCTCACGGACGCCTCCGTCGAAGTCGGGTGCCGGGTTGCCGGTCCCCCAGTACAGGAGATTCAGCTCCGGGTCGTAGGTACCCGTGATCCAGGTGTTGCCGCCGCCACGCGCCCAGGCCGGTCCGTCCGGCCAGGTGTCCGACCCCGGCTCGCCGGGCTTGGGGACGGTGTAGGTGCGCCAGGCGCGCTCTCCGGTTTCGAGAGAGAAGGCGTCGATGTGACCGCGCACGCCGAATTCACCGCCGGAGCTGCCCACGATGACCTTGTCCTTCACGACGAGGGGAGCCACCGTGGCGCTCTCAGCTGCCCGCACATCACCGTTCGTCACGTCCCATACACACTCACCGGTGACGGCGTCGAGTGCGATCACATGGGCGTTCAGGGTGACGGCGAAGACCTTCCCGTGCGCGACTGCCACCCCGCGGTTGACGTTGCCGCAGCAGAGGGAGACATCGAAGGGGATCGCGTGCTTGTACTGCCACAGTTGCCGCCCGGTCCGGGCGTCGAGGGCCCAGATCCAACCGTCCCAGCCCGAGACGTACATGACCCCGTCCACGACGATCGGAGCGGCCTCGAAGGCGTATGTCGACTGCCCCGCGTGGAAGCCGGCCGAGCCGAACTGGAACACCCAGGCGGGGGTGAGGTGCTTGACGTTCTCCGCATTGATCTGGTCGAGCGAGCTGTACCGCTGCCCGTCATAGGCGCCGTAGTAGGTGAGCCAGTTCTGCGGTTCCGAGCGGGCCTGGAGAATGCGCTCGTACGTAACGTTCTGCGCCACTGGGGGCGCACTCCCGACCATGGGGCTCAGTTCCGAGAAATTGACGGCCGACGGTGCCTGGATGTACTCCATGAGGTCTCCTTTCCAGGAGGCGGCCGTCGCTCCGGCCTCCTTTCCGAGGCACTTTCTACGGCCGTGGCTGGTCCGGGCGGTCGAGGCGGGCCTCTTGCGGAACGTCCCCGAGTACGGCGATCACTCCCACCAAGCCACGGCCCTCGTCGTTGCCCACATTGGAACCGAACCAGTAGTAGCCCGGACCGTCGAGGTTGAGGACCGTCGTTCCCCGTGAGTAGACCGGAAGCCACATCCATTTGCTGTCGCCGTTGCTCGGCAGGAGCGCACAGTGCGTGTTCGTGTCGTCGTTGACGAGCTCGATGTCGAGGTCGCCCCCATGGGGCATGACGACGATGGAGGGCTCCCAGACCAGCTCATCGGGCGGGATGCGGACGCGGGCGCGCAGTCGGCCGTCGGCCCCTTCCTCGGCGTGGCCGAGGCCTCCGTGGGCGATCAGCCGTCCCAGCGTCGCCTTGTTCTGCCCGTACAGCTCCGGCATTTCATGCTCCGCCGCTGCCTTCCCCTCGGTCGTCATCGGCTTGACCTCCTGTCTCCGCCTACGACACATCGCCCGGAACACGGGTGAATGGTGAATGGAGCAGGAATTGGATCCGGGTTCAGATATCGCCGGTTTATGAGGATGACCTCGGTGTAGCCTCCTACACCCGACCGGTATCCGGTGACCATATTGCGTAACTGCCCGTTGTAGCGCTTGACGTGCGCCTGTTTCGGCACCTCTGCGCAAGCGTCTATTGATCATCAGTTTAGCACCGTGGCAGGATCATCGCGCTCTCAGCTCCTCACCCACGAAGGTCCGCCCATGCCGACTACTGGGCCCGGGCGGCGAGGAGGGCGACGTCGTCGTGGTCGTCGGGGTGGCGCAGGCCGTACAGCAGGAGGTCGCACGTCTCTTCCAGGGGCCGGTAAGGCTCGTCGAGGAGGCTGAGGAGGAAGTTCAGGCGGTCGTCAATGGGGTGGTGGCGGGTCTCGACGAGGCCGTCCGTGTAGAGGACCAACAGATCGCCGGCGTTGAGGTCGGCGGTGGTGGTTTCGAAGGAGATGCCGCCGACGCCGAGCGGGGCTCCGCTGGGCAGGTCGAGCAGTTCGGCGGCGTGGCCGGGGCGGGCCAGCGCGGGCGGCATGTGTCCTGCGTTGGCGATGTGGCACTGCCTGCTGTGGGGGTCGTACACGGCGTAGAGGCACGTGACGATGTAGTGCTCCAGATCGCAGGTGATCTTGTCGAGGTGCTGGAGCACTGCCTCGGGGGCGAGGTCGAGGTCTGCGTAGGCGCAGGTAGCGGTGCGCAGTCGGCCCATGGTGGCGGCGGCGTCGATGCCGTTGCCCATGACATCGCCGACGACCAGCGCCGTCCTGTCGTCGGCCAGGGCGATGACGTCGTACCAGTCACCGCCGACTTCGCTGGTGGACTGGGCGGGCTGGTAGCGGGTGGCGAGTTCCAGGCCGGGGTGGTGCGGTGAGTGGGCGGGCAGCAGGCTGCGCTGGAGGGTGAGGGCGGTGTTGCGCACGCTCTGGTACCAGCGGGCGTTGTCGATGGCCACGGCGGCCCGGCCGGCCAGCTCACTGGCCAGGATGACATCGTCCTCGTCGAACGGGAGGGGGTTGCGGGTGCGCTTGAGGTCGAGGGCGCCGAGCACTTCGCCGTGGGAGATCAGCGGCACCGCGAGATAGGAGTGGACGCCGGCGCGGGCCAGGAGCGAGGTGGCCTCCGGGTCGCGGGCGATGCGCCGCAGGTCGTGTTCGGCCACGTGGCGTACCAGGACCGGCCGACCGGTGTGGACGCACAGGGTGACCAGACGGTCGGCGTCGTAGGCGGTGAGATCCCCGGGAGGGTCGGCGGCGCGGAGCGCCACGGTGGGGTGGGCCGCTTTGATGGCCAGGGCACGGAAGAGTTCCGGGCCGCTGTGCGGTTTGCTCGCGCGGCGGAAGGCCAGGGCGGAGTCGAGGATGCCCACGGCGACCACGTCGGCGAGGACCGGGGTCGCGATGTCGGCCAGTTCGCTCGCGGTCTGCTCCACGTCCAGGCTGGTGCCGACGCGGGTGGAGGCGTCGGCGATGAGGGCCAGGCGGCGCCGGGCCCGGTCGGCCTCGGTGGCCGCGCGGTGTCGCTCGGTGACGTCGACGACCGAGGTGGCCGCGCCGAGGATCCGCCCGCCGGGGTCCTCCAGCCGGTAGAAGGAGAGGGACCAGGCGTGATCGTGGTCGGGGTCGGCGGGGGTGCGGCCGACGGCGTACTGGTCGAGCAGCGGGGTTCCGGTGGTCAGTACTTGGTGCAGGGCGGACTCGATGGTGTCGACGTCGGGGAAGGTCAGGGTTTCCCTCAGGTGGCGGCCGATGTGCTCCTCGGCGGGGATGCCGTCGATGCGCTCCAGTGCCGGATTGACCAGGAGATAGCGCAGGTCGGGGTCCATGAGGGCCAAGCCGATCGGGGACTGGTTGACCAGCCGTTCGGCCAGGGCAAGGTCGGTCTCGAGGCGCTGCAGGGTGGGGTGGTCGGCCGCGAGGCCCAGGGCGTAGACCTCCCCGCGGTCGTTCAGCAGCCGCATGTTGCGGAACTCCATCAGGCGGGTGCTGCCGTCCTTGTGCCGGATGGGGAAGGCGCCGGACCAGCTCCGGCCGGTCTCCATCACCTCGGTGAACAGACTCAGGACGGCCTGTAGGTGCTCCGGGTTGACCATCAGCCGCGCCGCGTACTGGCCAAGCGCCTCGTTCGCGGTGTAACCGAAGAGTTCCTCGGCCTGCGGGCTCCACAACACGATGCGCCCACCGGCGTCCAGCACCACCGCGGCGACACTCAGCATGTCCAGCAGGCTGGCCGCCCGGGGCTGCCCGGGGCCGGGCTGGTCGCCGTCGGACTGGAAGGACTCGGTTTGCATCCCAGATCTCCCTCCGCGGTGCCAGCGTTACCTGCGACCTTCGTCGGCACTGCTCCACATATGTTCTGATTTGGGGTATCTCCATGCTGCCCCTGGCGGCGTAGCCTGCCCAGTCCAGGACCGAGCCGCGTTGCCGTGCACAGGCAGAGCGCCGTGGCACGACGACAGCTGAGCCCCCGCCGGAGGGCGCCTGATCCACCTCGGCAGCCGTCCCTGGACAGGTCGAAGGCATGGTTGTGGGGCATCTCTCGTTCGGCGGACGAACCGCTGGTCATCGACGGTTCGCGATGATCTAGAGGCCCTCCGAACGGCCCTTCCGAGTGGTCGTCAACAGGGATCGAGCCTAGCGTCGTACTAATATTTCCGGCTTGTTACGGAGCTGGACCCGGACAACCCCAGGCAGACCTGCGGGCCCGCCAGCGCCCCGGAGGCTTCCGGGATCGAGACGCGAGGACCCGATGGCAGCCATACACGAGAGCAGTGCTCTCGGTCTGCTCGACGAAGAGATCCGCGAGCGGTTCGGTGACACGGCACGTTTCTCCGGGGGGCCGGCAGCTTCTCCACGCACGCTCGTGGACGTCTTCGACGCGTCCGTACGGTCGTACCCGGACGAACTCGCCCTGGACGACGGCACGACGCAGCTCACGTACCGTGCGCTGGCCGTGGAGGTGGAGCGGCTCAGGCGGCGCCTCGCGGAGGCCGGGGTCGGGCTCGGGGACCGGGTGGGGGTGCGGGTCCCGTCCGGCACCAATGATCTCTACGTGGCGATCCTCGCCGTGCTCGCGGCCGGTGCCGCCTACGTCCCTGTCGACGCCGAGGACCCGGACGAGCGGGCCGAGTTGGTGTTCGGGGAGGCGGACGTGCGGGCCGTCGTCGGGGCCGGGCACGAGCTGACCACCCTCTCGCGCGGTGACGTGCCCGCCGCCCGCCCCGGCATCGAGCACGACGCGTGGATCATCTTCACCTCCGGGTCCACCGGGAAGCCCAAGGGCGTCGCCGTCAGCCATCGCAGCGCCGCCGCCTTCGTGGACGCCGAGGCCGCGCTGTTCCTGACCGAGGATCCGATCGGGCCCGGGGACCGCGTCATGGCGGGACTGTCCGTCGCCTTCGACGCGTCCTGCGAGGAGATGTGGCTGGCCTGGCGGTACGGGGCGTGTCTGGTGCCCGTGCCGCGCTCGCAGGTCAGGAGCGGGGCCGATCTCGGGCCCTGGCTGGTCGAGCAGGAGATCACCGTCGTGTCGACCGTGCCGACGCTTGCCGCGCTCTGGGAGCCCGAGACCCTCAACGACGTACGGCTGCTGATCTTCGGCGGTGAGGCCTGCCCGCCCGAGCTGGCGCAGCGGCTGGTGACCGAGGGGCGCGAGGTGTGGAACACCTACGGGCCCACCGAGGCGACCGTCGTGGCCTGTGCCTCGCTGATGACCGGCGAGGAGCCGATCCGGATCGGACTGCCGCTGGACGGCTGGGAGCTGGCCGTCGTCGACGAGGCCGGGGAGCCGGTGCCGATGGGCGGCAGCGGGCAGCTGGTGATCGGCGGGGTCGGGCTCGCGCGGTATCTCGACGCCGAGAAGGACGCGGAGAAGTACGCGCCGCTGGAGTCCCTCGGGTGGGAGCGGGCGTACCGCAGCGGTGACCTCGTCAAGGCGGAGCCCGAGGGGCTGGTGTTCCTCGGCCGGGCCGACGAGCAGATCAAGCTGGGCGGGCGGCGCATCGAGCTCGGTGAGGTGGACGCGGCGCTGCAGGCGCTGCCCGGTGTCGCCGGGGCCGCGGCCGCCGTACGGACCGCCCGCAGCGGCAATCAGCTGCTCGTCGGTTACATCGTGACGCAGGAGGGCTGGGACCACGCGGCGGCCGTCGAGAAGCTGCGGGCGGAACTGCCCGCCGCGCTCGTCCCGTTGCTCGCGCCGGTCGACGAGCTGCCGACCCGCACCAGCGGCAAGGTGGACCGGGGCGCCCTGCCCTGGCCGCTGGAGGGACTGGAGAGCGCCGGGCCGGTCGAGCAGTTGTACGGCACCGAGGCGTGGCTCGCCGAGCAGTGGAGCGAGGTGCTCGGCATCCCCGTGACGAGTGCGCGGGACGACTTCTTCGCGATCGGCGGCAGCAGCCTCGCCGCCGCCCAGCTGACCACCAGGCTGCGCACCCGCTACCCGAGCGCCGCCGTCCTCGACATCTACCAGCAGCCCGTGCTGCGGAAATTGGCCCGGCATCTGGAGGAGTCGGCGCAGGGCGACGGTGCGGAGCGTGTCGTCGCTCCGGTTCCGGTACGCGCCCAGGTGATCCAGTTGCTGCTGATGGTTCCGCTGTTCACCCTGATGGGGCTGCGCTGGACGGTGGCGCTCGCCGCGCTCGGGAACCTGCTCCCCGTGTACTCCTGGCTGCCGACCGCCCCTTGGTGGCTCGTCGCGGCCGGGGCGGTTCTCCTCTTCAGCCCGCCGGGGCGGCTCGCGATCGGGGCGGGCGGGGCGCGGCTGCTGCTGCGAAACGTGCGGCCTGGAAGGTACGCGCGCGGCGGCAGCGTGCATCTGCGGCTGTGGACCGCCGAGCGGCTGGCCGAGTTCAGCGGGGCGACCTCGCTGACCGGGTCGTGGCTGGAGCGGTACGCGCGGGCGCTGGGCGCCAAGGTCGGTCCGGACGTGGATCTGCACTCGCTGCCGCCGGTCACCGGCATGCTCAAGCTGGGGCGCGGCGCGGCCGTGGAGTCCGAGGTGGACCTGTCCGGGTACTGGCTGGACGGCGACCGGCTGGAGATCGGCCCGGTCAAGGTGGGCGCGCACGCCGTCGTCGGCACGCGCAGCATGCTCTTCCCGGGCGCCCGCGTCGGCAAGCGGGCCGAGGTGGCGCCGGGTTCCGCGGTCACCGGTCAGATTCCGACCGGGCAGCGGTGGGCGGGCGCGCCCGCGGTCAAGCTGGGCAAGGCCAAGCGGAACTGGCCCAAGGAGCGGCCGGTGCGGGGCGCGTACTGGCGTGCGATGTACGGCGCGACGGGCTTCGCGCTCAGCGCCCTGCCGGTGCTCGCGGGCGGAGCCGCGCTCCTCGTGGCCCACGCGTTCATCACGCCGGACGTGACCATGAGCGGCGTCGCGCTGGCCCTCGTACCGGCGACACTGGCCTACGGGCTGGCGTTCGCGCTGCTGCTCCTGATCGCCGTACGACTGCTGAGCCTCGGCCTGCGCGAGGGCACCCATCCCACGCACAGCCGGATCGGCTGGCAGGCCTGGACGGTCACCCAGCTGATGGACCGCTCGCGCGAGACCCTCTTCCCGCTGTACGCCGGGCTGGCCACGCCGGTGTGGCTGCGGCTGCTCGGGATGCGGATCGGCAAGGGCGCCGAGGTGTCGACCGTCCTCGCGCTGCCCAGCCTGACGACGGTCGGTGAGGGCGCGTTCCTGGCCGACGACACGCTGACCGCGCCGTACGAGCTCGGTGGTGGCTGGATGCGGATCGGGCGCGCGGAGATCGGGCGGCGGGCCTTCCTCGGGAACTCGGGGATGACCGCGCCTGGGCGTTCCGTGCCGGACGGGGGGCTCGTCGGGGTGCTGTCGGCGACGCCGAAGAAGGCGAAGAAGGGCAGCTCGTACCTGGGGCTGCCGCCGGTGAAGCTGCCGCGCGCGGCGGCCGGCGGCGACCAGAGCCGGACGTACGACCCGCCGGCGCGGCTGCTGTGGGCGCGCGGTCTGGTGGAGCTGTGCCGGATCGTGCCGGTGTTCTGCTCGGCGGGGCTGGCCGTGCTGACGGTGGCCGCGCTGTGTGCGCTGGGTGCGTGGGCGCCGCTGCTGTCGGGGCTGGTGCTGCTCGGGACAGGGGTCGCGGCGGGCCTGCTGTCGATCGTGGCGAAGTGGCTGCTCGTCGGGCGGCACCGCGGCGGGGAGCACCCGCTGTGGAGCGGTTTCGTGTGGCGCAACGAGCTGGCGGACACCTTCGTCGAGGTCGTGGCCGTGCCCTGGCTGGCCGGTTCGGTGCCGGGTACGCCGGTGATGACGGCGTGGCTGCGCGGGCTCGGCGCGCACATCGGCAAGGGCGTGTGGGTCGAGAGCTACTGGCTGCCGGAGACGGACCTGGTGACGCTTGAGGACGCGGCGACGGTCAACCGGGGCTGCGTGCTCCAGACGCACCTCTTCCACGACCGGATCTTGCGGACGGATACTGTGGTCCTCCGTGAGGGCGCGACGCTGGGTCCTGGCGGAATCGTCCTGCCCGGCAGCAGGGTCGGGGCCCGTACGACACTGGGTCCGGCGTCGCTGGTCATGGCCGCGGAGTCCGTTCCCGACGACACCCGCTGGCTGGGCAACCCGATCGAGTCATGGCGTTCCTGAGCGCGGCTCGGTCGGCGTCGGGGGGCGGTTCACCGGCACGACGTTCGAGCACAGCGCAGGGAGCAGACGCAGCAGTGACGGTTCAGCAGGCAGTGGGTCCGGACCCGTACTTTCCGGCCAACGGCGATCCCCGTTACCGGGTGCACCGCTACGAACTCGCGCTGGACTACCGCCCGGGTCCGAACCGGCTGTCGGGGACGGCCCGGATCAACGCCATCGCGGGACGGTCGCCGCTCGCCGAGTTCCAGCTCAACCTGGCCGACTTCAAGGTCGGCCGGGTGCGGGTCGACGGCCGGCAGCCGCACTACACCCACCGGGGCGGCAAGCTGCGCGTCCGCCCCGCCAAGCCGATCCGGGCCGGGTCCACCTTCACGGTGGAGGTGCACTGGTCGGGCAATCCCAAGCCGGTCGCCAGCCCCTGGGGCGGGCTCGGCTGGGAGGAGCTGGAGGACGGGGCGCTGGTGGCGAGCCAGCCGATCGGGGCGCCGTCCTGGTACCCGTGCAACGACCGGCCCGCCGACAAGGCCTCGTACCAGATCTCGATCACCACGCCGTCCGCGTACCAGGTGGTGGCGGGCGGGCGGCTGCTGACCCGTACGACGAAGGCGTCCACGACGACCTGGGTGTACGAGCAGTCGGCGCCGACGTCCAGCTATCTGGTGGGTCTGTCGATCGGCAAGTACCAGACGGTGCTGCTGGGCGACCCGGGGCTCGGCGGCGTGCCGCAGCACGGGCACATTCCGGCGCACATGCTGCCGGAGTTCTCGCGGGACTTCGCGCGGCAGCCCGGGATGATGCATCTCTTCCAGCAGCTCTTCGGGCCGTACCCCTTCGACGAGTACGCCGTCGTGGTGACCGAGGAGGAGCTCGATGTCCCCGTCGAGGCCCAGGGGTTGTCGCTGTTCGGCGCCAACCATGTGGACGGCGCGCGGGGTTCGGAGCGGCTGGTGGCGCATGAGCTCGCGCACCAGTGGTTCGGCAACAGCGTGTCCATCGCGGACTGGCGGCACATATGGCTGAACGAGGGGTTCGCGAAGTACGCGGAGTGGCTTTGGTCGGAGCGGTCGGGCGGGCGACCGGCCCATCAGCACGCCGCCGCCGCACATCGCTTGCTGTCGTCGCTCCCGCAGGATCTCCAACTCGCCGACCCGGGGCGCAAGTCGATGTTCGACGACCGGCTCTACGAACGCGGTGGGCTGACCCTGCACGCGGTGCGGTGCGCGATGGGCGACGACGCGTTCTTCCGGATGGTGCGCGCGTGGGTGGGCCTGCACCGGGGCGGGGCGGTGAGTACGGCGACGTTCACCGCGCATGTGGCCCGGTTCGCGGCGGAGCCGCTGGACGAGCTGTTCGAGGCGTGGGTGTACGGGACGGCACTGCCGCCGTTGCCGATGCCGGAGACCCGGGCGGCCGTCTAGGCCCTGTCACAATGGCGGCCATGACCAGTCGTTCCTGCCCGTGCGGGCTGCCTCAGGCGTACGACCGGTGCTGCGGCCGGTATCTCCCCCAGTCTCGAACAGGCTCGACCGGGGGGACCCCCATCGGTGCCGCCGCCGCGCCGACCGCCGAGGCGCTCATGCGGTCGCGGTACAGCGCCTTCGTGAAGGGGGACGCTCCGTATCTGCTGCGGACCTGGCATCCGCGGACCCGGCCGGCGCGGCTCGACCTCGATCCGGGGGTGCGGTGGACGGGGCTGGAGATCCTCGGGACTCGGGACGGATCGGCGTTCCACACCACCGGGACCGTCGAGTTCCGGGCCTCCTACCGGGGCGGTGCGCTGCGTGAGCGCAGCCGGTTCGAGCGGGTCGACGGGGCGTGGACCTATGTCGACGGGGACTTCCCCGAGGCCTGAGAGCCTACGGCGCGAGGATGTCCAGCTCCTGGAGCGCTCCCACCGTGATCTCCCGGGTCAGTTCCTCCGCGCGGGCCGCGTCGCCCCCGCGGACCGCCTCCGCCACCTGGACGTGGAGGGTGACGGCGGCCGGGTCGGGGTCCTCGAACATGACCTCGTGGTGGGTGCGGCCGGCCAGGACCTCCGCGACGACGTCGCCGAGCCGGGCGAACATCTCGTTGCCGGAGGCGCAGAGGATGACCCGGTGGAAGGCGATGTCGTGGACGAGGTAGCCCTCCAGCTGGTGTCCGCGTGAATGGGCCACCATGCCCAGGGCGCACTCGGTGAGTTCGGCGCACTGGTCGGCGGTGGCGTTCTTCGCGGCGAGACCCGCGGCGACCGGCTCGATCGCGGAGCGCAGCACGGTGAGGGAGCGGAGTTGCCGCGGGCGGTCGGCGCCGGCCAGGCGCCAGCGGATGACCTGGGGGTCGTAGACGTTCCACTCGGCCGTGGGAAGCACCGTCACACCCACCCGGCGGCGGGACTCGACGAGATGCATGGACTCCAGGACCCGGACCGCCTCGCGCATCACGGAGCGTGAGACGTCGAAACGCTGCGCCAGTTCGTCGGTGCGCAGAACGCTGCCCGGCGGGTACTCGCCCGCGGTGATCGCGGGGCCGAGGGTTTCCAGAACCCGGCCGTGCAGCCCCCGGCCCGATGTGCTCATGCACTCAGCGTACGTGGCAGATCACGGTAACAAAAAGTCAGACTTATTTGTGACTGGGGCTTGAATTCGTCGTACCTAATGGGCTTCAGTATGGCGACGTCAGATGTCGACGTCGTATGTCGAGGAAGACAGCGAGGCAGTGATGCGTACCCCGCACGTCGTCGTGGTGATGGGCGTCGCCGGCACGGGCAAGACCACGATCGGTCCTCTGCTCGCCGCCCGGCTGGGTGTCCCGTACGCCGAGGGTGACGACTTCCACCCGCCGGCCAACATCGACAAGATGTCGGCCGGCACCCCGCTCGACGACGCGGACCGGTGGCCGTGGCTCGACGCCATCGGCGCCTGGGCGCACGGGCGGGCCGGGCTCGGCGGGGTGGTCAGCTGTTCGGCGCTGAAGAGGTCGTACCGCGACCGGCTCAGGGCCGCCGCTCCCGGGATCACGTTCGTGCACCTCACGGGCGACCGGAAGCTCATCGAGGACCGAATGGCGCACCGGCAGGGTCACTTCATGCCGACGGCGCTGCTGGACTCGCAGTTCGCCACGCTCCAGCCGCTCGGGGCGGACGAGGCCGGGATCGCCGTGGATGTCTCCGGCAGCCCGGAAGAGATCACCGAGCGAGCGGTGCGGGCGCTGAACTCCCTTCCCCCCGCGCCCCTTCCCGACGCACCCCAGTAACACCTCCAGTAACGCCCCTCAGTAACGCCCCTCAGTAACACCCCTCCCCCATCCCCGTACCTGCAAGGGACCCCCGTGACCAGACTCAGCGTTGAGATGCTGGCAGCGGACGCACCCGAGCCGATCACCTCGGCCGGCCACGCTCAGCTGGGCATCGCCGTACTGGCGGGCATCGCCGTCATCGTCCTGCTCATCACCAAGTTCAAGCTCCACGCCTTCCTGTCGCTGACCCTCGGGTCGCTGGCGCTCGGCGCGTTCGCCGGGGCACCGCTCGACAAGGCCATCACCAGCTTCACCACCGGGCTCGGCACCACGGTCGCCGGCGTGGGCGTGCTGATCGCCCTCGGTGCGATCCTCGGCAAGATGCTCGCCGACTCAGGCGGCGCCGACCAGATCGTCGACACGATCCTCGCCAGGGCGAGCGGCCGTTCGATGCCGTGGGCGATGGTGCTGATCGCCTCGGTGATCGGTCTGCCGCTGTTCTTCGAGGTCGGCGTCGTGCTGCTGATACCGGTCGTGCTGATGGTCGCCAAGCGCGGCAACTACTCGCTCATGAAGATCGGCATACCGGCGCTCGCCGGTCTGTCCGTGATGCACGGCCTGGTGCCGCCGCACCCCGGCCCGCTGGTCGCGATCGACGCGGTCGAGGCCAACCTGGGCGTCACGCTCGCGCTGGGCGTCCTGGTCGCCATACCCACGGTGATCATCTCCGGTCCGCTGTTCGCGCGGTACGCGGCCCGCTGGGTGGACGTCCCGGCCCCCGACCGGATGATCCCTCAGCGCGCCTCCGAGGAACTGGAGAAGCGTCCCGGCTTCGGCGCGACCCTGGCCACGATCCTCCTGCCGGTCGTCCTGATGCTGTCCAAGGCGCTGGTCGACATCGTCATCGACGACCCCGAGAACACCGTGCAGCGGGTCTTCGACGTCATCGGTTCGCCGCTGATCGCGCTGCTCGCCGCCGTGCTGATGGGCATCTTCACCCTCCTGCGGCCCGCCGGGTTCGCCAAGGAGCGGGTCTCCCAGCTCGTCGAGAAGGGACTCGCGCCCATCGCGGGCATCCTGCTGATCGTCGGCGCGGGCGGCGGCTTCAAGCAGACGCTGATCGACTCCGGTGTGGGCCAGATGGTCCTGGACATATCCGAGGACTGGTCGATACCCGCCCTGCTGCTGGCCTGGTTGATCGCGGTGGCGATCCGGCTGGCGACCGGCTCGGCGACCGTGGCCACGGTCTCGGCGGCCGGTCTGGTCGCCCCGCTCGCGGCCGACATGTCGACGACCCACGCGGCCCTGCTCGTCCTGGCCATCGGCGCCGGCTCGCTCTTCTTCAGCCATGTCAACGACGCCGGATTCTGGCTGGTGAAGGAGTACTTCGGCCTGAACGTCGGCCAGACCCTCAAGACCTGGTCCGTCATGGAGACGATCATCTCGGTGGTCGCCGGCGGTGTGGTCCTGCTCCTTTCGCTGATCATCTAGGAGTACGGCGATGAGTCACCCTCTGTTCGACATCAGCGGGCGTACCGCCCTGGTCACCGGCTCCAGCCGGGGCATCGGGCTCGCGCTGGCCCGCGGGCTCGTGGAGGCCGGCTGCACGGTCGTCCTCAACGGACGGGACGGCGACCGCCTCACCAAGGCCGCCGCCGAACTGCCCGGGGACGTGCACACGGCCGCGTTCGACGTCACCGACGGCGCGTCGGTGCGAGCCGGAATCGCGGACGTCGAGGAGCGGGTCGGCCCGCTCGACATCCTGGTCAACAACGCGGGCATGCAACTGCGCGCCCCGCTCCTTGAGTTCGCGGAGTCCGACTGGCACCGGATCCTGGACACCAACCTCACCAGCGCGTTCCTGGTCGGCCGGGAGGCCGCGCGCCGGATGACGGAACGCGGCCACGGCAAGATCATCAACATCTGCTCGCTGCAGAGCGAGGTGGTCCGCCCGGGCATCGCTCCCTACGCGGCCACCAAGGGCGCGCTGAAGATGCTCACCAAGGGCATGTGCGCGGACTGGGGTCCGTACGGCGTGCAGGTCAACGGTCTCGGCCCCGGCTACATCGAGACCGAGCTGACCCAGGCCCTCGTCGAGGACGAGGAGTTCAGCGCGTGGGTGCGGCGCCGCACGCCGGCCGGCCGCTGGGGCCGTACGGAGGACCTGGTGGGCGGGGTGCTGTTCCTCGCCTCGCCCGCCGCGGACTTCGTCAGTGGGCAGGTGCTGTATGTCGACGGCGGCATGACGAGCGTGCTGTGACCTCCGGGGAGACTGTGATGCTGGGTTGTGTGATCCACGGTCAGGGCGACCTGCGGGCCGAGGAGTTGCCGGTGCCGACACCCGGCCCCGGGCAGGCGCTGGTCGCCGTCCGCTACGGCGGGGTCTGCGGGTCCGACCTGCACTACTGGCGGCACGGCGGGGTCGGCGACTTCCGGCTCCGGGAGCCGATGGTGCTGGGCCACGAGGTGGTGGGCACGGTCGTCTCGTACGGTGACGGTGCCTCGGGTCCGGTGGTCGGTACGGCCGTTGCCGTGCACCCCGCCACGCCCTGCGGGGTGTGCCCGGAGTGCGCGGACGGGCGGCGCAACGTCTGCCGGGACACCCGCTACCTCGGCAGCGCGGCCCGTTTCCCGCATGTCCAGGGCGGATTCGCGGCCCAAGTGGTCGTTCCGGCGGAGCAGTTGAGGCCGCTTCCGACGGGTCTTGAACTGCGCCGGGCGGCGCTCGCCGAGCCGCTGTCGGTGGCCCTGCACGCGGTACGGCGGGCCGGGGACCTGCGGGGCAGGCACGTCCTGGTCACCGGCGCGGGTCCCATCGGGTGTCTCGTGGTCGCGGCGGCCAAGGCGGCCGGCGCCGGCCACGTGACGGCGACGGACCTGCTCCCGGAGGCGCTGCGGTACGCCTCGGCGGCGGGCGCCGACACCGTCGTACGCGCGGATGATCCGTCCGACGCCGGGTGGCCGTCCGAGGTGGATACGGCCGTGGAGGCGTCCGGGGTGGCCGCGGGCCTCGACACCTGTCTGAGGCTGGTGCGGCGCGGCGGGGTCGTCGTGCAGCTCGGGATGCTGCCGTCCGGGCAGAGCCCCTTCGCGGGGAACCTGGTGGTGAGCCGGGAGATCGAGCTGCGGGGGGCGTTCCGCTTCGACGGGGAGTTCGACGAGGCGCTCGAACTGCTCGCTGCGGAGCCGGTGTTCGACGGTCTGGTCAGCGCGGTGGTGCCGGTCCGGGAGGCGGAGTCGGCGTTCGCGCTGGCGGCGGACCGGAGCAGGTCCTGCAAGGTGCTGCTGGACTTCGAGTCCCCGGGACACCACGCCTAAGGACGCCACAGGGGGTGCTCTTTTTCCGCCCACTCCCGGCTCACCGACCCGGTGCGCATGCCCCGGCGGGCCTCCGGGTCGGCGAGGGCCATGCCGATGTGGCCGGCCAGCACGATGCCGATGGTCAGCGCGAGCCAGTCGTGGACGAAGGTCGCGCTGGTGCGCCAGACCAGCGGGGTGAGGTGGGTGAACCACATCACCAGACCCGTGCCGAGCATGACGAGGGTGGCCCCGGCGATCCAGGCCGCGTAGACCTTCTGCCCGGCGTTGAACTTGCCCGCCGGGCGGGACGCGGGCCGTCTGTCGCGGCGCAGGGCGGCGCGCAGCCAGACGCGGTCGTGCGGGCCGAAGCGGTTCAGGAAGCGCAGGTCGCCACGGAACGCGCGGGAGGCGAGGCCCGCCAGGACGGGTACGGGCAGGGCGAGTCCGGCCCACTCGTGGACGCGGACCACGAGCTCGCGGCGGCCGACGAGTTCGGCGAGCTGCGGGACGTACAGGCAGGCCGCCGTCACCACGCACACGCCCATCAGCGCGGCCGTGGTGCGGTGCACCCACCGCTCGGCACGGCTGAAGCGCGGCAGCCTCGCCGCGTCGGCCGGGGCGTCAAGTCGTAGGCTCATCGTCCCGCCCGTTCGAACGGCCGACCCAGGCGTCGACGTCGTAGCCCCGTTCCTCCCAGTAGCCCGGCTGCACGTCCTCGGTGACGGTGATGCCGGAGAGCCACTTGGCGGACTTGTAGAAGTACATGGGCGCCACGTAGAGGCGGACCGGGCCGCCGTGGGAGTGGCCGAGGTCCTTGTCCTGCATGCGCAGCGCGACCAGGACGTCCGCGCGGCGGGCCTGGTCGAGGGTGAGGCTCTCGGTGTACGCGCCGTCGAAGCAGGTGAAGCGCACGGCCCCGGCCTTCGCCCGCACCCCGGCGGCGTCGAGCAGCCGGGACAGCCGCACCCCTTCGAAGGGCGTGTCGGGGACGCGCCAGCCGGTGACGCACTGGACGTCCTTGACCAGCCGGGTCTGCGGCAGGGCGCGCAGGTCGGCCAGGGTGTAGCTGTGCGGGCGGTCGACGAGGCCGTCGACGGTGAGGCGGTAGTTCTCGGCGTTCTTGTGGGGCACGGAGGACGTGACCGAGTAGTAGCGGAAGCCGCCGCCGTTCGGGAGCAGGCCCGTCAGGCCGGTCGGGTCCTTGTCGGCGGCGCTGCCGAGGAAGGCCTCCAGGCCGCGTTGCAGGGTGGGCGCGGCGACCACGCCGAGTGCGCCCAGGCCGAGGGTGCCGAGGACGACGCGGCGGCCGACGGGGGTGCCGCGTTCCTCGGGCTGTTCGGAGTTCACGGGTTCATTCGAACACCCGCGGCCCGGGACGGACCAGGGGTCGCGGGTGCTCGTCAGGGTTCCGTAATCACTTCTTACGCGGAGTTCCGTGATCACTACTTACGCGGATACGGTCCGTTACGACGCCTTCTCCGCCGCCTTCTCCAGCTGGAACGCCTCGTTGCCGAGCCCGATGCGGGCGTGTGCCTCGGGGCGGCGGGCGCGCAGGGCCAGGCCCTGCACCAGGCCGATCACCAGGGCGAGCCCGATGATCCCGGGGAGTATCCAGCTGAGCGACGAGTCGGGGCCGGCGCCGACCAGGACGTCGAAGTCCTTGACGGTGTAGCCGGCGATCACGAGCAGGGCGATGCCGGCCAGGGCGGAGGTGAGCAGCCGCCAGGCCTGGGCGGCCGCGGCGCCGCGGCGGACGAAGAACACGATGACCGACACGCAGGCCGCCGCCATCAGCACGATCACGCCGAGGGCACCGATGTTGCCGAACCAGGTGAACAGGTGCAGGACGGGCTCGGTGGGATCGCCGGTCGGCTTGTCGTCGGCGATCGCGAAGGCGGTCACGATCACCACCGCGACGGCCGTCTGGAGCAGCGAGCCGGTGCCGGGAGCGCCGCTCGTGCTGTTGGTCCGGCCGAAGGCGGCGGGCAGCAGGCCCTCGCGGCCCATGGCGAAGGCGTACCGGGCGACGACGTTGTGGAAGCTGAGCAGGGCCGCGAACATGCCGGTCACGAACAGGACGTGCAGCACGTCCGTGAAGGTGCCGCCGAGCCGGGACTCGGTGAGGGAGAACAGCAGTCCGGCGCTCTGCTTCTGTGCCTCGCCGACGATGGCCGCGGGGCCGGTGGCGACGGTGAGGGCCCAGCTGCTGAGCGCGAAGAAGACGGCGACCCCGCCGACCGCGAGGAACATCACGCGGGGTACCAGGATGTGCGGGCGGCTGGTCTCCTCGGCGTACACGGGCGCCTGCTCGAAGCCGAGGAAGGCCGCGATGCAGAAGCACAGGGCGGTGCCGACGCCGGCGCCGCTGAGGGTGTCCGGGTTGAAGGCGTGCAGGGACAGGCCCTCCGTTCCGGGGTCGGCGACGGCCGCGATGTCGAAGATGACCACCAGGGCCACCTCGACGATCAGCAGGACGCCGAGCACGCGCGCGTTGACGTCGATCTTCAGCCAGCCCAGCGCGCCGACGACGAGCGCGGCCACCAGCGCGGGTATCCACCAGGCGACTTCGAGGTCTGCGTAGGTGGCGAAGAGGCCGGAGACCTCGAAGCCGAAGATGCCGTAGATGCCGACCTGGAGGGCGTTGTAGGCGACGAGCGCGACGAGGGCCGCGCTCGCCCCCGCTGTACCGCCGAGGCCGCGGGAGATGTACGCGTAGAAGGCGCCCGCGTTGTGGACGTGCCGGCTCATTTCCGCGTAGCCGACGCCGAAGAGGGCCAGGACCACACCGAGGAGGACGAAGAGGAGCGGCTGTCCGACGATGCCCATCACCGCGAATGTGGTGGGCATGACACCAGCGACGACCATGAGGGGGGCGGTCGCCGCGAGGACGGAGAGCAGCAGGCCGCCGGTGCCGAGGCGGCCGGCCCGCAGCGCCCGCTCCTGGCCTTTGAAGGTGCTGATGCCGTCGGCCGTTGATGTGCTCGTGCTCGAACTGCCCGTGGTCATCGGGAGACCGTCCTTCGTTCGGAATCGGGGGTGTGGACTCGGGGGTGATGGAGTCGGGGGTGATGGAGTCGGGGGTGATGGAGTCGGGGGCTGCGTCGGGGATGTCAGACCGCGCCCAGCGCGCTGTCGCGAGCGGCACGGAAGGCGGGATACGGATCGTGGTCCGGGTACGACCACGGCGCCGGGGTGACGTGTTCGCCGATGCGATGGAACAGGGCGGCGGCTTCGGCGCCCCGGCCCTCGCAGACCTTGGCGTGGGCGAGGAAGTTGAGGTCGACCAGCCGCCGGGGGTGGCCCTCGTGCTCCCACTCCAGCCACCAGTCGAACGCGGCCTTCATCACCTGCCGGGCCCGACGGCCGGTCCAGTGCTCGGAGGCGGCCGGGTCGGCGGGCTCGTGTCCGGCGGCGGCCAGCACGCGGTAGCGCTCGGCGTGCGCGACGACCGGGAGGATCGCGAGCGGGGAGTCGGCGGGGGCCTGCTCGGCGGCCCAGACGGCGAAGTCGTAGACCTCGTGCAGGGGGTCGGGGCCGGCGTCGGCGCGGCGCTCGGCGAGACGGGCGACCATCAGGTGATGGGCGTGGTGGTGATCGGCGTACCGCGCGCGCACTTCGCCGAAGAGCCGGACGACCTCCTCGCCGGCGCCCAGGGCGCGCTCCAGCATGAGCAGGCCGAGCCAGGGCGTGGGGTCGGCGGGCACGAGGGCAGCGGCGGCCTGGCAAGCCTCCCGGGCCCGGACCGGGGTCTCCTTGCCGCGCAGGGCGCGGCGGACCTGGGCGAGGGCGAGCAGGACGGCGGCGTCGGCGGAGTCGGGGTCGGCGAGCAACCAGTCGCGGGCCCAGGCGGCGCTGTAGGGCTCCAGGGCGAGGACGGTGACCCGGTGTCCTCGGCGGTCCCAGTCGTCGCCGGTGTGGGCGAGGAGCGTGCGGGCGGCCTGCCACCGCCCCTGGGCCAGCGCGGCGCGCGCGGCGACGAGGTCGGTGTCGTCGAGGGCGGCGTCGAGAGATCGGCGGGCGTGCCTGCGGCCGCGCCCGAAGGGTGGCGGGGGTGGGGACACCGCGGGGACTTCCTCACGCGCTCGGCCCGGCCTTCTGGTCTGGACTTTTCTTCTCGCCATCGATTGATCACGCACAGCCAACCCTCAGCCAACGCTTTTCGTCAAGGCCCATCCGGGCGTTACACGCGTCAACTTCCTTGAGAGAATGAGGACTTGTGCGGCATGGTTGGGCACGCACCCAGGACCTGTGGCATACGCCATGGCGCACCCCATCCCGGTCCCGCACGATGGTCGCTCTCCCACGGCCCGACCGGATGATCTCGAGGTACACAGCTTGTCGGTTCTGGTTCTCGTCCTGGCCTTGAGCGCCGCGTGCTGCCTCGGCTTCGGCTTCGTCCTCCAGCAGAACGCGGCCCGGCAGGCACCGCTGAGAGACTTCCTGTCGCCGCGGCTGCTCCTCGACCTGATGAAGGTGCCGCGCTGGCTCGGCGGCATCGGGCTGATGGTGGCCGGCATGGCCCTCGGCGCGATGGCGCTGGGCATGGGCGAGATCTCCCTGGTGGAACCCCTCCTGGCCACGAACCTGCTCTTCGCCCTCGCCCTGTCCCGCAAGCAGAGCAAGCAGCCACTGGGCCGCCAGGGATGGGCGGGCCTCGTACTGCTCGCGGGCGGGGTGACCACGTTCATCGTGGCGGGCGAGCCCCGCGGCGGCACCGCGGTCGCTGATCCGCTCCGCCACTGGCTGATCATCGGAACCATGCTGGGCCTCGCCCTCATCCTCACGACGCACGCGAGGCGCTCCCGCCTGAGCTCCGGCCCGGTACTGCTGGCGATCGCGGCCGGCCTGCTCTACGGCGTGCAGGACGCCCTGACCCGGGTGAGCGGCCGGCGCTTCTCCGAGGGCGGCCTCATGGAACTGCTGACGGGCTGGCAGCCGTACGGCGTGCTGGTGCTCGGCGTCACCGGCCTGATCCTCGTCCAGAGCGCGTTCGAAACCGCATCCCTGCGCATGTCGCTGCCCGCCCTCACCGCCGCCCAGCCGCTGGCCGGCATCGCCTGCGGCGTCGGCTTCCTGGGCGACCGGCTGCGGACCGACACGGGGGCGCTGGCCTGGGAGGCGGGCGGGCTCGCGGCGATCGTGGTGGGCATCGTGCTGCTGGGCATGCACCCGGCGATGCCGAGCGGTGCGAGGCGGCCCGAGCGGGCGCTGGATCTGCAACCGCAGTGAGCCGACCCTGCGGTGAGCTGACCCTGCTTGGATGACGTCATGAGCGCTGCTGACGAGATCCTCGACATCGTCGACGAGAACGACCAGGTCATCGGCCGGTCGCCGCGCGGCGAGGCGTACGCGAAGGGCCTGCGCCACCGCTGCGTCTTCATCCAGGCCAGGGACGCGGAGGGCCGCCTCTTCGTCCACCGCCGCACCCCGACCAAGCTGGTCTACCCGTCCCTCTACGACATGTTCGTCGGCGGAGTGGTCGGCGCGGGCGAGTCCTACGACGACGCGGCCCTGCGGGAGGCCGAGGAGGAACTGGGCGTGACGGGGTTGCCGCGCCCCGAGTACCTCTTCAAGTTCCTCTACGACGACGGAGCCGGCCAGAGCTGGTGGTCGGCGGTGTACGAGGTCCGCTGCGACCTTCCTGTACGGCCGCAGGTCGAAGAGGTGGCCTGGCACGAGTTCCTGCCGGAGGACGAGGTGGAGCGCCGCCTGAGGGACTGGGAGTGGGTGCCGGACGGGTTGGCGGCGTACGAGAGGCTCCGCGGGTATCGGGGGTAGGCCCAGGTAGTCGGCTGACCCTCGAATCCCTCGCAGCGGCCCCGATAGGGTCTGTTCGTGATCGGATTCGCACGGAACGTCCGCCTGTGGTTCGCACCCCAGGCGATCCGGGAAGAGGGCGGCACCCCCGACTACCGGTTCTCGCTGGCGAACGAGCGCACCTTCCTGGCCTGGCTGCGCACCGCCCTCGCCCTGATCGGCGGCGGCTTCGCCGTGGACCAGTTCCTGCCCGACCTGCGCTGGGGCTGGCGCGTCGGCCTCGCGCTCGCGCTGCTCGCGGCGGGCGTCCTGTGCTCCCTGCGCGCGGTCAACCACTGGATTCGCTGCGAACGGGCCATGCGCCGAGGCGAGGACCTGCCGGTGTCCCGATTCCCGGCACTGCTCAGCCTCGCCGTCGCGATCGTGGCCGTCGCGATGGTCGTTGTCGTCCTCTTCGGGTGGGAGGGGTGAGCGGGACGGCTCCCCCGGCCGCCCACGACCGGGACCCCGGACTGCAACCGGAGCGCACACGCCTCGCCTGGCGCCGTACCACGCTGTCCAGCACCGTAGCCGCCCTGCTGGCGATGAAGACCGCGCTGCACGGCGGGACATCGGCGGCCGCGATCATCGTCTGCGCCCTGTGCTGCGGGCTGTGGCTGGCCTTCCTCCTGATCGCCCACCACCGCATCCGCACCCTGGCGGCCACCAACAGCCCACCCGCACTCGCGCCCCGACACGCGACGGCCGGCGCCCTGCTCACCGTCGCACTGGCACTGTGCGCCGCGGCGCTGGTCTTCTGACCCTCTTCTGAACTCTCCGGGGCCGGTCGCACACGGCCTTGAACGAATCTTGGTGGGCGCGCCCCTCATCCCCGCCCTACCGTCATTAGGTGATGGCCCCCAAGGGGTACGCGTATGCCACGAAAATCGAAAAGTCGAAATCGCCGGAATAGCCGGATACACACCGTTCGCGTGGCAGCCTGTCCGACGTCATCACCCGCACCGTCGAAGGTGAGCACCATGACCACCCTCCACCACGAACACGCCTCCCACACGCACACCCACGGCCCGGACTGCGGCCACACCCAGGTACCGCACGGCGATCACGTCGACTACGCGCACGACGGACACCTGCACCGCGAGCACGGCGGCCACTGGGACGAATGCGAGCCCGCCGAACACGTCTCGCACGAGGGCCACGACCACCGGCACGGTGCGGACTGCGGGCACCCGAGCGTCCTGCACGGCGACCACGTCGACTACCTCCATGAAGGCCACCGGCACGCCGAGCACGAGGGCCACTGGGACGACCACTGACCGAGCCCCCCGCCGATCGATCCCACGCCGCCCCGGCCCGGCCTGGTCTGGCCTGGCCGAGAAGGCACCGCCGACAGCTCCCCGTCGCCCCGCACGGGGAGCTGTCGGCTTATCGTGGCTCCGATCACGTTCAGTTCCCCCACTGGACGACATACCGACCGGTCGGCATCATTGGTCAGGTCGCGTTCACCCGCCCGTAGGAGCATTGATGAGCCCCGACCATCCGCCAGGCCTCGACCTCGACCGGCTGCGCGCCCTGCTCGACCGTGAGCGGCCCGGCCTGGTCCACGGCCCTCTGACCGGCCGGCTGATCGAGGGCGGACGGTCGAACCTCACGTACGCGGTCTCCGACGGCGCTTCCAAGTGGGTCGTACGGCGGCCCCCGCTGGGCCACGTCCTGGCCACCGCGCACGACATGAAGCGCGAGCACCGGGTGATCAGCGCACTGCACCCGACGAACGTGCCGGTGCCGCGCCCGGTGCTGATGTGCGAGGACGAGGAGGTGCTCGGGGCGCAGTTCTACGTCATGGAGTTCGTCGAGGGCATCCCGTACCGCACCGCCGACCAGCTCGCCTCCCTCGGTCCCGACCGCACCCGAGGGGCCGTGCTGAACCTCGTCGACACGCTCGTGGAGCTCCACGCGGTGGACCCCGCCGAGGTGGGCCTGGCCGACTTCGGCCGCCCCGAGGGCTTCCTGGACCGGCAACTGCGACGCTGGGGCAAGCAGCTGGACGCCTCCCGCAACCGGGAGCTGGCCGGCATCGACGAGCTGCACGCGGCGCTCGGCCGGGAGCTGCCCCGCTCCCCCGCCCCGACGGTCGTACACGGTGACTACCGGCTCGACAATGTCCTGATCGGCGAGAACGACACGATCAAGGCGATCCTCGACTGGGAGATGTCGACGCTCGGCGACCCGCTCACCGACCTCGGCCTGCTGGTGATGTACAGCATCCCGCTGGGCACGGCCGACTCCCCGGTCTTCACGACCGCCGAGGCTCCCGGCCACCCCGAACCCGCCGAACTCGTCGAGCGGTATGCCGCGCGCTCGGGACGCGACGTCTCCGCGGTGTCCTGGTACACGGCGTTCGCCTGGTTCAAGCTGGCCGTGATCCTGGAGGGCATCCACTACCGCTACACCCTGGGCCAGACGGTCGGCCGCGGCTTCGACCGCATCGGCGACCTGGTCCCGATCTTCATCGAGCACGGTCTGACGACTCTTCAAGCAGGACTCCAGGAAGGCTGAGGCCATGGACTTCGCGTTCGACGCGCGCACCGAGGAACTGCGCGCCAAGTTGCTCGCCTTCATGGACGAGTACGTCTACCCCGCCGAGCAGATCGCGCACGAGCAGCGCGCACAGCTGGCGTCCCCGTGGGACACCCCGCCGGTCGTCGAAGACCTGAAGGCCGAGGCACGCAGGCAGGGCCTGTGGAACCTCTTCCTCCCCGACACCGAGTACGGCGCCGGCCTGACGAACCTCCAGTACGCGCCGCTCGCCGAGATCACCGGCCGCAGCCCGCACCTGGCGCCGACCGTGACGAACTGCGCGGCGCCCGACACCGGGAACATGGAGGTCCTCACCCAGTTCGGCGACGAACAGCAGAAGAAGCAGTGGCTCGAACCCCTGCTCGCCGGTGAGATCCGCTCGGCGTTCGCGATGACGGAGCCCGAGGTGGCCTCGTCCGACGCCACGAACATCACCACGCACATCGAGCGAGCCTCCGACGGCACGGACGAGTACGTCGTCACCGGGCGCAAGTGGTACATCTCCGGGGCGATGAACCCGGACTGCAAGATCTTCATCGTGATGGGCAAGACGGACCCGGACGGCGCCGACATCCGCCGCCAGCAGTCCATGGTCCTGGTCCCCCGTGACACCCCGGGCGTCACGGTCCAGCGCGCGATGCAGGTCTTCGGCTACGAGGACCACTACCACGGCGGCCACGCCGAGGTTATCTTCGACCACGCGCGCGTGCCGGTCTCGAACCTGATCGGCGAGGAGGGTGGCGGCTTCGCCATCGCCCAGGCCCGCCTCGGTCCCGGCCGTATCCACCACTGCATGCGGCTGATCGGCATGGCGGAGCGGGCGATCGAGCTGATGTGCAGGCGGGCGACGTCGCGCACCGCCTTCGGGAAGGCGCTGGCCCAGCAGGGCGTGGTCCACAACTGGATCGCGGACGCCCGGGTGGCGGTCGAGCAGCTGCGGCTGCTGGTGCTGAAGACGGCCTGGATGATGGACACGGTCGGCAACAGGGGCGCCCACACGGAGATCCAGGCCATCAAGATCGCCACGCCCCGTACGGTCGTCGACATCATCGACCGGGCGATCCAACTGCACGGCGCGGGAGGGGTGAGCCAGGACTTCCCGCTGGCCGAGCTGTACGCCGGTGCCCGCACCCTGATGATCGCCGACGGCCCGGACGAGGTGCACCAGCGGTCGCTGGCGCGGCGGGAGCTGAAGAAGTACCTGTGAGCTCATGTGTTGCTCATGTGTAAGGGGCGGCTGCCATTGGCAGCCGCCCCTTACATATGGCCACTTGCGCATGGCCGCACGGAAACAGATGGACGCTACGGTCGCAGCGCCCGCAGCAGCAGATCGGCCAGGTGATCGGCGACCTCCTGGGGACTGAGGGGGCCGTCGGGCCGGTACCAGGTCGACAGGTGGTGGACGGAGCCGAAGTGGTAGTCCACCACCAGGTCGGCAGGGGTCGCTTTGGAGAAGACGCCGGCCTCCTGCCCCTCCTCGATCAGCGCCCGGAATCGCTCGTGGTACCGGCGCCGCTCGGCACGCACCTGCTTGTTCTTCTCCGGACTGAGGTGGTGCATCGAGCGCCAGAAGATCATCGCGTCGTCGAGCTTGTCGATCGTCGTGACGACGACGTCGGCCGCCGCGTCCCTCAGCCGCTTCTCGACCGGCTCGTCGGCGTCCGCGAAGGCGTCCAGTCTCTCTTGCTGGACGCGCAGCACGCGCGCGTACACCTCGTGCAGGAGGTCGTCCTTGGAGCCGAAGTAGTGGTACAGCGCCCCCTTGGTGACGCCGGCCGCCTCGACGATCTCCTGCACCGAGGTGCGGTCGTAGCCCTGCTCGGCGAAGAGCCGGGTGGCGGCGGCCAGCAGCCGCTGCGGCACGGGAGTCCCGTCACCTTCCGTCGTCCTGGGCACTGCCGCCACCTGCCTTCCGAGTCTTTCTTCTGTTGCTTTTCTGTTGCTACTTCTGTTGGCGCTTGTGGTCATGCGTGCGGGAACGCAGTTCCCGACGGAGGATCTTCCCACTCGCCGTCTTCGGCAGGTCGGGCAGGATCTCCACCTGACGCGGGTATTTGTAGGCGGCCAGTCTCTCCTTGCAGTACACGGCGAGGCTATCGGGGTCCGTCTCGGCCCCCGGACGCAGGCTGATGTAGGCCTTGACGGTCTCTCCGCGGTACCCGTCGGGCACGCCGACGACGGCCGCCTCGCGCACCGCCGGGTGCGTGTACAGCACGTCCTCGACCTCGCGCGGCCACACCTTGAAGCCGGAGGCGTTGATCATGTCCTTCTTGCGGTCGACGACGTACAGCCAGCCCTGGGGGTCCATGAACCCGATGTCGCCGGTGCGCAGCTCCCCGTCGGGGAAGGTCTCGGCGGTGGCCTCCGGGCGCCGCCAGTAGCCGGGGACGACCTGCGGCCCCCGTACGACGATCTCCCCCTGTTCGCCGAAGGGCACCTCCTGCCCCCGGTCGTCGACGATCCGGACGACCGTGTCGGGGCCGGGCACGCCCACCGCCAGCGTCCCGGAGGCCGGATCGACGGGTGCCTCCAGACCGGGTGGCACGGAGGCGCAGGGGGCGGTGCACTCCGTCAGCCCGTAGCCGTTGCGGATGTACGGCCCGAAACCGGCCCGGAACTTCTCCACCAGGGCGGGCGGGAGCGGTGCGCCGCCCGAGGAGATGTTGACGAAGGACGAGAAGTGGTCCGGCGTGACGGACGGGTGGGCGGCCAGCGCCATGAAGGCCGTCGACGGGCCGACCGTGTAATGGGGCCGGTGCTCGGCGAACGCGTCCAGCACGACGCCCGCCTCGAAGCGGTACGCCAGGACGAGCGTGCCCGCGCTGTTCAGGCAGGCGCCGAGTTGGCAGACCATCCCGGTGATGTGGAACAGCGGCGCCATCGCGAAGTAGACGGGCGTCCCGGGCAGGGCCAGTCCGGTCCGCTGCCGCTCCGCGTTGTGCATGATGTTGCCGTGCGTGTTGGTGGCGCCCTTGGGGGTGCCGCTGGTGCCGGAGGTGTAGCTGATCAGCGCGATGTCGGCCGGGCCGGCGTCACGCCCCTCGGGCGCCTTGTGGCCGGCGCGGGCCACGGCCGTCAGGTCGTCGGCGTCCTCGGCCTGCGGGAGCCGCTCGAAGGTCAGCACGCGCGTGTCGCCTCGGGTCTGGAAATCCAGCTCGCACCCGGTGAGCACGATCCGCACCGGCGAGTCGGCGGCCGTGTCGCGCAGATACGACTCCCAGGCGCGGTCGGAGCAGATCAGCGCGGCAACCTCGCCGTCCCGCAGGACGTGGCCGACCTCCCCCGACTTGTACATCGGATTGACGGGCACGACGGTCGCCCCCGCCTTCCAGGCGCCGAGCACGGCGAGCACGAAGTGCGGGGAGTTCTGCAGCAGGACCGCCACCCGGTCGCCGCGCTCCAGACCACGGGCGGCGAGGTGACCGGCGACGGAATCGCTCAGCTCGTCGACCTCGCGGTAGGTCAGGCGGCCGTCGAAGTAGGCGAGGAAGGTGCGGTCCGGGGTCTCGTCGACGGCCCGGCGCAGGGCGTGCACGAGGGAGTCGGCGGGGTCGATCGGGGCGCGCTGGGCGTCGCCCAGCAGGGCCAGCCAGGGCTTGGCCGCGTACCGGGAGTCGGTCACCGGGTCGTCTCCCACTTCTGCTGGATGTGGTTCATGCCCGCCAGCCAGCGGTCGGGGTCGGTGGCCCTGGCCTGATAGAACCCGGCGACCTCGGGGTGCGGCAGGACCAGGAAGCGGTCCTCCTCGATGCCCTTGAAGAGGGCGTCCGCCACGTCGTCCGGCTCGATCGCGGTCGGCTGGAGCACCAGGTCGCCCGCGCTGCCGGTGGCCGCGAGCATGTCGGTGCGCACGCCCTGCGGACAGATCGCGTGCACCTTCAGACCGCGGTGCCGGTACGTCAGCGACAGCCACTCGGCGAAGGCGTAGGCGCCGTGCTTGGTGACGGCGTAGGGTGCCGCGCCGATCATGGTGAGCAGTCCGGCGGCCGACACGGTGGACACGAAGCGACCGCTGCCGCGCTCCAGCCAGTCCGGAAGCAGTTCGTGGGCCGCGCGGACGTGCGCCATGACGTTGACGTCCCAGGAGGCCGCCCAGACCTTCTCGTCGAGCGGCGCGGCGGCGTCCCCGCCCTCGAAGGCGACACCGGCGTTGGCGCAGTAGACATCGACGGTGCCGCCGAGCGCCTCGCGGGCCTCGCCGACGATCGCGGCGGCGTCGCCGGGGACGGCGATGCCGCCGATCTCCCCGGCGACTGCTTGCGCCCGCCCGGCATCGAGGTCGTTGACGACGACCCGAGCACCTTCGCCGGCGAAGCGACAGGCCAGTGCGGCTCCGATGCCACCCCCGGCCCCCGTGACGACCACACCAGCGCCCTGAACGGCTTCCACCATCGGTCTCCTTTGACTGCGGCTCTGCGGTGCCAGACTAACCGGTCGGTATGTAGCAACGGAAGGGTGAACGCCGTAGGGGTGCGGGGCTGTGCGGGAGCGCATACCGTTCCCGCGGAGGTCACACATGCGGGCAAGCGGTTCGTGGTCCTGGACCGGCCGAATCCGGTGACCGGGCGGGCGGCCCTGGGACCGGTGCTCCACAAGGAGTTCGCGACCTTCGTCGGGCGGCAGCCGATCTCGCAGGCCCACGGGATGACCGTCGCGGAGCTGGGGCGGCTGTTCAGATTCACTCGGCGCCCGGACAACTGGATCGACAAGCTCACCGGGTCCGCGCGGAGGCGCACGATGATCGACGCGAGAGCGGACACCGACGAGGTGGTGGCGGGCTGGGGCGAGGAGCTCCCGGCGTTCCGGCGCATGCGCGGGGAGTACCTCGTGTACCGATGAAGGTCGTGGTGGCGGCGGGCAGCGTTCGCTGACCCGCCGCCACGCGTGTCTCACCGGTGCGAGGTGAACTCCACGACCTGCTGGAACGTCGGGCGGTTCTGCCAGCTGATGTGGCCGTGCTTGATGCCGCCGAGCGTCCGCTGGAAGATCGAGTCGGCGCACCACTGGTCGCCCGCCGAGCACAGGGCGTCACCGGGGTAGACCTGGGCCGCGGTCTTGCCGGCCGCCTCCTTCAGGGTGCTGATCAGGATGTCCCGGCAGGCGCTGAGGCTGCCGCCGCCGCAGTACTTCCGCGCGAGCGGCCCCTGTACCGACTCACCGAGCACCGCCCGGATGTCCTTGTCGACATAGCTCCACCAGCCGTACTGGAAGGAGCTTCCGGCGTGCGAGCCGGTCGGGCCGTGCGCGGCCGACGGGGACTCGTCGACCGGCAGGTTGCTGGTCATGGCCGTGTACAGGTCGCTGCCCAGGCCCGGTTGGAACTCGGCCTTGACCAGCAGCGGCCACCACGCGTCCAGGATGCGGATGGCGTCGGCGTCGGCGTACGTCTTCGAACCGGCCGAGGTCTCCGTGCGCTTGGCGCCCGCCGACAGCCACGTCTGCAGCTTGCTCACCGCCGCCGCGGCCGTCGAGTCCGTGACCGGGGAGCTGCCCACGACCTTCAGCAGATCCGGCAGCACGCCCTCGGCCCGCAGGTCGGCGAGCCCCGCGTCGGCCATGGCCTTCACCAGCAAGGCACGGGTGACCCCGCCCGCGGCGACCAGCTTCTTCACCCGGTCCTCGAGGAGATTGCCGCGGTGGACCGAGCCGTTGCCCCAGGGAGCGGTGGTGTAGTCCTTGGCCTGCTTGTTGTTCCAGGAGATGTAGTAGTCCTGGTCCATGGAGTTGGGGTGGGCCGAGGGCGGGGTGTAGTCCGCCGTGTTCGTGGCCGGGGTCCAGTTCCGCCACTCGTACGCCGGCCGCGCCCACACCGGGAACTCGGCGTCGACGCCGCTCGCCCGCACCGGGTTGTCGCCGCTGTTGTAGTACGCGGTGTGCTCGGAGTCGGCGTAGAACCAGTTGAAGGTGTAGTTGATGTGCTGCACCGCCTTCTGGAAGCTCTCCGGGCCCTTCACGTAGTCCGGGTCGTTCAGCATCTGGAAGCCGATGATCGAGTCGGCCTCGTGCATGAAGGAGGAGCGCAGGGTGGTGTAGGCGACCTTCTTGCCGCCGACCGTCGCGCGGTACTCGACGGGGCCGTACTTGGTGCGCCACACCCGCATCGTGTAGGAGCCGGCCGCGGTGTCGTCCGCGGTGGTCGGCTTCCAGGCGTTCTTCTGCTCGACCTTCTCCATGGGCGTGCAGGTGCCGCGGTACAGGTAGTGGTAGTCGTCCTGGCACAGTTCGACGGCGTAGGTGTCGATGATGTCCTGGCCGGAGGTCGTGGCGCTCCACGAGTAGTCCTGGCCGCGGCCGAGTTCGACGTACATGCTCAGGCCCGCGAAGGAGGCGCCGCGGGCGCTGATGCCGGGGCCCTGGATCTCCTGGAGCAGGAGCAACTGGGGCGCGAAGTAGCCGGTCTGCGGGCCGAAGACGGCGACCGGGTGGCCGCTGGCGGTGTGCTCGCCGCTCACCACGAGGGCGTTGGACATGCCGCGCTTGGCGGAGGTCATGGCCGTCTTGGCAGCCGTGGTGGACGCGCTGTTCGCACTTGAGGTGGCCGCACTGCCGGTACGGTCGTGGACCAACGGCTCCTCCTCCACCGAGCCGGCGTCGGGCAGTGCCGCGCCCTGCGGGTCGTCGGGCTTCGAGGCGTACGGGAAGCTCTTGTCGTGGACGGTGACGACCGCCTCGGGGTCGTTGCGCTCGCGGAAGGACTCCCAGACCTTGGTGCCCTCTTCAACGCCGTACTTCTCCTGTGCGGCGAGCAGCGAGAGCGCGTTGTTGACCTCACCGCCGCCCCCGGAGCCGAAGAGCGCGCCGATGACGGAGCCCAGCGCGACCAGGTCGGTGATCTTGAAGTGCTCGATGGTGCCGGCGTTGGTGATCGAGTCCTTGTGGCCGGTGAGGACGTACTCGCCGGGGAAGTAACGGCCGCTGTCGGAGGTGTCGATGTAGGCGTTGATGCCGTCGAGGTAGGCCTTGGCGTCGGCGAGGGCCTGCTGGCCGCGCTCCCCGTTCGTGGCGACGGCATTGTCGATCTGGGCCTGGAGATCGGCCTCGGTGTACGGAGCGTGGCGCCAGAACTGCTGCTCCAGGCCCTGGTTGGACGGGTCGCCGCCCGCGAAGGAGGTCAGCTGACCGCGTCCCACGTGGCGGAAGACGTCCATCAGCCACAGCCGGTCCTCAGCTGCCGCATACCCGGCACCGAACTCCGTGCCGTATCTGGTGGTACCGGTGATGTGCGGCACACCCGTCTTCTTGTCGCGGACGATCGTCACGTCGCCGCGACCGGCGGGCTTGACCGTGGAGGCGACTTGATCGGCGGGGACCCCGAAAGACGCGTCGTTGAAGAAGGTGTTGACCGTGGAGTTGGTCAGTGTGGGGTATCCCTTGGCCAGGTTGGCGTAGGGCCCGAGCTGGTCCTCCGCGTGGGCGGGCTGGCTGCCGAAGGCCTGGTTGAGGAGGATCTGGGCGAGGGTGGCGTTGCCGTTCTGGCCGGGCGGCAGGATGTCGGAACACTGGCCGCCGCAGTAGTCGTTCGCCGCCGCCGTCGCCGTGGGCGCCGCCTCCTCGGCTGCCGCCGCCCGGGTGAGCGGGGACAAAAGTCCGGCAATGAGGACGCATACGGATGCGGTCTTCAGGAACCCGGGGATTGCGCCGGGAGTTCTCAGTCTGTCGAGCGCGGTGCGTGGGATGCGCCGTGGCATGGCAGCTCCTACCGACGGGGATGTGCCGGACGTTACCGCCGGTATCCCCGAGATTGAAGATGAACATGCGTCACTTTTTGAAGTCGGTGCCGGCTCGGCACCGCGTCGATGCGGCCGGCTCGGCCGGCTTATGGGGGCCATCGGAAATCGGATGGAGCCGAATCGCTTGTCGATACGTCTATTCGGCAACGTCGCGCGAAGTCCGTACGACGACGCCGAAGTGACCGAAGTACAGGTGCAGGTGTGACGGAGGTGCAGGGCGATGGCCGGTTTCCGGAGTCTGGCGAGACAGGTGCGCGATCCGCGGTGCGATCTGGCACTACGGCGTTATTCGCTGCGCAAGTGCCTGGAGCGGTTCGCTCCTTACGGGCACAGGGCGACCTGGGACCATTTGTGCTCCCGGGCCGGGTTCGGCCCGGAGGACCGCTCCCCCGACCCAGCGCGGCTCGTGGCCGCACTGGATGAGCTGGAGGAGGCGCGTTCGGTCTGGCTGGCCTATGAGGTCGAGTTCGCCGAGCGTCGCAAGAAGGAGAAGCACGACGGGTTGCGCAGGCCGGGCAGTGTGGACGACTGGCACCGGCTGACCTGGGGCGGTTTCGGTGTCGCCTGGTGCGACGACCCCCGGGTCCATCCCCATGAGCCGCTGGCGGAGGTACTGCGCCGCCTGATCTCCGCGCTGGAGCGCGAACCGGGGTCGGTGTGCCCGGTGTGCCACGGGGAGCGGCTCGTCTGGAAGTACGAACTGGACCACGAACCCTCGACGGGTCCGGTCTGCACGGACTGCGGAATTCTGGTACCGCGTCCCGTGCTCACACCCGAGGCGCTGGCGGACGCCAGGCGCGGACGGTTGCTGGTGTCGGCCTAGGAACGGCGAACGGCGGGGGTGCGTCGGGGATGCCGCACCCCCTATATGACCGCGGGCCGTTGCCTCTTCCCGGCGTTTCATCTCGGCGTTTCATCTCGGCGTTTCTTCTCGGCGTTTCTTCTCGGCCGCGGGCCGTTGTCAGTGGTGGCTGGCACCATCGAGGCATGGTGCGGGTGCAGGTGTGTCTCAACGGGCCCCGGGGGGCCGCCGACGGTGCCGGGGTGCCGCTCACGCCGCAGGCGATGGCCGACTCCGCGGCGGAGGCCGTCGCGGCGGGGGCCACGGACATCCACGTCCACCCCAAAACACCTTGCGGGCAGGACACCTTGTCGCCGCGCGTGGTCGCGGCGACGGTCGAGGCGATACGCGCGCGGGTGTCGGTGCCGGTCGGCGTGACCACGGGTGCCTGGGCGGAGCCTGACCTCGATCCGGCGGCACGGGTGGAGCGTTTACGGGGCTGGACCGTGCTCCCCGACCACGCCTCGGTCAACTGGCACGAGCCGGGCGCCGAGGAGGTGGCCGCCGCCCTGATCGACCTCGGGGTGGGCGTGGAGGCGGGCATCTGGTCCGGGACGGACGGGGCGGCACGGTTCGCCGACTCGCCGCTGGGCCCGAAGGTGCTGCGCGTGCTCGCGGAGGTCACGGACCCCGCACCGGACACGGCCGAGGACACCGCGCGCGCCCTTCTGGCCGACCTGGGTTCCGCACTCCCCCACTCTCGACTTCGCTCGAGCGGGAGGTACCCCCATCGCCCGGTCCTGCTGCACGGCGAGGACGGCGGCGCATGGCCGGTGCTGCGGTTGGCCGGGCGCCTCGGCCTCGCGACCCGAATAGGCCTGGAGGACACGCTGGTCCTGCCGGACGGGGAACGGGCCGTGTCCAACGCTCAGTTGGTGGCGGAGGGGCTGAACCAGTACGGGTGGGCCCAGCGGTCGTCATAGGGCACGGCGGCGGCCCGCCTACCGCCCCCTCTTCCGGTCTCCCCCTTGTTCCACCAGCAACCGCGACCCCGTCAGCCGTTCGCCGAACACATCGTCCGGGTTGGACAGGACACAGGTGTCCAGGGAGAGGCAGCCGCAGCCGATGCAGTCGGTCAAGTGGTCGCGGAGGCGGTTCAACTGCTTGATACGTTCGTCGAGTTCCGAGCGCCAGGCCTCGGAGAGCCGGGCCCAGTCCTCGTGCGTGGGGGTGCGTTCCTCGGGGAGTTCGGCGAGGGCCTCGCGGATCGTGGCCAGGGGGATGCCCACGCGTTGGGCGGCACGGACGAAGGCGACGCGGCGCAGGGTGTCCCGGCTGTAGCGGCGTTGGTTGCCCGAGGTACGGCGGCTGCTGATCAGGCCCTTGGACTCGTAGAAGTGCAGGGCGGAGACGGCGGCACCACTGCGGGCGGCGAGCTGGCCGACCGTGAGCTCATGGATCTTCTCGTGGATCTGGGGCACCCCTCAGAGCCTACCCATCGCCGCACGCCCCGGTCCGTTGACATGGGCCCCGTAGCCGACCATGCTAAGCAGTTGCTTAGACATGATGTGACACGACGAGTGTGCGACACGGAAGGCCAGCGACATGGCAGAGCCGAGGATCTTCACCTCCGCCGACGACCTGAAGGCGGCGGTGGGCGAGCAGCTGGGGTACACCGACTGGCTGGAGATCGACCAGAAGCGGATCGATCTGTTCGCGGACGCCACCGGCGACCACCAGTGGATCCACGTGGATCCGGAGAAGGCCGCCGCGGGGCCGTTCGGCACGACCATCGCCCACGGCTATCTGACCCTGTCGCTGCTGCCGCTCTTCGGGCCGCAGCTGATCAAGGTTGAGGGCGTGAAGATGGGCGTCAACTACGGGACGAACAAGGTCCGTTTCCCCGCTCCCGTTCCGGTCGGGTCGAGGCTGCGCGCCACCGCCGCCATCACCGGCGTCGAGGACGTGTCCGGCGGCGTCCAGGTCACCGTCGCCTTCACCGTGGAGCGCGAGGGCGGGGACAAGCCGGTCTGCGTGGCCGAGTCGGTGTCCCGGTACTACCTCTGACCGGACCACCCCTGACCGGACTACCTCTGACCGGACTACCTCTGACCGGCGAGGGAGCTACTTCGCGCCCACCATCCGCAGCACGAGGTCGGCGTACAGCGCGCCGACCTCCTCGGGCGTGCGGGGGCCGTTGACATTGAACCAGCGGGCCACGTCGATGCAGAGGGAGAGCACGGCGAGGGTGGTGCCCTTGACGTCCAGCACGTCGAACTCGCCGGTCGTCACACCGTCCTCGATGATCCCGCGCACCTCCGCGTCCACCTGGCGGCGCAGGGCGAGGATCTCGGCGCGGGCGTCGGGGCCGAGCGAGTCCAGTTCGTACTGCACGACCCGCGCGGTGGTGCGCCCGCCCGCGTGCCAGCGGACGAAGGAGCTCACCGCGTCGGCCAGGCGCTCGGTCGCGGTGCCCTCGCCCTGGGCCGCCGTACGCAGGATCTCCAGGGCCTTCTCGTGGCCGATCCTGCTGATGCGGTGGAGCAGCTCTTCCTTGGTCTTGTAGTGGATGTAGAGCGCGGCCGGGCTCATACCGGCGCGGCCCGCGATGTCACGGGTCGTCGTGGCGTGGTAGCCGCGCTCGGCGAAGGCCTCCACCGCGGCAATGAGCAGCCGCCGGGCCGCGTCGGGCGTGACCTCGCCCCACCCCGACGTCTCGCCGCCGGCCGTCTCCTCCGCCGTACTCATCGCTCGTTCGCCCCTCTCACTGACAGAGCCACCACCATACCGCTGAAGCTGAGCGGGCGCTTAGCGTGGCCGCTCAGCACGTCGGACGCAGTGGTCAGAGCTTCTCGTCAGAGCTTCTCGAAGGGGTGGTACGACCGCTCCGTCGCCTCCTGACGGTCCCGGATCACCTTGGCCAGGGTGAAGGCGGAGGTCACCAGGTACAGGACGGCGATGGCGAGGAAGGCCCGCACCCAGGCGTCGGCGTTCAGCTTGAAGATGCCGATGGCGGTCGCGGCCATGGCCACGGCGAAGGAGGCGACGGCCTGGCCGTAGAAGGCGGCCGTGTTCTGCTGCTTGCCCGGTGTCTCACTCATGGGGACAAGGATCGGGGGACGCGGCCCGCGCCACATGCGCGCAGCTACTCAGTCCACCTACTCAGAACGCCGAAACCCCCGTCAACGCCCGCCCGATGACCAGCTTCTGGATCTGGCTCGTGCCCTCGTAGAGGGTCATCACGCGGGCGTCCCGCAGCAGCTTGCCCGCCGGGTACTCGTCGATGTAGCCGTAGCCGCCGAAGACCTGGAGGGCGTTGTTCGCGGCCCGGACGGCGGCCTCCGAGGCGAAGAGCTTGGCCTTGGAGGACTCCACGACGAAGGGCAGCCCCCGGTCGATCAGGTCGGCGACCCTCCAGGTCAGCAGGCGGGCCGCGTCCACGTCGACGGCTATGTCGCTGATCAGCTCCTGCACCAGCTGGTGGTGGGCGATGGTCTTCCCGAACTGCTCGCGCTCGCCCGCGTATCGGACGGCGGCGTCCAGCGCCGCCTGCGCTATGCCGACGCAGCCCGCCGCCACCGACATCCTGCCCTTCGCCAGCGCCGACATGGCGACCGAGAAGCCCTTGCCCTCCTCCCCCACCATCGCGGAGGCCGGCACGCGTACGTCCTCCAGCACCAGCTCCGCGGTCGTCTGGCCGCGCAGGCCCAGCTTGCCGTGGATGGTGCGGCGGGTGAGGCCGGGCGTGTCGGTCGGCACGAGGAACGCGGAGACGCCCTTGTGGCCCGGCGCGTCCGTGGAGCGGGCGAAGAGCAGGACCACGTCGGCCCAAGTGCCGTTCGTGATGAACGTCTTGGTGCCGTTGATGACGTAGTCGTCGCCGTCACGGACCGCCCGCGTGGTGAGATTGCCGGCGTCGGATCCGGTGCCCGGCTCGGTGAGGCCGAAGCATCCGACGTACGCGCCGGAGGTGAGGCCCGGCAGCCAGCGCCGCTTCTGCTGCTCGCTCCCCCGGGCCGCGATCGTCTTGGCGACCAGGCCGAGCGAGACGGAGACGATCCCGCGCACGGACGAGTCCCCGCGGCCGAGCTCCTCCGTGACCAGGCAGTACGCGAGGTGGTCGCCGCCCGAGCCGCCGTACTCCTCGTCGATCGTCAGACCCAGGAAGCCGACCTCGCCGAGCTTCTTGACGATGGCGCGGTCGACCTCTTCGGCGCGGTCCCAGGCGATGACGTTCGGGGTGATCTCGCGCTCGACGAAGTCGCGGGCGAGCTGCCGTACGGCGGTCTGCTCCTCGCTCAGCTCCAGGTTCACCACAAGCCACTCCACTTGAAGGCCGCACCTTTAAATTAGCACTGCTAGTTTTCAGTCGCAGCCCTACTATGTGCGCCATGGCCCGACCGCGCAAGCCCCTGCTCAGCACCGACCGGATCGTCGAGACGGCACGCGCGCTCGTGGACGCGGAGGGCCTGGCGGCCGTCTCCACGCGTCGGCTCGCCGCCGAGTTGGGGGTCAGCGGGCCCTCGCTCTACAACCACTTCCGCACCAAGGACGAGATCCTGGAGGCCGTCGCCGACTCGGTGAGCGCGCAGGTCGACCTGGCGATGTTCGAGGACGGCCGGGACTGGCGGACCGCGCTGCACGACTGGGCGGTCTCCTATCGGGCCGCCCTGCGCGATCACCCGAACATCGTCCCCGTCCTGGCCCGCGGCCCCGGCCGCCGTCCGGCCGCGCTGCGGCTCGCGGACGCTGTCTACGGCGCGATGGTCGACGCGGGCTGGCCGCCGGCGCAGGCCACGTCCATCGGCGCGCTGATGCGGTACTTCATCATGGGCTCCGCGCTCGGTTCCTTCGCCGGGGGCTTCGTGGACGACGCGAGCGCGTACGACCCGGCCGACTACCCGCACCTCGGGCAGGCCCACCTCCTGGCCGAGCAGCAGGAGAAGATCGACGAACGGGCCTTCGAAACGGGACTGACGGCGCTGCTCGACGGGCTGGCGCGGCAGTACGAGCAGGTCGGGCGGGCCTAGGACAGTTCGGTGAGTACCGAAGTGTCCGTGCCCCATCCTGGGACGCATGACCACCAGGGACCCACGCGCGTCACGGCTCGCCCGCCTCGCCGGACTCGTCGCCGATGAGACCCGGGCCGCGTGTCTGCTCGCGCTGCTCGACGGGCGGGCATGGACCGCCGGTGAGCTGGCGCGGCACGCCGGTGTCGCCGCGTCGACCCTGAGCGAGCACCTGGGCAAGCTGGTCGCGGGCGGGTTGGTCGCTGAAGAGCGGCAGGGGCGGCACCGGTACGTACGGCTGGCCGACGCGCGGGTCGCCCAGCTGGTGGAGGACCTGGCCGCGCAGGTGGCGCCGGACGGTGTCGTACGGCCGCGGAACCTGCGGGAGTCGAGCGCCGGGTCGGCCATGGCGCGGGGGCGCACCTGCTACGACCATCTCGCCGGGCGGCTCGGCATCACGGTCACCGACGCGCTGACCGCACGCGAACTGCTGGTCCAGGACAAGGGGTTCGCGCTGACGGACGCGGGCATCGGCTGGTTCGACGCGGTCGGCATCCGCCTGGACCGCACGAGCCGGCGCCCGCTGGCCCGGGCCTGCCTCGACTGGACCGAACGCCGTCCCCATCTCGCGGGCGTCGCGGGCGCGGCCCTGTGCCGGCACGCCCTGGACGCGGGCTGGTGTGTGCGCATCGGCTCCGAGCGGGCGGTGAAGGTGACGGAGACGGGTGAGCGGGCGCTGTCGGAGCTGCTCGGCATCGAGGCGGGGGCGCTGCGCTAGCGGCGCCGGGCTCCCTCCACCACCCCGTCCGAAATTCGCGAGCCTCCCCTCCCCTTCCTCCCTAGCCTCAGGAGCATGATGAACGCCTCCCTGTTCGGCCCTGCCCGTCGCACGGAGCTGCTCGCCGCCGGTGCGGCCACGGTCACCGTGGTGCTGTGGGCCTCCGCCTTCGTGTCGATCCGCAGTGCGGGGGAGGCGTACTCACCGGGGGCGCTGGCGCTCGGGCGGCTGCTGGCCGGGGCCCTGACGCTGGGGGTGATCTGTCTCGTACGGCGGGAGGGGTGGCCGCCGCGGGCGGCCTGGCGCGGGATCGCGATATCCGGGGTGCTGTGGTTCGGCTGCTACATGGTGGCCCTCAACTGGGGCGAGCAGCAGGTGGACGCCGGGACGGCGGCCCTGGTCGTGAACATCGGGCCGATCCTGATCGCTCTGCTGGGCGCGCGGCTGCTCGGTGACGCGATGCCGCCGCGGCTGCTGGCCGGCATGGCGGTGTCGTTCGCGGGTGCGGTGGCGGTCGGGCTGTCGATGTCGGGCGACGGCGGGTCGTCGGTGCTCGGAGTCGTGCTGTGTCTGCTGGCCGCGGTCGGCTACGCGGGCGGTGTCGTGGCGCAGAAGCCGGCCCTCGGCCGGGCGAGCGTGCTGCAGGTGACCACGTTCGGGTGTCTCGTCGGGGCCGTGGTCTGCCTGCCGTTCGCCGGACAGCTGGTGTCCGAGGCGGCCGACGCGCCGGCCTCGGCGACCCTCAACATGGTCTATCTCGGCGTGTTCCCGACCGCGCTGGCCTTCACGACGTGGGCCTACGCCCTGGCCCGTACGACCGCGAGCCGGATGGGCGCGACCACGTACGCCGTCCCCGCGCTGGTCGTCCTGATGTCGTGGCTGGCGCTGGGCGAGGTGCCGGGGCTGCTCACGCTGGCGGGCGGGGCGCTGTGCCTGGCGGGGGTCGCGGTGTCGCGGTCGCGCGCGCCGAAGGCCGCAGCCCCGGAGACGGTTCCGGAGCCGCGGCCCGAGAAGGCCTCCGATTCAGCGTGAAGGCGCCCTGCTCGCAAGGACCTTGATGGACAGCAGAGCGATCGCCGCGAGTCCGATGATGTAGCCCGACACCGCCATCGACGTGCCCGTCGCCTCCAGGAGCAGCACCATCAGGAAGGGCGCGAGCCCGCCGCCGAGGACGGCCGCGATCTGGTAGCCGAGGGAGGCGCCCGTGTAGCGCATCTCGGGCGTGAACAGCTCGGCGAACAGGGCGGCCTGAGGGCCGTACATGATGCTGAGGAAACAGCTGGCGACGAACGTGCCGACCGCCAGCCACAGCAGCGATCCGGTGTCGATCAGCAGGAACAGCGGTACGGCCCACAGGGCGATGCCGGCCGCGCCGATCGCGTAGATCCGGATGCGGCCGACGCGGTCGGAGAGCGCGGCGGCGGCGGGGATCAGCACGAGCTGGGTGAGGCTGACGCAGAGCGAGACGGTGAGCACCGCACCGCGCTTCATGTCTAGTTCGCGGGTGGTGTAGTCGAGGACGCCGGTGATCAGGATGTAGAAGGTCGCGGTGTTCACGGCGAAGGAGCCGCCGGCGAGGAGCACCGTGCCGAGGTGGCCGCGGAGGATCGTGCGCAGCGGGGAGCTCCGCTCGGCCTTCTCCTTCTCGGTCAACGCCTTTTCGGCTTCGCGGAATTCGGGCGTTTCCTCGACCCGGGTGTGGATGTACCAGGCGAGCACGAGGACGAACAGGCCGATGAGGAAGGGCACGCGCCAGCCCCAGGCCGCGAAGGCGGTGTCCGTGGTGAAGGCTCCGGCCAGCAGGAAGACCGAGTTGGCCGTCACCACGCCGATGGGGACGCCGAGTTGGACGACGCTGCCGTAGACACCGCGCTTGCCCTCGGGGGCGTACTCGGTGGCCAGCAGCATGGCGCCGCCCCACTGCGCGCCGACCGCGATGCCTTGTGCGACGCGGAGGACGACCAGCAGGACCGGGGCGGCGACGCCGATCGTCTCGTACGTCGGGAGCAGGCCGATGCCGGTGGTGGCCACGCCCATGAGTGAGAGCGCGAGGACCAGCATCGGCTTGCGGCCGCGCTTGTCGCCGAGGTGGCCCGCGACGATGCCGCCGAGCGGGCGGGCGAGGAAGCCGACGGCGAAGGTGGCGAAGGAGGCGAGGACGCCGGCGGTCGGGCTGCCCGCCGGGAAGTACAGGTCGCCGAGGACAAGGGCGGCGGCTATGCCGAAGACGAAGTAGTCGTACCACTCGACGGCGGAGGCGAGGGCTGCCGCGGTGGCTACGCGGCGACGGTTGGCCTTGGGGAGGGCCGTGGTGGGGACGGGGGGAGCGGGTGGGGCTGTGTCCATGCGTGCACACTCCGGTGGGTGCGGTGGGGACGTTGCCGGGAACATACTGACCGGACGGTATGGGGTCAACGGGTGTGCAGGGAGGTTGTACGGAGCATCTGTGGGGCCCGTCCCGACACCCGAGGCGGCTAGAAGACCACCAGGGCCCTGCCGCCCTTGCCCGCCAGCATGTTCTCGAACGCCGCCGGGATGCCCTCCAGGGCGATCCGTTCCGTCACCAGCGCTCCCAGGTCCAGGCGGCCCGCCCGGACGTGCTCGGCCAGTACCGGGAGGTCCCGTGCCGGGTCGGAGTCGCCGTAGACGCAGCCCGAGAGGGTCCTGCCCCAGTGGAAGATCTCCAGGGCATTGAAGGTGACCTGCTGGTCCTTGCCGCCGATGCCGACGACCGTCGTGCGGCCGCCGCGGCGGGTGGAGTCCCAGGCCGTGCGGATCGTGGCCGCGCGGCCCACGCACTCGACGGCCACGTCGACGCCCTGCTTGCCGGTGAGGGCGCGGATCTCGCGGGCGGTGTTGTCGGAGGCCACCAGGTAGTCGGTGGCGCCCGCGCCGCGCGCCAGCTCCTCCTTCGCCGGGGAGACATCGACCGCGACGATCCTGGACGCACCCGCGATGCGGGCCGCCTGGAGGGCGGCGAGGCCCACTCCCCCGACGCCGTACACCGCGACCGTCTCGCCGGGGCGGACCCGCGCCGAGTGGTGGACGGCGCCGTATCCGGTGAGGACGGCGCAGCCGAGGAGGGCCGCGTCGGTCAGCGGGACGCCGTCGGGGACCGGCAGGACGCAGCCCGCCGGGACGACCGTCTCCTCGGCGAACGCGGCGACGTTCAGGCCGGGGTGGAGGTCGGTGCCGTCCGACCGGCGGTGTGCGTAGACGTCGGCGGCGCCGTTCAGCGCGTTGGCGCACAGCCAGACCTCCCCGAGCGAGCAGGCGTGGCAACCGCCGCAGGACGGGGCCCAGTTGAGGACCACGCCGTCTTCGGGGCGAACGTGGGTGATGTCTTCCCCGACGGCGACGACCGTGCCCGCGCCCTCGTGGCCGAGGACGGCCGGGACGGGGACGCGCATGGTGCCGTCGGACAGGGAGAGGTCGGAGTGGCAGACCCCGGCGGCGGCGAGCCGGACGCGGATCTGGCCGGGTCCGGGGTCGGGGAGGTCGATGTCGGCGATCTCCAGAGGAGCGCCGACGGCGGGAAGTACGGCGGCACGCACCACGTCGGGGCTCCTCAGAACTGCAGGGACTTGGTCTGGAGGTACTCGGCGAGGCCGTGCGTGCCGAGTTCACGGCCCACGCCCGACTGCTTGTAACCGCCGAAGGGAGCGAGCGGGTTGAACCGGCCGCCGTTGATGTCGACCTGCCCGGTGTCCATGCGGCGGGCGAAGGCCACCGCCTCCTCCTCGTCGCCGGCCCAGACGGCGCCCGCGAGTCCGTAGACCGTGCCGTTGGCGATGCGCAGGGCGTCCTCCTCGTCCTCGTAGCTCAGGATCGTCAGGACCGGGCCGAAGATCTCCTCCTGCGCGATGGTCATGTCGGGGGTCACGTCGGCGAAGACGGTGGGGCTGACGAAGTAGCCCTGCTCACGCGGGGATTCCGGGCCGCCCGCGACCAGCCGCGCCCCTTCCGCCACGCCCTTCTCGATGTAACCGCGCACCCGCGCCTGCTGCTTGGCGCTGACCACCGGGCCGATACGGTCGCCGTACTTGGCCGCCGCCGCCGCGGCGATGCGGACCGCTTCCTCGTACTGCTCCCGGTGCACCAGCATCCGCGTCCAGGCGCTGCATGTCTGGCCGGAGTTGGACATGACGTTGGCGACGCCGACGTTGACCGCCCTGGCGAGGTCGGCGCTGGGCAGGATGACGTTGGCGGACTTGCCGCCCAGTTCCAGGGCGACCTTCTTCACGGCCGCTCCCGCCGTCGCGCCGATCTGCCGGCCGACGGCCGTGGAGCCGGTGAAGGAGACCAGGTCGACGTCCGGGTGCTCGGCGAGGGCTCGGCCCGCGACCGGGCCGAGCCCGGTGACGAGGTTGAAGACGCCCGCCGGGATCCCGGCCTCGTGGACCGCCTCGGCGAAGAGCTGGGCGACCAGCGGTGTGTCCTCGGCGGGCTTCAGCACCACCGTGCAGCCCGCGGCCAGCGCCGGGGCGACCTTGGCGACGATCTGGTGGAGGGGGTAGTTCCAGGGGGTGATCGCGCCGACCACGCCGATGGGTTCGTGGAGGACGGTGGAGTTGCCGACCTTCTCCTCGAAGGCGTACGTCGCCGCCAGTTCGGCGTAGGAGCCGGCGACGGTGATCGGCAGGGCCGCGTGCACGGCCTGCGACAGCTTCGGCGGCGAGCCGAGTTCGGCGGTGACCGTCTCGGCGATCTCGTCCTGACGGGCCGCGAGAGCGTCCCGGAGAGCGGTCAGGTGCGCGGCCCGCTCGGCGGGGGCGGTCGCGGCCCAGGCGGGGAGGGCGGCGCGGGCGGCCCGTACGGCGGCGTCGACGTCCTCGGCGGTGCCGGCCGGGACCCGGCCGATGACCTGCTCGTCGACCGGGTTCACGATATCGATGGTGTCCGGGCCGGTGGCGGGGCGCCACGCGCCGTCGAGGTAGATGCCGTCGTGTGCCTTCATCGTGCTTCCTCCGGGGCGGGGCCGTTCGTCGTCCGGCACCTAAACTAGCGATGTTAGTTTTCGGGCACCAGACATCCCGGACCATGAGATCAGAAGTCGACCGGGCGGGGGCGGTGGCGGGACGGGCTTCACTCCTCCAGGTCCGGGAGCCGGGCAGGAGCCGGACAGATCCGTTCGCCGTGCTGGTCGAAGACGAACAGATGGGCGATGTCGACCAGCAGAGGGACGTGCAGGCCCCGGCGCAGATCGAAGTCGGGGGTGGTGCGGACGACGAGATCGCCGGGGAGACGGCTGTCGGGCGCCGCGGGTTCGGGGTCGGCGTCCGCCGGGTCGTCCAGCACCACCAACGGGCCGGCCCGCAGGGCTCCCACCCGTCCCCGGAAGCGGTCCAGGACCGTGCTCTCGCGGCGGCGCCTGGCGATGCGGGCGCCCGGGCGCGGGGCCTCCAGTTCCGGTACGACGGCGGGGCTGGAGCCGGTGTTGAAGTGGACGAGGACCTCGTGGCCCTGGAACTCCACGTGCTCCACCAGACCGCTGATCGCCACCTCGCCGGGGCGGGCGGCGGACGGTTTGGCGATGCGTACGGCCTCCGAGCGCAGGCCCACGATGACCTCGCGGCCCTGCTGGACGCGGAGCAGCTGGTGGTCCAGGGAGAGAGGTTCGGGCAGGCGCAGGTACTGCTTGCCGAGGCTGATGGTCATCGCGCCGTCGAGCGGGGCGCGGACCAGGCCGCGCAGGAGGTTGATGCGCGGGGTGCCGATGAAGGCGGCGACGAAGATGTTGCGGGGCAGCGCGTACACCGAGCGGGGGGTGTCCAGTTGCTGGAGGACACCGCCCCGCAGGACGGCGACCCGGTCGCCGAGGGACATGGCCTCGGCCTGGTCGTGGGTGACGTACACGGTGGTGACGCCCAGCTCCCGGGTGAGGTTGGCTATTTCGGCGCGCAGGTGGTTGCGGAGCTTGGCGTCGAGGTTGGACAGCGGCTCGTCCATGAGGAAGGCGGAGGGGTGGCGGGCGATGGCCCGGCCCATGGCGACGCGCTGGCGTTCGCCGCCGGAGAGCTGGGCGGGCCGGCGGTCGAGGAGGTCCTCGATGCCCAGCATGCGGGCGGTGGCGTCCACGCGTGGGCCCGGGTCCTCGCCGGGGGCCTCGATGCGCAGCGGGAAGCCGATGTTGCCGCGGCTCGTCATGTTCGGGTAGAGGGCGAAGTTCTGGAACACCATCGCCATGTCACGGTCGGACGGCAGCAGGTCGTTGGCGTACTCGCCGTCGAGCAGCAGCTGCCCCTCGGTGATCTCCTCCAGGCCGGCGATCATTCTGAGGACGGTGGACTTGCCGCAGCCGGAGGGTCCGAGCAGGACGAGGAACTCGCCGGGCGTGATGTCCAGCGAGAGCCGGTCCACCACGCGGACGCCCTTGCTGTAGGCCTTGCTGACGTGGTGCAGGGAGATGGCGCGTGTCATGACGGTGCCCCCGGGGGCTCACTTGGGCGCTGGTGCTCCGCGGTCGGATGTCCCGTGCGGTTCGTACGAGACCTGTGGGTCACGGAAATTAACGGACTGTGCGCGGCCGGGGGAAGAGACGGGGCGGGATCGGGTACTCCGGTCCAACTGGCGAGAAAGCGGACGGTCGGATTCAGCGGGCGGGAGCGGGGGCGGGGCGGGCCGGTCAGCGGATCGTGGTGAGGTGGGCGAAGACGACGACGTTGCCCGAGTAGCCGGTTCTACGGTTGTAGGTGCCGCCGCAGGTGATCAGGCGCAGCTCGGGGCGGCCGCGGGGGCCGTACACCTCCCGGTCGGGGAAGTGCGCCTTCTCGTACTTCTTGATGGCGTCGACGGTGTAGACGGCGGTCCGCCCGTCGGCGCGCCGCACCTCGACCTGTCGGCCGCGCTTCAGCTCGGTGAGGCCGGCGAAGACGGCGGGGCCGGTGTCCGTGTCCAGGTGTCCTACGGCCACGGCGGTCCCCTCCTCACCGGGCGACGGTCCCTGCGCGTACCAGCCCACCAGATTCGCCTTGCCCTCCGGAGGCGCGGGCAGCCGCCGCTCACGGTCGAGCCGCAGGGCCATGACCGGGGCGTCGACGTCCAGGTAGGGGATGAGGAGCCGGGTGGCGCGGGAGCGAGGGAGGGTGCGGAGCGGGGGTGGGGTTGGGGGGCGACGGGTGGCCTTGGGGGGCGGTGCGGGGCGGTGGGGTCGTGGGGGGTGGGCGTTGGTGCGGGGGCTGGTGCGCGGGTTGGGCGACTTCGGGTTTGTCCTGGCCTCGGCCGCTCCGGCCCTTTGTGGGGCGTGCCGGGGACCGTCGGTGTCGGGGTGGGAGCCGGGTCGGGCGGCGCCGGTTCCGGGGCGCGCATGCGCCGCTCCACGGCCGCCTGCGTCGGTGCGGGGGCCGGGTTGGGTGCGGCGCGCGTC
>NZ_NTGE01000205.1 GCF_002291145.1 Streptomyces sp. SA15
GTCCCAGCGAGCGGCCGCAGGGGTACGGCGGCTGGCGCCGCTGCGCGAGGAGTACGACCGCGTGGCCCGGCTGGCCGGCCTCGCCGCGGGCACCTCCGCGGACAACGAACGCCGGATGCGCCTGGAGTCGTACGTCCTGGCGGCCCGGCTGGAACAGGTGGCCGCCGCCGCGACCGTACGGCTGCGACGCATGTCGTCCGGCCGCTACACCCTCGTCCACTCCGACGACCGCAGCGGACGCGGCCGCAGCGGGCTCGGGCTGCACGTCGTCGACGCCTGGACCGGCCGCGAGCGGGACACGGCCACCCTGTCCGGCGGCGAGACCTTCTTCGCCTCCCTCGCGCTCGCCCTCGGCCTCGCCGACGTGGTCACGGACGAGGCCGGCGGGGTGCGGCTGGACACCCTCTTCATCGACGAGGGCTTCGGGAGCCTCGACGACCAGACCCTCGACGAGGTCCTCGACGTCCTGGACTCCCTGCGCGAACGCGACCGCAGCGTCGGCATCGTCAGCCATGTCCCCGATCTGCGGCGGCGGATCCACGCACAGTTGGAGGTCGTCAAGGGGAGGTCGGGGTCGGTGCTGCGGCAGCGCGGCGTGAGCTGAGGTCAGTGGCCCAGCGGGCGCCGGGGCAGCGGCGAGGAGTAGACGACGCTCGTGGTGATCGAGCCCAGCGTGCCGATCTTGCCCGACACCTCTTCCAGGTGCCGCATCGAGCGCACCGCGACCTTGATCACGAAGCAGTCGTCGCCCGTCACATGGTGGGCCTCGAGGATCTCGGGGGTCACCGCGACGAGATCGTGGAAGGGCTTGTAGTTGCCGTTGGGGTAGCGGAGGCGGACGAACGCCAGGATCGGCAGGCCGAGCCGCTCGGGATCCACGACCGCCGCGTACCCCTGGATGACACCCGCCTCCTCCAGCCGCCGCACCCGCTCCGTGACCGCGCTCGCGGACATGGACACGGCCCGGGCGAGCTCGGCGAAACTGGCCCGGCCCTCCCGCTGGAGGACGTCGAGGATGCGCCAGTCGGTGGCGTCCGGGGAATACGCGGTCATGACCGAGGAATAGCAGGGAAATCACCGGCCGATCAAGGGGTTCGCCGGGGAACGCCCCTTCAGGGTGTGGGTCGGCGACCGTAGATTTCTGGTTGTCGACAACCCCCAGGGAGAGGCCAGACCATGACCACCACCGTTCACCCCGTGCTGCGCGTCGCCCCCGCCGCCCCGGCAGCGGCCGCCGCCTACTTCCGCGCCGGCCTCGCCTTCCATGCCGACGTGTCCGACGTCGCCGCCGCGCTCGCCGTCGACGGCGACCCCGGCTTCGTCGTCCTCGACTCCCGCTCCACCGAGTCCTGGGAGCAGGGCCACATCCCGGGCGCGATCCACCTCCCCACCGCGCTCATCCCCGAGCAGGCGGAGCAGCTCCTCGACAAGTCCGTGCCCGTCGTGACGTATTGCTGGGGCCCCGGCTGCAACGGCGCCACCCGTGCCGCCCTCGCCCTCGCCGAACTCGGCTACCAGGTCAAGGAGATGCTCGGCGGATTCGAGTACTGGGCGCGCGAGGGCTTCGAGTTCGAGACCTGGGAGGGGCGCGAACGCCGCGCCGCCGACCCGCTGACGGCTCCGGTGGACGCGGCGGACTGCGGCTGCTGACCGCAGGGTCCCGGCCGGGTTTGCATGCGTGTAGGTTCTGGCGCATGGAGCGATACGCGGAGGCGGGCGCGGTGCAGTGGGTGGAGTCGGGCGGAGGGCCGCTCATCGCGGTCCCGGAGACGGTCCTGCCATTCTGGGCAGGGGCCGACGGGGACGAGACGGCGTCGGACTACGACCGGGCATGCGAAGTCGACGGGTTCATGGGGCTGTTGCCCGTCGGCGACAGCGCCGCGCTGGTGTTCGGCGACGAGCCCGCCTCCACCACCTATCTGCCGGAGCACCTAACCTTCGTACGGTGGTCCGCCGCCGACTCCGAGGCCGCACTCCTCGCGGAGGTGCCGACGGCGCTCGACTCGGCGGCGTGGGAGCCGGAGGTGTCCTGGGACGTGCCCGGCGCGGTGCTGCTGTTCGACGCGGCATGGCCCGGAACGGACTCCACGCGCACCGATCACGTCAGAGTCGCCCTGGATCCCGGCCGGTACGCCGTACGCGCGGCCCATGTGCAGCCCGGCCCGGAGACCTGGCTCGGCCTCGTGCAGCTACGGCGGCTGCCGCACTGACCACACGACTCGGCGGCTGAAAATCCACGTGCGTCACCACCCGGCCGCCGCCCATCATGATCCGCATGCCCCGACTCCCTCACCCCGCACTCGAAGAGCTGCGCCGCGACCCGCTGCCCCTGCGTGGCCGGACCGCCCTGGTCACCGGGGCGAGCAGACGGGCCGGCATCGGGCACGCGGTGGCCCGGCGGCTCGCCGCGTACGGGGCGAGCGTCTATCTGCACCACCACGTCCCGCACGACGAGCGGATGCCCTGGGGCGCCGACCGGCCCGAGGACGTCGCCGCCTCCGTGCGAGCCGCGCTCGGGGACCCGGACGCCCGGGTCGTGGCGGGCCCTGGTGACCTGTCCGATCCGGCCGTCCCCGCGGAGCTGATCGCCACCGCCGCCGCGGCGCTCGGCGGACGGCTCGACATCCTCGTCGCCAACCACGCCCTCAGCGGCTCCGACGGCACCCTCGACACCATCGACGCCGCGATGCTCGACGCGCACTGGACGATCGACACCCGCTCGGTGCTGCTGCTCGTGCAGGCGTACGCGCGGCTGCGGGCCGACCTGCCGCCACGGACACCCGGCGGTCGCGTGATGATGATGACCTCAGGCCAGGACATCGCGGGCGGCATGCCCGGGGAGATGGCGTACGCACTCCAGAAGGGCGCCCTCGCCTCCATCACCCGCTCCCTGTCGACCACGCTCGCCGAGCACGCGGTCACCGTGAACACGGTCAACCCCGGCCCGGTGGACACGGATTACCTGACCGGTGAGGCGTACGACACCGTCGAAGCGATGTTCCCGGCCGGCCGCTGGGGCATGCCCGACGACCCGGCCCGCCTCCTCGCCTGGCTGGCGACGGACGAGGCGGACTGGGTCACCGGTCAGGTGATCGACTCCGAGGGCGGTTTCCGGCGCTGATCAGAGGGCCGACAGCTCGTCCACCAGGTCGTCCAGGCCCAGCGAGCCCTGCGACAGGGCCGCCATGTGCCAGGCCTTGAGGTCGAAGGCGTCGCCGTGCCGCCTGCGGGCGTTCTCGCGGCCGAGCAGCCAGGCCCGCTCGCCCAGTTTGTAGCCGATCGCCTGCCCCGGGATGGTCAGGTAGCGGGTCAGCTCGCTCTCCACGAAGTCCGCCGGGCGGCTGCTGTGCGCGCCGAAGAACTCCTGCGCCAGCTCCGGCGTCCAGCTCTCACCCGGGTGGAAGGGGGAGTCCGCCGGGATCTCCAGCTCCAGGTGCATGCCGATGTCGACGATGACCCGGGCGGCCCGCATCATCTGCGCGTCCAGGTAGCCGAGCCGCTGCTCCCCGTCCGTGAGGAAGCCGAGCTCGTCCATCAGGCGCTCCGCGTACAGCGCCCAGCCCTCCGCGTTGGCGCTGACCATGCCGACGGAGGCCTGGTAGCGGGAGAGGCTCCCGGCGACGTGCACCCACTGCGCGAGCTGGAGGTGATGGCCGGGGACGCCCTCGTGGTACCAGGTCGAGACGAGGTCGTAGACCGGGAAGCGGGTCTGGCCCATCGTCGGCAGCCAGGTGCGGCCCGGGCGCGAGAAGTCCTCCGACGGGGGCGTGTAGTATGGGGCCGCCGCACCGCCGGGCGGGGCGATGCGCGACTCCACCCGCCGTACCCGCTCGGCGAGTTCGAAGTGCGTCCCGTCGAGCGTGTCGATGGCCTGGTCCATCAGGCCCTGCAGCCAGTCGCGGACTTCGTCGACGCCCTCGATGTGCTTGCCGTGCTCGTCGAGGTGCGCGAGCGCCACCCACGGCGTCTCGGCGCCGGGCAGGATCTTCTCGGCCTCCTGCTTCATCTCGGCGAGCAGCCGGTGGTACTCGGACCAGCCGTACGCGTACGCCTCGTCCAGGTCGAGGTCCGTGCCGTTGAAATAGCGCGCCCAGCGGGCGTAGCGCTCACGGCCCACCGTGTTCGGGGCGCCCTCGATCGCCGGCGCGTACGCCTGACGCATCCAGTCCCGCAGCCCGACGACGGCCGCGGTCGCCCCGCGGGCGGCCTCGTCCAGCTCCGTGCGCAGCGCCTCGGGGCCGGCCGACGCGAAGTCCTCGAACCAGCCGCGGCCGTCGCCCGTGTCCGCCCACTCGGTGAGCTGTTCGACGAAGGTGGCGGTCGGGCGCGGGCCCGCGTACAGCTTGCGCTCCAGGCCCAGGGCGAGGGACTCGCGGTAGCCCGCCAGCGCGGCCGGTACCGCGCGCAGCCGCTCGGCGATGGCCGCCCAGTCCTCGTCGGTCTGCGACGGTGTGACCGTGAAGACCTGGCGCACCGACTGCGCGGGGGTGGCGATGTTGCCCACCGCGCGCAACCCCTCGTCCGCTTCGTGCACGGCGAGCTCCGCGGTGAGCCGCTCCCGCAGCAGGCGCGCGCACCGGCGCTCGATGTCACTGTCCGCGCCGGGCTGGCGCTCGGCCTTGTCGAGCCGCGCGAGTGTCGTCCGCTGGAGTTCCGCGAGCGCCTCCTGGCCCGCGGGCGAGAGATCGGGCAGCCTGCTCGAACTCTCCTTCACGCCGAGGTACGTACCGGTGACCGGGTCGAGGGCGATGAGCTCGTCGACATACGCGTCGGCGACCTCACGGGGCAGCGGGCTCTTGGTCTCAGACATGTGGACCATCCTCGTACGACGTGTCGCCGCACGTCACCCGGATTGCGCCGAGGGCGTAGGGCGGCCTGCCCGGCGGATGAGGTCGCAGGAAATCGGCGGCGCCTGATTGCGACGAATTGCGACGAGCGGCACGGCGAACGGCCCGGCGAAGCCCGCCGGGCCGTTCCTGGTGCGAAGTGCGTCGGCCTTCCTGGTCCCGCTTCCTAGTCCCGCACGATCCGCTCCTCGAACTCCCGCTCCTGAGGCCCCTCATAGGGCCATCCCGAGGCGACCGAGGCCGCATCCAGCCGAGCCGTGATCACCAGGGTGCCCTCCTCGATCTGGTAGTCGAGGGGGAGGCCGAGGCCGCGCATCGCGGCGACCATGCCGGTGTTGGACGACTGCGTCACGGCGTACACGCTCGCGCAGCCCGCCTCGACCGCCATCGCCACCAGCCGGCCGAGGAGTTCGCCGCCGATGCCGCGCCGCTGCCAGGCGTCCTCGACGAGCAGCGCGACCTCCGTCTCGTCCCCGTCCCACAGCAGATGACCGAGCCCGACGATCCGCCCGGAGGCGGTCTGCACGGCGAGCGTCCGGCCGAAGCGCGGGCTCAGCAGATGGCCGAGGTAGCGGTCGGCGTCACCGACGGGGCCGTGGTACCGCATGCCGAGCGTCCGTGCCGAGCACCGCTCGTGCATCGCCTTCGCGGCCTCGAGGTCGCCCGTGTCGGCCCGCCGTACGGTGATGTCCTTGCCCTCGGGCAGCGTCAGCACGTCCTGCGCGCGCGGCACCCGCGGACCGAGCCGCGCGTCCAGCTCCACCAGCGCCCGCGCCCGCGCGAACTCCGTGGGCGTGAACGGCAGATACGGCCGCTCCACGGTGATCACTCCGCCTTCCGGCGCCCGCAGCCGCATCACGGTGTCCTCCAGCACCCCTTCGACCGGCACGGCCTCCGTTCCCCGGCCGCCACCGGCAGGCGCCGCGGCGGGCAGCGAACGGATCGTGCACCGGCCCAGCAACTGGCGCAGCGCGAGCGGAAGTTCCGCCGCGTCCAGCGCGGTGCGGGCCGCCAGGCCCAGCACCCGGGTCGGCGCGTCGACCAGATCGTGGGCGTCCGCCCGCTCGATCCAGGTGTCGGCCCCGCCGGCCAGCGCGACGGCACGGGTGACGTCCCCGGCCGCGAGCTCGGCGGGAGCGCGCAGCAGGAACTCGTCCACCGTGCCGTCGGCCAGCGGATGGGTCTGCAGGCTCAGGATGTCGACCCGCGCTCCGGCGAGGGCCGCGCACAGGGCGGCGAGCGACCCCGGCTCGTCCTTCACCGTGGTCCGCATCCGCCACAGCGTGCTCTCCCCGGACACGGGGCCGGCCGTCACCGTCGGCTGGTCGGACGGCCCGGCCTGCTGCGTGGTCGGCAGCGGCCGGGCACCGGTATCGCCCGTCGGCGGGGCGTGACCGTGGCGGCGTGACCACCATGAGTGGAATCCCGCGGTGGCGCGGGCGGTGAGGGTACGCGTCACATCAGACACTTTTCGAGTCATGCGGCCACTGTGAAGGAACGGTGTTGCGTGATCACGAACGCTTTGTGACTGAGCGGTAAAGCGTGGTTCTGCACCTTTTGTTGTTCTTTTAATGGTTGCGGGTGTGATGGATGTGGTGCGGTTACTGCCCGACCCTGCCCGGCTGCAGCGCCTGCGTGAACAGCACCGTGCCGTCCTGCTCACGCAGCCGCACCGTCATCTCTCCGCTGTCGCCGTCGATGTCCACCTCGCCGAAGAACTGGTAGCCGCCGGCGGGGGAGACGTTGGCCGTGGTGGGCGCCTTGACGAAAACGCGGTCCGGGCCGAAGGTGCCGTCCAGCGTGTTCGCCGGGAAGGCACCCGCGTTGAGCGGTCCGGAGACGAACTCCCAGAACGGCGCGAAGTCCTTGAACGCGGCCCGCGACGGGTCGTAGTGCTGGGCCGAGGTGTAGTGGACGTCGGCCGTCAGCCACACGGTCCCGGTGATCCGCCGGTGCTTGACGAACCGCAGCAGCTCGGCGATCTGCAGCTCACGGCCGAGCGGCGCGCCGGGGTCGCCCTGTGCTACCGCCTCGATGTTCGGCTTGCCGTCCCCGGTGTCCGGGACGACCAGGCCGAGCGGCATGTCGGAGGCGATCACCTTCCACACCGCACGGGAGCGGGAAAGCTCACGCTTGAGCCACTCCAGCTGTTCCCGGCCGAGGATGCCCTGCGGGTCGGTGGTCTGGTTGTCCGGAGAGTTGGCGTTGCGGTAGGTGCGCATGTCCAGGACGAACACGTCGAGGAGCGGGCCGTAGTGCTGCACCCGGTAGACGCGGCCGTCGGGGCGGCGCAGCGTCGAGATCGGGAAGTACTCCGAGAACGCCTGCCGGGCGCGGGCGGCGAGGACGTCGACGTTCTTCTCGGTGTATCGCGTGTCGGTGAGGATCTCGCCCGGGTACCAGTTGTTGGTGACCTCGTGGTCGTCCCACTGGATGATGGAGGGGACCTGGGCGTTGAAGGCGCGCAGGTTCTCGTCCAGCAGGTTGTAGCGGAAGTTGCCGCGGAACTCGGAGAGGGTCTGAGCGACCTTCGACTTCTCCTCGGTGGTGATGTTCCGCCAGGTCCGCCCGTCGGGCAGGGCCACGGTCTCGCTGATCGGGCCGTCGGCGTAGATGTTGTCACCGCTGCAGATGAAGAAGTCCGGGTCGAGCGCGGCCATCGCGTCGTAGATCCGGTAGCCGCCGAACTCCGGGTTGATGCCCCAGCCCTGCCCGGCGAGGTCGCCGGACCAGACGAACCGTACGCCGTCGCGCCGCCTGGCGGACGCCGTACGGAAGGTGCCGGTCACCGGCTCGCCGGTGCGGCGCGGGTCGTCCGGGTCGGCGAGCAGCACGCGGTAGTGGATCTGCTCCCCGGACGGCAGCCCGCGCAGCTGGGTGGTGCCGGTGAAGTCCGTGCCCTTGCCGAGCAGCGGGCCGTGCCATCTGCGCGGGTTGCGGAACGACTCCGTCGCCGACGTCTCGACGATCATCCGGGCCGGACGGTCGGACCGCACCCACACCAGCCCGGAGTCGCACGTCACGTCTCCCGTCTGCACGCCCCAGCCCGCCTTGGGGCGACCCGACAGGGCGAAGGCCGGCGCCGCACCGAGCGCGGACGGCAGGGTCAGGGCCGCCGACGCGGCGAGGGAGCCGCGCAGGACGCTGCGGCGACCGGGGAACGGACGGTGTGACATGGATGCGCCTCCAGGGACGGGATCCGGCCAGTGTGCACAGCCACAACTACTGGTGCGCCGCAGCGCACCGGGAAACCACAAGTGAACAACTGACCGCGGGCACAGGGGAACCGGTGTGCGACACGCGAGCCGCGCCGCCGCCCGCGGTGGAGGAGGCCCGGGTGAGCCCGCATTTACGAGGGGTCGTACCCGCTGGCGCGTAATCAGGAGTGAAAGGCCGCAGCGAGGGGGCAGGCTGATGCCGGGCCCCGGCATCGTACGCGCAATCCTGGAGCGCCCGTGGACGCCAAGAACCGATTCGAGACGAAAACCACCTTCGTGCTCGCCCGACTCGAGTGGATGGCCATTCTGGTCGTTTCGATCGTGCTCGCCTACCAGCACCTTTCCGAGATTCGGTGGGGCGTCTTCGTCGCGTTCTTCGCGGTGATCGACGTCATCGGCTACATTCCCGGCGCGCTCGCTCATAGGCGCAGCCCGGACCGGCGCGTCGCACGCGGCTATTACGTGGCCTACAACGTGATGCACAGCCTGATCACGGCCGGTGTGCTGGCCGGAGCATGGGCGTTGTTCGTGAGGCCGGAATGGGCCCTGCTCGCCCTTCCCATCCATCTCATGGGCGACCGGGCGCTCTTCGGGAATTCCCTGAAACCCTTCGGTGTCGCCTTCGAGCCGGAAACGAACCCGGCCTACCGGGAGTTCGAGCAGAAATACCGGTCCAGGACCGCCGACGCATCGCAGAATTCTCTGGAGGGCACGCATGCCGTCCGTGCTTGACACGCTCGCCGAGCACAGCGACAACCCCAGTTCATTTCTCGCACTGAACAGCGGCAACGAATACTTCCGCGACGACCGGTTCGACGGCGCCTGCGCCTATCGCCGATCGGGAGGTTACGTCTTCCAGTTCGGCGGGCCCTTCACCGCCCCCGAACACCGGGCGCGCCTGCTGGACTCCTTCGTGCAGGAGGCCGGGCCCCGGCTGGTCGCGGTGCAACTGCAGCGTGCGGACGCCGAGTTGTACGCCGGTCACGGCTTCACGGTCAACCAGATCGGAGCGTCGTACGCCGTCGACCTGTCCCGCTTCACCCTGCGCGGCTCCCGCTTCGTACGGCTGCGGAACAAGATCTCGCGGGCCCGGCGGGCGGGTCTGGAGGTGGCCGAGGTCCAGCACGACGACGACTGCTCCGAGCTGGACCGGCTCGACGACACCTGGCTGCGGGACAAGGGCCGGCACGTCAAGGAGCTCCGCTTCCTCGTCGGCCAGCGCACCGGGCCGCTGCAACGCCACCGCCGGCTGTTCGTCGGCCGGATCGACGGCACTGCGGTCGGCTACATCACCTACTCCCCGGTTTACGGCAGCCGCCCCGGCTGGCTGCACGACCTCAGCCGACGGCTGCCCGACGCCCCGCCCGGCGTGATGGAGGCGCTCAACGCCACCGCCATGGAACGGTTCGTCGGCGACGGCGCCGACTGGCTGCACTTCGGCTTCACCCCGTTCACCGGGCTCGACGACGCACACGAACTGCCGGGCGCCAGCCGCAGGTTCACCCGGTTCGCCCGACTGCTGGCGGACCGCGGCCAGGCGATCTACCCTGCGGCCTCCCAGCTCGAATACAAGGAGAAGTGGGCCCCGCACGCGGTCCTCCCGGAGTACATCGCCTTCCTCGGCAGGCCCCGCATCGGCGCCGTATGGCGGCTGCTGCGCGCCACCAACGCCGTATGACCGACCAGCGCGCACCCATCGCACCCGGGAGGACCGCACGTCCATGAGATTCCTCGAACGTGAACGCACCACGCTGGCCAAGCTGCTGCCGGACCTGGACCCCGCCCTCCGGGAGACCCCGCCGATGGAGCTGGAGCGGCCCGGCAGCCCCGGCATCCGGCTGTTCCGGGACAGCGGTGGCCCGGGGCTCCTGGTGCCCGAGTCCCACCAGGGCCGGGGAGCGAGCGCCCTGGACGCGCTGCGGGTGCAACGGGCCATCGGCAGCCGCTCGCCGTCCCTGGCCGTGGCGACCACCATGCACCACTTCTCCATGGCCACCCTGGTCGGCCTCGGCCACCTCGGCGGACAGACCGACGGCCTGGAATGGATGCTGATCGAAGGCGTGGCCTCCACCAACCGGGTCATCGCCTCCGGCTTCGCCGAGGGCCGCAGCGGCGCCGGCATCCTGGAGCCGTCGATGACCGCCACGGTCACCGAGGACGGCGTACGGCTCAACGGCGTCAAACGCCCGTGCAGCCTGGCCCGCTCCATGGACGTCCTCACCGCCAGCGTGATGATCCCCCGCGAGGACGGTCAGGGGGACGAGCTCGCGGTGGCGCTGGTGCCCGCCGAGAGCGAGGGTCTGAGCGTCAGTGGCTTCTGGTCCAGCGCCTTCCTCGCCGGAGCGGAGAGCGAACAGGTCACCCTCACCGACGTCCTGGTGCCGCCCGAACTCCTGCTGCGCACCGCCGCCCCGGCCGGGCACAGCCTCGACGAACTCCAGACGGCCGGTCTGATCTGGTTCCAGCTGCTGATGACGGGCAGCTACCTCGGCGCCGCGAGCGCCCTGGTGGAACGCGTGCTGCTCAACGACCGGATCCCCGAGCACGAGCGCGTCCGGCTGTACGTCGACACCGAGGCCGCCATGGCCGCCGCCGAGGGCATCGCCCGCCGCGTGGACGCCGGCGACCTCGGCGAGTCCGCGCTCGTCCAGGCGCTGTGCACGCGCTACGGCGTCCAGGACACCCTCGCCCGGGTCGTCCCCCGCGCGGTCGAACTCCTCGGCGGCCTCAACTTCATGACCTCCGACGAGGTCGGCCACCTGGCCGCCTGCGCCAACGGCCTGTCCCTGCACCCACCGTCCCGGCCCCGGATGACCGGCCCGTTCTCCGGCTACCTGGCCGACCAGCCGCTGACCATCGCCTGACAGCCGGGTCGCCGTACGGCGGCCCGAGTCCCGAGGCGTTGTACGTCGGCCGAAGTCCCGAGCTGTTGTACGTCGGCCGAAGTCCCGAGCTGTTGCACGTCGGCCGAAGTCCCGAACTCTCGTACGTCGGCCCAAGTCCCAGCCGTCGTAGGGCAGTCGAGAGCCCCGCCGTCCTACGGCAGCCGAATCCCGTTGGGGGAGCACACCCATGCCGCCACACATCCCGAGTCCCACCGATCGCCCCACCTTGCTGCTCACCGGCGGCTCCGGGGTGCTCGGGCGGGCCCTGATCGACGAGCTGTCACCCGACTTCGACCTGGTCTGCCTGCGCCGGAACAGGCCCCTGTGCGATCCCCGGGTGCGCGAGCTCCACGGCGACCTCCTCTCGCCCCGCCTGGGCCTGGCTCCCGAGGCCTGGCAGCGACTCGCCGACGAGGTGGACGTCGTACTGCACTCGGCCGCCGAGACCAACTGGCGCACCCCGCCCGAGGACATCGTGCGGACCAACACCTCGGGCACCCGGGCCATGCTCGACCTGGCCGCCCGGGCCGACGCACCCCTCTACCTGGTGAGCACCGCCTTCGTGGCGAGCATCCCGGCGCCCGAGGACAAGCGGCGCTTCCCAGGGGCCGCCGCCTACCTCGCCTCCAAGACCGCGGCCGAGCAGATGGTGCGCGAGGCCGGCCTGCCCGGCGCGCTCGTGCGGCCGTCGGTCGTGATGGGCGACTCCGTCACCGGGCGGATCGCCGGACAGCAGGGCCTGACCAAGACGCTCGGCTCGATGGTGCTCGGGCAGGTGCCGGTGCTGCCCGGCGCCCCCGAGGCCCGGATCGACATGGTCCCGCAGGACTTCGTCACGCGGGCCGTCGGCGACCTGATCCGGGGCGGAGTGCGCGAGGGCGAGTACTGGCTGACGGCCGGCAAGGAGGCACCCCTGCTGCGGGAGATCTCCGACCTCTGCGCGGAGTTCGCCGTCCGCCACGGCCTGCCCGAGCCGCACCGGCCGAGGCTCATCCCGGTCGAGGCGGTGCACCGGCTGCTGCTGCCCATGCTGGAGGGCACCTCGATGCCCGCCTCGGTACGTCAGCGCCTCCAGCACTACGCGGAACTGCTCCTGGTCTTCCAGAGCGAGCTGCCCTTCGCCTCCTCCCTCGGCGACCCCGACTGCGGCCCGCGCCTCACCCACGCCGACATCCGCGCCGCCCTCGTACGGAACCTGGAGAGCTGGGCCGAAGGCAGGGCCGGGCTGCTCAGGCGACACCGCGCGGCCCTGCCCGCCGCCACGACCCCGAGGGAGCTGGCCTCATGACGATCTCACCCCCCGCACCCGTCAACCTCGCCGCACCCCTGCCCGGCGGCGCGGAACTCGTCGAGCTGTACCTGAAGCACATCGGCTCCGGCCGCGCGGTCATGGGCCGGGTCATGGGCGGCATGGCCGAAGTGCGCTCCGAGGGCCCCTGGATCCACACCGACGACGGCCGCCGCTTCCTCGACTTCGGCGGCTACGGCGTCTTCCTCCTCGGCCACCGGCACCCGGCCGTCGTCGAGGCGGTGCACCGGCAGATCGACACCCATCCGCTGGCCAGCCGCGTCTTCCTCGAACCGGTCGCCGCCCGAGCCGCCCAGGCGCTCGCCGCGCACACCCCACCGGGCCTCGACTACGTCCACTTCGTCAACTCCGGCGCCGAGGCGACGGAAGCCGCCCTGAAACTCGCCCGCGCCCACGGACGCAACGCCGTCATCACCACGCGCAAGGGCTTCCACGGCAAGACCCTCGGCGCGCTGAGCGTCACCGCCAACGCCACCTACCAGCGGCCGTTCCAACCCCTGCTCCCGGACACCACACAGGTCTCCTACGGCGACCCGGCCGAGCTGAAGCAGGCGCTGGCCGCCCGCCGCGACCGGGCCTGCGTCATCGTCGAACCGGTCCAGGGCGAGGGCGGGGTGCGCATCCCGGAGCCCGGCTACCTCCGTGAAGTGGCCGCGCTGTGCGAGGAGTTCGGCGCGCTGCTCGTCGTGGACGAGATCCAGACCGGGATGGGCCGGCTGGGCACCTGGTGGGGCGTGGACGCGGAAGGCGTCCGTCCGGACATCCTCCTGGTGGGCAAGGGGCTCAGCGGGGGAGTGGTGCCGATCGCCGCGATGGCCGCCACCGAGGAGGCGTACGCCCCCTTCAGCCGCGATCCCTACCTGCACACCTCCACCTTCGGCGCCTCCCCGATCGCCTGCGCCGCCGCCCTCGCCACCGTCGAGACCATGGAACGGGAGGACACCGTGGCGCGGGCGGCGACGCTCGGCGCGCGGATCCTCGCCGGCGTACGGGCCCTGTGCGCGCCGTACCAGGAGGTCCTGGTCCACGACGTACGCGGCCGGGGGCTGCTGATCGGGATCGAGTTCACCGAGGAACAGGCGGTCGGCGAGCTGCTGCTGGAGCTCATCGCCCGGGACGTGCTCGTCAACCACTCCCTCAACTCCACCCGGGTGCTACGGCTGACCCCGCCCGCGGTGGTGGAGGACGACGCCCTCGACCTGTTCTTCACCACGCTCGCCGAGGCCCTGCACACCACAGCACTTCGCATGACCGGCTGACACCACCGTCCGGCAACCGGAAGGAACCGAACAACCATGCGCCATGTGGTCCTGCACGCGCTCGCCGACGGCTTGGCCCCGGCCGACGTCTACGGACGCATCACCGACTTCCGCCGCTATCCCGAACTCACCGACACCGTGCGCGAGGTACGCGTCGACGCCCCGCTGCCCGACGGCTCGCTGGTGTCGGAGTGGACCGTGACGTTCCGGGGCGGGCTGATGCGATGGCGAGAACGCGACACGTTCTCGCCGGAGACCCTCTCCCTGACCTTCGAGCAGCTCAGCGGCGACTTCCAGACCTTCGAGGGGAGCTGGCGCTGCGAACCGCGCGACGGTGGCACGCTCGTCGTCTTCACCGCCTCGTTCGACCTCGGCATCCCCACCCTCGCGGAGATCCTCGACCCGGTGGCCGAGTCCACACTGCGGACCAACATCGCCCGCATCCTCGTCGGCCTGGTGGGCGCGGAGGTGATCGATGAGTGCGCCGCCGCGGCTCGCGGCTGAGCCCACGCCCCCGCCGCCCGCGGACCCCCTGGGCGACGAGCCGGGACCCGGCGCCGCCCGATGCCTGGGGCTGTACGCCAAGCTGACCGCCGGCGTGACCGTCGTGACGGCCCGCGGCGCGGACGGTCCGCTCGGCATGACGGTCTCCGCCGTCACCTCCCTGTCGGCCCGGCCGCCGCTGCTCCTGGCCTGCCTGCGCGACGGCTCCCGCACGCTCACCGCGGTCCGCGCCCACGGCGCCTTCGCGGTCCATCTGCTCCGGGAGGAACAGCACGGCCTGGCCGCCCGGTTCGCGTCCCCGACGACGACCGCGCCCCAGCGGTTCGCCGGTACGGACATCCGGCAGGTGCTCGGTGTCCCGGTACTCGGGGAAGCGCTCGCCTGGTCGGTGTGCCTGGTGGAGGACGTACGCCGCTACGGCGACCACCAGCTCGTCGTCGGGCGGGTGGCGGCCGTGCACGTGGGCGGCGGGCGCCCACTGCTGTGGCACGACCGCCGGTTCCGGACCCTCGACGAGCCCGAGCCCGAGCCCGAGCCCGAGCCCGAGCCCCAGCCCGGGCCCGAACCGCTGCCGGTACCGGACGGCACCGGATGACCCGGCCACCGGCCGGCTCCCCCGCCTGGGAGCAGGCGGAACTGCCGTCGCAGCCCCCGCTGCACGGCGTGGCCACCGCGGACGTGGCCGTGGTCGGGGCCGGCCTCGCCGGCCTCGCCTGCGCCTACCACCTCGCGGAACGCTCCCCAGGACTCGAC
>NZ_NTGE01000171.1 GCF_002291145.1 Streptomyces sp. SA15
CCGGCTCGTCGCCGCCGGCTGGCAGCTGCGGGTGCTGCGGCTGCCCGGCGTGCCGCAGCGGATCAGCGGCGGCGCGGACGGCGCGCTCTCGAGCTGGGGCGCGGGCGAACTCGCCTCGCGCCTCGAGGAGCTGGGCACGGACCGAGTGCACCTTGTCCTCGGTTTCGCCGCCGCGGACTCTCTCGCCTGGGCCGAGGGCGTGCGCAGGCTCGCGCACACGCTGCTGATCGCCAAGCATGTGGTGGGCCCGCTGACGGCCGCCGCGGCGACGGGTGAGCGGGCCGCGTTCGTCACGGTCACCCAGCTGGACGGGACCTTCGGTCTCGGCGGGGTCGCCGAGGACGCGGTGCCCGCCGGAGGCGTCGGCGGTCTGGTGAAGACCCTCGCGGTGGAGGCGCCCGAACTCTTCTGCCGGGCCCTGGACCTGACGCCCGCGCTCGGTGCCGGGGAGGCCGCCGATCTGGTGCTGGACGAGGTGTACGACGCCGCGGCCGGACCGGTGCAGGTGGGCCGTGACGGAGTGCGCCGGGTCGCGCTGACCCTCGGCGAGGAGCCGGCCGCTCCTAGCGCGGACGCCGTGCCGCTCACCTCCGACGACCTGCTGGTCGTCACCGGCGGCGGACGCGGCATCACCGCCCGCTGCGCCTGGGCCCTCGCCGCCGCGCACCGTCCGGGGCTGCTGCTCCTGGGCCGTACGGCACTGGGTGAGGAGCCGACGTGGGCCCGCGGGCTGACCGACCAGGGCGCCCTGAAGGCCGCCGCCGTCGATCAGTTGAAGCAGGCGGACGAGAAGCCGACCCCCAAGCGTGTGGAGCAGCTCTACCAGGCGGTCGTCGGCGAGCGCGAGGTGCGGGAGACTCTGGCCGCGATCCGGGCCGTGGGCAGCGAGGTCGAGTACCTGGCGGTGGACATCACCGACGCCGCCGCGACCGCCGCGGCCCTGGCGCCGTACCAGGAGCGGATCACCGGTGTGGTGCACGGCGCCGGCGTCCTCGCGGACCAGCTGATCTCCGCGAAGAAGGCGGCCGAGATCGAGCGTGTCTTCTCCGTCAAGCTGGGCGGTCTGCGCTCGGTCGTCGCCGCGCTGCCCGCCGACCGGCTGCGGCACGTCGTGCTGTTCTCGTCGGTCGCCGGATTCTTCGGCAACCGCGGCCAGTCGGACTACGCCATGGCCAACGAGGTGCTCAACTCCTGGGCGGCCGCCTGGAAGCGGAGCCACCCGCAGACCCACGTGACGTCCCTCAACTGGGGCGCATGGGACAGCGGCATGGTGTCGCCGCAGATCAAGGCGGTCTTCGAGGAGCGCGGGATCAGCCTCATTCCTGAGGACACCGGAGTCCGGCTCTTCGCCGAGCAGTTCGCGCCCGAGCGCAGCGGTGACGTGGTCACGGTCCTCGGACCGACCACGCCCCTGTCCGAGCGCGAGCAGGCCGCGCCCGCGTCGCCGGTCGTCCTGGAGCGGGACCTGGCGTCCCTCATCGGCGAGCCGCTCGTCGCCGACCATGTCATCGGGGATGCGCCCGTGCTGCCCGCCGCGGCGGCCCTGGGCTGGGCGACGGGCGCCGTCGAGCGGCTGACCGGGAGCGGCGTCGCGGAGATCCGGGACTTCGCGGTCCACAAGGGTGTGATCTTCGACGACTCGCTCGACGGCAGCCGGTTCCAGCTCTCCTTCGACCCGACGCCCGACGGCGCCGAGGCCGACGTAGCGATCCGCTCGACCACTGCTGACGGGACGGTGCGCCCGCACTACGCGGCGCGGGTGCTCCTCGGCGGCGGCGCACGGCCGCAGCCGGAGCGCGTGACCGGGCTGCCCGCCCTGGGCGGCGGCAGCGACGCGCAGGCCCTCTACTCCGACGGCACCCTCTTCCACGGCGAGTCGCTGCGCGGTCTGCGCCGGGTGCTGCGGGACGACGAGTCGCGCCTGGTGATCGAGTGCGGGCTGCCGGAACACCGGCCCGCGGGCGGTGCGTTCGCGAGCAGCCGGTACGCGCCCGGCACCGCCGACCTGCTGCTGCAGGCCGCGCTGGTGTGGATGCGCCGGCACCGCGACACGGCGAGCCTGCCGATGTCGGTGGCGCGGGCCGACCTGTACGAGGCGCTGCCGGACGGCGAGCCGTTCGTCGTGGTCGTGGAGCCGGTCTCGGCGAACGGTACGTCCGCCACGGTCGACGTCTCGGCCTGCGCCCCGGACGGCCACGTGCTGCTCCGGTTCGCGGGGCTGTCCCTCGTGTCCACCCCGCAGCTGGCCGCCAAGTTCGCGAGCCGCTGAGCCGACACCCGGACTGGCGGGCCCGGCGGGTGGCCTCCTTGAGGCCCCCGCCGGGTCCCCGGAACCAGCGAGTGAGCCGTAGGGGCGCGCCGGTGTCGAGAGGCCGAACGCGCAAAGGCCCGAAGGGCTGAGCACGTTCGGGCTGTCGACACCGGCTGGAGCGCCCCGGAGGCGAACGAGCCAAAAAGAAACGAGGGACCAAGTTCCATGAGCAAGTTCGCGATTGTCGGGATCTCCTGCCTGTTCCCCGACGCCCGGACACCCGAGCAGTTCCGGCAGAACCTGCGCAGCGGCATCGACAGCCGCCGTGACGGCGGTGAGGAGATCTTCGGGGCGGCGCTCGACGAGCGCGACCTCGACCCCCGCCACCGCATCACCTCCCGGCGCGGCGGGTTCATCACCGACTTCGAGTTCGACCCCAGCGGCTACCGTCTGGACGCCGGCTACCTGGCGGGCCTCGACCGGATCTTCCACTGGTCGATGTACGCGGCCCGGGAGGCGCTGCGGGACTGCGGCCTGGCCGACCGGCCCGAGACGCTCTCCCGCACCGGCCTGGTGATGGGCAACTACTCCTTCCCGACGCCGACGTCGGCCGAGGTCAGCGTTCCGCTGGCGCAGGAAGCCGTGCTCGCCGGACTGCGCCGCGCGGGCCTGCCCGAGCTCGCCGCACTGCCGGGTGGGCGCCCACTGATCGACCGTCAGGCGGTCATACCGGAGAACCTGCGGGTGAGCGGATCGCCCGCCGCGGTCACCGCCGCCGCGCTGGGCCTCGGCGGACCCCGCTACTGCCTGGACGCGGCCTGCTCGTCGGCGCTGTACGCGCTCGGCCTGGCGTGCGGCCACCTCGCCTCGGGGCAGGTGGACCTGGTCTTGGCGGGCGGGGTCTGCGCCCCCGATCCGACACTGATCCACCTGTCGTTCTCCGATCTGCACGCCTATCCGGAGAACGGGTTCAGCCAGCCCTTCGACAGCCGCTCCGGCGGGATCGTCACCGGCCAGGGCGCCGGCATGGTCGCGGTGAAGCGCCTGGCGGACGCGCTGCGCGACGGCGACCGCATCCACGCCGTGGTGGACGGCATCGGGCTGTCCAACGACGGCACCGGACGCCACCCGCTCGTACCGCGCAAGAGCGGGCAGCTGGACGCGCTGGCCCGCGCCTACGCCGACGCCGGTGTGGACCCGGCGGACATCGACTACGTGGAGTGCCATTCCACCGGCACGCCGATCGGGGACGTGACCGAGGCCGAGTCCCTTGCCGAGTTCTTCGGCCCGTACGGCAAGGTGCCGCTGCTCGGCTCGGTCAAGGGCAACATCGGGCATCTGCTGACCGTGGCCGGTCTGAGCAGTCTGCTCAAGGTCGTGCTGGCCATGGACGACGGCACGATCGCGCCGACCATCGGCGTGGATCAGCCGATCTCCTCCCAGGACGGCCGGGTCGGCGGCGACGCACTGGTGCGGTCCGCCCGGGCCTGGCCCGAGGGGCCGAGTCCGCGGCGGGCGGCGGTCTCCGCGTTCGGGTTCGGCGGGACCAACGCGCACGTCGTGCTGTCGTCCCCCGAGGCGGTCAGCGCGCCCACTCCTGCCGAGTCGGCCGCGCTGCCCGCGCTGGACGTCGTAGGCCTCGGTGCGCACTTCGGGTCGCTGGACACCCTGGACGCCTTCGAGCGCGCCGTCCACCGGGGCGAGCACGACCTGCGGCCGCTGCCCGAGCGGCGGTGGCGGGGCCTGGACCGCACCGACGGCGGAACCCTCGAGGAGGCCGGGCTGACCGGCGGCGCGCCGCACGGAGCGTTCGTGGACGGCGTGGAGGTCGATCCCGTCCAGCTCCGGGTTCCGCCGTCCGACCTGCGTATCTACAACCCGCAGCACGCGCTGGTGACCAAGGTCGCCGACGAGGCGCTGCGCGACGCCGGTTACCGGCTGGGCGCCGGGGCGCGCGACACCCCCGAACCCCGGCGCGTCGCCGTGGTGGCGGTGACTGAGATCGAGCCGTACACGCATGCCCGGCTGAGCCGGTACGGGCTGGGGGCGTTCCTACGCCGCGAGTTCGACAAGGCCGGCGTCCAGCTGACCGAGGAGCAGCGGGCGGCGCTCACCGAGGTGTCCCGGGACGCCGTCGTGGACCCGATCGGCGCCAACGAAGTCCTCAGCTACATCGGCAATGTGATGGCCGGGCGGATCTCCTCCCGGTGGAACCTGACCGGCCCGTCGTTCACCCTCTCCGCCGACGGCGCGGGCACCGCCGAAGCTCTTGAGGTCGCGCGGCTGCTGCTGCTCGACCCGGATCTGGAGGCGGTGCTGGTCGCCGCCGTCGATCTGGCCGGCTCGGCGGAGAACCTCCTCGTGGGGCCCGCACTCGCGGCCGAGGCGGGGCTGGCGTTCAACGACGGGGCCCGCGGCCGGCGGGTGGGCGAGGGCGCCGGCGCCCTGGTCGTCACCCGTCCCGACGCCTCCCGGGGCCGGGTGTACGCCCGCCTCGACGGGGTGGCCGTGCGCTACGCCCCGGCGACCGGCTCGATGCCCGCAGCGTCCGCCGGACAGCTGGCCGAGGCCACGCGGGCGGCTCTGGACGAGGCGGGCGTCGCGGCCGCCGACGTGGGCTATGTGGAGGCCCACGCGTCCGGCACCGAGGACGCGGACCGCTCCGAGATCACCGCCCTGTCGCGGGTCTACGGAGCGGACGCCGACGGTACCGGCACCACCGCCCTGGGAAGCGTCAAGGCGCAGATCGGCGACACCGGCTGCGCGGCCGGGCTGGCCGGCCTGATCAGGGCCGTGCTGTGCGTACGGCACGCGTACCTGCCCGGCACCCCCGGCTGGAAGCGCCCCGCCGGCGATCTCGCCGACGCCTTCGCCGCCTCCGCGCTCTACGTACCGGACGCCTCGCGCCCCTGGCTGCGTGAGGAGGCGGACGGCCGCCGTCATGCCGCCGTCGACATGCTGGGCGCCTCGGGCTCCCATGCCCACGTGGTCCTCTCCTCCGTACCGGACGCGGAGCGCCCCCGCCGCAGCGCCGACTGGTACCGGGCGGGCGGTCCCGTGCTGCTGGCGCTCGGAGCCGGGACGCCGGACGGGCTGGCCGCGGAGGCCGAGCGGTACCGCGCGCTGCTCGACGACGGCGCCGACCCGCACGCTCTCGCCCGGGAAGCCGCCGGTGAACTCGGCGACAAGCGCCTGCGCGCCGTCCTCGTCGGCCAGGACCGCGAGGGGCTGGCACGGCAACTGGAGCTGGCGGCCCGGGACTTGCCCGTGGCGCACGCCGAGGGCAAGGAGTGGGCCACCCCGGCCGGCTCCTTCTTCACCCCGCGGCCCATCGGCCCCGACGGACGGGTCGCCCTGGTCTACCCGGGTGCCTTCAACAGCTACCCGGGCCTCGGCGCTGATCTCTTCCGCGCCTTCCCCGCCCTGCTCGACCGCTTCGAGCGGCAGGCCGCCCAGCCGGCCCGGATGCTGCGCGCCGCCCACCTGTATCCGCGCACCCGCGAGGCCCTCGACCGGCGTGGCCTGATGCGGCTGGAGGAGCGGCTCGGCGACGACGTCCCGTTCATGCTCGCCACCGGCACCAGTTTCGCGATCCTGTATACCGCACTGGTGCGGGAGGTCCTGGGCGTCACGGCGCACGGCGGGTTCGGCTACAGCCTGGGCGAGTCCAGCATGCTGTTCGCGACCGGGGGCTGGGACCCGGTCGGCCGCAGCGACTCGCTGATCAGCGACAGCCCGGTCTTCAAGGACCGGTTGTGCGGACCGCGGCGCACCGTGCGGGAGTTGTGGGGGCTGGGCGACGAGATCCCCGACGAGGAGGTGTGGGCCTCCCACGTACTGCTCTCGCCCGCCGGCCCCGTTCGCGAGGCGCTCGCCCGCTACGACCGGGTCCACCTCACCCATGTGAACACGCCGCAGGAACTGGTGATCGCCGGTGACCCGGCCCAGTGCCGGGCGCTGATCGGGGAACTGGGCTGCCGCGCGGCCCGCTCCCCGGTCAACGTGGTCATGCACTGCCCGGTGGTGGACGCCGAGTTCGACGGCCTGGCCCGGCTGAACGACTACCCCACCGGTTCCTTCGGGGACCTGGAGCTGTTCAGCGCCTACGACTACCTGCCGCTGCCCGCCGAGCGGCTCGGCGAGTCCCCGCGGCGCATCGCGACGACCCTGCGCTCGACGATCGACTTCCCCCGTCTGGTGGACGCGGCGTACGAGCGCGGCTACCGCTACTTCATCGAGGTGGGGCCGGGCGCCACCTGCTCCCGGTGGATACGGGAGACGCTCGGCGACGCACCGCACGTGGCCGCCTGCGTGGACCGCCGCGGCGTCCCGGCGACGACCCCGCTCGCCCACCTGATGGCCCGGCTCGTCGGACACGGGCTGCCGGTCGACCTGGCGGCCCTGCTGGGGACGGCTCAGGGCGAGCGGACGGCTCAGAGCGAGCGTCCCGCCGCCGTACCGGCCGCCCGTCGCCTGCCCGCGACCCGGGTTGGCCAGGGCGAGCCCATCCCGGACCGCATCGCCCGGGAGGCCGCCGCGGCCCTGGCCACGGGCCGCCCGGAAACAAACGCCCGGGCCCACACGCCCCACAAGACGGCCACGACCCCGACCACCGGCCACCCCCAACCGGCCACCCCGACCCACACACCCCACGAAACGGCCACAGCCCCGACCACCGGCCACCCCCAACCGGCCACCCCGACCCACACACCCCACAAGACGGCCCCGCCCCCGACCACCGGGCATCCCACACCGGCCACTCCCCAGCCGGTCACCCGCACGTCGGCCACGGCGCTGCCCACCGGGTCTGCCGGACCCACCGGGCCTGCCGGACCCACCACGCCCGCCGGACCCACCACGCCCGCCGGACCCACCACGCCTGCCGGACCCACCTATCCCGCCGCACCCGTCCCCACCCCCACTCCCGTCCCCGCCCTGTCCGTTCCGCCGGAGGAGCCATCCGCCATGCCCGCCGATCCGACGCTAGAGGTCTCCGAGGTGATCACCTTCGACGGGGACCCCATCACGGCCCTTCCCTGGGGCAGCCCGCAGCCACCCGTAGCCGGCGCCCCGACCGCGACGGCCCCGTCCGTGCCCGCCCTGCCCCCGGCAACCCCGTCGTCCATCACCCCGCTCGCAGCCACCCCACCCGCCACCGCCCCGGCCCCCGGACCGTCGGCCGGCCCGGGCCGAAGGCCCACCGCCGACCTGGTGCGGGAGCTGCGCCAGGGCATGCTGGCCGCCCACGGCGTCGTGATGGAGACGCACCGCGTCCTGCAGTCCGCGACCCTGGAGCGCGCCGAGGCCCTGCTCGACGCACAGTCGGCCGGCGCCCGGCCCGCCCCGGCGCCGCCCGTGACCGTGCACCGCCCAGCACCACCCGCCGTATCCCCTCCGGCCGCCGACCGCCCCGCAGCGCTGCCCGGCGGGTCCGCCACGACGCCCCCGCCGCCTCCGCCGCCCGCGACGCCACCGCAGGGCGAGGACCACGACGGCGTGATCGAGGGCGTCATCTGGGACGAGGCCGACCTGCTCGAGTTCGCGACCGGTTCCCTCGCCAACGTCTTCGGCCCCGAGTTCGCCGAGATCGACACCTTCGCGGCCCGGGTGCGGCTGCCGGCACCGCCGTACCACTTCGTCACCCGGGTCACCGAGCTGGACGCCAAGCCCGGTGTCCTCGAGCCCTCCCGCATCACCACCGAGTACCACGTGCCCGAGGACGCCTGGTACGCCGTAGACGGCGGGGTGCCGCCCGCGGTGACCGTGGAGTCGGGCCAGTGCGACCTGCTGCTCGTCAGCTACCTCGGCATCGACTTCCGCAACAAGGGCGAGCGGGTCTACCGGCTGCTCGACAGCTCGCTGACCTTCCGCGGCGGACTGCCCACGACCGGGCAGACGCTCCGCTACGAGATCTCGATCGACCGGTTCGTCCACCAGGGCGACACCACGATTTTCTTCTTCAGCTACGACTGCTACGCGGACGACGAGCTGATCCTCGAACTCCGGGACGCCTGCGCAGGCTTCTTCAGCAAGCAGGAGCTGGACACCCCGCTCGGCATCGTCCTCACCGACAAGGACCGGGCCCGCCGCGCCGCCCTGCCGAAGGGCACGTTCAAGCCCCTCGCCTACGCCCGGAAGCACCAACTGGACGCAGGCGACCTGGAGTTGCTCGCGCAAGGCAAGCCCGGGGAGGTCTTCGGCCCCGACCACGCGCAGGACCCGGGCATCAACCCGGCGCTGCGTCTGCCGGACGAGCGGCTGCGCATGGTCGACGAGGTCAGCATCGACCGCAAGGGCGGGCCGTGCGAGCTGGGCTCGCTCAGTGCCGTCAAGCATCTTCAGCCGGACGGCTGGTACTTCACCTGCCACTTCCCGGACGACCCGGTGCTCGCCGGTTCCCTGATCGCCGAGGGTGCCGTCCAGCTGCTGCAGATCTACCTGATGCACCAGGGCATGCACCTCACGCTGCCGGACGCGCGCTTCCAGACGGTGACCGACCGGCGCATCGATGTCCAGGTGCGCGGCCAGGTCACCCCGAAGGACGCCGAGATCCGCTACGAGGTGGAGGTCACCGAGCTGACCCTGCTGCCGAGGCCCACGGTGATCGCGGACGTCCTGATCTACCTCGGGGACAAGCCGGTGGTGCGGATGCAGAACCTCGGCCTGCAGATCGTGGAGAAGCCCGGCACGCCGTACCGGCCGGAGACCGGCGGCGTCCCGGAGTTCCTCGGCCGCCGCAACCGCGACGGCGAGCCCGCCATGATCAACGAACTGCACCTGGCCCACTCCGCCAAGGGCCTGCTGGACATGGCGATGGGCCCGGAATTCGAGATCTACCGCGACTCCCGCGCCCCCTACATCCCCAACGGCGACTTCCAGTTCGTCGACCGGGTCATGTCCCTCAAGGGCACGCGCGGCGACCTGAGCCCCGGCTCGGAGATGGTCACCGAGTACGACTCGCCGGACGACGCCTGGTACTACCGCGAGAACTCCTCGCCGTACATGCCGAACTGCGTGTACATGGAGAGCTCGCTGCAGGCCGCCATCTTCCTCGGCTACTACCTGGGCGCCACCCTGCGCGAGCCCGAGGAGGAGTACTCCATCCGCAACCTCGACGGCCGCGCCACGCTGGTCAAGGACATCGACCTGCGCGGCAAGACCGTCCGCCACCGCTCGAAGCTGCTGATGACGAGCGTGGTGTCCGGAGCGGTGCTGCAGAACTTCTCCTACGAGCTGTCCGCCGACGGCGAGGTCTTCTACACCGGCGAGTCGCTGTTCGGGTACTTCAACGCCGCCGCCCTCTCCAACCAGGTGGGCCTCGACAGCGGCACCTACGTCCAGCCGTGGATCGAGGCGGAGCAGCCGGCGGCTCAGCGCGTGAAGCGCATCGAGCTGGGCGAGGGTTCGCCCGTCTTCCAGGACCCCTCAGGTGAACTCCACCTGCCCGGCGGCCGGTTCGACCTGGTGGACCGGGTCGACCTGGTGGCGGACGGAGGCCGCCACGGCGCGGGCTACCTGCACGGGCACCGCGGGATCCGCCCCGACGAGTGGTACTTCGACTGCCACTTCCACCGCGACCCGGTGATGCCCGGCTCGCTGGGTGTCGAGGCGGTGCTGCAGGCGATGCGCCTGTTCGTCCTGGAGCAGAACCTCGCCGAGGGCATGCCCCGGCCCCGCTTCGCCATGGCCACCGACGTGGAGATGTCCTGGAAGTACCGGGGCCAGATCCTGCGCGACGACCGCGAGCTGTTCTTCGACGTGCACGTCAAGGAGGTCCGCAGGCAGGCGGACCGGCTGCTGCTGATCGCCGACGCGGATCTGTGGAAGCCGGGCCTGCGCATCTACGAACTCACCGACGTGGCCATCGAAGTCCGCCCCGAAGCCGACTGACGTCCGGCAGAGCCGAGGAGATCGTCTACCCATGAGCACGACACAGGCCCCGCTCCGCTGGTACGGAGACGGGTACCCGAGCGTCGATCCGGCCGGGATCCACCAGGTCCTGTCCCAGGTCGAGCAGCCCTGCTTCATCGTGTCCACGGCGCAGGGCATCGGCGCGGCCGCCGGAGGCACGGCCGCGCCTGGCGGAGACGGGCCGGGCATCCTGGCCGCCGCCCCCGCCCTGCCCCCGCACCGGCTCGGCTCCGTCGAGTTCCGCGTCGCGCACGGAGTACGGCAGTCGTACATGGCCGGCGCGATGGCCGGCGGTATCGCCTCCGCCGACCTGGTGATCGCCCTGGCCGAGCAGGGCTTCCTCGCCTCCTTCGGCGCGGCCGGCCTGCTGCCGCGGACCATCGAGAAGGCGCTGGCCCGGTTCGCCGCCGAGATCCCCGGGCTGCCGTACGCCGTCAACCTGATCCACAGTCCCAGCGAGGAACGGCTGGAGCGGGAGGCGGTCGAGCTGTTCCTGCGGCACGGCGTGCGGTGTGTGGAGGCCTCCGCCTTCCTCGGTCTGACGCCGCATCTGGTCCGCTACCGGCTGGCCGGGCTCAGGCGGGATCCCTCGGGCCGGATCGTGGCCGACCACAAGGTCATCGCCAAGGTGTCCCGGGCCGAGACCGCCGAGCGGTTCATGCGCCCGGCACCGGCCACATTGGTCGACACCCTGCTGCGGGACGGTCTGATCACCCATGAGCAGGCGCGGCTCGCCCACCACCTGCCGCTAGCCGACGACATCACCGTGGAGGCGGACTCCGGCGGTCACACCGACCGCCGTCCGCTCCCGGCGCTCTTCCCGGTGATCCTGCGACTGCGCGACCACATCCAGCACGAGCACCGCTACACCACCCCGATCCGGGTCGGGGCGGCCGGCGGCCTCGGCACGCCGACCGCCGTCGCCGCGGCCTTCGCGATGGGCGCCGCCTATGTGGTGACGGGTTCCGTCAACCAGTCGTGTCTGGAGTCCGGTACCTCTTCGGCCGCCCGCGCGCTGCTCGCGCAGGCGGACGTCACGGACTGCGTGATGGCGCCGGCGGCCGACATGTTCGAGATGGGCGTGGAACTCCAAGTTCTGCGCCGGGGCTCGATGTTCGCGATGCGGGCCCAGCAGCTGTACCGGCTGTACCAGGCGTACGACGGCCTGCACGCACTGCCCGACGAGGAGCGCGAGCGCCTGGAGTCCCAGGTCTTCCGGCGTCCGCTGGAGGACGTCTGGAAGGAGTGTGTCGAGTACTTCAGCCGGCGTGACCCCGACCAGCTGCGCCGGGCCTCCGACAGCCCCAAACGGAAGATGGCGCTGGTGTTCCGCTGGTACCTGGGCATGGCCTCGCGCTGGGCGGTGACCGGGCAGGCCGACCGGAAGGCCGACTACCAGATCTGGTGCGGCCCGGCGATGGGCAGCTTCAACGCCTGGGTCTCCGGCAGCTATCTCAAGACCCCCGAGAACAGGACGGTGGCCGATGTGGCGCACCATCTGATGCGGGGCGCGGCCTTCCACACCCGGATCGCCCAGCTGGCCACCGCGGGCGTGACCATCCCGGCGTCCGCGGCGGACTACCGCCCGGTGCCGATGGAGCCGGCCGCCCTCATGGAGGCCGCCGGATGAGCGGGCTGACACCGCGGGACGTGGAGAAGCTGCTCGGGGATCCCGGGGACTCGGGCAACCCGTACGGTTTCGCCGCCGCCGTCGCCCGGGACGAGGTCGACGCCCACCCCGACGACCTGTGCCGCGCGCTGGTCTCGGCGGGCTTCCACCTCAACTACCTGCCCGAGGAGTGGGGCGGTGCGTTCGACTCGTTCGACCGCAGCCTGACCCTGGTGCGCGCGGCGGCCCGCCGGGACGTGAACGTCATGCCGGGCACGATGTTCAGCATCATCGCCGCGACCTGCCTCCAGCTGCACGGCAGCGAGGAGCAGCGTCGGCGGGTGGCGGAGATCCTGAGCCGTGGCGGCTCGGTGGGGTTCGCCCTGACCGAGGCCGCGCACGGCAGCGATCTGCTGGCGGGCGAGGTGCGCCTCGACGAGGACGGGCGGCTGCACGGCGAGAAGTGGATGGTCGGCAACGGCATGCGGTGCGAGGCCGTCTACGTGGTGGCCCGCACCGGTGAGCGCGGGCCGGGCGCGTTCTCCGCATACCTGCTGGATCCCGAGGCGGACGGGCTGCTCCGCGAATCCGCCCCGCGCACCGGAGGCATGCGCGGCGTGGACACCGCGCGGCTGCGCTTCACTGGACTTCCGGTGCCCGAGGACGCCCTGGTGGGCAAGGTCGGCGAGGGCCTGGAAGTGGCCATCCTCGCCCAGCAGGCCGTCCGCCTGATGAGCATGGCCGGCAGCCTGGGCATCGCGGACAGCGCGCTGCGCCTCACCCTGGGCTTCGCCCACGAACGCCGTATCACCGAAGGGCGCCGCACCTCCGGCACGCCCCTGGCCGAGACACCCCACGCCCGCCGTGAACTGGCCGTCGCCTCGGCGGCGCTGCTGGCGGCGGACGCGGTCGCGCTGGCCGCCGCCCGGGGCGTCCACGTCGTACCCGAGGTGTTCAGCGTGTGGGCCCTGGCCGCCAAGCACGTGGTGGCGGAGGCGAGCGACGAACTGGTCCGGCGCTGCGCGACCGTGCTCGCCACCCGCTCGGTCCTGCGCGAACAGGCGCCGGGCGCTGGGCTGTTCCAGAAACTCCAGCGCGACACGGCGGTGGTCCGGGTGATCGACGCCAGCCCGCTGGCCAACCTGCGCGCCTACGCGGCCCAGATCCCCACCCTCGCCGTACGCGACGAGATGCCCGACCCGGACACCCTGCACCGGATCTTCGCCCTCGACGCCGAGCTTCCGCCGTATGAGCCCACCCGGCTGGACCTCGTCGCCCGGGGCGCGGACCCCGTCGTCGGCGGGCTGCCCGAGGCCGCCGACGCCGCCTGCGAGCAGCTCGCCGACCCGCGCACGGCCGCGCTCGTGCACAGCGCACGGCCGCGCTCGTGCACAGACTGGCCTGTGCCGTCGCCAGGTTCGGCCCCGAGGCCGCCGCCGTG
>NZ_NTGE01000106.1 GCF_002291145.1 Streptomyces sp. SA15
TTCATAGTGTTTCGGTGGTTATAGCGTGAGGGAAACGCCCGGTTACATTCCGAACCCGGAAGCTAAGCCTTACAGCGCCGATGGTACTGCAGGGGGGACCCTGTGGGAGAGTAGGACGCCGCCGAACAATTCTTGAGAAAACCCCGTACCGGGATGGTGCGGGGTTTTCTGCATTTCAGAGTCGTTAAGGCACGGCGCGGTGGGCGCCGCGCGCAATTACAGGCGGCCCGCCGCCTTCAGTGCCAGATAGGCGTCTGCCAGTGCTGGCGCCAGATCGTCCGGTGTCGCGTCGATGACCGTCACGCCGTGGCGGCGGAGTTGCTCCGCAGTGCGATGGCGTTCGGCTTGGGAGTGGGCGGCGGCTGCGGCCTCGTAGATTGCTTCTGTGTTTCCGCGGGCTGTGGCCATGCGGGCGATGTGAGGGTCCGCTACCGATGCCAGCAGGATGGTGTGGCGCTGGGTGAGTCGAGAGAGGACGGGCAGCAGGCCTTCTTCGACCGGGGCCGCGTCGAGGGTGGTCAGCAGGACGATCAAGGATCGGCGAGGTGCCGTCCGGAGTGCTGTCGCTGTGAGTCCTCGGGCGTCCGTTTCGACGAGTTCGGGTTCCAGTGTCGCCATCGCGTTGACCAAGGCCGGAAGGACGTCGCCTGCTGTGCGGCCCTGGACGAGGGCGCGTACCCGGCGGTCGTAGGCGAGCATGTCTACGCGGTCGCCGGCTCGGGATGCGAGTGCCGCCAGGAGCAGGGCGGCGTCCATGGAGGCGTCGAGGCGGGGGGCATCGCCCACGCGGCCGGCCGAGGTGCGGCCGGTGTCGAGGACCAGGAGGATGTGGCGATCGCGTTCGGGGCGCCAGGTGCGTACGGCGACCGCGGACTGGCGGGCTGTGGCGCGCCAGTCGATGGAGCGGGTGTCGTCGCCGGGGACGTACTCGCGCAGGCTGTCGAATTCCGTGCCTTCGCCGCGAGTGAGCACACTGGTGCGGCCGTCCAGCTCGCGCAGGCGGGCCAGCTTGGAAGGCAGGTGTTTGCGGCTGGTGAAGGGTGGCAGGACGCGTACGGTCCAGGGAACCTGGTGGGTGCCTTGGCGGGAGAAGAGGCCGAGAGGGCCGTAGGAGCGGATCGTGACGCGGTCGGCCTGGCGGTCGCCGCGGCGGGTGGGGCGTAGGTGTGTGGTGATGCGTCGGCGCTCGCCGGCCGGAACCGTCAAACGGTGACGGGAAGCCGGGATTTCCGTGCCGGGCTGCCAACTGCTGGGAGGCCAGGCGTCGCGGAGGCGCGCACGGAGCGGGTGGCGGGACGGGTTGGTGACCGTGAGGGTGACGTCGGCGGTGTCACCCAGGCGTACGGAGGTGTCGCCCGAGCGGGTGAGGCCGAGGCGTCGTACGGGTGCTGCCAGCGCGAAATCGCAGGCGCACGCCACGGCCAGGGGGGCGTTGACCGCGAGGAGGCCGGTCCAGCCGGGTTCCCAGATGCCGACGGGGAGGGAGCCTAGGGCCGCGAGGAGCGCGGCGCGTCCGGTGAGCGCCATCAGCGGGGGACGGGGACGTGGGCGAGGATCGCGTTGATGACGGAGTCGGCCGTCACGCCTTCCATCTCGGCCTCCGGGCGGAGCTGTACTCGGTGACGAAGGGTGGGGAGGGCGAGTGCTTTGACGTCGTCGGGGATGACGTAGTCGCGGCCTGTCAGCCAGGCCCAGGCGCGGGATGTCGCGAGGAGGGCAGTGGCGCCGCGGGGGGAGACGCCGAGGGTGAGAGACGGCGATTCGCGAGTGGCTCGGCAGATGTCGACCACGTAGGCCGTGATTTCGGGGGAGACCGCCGTTTTTGCCACCGCGGATCGGGCGGCTTCCAGAGCGGCGGGGCCTGCTACTGGGCGTACACCGGCGGCGTGCAGGTCGCGTGGGTTGAAGCCCTCGGCGTGGCGGGTGAGGACATTGATCTCGTCCTCGCGGGAGGGGAGCGGGATCGTCAGCTTGAGGAGGAAGCGGTCCAGCTGGGCTTCGGGGAGGGGATAGGTGCCTTCGTACTCGACCGGGTTCTGGGTCGCGGCGACCAGGAACGGGTCGGGGAGCGGGCGAGGTGTGCCGTCGACCGTGACCTGGCGTTCCTCCATGGCTTCCAGGAGAGAGGACTGGGTCTTCGGCGGGGTGCGGTTGATCTCGTCGGCCAGGAGGAGGTTGGTGAAGACCGGGCCGGGCTGGAAGGAGAACTCGGCGGTGCGCGTGTCGTAGACCAGGGAGCCCGTGACGTCGCTCGGCATCAGGTCCGGGGTGAACTGGACGCGCTTGGTGTCGAGTTCGAGTGCGGATGCCAGGGCGCGGACGAGCAACGTTTTCGCGACTCCGGGGACTCCTTCCAGTAGTACGTGTCCGCGGCAGAGGAGAGCGACGACGAGGCCGGTCACGGCGGGATCCTGGCCGACCACGGCCTTGGCGATCTCGGCGCGCAGGGCCTCCAGGGCGGCTCGGGCGTTGCCCGGGTCCCCGGTCTGCCCGGCGTTGTCAGTGGTCGGGTCCATCATGGACGGCGTACCTCTCTTTCGAGGGCGTCGAGTTGGTCGGCGAGAGAGACGAGGGCGGCGTCGTCGCCAGGCGGCGGGCCGTAGAGGAGGGACTGCAGGGCCTGTCCGTCTCCGTGACCGCGGAGATGGGCGGACAGGGCGGGGAGCAAGGCTTCGGGCGCGTGCGCCTGGGCGACGGGGACGCCTACGAGGGGGGCGAGGCGGGTGCGGGTGGTGGAGCGAAGAGCGGCGGCGGCGCGATCGCGGGCGTTCGCCTTGCGGTAGAGGCGGGCGCGGCCTTCGACGGTTTCTGAGGCGCGGATCGCCACGGGGAGTTTTTCGGGCACGAGAGGGCCGAGTCGGCGTGCCCGCCAGAGGGCGGCGAGGGCGGCGGCGATGAAGAGCTGCAGCGTGCCCCATAGCCAGCCCGAGGGGAGAAGGTCGAAGAAGCTGCGTTCGTCGTCGGTGTCGGCGGCCGTGGTGTCGGAGAGCGAGGGGAGGTACCAGACCAGATGGGGGCGGGAGCCGAGGAGTTGGAGGGCGAGCGAGGCGTTGCCCTGCTCGTCGAGGCGGTCGTTGTGGAGGATGTCGGGCGCGCCGAGTACGACGGTGTCACCGTTCCCGGTCGCCTCCGGGACGCGCACCAGGGTGGCCAGGCGCTCGCTGGGGTAGCACTCGTCGGCGTCGGGCCGGGTGGCGGTGTAGCGGATGCCGCCCGTGTCGGCGGTGCCCGCGCGCCGGGCGGCGGGCAGGTCGCAGTCGGGGGTGAGTGCCGATTCGAGGCTGGTGGCGGGGTCCGCGACGACGCCGGGGGCGAGCCGTTCGACGGACCAGCTGCCGGGGGCGACGAGGACGGTGCGTCCGCCGGAATCGGTGGTCGCGGAATGCAGTCGGCTCTGTTGGCGGTGCGTCAGCTGGTCGGGGACGGCGACGAGGAGGGTGGTGTCGGGGCCGGCGGCGGCGCGGGTTTCCTCCAGGGTCGTGACCACGCGCGTGGAGACGCCACGGTCGGCGAGGAGTTCGGCTACGGCTCGGCTGCCGGAGGGGTCGGCGGAGCGCGGGTCGAGGTTGCCGTGCCGGGCGTCGGAGCGGATCACGGCGATTGTGACGGCCGCCGCAAGGAGGAGCACCAGGGCGACCACGACGCCTCGCGTGCGGGTCCACACCTGGCGTGCGGTGGGCGAGGCCGAAGTGGACGGAGGCGTGGCCTCGGTGGTCATTCGGCGGCTCCCTGGCGGGCGTTGTGGGCCGCCCTGTGGCTGCTGCTCGCGAGCTGCGGTTTGGTGCGCTCCAGGGCGCGGTCGAGTTCGGCGGTTCGGTGGTACGACTGCTCGGTCGCCGTCCGTCCGCCGTATGTGACGTCGTCGAAGTCCCGGGCGGCGGCGCGTAGCCGGTCCGCGTGCGAAGGCAGGGTCCGCCCCGCCTCCGCGGCCGCCTCGTCGGCGGTGCGGCCCGGGCGGGCGTCGAGCAGGGCGCGTTCTTCCAGGGAGCGGACGATGGCGCGCATGCGCTCCTGGACGGCCTGGTTCCAGTGGGCCTGGGCGGCGTGTGCCTCGGCGGCCGCGCGGTGCTCGGCGGCGCTGCGGGGCCGGTCGTCGAACAGGGTGGCGGCGGAAGTGGGCTCGCGGCGCGGAGTGCCCAGGCGCCACCACAGAGCGCCCAGGACCGCGAGGACGGCCACGATGACGACGACCAGGCCGAGCGCCCCGCCGGGTGTCGCTGCCGAGGCGGTGTTGAACAGCTTGTCGACCCAGTCCCAGAAGGCGTCCAGCGCGCGTTGGAAGAGGCCGGGGTCGTTCTCGTGGTACATGCGCTTGGTCAGCTCACGCCGGGCCGCTTCCCGCGCGGGGTCGCGGGGGATCGTCAACGGCGGTTCGTCGCTCGAGCGGGAGAGCGACAGCAGGGATGTGTCGCCGACGCGCAGCATGGCACGTACGGCCGGGTCGCCAGCCCGCAGCACCGTCCGTACGGCCGATCCGGCGGCGTGCGGCAGCGCCGGTACCGCCGTGAGGACTCCCCCTGCCAGGCTCACTTCGTCAGCTCCCTGGGATGGTGCCGGTGCCGTAGTCCTGGACGCCGGCCGCGCGGGCCAGTTCGAGGTCGAGGGCTTCGCGGCGGATGCGCTGATCGATGTAGAGGAGCACGGTGACACCGGCCGTGATCGGGAACGTGATCATGGAGCCGATCACCGAACCGATCCCGCTGATGATGAGAAACGTCCAGCCGAGGTCGCCGGTGCCTTCCAGGAAGCCGCCGACGCCGTCGCCGCTCAGTGCCGCGGCGAGGAAGGTGAAGGGGATGACGACGATCGCGGCGACGATGTTCGCGATGATCGCCGCGAGAAGCTGGATGCCGAACACGCGCCACCAGGAGCCGCGGACCAGCTTCACGGAGCGGCTCATCGACTTCACGATGCCCTGCTTCTCCAGCATCAGTGCGGGCGAGGACAGGGAGAAGCGGATCATCAGCCACACGGCGACGACACCGGCGCCCAGGCCGCCCAGGACGGCGAGCGCGGCGCCTCCCGCGCCCTCGCCCGAGACGGCCACGAGGATGCCGGGCAGGGTGCCCACGAAGACGATTCCGGCGGCGATGAGCATCAGGAGGAGGATCAGGCCCAACAGCTTCAACACCTGCGGGCGGGCGTCGCGCCAGGCCTCGCCGGTGGTGACGGGTTTGCCGAGCACCGCGCGGCTGGTGACGGTTGTGAGCAGGGCGGTCGCCAGGACCGTGCCGATCAGGGAGATCAGGAGGACGACTGCGGAGCCGAGCATGGCGTCGCCCATGGCACGGGTGAGTTCGTCGAGTGTGGCGCTCGGGTCGTTGAGGGCCTCGGCGTCGGCGGTGTCATTGAGGACGAAGCCCTGGAGCAGGATGACGACGATCTCGGTGACCACCGCGACGGTCAGCGAGATGCCCAGGACCGTGCGCCAGTAGCTGCGCATGGTGGAGACCGCGCCGTCGAGGATCTCGCCCACGCCGAGGGGGCGGAGCGGGATCACGCCGGGCTTGGCCGCGGGCGGGGGGCCGCCCCAGCCGCCGTAACCGCCGGGAGGGCCGTAGCCGCCGCCCCAGCCGCCGTAGCCACCACTGCCGCCGCTCCCGCCGGGGGGTCCGTAGCCCCCGTATCCGCCGGGGCCGGCGGGGGGCGGGGTGCCCCAGCCCGGGCCGGGCGGTGGGGGTGGCGGGGGCTGGTCAGGGGTCGTGGGGCCGGTGGGCGCGGACCACTGGCTCGGTGGCGGCTGCTCCTTGGACCACTTCGAGCCGGTGTCCTGCGGCTCCGGTCCCGGCTGCTCCGTGGGGTTGGCGGCGCCCGGCCGGTCGGCGGGTTCGGCGGGGCCGGACGCGCCGGGTTCGTGCCCGTCGGACGGGGCGGATCCGGGCGAGGCCCAGCCCGGAGTGTCGTTCATCGTCGCTCCTTCACGGTGCCCGTCCGCGGTCGCGGCGGCAGGTTGGCAGCCATCGTGCCATGGGGCGGTCGTCTACGGACCAGCCGCGGTATGGGCTGCACACCTTCAATTGTCCGCCGGATAAGGGGCAGACTGACCGCATGGCTGATCAGTACGCGCACAGCGGCGAGGACAACCGGCCGACCGAGATACCGGCGATCCGTTGGGACGAGCCACCCGAAGGCCCCGTACTGGTGCTTCTCGACCAGACGAGGCTGCCGGCCGAGGAGGTCGAACTGGTCTGCACGGATGCGCCCGCGCTGGTGGAGGCGATCCGTTCGCTCGCCGTGCGCGGGGCGCCGCTGCTCGGCATCGCCGGGGCGTACGGCGTCGCGCTCGCGGCTGCCCGGGGCTTCGACGTGGACGACGCCGCGACCGCGCTGGCGGGTGCGCGTCCCACCGCGGTGAACCTCGCCGTCGGTGTGCGCAGGGCGCAGTCCGCGTACCGCGCGGAGCTCGGCAAGGGCGGTGATGCCCGGCAGGCCGCCGAGGCGGCGTTGGCCGCGGCGCGCAGGCTGCACCGGGAGGATGCCGAGGCCAGCGCCCGGATGGCCGAGCGGGGGCTGGCGTTGTTGGACGAGCTGCTGCCCGGCGGCGGGCACCGGATCCTCACCCACTGCAACACCGGGTCGCTGGTGTCGGGCGGGGAGGGGACGGCGTTCGCGGTGGCGCTCGCGGCGCACCGGGCGGGGCGGCTCCGGCGCCTGTGGGTGGACGAAACGCGTCCGTTGCTGCAAGGTGCTCGCCTGACGGCGTACGAGGCGGCTCGCAGCGGTATGGCGTACACCTTGCTGACCGACAACGCGGCGGGCTCGCTGTTCGCGGCCGGGGAGGTGGATGCGGTGCTGATCGGGGCGGACCGCATCGCGGCCGACGGTTCGGTGGCGAACAAGGTGGGGAGCTATCCGCTCGCGGTGCTCGCGCGGTATCACCATGTGCCGTTCATCGTGGTGGCGCCGGTGACGACGGTGGATCCGGACACGCCGGACGGGGCATCCATCGAGGTCGAGCAGCGCCCCGGTCATGAAGTGACCGAGGTCACAGCACCCCAGGTGCCGGTGGTGGGAGCGGAAACGGGAGGCGGGATACCGGTGGCACCCCTGGGGACCCAGGCGTACAACCCGGCGTTCGACGTGACGCCGCCCGAGCTGGTGACGGCGATCGTCACCGAGGAGGGCGCCGTATCGCCCGTGACCGCCGAGGCGCTCGCCGAGCTGTGTGACAGGTCACGCCAGGTAACGATTTAGTTAATGGGATGATGGCATTCATGAAGGGACGAGTCCTTGTCGTCGACGACGACACCGCACTGGCCGAGATGCTCGGCATTGTGCTGCGTGGTGAAGGTTTTGAGCCGTCTTTTGTAGCCGACGGCGACAAGGCGCTGGCCGCATTCCGTGAGACCAAGCCCGATCTTGTGCTGCTCGATCTCATGCTGCCCGGACGGGACGGCATCGAGGTGTGCCGTCTGATCAGGGCGGAGTCGGGTGTGCCGATCGTGATGCTCACGGCCAAGAGCGACACCGTCGATGTCGTCGTGGGCCTGGAGTCGGGCGCCGACGACTACATCGTGAAGCCGTTCAAGCCCAAGGAGCTGGTGGCGCGGATCCGGGCGCGGCTGAGGAGGTCTGAGGAGCCCGCGCCCGAGCAGCTGGCCATCGGTGACCTGGTCATCGACGTGGCCGGTCACTCCGTGAAGCGGGACGGGCATTCGATCGCGCTGACGCCACTGGAGTTCGACCTGCTGGTGGCGCTCGCGCGCAAGCCGTGGCAGGTGTTCACGCGTGAGGTGCTGCTCGAGCAGGTGTGGGGTTACCGGCACGCCGCGGACACCCGTCTGGTGAACGTGCATGTGCAGCGGCTGCGGTCGAAGGTCGAGAAGGATCCGGAGCGGCCGGAGATCGTGGTGACCGTCCGTGGCGTCGGTTACAAGGCGGGGCCGAGCTGACGTGACGGGGGACAGTGCCGCTTCGGCGCCCGGCCGGTCCGGTGCCCGCGCGGGGCGGCCTGTCGGCCGGCAGACGGCGGGCTCCCGCTGGGGGCAGTTCCTCCTGGAAGGCGGGCTGCTGCAGGGCGGGGTCCAGGGCAGTCCGGTCCTGCGGTTGTTCATGCGCTGGGTGCGGCGGCCGCTGTTGCCCGTCATGCGGCTGTGGCGGCGCAACATCCAGCTCAAGGTCGTCGTCACGACGCTGCTGATGTCGCTGGGCGTCGTCCTGCTGCTGGGCTTCGTCGTCATCGGGCAGGTGCGCAACGGCCTGCTGGACGCCAAGGTGAAGGCCTCGCAGAGCCAGGCCACCGGCGGGTTCGCGGTGGCCAAGCAGAGCGCGGACGAGGCGGGGGCCGGGACCGGTGACGACGGCACCTCGGCGGACGGCCACCCGGAGCAGAACGTCATCCAGTGGATGAGCGACCTCGTGTTCTCGCTGTCCAGCGGCGGCCAGGGCGCCTTCGACGTGGTGACCCTCCCCGCGGACGACGACAGCGGCAGCGGGCGCGGGCCCCGGGCCTCCGGCGGCGTGAACCCGACGGCGAGCGTGCCCGAGGATCTGCGGGAGCGGATCGACAGCAGTACGGCGGCGGCCCAGAGCTACACCCGCATCATCTACAACCCCACCGCCGGCAAGGAGTCCCAGCCGGCCCTGGTCATCGGCAAGCAGGTCAACGACCCGAACAGCGACCCGTACCAGCTGTACTACCTCTTCCCGCTCAGCCAGGAGGAGAAGTCGCTGAGCCTGGTCAAGGGGACCCTGGCGACGGCCGGGCTCTTCGTCGTCGTACTTCTCGGGGCCATCGCGTGGCTCGTGGTGCGCCAGGTCGTCACCCCGGTGCGGATGGCCGCCGGGATCGCCGAGCGGCTGTCCGCCGGGCGACTGCAGGAACGCATGAAGGTCACCGGCGAGGACGACATCGCGCGGCTCGGCGAGGCCTTCAACAAGATGGCGCAGAACCTTCAGCTGAAGATCCAGCAGCTGGAGGACCTGTCGCGGATGCAGCGGCGGTTCGTGTCGGACGTGTCGCACGAGCTGCGGACGCCGTTGACGACCGTACGGATGGCCGCGGACGTCATCCACGAGGCGCGCGAGGACTTCGATCCCGTGACCGCGCGGTCGGCGGAGCTGCTCGCCGACCAGCTCGACCGGTTCGAGTCGCTGCTCGCGGATCTGCTGGAGATCAGCCGCTTCGACGCGGGAGCGGCGGCGCTGGAGGCCGAGCCGATCGACCTCAGGGAGGTCGTCCGGCGGGTCGTCAGCGGGGCCGAGCCGTTGGCCGAGCGCAAGGGTACGAAGGTTCGGATCGTGGGCGACCAGCAGCCCATCGTCGCCGAGGCCGACGCCCGGCGCGTGGAACGGGTGCTGCGCAACCTCGTCGTCAACGCCGTGGAGCACGGCGAGGGCAAGGACGTCGTCGTCAAGCTGGCCGCGGCGGGCGGGGCGGTCGCGGTCGCGGTGCGCGACTACGGCGTCGGGCTGAAGCCCGGCGAGGCGACCCGCGTCTTCAGCCGCTTCTGGCGGGCCGACCCGGCACGCGCGCGTACCACCGGTGGTACGGGACTGGGGCTGTCGATCGCTCTGGAGGACGCGCGTTTGCACGGGGGCTGGCTGCAGGCGTGGGGCGAGCCGGGCGGTGGCTCGCAGTTCCGGCTGACGTTGCCGCGGACCGCGGACGAGCCGTTGCGGGGCTCCCCGATACCGCTGGAGCCCAAGGACTCGCGGCGTAATCGTGGACTTAATGACGCCGGTCTGCCGCGCGGGGGCGGGGAAAAGGTGGCCACCGTGCCGGCCCAGCCGATGGGCGACACGGTGTCCTCGCGGGATCCGATCGTGCCGCGGTCGGCCGCCGCCGTGCCCACGGCCGACCCGACGGCGCTGCCCGGCAACGGCGCGCGCGTGGTGTCCCGGCCCGCGTCGAGCCCGCGACGGCCGGACGACACGGCACCCACCGGGGACGGGCCACGGAGTGAGGCCGCGAGCCGTCCGGACGCCGGGTCGGAGGAGTCGTACGAGCAAGGGGAGGCATTCCGTGGGCGCTGACCGCGAGGGGGGCACCCGGCGCAGGCCGGGGCGCGTGGCGGCGTACGTCGCCTGTGGCGCTGTGCTGCTGGCGGGGTGCGCCTCGATGCCCGACAGGGGGGACATGCGGGGTGTCGAGGCCACGTCGCGTCAGGACACGCAGGTGCGGGTCTTCGCCATGCCGCCCCCGGAGGACGCGTCCACCACGGAGATCGTGCAGGGTTTCCTGGAGGCGCTGACCAGTGACGATCCGAACTACGAGACGGCTCGCAAGTACCTGACCGCCGATGCCGCGCGGAAGTGGCAACCGGAGCTGTCGACCACCGTGCTGGCGAACGGGCCGGGCTTCGCGCCCGAGCGTTCGGGGGACCGGGAGGACGCCGACGACGTCTTGTACGCGCTGACGGGCACCAAGGTCGCCATGGTGGACGCGCGGCAGTCGTACGCGCCTGCCGACGGGAACTACACGCAGTCGGTGCACCTCGTTCGGGACCAGAAGACCGAGCAGTGGCGCATCGACGGGCTGCCGCAGGGTGTCGTCATGGGCAAGTCGGACTTCGAGCGCAACTACACCTCCGTCGACAAGTACTACTTCGCCTCGAACAAGACGGAGGGCACGACCTCGCAGACCGTGGCCGTCGCCGATCCCGTGTACGTGCGCGAGCGTGTGGACCCCATGACTCACATGGTGCGCTCCCTGCTGAACGGGCCCACGACCTGGCTCGGGCAGGTCGTCAGGTCCAGCTTTCCCACCGGGACGCAGCTGAGGAAGGGTGTCGGCTCGCTGACGCCGGACGACCAGAACAAGCTGACCGTGCCGCTGAACGACAAGGCCGCCCGGGTCGGTTCGGACCGGTGTGACGAGATGGCGGCCCAGCTTCTGTTCACCCTGAGCGACCTCACGCCCGCAGTGGACGAGGTCGAGCTGCAGGCGGACGGCAAACAGCTGTGCGGGCTCACCGATGCCGATGCCGATGCCGTCGCCGCGCGCGGATCCGTGCAGCAGCCCGAGTACCTGTACTTCGTCGACGGCAAGCACCGGCTCGTGCGGATACCGGCCGGCGGCGACAGCACGAAGCCCGATCCGGTGCCGGGGGCGCTGGGCGAGGGCGACAAGCAGCTGCGGTCGGTGGCGGTCTCACGCGACGAGCACGCCGCGGCCGGGGTCGGCGCCGACGGCAAGGCGCTGTACGTCGGGTCGCTGGTGTCGGGCGGTTCGCTCGGCGATCCGGTGCTGCTCAGCGAGGGCGCGACGGAGCAGGACCGGCTGACGGCACCGAGCTGGGACGCGCGGGGTGACCTGTGGGTGGCCGACCGCGACCCGCGCAATCCGCGGCTGCTGGTGCTGCGGGAGGGCGCTGGTGAGCCGCTGGAGGTGAAGACGCCGAGGCTGGACGGGCGTATCAAGGACGTGCGGGTGGCCGCCGACGGAGTGCGGATCGCGCTCGTCGTGGAGAAGGACGGCGAGCAATCGCTGTTCATCGGGCGGATCGAGCGGGACGAGAAGTCCCAGGATCCGCCGTCGGTCCAGGAGCTGCGGTCCGCGACGCCGGAGCTGGAAGAGGTCACGGCCATGTCCTGGGCCGGGGACAGCCGGCTTGTGGTGGTCGGGCGGGAGCACGGCGGTGTGCAGCAGCTGCGCTACGTCCAGGTCGACGGCTCCACGCCGGAGGGGCCCGCGCCCGCGGCACTGACGGGCGTGAAGGAGATCGCCGCGTCCGAGGACGACCAGCTGCCGCTGGTCGCGTACTCGGAGGACGGGATCGTACGGCTGCCGGCCGGGGCGCAGTGGCAGAAGGTGGACGCGGACGGGACGGCGCCGGTTTATCCGGGGTAAGTCGCTCAGGGGCCTGAGGGAAGTGGCCGCCTTCTGCCGGGGGAAGCCCGGGCAGAAGGCGGCCGTTGCTGTGCGGGGGCCGGGATTTCCGCTGGTGAGGGCCCTCTGTGCCGCGGTTTCGAGTTATCCACAGGGTGTTTTCCACAGGGGTGGCCGGGTCGCGTCGGCGTTGGCAGAGTGGTGGGCATGCGGGGGTGGTGGCAGGACCTCACCGACCTGGTGCTGCCGGCCGAGTGCGGAGGCTGCGGGAGGCCTCGTACGGTGCTCTGCCCGGAGTGCCGTGCGGTTCTGAGCGGGGCCGTACCGCGGCGGGTGCGACCGGTTCCGGAGCCGCCGGGGCTGCCGGCCGTGCACGCGGCCGCTCGGTACGCGGACGAGGCGCGGGCAGCGCTGCTGGCCCACAAGGAACGGGGCGCACTGGCGCTTTCGGCACCGCTCGGCACGGCTCTGGCGGGGGCGGTGCGGGCGGGGCTGCGGGAGGCTCTGGCGCGCTCTGACGGGGATGGGCCTCCGGGGCTTCGAGCGGGCGTCCAGGAGGCTCGGCCGCCGGCTGGTGGGGCTGAGTGGGCGGGGCCTCGGGTGAGGCGTGAAGGGGCTCGGGAGCACGTCGGCGGCGCTGTGCGGGCAGCGCACCGGGCGGGGGCCGAAGCGGCTCGGGTACGGGCCGACGGGGCCGTGCGGGTGGAGCAGCGAGCGGGGCTTTATGGCCCGCGAGCGCCGGGCGACGGGGCCGTGCTGCTCGTTCCCGTGCCGTCCTCGCGCGGGGCCGTACGGGCTCGGGGGCATGGGTATGCCCAGGTCCATGGTGAGCCGGTCGCCCTCCGGCGTCTCGGAGGGCAGCGACCCGAAGCCGACCACGG
>NZ_NTGE01000187.1 GCF_002291145.1 Streptomyces sp. SA15
GGCGGGTCGCCGCCGCGCTCGCCGCCGCGCTGGCCGTGAGCCCGGACACCGCCGAAATCGAGATCAACCCGCTGCGGCTCACCGCCGACGGGCTGATCGCCCTGGACGCCGTGATCGTCCCCACCGCTCCACCCGCACAGAGCCGCTAAGGAGAACGACCATGCCCAGGCCGAGCAGCAAGGGTGCTGTCCCCTGGCCCGCGGAGTACGCCCGCCGCTACGCCGAGAAGGGCTACTGGGAGGGCACCGCACTCGGCGACCGGCTGCATGCCGCCGCCGACGCCACTCCCGACGCGGTCGCGCTCGTCGACGGCGACCGCCGCCTGACCTACCGGGAACTCGCCGAGCGCGCGGACGCCGCCGCCGTGCGCCTGGACGCGCTCGGACTGCGCCCCGACGACCGGCTCGTGGTGCAGCTGCCCAACACCGCCGAGTTCGTGATCCTCACGTACGCCTGCCTGCGCCTCGGGGTCATCCCGGTGATGGCCCTGCCGGGGCACCGCAGACACGAGATCGGCTATCTCGTCGAGCACAGCGAGGCGGTGGCCGTCGCCGTCCCCGATGTCCTCAAGGACCACGACCACCAGGCGATGGCGTTCGAGATCGCCGGCGAGTCGCCCACTCTCCGGCACATCCTGGTACTCGGTGAGAAGGTCGGCGGCGACGCCGTGGACCTGCGGGAGTTGTGCGGGGAACCCGACAGGACGGGATCGCGGGCCGCTGTCGACGCTTACCGTCCCGACAGCCGCTCGATCGCCGTCTTCCTGCTCTCCGGCGGCACCACCGGACTGCCCAAGCTCATCGCCCGCACCCACGACGACTACCTCTACAACGCCCGCCGCAGCGCCGAGGTCTGTGAATTCGGTGCGGACACGGTCTACTTCGCCGCCCTGCCCCTCGGCCACAACTTCCCCCTCGCCTGCCCTGGCCTGCTCGGCACGCTGCTGGGCGGCGGCCGGGTGGTCCTCGGCTCCCCCAACCCGGAGAAGGCGTTCGGGCTGATCGAGCGCGAGGGCGTCACCGCGAGCGCCCTGGTCCCCGCCATCGCCCTGCGCTGGCTGGACCACCACCGCGAGCACCCCGGCACGGACCTGAGCTCGCTCAGGATGCTCCAGGTCGGCGGCTCCCGGCTCGCCGACCACGTCGCCCGCCGGGTGCGCCCAGAACTGGGCTGCACGCTCCAGCAGGTGTTCGGCATGGCCGAGGGCCTGCTCAACTACACCCGCCTCGACGACCCCGAGGACGTCATCTGCACGACGCAGGGACGCCCCATGTGTGAGGACGACGAGCTGCTGGTCGTGGACGAACTGGGCAACCTGGTCCCGGAGGGGAGCCTCGGTGTGCTGCTCACCCGCGGCCCGTACACCCCGCGCGGCTACTACCGCGCCGAGGAGCAGAACGCCCGCGCGTTCACCGAGGACGGCTGGTACCGCACCGGTGACATCGTGCGGCTGAGACCGGACGGCAACCTCGTCGTCGAGGGCCGCGACAAGGACATGATCATCCGGGGCGGGGAGAACATCTCCGCCGAGGAGATCGAGAACTTCGCCTACCAGACCCCGGGCGTCGCCCGCGCCGCCGCCGTGGCGATGCCCGACGCCCAACTCGGCGAGCGGGTCTGCCTGTACGTCGTACCGGAGGCGGGGCACACAGTGACCCTCGACGACGTCCACCACGTCATGGAGCGCGCGGGAACCGCCCGCTTCAAGTTCCCGGACCGGCTGGTGACGGTCCCCGAACTCACCGCCACCAAGGTCGGAAAGATCGACAAGAAAGCCCTGCGCGCCGACATCGCGCGCCGCCTCGACGCCGAAGGAGCCCCCGATGGCCAGTGACCCCGACGGCACCACGACGGTCATAGGTCCGGACACGACGGTCATAGCCCCGGATACGACAGCCATAGCCCCGGACGAGAAGGACCCCGAACTTCGCAAGCTCTACGACGACTTCGCGGCGTCCGGCCTCATCCCGCTGTGGACCGAGATCGGCAACCTGATGCCGCTCACCCCGCGGCCGGAAGCCGTCCCGCACGTCTGGCAGTGGGACACGCTGCTGCCGCTCGCGCGCCGCTCCGGTGACCTGGTGCCGGTCGGGCGCGGCGGTGAGCGCCGGGCCATCGCGCTCGCCAACCCCGGCCTGCCCGGACGGCCGTACGCCACTCCCAACCTGTGGGCGGCCGTCCAGTACCTCGGCCCGCGCGAGGTCGCCCCCGCGCACCGCCACTCGCAGGGCGCCTTCCGGTTCATCCTGGAGGGCGAGGGCGTATGGACGGTCGTCAACGGCGACGCGGTCGAGATGCGCCCCGGCGATCTGCTGCTCACCCCGTCGATGCACTGGCACGGCCACCACCACGTCGGTGACGCGCCGATGGTCTGGCTGGACGGCCTCGACATCCCGCTGGTGCACCGCCTGGACGCCGGGTTCTTCGAGTTCGGCGAGGACGGGGTCTCCGACCGGTCGACGCCGTCGCGGTCGCGGGGCGAGCGGCTGTGGGGCCATCCCGGGCTGCGCCCGATCTCGGCCGCCGACAGCCCCAACTCCCCGCTGATGGCCTACCGTTGGGCCGACACCGACGACGCCCTCACCGCCCAGCTGGAGCTGGAGGACGAGGGATACGCGGGCGTCATCGAGCCCGGTCACGCCGGGATCCGCTTCACCAACCCCGCCACCGGCCGCGACGCCCTCGCCAGCATGCGCACCGAGATGCACCGCCTGCGCCCGGGCACCACGACCGCGACCCGCCGCACCGTGGGCTCCTCCGTCTGGCAGGTGTTCCGCGGCAGCGGCACCGTCACCCTCGACGACCGGGTGATCGAGGTGTCCGCCGGCGACCTGATCGCCGTGCCCTCCTGGTGCGCCCTGACCATCGCCGCGCACACCCGGCTCGACCTGTTCACCTTCAACGACGCGCCCGTCTACGAGGCGCTCGATCTCGCCCGCACCGACATCACAGGGAGCAAGGCCTCATGAAGCTCGCCACCATCCGCACCGCCGACGGCACGGCGGCCGTCCGCCTCGACGGCGACCGGGCCGTGGAGGTCGGAGCCCCCGACGTCGCCGCCCTGCTGCGCCGCCCCGCCTGGCGTACGGACGCGGCCACCGCCGACGGTCCGGCGCACGACGCGGCGACGCTCGACCTTGCCCCGGTCGTCACGACCCCGGCCAAGATCTTCTGCGTGGGCCACAACTACCGCACCCACATCGCGGAGATGGGCCGCGAGATGCCGGCGTACCCCGCCCTCTTCGGCAAGTTCGCCAACGTCCTGCTCGGCGCGCGCGACGACATCGTCCACCCGGGCGAGACCGAGGAGCTCGACTGGGAGGCCGAACTCGGCTTCGTCATCGGCTCCCGGCTGCGCCGCCGGGCCACCGAGGAGGAGGCGGCGGCCGCGATCGCCGGCTACACCGTCGTCAACGACATCTCCATGCGGGACTGGCAGTGGCGCACCCCGCAGTGGCTCCAGGGCAAGGCGTGGGAGGCCAGCACCCCGGCCGGACCCTGGCTGGTCACCGGGGACGAGATCGACGACGCGGCCGACCTGGAGATCCGCCTCGAGGTGGACGGCGAGATCATGCAGCGCTCGCGCACCTCAGACCTGCTCTTCACCCCGGCCCACATCGCCGCATACCTCAGCACGTTCACGACGCTGGAGCCGGGTGACCTGATCCTCACCGGTACGCCGGGCGGGGTCGGCGCGGCTCGCGATCCCAAGGTGTTCCTGAAGCCCGGCCAGGTGGTACGGACCATGGTCGAGGGCGTCGGCGAGTGCGTGAATACCATCGTCGAGGACAAGCCGTGAAGGTCCTCGAGTGGGTCGAGGACGGGCAGCGCCGGCTGCAGCGAGCGGTCGACGCCCTGCCGGCGCACGCGGTCACCGAACCGTCCGCCCTGCCCGGCTGGACCCGCGGCCACCTCCTCACCCACCTCGCCCGCAACGCCGACGCCTTGGTCAACCTGCTGACCTGGGCCCGGACGGGGATCCGTACCCCCATGTACGCCTCGCCGGACCAGCGCGCCACGGACATCGAGGCGGGCGCCGGACGGCCCCTCGCCGAGCAGCAGACGGACGTACGGGAATCCGCCGCCCGGTTCCGGAAGGCCGCCGAGGCGCTGTCGGCAGGTGCCTGGTCGGCCATGGTCGTCAGCGGACAGGGCCGCGACATTCCGGCGTCGGAGGTGCCGTGGCTCCGGGCCCGTGAGGTGTGGATCCACCTGATCGACCTGGACGTCGGCGCCGGCATGGACATCCTGCCGCCCGACTTCGCCTGGGCCCTTGTGCGCGATGTGGCCGGATGGATGTCGGCACGCGTCGAACCGGGCATCGGCGCCGAGTTGACGGCGGAGGGCCACGGCACCGTCGTACTCGGCACACCGTCCCCCGGCCGGACGGTCACCGGACCGCCGTACGCCCTGGCCGCCTGGCTCACAGGCCGGGGCGGCACCGAAGAACTGAGCGGCGAGCTGCCGAAGCTCCCTCGCTGGATATGACCGAGTGGTTGTCAACGATCAAAGGAGATCGGCATGAGCGAGACCTTCGTCCTGGTGACCGGCGCTTGCCACGGAGGATGGGCCTGGCGCCCCGTAGCGAACGAGCTGCGGGCCACCGGGCACGAGGTGCACACCCCCACGCTGGCCGGACTGGGCGAGGATGACGACCCGCGCGAGGTGACTCTGACCGACTGTGTGAACAGCCTCGTGGAGTACGTCGAACGCGCCGGTCTGACCGACATCACGCTGGTCGGCCACAGCTGGGGCGGCTACGTGCTGGTGGGCGCGGCGCCCCGGCTGGCCTCCCGACTGCGTCGGCTGGTCTTTTGGAGCGCGTTCGTGCCGGGCGACGGCGAGTCGCTCATCGACGCGTGCCCGCCGCACTACGGGGAGATGTTCCGCGCCGTGGCGGCCGCTTCCGGCAACAACGCGGTGACCTTCCCGTTCGAGGTGTTCCAGCAGGCGTTCATGCAGGACGCCGACGAGGAGACCCAGCGGATCGTCCACTCCCTGCTCGTGCCGCAGCCGCTCGGCACGTTCACGGAGAAGCCGGATACGAGCGCGTTCTACGCGCTGGACATCCCGACCGCGTACGTCCTGTCCGAGGAGGACCTCTCCCTCCCCGGCGAGTGGCACTGGGCCGAGCGTTTCCCCCAGCGCCTGAAGAACCCGCTGATGATCGAGACTCCCGGCAGCCACGAGGCCCTCTTCACCCGCCCCGCCGAACTGGCCGACGCTTTCCTCCGGGCCTGCGCCACTCCGTAGGCGGCCCCCGGCGACGGCGTGGCGTGGGTGGGCGCCGATGCGCCCACCTCTACGTCGCGCCGGGAACCGGGAAGACCAACTGGGCCGAGCAGCCTCTTCCTGCCGGGACCGTCGGCGTGGAGGAAGCCGCCTGTGCGGTGGCTGCCGCCGAGAAGGCGCAGGCAGCCACCGCACGGGGAGGGCGGAAGGGTCACGCCTTTTCGGGTGCCGTGGCTTCCGGGTGCGGGCGGCGCGGGATGCCGAGGGCGCACAGGGCACCCGCGAGGACGACCGCGACGCCGACCCACACCGCGGGACGCAGCCCGTCGACGAATTGCTGGGGGCCCCGCGTGCTGCCGTGCGCCACGAACACGGTGCTCAGGACGGCGATGCCGAGGGCTCCACCGACCTCCCGGACGGTGGTGTTGGCGCCGGACGCCTTGCCCGCGTGCTCCTTGGCGACCGAGCCGAGCACCACCGCGGCTGTCGGGGCGAACACGAATCCCATGCCGATGCCGGCCACGATCATCGGGCCGACCAGGGAGGAGTACGCGGTGTCGGTGTCCGCGACCAGGTTGATCCAGCCGAGGCCCACACCCTGGAGGAAGAGCCCGAGGGCCATCAGGCGGCCGCCGCCGACCTTGTCGGTGAGGAGGCCGGCCACGGGGGCGACGAACATCGGCATCAGGGTCCAGGCGAGCGTGCGCACACCTGCCTCCAGCGGCGAGCGCGGGGGCACGATCTGGAGGTACTGGGCGAGCAGGAAGAGGGAGCCGAAGACGCCGAAGTACATGGCCGCGGAGACGACGTTGGTCAGGGTGAAGGCCCGTACGCGGTAGAAGGACAGCGGCAGCATCGGCTGCGGGGCCCTGGCCTCCCAGGCGACGAACACGGCCAGCAGCACCGCGCCGGCCGCGAAGGCGCCGAGCACCGTCTGCGAGGTCCAGCCGTCGGTCTCGCCGTGCACGATGCCCCACACGACCGCGCACAACCCGGCGGCTGCCAGGAGCATGCCGACGAGGTCGAGACGGACGCCGGGGAGCGAGCTCTCGCGCAGCGCGAACAGGACCAGCGGGATGGCGACCACGCACACCGGCACGTTGATCCAGAAGATCCAGCGCCAGTCCAGGCCGTCGACCACGCCGCCGCCCACCACCGGGCCCATCGCGACCGCCAGACCGCTCACGCCGGACCACACACCGAGCGCCATGCCGCGCAGCCGCTCCGGCACGGCATGCGACAGCAGCGTCAGCGACAGCGGCATCACGGCCGCGGCCCCGAAGCCCTGGAGCGCGCGGAAGGTGATCAGCTGCTCGCTCGTGTCCGCCAGGCCGCAGCCTATGGAGGACAGCGTGAACACGATGATGCCGAGCACGAAGATCCGGCGGCGGCCAAAGCGGTCACCGAGCGCGGCACCCGTCATCAGCAGGCAGGCGAAGCTGAGGACGTAGGCGTTGACGAACCACTGGAGCTGCTGGGTGGAGGCGTCGAGGTCGACGGCGAGGGTGTGCAGTGCGGTCGAGACGACGAGGTTGTCGAGCGCGACCATGAACATGGGCACGCTGGCCGCGACGATCGCGAGCCACAGCGGCACGCGCCGCCCCTCGCGCGGCGGGGCGTCGGCCGCCTCCTCGACGACGGCGTTCTGTTCGGAGAGCGTCATGCGGGTCACTCCTGTGGGGGTGCTGAGGGTGCTGAGCGGTGTTGGGGACAGAGATCAGGCCGTGGGCCCGTCGGTGTTCTGCGCGTCCGCGTGCTCCCGCTCGGCCAGCCGGCGCCGGGCGTCCGACCAGTCGATGGGCAGGTCCGTCGCGGGAACCTCCCAGAACGTGAAGACCGAGCGGCTCATGGTGGGCCGCAGGCCGGTCATGGTCGACCGGTGCGGTTCGGTCTTCGCGTATGTGTAGAGGGCCTCCTTGTCCTCCCACGCCGACAGCGTCCAGAAGGTGCGCTTGAGGGGCTCGGCGATCAGGGAGGCGCCGAACGCGCCGGGCGCGCCGGTCACCTGCTTCCAGGCGGTGAGGGACCGCAGGAAGAAGCGGGGGACGTCGGCGAAGGAGCGGACCTCGAGGCGGGACGCCATGACGAACGCCTCGGCGTGCGGGGCGGGGGCGTTGACGGTGGTCCAGCGCAGGGTGGGCATGGCTGCGGCCTTCTTCCGGCAGAGGCAGGCAGGGGCAGGGGAGGGGTGAGACGGAGGGCCTTTGAGGGCCTTTGGATACCTCCACTATCCATGTTAGACAGTGGAGGTGTCCAATGACCAGAGCGGAGCCGTCCCGATGCGCTTGTCCGACCTGAGCCGCCGCAGCGGCGTCTCCGTCACGACGATCAAGTACTACCTGCGCGAGGGCCTGCTCCCGCCCGGCCGGCAGCTGTCCGCCACCCAGGCCGAGTACGACGAACAGCACCTGCGGAGGCTGCGGTTGATCCGCGCGCTGATCCGTGTCCGGGGCCTGTCCGTCAGCACCACCCGCGACGTACTGCGGGCTCTGGACGAGCACACCGGCGACACCCACATCCTTCTCGGCCTCGCCCTCGGCTCGATCCGGATCACGGAGGAGCCCGAGGCGGACGCCCCGGAGCCGGCCGAAGTGGAGGCGCTCATCAAGGAGTTGGGCTGGCAGGTGCATGAGTCCGCACCGGCCAGGGAGACGCTCGCCGACACCCTGACCTCGCTGCGCACGCTCGGCAGCCCGATGGACTGGCGCGCGTTGCTGCCGTACGCGCGGCTGGCCGAACGGACCGCGGTCGTCGATCTCGACCAACTGGAGGGAATCGACGACCCGTTGGAGGTGGCGGAACGCGCGCTGCTGCTGACCGTCCTCCTGGAACCCGCGCTGCTGGCACTGCGGCGCATGGCCCAGGAGAACGAGTCGGCACGGCGGCACGCCGAGGACTGAACCGGCTCAGCCCAGCTCGCTCAGGAGCTGAGCCGCCGCGTCCGCACCGGACGAGAACGCGGCCTCGTGGGAGCCGATCAGATCCGGGCCCAGCTGCTTGGAGTGGAAGTACGACCCGGCCAGCTTCACCCGGGGCCCCTCGTTCGCCTGGTAGATCACCGACTGCCGCTCACGCACCGCGACGTCGATGACCGGGTGGGTGTAGTCGAACTCGGCGATGACCGACCCGGGGTCGAGTGCACGGGGCGGGTCGAGGACGACGAAGTAGTCCTTCTCCGCAGTGAAGTCCTGCAGCTTGTTCAGGTAGTAGGTGACGAAGCAGTGGGTCTCGCCGTCCACCTGGACCTTTCCGTAGTTCCAGGCCAGCCAGCTCTCCCGGGAGGTCGGCATCAGGGCGGGGTCGGTGTGCAGCACCGCCCTGGAGCTGCTGTAGCGGATGCCCTCCAGCGCCGACCGCTGCGCGTCGGTGGGGTTCTCCAGCAGGGCGAAGGCCTCGTCGGCGTGGGTGGCCAGCACCGCGTAGTCGAACGTCGTGGTGCCGGACGCGGTGGTCACGGCGACCCCTTCCGCCTCCTGCCGGACGGCGGTCGCGGGCTCCGACACGCGCAGGTCGGGGCCGATCGCCGCGAGCGCCTTGCGGACGTAGGAGATCGAGCCACCGCCCACCGTCCGCCAGTCGACCCGCCGGCCCCCGAGACCGCCCTCGCCGTGGCCGACGAAGAACGCGATCACCGTGGCCGCCGGTATCTCCCAGACCAGCTCCGCCGGCACCGACCAGACGGCGGAGCAGAGCATGATCAGGTACGAGTGGCGGAACTCCTGGCTGTATCCGTTCTGGTCCAGGTACTCGCCCATCGACATGTTCGCCCGGCCGCGTACGAAGTCACGGCGGCCCTCCTCCTGGAAGCGGCGCGCCTCCCGCCAGACCGTGGGGAACTCGGGGTACCGCGCGGCGTAGCGCTCCTGGATCGAGGCCTCGTCCAGTTCGAGATCGTCGGTGCCGAACTCCAGACCGCTGTCGAGGTCGAAGAAGGTGAAGCCTCCGGGGTGGGGGACGGCCTCGACGCCGAGTTCCTCGAAGAAGGCGGTGAGCCGCGGGTAGGCGGGCTGGTTGAAGACGATGAACGCCGTGTCCAGACCGAGGACGCGGCCGTTCTCCTCGACCTCGACCGTGTTGGCATGGCCGCCGGGGCGGGGCTCGCGCTCGAAGACGGTGATACGGGCGCGGTCGCGCAGATGGTAGGCGGCGGACAGCCCGGCGGGGCCGGCGCCGATCACGGCGATGTTCAGCGGGGTGTGCTGGGACATGGGAGATCCTTACCTGTAGGGGGTGAGTTACGTAGGTGGCGTTGGTGCGGTCCAGGCTGGTTCGTGGCAGCGCAGGGGGCCGCCGTCCTCGGTCGCGACGGCCACGAGATGGTGCGGGGACGGGCGCAGCAGGGCGAGGTGCCAGCGGGCCGCCACGGCCGGCCGGCGGTGGTCGGTGACGGAGAAGCCTCCGGCGTCCCGGCGCCGGAAGCCGAGACCCTCCAGGCCCTTCGCCATGCCGACACCCAGCCCCTTCAGGTACGCCTCCGTCAGGACCCACCGCTCGCTCACGGCGGCGCCGGACACACCGCCGAGGAAGGCGTTCAGCAGCCGCGTCTTGTCTTCGTCGAAGGGCACGCGCTCCACGTCCACGCCGCAGCCGCGCCCCCGAGTCACCACGCAGACGATCAGGCCGTCGGTGTGGGAGAGGTTGAAGCGCAGCCCGTCGTGGTCCGCGGCGAGTTCCGGACGCCCGTGCGGGGTGACGGTGAATCGCCAGGTGTCCGGCGGCAGCCCGGTGCGGGCGCTGAGGGCCAGGCGGCACAGCAGGCGCCCGCCCAGGAAGCGGTGCCGGGAAGCGGCGCGCAGCAGCCTGCGGTGGCGTGTGCGCTCGTCCGGGGTGAGCAGGTCCAGGCCGCCCATGCTCAGAGCCAGCTCCTGAACCCGGTGCTCGGGCAGCGTCCAGAGGTCCACCGCCCGCGGATCGTCGAGCCGGGCCGTGGTCCGGGGCGGCGACGTCACGTCGTACTCCTCGGGTCGGGCCCGGCTCAGTGGCGGGCGGCGGTCTGGTCGACCGTGCGGGGTGCGAGCGGGAACTGCCAGTAAGAGAAGAGGCGGTCCTCGCGGTGCAGGTGGCGCAGCACCCGCATCGCCTCGTCGATCACGCTCTGGTCGGTGACCGCCTCGTGCGGACGCAGCTGCCCGCGCAGCCGTTCGAGCTGGAGCAGCAGCAGCGCACCGCTCGGCAGCGGCTCCTCCAGCGCGGCGTGCGAGTGGACGAAGGTCAGGACGCACGCGGCGGCGGCGTGCACGAGGCAGTACTCCTTGGCCAGGCCGAACAGCTCGGCGCACTGGCCGAAGTCGCGGCCCAGCCGGGAGCGCAGCTCCTCGCAGCGGGTGGTGAGCGACCCGAGGTGGTCGAGCAGTTCCGCGGCCACGTCGGCGGCGCGCAGCAGCCGTTCGCGCTCGTCGTCCTCCTTGCACTCCTTGGCGAGGACGCGCAGCCTGCCGATCCCGTCGGGCGCCGCGAGCACCGTGTCGTCCCGCCCCCGGCTGGACAGCTCCTGCCTCCAGGGCTCGTACGCCGGCATGGACCTGGTCATGCCGTACAGGACGGCGGCCCGCTCCTCGGCCGTGCGCCGGATGCCGTCGTCCGCCGGTGTGGAAGTGGCCGTCGCGAGCAGGGACCGCAGCTGCTGGCCGAGGTTGCGCAGGTTCACCACGGTGTTGCCGTCGGCGAAGTTGGCCACCAGCAGGTCGCGCAGCAGCTTCTGGAACATGCCGTAGTGCGGGTGGCCGCGCAGGAAGAAGCGGGCGCCCAGCACCACCGACAGCTGCGACATGGTGCGTTCCATCAGCGTCGGCACGAAGTACTTGACCACCGATGACCCGATGCTGACCTGCTCGGGCGTCACCTGAAGGGCGCGTACGGCACCGAGACTGACCGCGTCGGCGACCATCAGGTCGGCGAAGCACTCGGTGATCTGGCGCCGGCTGTAGGGGATGTCGCTGACCGGCCGGCCGAACAGGATCCGGCCTTCGGTGAAGTCCAGGGTCAGCCGCAGTCCGGTGTCGACGGCCGACATGGCGATGCAGCTGATCTGGGCACGGGCGATCTGGGTGGCCTTGAGGGCGATCTCCAGCCCCTGGCCCTCGGCACCGATCCGGGCCGACTCGGGCACGAACAGCCCGTTCACCCGCAGGCCGCTGATGTCCATGCCGCGCAGTCCGTGCAGCCGCTCACGGGGCAGCTCCGCCACCGTCCCGACCGGGGCGGTGCGCTTGTCGAGGACGAAGAGCGAGAAGCCGGCCGGGCCGCCGCGCTCGCTCGTGCGGGCGATCGCGGTCATGCCGTCGGACCAGGTGGCGTTGCCGATCAGCCACTTCTCGCCGGTCAGCAGATAGCCGCCGTCGACCCGCTCGGCGGTCATCGAGTTGGCCAGCAGGTCACTGCCGTAGGCGCGCTCCGACAGCCCCCAGGACAGCCGGTAGCCGTGGAGGATGTCGTGGACCATCCGCCGCTTCTGCTCGTCGGTGCCGGCGATCCACAGCGGCATGAAGCCGAGGTTGGTGATGATCAGGGCGGTGGCGGTGGTCGGATCGCGGCGGGCGACCAGGCGCAGCAGGTTGAACTCCGCCTCAACGTCCCCGGACCTGCCGCCCTGCTCGCCGGGGAGGGCGTACTCGGGGACGCCCCAGGCGCGCAGCGCACCCACGTAGTCGTACGGGTACGTCTCGCGTTCGTCGTACTCCAGGATCGTGCGGTACGACATCGGGCTGTGCGGATCGTGCGGGTCGCCGAGGTGTTCCTCGAGCCGCACCGCCAGCTCGGTCAGGTCGGCCTTGGGCATCAGCGGTCTCCTCGGGACTCGTCCGCCACCCGCACCGGGGCGGCGG
>NZ_NTGE01000079.1 GCF_002291145.1 Streptomyces sp. SA15
CCCGGCCGCCCCCACCGCCCCGGCCGCACCGGCCCGGGCCGCCGCCTGCGGCGACGGCTCGTACCAGGCCGAGGCCGTCCTCAACGGCAGCACCTGGACCGCCCGCCGCGGCAGCAGCACCGTCTACACCGGCGGCGACATGCGCGCCGCGGTCCAGGCCGCCGTCAACAGCCTCACCTCCGGCCGCACCGCCAAGGAACGAGTCGTGGTCCGCGGCTCGGGCTCGATATCCGCCGGTTCGCGCATCTCACTCCCCAGCTACACCGTCCTGGACGTCTGCGGCACCATCAACGTCACCGGCACCGGTTCCGGCGACCAGGCCCCGGTCTACTCCCGCGGCACCCGGGACGTCGAGGTCCAGCACCTGAACCTCACCGGCACGCCGCTCTACGGCGTCTTCATGCGCAACGTCCAGAACGTGGTCCTCGGCCAGCTCGACATGCGCCTGTCGCGCGGCCTGGGCGTCCGCATCGACAACCGCGGCGACACCAGCCAGTGGACGAGAAACGTCCGGATCGACAACGTGTTCGTCTCCGGCGCCTCCAGCCACGCGGTGGAGACGTACGGCGTCGACGGCCTCACCGTCGGCACGGTCACGGCCCGCAACGTCGGCGAGTCCGGCCTCCTGCTGAACCAGACCATCAACGCGAACATCACGAAGGTCGACGCGGACAACGCGGGCGCGGGCACCGGGTACGCGGCCTTCCGCATGGCCAACCGCAACGGCCGCGTGGGCAGCGGCTACCCGACGAACATCCGGGTCGGCGAAGTGATCGCACGCGGTGGCGGCCGGGGCGTGTTCTGCGTGTCGGAGAGCGGCGGCGCGACGATCAACAAGGTGACGATCTCCAACACCGGCAACAACTCGGTCCTGATCGAGAACTGCTACAACGTCAACCTCGCCGCCCAGAGCGGCACCATCACGGGCGGCGGCGAGCTCCGCCTCGCGGCCCGCTCGGAGTTCCCGAACAACAAGGACATCACCATCCAGAACCTGACGGTGACCAACTCCGCGATACGGGAAAGCCCGTGCGGCGAGAACACGACGTTCCGCAACATCACCCGGGTGAACAGCAGCCAGACCATCTGCTGACGAGCGGCTGACGCACGTCGCGAGGCCGGGCGGCACGCTGCCGTCCGGCCGATCCCAGCGCGGCCGTATCCACGCCCATCTCCACGCCGTACTGATGGATGCCCGCCCAACCACCCACGCGGGAGCGCCGAGCCAGCGAACGTCACCCCTCCGCGATCACCACGGCAGACGCCACCCCCGCGTCATGACTCAACGACACATGCCAGGCCCGCACCCCCAGCTCGGCCGCCCGCGCCGCCACAGTCCCACTCACCCGCAACCGCGGCTGCCCACTGTCCTCGACGCACACCTCGGCGTCCGTCCAGTGCAGCCCCGGCGGGGCGCCGAGGGCCTTTGCCAGGGCCTCCTTGGCAGCGAACCGAACGGCGAGCGAGGCGACACCCCGGCGCTCCCCGCTGGGCAGCAACTGCTCGCTCGGCAGGAACAGCCGATCGACCAGCCCTGGCGTCCGCTCCAGGGAGGCCGCGAACCGGTCGATCTCGGCCACGTCGATACCGACGCCGATGATGCTCACCTGGGCACCCTACGACCCGTGCGACGACGGCAGGACCGGATCAAGCGTGAACAGGTCTTCCGCGTCGGTCACGGTGACGGCCCGCCCGAGAAAGCGGGTGAGTCCACGCGCCTGGGCCATGTCTTCGAGGGACAGGACACCGCGCTGTCTGAGATCCTCCAGCCCGTTCTGGAAATCGGCGGTCACCTTCCCCTCGGAGATGCCGAATGCGTGGGACAGCAGCGTGAACCGGAAGAGGTCAAGCAACTCCTCCGGCACGTCCCGAGTCTCGTCCTGCTGAGAACCGTCCATCGGTCAGCCCCATTCAGGAGCAGTCGGGGGAGCCTCCGAGGCCGCGTCGAACAGGTCTTCCGCGCGCTCCACGGTGCCGGCCCGTTCGAGCCAGTCGTCGAGGCGGTCGAGGTCAGTGCAGGTGGTGATGCGTTCGCGGACCTGGTCGGAGATCGGGAGACCGCGGTATTGCAGCATGCGCAGGATTCCCTTGGCCTCACCCCTGGCCTTGCCCTCGGCCTTGCCGTCGAGGTAGGCCCGCTCCATGACCGTGCCCCGGCCGGGGAAGTAGTTGACGAACGACACGAGATTCCTCCACTTTTCTCCGGCAGGGGAATTCCCCAATGCCGCGTCCAGGAACTGGTAGATGTAGTCCGACACGTCAGGGTCCAGCCGCGCGAGGGCACGGGCCAGCGCATCCAGTATGACGTCGATATCAGGACTATTGGCGTGCACCAGAGCGGAGAACGCCGCCATGGCGGGTTTCTCGGCGGCCGTTCTCTCGTCGGTGATCGGCGGGATGTTGTCCGGACTCACGACCAAGGGATACGTCCGCTGGGCGGTCCAGCCACGGACCCCGCACTGGAACGGGCCGGCGGCCCACTTGGCGGTGGCCCGGTCCCGGCAGGCCACGAGCAGCAGTACGGGCAGGCCGTATTTCGATTTGAGATACGCGATGTAGTACGGCCAACTCGACTCCTTCTTCGGATCCCGCCGCTCCTGCGCCTCCACGGCGAGGAGGAAGGCGTCGCCGTCGGCAGCGGTGACACGCAGCACCGTGTCGACGTGACGTGCCAGGGGCTTGGCCTCCGTCACATCGGAGACGATCGCGTCCACCGCCGCCTTCTCGGGTGATTCGACACTCAGCACCTCGAAAACAGGCGTGAGGATCTCGGGCCGCTCCTGGAAGATGCGGTGCATGCCCTCGTGAGCTGATGTGACCATGTGCGCAACCTAGATGGATCAAGGGATGGGCTGTCCGGGTGATCGAGATGCGTTCACCCTTTCGAGCGGCGATGAATCGTTCACGCCGCCTGCGCCGAAGCCAGCTCGCACCACACGTACTTGCCCCGGTTGCCCTCTCTGGCCAGCGGCTGCCACCCCCATACGTCGGCACAGGCCCGGACCAACGCCAGTCCCCGCCCCTCCTCCAGCTCGACCCCCTTCTCCAACGGCCTCGGCACTTCCGGCGGCTCAGGATCGGCGTCCCACGCCCCGATCCGCAACACCCCCGCCGACCAGCACACCCGCAGAGCCGCCGGCCCCTTCGTATGGCGTACGGCATTGGAGACCAACTCCGCCGCGAGGAGCTCCGCTACGTCGACCAGGCCGATCAGTCCGTGCATCGTCAGGATCAGGCGAAGGGTGCGGCGACTGACGGTGACGGCACGTAGGTCGTTCGGGATGTAGAGGGAGTACTCCCAGGGCTCGTTTTCGGGCATGCGTGAACTCCGTTTCGGTTGGTGGGGTTGCGGTCTGCGGGCGGTGTCATGGCCGCAGCCGTCATGGCAGGACGGAGCGGTGCACTTCCGTAGCGTGTGCGTCGCATCACCGACAGTAGGGGTTACATGTAAACCGGAGCAAGCCGATCGCGTAATCTGACCCCGAACGAGCCACATTGGCAGCCTCGTTGAAACACCAAGGAGCAACTGATGGTCCAGAGGCGCGAACCGACTGCGCGTCAGATGCGGCTGGGGGTTGAACTGCGCAGGCTTCGCGAGGCGGCAGGACTCAACGCTGTCGAGGCAGCAAGGCTCCTTGGATTGAATCGAGTCCAGATCAGCCAGATCGAATCCGGCGCCACGGGGGTGAGCGAACAGCGGCTGCGTCGCCTCGCGTCCCACTACGCGTGCACGGATGAAAAGTTCGTCAACGCGCTGGTCGCCATGGCCACCGACCGCACACGCGGCTGGTGGGAGGAATACCGGGGCCAACTGCCCACGTCGTTCCTGGATCTCGCCGAGGTGGAGCATCACGCCGCGTTCCTGCGCGACGTAGCGATCCTGTACGTACCGGGTCGGCTACAGACGGAGGACTACGCCCGCGCAGTCTTCTCCTCCCGGCTCCCCGAACTCACCCAGGACGAGCTTGAGTTGCGTGTCCGCCACCGACTGACACGCCAGCAGGTCGTCATCCCGCACGTGGTCGTGATCCACGAGGCGGCGCTACGCATCAGGGTCAGTGACCGCGCTGCCACCCGAGCTCAGCTCGCCCGACTCCTTGAACTCTCCGAAGCAGACCACATCACCTTGCGGGTCATCCCCTTTGACCTGGATGGATTTGCCAGAGCCTCAAGCACGATGACGTATGCGGGAGGCCCGCTGCCCAGGCTGGACACAGTAGTGCGCGACGCACCCCACGGCTCGGTCTTCATCGACTCCGAATCCCAGCTCAACACTTATCGAACGAGCTTCCGTAGAGTAGAAGCTGTGTCACTCGACCCTGCACAGTCGCGTGACTTCATCCACAAGCTGGCCAAGGAATTGTGAGGCCCACCGTGACCCTCGACAACTGGCGGAAGTCGTCCTACTCCGGCGAGGGCGACGGCAATAGCTGCGTGGAAATCTCGAACTCCCCCACCCACATCGCCGTACGCGACTCAAAGGCCCCGGCCAGGGCGACGCTCACCTTTCCAACCGGGGCCTTCTCAGCCTTCCTCGACGAGCTGAAGTCGACTCACTCCACCGTCACGGACTTCGCAAGGTTCCGAGGCTGATCCACCTCGTTCCCCCGGGCGGTGGCCAGCTCACACGCGAAGACCTGAAGCGGCACCGTAGCCACGAGCGGCTGAAGCAGGGTCGGCGTAGCCGGAATCCGAATCAAGTGATCCGCATACGGCACCACCGCCTCGTCCCCCTCCTCCGCGATCACGATCGTCCGCGCACCCCTGGCCCGGATCTCCTGAATGTTGGACACGATCTTGTCGTGGAGAACGGACCGCCCCCTCGGCGACGGCACGACCACCACCACGGGCAGGTCATCCTCGATCAACGCGATCGGCCCGTGCTTCAACTCCCCCGCGGCGAAGCCCTCGGCGTGCATGTAGGCGAGTTCCTTCAGCTTCAGCGCGCCCTCGAGCGCCACCGGATACCCCACATGCCGGCCGAGGAACAGCACCGTGTTCTTCGAAGCCAGCGTGCGCGCCAGCTCCCGTACGGGCTCCATGGTCTCCAGTACCCGCTCGACCTCGCCGGAGATCTGCGACAGGTCCCGGACGACGGCGCCGATCTCGTCGCCCCACTTGGTGCCCCGCACCTGCCCGAGATACAGGGCGACCAGATAACAGGCCACCAACTGCGTCAGGAAGGCCTTCGTCGAGGCGACAGCCACCTCCGGCCCGGCGTGCGTGTACAGCACCGCATCCGACTCGCGCGGAATCGTCGACCCGTTCGTATTGCAGATCGCCAGCACCTTGGAGCCCTGCTCACGGGCATGCCGTAGCGCCATCAGCGTGTCCATGGTCTCGCCGGACTGGGAGATGGCGATCACCAGGGTCTGCTGGTCGAGAATCGGATCCCGGTACCGGAACTCGCTCGCCAGCTCCACCTCGCACGGAATCCGCGTCCAGTGCTCGATCGCGTACTTGGCGATCATCCCGGCGTGAAAGGCCGTACCGCACGCGACGATGACGACCTTGTCGACCTCCCGCAGCACCCCCGGAGGGATCCGCACCTCGTCCAGCGTCAGCGAACCGGACGCGTCGATGCGCCCCAGCAACGTATCGGCGACCGCCTTGGGCTGCTCGGCGATCTCCTTGAGCATGAAGTAGTCATAACCCCCCTTTTCCGCGGCCGACGCGTCCCAGTCGATGTGGTACGAGTGGACGTCCGCCGGACGGCCGTCGAAGCCCGTCACCGTCACCCCGTCCCGGCGCAGCTCCACCACCTGGTCCTGACCCAGCTCGATCGCCGACCGCGTGTGGGCGATGAACGCGGCGACGTCCGAGGCGAGAAAGGCCTCGCCCTTTCCAACGCCCACCACGAGCGGCGAGTTCCGCCGGGCACCCACCACCACATCCGGCTCGTCCGCGTGCACCGCGACCAGCGTGAACGCGCCCTCCAGCCGCCGGCACACCAGCCGCATGGCCTCCGTCAGATCCGCGCAGGAGGAGAACTCCTCGGCGAGCAGATGCGCGACGACCTCGGTGTCGGTCTCGGAGGCCAGATCGTGCCCCCGCTCCTCCAACTCGGCCCGCAGCCCGGCGAAGTTCTCAATGATCCCGTTGTGCACGACGGCGACCCGCCCCGCGTTGTCGAGATGCGGATGGGCATTCGCGTCCGTCGGCCCACCGTGCGTGGCCCACCGCGTGTGCCCGATCCCCGTCGTCCCCGTCGGCAGCGGCCGTTCGACCAGTTCCTTCTCCAGGTTGACCAGCTTCCCGGCCTTCTTCGCCGCCGCCAGCCCGCCGTCCGCCGGCACGGCGACGCCCGCCGAGTCGTATCCCCGGTACTCAAGCCGCTTCAGCCCGGCCATCACGACCTCCAGCGCCGACTGAGACCCCACGTATCCCACGATTCCGCACATGAGCGGCAGCCTACGGTCCGACTCCCGCCCGAAAAGGCTCCCGCGTGCCCGAAATCGGAAATTCCCACCGCATGCACGCGCCCCGTTACGCCTGGGGACCACTGGAACCGACCGGCCCGACGCCTGGAAAGCTGATCGACTGTCCGGATGCGCATGGGATTGGTCGTCATAGGACCCCCCACTGGTGACTCCGAGCAACCGCACGTGACGGACCCCACCCACCATCCCGTACGAACTCCGTTAACAATGGACTGTGATCTCTCCGGTCTCCTCGATATCCCGGAGCGCCCACCGGCCCAAGCCGGAGGCGACTCCCTTCGTCGACCTCACCCGAGCCGAGTGGAGCGCGCTGCGCGACAAGACGCCGCTGCCGCTCACTGCCGAGGAGGTCGAGAAGCTGCGCGGCCTCGGCGATGTCATCGACCTCGACGAGGTGCGGGACATCTACCTTCCGCTGTCCCGGCTCCTCAACCTCTACGTCGGCGCCACGGACGGCCTCAGAGGCGCCCTGAACACCTTCCTCGGCGAACAGGGCTCCCAGTCCGGCACGCCGTTCGTCATAGGAGTCGCCGGCTCGGTCGCCGTAGGAAAGTCCACGGTGGCCCGCCTCCTCCAGGCCCTGCTCTCCCGCTGGCCCGAGCACCCGCGCGTCGAACTGGTGACCACCGACGGCTTCCTGCTCCCCACCAAGGAGCTCCAGGCCCGCGGCCTGATGTCGCGGAAAGGTTTCCCCGAGTCCTACGACCGCCGCGCGCTCACCCGCTTCGTCGCCGACATCAAGGCCGGCAAGGACGAGGTCACGGCGCCCGTCTACTCCCACCTCATCTACGACATCGTCCCCGGCCAGAGGCTCACGGTCCGCCGCCCCGACATCCTGATCGTCGAGGGCCTGAACGTCCTCCAGCCCGCCCTCCCCGGCAAGGACGGCCGCACCCGCGTCGGCCTCGCCGACTACTTCGACTTCAGCGTGTACGTCGACGCGAGCGGCGAGGACATCGAGCGCTGGTACCTCAGCCGCTTCCGCAAGCTGCGCGCGACGGCCTTCCAGAACCCGTCCTCGTACTTCCGCAAATACACACAGGTGTCCGAAGAGGAAGCCCTCGACTACGCCCGCACACTGTGGCGCACCATCAACCGGCCCAACCTGGTGGAGAACATCGCCCCCACCCGCGGCCGCGCCACCCTCATCCTCCGCAAGGGCCCCGACCACAAGGTGCAGCGCCTGAGCCTGCGCAAACTGTGACCGCTAGTCTGCCGCCATGCTGCACCTGCGCCTGATCACCCCGGCCGACAAGACCGCCGACGTGATTCGCCTGATCGAGACGACGGTCGGCACCACGCACCTGGTCGTCCTGCCGGGCACCGCCCGCAACCCAGCCGGGGACGTGGTGCTGTGCGACGTCGCCCGCGAGGCCGGCGACGAACTCCTCACCGGGCTCCAGGAGCTGGGCCTCGACAGCACCGGCTCCATCGCCGTCGAGAACATCGACCTCTCGTTGTCCAAGCGCGCCGACAAGGCCGAGGCGGAGGCCCCCGGCGAGGCCGCGGACGCGGTCCTGTGGGAACACCTGACCGACGCGACCCACGAGGAGTCGACCCTCTCCATCACCTACATCGCCTTCATCACACTCGCCACGATGATCGCGGCCTGCGGTGTGGTGCTGGACAACGCGATCCTGATCGTGGGCGCGATGGCGGTGGGGCCGGAGTTCGGGCCCTTGGCGGGCATCTGCACGGCGGTCGTCCAACGCGCGCCGCGCTTGGCACTGCGATCACTGATCGCGCTGCTGGTGGGCTTCGCGGTGGCGATGGCGGTGACGGTGGGCTTCAGCCTCTTCATGGACGCCGTCGGCCTGTTCACCGAGGAACAGCTGGAGGCCGACCGGCCCAATACCGGGTTCATCTACGCCCCGGACTGGTTCTCCTTCGTCGTGGCGGTACTCGCCGGCGCCGCCGGCACGCTCTCCCTGACGTCCGCCAAGTCCGGTGCCATGGTCGGTGTCGCCATCTCCGTGACAACCGTCCCGGCCGCCGCCAACGCGGCGGTGGCCCTGATCTACGGCGACACCAACCAGACCGTACGCTCGACGGAGCAACTCCTGCTGAACCTGCTGGGCATCATCCTGGCCGGCACCCTCACCCTGATGCTCCAGAAGTGGCTCTGGTCCACCCAGCGGAAACGATCAGCTCATTAAAACGCCGGGACGAGCAGCGCCCCTCCAGGGGCGCGGGGCTCTGCCGATTTGCGGCTCCGCCGCGTGGGCGCGACCAGCCACAACGAACCCGCAGCCGCACACCACAGAACCCCCACCCCTACCCGGACATCACCCCAACGCAGACTTCACCGCATCAGCAAGCCGCCCAGCCACAGCCCGAGCCTGATCAATATCAGCTGCCTCAACCATCACCCGAACCAACGGCTCAGTCCCGGACGGCCGCAACAAAACCCGCCCCGTCTCCCCCAGCTCAGCCTCCGCATCAGCCACAGCCGCCGCAAGCTCAGCAGAACTACCAACCCGGGACCGATCCACATCAGGCACATTGATCAACACCTGAGGCAACCGCTCCATCACCCCCGCCAGCTCCCGCAGGGACCGCCCACTCTCCGCAACCCGAGCCGCCAGCAACAGCCCGGTCAGCGTGCCGTCCCCGGTCGTCGCATGATCAAGAATGATCACGTGCCCGGACTGCTCCCCGCCCAGGGCGTACCCGTGCTCCTTCATCTCCTCCAGCACATACCGGTCCCCGACCGCCGTCTGGACCAGCTTCAGCCCTTCCCGCTCCATGGCCAGCTTGAAGCCGAGGTTGGACATGACAGTCGCCACCACGGTCTCGGCCCGCAGAGCGGAGCGCTCTCGCATCGCCAGCGCGAGCACGGCCATGATCTGGTCGCCGTCGACTTCCTCACCGGTGTGATCCACGGCCAGGCACCGGTCCGCGTCCCCGTCGTGCGCGATGCCGAAGTCGGCCCCGTGCTCGACGACCGCGGCCTTGAGCAGGTCCAGATGCGTGGATCCGCAGCCGTCGTTGATGTTGAGCCCGTCCGGCTCGGCCCCGATCGTGACGACCTCGGCCCCGGCCCGCGAGAAGGCCTCCGGCGAGACCCGGGAGGCCGCCCCGTGCGCCTCGTCCAGCACGATCTTCAGCCCGTCCAGCCGGTTCGGCAGCACGCCGACGAGATGGGCGACGTACCTGTCGAAGCCTTCCTCGTACGACCGCACCCGCCCGACACCCGCACCCGTCGGCCGGTCCCACGGCGCACCCGTGCGGTGCTCCTCGTACACGGCCTCGATTCGCTCCTCCAGCTCGTCGTCCAGCTTGTGGCCGCCGCGGGCGAGGAACTTGATGCCGTTGTCGGGCATGGCGTTGTGGCTGGCGGAGAGCACGACACCGAGGTCGGCGCCCAGCTCGGCCGTCAGGTACGCCACCGCGGGCGTCGGCAGCACACCCACGCGCAGGACGTCCACGCCGGCGCTGGCGAGGCCCGCGACCACCGCGGCCTCCAGGAACTCCCCGGACGCACGCGGGTCCCGCCCGACCACCGCGGTCGGCCGGTGCCCCTCGAAGGTGCCCGCCTCGGCCAGTACGTGCGCCGCGGCGACGGAGAGGCCGAGCGCCATCTCGGCCGTCAGATCCGCGTTGGCGACACCGCGCACGCCGTCCGTGCCGAAGAGTCGTCCCACTTGTCCTCCTGAGGAAGCGTCAGTTCTGGATGCGGTGCCGGTGCGCTCGTGACGCTCCGGGCGGCTCCCGCGTCCCAGGCATGCCATGCAATCCATGCATTCCATGCCTGAACATCCGATGACACAAGGCTATGAACGTCTTGTGCCGTTATACGCCCAAGCCCGTGTGATAAACGAACGCCCCGGCGGCACTGTGGCGTGCCGCCGGGGCGTTCGGAGTACCGGAGTACGAGCAGAGGCAGCCGGCGCTTAGCGCTTGCTGTACTGCGGGGCCTTGCGGGCCTTCTTCAGACCGGCCTTCTTGCGCTCGACCGCACGGTCGTCGCGGCGGAGGAAGCCGGCCTTCTTGAGCGCGCCGCGGTTGTTGTCGACGTCGGCCTCGTTCAGCGCGCGGGCGACACCGAGACGGAGCGCACCGGCCTGACCGGAGACACCGCCACCGGCGATGCGGGCGATGACGTCGTAACGGCCCTCGAGCTCGAGCACCTTGAAGGGCTCGTTGACTTCCTGCTGGTGCACCTTGTTCGGGAAGTAGTCCTCGAGGGTGCGACCGTTGATCTTCCACTTGCCGGAGCCCGGAACGATCCGGACGCGGGCGATGGCGTTCTTACGGCGGCCCAGGCCGGCGGCCGGCTGGGGCTCGCCGAAGCGGGAGGCCATGGACTCCGAGGTGTACTCGCCCTCGACGGGGACCTCGGACTCGGTGGTGTAGCTGTCGATGTCAAGCTCTTCGAGCGGCTGCTCGGCAGTGGTCTCGGCCACGATTCTCCTCAGATTCTGTTCAGTCTTAGGGGGTGGCCGGACTTACTGCGCGACCTGGGTGATCTCGAACGCCACCGGCTGCTGGGCGGCGTGCGGGTGCTGGTCACCCTTGTAGACCTTCAGCTTCGAGAGCATCTGACGGCCCAGAGTGTTCTTGGGGAGCATGCCCTTGACGGCCTTCTCGATGGCCTTCTCGGGGTTCTTGTCGAGCAGCTCGTCGTAACGGACGGAGCGCAGACCACCCGGGTAGCCGGAGTGGCGGTACGCGAGCTTCTGGGTCCGCTTGTTGCCGGACAGGTGCACCTTGTCGGCGTTGATGATGATGACGAAGTCACCGGTGTCGACGTGGGGCGCGTAGATCGGCTTGTGCTTGCCCCGCAGAAGGGACGCGGCGGTAGTGGCGAGACGACCCAGGACAACGTCCTGAGCGTCGATGACGTGCCACTGGCGCGTCACATCGCCGGGCTTGGGGCTGTACGTACGCACGGTTCGTAGCCTTCGCTTCGAGTGAATGGTCCTGACAAGGTCACCGAAGCGATCACGACAGCCTTGACCGCACTGCGGTGACGCAAACCGCGTGCTGGTCGCTGGTCATCGGCCCGGTGGACCGGTGTAAGGGCCCGTCCCGTGAGAATGAGCAAGCCAATACACAACGAAAAGGCAGAATACCTGGGGTGCCCCGGACGGGTCAAAACGAGGCCACCGCCGTCGGCTGAGCCGATTCTACGGGCACACGGCGCTCCCGTGCCCGCCCGTGACGCAAGACCGTGTACGTCAGCACACACAGCGTGAACGCGCCCTTGAAGGCCCTGCGCCGCACGGGCTCCAGACAGAGCCGGCTCAGCCCATGGACCTGCGGGGTCAGGGCGAGCCAGAACCAGGGACCGCGGGCGACCGTACCGGCATACGGCAGCCCGGCGAGCAGCAGCGGGACGACGACCAGGAGGTAGTGGTCGTACGACCGCCTGGAGACCAGGAACGCCGAGAGCATGAGCGTCGCGGCCGTCTCGGGGATCCGCAGCGGACCGGGACCACCGCGGCACCAGCGGCGGTACGCGCACAGCACCCCGACGAGCGCGGCACCGGCGGCGGCCGCCCCGCCGAGCGGCTCCGGCACCCCCAGCCGCGGCAGCACCGCCGCCGGCGAGGCCTCATACAGCCGTACGAAGCCCTCGTCGCCGTACAGCGGGAACGGCAGGGTGCGGGTGAAGAACCCGGCCGGGTCGGGCATCAGGAGCCCGGAAGCGGCGGACGCGGCCACCGGCACCAGGACCAGCGCCGCCGGCGCCCGCCACCGACGCGCGAACAGGAACAGCAGCGCGAGGGGCGCGAGCA
>NZ_NTGE01000203.1 GCF_002291145.1 Streptomyces sp. SA15
CCACCGGCGTCGCCCCCGCCGCGGGCGCCCTGCGCTGGGAGCTGCCCGGCTGGGCCGGCTCCGTGGACCTGCTCCTGATCGCCACCCCCGACGGCACCGAACCGGGCCTGTCCCTGCTCGCCGACGCGGCCTACCGACGCGGCTGCGCGGTCGTCGCCGTGGCCCCCGCACACACCCCGCTCGACGAGGCGGTGCACGGCGCGCACGGCCTCTTCGTGCCCATGGCGACCGCCCCGTACGAGCAGGACGAGCAACTGCTCGCCGCATCCGCCCCCGGCGTGCTGTGGGCGCTGCTCACCCCGTTCCTCGCCCTGCTGGACCGCATCGGCGTGCTCGCCGCCCCGCCCGACGCCCTCGAGAAGGTCGCCGACCGCCTCGACGGCATCGCCGAACGCTGCGGGCCGGCCATCGCGACCTACAGCAACCCGGCCAAGACCCTGGCCGCCGAGCTCGCCGACGCACTCCCGGTGATCTGGACCGAGGGCACCTCCGCGGGCCCGGCGGGCCGCCGTTTCGCCGCCGCGCTCGCCGAACTGTCCGGCCGCCCCGCCCTCGTCGCCGAACTGCCCGAGGCGCTCGCCGCGCACAGCGCCCTGCTCGCGGGCCCGCTGGCCGCCGGTGCCGACCCCGAGGACTTCTTCCGCGACCGCGTCGAGGAGCCGCCCGCCCTGCACGCACGCGTGGTGCTGCTCCGCGACCGCCCGATCGGCAGCCTCACCGCCGCCCCCGCCGCCCGTGACCTGGCCCTCAGCCATGACACGCCGATCAGCGAACTGGAGCCGGAGCCCGGCGGCGAAGTGGAGACCCTCGCGGAGCTGATCGCCATCACGGATTTCGCCGCCGTTTACCTGGCGCTCGCCTCGGGCGCCTGATCTTGCCCAGGACGCCTTTGACCGCCGTACGCACAGCGAAGCCGTAGGCACAGCGAAGCCGAAGGCACAGAACAGCCGTACGCGAAAAGCAGCGGCCGTACGCACAGAGAACCGGCAGAAAGAACCCCATGGACCGCCTCGACAACACCATCCGCCCCTACGCGTGGGGTTCGACCACCGCCATCCCGCGGCTGCTCGGCGTCGAGCCGACCGGTGAACCGCAGGCGGAGATGTGGATGGGGGCCCACCCGGGCGCACCCTCGCGCACCGACCGGGGCACGCTCGTCGAGGTGATCGACGCGGACCCCGCCAAGGAGCTCGGCCCGGCGTCGGTCGCCAAGTTCGGCCCCCGTCTGCCCTTCCTCCTCAAGATCCTCGCCGCCGGCGCCCCGCTCTCCCTCCAGGTGCACCCCAACCTGGAGCAGGCGAAGAAGGGTTACGAGGACGAGGAGCGCCGCGGCATCCCCGTGGACGCCGAACACCGCAACTACAAGGACGCCAACCACAAGCCCGAACTGATCTGCGCGCTCACCGCGTTCGACGGCCTGTGCGGCTTCCGCGACCCGGCCCGGGCCGCCGACCTGCTCGACGATCTCGGCGTCGACTCCCTCAAGCCGTACGTCGACCTCCTGCACGCCCACCCGGAGGAGGCGGCCCTGCGCGAGGTCCTCACCGCCGTCCTGACCGCCGACCGCGCGGAGATGGCCCACACGGTCGCCGAGGCAGCGGCCGCCTGCACCCGCCTGGGCGGTGACCACGCCCCGTACGCCGAGATCGCCCACCACTACCCCGGCGACCCCGGCGTCATCGCCGCCATGCTCCTCAACCACGTCCGCCTGCAGCCCGGCGAGGCCCTGTTCCTCGGCGCCGGCATCCCGCACGCCTACCTGAACGGCCTCGGCGTCGAGATCATGGCCAACTCCGACAACGTCCTGCGCTGCGGCCTGACCCCCAAGCACGTCGACGTCCCCGAACTCCTGCGCATCGTCCGCTTCGAGCCGAGCGACCCCGGCGTCCTGCGCCCCGAGGCGTCCCCCGACGGCGAGGAGGTCTACGAGACCCCGATCGACGAGTTCCGGCTCTCCCGCTACGTCCGCCCGGAGGGCACCGCCGCCCACGACCTCACCCGCCCCACCCCGCAGATCCTGCTGTGCACGGCCGGTTCCGTACGGGCCGGGGAGCACGAGCTGGCCCCAGGTGGCTCCGTCTTCGTCCCGGCGGGCGAGAAGGCCGAAGTGTCGGGTACCGGTACGGTCTTCCGGGCCACCGTGGTCGCCTGAGGCGACCCGGCGCGCCGTTGTCGGACCGGGCTGCAACAATGGCCCACCGGCAAAGGACGGGCAAAGGCCCGGCTCCTTGGGCGACCGCGTACGTACGAAGGCGAAGGGACCACGCGAACACATGAGCGCGTCAGGTGGCACCAAGGCGATTGTGGCGGCACTCGCCGCCAACCTCGCGATCGCGGTAGCGAAGTTCGTGGCGTTCCTCTTCAGCCACTCTTCGTCGATGCTCGCCGAGTCCGTGCACTCGCTCGCCGACTCCGGCAACCAGGCCCTGCTGCTGGTCGGCGGCAAGAAGGCCCAGCGCGAGGCCACCCCGCAGCACCCCTTCGGGTACGGCCGCGAGCGCTACATCTACGCCTTCCTCGTCTCGATCGTCCTCTTCTCGGTCGGCGGCATGTTCGCCATCTACGAGGGCTACGAGAAGATCAAGCACCCGCACGAGATCGAGCACTGGTACTGGCCGGTCGGCGTCCTGGTCTTCGCGATCATCGCCGAGACCTTCTCCTTCCGCACGGCGATCAAGGAGTCCAACACCCTGCGCGGCAAGAAGTCGTGGAAGGAGTTCGTCCGCCACGCCAAGGCCCCCGAACTGCCCGTCGTCCTCCTGGAGGACCTCGGCGCGCTCGTCGGCCTGATCCTCGCCCTCGGCGGCGTGTGCCTGGCCCTGGCGACGGGCGACGGCGTCTGGGACGGCATCGGCACCCTCTGCATCGGCATCCTCCTGATCCTGATCGCCCTGGTCCTGGCCGCCGAGACCAAGTCCCTGCTCCTCGGTGAGGCCGCGGGTGTCGAGGAGGTCCACAAGATAGAGGCCGCCATCGTCGACGGCGACACGGTCACCGGCATCATCCACATGCGTACGCTCCACCTCGGACCCGAGGAACTGCTGGTCGCCGCCAAGATCGCCGTCCAGCACGAGGACACGGCCACCGAGGTCGCCTCCGCCATCAACGCCGCCGAAGCCCGTATCCGCGAGGCCGTCCCGATCGCCCGCGTGATCTACCTCGAGCCCGACATCTACAGCGAGGCCGAGGCCGCCAAGGGCGCCGACAGCGAGGCGACGCCCGGCGGACCCACGTCACACGACGCCGGGCACTGACGCCCGCTCACAACGAGGGGCCCGCCGGAATCCCGGCGGGCCCCTTGGGCTTCTGGTCTTCGCCTGCGGCCGCGTCCTCAGACCTGCACCGCCCAGGGCGGCGGGGGCGGGATCGCGGCCCGCGCCTTCCGTCGTACGACGATGGCGGCGATCCCCAGACCGACCGCGACCAGCACCAGCACCACCCCGAGCATGATCGCTGTCCCGAGGACCGCCGGCACGGTGTAGTCGTCGATCACACGCCCCCGGATCGCGGACACCGGAAGCGTCCCGCCCTGGTCGTCGAGGAAGGCCCGCGAGTCACGGGCGTTCGCGCGGTGATCACCCAGCAGGAAAAGCCGCCCCTCGGGGACCCGCACGTCGTAGGAGGGCATGCCGAACCCGCCGGCCTCACCGCCCTTCAGATACGGCTCCTCGAGCGGCTTCCCGTTCACGGTGACCCGCGCACTCGCCCCGCATCCCGTGCACGCCACGCGGTCGCCGCCCACGCCGATGACCCGCTCCATCACCAGCGCGTCGAAGCCGTACCGGTCCGGCGCCGAGAACACCACGACATCCCCGCGCCGCACCTCGCTGCCGTCCGTCCGCTCGTAGGCGACCCGGTCGCCCGGCCCGTACGTCGGCGTCATGCTGTCGCTCGACACGACGGAGCCACCGAAGGCGTGCCGCGCGTAGGCGAGGCCGCCCAGCCCCAACAGCAACCCCACCAGCCCCACCGCGACGGCTGCGATCCCCAGTCCCCGGCCCTTGCCCGACATCGCGTTCCTCCCCATGCGGCCCATCCGCGAGCGCAGAGCGTAGCGGGTGCCTGTGATCGGGCTGTGCGGGCCCGCGCCCGGCTCACGGACGCGGACCCGGTGGCGCGGCTACCCGACCTCGCGCAGCACCTCGAGGACGGCCGATGCGTCCGGCGCGGCCAGCAACCGCTCCCGGAATCCGGCGTCCGTCAACTTCCGCGACAGCAGCGCCAGAATCCGCAGATGCTCGTCGCCCACGGCCGCCTCCGGCACGGCGATCACGAACACGAGCCTGGCCTTCGTACCGTCCATGGAGCCCCACTCGACACCCTCGACGGACCGCGCGAAACCGACCACGGGCGCGGTCACCGCGTCCGTCTTGGCGTGCGGGATCGCGATCTCCTCGCCGAGACCGGTCGTGCCCTGCTCCTCGCGCCGCAGCGCCGTCCGCACCAGCTCGTCCACATCGGCCACCTTGTCGCTCCGCGCGAGCAGCTCCGCCAACTCCCGGATGGCGGCCTCCTTCTCACGAGCGTCCAGCCGGACCTTCACGGTCCGCTCGGTGAGGTAGCCCGAGAGCACCTCGGCGGAGAGCACCTCGCCCGTGGCCGCCTCGGCATCGGCGCCGGTCTCGGCCGAAGCGGCGACCGCCCGGGACTCGGCCTCGGCCTGCCGCGATACGGCGGTGTCGGCGTCCGACACACCCGCGCCTGCCCCGACCAGCGCGGGCTCCTGCCCGCCCGCACCTCCGCTGCCGACCGACGGACCTTTCCGCTTCCGTTCGCTGACGTCGACCAACGAGACCGTCGTCAACGCCGTGACCACCGTGCCGATCACGACAGCCACGAAGAACATCGGTACGCCGCTCACCGCGCCCAGCACCGCCACGATCGGCCCGCCGTGCGGCACCGCGTCCTCGACGCCGGCGACCCCGGCGATCGCACCGGCCACCGCACCGCCGAGCATGTTGGCCGGGATGACCTGCGCGGGCCGCGCCGCCGCGAACGGGATCGCGCCCTCGGAGATGCCGAAGCAGCCCATGAACAGCGAGGCGAGCCCCGTCTCCCGCTCCTGCTCGGTGTACAGCCGCTTGCGTATCAGCGTGGCCAGGCCCTGCCCCAGCGGCATGACCGGGATCGCGGCCGCGCACATGCCCATGACCGTCTGGTTGCCGGTCGCGATGAGCCCGGTGCCGAACAGGAACGCCGTCTTGTTGACCGGCCCGCCCATGTCGAACGCGATCATGAGTCCGAGAATCGCGCCCAGCAGGATCGCGCTCGTGCCCGTCATGCCGCTGAGCCAGTCGGTCAGGTGCTCGAAGACCCAGGAGATCGGCTTGCCGATGACGTAGACGAAGAACAGCCCCAGCGACGTGGTCGCCACGATCGGGATCACGATGATCGGCATGATCGGCTGCACGAACTTCGGGACCCTGACCTTCTTGATCCACAGCACCAGATACCCGGCGAGGAACCCGGTCACGATCGCCCCGATGAACCCGGCGCCGGCCTTGGAGTCGTACAGCGACCCGGTGTTGGCGATCCAGCCACCGATCATGCCCGGCACCAACGCGGGCCGGTCCCCGATCGCATAGGCGATGTATCCGGACAGGATCGGCACCATCAGCGTGAAGCCGATGACGCCGATGTTGTTCACGTCCATCCAGAAGGAGTCCTCCAGGATGACCAGACCACCCGACGGGTCCGTGTGCCCGCCGAGCGAGAGCGAGATCGCGATCAGCAACCCGCCGACCACCACGAACGGGATCATGTAACTGACCCCGTTCATCAGCGCCTTGTACCCGACACTCCGCTCCTTGCCGCCGCCGGTCGCCCCGGGCGCGGGCGTGCCGCCCTCCCTGTGCACCGGCGCCGACCGCACGCGCTCGATCAGCCGCTCGGGATGGCGAATGCCCTCCGCCACACCGACCGTGAGGACCCTCTTCCCCGCGAAACGGCTCAGGTCCACGTCCGTGTCCGCGGCGACGATGATGCCGTCCGCGGTGCTGACATCGTTGTCAGTCAGTACGTTTTCGGCCCCGATGGACCCTTGCGTCTCCACCTTCATCTCGATGCCGCGGCTCTCGGCGGCCTGCGCCAGTTTCTCGGCCGCCATGTACGTGTGTGCGATGCCGGTCGGGCACGCGGTCACGGCGAGCAGCTTCAACCGCCTGCGCTCGCCATCGCCGCCGCCCGTGGGGGGAGGGCCGGCCGGACTGGTCACGTCGATCTCCTAACACCTTCGTCACGCGGAACGCCGTCCCGGACGCCCCGCCGGATCGTTCACAGCTTGCCGATCCCGACGCATCCTGCAACACCCGCACGCCCACCAAAAGGCGTGAATGTCCTGGTTCACTCTCGTCTATTCACCCCCGTCCTCCCTTTCGTGGGTGTCCTGTTATCGCTGTCTAGCTCAGCCTTCGCCGATACCGATGAAACCTCGTGATCGGCGTGATGTGTTCGGAGGCGGACTGGGTACGGCCGAGTGCACCGTGTAGCTTGGAACGGAGCCAGACGTCGCTGCTGATGGCGGTCGGGCGGTCCCACCGCGGACCGGCCGAGGGAGAGAGGGCCTCCGACGGACTGCGCTGCGCGCACGCGGGCATGCCTGTGTCCTCTTCGGGCACCCCTGTGTCCGCCGCCGCGCAGACCAGCCGTACCCACCTCGACCCAACCCCGAGGAGCAGCTCGCAATGACGACTGTCGCCAACCGACAGGACTTCAAGGTCGCCGACCTCTCCCTGGCCGAGTTCGGCCGCAAGGAGATCACCCTCGCCGAGCACGAGATGCCGGGCCTGATGGCGATCCGCAAGGAGTACGCCGAGGCCCAGCCCCTCGCCGGCGCCCGTGTCACCGGCTCCCTGCACATGACCGTGCAGACCGCCGTCCTCATCGAGACCCTGGCCGCCCTGGGCGCCGAGGTCCGCTGGGCCTCCTGCAACATCTTCTCCACCCAGGACCACGCGGCCGCCGCCATCGCCGTCGGCCCGAACGGCACGCCCGACAACCCGCAGGGCATCCCGGTCTTCGCCTGGAAGGGCGAGACCCTGGAGGAGTACTGGTGGTGCACGGAGCAGGCGCTGACCTGGCCGAACACCCCCACCGGCGGCCCGAACATGATCCTGGACGACGGCGGCGACGCCACCCTCCTCGTCCACAAGGGCGTCGAGTACGAGAAGGCCGGCAAGGTCCCGTCGGTCGACACCGCCGAGAACGACGAGCACCGCGTCATCCTCGAGCTCCTGCACCGCACCATCACCGACGGTTCGCAGAAGTGGACCCAGCTGGCCTCCGAGATCCGCGGTGTGACCGAGGAGACCACGACCGGCGTCCACCGCCTGTACGAGATGCACCGCGACGGCACCCTCCTGTTCCCGGCGATCAACGTCAACGACGCCGTCACCAAGTCGAAGTTCGACAACAAGTACGGCTGCCGCCACTCCCTGATCGACGGCATCAACCGCGCCACCGACGTCCTGATCGGCGGCAAGACCGCGGTCGTCTGCGGCTACGGCGACGTGGGCAAGGGCTGCGCGGAGTCCCTGCGCGGACAGGGCGCCCGCGTGATCATCACCGAGATCGACCCGATCTGCGCACTGCAGGCGGCGATGGACGGCTACCAGGTCACGACCCTCGACGAGGTCATCGACAAGGCCGACATCTTCATCACCACGACCGGCAACAAGGACATCATCATGGCCTCGGACATGGCCAAGATGAAGCACCAGGCGATCATCGGCAACATCGGCCACTTCGACAACGAGATCGACATGGCCGGCCTCGCGAAGATCCCGGGCATCGTCAAGGACGAGGTCAAGCCGCAGGTCCACACCTGGAAGTTCCCCGACGGCAAGGTGCTCATCGTCCTCTCCGAGGGCCGCCTGCTGAACCTGGGCAACGCCACCGGTCACCCGTCGTTCGTGATGTCCAACTCCTTCGCGGACCAGACCCTGGCCCAGATCGAGCTGTTCACCAAGCCCGACGAGTACCCGACCGACGTCTACGTGCTGCCCAAGCACCTCGACGAGAAGGTCGCCCGCCTCCACCTGGACGCGCTCGGCGTGAAGCTGACCAAGCTCCGCCCCGAGCAGGCCGCGTACATCGGCGTGGAGGTCGACGGCCCGTACAAGCCGGACCACTACCGCTACTGAGCGCTACGGAGTCCGACCGCAACCCGCTCGCGTGGAGCACGTCCGTGCACTGACGCGCTCCCGCAGCGGCAGTTCCACCGAGGCAGGCCCCCGCACCCCCGTGCCGGGGGCCTGCCCCTTTGGTCGGCCCGGCCGTCGTACCACCGGCTCAGCCGTCGTACAGACTGAACCAGCCCGTCAGGGCGTCCGGACCAGCCCGTCAAGACCAGGACCCCCCATGCCCCGCGGCCGTTATTCGCTCCACGATCCGCACGATCACACCCCCCTCGCGGAAGAACACTTCCACTGCGCCCCCGGCCCCTCCGGTTGGCGCTACGTCTCCCAGCTGATCACCCCCTCAGGCGATCACAGCGGCTCCGTCGACCTCACCCTCGACGAACTCGGCCGCCCCATCCGTCTCGAACTCCATGCCGCGAGCTGGCAGGTGCGCGGCGCTGCCCTCGACGGCGTCACCTGGGTCCGGACCGACCCCACCGGGACCCAGGCCACAGAAGGCAATGTCCGAGCCCACGCCTTCACCGGCACATCCCCCGCATTCCTCATCGCCACCACCCGTCTCCTGCGCCTCACCCCTTCCGGCTCGGCAACCCGCGTACGCCTCGTCGCCTTCACGGAGCCGGTCCTCGCCCCGCGCACCGTGGACCAGTCCTGGGCCTTGCTGAAAAGAGAAGCACACGCCACTGACAACGGCCCTCTGACCGTGGACGAATACCAGGTCACAGCCCTGGACACGGGCGAGCAGCACACCGTTCACATCGCCGGCGACGTGGTCCTGGCAGCACCCGGAATCGAGCTGGAGGACCTCGACTCACCGCCGTCGGGGTTCCACTGAGCGGGATCCGGATGCTCCTCCTGGTCCGGCCTGGGCGGCACGCTCCGAGCTACGCCGGCGGTACGAACCCGGTGCCGGGACGATCGGGAGACGGTGTCTCCTTCACCGCTGAGGGCTGTGGTCGCTGAACCGGGGCCTGGGGCTCGCCGCCCATCCGGCTCTCCGGGTGACCACTCGCGGGAGCCGCAACCTGGCCGCCTGCCGGAGCCGCAGGCTGACCTCCCGTTGGAGCCGCCCCCGCGACATGCGGGACAGGCGGGAAAGGGGACGGCGCAGGCTGCGCTGCCGTAGGTCCGTACATGCCTGGCGCACCGCCTTCGGACCCGGCACCGGTCGGCGCTCCACCCGCGGCCGCGCCGCTCCCGAAGGCCCTCCGAGCCTCACGAGCCTGCCGCTCCTGCACCACCGCCGCCAGAAACGCCGCCGGCGGAACGCCCTGCGGCACCGGAGCCCCCGTACGAGCCGCGAGGTCGGCGGCGAGCCGCTCCGCCATGCCCCAGCCGACCTGCGGATCCAGCTGCTGCATCCGCGTCAGGTACTGGCGGATCGCCAGCCACAAGCCATCGGGAACGGCCGACAGATCAAGCCCCGAGAAACGCCCGGCCAGCCAGGGCGGCGGCGGAGGCAGAAAGCCGGTCGGCGCGACCGGCACCCGTTCCCGTACGACCAGGGTCCCGGCGAACACGTCACCGAGCCGACGCCCCCGCGCCGACACGAGTGAAGCGATGCAGGCGACGACGCCGAACGTCATCAGAATCTCGACCGCACCGATCGCTCCTCGCACGAGCGCGTGCCGAAAGCGGATCGGTCCGCCGTCGTCCCGCACCACCCGCAGCCCGCACGCCATCTTCCCGAGCGAACGCCCATGGCTGAGCGTCTCGACCGCGATAGGCCCGCCCACCAGCACGAGAAGGAACGCCGCGATCGACAGCGCGATCTGCGCCGCCTCGTCCAGAGAGGAGGTCGATGCCACCAGCGCGATGGTCACGGCTATATACGCGGCCATGGCCACGGCCAGATCGATCAGCACGGCCAAGGCCCTGCTGGGCAGCCTCGCAGGGCGCAACTCAAGCGCCACCGCCTCGCCCGTCACCAACTCACTCACGCCCGCCGTCCTTCCCCTGGCCTGCTCCGAGAACGGCCAGTCTGCCAAGCTGAGGGCGCATCGCGCCGCAGTACGACAAGCTGATCCTTACGACGGACCGCCGACGAGCAGCCGAGGAGCAGGCAAACCGATGGACCTCGACGTCTTCGTCACCGCCCACCGAGCCGAGTGGGACCGCCTCGACGCTCTGCTCCGGCGCCAGCGCCGCCTCACCGGCGCCGAGGCAGACGAACTCGTCGCTCTCTACCAACGCACCGCCACGCACCTCTCCGTGATCCAGTCGAGCGCCCCCGATCCGCAGCTGACCGGTCGGCTCAGCCAACTGGTGGCACGCGCGCGTAGTGCCGTCACAGGTACCCGTCGCGCCTCTTGGCGCGATGTCACCCGCTTCCTCACACACGGCTTCCCGGCCGCCGTCTACAGGTCGCGCCACTGGTGGGTACCCACCGCGCTCCTGTCCAGTGCCGTCGCAGCCCTCCTCGGCTGGTGGATCGGCACGCACCCCGAAGTACAGGCCACGATCGCCGCCCCCAGCGAACTGCGCGAGCTCACCCGCCCCGGTGGCCAGTACGAGACGTACTACTCGAGCCACCCCGCGGCCTCCTTCGCAGCCCAGGTCTGGACGAACAACGCTCAGGCCGCCGCCATGTGCCTGGTCCTCGGCGTCTTCCTCGGTCTCCCGGTCCTCTGGATCCTCTTCCAGAACATGCTCAACCTCGGCGTCGGCTTCGGCCTGATGTCCTCGGCCGGCCGCCTCGACACCTTTTTCGGCCTGATCCTCCCGCACGGCCTGCTCGAACTCACCGCCGTCTTCGTCGCCGCCGGCACAGGACTGCGCCTCGGCTGGACCCTGATCGACCCAGGCCCACGCACCCGCCGCTCAGCACTGGCGGAGGAAGGCCGAGCCGCCGTGGGGATGGCGATAGGCCTCGCCCTGGTCCTCTTCATATCCGGCGCCATCGAAGGCTTCGTCACCCCGTCCGGCCTGCCCACCTGGGCCCGCATCAGCATCGGCATCGCCGCTGAGCTGGCCTTCCTCGCATACGTCTACGTCCTGGGCGGTCGTGCGGCACGCGCCGGCGAGACGGGCGACGTCGAGGCAGCCGAACGCAGCGCCGCTGTCCCGACGGCCGCGTGATGTGCAGAGCACCTGGCTGAGCTGCTAGTCTCTCCTTCGCCCCACCGGAGCCGTTGACACGGAGCGGGTGGGGAGGTAGATTCAAACAGTTGTCTGGAGCTGGGTGTTGTCCCGGCTCGGCGGCAGTGAGTGTCTGTCGGCTTCAAGAACATTGATTTCAAAGAAGCCCCCTTTCCCGATGAATCGGAACGGATGGCCGGTCAGTCCGGCTCGAAAGTTCTGATAATGTTGGGAACGCCGGAAAGGGAAACGCGAGAGCGGGAACCTGGAAAGCACCGAGGAAATCGGATCGGAAAAGGATCTGATAGAGTCGGAAACGCAAGACCGAAGGGAAGCGCCCGGAGGAAAGCCGCGAGAGAGTCTCTCGGGTGAGTACAAAGGAAGCGTCCGTTCCTTGAGAACTCAACAGCGTGCCAAAAGTCAACGCCAGATATGTTGATACCC
>NZ_NTGE01000143.1 GCF_002291145.1 Streptomyces sp. SA15
TCCGTCACAGTGCCGCCGGGCTCGCCGGGCGACCCCTGCGACGCGTCGGCCGTCGGCTCCGCCGAGGCGCCGGGCGCGTCCGTCCCCGGGGCCGTGCCGTCCGCCGCGGGGCAGGTGTGCGAGAGGTTGAACAGCTCCAGCTCTCCACCGCTCACCTCGGCGACGGCCGAGGTCAGCTCCGCCCCCGGAAGCGACGCCACGTAGGCGTGCTTGTCGGACGGCGGCCCGAAGTCCGTGACCACCTGCTGCCCACCCGGCTCGAAGGTCACCGTCAGCTTGACGAAGTCCGTGGAGTTCCCGGGCAGCACGAAGTGCCAGCCGTCCTGCCCCGCCGGAACACCGGGGCACTGGTCCGACGACTTCTGCGGAGCGCCGCCGTCATCAGTGGTCGAGGTGCGCGGAAGATCCTGCCGCAGCCGCACCGTGTACGTGTCGTCAGTGGTGGCGAAGGCCGGTGCCGCGGCGCCCGCGACAAGCAGCAGCGACGCGAGCGGAACAGCGACCGGCAGCGCGGCCGAAGCGGCGGCGACAAAGGCACCGACGCGGGGAAGGGTTCGCATGTGGCGGTAGTCCATCTTCGAGAAACGAACGGGAAGATGTGGAGGGGGCGGCTAAGCATCCAGCACCTGCCGTGACCAGGTCAATCACGAACAGACAACACTCATCCCCACCACAGGACTTGAGAACGCCGAAACCCGTCACATCGTTACGAACGCCGCCGTGAGCAGCGCGATCCCCGCCCCCGCCAACACCCACGCCACCCGCGTCCGCCGCAACCCACCCGCCACCACCACCGAGGCGAGCAGCAACGCCCCACCCATCGGCACCCACGCATAGAGAACCCCGGCAGGACCGGACCGCACGACCTCATCACTGCCCGGCTTCACCACAACCGTGTACGTCTGCCCCTTCCGCACAGCGGCCGTGTGCTCGATGACCACACTCCTCCGGGCCGTCGACCCCGTCGACAACGGCGTGTACGGCCCCGTACAGGTCTCGTCACCGCATCGCGTCACCTCGATCGTGCCGCGCTCCCGCCCCTTGGTGAGCATCACGTGCTGAGCGGTCCCCCAGGACGCCCACACACCGGCGATCAGGATCAGCGCCGCGACCGTACCCATCGCCGCGAGCCGCCCGAACCGCAGCGCGGCGACCGAGGCCTGGCGGGAGGTGGTGGCTGTGGCAGGCATGGCCGGGATCATTGGCCATGGGCCCGCAGTCGGTCAACCTCGGCGGGTCCGGCGGGCGGACAAGTCAGGAATTGTACGTACCTTTCCACGACCGTTTCCCCGCCCCTCTCCCCGACCTCAGGAGTTGTACGTCCCCTGCGCCCGCTCCAACCCCTCGATCACCAGACACTCCACCGCATCCGCCGCCCGGTCCACGAAATAGTCCAACTCCTTGCGCTCCGCCGACGAGAAGTCCTTCAACACGAAATCCGCCACCGGCATACGACCCGGAGGACGCCCGATCCCGAACCGCACCCGGTGATAATCGGACCCCATCGCCTTCGTCATCGACTTCAGCCCGTTATGACCGTTGTCCCCACCACCCAACTTCAACCGCAGCGTGCCGAAGTCGATGTCCAACTCGTCATGAACAGCCACGATGTTCGCCACCGGCACCTTGTAGAAGTCCTTCAGCGCGTTCACCGGCCCACCCGACAGATTCATGTACGACATCGGCTTCGCCAGAATCACCCGCCGACTCCCCGGACCCGGCGGCCCGATCCGCCCCTCCACGACCTGCGCCTGCGCCTTACCGGCCCGCTTGAACCTACCCCCGACCCGCTCCGCGAGCAGATCGGCGACCATGAACCCCACGTTGTGCCGGTTGCCGGCGTACTCGGGCCCCGGATTACCCAGCCCCACGATCAGCCAGGGCGCGTTGGCATCGGTCGTCACGTGCATGTCTCCTTGATACGCGCCAGCCGCTGCCCCGACACGGAACAGCGGCTGACGAAACGACGAAGGGGAGGATCAGACCTCGGCGGCCTCTTCGCCCGCGCCCTCACCCTCCGGAGCCTCCTCCGCCTGCGCGGCCAGGATCTGCAGGACGACCGTGTCCCCGTCAACGGCCAGCGTGGTGCCGTTCGGCAGCGGGATGTCCTTGGCCAGGACGGAGTCGCCGGCAGCCAGACCCTCGATGGAGACCGTGACCGACTCGGGGATGTGCGTGGCCTCGGCCTCCACCGGCAGCGCGTTCAGCACGTGCTCCAGCAGGTAGCTGCCCGGCGCCAGCTCACCCTCGGTGTGCACGTAGATGTCGACGTTGACCTTCTCGCCACGCTTCACCAGCAGCAGGTCGACGTGCTCCAGGAAACCCTTGATCGGGTCACGCTGCACGGACTTCGGAATCGCCAGCTCGTTCTTCTTGCCGTCGATGTCCAGCGCGATCAGGACATTCGGCGTACGCAGAGCAAGAAGCAGCTCGTGACCCGGAAGGGTCAGGTGCACCGGGTCCAGACCGTGGCCGTACAGAACACCCGGAACCCTGCTGTCACGGCGGATACGGCGGGCAGCACCCTTGCCGAACTCGCTACGCGTCTCGGCGGCGATCTTCACCTCGGACATGTGATCACTCCTCGTAGAAACCAGAAACGGACGTGGTCACCCGGCCACGAACGGCCTGCTACGAAGAGCGCGTCGATAACGGATCGCCGTACCCACCGCCAAAAGACGGAGAACGGCCTCCCTCGCCGAGCAACTCCAGCAGTCTACTCGGCGAAGAAGGCCGCACCCAAAAGGATCTTGCGAGAAGCCCCTACTGCTCGTCGAACAGGCTCGTCACCGAACCGTCCTCGAACACCTCACGCACCGCACTCGCGATCGTCGGCGCGATCGACAACACCGTGATCTTGTCCAGAGCATCACTCAGCTCACCCGGCGTCGGCAGCGTATTCGTGAACACGAACTCACTCACCCGGGAATTCTTCAACCGATCCGCCGCCGGACCCGACAGCACACCATGCGTCGCCGTCACGATCACATCCTCCGCGCCATGCGCGAACAACGCGTCCGCAGCCGCACAGATCGTGCCACCGGTGTCGATCATGTCATCCACCAGGACACACACCCGACCCTTGACCTCACCCACGACCTCATGGACGGTCACCTGATTCGCCACGTCCTTGTCACGCCGCTTGTGAACGATCGCCAAAGGCGCACCCAGCCGATCGCACCAGCGGTCCGCGACCCGCACACGGCCGGCATCCGGAGACACCACCGTCAGCTTGTCCTTGTCCACCTTGTCGCCCACGTAGTCCGCGAGCAGCGGAAGAGCGAACAGATGATCCACCGGACCGTCGAAGAAGCCCTGGATCTGATCGGTGTGCAGATCGACGGTCAGAATGCGATCCGCACCCGCCGTCTTCATCATGTCCGCGATCAGACGCGCCGAAATCGGTTCACGCCCACGGTGCTTCTTGTCCTGCCGCGCGTAACCGTAGAACGGCACGATGACCGTGATGGACCGCGCCGACGCACGCTTCAGCGCGTCGATCATGATCAACTGCTCCATGATCCACTGATTGATCGGAGCCGTATGGCTCTGGATCACAAAACAGTCCGCACCACGCGCAGACTCCTGATAACGCACATAGATCTCACCGTTGGCGAAGTCGAAGGCCTTGGTCGGGACAACCCCGACACCCAGCTGGTGGGCGACCTCCTCAGCAAGCTCGGGGTGGGCGCGGCCGGAGAAGAACATCATCTTCTTCTCGCCGGTCGTCTTGATCCCGGTCACAGCACTGTCTCCTCAGAGGTCTCACAACTGGGCACCGAACAACCCTCTCAACTGGCTGCGAGAGGCCGTCACGGCAGGTGGGGTGCGGATGTGCACTTATGGGGGAGTGCACTTATCACGGTACGCCGTGTCCAGCGCGCCCGTTTCCGGTCAGTCTTCGCCATCCCCCTGACGGGACGCCGCCTCAGCCGCCCTCGCAGCCGCACTCCCCGGACGCTTACGAGCCACCCAACCCTCGATATTCCGCTGCTGACCACGGGCCACAGCCAACGAACCGGGCGGCACATCCTTCGTGATCACCGAGCCCGCCGCGGTGTACGCGCCGTCCCCGACCGTGACAGGCGCCACAAACATGTTGTCCGAACCCGTACGACAGTGCGAGCCCACGGTCGTGTGGTGCTTGTCCTGCCCGTCGTAGTTCACGAACACACTCGCGGCACCGATGTTCGTGTACTCACCAATGGTCGCGTCACCGACGTACGACAGGTGAGGAACCTTGGTCCCCTCCCCGATGGAGGCGTTCTTCGTCTCCACGTACGTACCGATCTTGCCCTTCGCACCGAGGCGGGTACCGGGCCGCAGGTAGGCGAACGGCCCGACGGTCGCCTCCGGACCGACCTCCGCACCGTCGGCCACGGTGTTGTCCACACGCGCACCCGCGCCCACGCGAGTGTCGGTGAGGCGACTGTTGGGGCCCACCTCCGCGCCCTCACCGAGGTGGGTTGAGCCGTGGAGCTGGGTGCCGGGGTGGATGAGGGCGTCCTGCTCGAAAGTGACGGTCACGTCGACCCAGGTGGTCGCCGGGTCGATGACGGTCACGCCGGCCAGCATGGCCTGCGTGAGCAGCCGGTCATTGAGAATCCGGCGCGCCTCGGAGAGCTGCACGCGATTGTTGATCCCGGCGATCTCACGGTGATCGACGGCGACGGAGGCCCCGACCCGGTGACCGGCCTCACGCAGAATCCCGAGGACGTCGGTGAGGTACTCCTCGCCCTGGCTGTTGTCCGTACGGACCTTCCCCAGGGCGTCGGCAAGCAACTGCCCGTCGAACGCGAACACCCCGGAATTGATCTCCCGAATGGCCCGTTCAGACTCGGAAGCATCCTTGTGCTCGACGATCCCGGTCACGGCCCCGGAGGCACCGTCACGCACGATGCGGCCATAACCGGTGGCGTCCGGCACCTCGGCCGTCAGCACGGTGACCGCATTGCCGTCGGCGGAGTGGGTGGCGGCCAGGGCCTGAAGCGTCTCACCGGTCAGGAGGGGCGTATCCCCGCATACGACGACCACCGTCCCGTCGACCGACCCGCCGAGCTCCTCCAGCGCCATGCGTACGGCGTGCCCGGTGCCGTTCTGCTGCGCCTGCACCGCCGTGCGTACCTCGGCGTCGATCTCGGCGAGGTGCGCGGTGACCTTCTCACGGGCGTGGCCCACGACCACGACGAGGTTCTCGGGCTGCAACTCACGCGCGGCGGCGAGCACATGGCCCACGAGGGAACGGCCACAGATCTCGTGCAGGACCTTGGGTGTGGCCGACTTCATACGGGTGCCCTCACCCGCTGCGAGAACGACGACGGCTGCCGGGCGAATGGCGCTCACGGGGTTGCCCTTCGGCTTTGGATGAGTGGGGGTGGACATCCGCAGGATACCGGGGGGTTTCGTGAGGGATATGAGTGTGGGCCCTGACGGGAATGTCAGGGCCCACACTCACTGGGCTCCCGGGGGAGGACTCGAACCCCCATAAGTGACACCAAAAGACACCGTCTTGCCCTTAGACGACCCGGGATAGCCCTTATGTCCGGTTCGATAGATCGCCCGGACGGACAGCTCCTACTATGCCGTACCACCAGCCCTCGATGCGACGGTACAACTCGGCTCCCTGTAGGACTCGGATGACCAGGCAGCCGTAATACCCGTCTCCTGTGTTCTTCCGAACGGTCTTGGGGTTGTGTTTCTTGAGGGTCGTCGACTGGAGGGTGGGCGTGTCGATGCCGACGAGGTCGGCCCAGTAGCGCTCGGCGCCCGCCACGTCGGCAGTCTCGTGGATCATGACGCGAAAGCGCAGGCGCTCGCGTGCCACGCCGAGCAGGTCGAGCCACGCCAGGTAGACCCGGATCACCGCGGGGTCGCTGTTGACGAAGAGGACCGCTTCCCGGCGCTGGTACGGCTTGCTCTTCTGCCCCTCGGCCCAGTAGAGAGCGACGCCCGCGATGAACAGCTCGCGGTCCGACAGTGCGCCGATGTCTGCTGCAGCTGCCTCCTTGGTGGCCTGCCGTTCTTGTTCCTGTGAGGTGCGCAGTCGCGCGAGCCCTGCATTCATGCGTGCTCGCTGTTCCTCCGGCGTGCACTTCGGTTCCGGTGACGGCAGATCTCGCACCCACAGCGACACCGAGCTTTTGGAGCAGCCCAGCTCGGCCTGGATCTGGTTGTACGTCCAGCCCTGCCTCCGCAACTCCCGCGCCCTCTCCCGCAGGTCGTCTTTCGCCCGAGGCCGCTTCGTCCATTCCGGAGGCGGCTCGCCCTCGACGAGGCGCTGAAGGATCTCCTTGTTGTGTACCTGAAGCTCGTTGCGGATCTGCCGAAGGCTGTACCCCTGCCGCCGCAGCGCCACCGCCCGCTCCCGCAACCCCTCGAAGTCCGCGTACTTGCCATGCGAATGTGCCATGCGCATACCGTCCGGCCGGAATCCGATCTTCCGGGGTCGAACGGTGAGCGATTCAGCAGTTCGAGGGATTTCGGGCCGTATCGTCGCCGTTCGGTCACGGAGTGTGGTGTAGGCCAGTCACGGAAACTCGCCGGAAATGGGGCGCCGGGCGCCCGTAGGCTGGAGGCATGACCACGACGGGGGAAGACCACTCCACGGCCTTGGGAGGGCTGTGGTGGTGGGCGCGGCGGCGCAGTGCGGTGTTGGACGTGGGCCTGGCGGTGGTGTCGTCGGCGGAGTGTGCGGTGGAGGGGGTTCCGTTCGCGCGTGACGCGGGGATTCCGCTCGCTGCGGGGTTGGTGTTCGGGTTGTTGGCCGGTTCCGTGCTGGTGGTGCGGCGTCGGTGGCCGGTGGCGGTCGTGTTGGTGACGATCGCGATCACGCCTGCTCAGATGGGTTTCCTGATGGGCGTCGTCGGCCTGTACACGTTGGCGGCGTCGGAGTTGCCGCGGCGGATCATCGGGTCGCTGGCGGGGATGTCGCTGGTGGGGACGTTGATCGTGACGTTTGTGCGGGTGCGGCAGGACATGGCGCGGGGGGATTTGACGTTGGGGGACTGGTTTGTCCCCTTCGCTTCGATCACGACCTCGCTGGGGCTGACCGCGCCGCCGGTGTTGCTCGGTTTGTATGTCGGGGCGCGGCGGCGGTTGATGGAGAGTTTGCGGGAGCGGGCGGACAGTCTGGAGCGGGAGCTTCAGTTGTTGGCGGAGCGGGCCGAGGAGCGGGCCGAGTGGGCGCGGAATGAGGAGCGGACTCGGATCGCGCGGGAGATGCATGACGTTGTCGCGCATCGGGTGAGCTTGATGGTGGTGCATGCGGCTGCGCTGCAGGCGGTGGCTCGGAAGGATCCCGAGAAGGCGGTGAAGAATGCCGCGTTGGTGGGTGACATGGGGCGGCAGGCGTTGACCGAGTTGCGGGAGATGCTCGGTGTGCTGCGCAGTGGGGGCGGTGGCGTGGCGCGGCGGGAGGGTGTGCCGTTGGCGGCGGTGGGGGTGGCCGCGGCGGCGGCTGCGTCGCGGGTGGCTGATGGCGAGGGTGCGGCGGACGGGCCTTGTCTGTCGGATCTGGAGGTGTTGGTGGGGCAGTCGGCGGCTGCGGGGATGGTGGTCGATCTGTCGGTGGAGGGTGAGTCGCGGTCGTATGCGGCGGAGATCGAGCAGACGGCGTTTCGTGTGGTGCAGGAGGCGTTGACGAACGTTCACAAGCATGCGGCGGGGGCGAAGACGCATGTGCGGTTGGCGCATCGGGTGTCGGAGATCGCGATGCAGGTGGAGAACGAGCCGCCGGACGAGGTGTCGTCGGCGTCGTCGGCGCGGTTGCCGTCGGGCGGTAATGGGTTGGTGGGGATGAAGGAGCGGGTTCTGGCGTTGGGTGGTGTGTTCGTGTCGGGGCCGACGGAGGCGGGGGGTTTTCGGGTGTCGGCGGTGATTCCGGCGTCGTGACGGTGTGGTCGCCGCGTAATAGCCCTTTTGGTGCTCAGTCGGCTGTCAGGCGGGTGGGTTCGATGCCTGAGACGAGGGTGGCGAGGGCTTGGTCGAGGTCGGGGCCGAGGTACCAGTCGCCGGTGTGGTCGAGGGCGTAGACGCGGCCGTCGGTGTCGATGGCGAGGAGTGCCTGGGTGTCGGTTTCGGCGCCGAGGGGGCAGACCTCGGTGTCGAGGGCGCGGCCGAGGTCGCCGAGGGTGCGGGCCATGTGGAGGCCGTGCAGGGGGTCGAAGTGGACGGCGGCGGGGGCGATCTGGCGGCCGGGTCCGGTGGGGGTGATGTGGAGGCTGCCGAATTCGGCCCAGGCTTCGACGGCGGCGGGGAAGACGGCGTGGCGGTGTCCGGCGGGTGAGGTGTGTTCGCGCAGGGTGTCGGCCCAGATCTCGGCTTGTTTTATGTCCCAGCGTCCGGGTTGCCAGCCGGCGGCGCGCAGGGCGGCGTCGACGGGTACGGGGAAGCGGGTGGTGGAGGTGCGGTCGGGGTGCATCTGCCGTTCGTTCGTCGAGGTCAGGGGCTGGCGCCTGGTGGGCGCTGTCGTGCGGCTTTCCTTGCGGTGGGGGCGGGTCAGCCGTCTGTCGTCGTGGGGTCGACGATGCGGACGCCGAAGTGGGCGCTGAGGGCTGTGCAGGCGCGGCAGGGGGTGGCGAAGCTGCCGTGGAGGGGGTCGCCGTCCTCGCGGATGCGTCGGGCGGTGAGTTTGGCCTGCTTGAGGGCTTTGCGGGCTTCGCCGTTGGTCATCGGTTTGCGGGCGGCGCGTTTGCTGCGGGCGGCGTCGGCGGCGGCGATGTGGCGGGAGATGAGCATGGTTTCGGCGCAGCGGCCGGTGAAGCGGTCGCGTCCGGCGCTGGGGAGGGTGTCGAGGAAGTCCTGGACGAGGGGGTGCAGGGGTGGTGGCTGGTCGCCGCGGGCGGCGGTGCCGGTGAGGGTGGCGCCGCGGACGGAGAGGGCGGCGGCGACGGTGGGGAGTATGCCGTCGCGGCGGTGGCGCAGGGCGGGGGCGTGCGGTGTTTCGGTGCTGCTCCAGCCGATGCGGGGGTCGCCGGACACGGTTGTGGGCGTGCCTGGTGGCGGTGGTGCTTGTGGTCCCGTCTGCGTGGTGTTCATGATCGTTATCCCCTCCCGAGCATCCCCCCGGCGGAGACAGACTGCCAAATGGCGTGGCTGGTGGGGAAGCTGGGTTGCGCGACACGCCCGGGTTTGGGCGGGCTGTCACGGCGGGGTGACGGCTGGTCACGGAAGCGGAGGGCCGCTGACCGGTGCCCGGTGACCGGTGTCGTCGTACCGCATAGGCTGTCCGCACCGCGATCCGCGCGGTCACCGCGTGGAGTGAATTACGGAGAGAAGTCGAGACGGAAGTCGAGTACGGAAGTCGAGACGGTCGAGACAGTCGCTACGGGGCGTAGTGAGCCAGGGTTGGTCACTACGGGTCGTACAGAGTGCCGCAGGGGGCAACCGCCATGACGACAGGTCGGCTCGGGCTGGGGGCACCTCCCGGCCGCCAGGCTGGGGGACAAGCCGCGCCGCCGAACGCGGCCTATGCCGGGCAGGTCGTGCATTTCCCGGATCCGGTCCGGGCGGCCCGTCACCCGAGAGGGGTGCGGGTGGATGAGCGCGGCTATCCCGACTTCTCGCCGTATGCGCGTGCGGCGGCGGAGATCGCCGATCCGCCGGAGGGTTTCGGGGTCGACGAGTTGCGGCTGACGGATTATGTGTCGGCGAACGCGGCGTTGGCGGCGAGTGGGCATGAGTTGTGGGACACGGTGTCGGCGGTGGCGACGCCGCACGGCTGGACGTGGCATCACGTGGTGGGTTCGCGGCGGCTGGAGTTGGTTCCGGTCGAGGTGAAGGCGTTGTTGCGGCATCACGGTGGGATCGCGGTGGCGCGGGTCGACCAGAACAAGCGGGGGACGCGGCCGCTTCAGGAGACTCGGCCGGCGCATTTCGGGTTGCCGAAGTCGGGTGTGGCGGTGACGGAGTCGCAGGTGCAGGGGGTCGAGGAGGACCTCGGGTTCCGGTTGCCGGGTACGTACCGGTCGTTCTTGAAGGCGGCGGGTGGGTGTGCGCCGGTGGGGGCGGCGTTGGACGCGGAGTTGGGGCTGCTGGTGGACCAGCCGTTCTTCACGGTGCGGGACGAGGCGGCGGTCAATGACCTGGTGTATGTCAACAAGTGTCTGCGTGACCATCTGACCAAGGACTATCTGGGGGTCGGGTTCGTGCAGGGCGGGTTGCTGGCCGTGAAGGTGAAGGGCGAGCGGGCCGGTTCGGTGTGGTTCTGCGCGTACGACGATGCGCGGGACGTGGATCCTGCGATGCCGCCGGCGGAGCGGGTGGAGCGGTTGCTGCTGCCGTGTGGTGAGGATTTCGACGCGTTTCTGGCCCGGTTGGCGGGCAATCCGCCGGAGTTGGAGACGGTGGCGAATCTGATGGTGGATGGCGGGTTCGCGCGTGCGGTGCCCGCGGGTGCGGCGGCTTCGGCGTCTTCGGTGGGGGAGTGAGCTTCGCGATGGTGACGTTCGCGCAGGCGCAGGAGCGTGCGGAAGAGTGGATCAACGGGGATGTGCCGTCGTACCAGCATCGTGAGGTGCGGGTGCGGGAGTTCGGGCTCGGGTTCGTGGTGTGGGCGGAGGATCGTGCGGAGGGGCCGCGTTCGGACGGGGGTGCGCAGCGGCTGGTGATCGCGCGGGACAGCGGGGAGGCCACGCTGTGGCCGTCGTTGGCGGTGGGTGAGGTGATTCGCCGGTACGAGGAGGAGTACGGCCGTCCGGACGGCGGGGCTGAGCCGGCGCCGGCGCCTGCGGCTCGGGTGGATCTGAATCAGACGTCGTTCTTGTTGAGTCCGCCGGAGTGGTTGCAGGAGGCGGCGGACAAGTTGGGGATTCCGGATCGGCGGGGTGCGGGTGCCGGTTCGGGTGCCGGTGCGGCTGCTGCTTCGGGGGGCGGTGGTGGGGCGTCGTTGCCTGAGACGCGGGGTGGGGTGCCTGGATCCGGTGGTGCGTCGGCCACTCCTGCGCAGGGCACTCCTGATGCGTCGAGTGGCGGGCCGGCGCCCGTGACGCCGAGTGCGCCGGGGGCGCCCGCCGGGGCGACGCCCTGGGCCGGGACCGACACCAACGCGGACGCCGGTGAGGACCGTTCCGTGCCGCTGCCCGCGACCGTGTTCGCGCCGCCGCTGAGCGGTGCCGACGACGAGCCTGCGCCGCCCACGGCGACGCCGGACGCCAAGACGGCGCTGATGTCGGGCGGCAGCCGGCTTCCGCCGACGGCACTCGCGCCGGCGCTCGACGATTCGAACGGGCCGGGTGCGTCGTCTGCGGGTGGGGCGGGTGGGGGCGCGACGCCTGCGCCGTCGTCGTACGGGTATCCGCAGGGTGTGCCGGGTATGCCGCCTTCGGGTGGGCCGGCTGGGGGTGCCACGCCTGCGCCTGCGCCTCCGTCGTCGTATGGCTATCCGCAGGGTTCGGGTGCTCCGGGTACGCCTCCGGGTGGGGCGCCGGGGGCTGTGCCTCCGCCTCCGTCGTCGTACGGCTATCCGCAGGGGGCCGACGGTGGTGCGGGGGCGCCTCAGCCTCCGGCTGCCGGGGCCGGTGCTGCGGGGCGGCCGCTTCCGCCGAATGCCGGGGACATCGCCGATGCCGCGACGAGCAAGGCGGC
>NZ_NTGE01000042.1 GCF_002291145.1 Streptomyces sp. SA15
CCTCGCGCTGGTCCGGGCCGGCCGCGAGCGCGACGACGGCGACCTGCCGCGGCACCGACCAGCGCGCCCCGTGCGCCAGGTCGTGCACCGCCTCTGCGGACACCGGACCCTCACCCAGCAACAGGTCGAGCAGCCGCCTGCGCCGCCGCTCCAACTCGTCCGTGCTGCGCAGCCGGGCCTCCGCGTACCCGGCCGCCGCGGCCTCCGCCACCTCGTGCACCGTCCGGAACGCGAGCTCGCCCAGCGCGGCCACCACCGCCGAGTCCAGCCCGAGTTCCTCCGCCGTACGGCCCATCAGCCGCCAGGCGTGCAGCCCGCCGATGCGCAGCGCGGACTGCAACGCGTCCAGACCGCGGCCCTCCAGCGCCTCGCCGCGCCCGAGTTCGTAGTACGTCGCGAAGATCGCCTCACCCCGGCCGCGGGGGTCGGCGATGTGGTCGACGAACAGGGTCAGCGCCTGCACGACGCCGGCTCTGAGGTTCCTGCCGTAGGTCCCGTCGGCCGGCCGGGCGTACTCCGGCACCTGCCGGCGGACCTCCTGCTCCACCTCGTCGGCGACGGTCTCGAGCTGGGCGTACAGCAGTTCGGCGAGATCGGGCGGTAACGGTACGGCTCCGGGGTCGGCCGGCACGCCGTGCGGGGTGGGCACAGCCATCGCGGACACTCCTTTCAGCCGGAAGCGGCTCACCCGCGGGCTGTTTCCCGTGGGGCTCGTGGGGCGTCCTGTGTTGGACGGACGGCCCCCGCGCTCCGTTCCGTGCCCCGACGGCTCCGACATCACTCGGGCAGCCCCAGCGCACGGGCGAGCATCGGCCACGATGCCGCGAACTCCGGCTTCCAGTACGCCCAGTCGTGTCCTCCTCCCTGGTAGAAGTGCGTGGTGACGGGGACGCCGAGGCGCCGCAGCGCGCCGGCGAAGCCCTGGGCGGAGGGCCACAGGACGCTCTCCAGGACGCCGGGCAGCGGATCACCGCCGCTCCCCAGTCCGCTGCCGTTGGACACATACAGGGCGGTGCCGCGCAGCCCTGCGGCGCGGGCGCGCGGGTTGAAGTCGCGCCACGTCAGCAGGTTGAGGATCGGATGACCCCAGAGGGAGGCGGGCGACAGGTTCTCGCGGGCCACGATGGCATCCATGACGGCCGGGACGCCGGGTGCGGTGGTGTCGAGGATGCCGCTGTAGGAGGCGGCGGCGGTGAACGCGCCGGGGTGCCGGGCCGCGTGCGCCATGGCCCCGTAGCCACCGGTCGAGACACCGGCGACGGCCCGCACCCCGGAGGCCCGGTAGTCGCGGCGGAGCAACGCCGGGACCTCCTCCAACTGGAAGGTCTCGTAGTCGGATCCGTCGCGCCAGGCGGTCGGTATGCCGGTGGGGCCCGCGTCCGGCATCGCCACGATCAGATCGCGGCCCTCGGTGAAGGCCTCGATGTCCGTCTCCCGGGTCCACGACGTGTAGTCGTCGTGGGCGCCGTGCAACAGGTACAGCACGGGATAGGTCCGCCCCGGCTGCGTGTCGAAACCCGACGGCAGGATCAGCCGCACCGGCGCGCCGCGGCCCAACGCGGTGGAGGACACGGACACGTCCACGGTGCGCGGCCCGAGCCGGGTCGCGGCCCCGGCCCGGCCGGTGGCGGCCCCGGCGCCGAACAGGACGGCCAGACCGGCGACGGCCGCGGCCTTGGCGACGGTGCGCCGGGGGAGATCGGTGCTGCGGTGGGGCATGGCGGCTCCTCGGTCTCGGTTCAGCGGGCCTGCTCGGTGAGCGCTCGCCGCAGATGTACGGCGATCTCGTCGACGTGCGGCGGGTCGAGGAGCGACAGATGGTGCCCGGGCACCGGCACGACCTCCAGGCGCGGGCACACCTCGTCCCAGCCGAGCGCCTCGTCGTCCCGCTCGTACGCCGGGTCGCGCACGGTGTGCGGCGCGGGTTCGGTCGCCCGGAACAGCACCACCCTGCCGCCGTAGTCACCGGGCCGGTGGGCTTCGCCGATCCGCATGTCCAGGTAGGAGGCGCGCTGGTGCTCCAGCGCGGCGGGCGGAACGTCGGCGACCTCGCGCAGGGCCCGCAGCACGGCGTCGATACGGTCGCCGTCGTCCTCCATCGCCACCAGGTCGTCGTACGGCAGCTCCAGCCGGGCGCCGTACGTGTCGGCGACGTGCCGGGCGAAGCCCGCGAAGTGGGCACGGATCCTGTCGGCCGGAGTACGGCCGGGCTGCGGGAGGGGCCGCACGGAGTCGATGAGCACGACCAGCTCCACGTCCCGCCCGGCGGCCGTCAGTTGCCGCGCGGTCTCCTGGGCGACGAAGCCGCCGAAGGACCAACCGCCCAGCAGACAGGGCCCGTCGGGGTGGACGGCGGCGACGGCCTCGGCGTAGCGGCGGGCCTTTTCCGGCACGGTCCGCGCCTCTTCCACGCGCTCCAGTCCGTACACCGGCCGGTCGTCCCCCAGACGCTCCGCCAGCGCCCGGTAGACGTCGGACGATCCGCCGGCTGCGTGGGCGAGGAAGAGCGGAGGCCGGGAGCCGGTGGCGCGCAGCGTCCGCAGCGGCGAGTCCTCGTCCGAGGTCTTCGCGCTGACCGCCCGTTGGATGCGGGTGGCCGCGTCGGCGACGGTGGCCGCGCCGAGCAGGTCACGCAGGGGCAACTCGATCCCGAACTCGCGCTCCAGGGCCGTACGGACGCGGACGGCCATCAGCGAGTCCAGGCCGAGGTCGGCCGGCGCGGTGTCGGCGGTGACGCGGGTCGGCGGATGGCCGGTGACGCTGCTGATGTGGTGGCTCAGGCGGGCCAGGACGGAGGTGGCATCCGCCGTCAGGTCCGTCAGGTCCGCCGGGTCCGTCCGATCCGCCGGCCCGGTCCATCTGTCACGGGTCGCGGTGGCCGCACGGCCGTCCGTCCACCAGTGCCTCAGGTGCCGCCAGCGCGGCCCGGGCAGGTCGATGACCCGGCCGGACGGGAGCGGCAGGCGCCCGCCCGCGGCGTACAGCGTGCCCAGCCGTTGGACGAACGCGGCGGCTCCGTCCGCGTCGCGGCCCAGCGTGCCGAGGGCGAGCGCGTCGGGGACGGTGTCGGCGACGGCCCGCGTCAGGACCGGGTGGGGCGAGATCTCGACGAAGGCGGAGTGCCCGTCGGACGCGGCCGCGGCGATCGCCCGGTCCAGACGCACGGGCCGCCGCAGGTTGGCGGCCCAGTGGGCGGCGTCGAACACGCAGTCGCCGCGCGGATCGTCCAGGACGGTGGAGTAGACGGGAACCTGCGGCGGCCGACCCCGTATGCCGGACAGCGCCTCGGTCAGTTCCGGCAGCAGCGCGTCGACCTGCGGCGAGTGCCCGGCGCCCACCACCCGCATGGCCCGCGCGGGCCGGCCCTGTTCCGTCAGCCGTCGTACCAGCCGGTTCACCGCGGCCTCCTCACCGGTGACGACCTTCTGCCGGGGCGAGGAGTGAACGGCGACGTGCACCCCGGGGAAGTCCCGTGGCAGGGCGTCCAGTTCGGCGTCCTCCACGTCGACGACGGCCATGGCGCCACCGCTCAGCCCGCTCAGCAGCCGTGCCCGTACGGCGACGACCCGGGCCGCGTCGGCCACGTCCAGCGCGCCCGCGCACACGGCGGCGGCCACCTCGCCCATGGAATGACCGATCACGGCCGCGGGCTCCACACCATGGGTACGCCACAGCTCGGCGAGCGCCAACTGGAGCCCGAACAGGACCGGTTGGGCGACCTCCAGACGGTCGAGGTGGTCACCGGAGGCCAGATGGTCGTACAGGGACAGGCCGCACTCGGCGGCCAGCTGCGGGTCCAGCTTCTCCACGGCGGCGGCGAACACCGGCTCCTCGGCCAGCAGCCGCCGACCCATGCCGGTCCACTGGCTGCCGTACCCGGAGAAGACCCATACCGGACCACGCCCCACCACGTCGCGATCGCCCGTGACGACCCGCGCGTGCGGGCGCCGATCCGCCAACGCCACCAAGCCGTCGGCGAGTTCGTCCCGGTCGCGGGCCGTGATGGCGGCGCGCACGGGTCCCCGGCCGGTGCGCCCGGCGAGCGTGCGCGCCACGTCGGCGAGGCTGGCGGCGCTCCCCTCTGGGGTTCGGAGCCAGTCGGCGAGCCGGGCCGCGGTGTCGCGAAGGCGTTCGGCGTCGCGGTCGCAGAGCAGGTGCAGTCGGGCGGCGGGCTCCTCGGCGGCAGGGGGCGAGAGCGTCGCGGGCCGCCATTCCTCCAGTACCGCGTGGGCGTTGGTGCCGCCGAACCCGAAGCCGGATACCCCGGCGACGGCCGTACCGCCGTAGCGGGGCCACGGCTCCGGCTCGGTCACCACCCGCAGCGGTGCGTCACCCAGCGAGCTGCCGTCGGCGCAGTGCAGGGAGGCCGGGATGCGGTCGTGGTGGAGGGCGAGCACCGTCTTCACCAGGCCGGCGATGCCCGCGGCGGACTCCAGATGGCCGAGGTTGCCCTTGACGGAGCCGAGCAGCAGCGGCTGGTCGGGGTCGCGGCCCGTCCCGAGCACGGCATCGAGCGCGCCCGCCTCGATCGGGTCGCCGAGCGGGGTGCCGGTGCCGTGCGCCTCCACGTAGTCGACGGACGCCGGAGCGAGCCCGGCCCGCGTGCAGGCGGTCCGCAACACGGCCTGCTGGGCGGCCGGGTTGGGTGCCATCAGGCCGCTCGAGCGGCCGTCGGAGTTGACGGCGGTGGCGCGGATGACCGCCAGCACTTGGTCGCCGTCCCGCTCGGCGTCGGACAGCCGCTTCAGCAGCACGGCCGCGCACCCCTCGCCGCGGCCGATGCCGTCGGCCGCCGCCGAGAACGGCTTGCATCGCCCGTCCGGCGCGAGCGCCCCCGCCCGCTCGAACGCCGCGGTGACGGTGGGGGAGAGCAGCAGGTTGACCCCGGCGGCGATCGCCGCGTCGCTCTCGCCCGTGCGCAGACTGACGCAGGCGTGGTGCACGGCGACCAGCGAGGAGGAACAGGCGGTGTCGACGGCCATGCTCGGCCCATGGGTGTCCAGGACGTACGCCAGACGCCCGGCGGCGACACTGAGCGCCGCACCCGCAGGCGCCCACGGATCGACGGCGGCCGGATCGGCCCCGGTGAGCTGCCCGTACTCCGGGGCCGAGATCCCCACGAAGACACCGGTGTTGGTGCCGGCCAGGGACGCGGCCGGCACGGCGGCGTGGTCGAGTGCCTCGTGGACGACCTCCAGGAGCATCCGCTGCTGAGGGTCCATCACCGCGGCCTCGCGCGGGGTGATGTGGAAGAAGTCCGCGTCGAACCCGGCGACGTCGTCGAGGTAACCGCCGTACGAGGGCAGGCCCGCCGGCGGGAACGCGGCGAAGTCTCTCCACCGGTCCTCGGGAACCCGCCGGATCGCGTCGACGCCCTCGCTCAACAGCCGCCAGTAGTCGGCCGGTCCGTGCACCCCGCCGGGCAGCCGGCAGCCGACTGCGATGACCGCGACGGGCTCGCCGGGCGATGCCGGGGCGTTCGCCGTGGGAGAGGCGATCTCCTCCGCCCGGCCGCACAGACGCGCCACCAGCGCGTCCCCGGTGGGCGTCTCCCACAGCAGGGTCGACGGCAGTTCGCGGCCGAGGGCGTGCGAGAGCTCCCCGGCCAGGGCGACCGCGTCCCGCGAGGACATGCCGATGTCGGCGAGCGGCCGGTCCATCGGCACGGACTCGGGCGCCATGTCGTTCCAGGCGGCCACCCGCTCGACGATCAGGCGACGCAGCGCGGCCTCGTCGGCGGCCTTCATCCCGCGACCCTCGACCACTCGCCGGGCCGCGCGTAGGCGCCCTCGAGGTAGCGCTCACGCGTCAACGCCCGTGACACCTTGCCACTGGAGGTACGCGGCACGGTCCCCGGCGGCACGAGCACGACATCGGCCGGCCGCAGCCCGTGCCGGGCGGAGACGGCCCCGCGCACCGCGCGCACCAGCTCCGGCACGTCGATCTCGGCCAGGTTCATGGACCGCGCGTGCTCGGCCACGACCACCACCCGCTCGCCCGCCGTGCCCGGTACGGCGAAGGCGGCGAGCCGGTCGCGGCGCACGGCCGGGTGCGCGTCCTGGGCCGTGGCCTCGACGTCCTGCGGATAGTGGTTGCGCCCGTCGACGACGATCAGGTCCTTCAGCCGCCCGGTGACGACCAACTGCCCCTCCAGCACGGTCCCCAGGTCGCCCGTGCGCAGCCACCGGCCCGGCCCGGCCGCGGCGTCGGCGAGCTCGGCGCCGAAGACGTGACGTGTGTCCCCGTCCCGATTCCGGTAGCCGCGCCCGACGTTGGGGCCCTGCACCCAGATCTCACCGACCTCCCCCTCCGACAGGACGGCCCGCGTCACCGGGTCGGTGATGCGCAGCCGTTGGCCCGCCGGCGTGCCGCAGCCGGCGAGCAGCACGGCCCTGGGGTCGTCGGGGCGGGTGGGCAGCGCCTTTCCGGCGGCGAGGGCGTCACGGTCGAGCGCGAACCGGCGTAACGGCTCACCCGGCCGGGCGGCACTGACGAAGACGGTGGCCTCGGCGAGCCCGTACGACGGGCAATGCGTCTCGGGAGCGAGCCGCCGGTCGGCGAAGACGGCGTGGAAGCGGTCGACGGTACCGGGGCGGACCGGCTCACTGCCGTTGATCAGCGCGGCCACCCCGTCCAGCCGCAGCTCCGCCTTCTGCTCGGCGGTGACGGCGGAGGCGCAGTAGTCGTAGGCGAAGTTGGGTGCGGCACTCACCGCGCGCGGATGCGCCGCGAGCAACCGCAGCCAGCGCACGGGCTGGTGCAGGAACGCGGCCGGGTCCATCAGCACCGACGGCAGCCCTCGTACGACGGGAGCGGCGACGCTCAGCACGAGCCCCATGTCGTGGTAGAGCGGCAGCCAGCCGACGCAGGTCACGGGGTGGGCGTCGGCACCGTAGGCGGTCAGCGCCTGCCGGGCGTTGGCGACGACGTTGCCGTGCGTGATCTCCACGCCCGCCGGGGCCCGGGTGGAGCCGGAGGTGTACTGCAAGTAGGCGACCGCCCCCTCGTCGGCCGCGACCGGCTGCAGCTCCCCGGCGGCGGAGTCGGGCACCTGGTCCACCGCGACGACGCGTACCGGCGCGGGGGCGCAGAAGTCCCGTACCTCCTCCAGGAGACGGCTCGTGGTCACGACGACCGCGGGCGTCGCGTCGGCCAGCACGCCCGCGAGCCGGTCGGCATGGCCGGGCAGATTCGGCGGATACAGCGGTACGGCGACCTGACCGGCCGCCAGCGCCGCCAGGAACCCGGCGATGTACTCCGTGCCCTGCGGACACAGCAGTGCCACCCGCGCACCGGGCTCGGCCTCCTCGGTGAGCCGGGCGGTCAGCGCCCGTACGCGCAGGTCCAGGCGCCGCCAGCTCAGGGTGCGGTGGACGCCGCGCGAGTGCGGGGCGGGGTGGTCGACGAAGGTGAACGCCCGGCGGTCGGGGGTGGTGTCGGCCCAGTGCCGCACGTACTCCGGCAGGGTTCGGAACGCGGGCGCGAGCGGGGGGCGGCGGCTGTCCATCAGGGGGTGGCTCCTCACGTCGAGGGCAGACGGGCAGATGAGCAAGGGATCAGAGCGGGATGTTGCCGTGGCGCCGCTGCGGCATCGGCGCGCGTTTGCCGTGCAGCGCGCGCAGGGCACGGCAGACCTCGGCGCGGGTCTCACGCGGCGCGATGACGGCGTCGACGTATCCGCGTTCGGCGGCGAGGTAGGGCTTGCCGTGGGTGTCCTCGTACGCGGCGACTAGGCGGGCGCGCAGCGCCTCGGGATCGGCGGACGCGGCGAGCTCGCGCCGGTGCAGGACGCCCACCGCGCCCTCGGCGCCCATGACGGCGATACGGGCGGTGGGCCAGGCGAGGTTGACGTCGGCGCCCAGGTGCTTGGAGCCCATCACCGCGTACCCGCCGCCGTACGCCTTGCGCACCACCACCGTCACCTTGGGCACGGTCGCCTCGGCGTAGGCGTACAGCAGTTTCGCGCCGCGCCGGATGATGCCGCCGCGCTCCTGGCGGACGCCGGAGAGATAGCCCGGGACGTCGGCGAAGGTCAGCAGCGGGATGCCGAACGCGTCGCAGAACCGTACGAACCGCGCGGCCTTCTCCGAGGCGTCGATGTCGAGGACGCCGGCGGCGTGCAGCGGCTGGTTGGCGACGACTGCGACCGAGCGGCCCTCCACCCGGGCGAGGGCGCAGACGATGTTCGGCGCGAACAACTCCTGTACTTCGAGGAGCTCTCCGTCGTCGACGACCGCCCGCAGGATGTCGCGCATGTCGTAGGCCTGTCCCAGCCGGTCGGGCACGACCTCGTCCAGCGGCTCGCCGGAAGGCACGGCCCCGGGCGCGTACTCCGGAGGCCGCTCGAGGTTGTTGGGGGGCAGATACGACAGCAGGTCCCGTACGGTGTCGAGGGCGTCCTCCTCGTCGGTGGCGAGGAAGTGGGCGTTGCCGTTGACGGAGTTGCTGGTGCGCGCGCCGCCCAGGTCCTCGGCGGTGGTGCGCTCGCCGGTGACCGTCTCGATGACGTCGGGCCCGGTGACGAACATGTGCGAGGCGCCGTCCACCATCACGGTGAAGTCGGTGATCGCCGGCGAGTACGCGGCCCCGCCCGCACACGGACCCAGGACCACCGATATCTGCGGGATCACCCCGGACGCCTGCACATTGCGGCGGACCAACTCGGCGTAGAGGGCGAGCGAGGCGACGCCCTCCTGGATGCGGGCGCCGCCGGAGTCGTTGAGCCCGATGACCGGGCAGCCGGTCTTCAGGGCCAGGTCCATCAGGGCGACGGTCTTCTCACCGAAGGCCTCGCCCATGCTCCCGCCGAAGACGGTGGAGTCCTGGGCGAACACGCAGACCGGGCGGCCGTCGACCGTGGCGTGCCCGGTGACCACTCCGTCGCCGTAGGGGCGGCGGGCCCCGTCGCCGGCGTGCCGGGCCCGGACGAACTGGCCCGTCTCGGTGAAGGACCCGGCGTCCACCAGCCGTTCGATTTGCTCGCGGGCACCGAACTCACCCCGTCTTCTCGGCCCGCCCGGAGCCACCGCCAACGCCCGACGGCGTTCCAGATCGGCGATGCGGTCGCCGGTGCGGTCGGTGCTGCTGGTCACCTCTGTCGTCACAGCCACCTCCGAAGTCGCCTTCGAATATGGCAGCGACCGGGTAGAGGACCGGGTGGATCGGTGTGGCGTTTGCCTGAGGTGAGTGCTGCCGGGCGAGGGTTCGTCCGAGTGTGACAAGCGAGTGGCGGTCGAAAGTTTCGACGTCATGAGCGAATGTCGTTGCCGCTCGCCCACTCGAATCAACTGGAAGCGACCTGTGCGCTGAGCGTTGACGGTGCGAAAGGCCGGTCGTAACGTCTTCCGCACTCTTCGAGGAAGAGTCCGAAAGTTTCGACCTGTCATGACCTCGACAATCACTACAGGAAGGGGACGACATGGTCACCCGCACGTCCATCGGCGCCCTCGGCATGGCCGGGTTACTCGCCGCATCCGGTGTCATCGCCCTGTCGGGAACGGCCGACGCCGCGAGCACCCTGGGATCCGCCGCGGCCGGCAAGGGCCGTTACTTCGGCACCGCCGTCGCCGCGAACCACTTGGGCGAGGCCCCGTACGTCTCCACGCTCGACACCGAGTTCAACTCGGCGACGCCCGAGAACGAGATGAAGTGGGACGCCGTGGAGCGCACCCGCAACTCCTTCACCTTCGGCGCCGCCGACCAGATCGTCAGCCATGCGCAGAGCAAGGGCATGAAGGTGCGCGGGCACACCCTGGTCTGGCACTCCCAGCTGCCCAGCTGGGTCGGCACGCTGGGCACCGCCGACCTCAGAACGGCGATGAACAACCACATCACCAAGGTCATGCAGCACTACAAGGGGAAGATCCACTCCTGGGACGTCGTCAACGAGGCCTTCCAGGACGGCAGCAGCGGCGCCCGGCGCAGCTCCCCGTTCCAGGACAAGCTGGGCAACGGCTTCATCGAGGAGGCGTTCCGCACCGCACGCGCCGCCGACCCGGCCGCCAAGCTCTGCTACAACGACTACAACACCGACGGCGTCAACGCGAAGAGCAATGCCGTCTACAACATGGTCAGGGACTTCAAGGCACGCGGCGTACCGATCGACTGCGTCGGCTTCCAGTCCCACTTCAACAGCGCCTCCCCGGTGCCGGGCGACTACCAGGCCAACCTGCAGCGCTTCGCCGACCTCGGCGTCGACGTGCAGATCACCGAGCTGGACATCGAGGGCTCAGGCACGGCCCAGGCGGGCAGCTACAGCAACGTCGTGAAGGCCTGCCTGGCGGTCTCGCGCTGCACCGGCATCACCGTCTGGGGCGTCACCGACAAGTACTCCTGGCGCGCGAGCGGAACACCGCTGCTGTTCGACGGCAACTACAACAAGAAGCCCGCCTACACCGCCGTACTCACGGCACTCGGCGGCAGCAGCCCGGGCGGTGGCGGCGGTACGGCCGCCTGCACCGTCTCCTACAGCAAGCAGGAGGAGTGGAGCGACCGCTTCAACGGCAAGGTGACCGTCACCGCGGGCGGCTCGGCGATCGGCGACTGGACGACGACGGTCACGGTGACGTCCCCGCAGAAGATCTCCGCCACCTGGAACGGCACTCCCACCTGGGACAGCAGCGGCAACGTCATGACGATGAAGCCGAACGGCAACGGCAGCCTGGCGGCCGGGGCGTCGACCAGCTTCGGCTTCACGGTCATGAAGAACGGCAACAACGCGGCCCCGGTGCTCGGCTCCTGCACGGCATCCTGACAGCCGCAGCGCCGTACGGCCTGGCGGGGCGGCCGCCTCGCCAGGCCGTACGGTGTGACACGTCAGTGCCAGCCCGTCGCCACCAGCTCATGGCCGTCGCACGCGAGCAGGGCGCGCGAGACACGGCCGCTGAGGTTGTTGCCGATCATCGTGTAGGCGTAGCTGACGCCCGAGTCGACGGTCTCGGAGACCCATCCGTCGGGGCGCTGCGCACCGGAGTCCGACCGTTCCAGAACGGCCGCGCAGTTGGGCCGGGAGTTCTCGATCCGGGCGAAGGACCCGCACTTGCTGGAGTAGAAGTACTTCAGGGCCATGCCCTCGGCGTACCGCGTGGGGCCCACCTGCCCGAAGGTGCCCGCGCAGCTGGAGATGGTGGGGTACTGCCCCTCCATTCCGTAAGCCCCGTAGTTGCCGCCCGAGTGCGGTGCGGCCTGAGCGGAGACCGGGGTGAGCGCCATCACGGCGGCGGCGCCCCCCGCGGCCAGCAACGTTGTCAGCGATCGGCGGCTCATGAGCCCTCTTTCCCTTGTGGTTTCCCTTGTCGGCGATGCGGTGATCGAGCGATGGCGGCCGGCTGCACCGGCACTGCCCGCATCGCGACACTAGGAGACCTGGCCGCCGATCGGTGCCTGACAAATGTCAGGGTGAGTCGCTCAACAAGAGCCCCGTGCACAGCCGCCGTTCAGACGAGGTGGGCGAAGACCACCAGGTTCTCCGTGTAGTCCTTGGCCGAGTGGTCGTAGTCACCGGCACAGGTGATGAGCCGGACCTGGGCCCGCGGAGTGTCGGCGTAGACGCGCCGGTCGGGAAAGTGCTTCTTGTCGAACGTCTCCACGCTGTCGACCACGAATCTCGCCGTGCGCCGGTCCGCCCTCGTGACGCGGAAGGTGTCCCCCTCCTCGAGTTCACCGAGCTCGGCGAAGACGGCCGGGGACGTCGCGGTGTCGACGTGCCCGGCGATGATCGCCGTGCCCCTCTCGCCGGGGGAGGCCCCCTCGGCATGCCAGCCGACGAGGTTGACGTCGTCGGCCGGCGGGGCTTCGAGCTGCCCCGTCCGGCCGATGGCGAGGGGCGTGAAGGGGGCGTTGACCGAGATCTTCGGGATGATCAGACGAAGGGGCTTCGCCCGCGGCAGATGCTGTCCCGAAGAGCGCCCGGCAGCCGAGGCCGACGGGCCGGCCTGTGTCGTACGCGGCGGACGGGAGGCGTCGGAAGCCGCGGTGGACGGCGCGGCGGAGAGTGCGGCGGACGGCGTGCCGGAGGACGGGTCATGTCCGCCGAACAGGGTCACGGCCAGGAACAGGGCGGCCACGGCGCACAGCACCGTCACCCCCGTACGGGATCCCCGGCCGGTCGGCGCCGGGTCGTCGGCGGTGGGGGAGTCGGTGGGGGAGGAAGGGCCAGCTGCCATCGGACACCACCTCTCTCGGTCACGGCAGCACAGGGGACGGGGCACGCGGAAGGCCGGCCGGGCCGCCACACGGCACAGGAGTGGCGGCCCCGGCCGCTATCGCGTCCGGCACCGCTCAGGCCGCGGTTCCGGCGGACTTGTTGCGGCGCACCGCGTACAGACCGGTGCCGGCGACCGCCAGCACCGCCAGCCCGGCCCCGGTCATGGTCGGCGTGTCGAGCGCGCCGCCTCCGGTGTGCACTCCGCCGCGGGGCTTGTGGTGGTCGCCGCCGTAGGAGTCGGAGTCGTGTGTGTCCTCCTTGGAGCCCTTGAAGTGGTCGGACCCGTGCTCGGAGTCCTTGAAGCCGTCCGAGCCGTACTCGTGGCCCTTGGAGCGGTCGGAACCGCCCTCGGAGTCCTTGAAGCCGTCCGAGTCGTGCCGGCCGTCCTGGTAGGTGTCCGAGTCGTGCTTGGGGTCCTTCGAGCCACCCCACTCCTCGTCGTCGTTGACCGCGGTCAGTGCGCCGCCACCGGTGTGCATGCCGCCCCGCGGCGTGTCGTGCCTGCTGTCCTTGTCGTGCTCTTTGCTGTAGGAAGATTTCTCGTGGTCCCGCTCACCGTCGTCGGCATATGCGCCGGGTGTGGTGATCGCGAGGACGGCGGAAGCCGCCGCTGCGGCCAGGAGCATGCGGGTAGGGCGCATGTGACATTCCTTCCGCCTCGGCCGGGCAGCTGGCGCTTTGTCAGCTGAGGAGACCCGACCTCGACGTGATCCACCGTCAACCAGCCGTGGTGATCTCACCACTCAAGGCGCTCACTCGGGGGACCCGCCGCCTCCCGCCGCCCTGACCGGATCCGAACATCTGCTCGCCATGGTCAGCGGCGGAGCGCGTCCTGTGTGGGGCGCGCGAACTCGGGCAGCCGCTTCAGGATGAACGCTCCGAAATCCGTCGCAAACATGCCACAACAAGTCCGTGAGGAGCTGACCCGGAGGCTGCGCAAGAACAAGCGTGCCTTCCGCAAGGAGGACGTGCAGGTCGTCGAGCGGCCCCTGCTCAAGCGCGCGGTGGGTGCCTCCGCGCTCGGCAACTGCATGGAATGGTTCGACTTCGGCGTCTACAGCTATCTCGCCGCCACCATCGGGAAGGTCTTCTTCCCCGGCGCGTCACCGGCGGCCCAGGTCATCTCCTCCTTCGCGACCTTCGCCGCGGCCTTCGTCGTCCGCCCGCTCGGCGGCATGGTCTTCGGGCACCTCGGGGACCGCCTCGGCAGGCAGAAGGTTCTGGCCACCACCATGATCATGATGGCGATCGGCACCTTCGCCATCGGACTGATCCCCGGCTACGGCACCCTCGGCGTCGCCGCCCCGATCCTGCTGCTGGTCGCCCGTTTGGTCCAGGGCTTCTCCACCGGCGGTGAGTACGGCGGCGCCACGACCTTCGTCGCCGAGTACTCCCCGGACCGCCGCCGGGGCTACCTCTCCAGCTGGCTCGACTTCGGGACCTTCACCGGTTACGCCCTAGGCTCCGCGCTGGTCACCCTGCTGAACCTGATGCTCACCGACGCCGAGATGCTCTCGTGGGGCTGGCGCGTCCCCTTCCTGATCGCCGGCCCGCTCGGCGTCATCGGTCTGTACATGCGGCTCAGGCTGGAGGAGTCTCCCGCCTTCCAGCAGCAGCTGGACGAGCACGAGAAGAGCCTCGCCCAGGAGTCGGCGGGCACCGAGTTCAGGACCATCCTCAAGGACCACTGGCGACCGCTGCTCATCTGCATGGGCCTGGTGCTGCTGTACAACGTTCCCAACTACATGGTCACCGGCTTCCTGCCGACGTACCAGACGGAGACGCTGGGCCGCTCCAGCAGCTCCGCCGACGTCCTGGTGCTGATCGGCATGGTGTGGATCGTGCTGCTGATCACCTTCATCGGGCGGCTCAGCGACCGGGTCGGCCGGCGACCGGTGTACGGCGTCGCGGCCGCCGCGATGATCGCCCTCGCCGTTCCGTCCTTCCAATTGATCAAGATGGAGGGAACCTGGGCACCGATCGCCGGAGTGCTGATCCTGTCCACCCTGCTGGCCTGCTTCGCCGCCCCGAGCGCCGCCACCCTGCCCGCCCTGTTCCCGACCGCCGTCCGCTACGCGGCCATGGGCATCGGCTTCAACTTCGCCGTCGCCGCGTTCGGCGGCACCACACCGCTGGTCACCGAGGCGCTGGTGCACGTCACCGGCAACGACTTGATGCCCGCCTTCTACCTGATGGCGGCCGGTGCCATCGGCCTGGTGACGGTGAAGTTCCTGCCGGAGAACGCGCAGGTACCGCTCAACGGCTCGCAGCCGATGGTCGGCTCGGAGGAGGAGCAGCGGGAGCTGATCACCACGTCCACGGACCTGTACCGCGTCGCGCGGCACCACTCCGGCGTCCGTTGACCGCTCACGTCAGGACCACTTCCCAGGTGTCCACGGCGTAGTGGACGCTCATGCCGGCCCGCGCGTACAGCTCGGGAGCCCCGGTCGCGTTGGAGGTGTCCACGCCGAGCCCCACGGTGTCCCGCCCCCGGGCGGCGAAGGCCGCGAAGGCCTGCCGCAGCAGGAACCCGCCGAGCCCCCGGCCACGGGCCTCGCGCAGTACGCCGATGCTGCGGATCCATCCCATGGCCTCGCGGTCGTCGCGGGAGAGCAGGAAGCCGGCATCCCCGAGGTCGTCGGCAGCGACGATCCACACCAGGGACCAGTCGAGCCCGTCCGCGTCGATGTCGTGCAGCCACTGGTGGTAGAAGCGCGGCTGGAAGTCGAAGTGCTCGGCGAAGCAGGCCTGGTACAACTCGTGGACACGTTTCCGGTCCGCCTCGGCGGTGCACGACCGCACCCGCACACCAGCCGGCGCCTCGGGCGGCAGGTTCTCCGCGGCCCGAAGGTCCCGCCGCAGCACGTGGTAGCGCCGTACGACGGACCAGCCCCGCGCGCGGATCAGCTCGGTGTCGAGCGTGGGTGCCACGTTGAGGTGCAGATGCACCACGGCCCTCTCGGCGCCGTTGTCCCGCGCCTTCTGGAGCGCCCTGGCCTCCATCGCCTCCAGCAGGTGCTCCCCGGCCGGCTGGTGGTCGGGCAGCACATAGTGGTCGACGTCGATGCGTTCACCTTGCGACTCGTCCCACAGCAGCCCGTAGGCCACCAGCAGCTCCCCGTCGAAGGCCAGCCAGGAGTCGCGTCCGAGATCGATGTCGGGATGCTTCAGATCGGCCTCGATGGTGTGCAGGTCGGTCTCGGCCCGGCCGATCTCGATCCGGTCGACCTCGTTGAGCAGATCGGTAATGGCGGTTGCGTCGGCGAGTCCGGCAGGGCGGACGAGATAGGGCATGGGCGCCAGGATCGGGGGGAAGGCCGGCTACCGCAATGAGTTTAATCCGCTCTCACCGGCTGAGGGAGCGGCGACTTGGGCACGGTAGAAAGGACCCATGCCGGAGCGCGAGATCCCCGCGGGGGCCATGGACGACGTCGATGCGGTCACCCGCGCGGTCCTGACCGCCTCGCGGCTGCTGGTGGCCGTTTCCGCACGGTCGCTGGCCGAGGTGGAGGAGCGGGTGACGCTGCCGCAGTTCCGGATGCTGGTGGTGCTGTCCACCCGGGGAGCCACCAAGCTGGTCGCACTCGCCGATCTGCTCCAGGTCGCCCCGTCCACCGCGATGCGCATGGTCGACTGGCTGATCGCGGCAGGACTCGCCGACCGGCACACCAACCCCGACAACCGCCGGGAGACGCTCCTGCAGCTCACCGACGAGGGGCGGCGCGCCGTCGAGAACGTCACCGCCCGGCGGCGCGCCGAACTCGCCGCGATCGTCGAGCGCCTCGCACCGGGGCAGCGGGCCGTGCTCATCGAGGCGCTCACCGCCTTCAACGAAGCCGGGGGAGAGCCCCTCGCCCCGGCGCTGGACGACTCCGAAACACACCCCCTGGGCTGGACGGTGGGCGCCGCGGTCGCCCGCGACGCCTGACAGGATCAGCCGGCCGACGGTGAGGGCGCCGGTGTCGGGGCCGCGGTGTTGATGTTCAGGTCGGGGCGCGGCTTGAGGACGAGCATCGGCGATCCCGGCTGCGGCGGAGGCGGTGTGAGCTCGGCCTTGGGCAGCTTCGGCGGGTTGGTCTGCTGGAAGTTGACGTTCTCGTGATTGACCAGGCCGGTCTTCTCCAACACGGTGATGTGGTCCAGCACCGTGTCGTTGGCCAGATCGGCCAGCTGACGCACCATGGTGTTCCGGGTGTTGGCGCGGATCTTGGCGACCGTCGGGAAGATCTGACCGTGGGTCACCCGCATGATGGTGACCGCGGTGGAGTCGAACTCCTTGCCGGTGCTGCCGTCGACGGTCGCCACGAACTGCTGCTGCTGCGGGCTCGCCTGATTGGGGATCGTGACGCCGAGCTCGGTCGAGATCTTGCGGCACAACTCGTCGAGCCCGGCGTGCCCGACGATCAGGTGCTTGCCCGCCTCCTTCATGGCGTCGGTCGTTCCGCGCTCCATCACCATCTCGCCCAGCGGGTACTCCCACAGCCCGGCCGCACGCACCTTCACCACGAAGTCACGGTCCGCCTCGGTGAGCGGCCCGTAACGGGTGTTGGCGATGATGCGTTCCTGGCCGCTGGTCGTGTTCTCCACCCCGAGCATGGCAGGGTAGGCGAGGGCCGTGAGGGTCAAACCCAGCGCACCGAACACGAAGACGCTCCCCAGCTTGTTGCGGGAGATGGGCATCGGACCTCCTGACGTGAGCGGTTCTTACGGCAGGAAGTACGGATGGAGCGGCCTGATCCATCATTGCGCTGGGTAAATTTTGCACGCTGCTCTGTGTTGTGTGTCACATGGGGCCAGTGGTGCGCGCACGCGGTCACGCCGGCGCACGCCGCCCCCAGCGGTACGGCCCCGACCGCGGCGCCTGTCCAGGCCGCCGCGCACTCGGTGCCCGCCCCGCCGACCTGGTCGGTACGTCCCTTCGCGCTGGACCAAGTCGCCCTCGGTGAGGGCGAGTTCGGCGACAAGCGCCACCTGATTGGCCGTTTCGTGCGGGCGGTGCCCGTCCTCGCCGACAGCTGGCTGTCCGAGGGGCTGTTCACGCGCGAGGAACGGGAGGGTGCCGTCCGACGGAGCGTGCGCGATGTCTTGACGTGTACTTGACGTGGTGGCTTTATGGGAGCGCTCCCACGCTTCACTTCTGATGCCTGAGTTTCTTGGCGCTCACTCCCTGGAGTCGCAGTGAGAAGAACGAGAAGAAAGAGCCCCTTATCCCACCTGCTGGCCGGACTGGCGACCCTGCTCGGGCTCGCCGTCCTCGGCGTTCTCTCCCCGGCCATGGCCCACGCCCAGTCGCCCGGCGCCCTCGCCACCGGCCTCCACATCGACAACGGCCGCCTCGTCGAAGGCAACGGCAACGACTTCGTGATGCGCGGCGTCAACCACGCCCACACCTGGTACCCGGGCGAGACACAGTCGCTGGCCGACATCAAGGCGCTGGGCGCCAACACCGTCCGCGTGGTGCTCTCCAACGGTCACCGGTGGACCAAGAACAGCGCCGAAGACGTGGCAGGAGTCGTCGACGACTGCAAGGCCAACCGCCTCATCTGCGTACTGGAGGTGCACGACACCACCGGCTACGGCGAGGAGGCGGCGGCCGCCACGCTCGACCAGGCGGCCGATTACTGGATCGGCCTGAAGGACGTGCTCACCGGCGAAGAGAACTACGTCATCGTCAACATCGGCAACGAACCCTGGGGCAACACCAACCCCGCCGGCTGGACCGACCCCACGATCGCCGCCGTCAAGAAGCTGCGCAACGCCGGATTCGAGCACACGATCATGGTGGACGCGCCCAACTGGGGCCAGGACTGGCAAGGCGTCATGCGCGCCAACGCCCAGTCCGTCTACGACGCCGACCCCACCGGCAACCTGATCTTCTCGATCCACATGTACAGCGTCTTCGACACCGCCCAGGAGATCAACGACTACCTGAAGGCCTTCGTCGACGCCAAACTGCCCCTCCTCATCGGTGAGTTCGGCGGGCCCCCCGACCAGTGGGGCGACCCGGACGAGGACACCATGATGGCCGCCGCCGAGCAGCTCAAGCTCGGCTACCTCGCCTGGTCCTGGAGCGGCAACACCGACCCGATCCTGGACCTGTCGATCGGCTTCGACCCGGGCCGGCTCAGCTCCTGGGGCCAGCGCATCTTCAACGGCGCCAACGGCATCGCCCAGACCTCCAAGGAAGCCACCGTCTACGGCGGCGGCAACCCCGGCGACACCCAGGCCCCGACCGCTCCCGGCACCCCGACAGTTTCCGCGGTGACGGCCACTTCCGCCACCCTCGGCTGGACCGCCGCCACCGACAACGTCGGCGTCACCGGCTACGACGTCGTCCGCGTGAGCGGGGGCACCGAGACCAAGGTCGCGGCGTCCACCACCAACTCCGTCACCGTGACCGGCCTCGCCGCCGACACGGCGTACACCTTCGCCGTCTACGCCCGCGACGCGGCCGGCAACCGCTCGCCCCGCTCGGCCACGGTGAACGTCAGCACCGGCAGTGCCCCGAGCGGGACCTGCTCCGTCGGCTACCGAGCCACCAACGAGTGGCCGGGCGGCTTCCAGGGCGAGATCACCCTCCGCAACACCGGCACCACCGCCCTCAACGGCTGGACGCTCGCCTTCACCTTCGCCAATGGCCAGACCATCACCAACATGTGGGGCGGAACCCACACCCAGAACGCCGGCACAGTGAACGTCACCCCCGCCTCCTACACCACCACGATCCCCGCAGGAGGCTCGGTCACCGTCGGCTTCATCGCCGGCAAGGGCGCCACGAACACGGCCCCGACCACCTTCACTCTCAACGGCGCTGCCTGCACCACCACCTGACCCGGCCCGACCGGCCCCGCCCTCCAGGAGCGAGGGCGGGGCCTCGGTCCCTCCCGGGACACCTCCTGCGTGATCAAAACAGCGAGGCATTAGCATATGAGCGCCACCTAGCTCGAAAGTGAAGAACTGTGACTGTCAACGAGGACTCGTTCACCAACTGGAAGAACCGCGAGGAGATCGCGGAGTCGATGATCCCGATCATCGGGAGGCTGCACCGGGAGCGGGACGTCACCGTGCTGCTGCACAGCCGGTCCCTGGTGAACAAGTCGGTGGTGAGCATCCTCAAGACCCACCGGTTCGCCCGGCAGATCGCCGGAGAGGAACTCTCGGTCACCGAGACCCTGCCGTTCCTGCAGGCCCTCACCACGCTCGACCTCGGCCCGTCGCAGATCGACATCGGCATGCTCGCCGCGACGTACCGCACCGACGACCGCGGTCTGCCGGTGCCGGAGTTCACCGCCGAGGCCGTCGCCGGTGCCACGGGCGCGAACAAGATCGACCGCCGCGAGCCGCGTGACGTCGTCCTCTACGGCTTCGGCCGCATCGGCCGCCTCGTCGCCCGCCTGCTGATAGAGAAGTCCGGCTCCGGCAACGGCCTGCGGCTGCGTGCCATCGTGGTCCGTGGCGGCGGCGGCCGGGCCGCCGATGATCTCGTGAAGCGCGCCTCGCTGCTGCGCCGGGACTCCATCCACGGCCAGTTCCAGGGCACGATCACCGTCGACGAGGCGAACAGCAAGATCATCGCCAACGGCAACGAGATCAAGGTGATCTACGCCGACGACCCGACGTCGGTGGACTACACGGCGTACGGCATCAAGGACGCCATCCTCATCGACAACACCGGCAAGTGGCGCGACCGCGAGGGCCTGTCGAACCACTTGCGCCCCGGCATCGACAAGGTCGTCCTGACCGCGCCGGGCAAGGGCGACGTCCCCAACATCGTGCACGGCGTCAACCACGACACCATCAAGCCCGGCGAGCAGATCCTGTCCTGCGCGTCCTGCACCACCAACGCGATCGTCCCGCCGCTGAAGGCGATGGCCGACGAGTACGGCGTGCTGCGCGGCCACGTGGAGACCGTCCACTCGTTCACCAACGACCAGAACCTGCTGGACAACTACCACAAGGCCGACCGCCGGGGCCGTTCCGCGCCGCTCAACATGGTCATCACCGAGACGGGTGCCGCCTCCGCCGTCGCCAAGGCGCTGCCCGACCTCAAGGCGCCGATCAGCGGCAGCTCGATCCGCGTCCCTGTGCCGGACGTCTCGATCGCGATCCTCAACCTGCGGCTCGCCCGGGAGACCACCCGCGAGGAGGTCCTCGACCACCTCCGCGAGGTGTCCCTGACCTCGCCGCTCAAGCGCCAGATCGACTTCACCACCGCCCCCGACGCGGTCTCGAGCGACTTCATCGGCTCGCGCCACGCCTCGATCATCGACGCGGGCGCCACCAAGGTGGAGGGCGACAACGCGATCCTCTACCTCTGGTACGACAACGAGTTCGGCTACTCCTGCCAGGTCATCCGCGTCGTCCAGTACGTCTCTGGGGTGGAGTACCCGACGTATCCGGCGCCGGTGGTCTGATCGCGGCTGCAGGATCCGCGGATCAGTGCGCAAATGCAGGTACGAGATGCGCAACTAGATGCACAATTCCGGAACTTGGTGCGCACTGACTCCGCTCCGTAACTACCTCTTGTCGATCCTTTGTGATCTTTAGGTGCGTCGCGATGCTGAAGCTCCATACCGTCGAGGCATGGCGACTCAGAGTTCGACCCTGGCTCGCCGGGGGCACAGCGCCCCTACCGCGTCGTTCAGCGCTCACCGCCGAGGACTTCAGCACTTCGCTGTCAGCCTCGGCTTCCAGGCAGCTCAGTGAAGTCGGGCGAGAGCGTCTGGATTCGCGCAGTGCGCGAGTGGCTGGCCTTGCAGGAATCTTGCTACTTCCGAGGCCACGATGGAGGCGGCGTTGAAGGCGGTCTGTTTGCTGGCGCCGGCCAAATGGGGCGTCATGACGATGTTGGGGGTCGTCAGCAGGCGTGAGTTGGCGGGGATCGGCTCACGGGGGAAGACGTCGAAGGCGGCGCCGAAGAGCTTTCCGGCGTCCAGGGCGTCGCACACGGCGTCGTAGTCGACAAGGGATCCGCGGGCACAGTTGACCAGCACGCCGCCCGCAGGCATCAGGTCGATCAGCTGCCGGGAGATCAAGCCCTCGGTCTGCGGAGTCGCGCGGGCATGGACGGTGACGAACGTGGAGCGCCGCATGAGGTCCGCCAGGTCGGTGACCTCGGCCGGTGCCACGTCGTCCGGGCTGACAAAGGGGTCGGCGACGAGCACGTGTGCGCCGAATCCGCGCAGGATCCGGGCGACCCGGGACCCGATGGCGCCGTATCCCACGATGCCGACGGTGCTGCCCTCGAGCTCTGGCCCGACCTTGTCGAACATGTAGTAGTCACCTCGCCAGGTGCCTGCGGCGAGGTCCGCGTGGGTGGCGGGGACGCGTCGGGCCGCGGCCATCATCAGGGCGACCGTGTGCTCGGCGGTGGCGGTGGCGTTGCGCCCGGGGGCGAAGGAGACCGCGACGCCGTGCCGGGTGGCTGCTTCGAGGTTGGCGTTGACGGGGCCGCCGCGGCTGACGCAGAACAGGCGCAGATCGGGGCTGGCTTTGAGGATCCGTTCGGTGAGCGGTGCCATCTGGGTGACGCAGATGTCGACTCCGCTGAGGGCCTCGATGAGCTGGTCCTCGGTGCCCGATGCCTCCCGTACCTCGGCTACCTCCCCGAAGGGCTCGACCGGCCAGGGCAGGGTGAGTTCGCGGAAGGTCGCGCCGGGTGCGGCCGGCTGGAGCCTGTCGGTGAGCAGGGAGTTGAGGACGAAGTGGTCACCGGCGGCGAGGATGGTGGTCACTTGAGTGCTCCTGGTGTCACGGGGCGGTTCAGTGTCAGCAACGACGGCACGCCGTTGCTCAGGACGAGTTCGTTCAGGGCGCAGTTGGCCAAGAAGGGGAAGGTCCGGCGGTACTGGCGCAGAGGCAGGCCGAGTATGCGGCAGAGCGCGAGCCGGATCGCGGTGGAGTGGCCCACGACGAGGACGCGGCCTTCGCGGTGATCGGCCTGGAGGTCGGTGAGGAACTCCAGATAGCGGTCGCCGGCGGCCAGGGGGTTCTCTCCCTTGGGGAAGTGGTTCGTCACCGGGTCGGTCTGGAAGGCTGAAAGGTGGTCGGGAAACCGCTGTTGCATCTCCGCGCGCGTGAGGCCCTCGGCGATACCGAAGTCGAGTTCGCGCAGCCGTTCGTCCACGCTCACGGGCAGCCCGGTGCTCACCGCGCTGTCGCGTGCGGTTTCTTGTGCTCGCGTGAGTGGGGAGGCGAAGATCGCGGTCAGGTCCGCCTGTTCCGCCCAGTCCGCGAGCGCGCGTGATTGTGCGTGGCCGCGCTCGGTGAGCGCGATGTCGGTGCTGCCGGCATACCGGTTTTCGGCGTGCCACAGGGTCTCCCCGTGTCGGACGAAGATGACATGGAGGCTCAATGTGCCGTCCTTTCTCGTGCGTGGGTCGCGACGACGCCGGGGAGCCAGCCGCGTTGGACAAGCAGATCGAGCAGCCGGAAGTAGCCCTCGTCGTGAGGGTCTTTCTCTGAACGGTGTGGCTCGAGGGTCCGGTCGAGTCGCACCATCGCGGCGGCGACGCTGTCCAGCGGGGCACGGCTCGATGCGGCCAGCACTGCCATGCCGAGCGCGGGTTGCGCGTTGCTCGGAAGGCTCACCGGGCGTTGCAGTACATCGGCGCGCAACTGGTTCCACAGGGGGTTGCGGGTGGCGCCGCCGGTGAGGACGATCGCTCCGTCGGTCGGGGCGCCGAGCAGGTCCACGTAGTCGAAGCAAAGCCGTTCGACGTAGGCGGCGCCCTGCAGCAGTGCGGCGAAGGACTCGGCGCGGGAGGCCGGTTCGCGGCTGCCGAACGCGCGGGCGTCCGGGGCGACGAAGGGGAACCGTTCGCCCGGGGAGACCAGTGGGTAGCGCAGCAGGTCGGTGGGCAGTAGTGCCGCGGCCTCGCGGGTGAGCCGGTCCAGGTCGGCGTCCGCGAATTCGCGTGCGACCAGGCCGGCTCCGACACTGGAGGCTCCGCCGGGCAGCCAGTGACCAGAGGGCGATCGGTGGGAGTAGACGACCCCGTGCGGATCATGGACGAGGTCTTTGGTGACGCCTTTGAGTACGAGGGTGGTGCCCATGACCGAGTTCCAGCTTCCTACGGCGGTCGCACCGGAGCCCAGTTGTGCCGCGCAGCCGTCGGTCATCCCGGCGACGACGGCGGTGCCTTCGGTGAGCCCGGTCTCGGCGGCGGCCGCGGCGCAGACCTGACCGATGACCGTGCCGGGCAGTACCAGGTCGGGCAGCATCGCGCGGGGGATCTCCAACGCGGCGAGAACGGGCTCGGGCCATGTCACCTGTGCGGCGTCGGCGCCGGTCTTGAGCGCATTGCTGGTGTCGGTGGGTACCTCGTGCCCGACGAGCTTGCGGTTGATGACGTCGTTCTGATGCGCCAGTTCGCACCCGTGATCCAGGTTCTCGCCGGCAGGCTGCGATCTCCGGACGGCTCAGCCGCGATCTGCCCGTCCTGGAAGCGGAAGATGTCGAAGACGGCCATCCCGGGGGTGCCGGGGACCAGGACGCCCCTGGAGTGCAGGAGCACCAGGTCGCCCTCGGACAGGGCCCGCCGGACCTCGAGCGTGGCGTCCGGGAACTGCTCTCGCATGCCGGCGCCGAAGGCCTTCATGGCCTCGGGGCCGTCGGCAGCGAGGGGGTTGTGCCGGATGTAGTCCGGCCGTACGTGGCGGTCGTGTCCCGCATGACGGGCACACTGGAACAGAACTTCAAGAGCGCCCTGCGCCAGAGCAAGGCCGGCGGTGTCGACCGCATCGCCCGCACACCAGACTTCACCGCCAAACTCCGCCAGGCCGTTGTCTCTCAAAGCCGGTATCACGTTGAACGCTAACCACGCTCGGGAGCCCACCTTTACAGGTCGGCACCTCGCCGCGGAGCAAGCTCGGAACTCTTGTGCAGGGATCCACGCGCTCCTGGCCCGGGTTCTGCACTAACCAGACCGCCCTGGCACCCCCAGACGCCGGTCTCACGCAGCGTGACGATCCGGAGTGCGCGCCCTTCACTAGTTGCGCATTTGCCTCGGACAACCGATCCGGAACCGTTGCGCACGTCTGCTGGAACCGCAGGTCACAGCTCCGGCGTTGCGCACGAACTCGCGCACCTGACACGGCGACTGCCTGATCAGGCGGGCTCACAGCTCGGGCGCGCGGACCCGTCGGGGCCGCGCGCCGCTCAGCGCACTGTCTCCGAGGGCGGCGTCAGTGGTGGTGGCCGTGCCGGCCGAGGGTCTCCACGGGGGTCGCGCCGGGGCGGGTCCACTGCGGCACGGGGCGGCTGGTCGGGCCCCAGGTGGCGTTCCCGTCCGCGTCCGAGCGCCAGTACCAACACGGGCGGCGCCCCTCGGGCCAGCCTTTGGGGTTGTCCTCCCACGCCTCGCCGCGGCCGTAGGGCGTCATGTCGAGCAGGCCGAGGGGCCCGTTGACCGGCTCGTTGCCACGGCCCGTCGTGGAGTAGGTGAGGAACACGCGGTCGCCGTCGCGCAGGAAACAGGTGATGTAACCCATCTCTCCGCCGACCGGCGCGTCCACGTCGCGCACCGAGTACCAGGGCTGGGTGTAGCCCATGAACTCGACGTAGGAGGCCACCTCGTCCCAACGGCCCGTGGTCAGGATGGCGAACGAGACGCCGCGGGCGTTGAGGTAGACGGCGTCCTTCATGTGCCAGGCCGTGGTGGTGCAGCCCTCGCACTGCCCCTGGTGGGGCGCGCCGTCGTACCACATGTGCTTGTAGACCACGAGCTCGTCGCGGCCCTGGAACAGGTCCAGGAACGGGACCGGGCCGTCGGGTCCGACGACCTCGACCGTCCCGTCGAGCTCCACCATCGGCAGCCGGCGGCGGGCCGCGGCGAGGGCGTCGCCCTCGCGGGTGTGGGCCTTCTCGCGGACCAGAAGCTCGTCACGGGCGGTCTGCCAGGTGGCCAGGTCGACGACCGGCGGGCGGCCGGGCAGCGCGGTGGTCGGGTCACTCGGCGTGGTCGTCATGGTGTCCTCCGTGGTGTCTCGTGCCGGCAGCGTCGTACGGCGTCCTACGACGGTCACCAGAACAGACTCGCGCCCCTGCCGAAACTCATCGCGGCAGGGGCGCCCTCGGTCGAGCTGCTAGGCGATGTGGTGGACGAGCTGGCTGGTCAGCTCGTAACGGGCCCCGACGACGGCCAGCCGGCCGGCGGCCACCTTCGCGGCCAGGTCGGGCTCCGCGGCGAGCCGGGAGCGGACGGCTCGTATGTTGGCGTCGATCGTCGCGTCGACGCGAGCGTCGCCCTCCTTCGTGTGGTCGATGGCCGGACCGATCTGGTCGGCCAGATACTGGATGTGGTCGGGCAGCCGCTCGCCGGACTCCTTGGCATCGACGGCGGCGCGCACCGCGCCGCACGACTGGTGCCCGAGCACCATGACCAGGGGGATGCCGAGTTCGAGCACGCCGTACGCGACGCTGCCGAGCACGGCCTCGTCCAGTACCTCGCCTGCGGTGCGTACGGTGAGGAGGTCACCGAGGCCCTGGTCGAAGACGAGCTCGGGCGGCACACGGGAGTCGACGCATCCGAGGACGACGGCGAAGGGATGCTGACCCGACGTCAGGCTCTCTCGAACCGTGGGTGTTTCGTCCGGGTGCTGCTCTCGGTACGTGCGCCAGCGAAGGTTGCCGGCCGTCAGTTCCCGCAGGACTTCCGCGGGCGTGGTGGGCCGCCTCCGGCCGGCGTGTGGGGACGGCGCGCCGGGGGAGGCGGCGGCGGGCGTCGCACCGAGGGCGACCCCGGTACCCAGGGCCGCGGCCCCGGTCAGCCCGGCGCGCAGGAGAGCACGACGGGCGGGTGCGGTCGGCTCGTGGCCGACGGCTCTATGAGGGGTGACGTCAGAGTTCACGGCGAGGAATGTATGCCCGGAGCCGTGTCCGGTCCCGCAGGTTACTGAATCATGGACAGGCATGGAAAATTCGTGAACGAATACGGGGACGCCGTTGGTGTTCTCCGGTACCTTCCTTGACCTTTCCCAGGGGGACGGACCTCTCCGACGGCCATCCCGTGCCTGCGAATTGGTGGGTTCGAGGCGGAGGCGTGTGGATCTCGTGGAAATCGCCCCTGGGGCGGCGGCATATGGGGCATCGGGTGCGGGCCCGGAGAGGCGTCAGCCCACAATGGGGCTTGCAGTCGTATCTGTCGCGCACTGATTAAGTGAACTATGAATCTATTCGGCCGAAGTGCCTTCTCCCGCCACCAAACACCGCCCGTGGCTCCGAAACCCACGCCTGGCTCGTCGGCTTCCGCCTCCGCCGTCCTGCCGGATCCGACGCTGGAAGCACTGACCGGAGAATGGTTAATCGATCCCGCACACAGCCGGATCGGTTTCTCCGTCCGGCATGCCATGGTGACGACAGTGCGCGGTTCCTTCGCGGAATATGAAAGCCGCCTCTACTTCGACGGCCGCAACCCGGCTCGCTCACGTGCCGAAATCGTGCTGTCCACCGCCAGTGTCGACACAGGTGTGGAACAACGCGACGCCCACTTGGTCGGCCGTGACTTCCTGGACGCCGCGTCCTACCCGCGCATGCGGTTCGCCAGCACCGCCGTACAGCTCGCGAGCCCTGACGTGTACCGCATGACCGGTGACCTCACCATCAAAGCCACCACACGTCCCGTCGTACTGGAGCTCACTTACATAGGGCACGTCACGGATCCGTTCGGCTACGAACGGGTCGGCTTCGACGGCACCACCACCGTCAACCGCACCGAATGGGGCCTGACATACAACAGTAAGCTGGCCGAAGGCGGTGCGATGGTGAGCGAGAAGGTGCGCCTCCAGCTCGATATCGCCGCCATCCGCGCCCTCCCTGCCGGCTGACGGCGAGCTTCAGAGCGGAGCCCCGCCGAATCCGATCTGTTCCGCGAGTTCCCACACGGCCTCCGTGTCGCTCGCGATGAATGACGCCGGGGAGCCGAGCAGCCGTTCGTACCAGGCCAGTGCCGCTGCGTAGTCGTTGACGGGGATACCTGCGAACAGATCGCGGCCATCCGCTCATGCTATCGAGGAGGGGTCGTCCCCGTGACGGGCCCGTCTTGGTCGATCCTACGAACATGACACTCGCCGGGTTACAGCCCACGGCATCTGTTAGGAAACTTTCCTAACGATGTCAGGTGCAGACCAACCTGGCTGGCAAGCCCCCACCGCACTTGGAGTGCCCGTGATGCGCATGCCTGCGGCGGCAGCCCCCGCCGCCGCACCCGGACTCGACGACCCGGCGAAGAAGGAGATCGCCATGAAGCTGGTCGCGGACGCCGTCGTCACCCTAAAGGATCAAATTGCTTCTTATACTCAAAGGGACACAAACCTCCCGGAGTGGTCCATGTCCCGCAAGCGCCCCCCAGACGACGGTGACGAACTGCTGGCCAGACTCGGGGCGCTGACCGCTCAGGCACGCGAGCGGGCGGAGCTGCAGCGCTCTCTGGTCGAGCTCGCCGTCGCCCTGCAACGGGGCATGCTTCCCGGGGACATGCCGGTCGCCCCCGGGTTCCACTTGGCCGTCCAGTACTCACCCGCGTTTCAGGGACTCAATGTGGGGGGTGACTGGTACGACGCCTTCACGATGCCCGATGGCCGCATCGGGCTGTCCATCGGCGACGTCCAGGGCCACAACATCGAGGCCGCCGCCTTCATGGGGCAGGTCCGGGTCGCACTGCGTGCGCTCGCCTCCGTGACGAGCGAGCCGGGTGAGCTCCTGTGCAGAACGAACGACCTGCTCGTGTCCCTCGGCACCGACCTGTTCGCGACCTGCACGTTCATGCGGCTCGACCCGTCCACCGGAGTGCTGGAAAGCGCGCGGGCCGGACACATCCCGTGCGTCTGGGCCACCGCGGACGGGAAGTCCGGCATCGCCGAGGACGAAGGGGGACCGCCGCTGGGTGTCGAGAAGGGGCAGGACTACCCGGTGACCCGGTACCGGCTCGGCACCGGGGGAGTGTTCGTCCTGGTGACGGACGGCGTGGTGGAGGGGCCCTCACTGAGCGCCGACGAGGGGCTCGACGAGGTGGCGAGGCTCGCCGGAGTCGCCGCTGCGGCGGGCATGGACGCGGACTCGCTCGCCGCGGCCGTGATCAAGGGCGCCGAGCGTGTGGGTCATGAGGACGACGCAGCCGTCCTGGTCATCGGCCACGACGGACCCGGCGTACGGCGGTAGGGCGACACCCCACGCCTTTCGCCTCGCCGACCCGGCGGCGCCGGTATCTGATGGCTGCTGTGGTGAGTATTGAGGATCTGCGTCGACCGGCCGTCTACGCCCTTCAGACGCTGGCAGTCGCCGCCTGCTATTTCGCGGTGGGGCGGCTGGGCCTCGTGCGGCAGCTCGTGGTCCAGGGCGCCGTGGTCACACCCATTTGGCCGCCCACGGGCCTCGCGGTGGCCTGCCTGTTGATCTTCGGGCTGCGTTGCCTGCCCGGCATCGCCCTCGGTGTCCTTCTGGTGGTCATGTCCATCACCTCGCTCCGGCCCGCTGTGATCGGCACGGTGGCGGGCAACACCGCCGCTCCCGTCTGCGCGTATCTCCTGCTGTGCAGGGTGGGTTTCCGTACGGACCTCAGCCGGCTGCGGGACGGGGTCGCACTGGTGTTCCTGGGGGCCCTGGCCAGCATGCTGATCAGCGCGTCGGTCGGCGTGAGCCTCCTCGTCCTCATGGGCAAGCTGGCCGGGCACGCCTTCTGGCCCGTCTGGCTGGCCTGGTGGGTGGGCGATGCGATGGGCGTCCTGCTCGTCACCCCGTTGCTCCTGCTGCTCCACACGGCACGCTGGCCTCCGTCCATGTCCCGATGGAAGGAAGCCTCAGCGCTGGCCCTCATCGCCTGCGGACTCGTTCCGCTGGCCACGTACAGCCGCGTCAGCCTGCTGTTCCTGGTCTATCCGCTGCTGATCTTGGCTGCGCTGCGTTTCCAGCTGTGGGGCAGCATCCTGTGCGCCCTCCTCGCCTCCACGACGGCCACGATCGCGGCGACGGACGAGGCCGGCCCGTTCGAGCAGCTGACCCGTGTAGAAGTGATGATCGAGCTCCAGGCCTTCAACGGCTCCATGGCCCTGACCGCGCTGCTGCTGTCCGCAGTCATCACCGAGCAGCGCAACACCAGACGCTCGGTGGAACGGGCGTGCCAGGACCTGGTCGAGGTCCTGGAACACCTCACCGCCGGAGACTCCCCCCACCCCCGACCACCGAAGGACGTCGACGGCCCACGCAGCGAGCCGGAAGGGCAGTGAGCGGCTCCGAGCCTCGGCGTGCAGAGCCTGTGCCACATCACCGGTCGCCCGGCCGGGACACAGGCTCTCAGTCCGGCAGCGCCTTCCTCAGCCCGGCGTCCAGGCTCTCGGCCAGCGCCGCATCGCTCGGCGGGTCCTCGCTGAACAGAGGCCCGAGCTGTGCGGTGAACGTCTGCGTGAAGGCACCGTAGAGCGGCGTGCGGGGGCGGGAGACGGCCTGCTGGAGGGCCGGGAGCAGGATCCGGCGGGCGTAGTCGGGGCGGCCCGCCCCGTCGCGCGGCATACGGTCGGCGCCCTCGCCGGCGGGGGAGGAGGAAGCGGGCGTGTCGGCCATCGCACACTGGACGCCGTCGTCCACGTACGCCGACGTGCGCGTGGCGGCGAAGCCGGCGTCCAGCAGGCAGCGCTCGCTCTCCCGGCCGGTGAGGAACGCGATCAGCTCGGCGGCCTTGTCCGCCCGCTGCGAAGCCCCGGTCACCGCGAGGTTCTGGCCGCCCAGCACGGCCCGTCCGGGCAGCGGGGCCACCCGGAGCTGCTTGTCGGTGAAGGACTGGTACAGGGTGCGGTAGGCGTACGGCCAGTGCCGCAGGAACGTGGTGCGGCCGTCGGCGAAGTCGCCCAAGGAGGCGGCCTCGTCGGAACCGTCGGCGTCCGGGAGGGTGTACGACTCGTCGGTGCGGCGGCGAAGTTCGGCGATCCCTGCCGTCAAGTCGTCGACGGTGGCGTCGTAGTGGCCGTCCTCGTCGGTGAGGGAGAAGTCCTCCACCGCCGACGCGAACGCCTCGACGGCGTTGACCGTGCGGCCCTCGTAGGCGTCGAGCTGGGTGGTCCAGCCTCTCTCGTAGCCTTTGGGCTTGGGGTCGTTGAGCGTGTTGATCAGGCTCTCCAGCCGCCCCCACCCGATTCCGCCGCTCAGGTCGGTCTGCTGGATGCCCGCCTGACGCAGGTGGTCGGTCCGGTAGTAGAGCAGCCCGACGTCGCTGTTGAACGGCACCGCGTACACCCTGTCGTCCCACCGCGCCGTACCGGCCACGGACTCGATGACATCACCGTCGATCATCGTCTCGGGCAGCGGCCGGATCAGGTGGGCGGCGGCGAACTCCGGTACCCAGGTCACGTCGAGGTTGACCACGTCGTAGTCGGCGCTGCCGGACTGCAGCGCCCCGAGCAGCTGGCTGCGCTGTTCGTCGGCGCTGCCGGGCAGTTCGACCAGGCGGGCGTGGTAGCCGCTGTCGTCCTGCTCCTGGCGCGCGTTCCAGGAGTCGATGAGCTGCTGCCGGACACCGTTCTGGCCGGTCACGTCCCGGCCGCTGGCGACCACGATGGTGCCGGGCTCGTCGGCGGAGGGCGCCGGTGCCGCCCCGTTTCCGCCGCCACCGCAGGCGGCCACCAGGAGCAGGGTCAGCAGCGTCGCGAACCGTCGGGTCATCAGTCCTCCCCCGTGCCGGTGCGGGCGACCTCGTCGTGCAGAGCGGCACCGAGGTCCTCGTCGGCGTCCACGCAGCGGCCGCCGCTCGCCGCGGAGATCGCGGTGTCCGGCTTGTCCTCGTCGCAGCCGTCGCCCGCCAGCGACACCATCGTCACCGGCACCTGTGCCGAACGGGCCCGTGCCAGTACGGAGTTCAGGTCGCCGCCGGTCAACCGGCCCGCGTCCTCGTCGTCGGTGATGTACACGATCAGCTGAGGGCGCTCGTCGCCGGCACCGCGCCGTTCCATGTCGTCGAGCGCGGCGAGCAGGGCCGCGCGGGGGTCGGCCTCGGCGTTGCGCACCCGGGCGTTCCGGTCGATGACCTGCTCGGCGTCCCTGCGGGCGTGGTGGCCGAAGGGCAGCAGGGTCGCGTACGGCGGTCGGTCGCCCGTGCCCGACACGGCCCACACGGCGTACTCGTCCCCGTCGCCGAGTCCGCCCAGCGATTGTTTGAGCAGACCGGGGCCGCCGCTGGGTCCCTCCCACAGACCGGCCATCGAACCCGAGTTGTCGAGCAGGAAGAGGACCCGGCCGGGCCCGTTGGCGCCGCGGTACTTCGCCAGTGCGCCTTCCATCGCGTCCCGGCCGGCGGGCTCGACGAGCCCGTCGGGCGCGGGCAGCACCCCGGCGGCGATCTCGTTCGTGTCCAGCAGTGACCGGCTGCCGCTGCCGCTGGTCTCGCGGAAGCCGGCCCGGGCGAAGACCTCCCGGCCACGCTCACCGGCGAGCCAGGTGCGGAAGCCGTCGGCCGCACGGTCGCGCGCGGAAGCGTCGCGCTCGGCGCCCTGCCAGCGGACCCGGACGAAGACGGGCTCCAAGCCGGGCACGTTGCCCGGGTACTGGGCGATCCGCGGTTCGCGCCGGGCGCTGTCGCAGCCGACGCCGCTCTTCATCAGGAACTCGGGGACGAGGGCGGCGGCGCGCTGGTCCACGGCGTCGTCGTCGGGCAGCGTGCACAGCAGCTCGGTCGAGGTGGGGGAGGGCGGCCCCGGTGCGATCCGGTGTTCCGCGTGGCCGGGGACGGGCGCTCCGGTGCCGTACAGGCCGATCGTGGCGAGCAGCCCCGTGTCCGTGAACTCCGGGTCGGGGCGATGCACTTCGGCGTTCTCGTGCCGCTCGCGCAAGCTGTCGATCATCCGGATCAGCGAAGGTCCGACGCGCTCGCTCCGGGATGTGACGGCGAGCTCCTCGGGCACGGCGAGCACGATGGGGGAGTAGGCCAGGGGCACGTCCTCCGGGTGCAGGGTGGCGACGGCGTCCGTGTCCTGCCGGTCGGTGACCCGGGCGACGTCCGCGCGGGAGGCGGGAATCCACACGTCCGGCTGCGGGCCGACGTCGCGCTGCGGGTTGGTGCGCTCGTCGGGCGGCTCCTGCCAGGAGGCGGACCGCTTGCGCAGCGCGGTGACCGCGTCGGCGGCGCCCGCGCTGTAGACGGTCAGGCCGCTGCGGCGGCAGCCCTCGCCGGTGGTGTTCTCGTCCGACGTCAGATACGCGTCGGCGGCGGCGCGGACGGTCCGCTCCAGGTCGGGATCGGTCAGGACACGTAACTCCAGGGGAGGCGCGCAGGAGGAGTCGTCGCCGACGAGGGCGACAACGCCGTACGAGCCGAGACCCAGGGTGGCGAGGACGAGCAGGACGGCGGGGGCCGTGGCCCGGCGGCGGGGGCGCTGCGCGGGGCGGCGGACGAGGCCGAGCCGCCGGGGGCGCCCAAGTCGTGCGCCGACGGCTTCGGCGCAGGTGTGGAGGAGGGTGAGCGGGGCCGGAGGTATGGCCCGCTTCCGCCACCCGTCTCCGGCCGGTTTCCTGACGGCACGGCGGGTGCCCGGCTGCTCCCCGCCGTTGGGTGACACCGGCACCAGCGGTTCGGCCGTGTCCTTCGGCCCGCCGGTCGCCGGCCGGGCCGCACGCGCGGACAGCAGTACGTCCTCCGTCGGTTCCGTCCGGCTCTGCGGCTCCCAGGGCTCGCCGCGTACGGTCCGGTGACCGGCCGCAGCCATCCGCTCCCGCTGTCTGTCCGCGAGGTCCTGGAACCACGCCTCCTCGTCGGTGTCGAGGAGGCGTAGCAGCTCCTCGGTGAACGGGGTCGGCGTCCGCGGATCGCCCGCGTCGGTGCGGTGGTTGGCCTGCACGCTCATCAGCAGCAGCACGCGCCGCTTGTCGCGGAAGGTCTCCCACAGCCAGGCGGCGTTGCCCGCGAAGCAGCAGTCGAGGATCACCACGATGCGCCGGGCGGGACTGGTGGCGAGCACCGTCAGCACGGTGGTGAACATCTCCGCGCCGGGGAAGACGGCGTGCCCGCCCGCGACGACACTCGCGTTGCGCATCTGCAGGAACAGCTCGTCGCCCGCGCTGGGGATCGCGCCGTGCCCGGCGAAGTACAACAGCAGCAGCCCCTCGGCCTCGCCGGCGGCGGTGCGCAGGGCCCGGCTGAAGTCGTCCAGGGACGGCGACCGGGAGACGGTGATCTCCTGCTCCCCGAACACGCGCCCCCGCTGCAGCACGTCGCGGAGCCGGTTCACGTTGTGCTTGACGGCGGGCAGGTCGCCGGGCACGCCGTGCGGCGGCTCCGTGAGGTCGTACTCGGACACCCCGACCAGCAGCGCCCGGTTCACCAGCCCACGCGGGTCGAAACCGGTCACCGGGCTACCTGTCGTCGGGGTCCACAGTGTCGACGCGAGCCTCGGGAGGCTCGCCGTCCTCCACCTCGCTGCGATTGGCCCGCCAGGCCTCCACGGCCCGTTTGACCTGGTCCAGCAGCTCCCTGAAGACGACGGACGCGGCGCCGCCGGTCAGCGCCACGACGATCTCCATACCGACGCCCATCGGGGCCCCGGTCTCGTCCCCCCGGCTCCGTTCGTGAATCTGCAGCCTGCCCGAGCGGACCAGTTCGTCGAGTGGTTTCTCCCGCTCCAGCCACTTGCGCAGGGCGCCGACATCGCTCTCGGTGGCGTCCCCCTCCAACCGAACCCGGATGCCACGGCCCGCCACTTCGTCCCCCTCAGCCATAACTCACCATCATGGCACCGAGGTTGCGAACAGGGGAGGGTCTGGAAGCCGCCCTCGGCGCACTCTTACGGCCGCGCGCGGGCGCCCGCACCGGCTCGTCGGTCAGGCCCGCAGGGGATTGGCGCGTGCCGCCGCCAGCAGATACCAGGCGGTGGCCCCCGCGTGCCGGTACGGGTAGTAGCCGAACCCGAAACCGGTGTCGAGCGGGCTGCTCGCCGAGACGACTCCGGATTTCTCGGCCACCGCCCCGCCACCGAGGGTCTGGCCGCCGCCGAGCAGATCCTGGGCCCGCTCGATGGAGGCGATCAGCCGCCGGGCGCGTGCCTCGTCACCGCGGGTGTGCCGGTCCCGCAGGGCGAGCGCGAGGTGCGCCGTTCCTTCGAACCACACGCCGTTGCGGTCGGGCTTGGGCTGGAACTCGGCGATCGGGGCGTCCTCGTTCGCCAGGAGACTGGCGGAACTGAAGGTGACCCCTTCGTACGACTGGCCCGCGGGCACGGTGCTGTTGCGTCGGTCCGCCGTGTCCAGGACGGCCAGCTCGGTCGCGGCCCACTCCAGCGACCGGGAATGGGCGGGGGAGGCGAGGGCGAGATGGGTCCAGGTCTGGGTGTCCTCGGGGATCGGCGACTTGTTGATCGTCACGCCGTCGTTGGTACCGGTGTAGAAGAAGCCCCCGTCCGGCTCCCACATGTTCTTGACGAAGGCTTCGGCACGCGCGCGCCGCTCCCGCCACAGCCGGTCCCCGGTGAGCCGGGCGAGCCGTCCGAAGAGGCAGATCAAGTCGGTGTTGTGCTCGGTCGAGGTGAACGGCAGCTTCTCGTCGGCGCCGCTGACCCCGAACTTGTAGCCGCCGAGGGGTTCTTCGGTACGGCCGACGCGCTCGATCCACTCGCCGATCCGTACGGCGCCGGTGAGGAAGCGGCGTTCCCCGGTCCGGCGGGCGAGTGCGCTCAGCGCGATGCCGGCCCAGGCCATGTCACCCACGGCGGTGCCGGTGAAGCCGAACTGGGTGCCGACGTTGGCCGTGCCGTCCGCTCGCACGAAGCCGTACGGCTGCGGCGAACCGTCGAAGAAGGTGTACGGCCCGACGTTGTAGGCCTGACGCAGCCTGCCGTCGTCGTACACCGGGTCATGGGCCTGGGCGTAGAGCAGCGCGTCACCGAGCGCCGTGCCCCGGGACCGGCCCTCGTCGGTGCGGGAGGCGAGACAGGCCAGGATCACGAGGGCGTTGTCGTAGGTGAACGCCGTGCTGAACAGGCCGGCCTGGTCGGTGTAGCTCTGGGCGAGCCGGACGGTGCCGTGATCCGGATAGGCGTCCATGGCCGCGGCGAGGAAGGCATACGCCCGGCTCGGAGCCGAGGCTGTGCCGGCGGACGGGCGTTCCACAGCCCGCGCCATGCCGGAGCCGGCCGCGGCAAGGGCCGCGGCGCCGACACCGAGTCCGGTCCCGATGAGCGCACGGCGGCTGAACACCGGGCCTTGGCTGCCGGTCATGGGTCTCCTTGGAAGTCGCGGGTCACGGTGCGCGGCGTGGACACATGACGAGGGTGAGAGCGCTCTCATGCATGCGCGCTCATTGTGCTGTGGGGTGGAGTCCGGGTCAACGTACGGGGCATGAGCGTCAGTTGAGGAGTGAGGGGAGAGAGGAATTAAGGAGGAAGCTCGGGAGGGGTCCCGCAGGCGTGGCCGAACAATGCGGGCACCACACCCGTTCCGCGCCGGGGGAGATCAGGATGAGTGACCCCACGTCCGCTGTGCCCGCCGTACCCGCCATGCCGGAGTTCCCGCCTCCGCCGGTCAGGACGCACGACCCGCTGGCCGTCGCCCTCGGCAACGCCTCCTTGCTCGGGGTCGGTTACCTGATGCTGCGCCGGCGCAGGCTCGCCGTCGCGGCCGTTGCCGTCACCGTCGTACTCGTGTCGAGGCTCGCCTCGACCGCCTCGTCGTCGTACGAGATCGCCGTGATCGTGTGGTGGGCGGCCGTCGTCGCCCACGGCTGGTTCCTGGCGCGCAGAGGCGCCGTCCGGGGCACCGCGCGCGGTCAGCGCCTGGTCGCGCTCGGCATCACGCTGGTCGTGCTGCTGACCGTGGGGCTCGTGCGATTCGACGCCTCCAGGATCCAGCGGAGCGTCACCGAGGCCCGCGAAAGCGGCGACTGCGCACAGGTGGTGAGCGCCCAGGACAGGGTGTGGTTCGGACACCGCATCGCCGACGCCCCGCTGACCGCCCGCGGCGACGAGACCGTAGAGGCGTGCGACCGGCTGCGGACGGCCCGCGCCGAGCTGGCCACCGCGCTGAGCGGGGACACCGATGCCCTGGAGGCGGGCTTCGACACACTCGCCTCGGTTCTCGCGGAACCCGGCAACGACAAGACGGTCCAGGCGACCTTGGACGGATTCCTCGGCACCCTGCCCGCCAAGGACCCCTGCGACACGGTCACCGTCACCGACTGGCTCCGCGACCGGGAGCGGACCCACGACGTACTGGACCGGTCCGCCGACACGATCAGGCGGACCGAGCCCGCCGCGCTCGTCGGATGCGGTGACGACCTCATGGCGGACAGCAGCTGGGAATCGGCCCGGACGCACTACGAGCGGCTGCTCGACCAGTACCCCGGCGGCGACCTCGCGGACAAGGCCCGCAAGGGAGCCAGGAAGGCCACGCTGAGCATCGAGCTGGCAGGCGTCCGCGAACTGCTCGCGGGCGGGACCGACACCCAGCCCGAGTACTGCTCCAAGCCGGCGAAGTACAGCGGCGCCAAGCCCATGGGCAAGGGCACCAACCGCGCGCTGTTCTACGGCGACAACGACGCGTACGGCGAGGACTACACCGGCAGACTCCCCGGCTCCTGGAAGGCCAACGACCCCGCCAACGCCGTCCTGGTGGTCTGCATGGAACTGGAGGACTTCGGAACCTCCGTCGAGACGTGCCCGTACCGGGACAGGGACTCCGGTGCCCTCACGTACGTGAGCTTCCACAAGATCGCGATCCCGGTGAAGGTCTACGAGCTGCGCACCGGCAAGCTGGTCACCAACCGCAAGATTCAGATCAGTGGCTCGAGCTGCCCCGCGGTCATCTCGTACTTCACCTACGGCGACTCCGGCACCCCGCCGACGAACAGGTACGTCACGGAGTCCAAGTCCGATGTGCGCAACGCGTTCCGGTCGCTGGTCGTCCGGTGAGCGGCGACGCGGGCCGTCTCGCCCCCGGAACAGTTGTACGGCCGCTCCGCCGTGCCGGGCGGAGGCGCGGGCTCGACGACCTGCTGACCAGGCTCCTGACGGCCTCGCCGAGCGGTGGATCGAGAACATCCCGTGAAGGCGCCGTACGCGGTTCCGCTCGGCCAGTAGGTTCGGCCGGGGTGATCCGGAGCAACGACTGAGGGGAAACGGGTACGCCAGGGTACGACGGTCGGTGAGCGCTACCGGCTGACGCAAGGCCCTTCACGGGGGGAATGGGCGAGGTGTGGCTCGCCCGTGACCTGCTGCTGCCGAGGGACGTGGTCCTCAAGCGGCTGCACACGACCGACGCCGGCCCCGCCGTCCGACCGGCACGCGGCCGGACAGGCCCCGTCCCCCGCCCGTCACCAGGAGCCACCCTCTGACGGACACCGCCCCGCCCCGCCGTGCCCGTCCCGTCCCGTCCCGAGGCTTCCTGGTCGGAGCGGTGGCGGCCGTCCTCGCGCTGACCCTCGCCGTCCTGCTGGTCGTCGAGCTCATGGCGGGCGGTGGTCGGGAGACGGACAGGACGGTCGGGAAGGGCGGGGCGCGGGCGTCCGACTCCGCGGCGACGCCACCGGTGTCGGTGAAGGCGGAGGCCGTGTTCGGCGACCACCGCACCGCCGGCCTCTGCGCCCTGGCCGGCCCCGCCGTGCTGAGACGCTTCGGTGAGGCGGACCTCGACCGGGACTACGGCAACTTCGACCGCTGTGACGTCATCGTGGAGACGGGCGACGAAGGCTCCGTGGACGTGAAGTTCTGGTACGACAGCACCGGGCCCTCGGAGCTGGCGACGCCGAAGAAGACCGTGGGAGGCGTGAGCGTGTGGGACGAGGCGGACGACAGTGACGCCTGCGTCAAGGGCCTGCAGGCGGCCGGCGATCCCGACGTCACCGTCATGGTCGTCGCGACAGTGGACGGCGACGAGACCGACGCGCCGCTGTGCGAGATCGCCGAGACCGCCACCGGCCATGCCGCAGAGGTGCTCAACCAGGGCCGGCTTCCCCGGCGTTCGCCCGACCTGCCGGCGGACTCACTGATCCACCAGGACGCGTGCACCCTGCTCGGCGCGGACGCGCTCGAGGCCGTCCCCGGCATCGACGCCAAGGACCCGGACATCGGCTTCGGCAACTGGGACTGCGAGTGGCAGAGCACCACCAGCGACCTGTACGTCGAGCTGCGCTTCGACCGCGACCAGCCGCCGACGGCGGCCGAGGGAGGCCTGACCAGGATCGACGGCCGCACAGCCGTGGTCGAGCCGGACGTGGAGGACGCGAACACCTGCCGTATCCGGGTCGTCCACCGTTCCTACGTCCAGGACAGTTCGACCATGGTCGAGACCCTGAACCTCACGGTCGGCGGCGACCCGTCCGCCCGGCTGCTGCGCCGCCTGGCCACCCAGCTGGCCACGGCCGCCTCGGCCGGGCCCCCGCCGGGTAGACAGCGGACCGATGGAGGAGGGCCCGTGCCATTCGTACACCTGCCCGAGGACGCCATTCCCGGCGAGTCAGCCCTTGGGCAAGAACTCCAGCACCGCCGTACCAGTCGACGTCGGCCCCGCCCCCTCCTCGGGGCCGTCGTCCTGGCCGCCGCTGTTTCCACAGCCGGTGAGAACCACCATCAGGCCACAGACGGTGAGAACCACCATCAGGGCCGGCACCACCGTGACGCCGCCCCGGCCCTTGTCCGCGCTCATGCGTCAACCCCTCAACTCGTACGCCCACCGACGCCGTTGAGCCCCTGCGAGTGGGCACGCCCCTTTATACGGGCTCGTTTTGGGGAGGGGTCCCGGAGCAGACGCGGACCCTGGGGAGTGCGCGTACGCGCCCCAGAGTCCCACGAACCGAGGAGACCAGCGATGCCCCTCTCCGCCAGCCTCGCGCGCGGTGTCGCCCCCACCACGCCCGGCACCCTGCACGCCCGCACCGTCACCGGGGACCTCAGCGCCCCGCCCCGGCAGGGCCTGACGGTCCGCTTCGGGCGCGGCGAGAAGCCGGACGTGGACCTGGGCGTCGGCGTGGACGACCTGCGGGTGAGCCGACGTCACGGGGAGCTGACGTACCTCCAGGGGCACTGGTGGCTGCGCAACACAGGGCAGCAGCTCGTACGGCTGCCGCGCGGCCGGATGATGCACATGACCACCGAGCCGATCCCGCTCGCCACCGGCTACACGCCGCTGTTCGTGAAGGGCTCGGGCTACCGGGAACACCTCGTCGAGCTGTACGTGACGGGCCACGACGACCAGGGCCCGGTGTCACGCCGGCGTGCCGAGACCGTACGGCCGGAGATCTGGGCGCTCGATGACGACGAAAGGCTGCTGCTGGTCGTGCTCGGCCAGCGGTACCTGCTGTACGAGGAGGACCCGCGACCCCTGACGTACGCCATGGCCGCCAAGCAGCTCGCCTACCTCCGCCCGGACGACAACTGGAACGAGCGCAAGGTCGAGTACCGGATCGAGGCCGTACGCCGCCGCCTGGACCGCACCGGCTTCCGGTACCAGCTGATGCACGACAAGTCGCAGGGCCGCCCCGCCGACAACGGCCTGTTGCACAACCTGCTCAAGGGGTTGGTGGAGTCCACGACGCTCGTACCACCGGACCTGGACCTGATGGAGGACGACACCGCCTGGCCGGACCCCGGGCCGTGAAGGGGACGCCGGAGGCCTGGCCCACTGCGACGACCTGTTCCACGCACTGGGAGGATGGCACGGACCGCATCAGAAGAGAGGGGGATGAGCATGGCCGTGCTCGTCCTGTCCGGTGTCCTCGCGATCGTCGTCGGAGGGTGCGTGTGCGTCGTATGGGCGGCGCGGGGCGGCCCGCGCTGGGCGCGCACGGTGGCCGCTGCCACCCTGACGGCGGGCGAGCTGGTGCGCCGGGCCGGGAGCAGGGGCCGGAACTCGGGCTCCAGCTCGGGATCGGACGACTAGAGCCAGAGTCCTGACTGGGGCTCAGCTTCCTCCGGTGCCCAGTTGTGCGCGTAGTTCCGCGGCGGCGGGGGCAGCGAGGTCCCTGACCATGGCGCAGAGCTCGTCCACGGGCCGCTGCCCGCCGACGTGCAGGCGCAGCATCTCGGCGGCCGTCTCGGCGTTCTGGCCGCTGTACCGGCGGTATTCGACGAAGACCGTGCAGGTGTCGTCGCCGTTGCCCTCCGGTACGACGAAGGCGTCGTATCCGCTGAGTCTGACGAGGTCGCCATCGTCCGTGGTTTTGGGCTGGTCGCGGAAGAAGCCGACCTCCGTCTCCAGGTCGTCGACGTCGCTCGACCACTCGCAACTCCAGTTCGCGACGCCGACCTCCTCCGGCTCGGCCTTGAGACCGGGAACGACGTTCAGCGCTTTGGCGTCGACCAGCTCGCAGGCGTTCCCCCAGGCCAGCGAGTTGTCCGGGTACGGCGGGGAACGCCGGGGGAGCGGGCCCCGGTTCAGGACGTCGGCCGCACTCTGGCCGGCCACGTCGGCGACCGTGCACAGCGTCGCGCTGCCGCCGAGCACAGTGCCGTCACCCACGTTGACGCGGACCCCGACGACGGTGCCGTCGGGCGACGTCAGCAGCAGCGCGCACTCGTCGCTGTCCGGCGGCTCCTCGATGACGCCGATGTTCCCGATGGTTCTGGAGGGCTGCGACGACTCGGGTGGTGAGCCCGGGAGGAGTTGGATCGACACGTCGATGCGGGTCTTGTCGTCGGGGCGGACGAGTGTGTCGCAGCGGTCGAAGTTCCCGTAGTCCAGGTCGATTTCGGCCTTGCCGAACCGGCCGAGAGCGTCGGTGTCGGACAGGGCGCACAGGTCGGCGGTGTGCGGATCGCCGATCAGGGCCGCCTGCTTGGCGCCCGAGGCGCCCTCCTCGAGCCGGCTCCGGCCGGACTCCTGGGTGGCTTTGTCGTTGTCGCCGTCGCCGGGGATGACGACGAGCCCCAGGGCCAGTAGGACGGCGGCGCCGAGCGCCGCGGCGAGCAGTGGCCGGCGCCATCGCGGGCGCCCGGCGGACTCGCCCTCCGTGGCATCCGACTCGGGCCCGGCGATGGCCTCCAGGAGCCGCCTGACCTCGGCCGCGTCGGGGCGTTGCCGAGGATCGCGTTGCAGCATGGCGGTGAGCACGGGGGCCAGGGGGCCTACGGCGGCGGTGTCGATCTCGACGACGCCCTGCTCGGCCTTCCAGTACCTGAGGCGCTCTCTGTCCTCCGTGTCGCCTTTCTGCCGGTGGCCACCGTCCTTCTCGGTCTCGCCGCCGCGCGGTGGCGAGCCGGTGACCAGCGCGTGGAGGGTGGTGGCCAGGCAGAACACGTCCGAGGCCGGCTGGGGGACGTTGCCCCGGGCCAGTTCGGGGGCGGCGTAGTCCGGGGTGAAGCTGAACGGGCCGTTGGCCGTGATGGTCTCGGTGCCGCCGACCCGGTAGGCGGCGCCGAAGTCCAGCAGTTTCGCGGTACCGCGTCGGGAGAGGCCGATGTTGGCGGGCTTGACGTCGCAGTGGACGATGCCGGCTTCGTGCAAGGCGGCGAGGGCGTCGGCGAGTTGGGCACCGACGTGGGCCGCCCGGAGCGGAGACATCGGCGGCTGCCGGTCCAGGCCGCCGCCGGGCACGTACTCCGTGATGAACCAGTACGTGTCCGTTCCGTCCCCGTCCCCGTCGCCGTTTCCGTTCCCGTCCTGCGGCACGGTCACGACGTCGTACAGGGTCACGACGTGGGGGTGGTCGCGGAACTTGGCCATGGCACGCGGCTCGCCCAGCAGTCGCCGTACCGCGGTCTCGCGGTCGCCCTCGATCCGCTCCGGTTTCAGGGCGACGTCCTGCCCCACCACCGTGTCGTGGGCCAGCCACACGCTGCCGCTTCGTCCTGTGCCGATGACCTCTTTGAGGACATAGCGGTCGGCGAGTTCCTCTCCGGAACGCACAGTTTCCCCCTCACCCGGGTCCCGAACACGCTCGGCGACGTGCCCGCGCGCGTGGAACGAAACTACTGCGTGTGGCGATCAATACGCAGTGTCTCCCCTGAGCCTGCATCAGACGTCCTCATGCGTAGAGGCTGTGTGGGGTCGGTGAGACACCTGCGCTTCGCCCGCTGATGGCGTCGGGCCTCCGACCGCCTACCAGCGCAGCGGAAGGGTGGCGAGGTAGTTGTCGAGGAGGCCGGAGATGATCCGGTGGTCCTTGATTGAGGGGTGCCAGTCGCAGCCGAGGCGATCCAGGGCGGGATCGTCGTAGTACCAGTGGCGGACCCGGCTGTCGCCGCGCCGGTTGCGTTCCTGAACGATCCGCCGCGTGGTCCGGGCGAACGCGGTGGTGTGGGAGACGTGGGTGGCGCTGACGACGATGAACGTCCTGGGACCGTACAGGGCGCGCAGTTTGGCGACGAAGCCCTGGTAGGCGGTCTCGTAGGCGGCAACCAGGCCCTCCTCCGTGGTCCAACGCTCGCCCGGGTTCAGCGGGGTCGAGAAGTCGTTGATGCCCAGGCCGACCACGACGACCTGCGGTCGCCAGGTGTGCGGTGTCCGCCAGACGTCGCCGTCGACGTTCAGTAAGGCCCGGTCGTAGTAAGTGCGAAAGTCGGCATCGGGGCTGCTGCCGTTGTAGTTGCGGACCATGCCGAGGCCGGAGTAGGCGTTGATCTGGTAGTCGGCGCCCAGGCTCCGGGCGGTGAGGGCGCCGAAGGCGAGGTCGGCGTTGCTGTTCCGGTTGACTCCTCCGTTGCTCGAACAGTCGCGTGTTCCGGAGGTATTGCCGTAGCCGGCGGTGAAGGAGTCACCGATGAACTCGATCTGCCTGCTCCGCGGCCGGGGTCTGGCCAGGATCGCGCCGCCGGAGGCCGCGGCGAACCCGCCGAACCGGCCTGCGGCCCACGGGCTTTCCGTGCGTTTGACGAGCCGCACGGTGTGCTCGGTGTCGGGGAGGTCGTCGATCCAGGAGGTGCTCTGGCCCGGGGTCACCAGTGTCGCGAGGGTTGTTCCGTCGACCTGCACGTCGTAGTCGTTGTCGGAGTCGTCGAGGACGATGCCGACACCGGTACCGCGGAAGCGCCCCTCGAAGTAGACGCCGGGCCAGGTGTACTGCGCAGACCCAGGGACGGTCTCCTTGATCCGGCCCGCCGTGTGGAACCGGGGCCGCGCGCCGGATGCCTGCGAGGGGGAGGGGCCTGCGGTGACGAGGCCCGTGGCGGCGGCCGTGACGAAAGTCCTTCGGGACACATGACGAGGCGTCTGCATGGGGCCATCCTTTGGGGTGGTGGACGGTCGAGCAGGAAGCGGGAGAGAGTCCAGCGGGCGGTGGGAGCGCTCCCAAGTCCGGGCACTGTCGAAGGTGACCGCCACAGTGGCCGTCGTCAACCCCGCGGGAAAGCACTTTCACGTGGCCGAGGGGCAGCGCGTAGGCCGTCGACAAACATGACGGCGGGCGGAGTCCTGCTGGGCAAGGGCGTCGACGCCCTTGCGTACGCGAGCTCATACGATCGGGTGGAGTTGCCTGACCGAGGGACTGTCAGCCTTCCTCCTGGGCCTTTCTCCGCTCATGGTGTGATCATGAAAACTCCGCGATTGCACTGTGTGCACCGAACCCTCGCGCACTCGGCTGCTGCAGCTGTCATCAGCCTCGCAGTGGCTCTGACCTCGGCCTCAACCGTCGCAGCCCAAACCGCTCCAACGTCTGACTCTGGCGGAGCTGACTCTAGTTGCGAAGTGACTCACAAGCAGAAGCTGGGCCTCCAACCCATGCTTTGGGCTATCGTGTTCGGGCCCGAGGACTCAGTGGATCAGCAACATTGCAAATCTCACGCTGAAGGCCATGCTCAGAGCGAGGGCGAGGCTCGACACGAGGGCCAAGCTCGGCACGAGGGCCAAGCTCGGCACGAGGGCCAACCTCGGGTGGAGGGGCCAGCTCGGGTGGAGAGGCCGGCTCAGCTGGAGGACTAGGCCTGAAGATCGCATGCGGTGCGGCGATGCCGGTGATCGAGTTGTTGATCCGACTCAGCTCGGCGCTGACCTCTTCCCCAGGGGTCCAAGATCATCGGCAACGGCCGCCACTGAGGCCGGGCGATCGCAGCGCGCATGCCGCACGCGTGCATGATCCCGGCCGCCGTGTGGCGGACGACTGGTGGGAGCTCGCCACCGGCTACCGGCTACCGGCTGTCGGACTGGAGCGCCTCGGAAGGCGTTCGTCCGCCACTCGCGTCGGTGCGCCGACGTCCCGCGGGCATCCTTGGAGCTGCGGCCTGCCCGCCGAAGCGATCGACACGGTCGGCGCCCACCTGGCGGTGCAAGGACACACACGCCGACACGGAGCAGCGCATGACGAGCGAGCGCGTCCCCGTGCGGAACGTCGCCCAGTTGGTCATCCACCGGCCCTCCCACCTCGACCACGCGCCGGTGCGTGAATGCGTGGCGATCGGCGCGCCCGTGGAAGCCGCCCGCTGAGCACCGTGTCCGCTCCGGGCCCCCGCCCCTCTCCCGCCGCCTGCGCTTCCCGTGTCCCTGATCCGACGCCGAACCGGCGGTCCTTCGTGCGGACAGTCGCTTCCGTACCGCCTCTTGTGTGAACGCCCCGCAAGGCATGCCGGATTTACGCATTTCATCTGCTTAGCATGCAGGCTCCGCGCCCCCGGGGAACGGTGTCGCCACACAACCGCCAGGGGCGCGGACCGCGCCTGTCGGCCAGGGCTCGTTGTCGGCATGCGCTGGTGCGACTGCCCGGGGGCGACTCGCTCGTGGTGCGGTTCGTCCATCGATCCGCCCACCCGTACGAGAGGACACCAGATGGCGCTGACGTGCCGTCACAGACCACCGTCCGAGCATGCCTTCTCTCCGCACGACGCCGTGTTGCGCATCGCCGCCCCGCACATCGCCCGCCGTCGCTTCCTGACCGTCACCGCGGCGGCTGCCGCCCTGGCCTTCACCACGAACCTGCCGGCTCGTGGCGCGGTCGCCGCACCGGTGCGCGGCGCGGCGCGGATCCCCACCGACCCGTTCACCCTCGGTGTGGGCTCCGGGGACCCGCTGCCGGACTCGGTGGTGCTGTGGACGCGGCTCGCTCCGGAGCCGTTCGAGGCGGATGGCGGCTTGGGCGAGCAGCGTGTCCTCGTCCAGTGGGAGGTGTCCATGGACGAGTTGTTCGCCATCGTCGTGCAGCGGGGCACCGCCCTGGCCCATCCCGAGTACGGCCACAGCGTGCACGTCGACGTCAAAGGCCTCGATCCGGGCAGCTCGTACTACTACCGGTTCCGGACCGGCCCCTGGATCAGTCCCACGGGACGCACCCGCACCGCACCCGCCGAGGGCGCCGACACCACGCGCCTGAAGCTGGCCGCCGTCGCCTGCCAGGCCTACCAGGACGGCTACTACACCGTGCACCGGCACCTCGCGGGGGAGGACGTCGACGTGGTGTTCCACCTCGGCGACTACCTCTACGAGTACGCCGTGGACTCCGCGGGCGGAGCCCGCCAGTACGCAGCCGGCACCCTGCCCGACGTGTTCAACCGCGAGACGATGACCCTTGCGGACTACCGGATGCGCTACGCGCTCTACAAGAGCGACCCGGACCTGCGCGCCGTCCACGCCGCCCACCCGTTCGTCGTCGCCTGGGACGACCACGAGACCGAGAACAACTACGCGGACGACAGCAGCGAGAACGCCGAACCGCCCGAGCAGTTCCTGCTGCGGCGCGCCGCCGCCTACCGCGCCTACTGGGAGAACCAGCCGCTGCGCGTGGCGCAGCGGCCCCAGGGCCCCGACGCGCGGCTGTACCGCCGGCTCCACTGGGGCACGCTCGCCCAGTTCGACATCCTCGACACCCGCCAGTACCGCTCCGACCAGGCCTACGGCGACAGGCCGCACGTCCCGGGGCCGGAGTCCGACGATCCGGCGCGCTCCATGACCGGGGACGCGCAGGAGCGCTGGCTGATCGACGGATGGAGGGCATCCACCGCGGTGTGGAACGTGATGCCCCAGCAGGTGTGCTTCTCGCAGCGGAAGTTCGACCTGAATGCCGAGGCGAAGGTCTCCATGGACGCCTGGGACGGCTACCGCGCCTCCCGCGACCGGATCGTCGCGGGAGCGAAGGCGGCCGGTGTCGACAACTGGATGGTCCTCACCGGCGACGTCCACGTCGGGTACGCCTTCGACATCAAGGACGACTTCGACGACCCGCGATCCAGAACCCTGGGCACGGAGTTGACCTGCACCTCCGTCGCCAGCGGCAGCGACGGCGCCGAGAAGCCCGCCAACTGGGACATCTACATGCAGGCCAACCCCCACCTGCAGTTCTACAACGGCCAACGCGGCTACGTCCGCGTCGAACTCGGACGGCAGACGGCCCGCGCCGACTTCAGGACCGTCTCCACCGTCACCACGCCCGGTGCGCCCATCACCACCGCCGCGTCCTTCGTCACCGAGGCGGGCGCCCCGGGTCTGAAATCCGCCTGAGAAGCCCGGGAGCGGCTCGCCGGTCGCCAGGTGCCCTTCGCCGTACTGCACATGGCAGCCCCGAAGTCCCCCAAAGCGCGAAAGACCTTCGCCTCGGACATCGTTCCGGGCCTTACCGGCAAGGCCGCCTATGACTTCGCCACAGTCTCACCCGCACCAAGAAAGAGGTACACCGCATGGTCGGCAGACATGCCGCGGGCAGGCGCCACGCCGCCCTGACCGCGCTCGGCACCCTCGTCCTCACCGGGATCCCCGCGGCCGCGGCGGCCCAGCCGCCACCGGCGCCAGGACCCCCGCCCTCCGCCGCCCAGACCCTCGGCGCCGACAAACCGTCGGCCCAGGTGCTGCGGGCCATGGAACGCGACCTGAGGCTGACGCCGTCGCAGGCGGTCACCCGGTTGGTCAACGAGGCCGAGGCGAGCACCCGTGCGGGCCGCCTCCGCAACGCGCTGGGCGGGCACTTCGCCGGAGCCTGGGTGCGCGGGGCGACCTCCGCCGAGCTCACCGTCGCAACCACCGACGCGGCGGACGTGCCCACCATCCGCGCCCAGGGCGCGAAGGCAGCGGTCGTCAAGACGCCGTTGAGCACCCTGAAGTCCGTCAAGAAGAAGCTGGACGCGGCCGCCGTACGCGTCAGGACCCGCGACACGCCGGTCTGGTACGTCGACGTGCCGACGAACCGGGTCGTCGTCGAGGCGACGAAGCGGTCGGCCGCCACCGCCTTCATCAAAGCCGCCGGCCTCAAGGGCCGAGGCGTGGCCGTCCGGATCTCGGCGAACCGGCCCCGGCTGCTGGAGGACATCGTCGGCGGCGACGCCTACTACATCAACGGCTCCGCCCGCTGCTCCGTCGGCTTCTCCGTCACCAAGGACCAACAGCAGGGCTTCGCCACCGCGGGCCACTGCGGCAGGGCCGGTGCCAGGACCACGGGCTTCAACATGGCCGACCAGGGCACGTTCCAGGCGTCCACGTTCCCCGGCAAGGACATGGCCTGGGTGGGCGTCAACAGCAACTGGACCGCCACGGCCGACATCAAGGGGGAGGGCGGCCAAAGGACACAGGTCGCCGGCTCGGCCCAGGCGCTCGTCGGGGCGTCGGTCTGCCGCTCCGGCTCCACCACCGGGTGGCGCTGCGGCACCATCGAACAGCACGACACGAGTGTCAGCTACAACCAGGGCACCGTCGACGGCCTGACCCAGACCACGGTGTGCGCCGAACCGGGCGACTCCGGTGGCCCGTTCGTCGCGGGCGCCCAGGCTCAGGGCGTCACCTCCGGCGGCTCGGGTGACTGCACCACCGGCGGGACCACGTACTACCAGCCGGTCAACCCGATTCTCAGCGACTTCGGTCTCATCCTGACGACCGCGTCCGCCCAGACCGACACGCCCGCTCCGCAGGACAACGGGGCGGCCAACGCGTGGGCCGCCGGCCGGGTCTACGAGGTCGGGGCGACGGTGACCCACGCGGGTGTGCGCTACCAGTGCCTGCAGACCCACCAGGCACAGGGCGCGTGGTCGCCGAACGGCACTCCTGCCCTGTGGCAGCGGATGTAGGAGTCGTACGGCTCTTCGGGTGCGGGGGCGCCGCTCCCGCACCGTCCGCTGCCGTTCTCCTGCTACTGCGCCTACTCTTCCGCGAGGAACGCGTACGCGGTGGACACGAACGGGTCGCCGGCGCGGAAACGGCGGGTGCACAGCGCTGCCAGGGCCGTGCCGGTGTCGGGCCGGAAGCCCAGGAACGCCTGCTGGCCGAGGGTGGCCCCGCCGTGGAAGTACATCGGCCCGGCCTCGGTGGGATGCCGGAACCACGCCACGGTGTGCACGTGCCGGTGCCCCAGACCGCGTCGGAGCACCGGCGTGCGGACGGACCGCAGCGCACCTGCCACGGGTGAGCCGGACGGGTCGAGGTGGGCTTCGAGGAAGGTGAGCAGGTCGTGCGGGGTGGCACGGACGGCCCCCGCCGCCTGGAAACCGCCGGCGTCGAAGGCGGGGACGGGTGTGCGGCCGTCCTTGCCGTGTCCTGCGGCATCGATGTGCGGGCCATGGGCCCGCAGGGCTATGTCGCTCAGGGCGAGCGGACGCAGGACGTGCTCGGTGAGCAGGTCCCCCCACGCTCTGCCGCTCACTGCCGCGACGGCATGACCGAGCACGGCGACCCCGAAGTTGGAGTACCGCCACCGGGTGCCGGGCCGGTGCCTCGGGCGGTGCCGCAGGAAGGCGTCGATCACTCGCGCCGGTGGGTAGCGGGCGTAGGGGTTGGTGCGCCAGGCGGGCAGGGCGCGGGCGACGAAGCCGGCCGGCACAGTGGGCAGTCCGGACGTGTGGGTGATGAGGTGGGCGAGCGTCACCGGCGCCGCGTCGGTCCGCCGGGCCGGGTCCAGGCAGGCGATGGCCGGCTCGCCCCCGGACAGCAGGCCGCGCCGGATCAGCTGGGCCAGCAGCAGTCCGGTGAACGTCTTCGAGGCCGACCCGAGTTCGTAGCGCAGGTCCTGACGGGGGGTCGGCGGGGGCGGGGCGGTGCCACCGCAGTGGATCGCGCGGCGGCCGTGCCGGGAGACGGCGAAGACCACGTCGGGCGCGTCGGCGGAGTCGACGGCCGCCTCCAGCCGCTGGTGCAGTTCCTCGGCGTCCGTGCCGGTGGCTGCCGAGGGGGCGCTGGGCGTACTGGCGCCGTCGGTGCCAAGGGAGTCCTCCCCGTCGTGCGGGTCGCCCGGCCAGGGCGTGGTGCGGCCGGTCATGAGGAGGCGTGCGCCAGTTCGGTGAGGGCGCGGGACGTGGCCAGTACGGAGGCGAAGGCGGCGACCAGCGTCGGGTGGTAGAGGATGTCGAACACCTCCTCGGGATCGCCCTCGGGCATGGTCCGTACGGCGGGCATGGCACCGTCGGGCTGCTGTGCGGCGGCGAAGCCCTCCCAGGCCCGCTCGTCGAGGGTGGGGCGGGGCAGACAGGCGTCGACGACGAGGAGTTCGCCGAGCAGGTCCCAGCGCTTCAGGTCCAGCCAGTCGTCGATCCAGACCGGCAGCCACGTGGCCAGGTAGTCGGCGATGTCCGGCGGCAGGCCGTCGGGGTGCTCTCCCCAGTCGGTGAGGTGGAACACCGCGTGGGTGACGTCGTAGGCGATGTGCCCGGAGACAGTCCAGGGCTCGGGCGTGCGGCCCAGCCAGGTCGCGCCGACGAGGTCCGCCTCGGGCGGGCGGGACGTGAGGCCGAAGCGGCGCTGGAACGCGGCCAGCCCGAGGCGTCGGGTCGGGTACAGCTCGAGGGACGCCCAGCTGTTCAGCCCGTGGTAGAGGACGGTGGCACGCTCCACCTCGGGCTCGCTGTACCCGAGTTCCCTGTACGGGAGGTACACCTCGAACGGGATGGGCGAGAGCGGCTCGATGCGCTGGCCCCGTACCAGCATGCGGCCGCCGTCCAGCGTGTGCCGCCACGTGTGGTCCAGCAGCCGACGCGCCAGTTCGGCCTGCCGCGATCCGGCCACCCCCTCGCGGAACAGGACCCTGCAGATCAGGGCCAGTTCGCCGACCGGTTTGAACCGCTCCAGGAAGCCCACGTCCGGATCGACGTCGGGTTGCAGGCGGAATCCGTCGCGATGGGCCCACAGCCACTCCAGGGCGCGGACGCCGACGGTGTGTATCAGACGGGTGTCGGTCATCCGGGCACTCCTTGTTCCCCGTACCGGTTCTGGGTGGCGCCTGCGTCCGGCCAGAGGCCGGCCGAGTCCTCGTCGCCGGTGAGGCGCTCGACGGTCAGTGCCGCCGCGAAGGCGGCCATCAGGGTGGAGTGATAGCAGTGGTGGAAGTCCGGCTCGGGGGCCGCGCCCACGTCCTCCTCGGGGAGCGCGCCCGAGTCGTACCGCGCCCGCGCGATCCGTGCCCAGGCGTCCTGAAGTATCACGGAGTCGGGCGGGCCCGGGAGGCTCCCGGCCACGACCAGCAGTTCGCAGCCGAGGTCCCACATCCCGGCGTCCAGGCAGGTGTCGAGCCACGGTGGCAGCCAGTCGGCCAGATAGGCGGCCAAGCCGGCGGGGACGCCCTCGGTGGTGCGGCCCCAGTCGGTGAGGTGGAAGACGACGTGGGTGAGTGCGTACCCGGAGGGGCGCTCGAACGTCCATGGTTCCGGGCGGCCGCCGAGCCAGGTGCGCCGCAGCGCCTGCGCGGACTGCTCCGGTCGGTGGATGCCGCTGCGCCGCTCGGCTCGCAGAACGCCGAGCCGGCGGGTGGGTTCCTGTTCGGTGCTCCGCCAGCCGCGGGTGCGGGCCACCGTGGCGGCGGCGGCCTCGTACCCGGCGTGCCGGAGCCCGGCAGCGGCGAAGACGGAGTACACCTCCAGGGGGTACGTCGCGAAGGGCTCCAGCCTCTGCAGGTGCAGGAACAGCTGGCCCCGGCCGGTCTGCTGCCAGGCGAACCTCAAAAGGTCGGACACGCACGCGTGCACCGGGTCCGACGGCGCGGTGTGCAGACGTATGCTCGCGCATGTCTGAGCCAGTTCCCCGAGCGGTTTCCAGGTGAGGTCGACCTGGCCGTCGGCGGTGAGCGCGTCGTCCCCCAGCGCGAAGTCGCCGCGGTGCGCTGACAGCCAGGCGAGCGCGGTGGTCTCCACCTCCCGGATCTTCTGGACGTCCACAGCGGTCATACGACCGCTCCGGCCCATCGCATCGCCCATGCCGCCTCCACCTGGAGGGCGACGCGCGGGTCGTTGCCGCCCATCAGCTCCACGAAGTCCAGCCCGGCCTCCAGACCCAGTTCGTCAGGCACCCCGTCCAGCAGGGTCAGCCAGCGTCCGGCCCCGGCGGCCTGCTGCCAGTCCCTGCGGCGCACCGCCCGTACGAAGCCCCGGGCGACGTCGACCGGGCGGCGCCGGGCCGCGCGGGCCACCGCGCAGTCCTCGCCGGGCACCGCCAGAGGAGCCAGGACGGCGAGTTGGCGCGTCAGGAACTGCCAGGTCGCCCCCTCGAGCCAGTCGGCGTCGGGTGCCGCACCCTCGTCACCCGCGGGCGAGCCGGTCAGGGGCGCATCGAGCCGCCGTAGCGTGCGACGCATGGCCCAGTGGCTCCACACGACGGTGGGGGCCGCGTTCGCACGGGGCGGGAATGCCTCCACGCTCTGCCGGAACACACTGAGTGCCTCCGGGGCGGGCGGGGTGTGGGAGAGGACGTGCGGCAGCAGCAGGTCTGCTCCCATCACGCGTACGGCCGCGACGCCGAGGCCTCCCGCGAGGCCGTCCACCGCGCCGGTGCCGGACACCTGGACGTGGTCTCCGCCGCGGAGGGCGGAGACCACGTCGGACGCCAGGTCCTGCACCGCGCCCTGCAAGAGGGCAGAAGTGCCTGACTGCTCCATTCGGCTGCTCCCGTCGGCTCGTTCAGCCCTTCTTGGGGCGGGGGGTCGGCGGCGACAGCAGCAGTGTGGTGTCTGCGGAGAGGATTGCCAGAGCGGCGCATTCCCGGCTGTCGCGGTAGACGCCGTCAGGCTCTGCGGGGTCGAGTGCCGCCTCGACGTCGACGCTCCGTATACCGGTGAGTTCCTCGATCGCCTTGTCCGTGGAAGGCATACGACCATCTCCTCGGGGTTTGCCATCAGCCTTCGACTTCAGATCATCACATCGACACAGAACGCGCAAACTGCCACATGGATCACAATAGATAACTTATTCAACATTTGTGACATTTGCTGCATGGTGCGGGCAACCGGTCGACGGACGTGCAAGGGAGGGCTGGGCCGAGCCCCGGCCAGGGGCGGTGGCAAGGGCAGAAGGGGTTCCGCAACTCCCGGCCACTCGAGTGGAATTGATGCTTCATCAGCCTGGATGCCGCTGAAGAGATCATCAGAGAGACGCCCCGGACTTAAGGCCCGGGGCGTCTCTCGTACTCACTGGATGGGGGAGTCGGGCGGGGGGAGTCGGATGATGCGCTCCCGGTCGACGGAGTCGACACCGTCCACCGCCTCCAGGGCCGGTATCCGGTCCTCCGCGACGGTGCCGGAGAGCGTGCCGAGGATCGGCTGCTCGCCCGTGACCGTCAGCCCGGCCCGCCGCAAGGCCTCGACCACCTCCGCGAACCGGTCGGGGTCGACCGCGAGGACGACCCCGACCGGCGCGGACCGGGACGACTCGCTCACGGCGCCTGGAGCAGGCCCGCGCCTACGTCCCTTACGGGCTGCGGCAGCGGGAACGCACCGGCCTTCAGACTGGCCATGAGATCGGCCGCGGAAGCGTTGGGGTTCGCCTGGGCGAGCAGTGCGAGGACACCTGCGACGTGCGGCGTGGCCATGCTGGTGCCGCTCAGGTTCTGGTACCCGCCGCCAGGGGCAGCCGAGCGCACGTCCCTGCCGGGCGCGGCGATGTTGATCTCGCCGCCCTGGCCGTTGATGCCGCCGTTGGAGAAGACCGACGTCGTGATCGCCCTGTCGAGCGCGGCCACCGCGAGGATGGAGGGGCAGTTGGCGGGTCGGCCGACGGGCTGGATGCTCGGGGGCCGCACACTCTCGTTGCCCGCAGCGGCGACGATCACCGTGCCGCGCTCGAGCGCGCGCTGGGCCAGAATCTCGTACGTCTGCGGGAAGAGCTCACCCGGTCGGACCTGACCGCCGAGCGACATGGAGATCACCCGTGCGCCGCGGGAGACGGCCCAGGCCATGCCCGCCAGGATCTGGCCGTCGCTGCCGGTGCCCGCGTTGCTGAGCACCTTCACCGCGAGGATGCGGGCGTCGCAGGCCACGCCGTAGCGGGGTCCCTGCTGAGGGTTGGCCGGGCCGGCGGCGGTGCCGATGCAGTGCGTGCCGTGGCCGTTGACATCCTCGACGCTCTCGCCGGGCACGAAGGAGACCGTTGCCTCGATGCGCCCGACCAGGTCCGGGTGGTCGGTGTCCACGCCGGTGTCCAGGACGGCGATCTTCACATCGCGTCCGGTCAGGCTCGACAGGCTGGCCCGGATCGCCTGCAGGCCCCAGGTCCACTTCTGCTCGTCCCATGCCGGTCCCTGGGCGGCGGCGATTTCGGCCCTGGTGTGGCGGTCGACCACGTTCTCGTCGCTGCGGTAGGCCGGGAAGAACTCGGTCGGCGCCTGCTGCGGGGCGGTGATCGGCGAGGCGTAGACCAGGCGCTCCGGCTCGGCCGCGATGATCGTGTTCTCCGCCTCTGCCGTGGTCACCAGCGCGTGGCGCTGCTCGGGCCGTACTTCGACGACGGCGGCGGCGAGGTCTTCGAAGAGCACCGAGACGTCGGGGCGCTCAAGGAGTTCGGAGACGTTCGCGGCCTCGGTTCCGCGGACACGTTCCACGGGCGCGATGTCGGCGGAGGAGCGCAGTGCGTTCAGTCCGCTCTCCTGGTTACTCGGGTCGAGCAGGACCACGTACCGACCGGTGTACTCCGTTCCCTGGCCCGTGACGGGGCCATTGGGCCGAAAGGGCTGCTCGCCGAAGGCGCGTCTGTCCATGGGTCCGTTCGCCATTGAATTTCCCGCTTTCTTTTGCGCTTCCCGCGCGTCGGTTCATGGCGTGTCAGGTGCCAAGGGTGGTGGGGCGCGCGGTTCAGCCGTGTGTCGACGCGTGGTGCCGCCGCCTGGCAAGGCTGTCCCCTGCCAAGCCGTTCGGCATTGCCCCCTCACTCACCGTCGCACCGGGTACGAAGGCCCGCAACCCAGCGCCGCTACCCGTGGGAGGCGCTCCGACCTCCGCGGGAAGGGAAGGCCGCAGTGCCTCTGCGTGCGGGTGACGCTCCGTCACTCGGGGCGCGACGTCGGCGACATCAGGCACCCACACCTCGCCGCCGCGTCGGGGACCGTCGGAGCCGACGCAGTCGCCCTCCCGTGCGGTGGTGGTCGGCCGGGATGTCGGCCTGCGACGTGGAGTCGTCGGACGAGGAGCGATCTGACGGGCTGGGGTCGGACGGGGTGGAGGGCGCGCTCGTGGCGTCGGTCGGTGTGTTGCTCGCCGCGTCGGTCGCGGTCTCAGCCCCGCACGCGGTCAGCAGGGTGACAGCTAGGATGCCGCCGACGAAATGGGGGGCTTGTTTCCGTATAACGACTCCGGAGTGGTTCGCGGACGGTCGGGTGTCTGCTCGCCACAGATGTCTACCGGAACCGTCCGGGACCCCTCCCCGCGCCTTACCCGCACGCTCGTCGACGCCGGGGGCCGGACCGTCGGATGAGCAGAAGCCGGCCGAGGAGCAGGAGCCGGCCGAGGAGCAGAGGCGCTCCTGGGTGGCGCGTCACCCAGACCCTGCCCCGGTGATCCGCGGGCCCCTCGGCCCCAGCGGTCGGCGGCGGTGGCCGCTGCCAGGTCACGCCACACCGCCGACGCCACACCGCCGACGCCGGGCCGCGCACAGTGAGCGCCCGGCCCGGCTTCGGCGGCCGAGCGGTGAGTGACGGTTACGCGGCGAACCGGCCCGCGTATGCGGCGAGGCAGTAGTCCCAGCCACGAGGGGACTCCACACCGCCGCGCACCGCGGGCGCTCCGGCACCGTGGCGCTCGAAGTGGCGGTGTTCGAGCTCCACTCGGGTACGTCCCTCGCCCTCGGCGACGAAGCGCACCTCCACCTCGCTGGCGTGCGCCGGGTCCGGGTCGTACTGCCACTCGCCGTCCAGGTGCCAGGCCAGCACGAGACGGTCGGGCGGCTCGTACGCGAGCACCCGTCCGGTGTCGCACTCGGAGCCGTCGACCCCGACCTCGTACCAGCGTCCGCCGGCCTTGGGCTCGACGACGAAGTCGGCCATGTCGACCTTGCCGATGTGGTACTCCCTCGGCCACCAGCTGCCGAACTGCTCGGTGAACACCTGGAACGCTCGCTCCGGCGTGGCGGCGACTGTGATCGTCTTGCGCACCGCGTCCTGCGTCTGTGTGGGCTCGCTCATGATTTCGGTCCTTCCACGGGCTTGGGTGGTTGTGTCGCGTCCTGCTCCGTATCCGCTTCGGCGTCCTGCTCCACGGCCGCCGCGAACGCGGCCAGCGCGTGGTCCCACATCCGGTCCAGGTACTCGCGCATCGCGGCGATCGCGGCGGGCTGGACGCGGTACACCCGCCGAGTGCCCTCCGGCTGATCGGCCACCAGCCCGGCCTCCTTGAGCACCTTCAGATGCTGGGAGACCGCCGGGCGGCTGACGGGCAGCAGGTCGGCCAGCTCGCGCACCGGCTTCGGGGCCGCCACGAGGCTCTCGAAGATCGCGCGCCGGGTCGGGTCGCCCAAGGCTTCCAGCGCGCGCCCGCCATCCATTCGGTAAGTCTCCACTAACGGTAAGCTAACACTTACGAATGCCCACGTCGCCGGTTCTGACGAGGGTTTCCGAACAGATGTACCCGAACAGCTCCCTGGCCGGTTCGACGCGACCGCTGCGCAGCCCGGCGGTCAGTGTGCGGCCCCGATCGGTGAGGGACACCAGCTTGGCGCGCCGATCGGCCGGATGGGCTGCGCGGGCCGCCAGGCCGTCGGTCTCCAGCGCGTGCAGCAGTCCGGTGACACTGCGCGGGATGACGCCCAGCCGTGCGGCCGGCGCCCGCTGGGTCATCGGCCCGTCGTGGAACAGCGTCCACAGCGGCGCGGTCAGCGCCCGGGTCAGGCCGTGTTCGGCGACTCCGCGCTGCGCCATCGCGCCGAGCAGTTCGGCGAGCTCGAAGAGCCGGTCCAGTGAGACGCTGTCGGAAGCGGCCTCCTCAGGAACCCGCTGTCGCAGAGGACGGTGACCAGCCATGACCACTCGGACCAGGCCGCCTGGCCGACCTCATCCGCTCTTCGCCCGCTTCTACGCCAAGGTCGCCGGCCCCGCCCTCGACAAGGCCGGCATCACCCAGCACCGCAGTCGCCTGCTGTCCGGTCTGACCGGCGAAGTCATCGAGATCGGCGCGGGCAACGGGCTGAACTTTCCGCACTACCCGCCGCAGGTGACGCGTGTACTGGCCGTCGAACCGGAGCCGCGCCTGCGCGCGCTGGCCGAGCAGGTCGCCGACACCGCCCCCGTGCCGGTGGAGGTGACCGACGGGGTCGCTGAGCAACTGCCGGCCGAGGACGCCTCGTTCGACGCGGTCGTCGTCTGCCTGACCCTCTGCTCGGTGGCCGACGCGCACGCCGCGCTCACTGAGATCCACCGTGTTCTACGGCCCGGCGGGCAACTCCGCTTCTTCGAGCACGTACGCGCCGACTCACCCGCCATGCGCCGCGTCCAGCGCGCCCTGGACGCCACCGTCTGGCCCCTGCTGATGGGTGGCTGCCACACCGGCCGCGACACCCGATCCGCCATTGCCGCAGCCGGGTTCACCATCACCTCGATGGAGAAGTTCGCCTTCCCCGAGACCCGCCTGCCTTCCCCGGCGGCCACCCACATCCTCGGCACGGCCGAGCTCCGCCGACCGGAGGGCACACGATGACCACTCCCGAGCACGAGACTGTGCCCTCGGACCATTCCCCGTCCTGCGGTGTATGGCCTGCCCCGGCTCGTCGGGAGCGTGCAGAACACGGATGTGCCCTGCTGGGTGCGCTGCGCCTGGTTCCTGGCGACCAGCCCTTCGAGAGTGGTGCGCACCACGGTTGTGGCGATCTCCGCCGCCGAGCGCGGTTCGCTCCGCTCGGTGAGGTGACGTCGGACCAGGTCGACCAGCGTGGGCTGTGCCGTCTTCGCTGCTTCGAACCTTGCCTTCCCGCTTCTCGCCGGCCGACTTCCCGACCACGACTCGACGGGGCAACTCGCCCAGCTGCAGGCGGAGTTCACACGTCTGCAGTGGGTTGGGGTCAATTCTTCGGTACGACGGTGATGACGACGTTGCCGATCTTCTGCCCGGTCTCGACATACCGGTAGGCGTCGACGATCTGCTCCAACGGGTAGCGTCGGTCGATGACCGGCCTGAACTCCCCTGACTCGATCAGGTCCCGGAAGTACCGCACCATGTCCTGGTCCTGCCTCGGAAAGGGAAACTTCACCTTCCTGCCGTGGAAGAGGGCCGTGATGAGCGGCAGGAGCAGGTTCTGCCACCCGGGGCCCAGCTCCGAGGACAAGTACAGCCCGCCGGGTTTCAACAGCCGTCTGCAGCGGCCGAACGTGCTCTTGCCGACCGTGTCGAACACCGCGTCGTAGCTCTGCTCGTCCCTGGTGAAGTCCTGGGCCGTGTAGTCGACGACCCGGTCCGCGCCCAGGCCCTTCACCAGCTCCAAGTGCGCCGTGCCGCACACCGCGGTCACGGTGGCCCCGCAGTGCTTCAGGAGCTGCACGGCCGCCGAGCCGATGGCGCCGGTCGCGCCGTGGACGAGGACGTCCTGTCCGCCCCGGACGCCGGCCTTCTTGATGAACGCCAGAGCGTAGTGCGCGCCTTCGGTACCGGGAGCGGCTTCCTCGAAGGTCACGCCCGTCGGCATGGTCGCGATGGCGCCGTCCTGCGGAACCGACAGGTACTCGGCGTGGGTGCCGAATGCGCCCTCGTTGTACCCGAAGACCCGTTCGCCGACCGTGAAGGACGTGACGCCTGAGCCGACCGCTTCCACCACCCCCGCGTACTCGGTGCCCAGCACGGTACGCCGTGGTCGGGCAAGGCCGGTGAACGCGCGCATGAAGAAGGGGCTGGCTGCCCGGTAGGCGCAGTCTGTCCGGTTGACCGTCGTCGCGTGCACCCTGACGAGAACGTCACGGTCCCCGATCGCGGGCTGGTCCACCTCGGCGATCTGGACCATGTCCGGCGGCCCGTACCGGTTGTGCACCGCTGCCTTCATGGGCGAAGCCTAGCGGCGGTGTTCTGGTGCCGGGGCACTAGCGTGTGGGGAAATGACAGGGAAGTGTCAGGTCTGCGGGGGTCTGATCGAGCGCGGTGGCGGGCCGGGGCGGACCGCGTCGTACTGCTCGCAGGCGTGCCGTCAGCGCGCCTATCGGGAGCGGCGGCGGCCGGCCGTGGTTGCCGTCAGGGAGTTGATTTCCGATATCGGGGACCGGCTGGAGCGGCTGCGACTGGAACCCGGGCCCGCGTTCCACGCCGATGCCGAGGGCCTTTCGACTCGGTTCGCGCAGCTACGGCGCCTCGCGCGTCAGGCCCGTCAGGACCCCGCTCGGCAGACGGTCGCCACGGCAGCCGGTACTGGCGAGACGGAAAGCGTCACACCCGCCGACGTGACGAATCCCGGTGTCACGGATTCCGGTGTGACGCGCTTCCTGGGCAAGCAGAACCGGCGTCCGACTCCTTATGAACCGGTGCCGGGCATGGACTCCGGCGGCGGGCCGCCGCCACCGCGTCTGCCGTGGCTGCAGCCGTTTCCGGACGACCAGTTGCCCGAGACCCCCACACCCCGGCACGAGCCCGACGAACAGGCCATGGCGAGCGAGACCCTCGAACTGGTCTTCCCGCCCGTCGGCGGCGCCGGTCCCAGCTGCCCCCCGCCCACCCGGATGAGCCGACCGGTGGCCGACGCACAGGCACGGCGACCCTTCGACGCCGCCGGTGCTTCGGCGGCCGGAAAGCGGCGCTGAACCTGTGGGGAACATGAGAACATGTGTGATCTCTGGTGCGCCTGGGCAGACGCCGCCGTTATGAGCACCCCCCATCGGAGCACGGTAGACGAGGCCACGGAGCAGCAGAGCCTGGGCGTGCGAGCGGCGCTGCCGCTCGTCCCCTCGCAGGCGGAACGGCTCAGAGGCGGCGGGCGGGGCTTTTCGTCGGCACTGCGCGGTGGGCGGGTGGCGGGGCTGGACGGATTGCGGACGGTCGCCGTGGTGTTGGTGATCGTGTATCACGTGGAGCCGGACCTGGTGCCCGGAGGTTCGGTGGCCGTGGACGTCTTCTTCACGCTCAGCGGTTTCGTCATCACCCGGCTGCTGGTCGCCGAGTACGCCCGTACCGGTCGCATCGGCCTGTGGTCGTTCTACCGGCGGCGGTGGCTGCGGCTGGTGCCGGCCATGCTGGTGATGTGCGCTGTCACCGCCTTGCTGTCCGTGGCGCTCCCGCTGCCGCTGTTCGACGGGGCGTGGTTGGCGGCGGCGCTGGCCGCGGCCTCGGTGGTCAATCTCGTACGGGCCGGGGAGTCCGGGCCGTACTCGGATCTCACCGCGCCGCTCAGCCACACATGGTCCCTGGGGGTGGAGGAGCAGTTCTATCTGGCCTGGCCGCTCCTGCTGCTGGTGCTGCTACGGCATGCGACGGCGCGGACGGTGCTGGGCTGGGTCGCGGCGCTGTGCCTCCTGCCGGTGCTCTGGCGGACGGTGCTCTGGGACCCCACGGCGGCGCACCGCATCTACAACGGCCCCGACACCCGCGCCGACCAGCTCCTCGTCGGGGCCCTGCTCGCCGTCGTCCTGGCCCGACTGCGCGCCGACGACCCCCGACTGGCGCTGCTGCGCCGATGGGCGGGACGGCTCTGCCTGCCCGCGCTCGCGCTGCTGGGGCTGATCGCCTGGCAGATCCCGATCACCGAAGCGGGCGGGTGGAATCCTGTGTGGTACACGGTCGGATTTCTGGCCGCCGCCGTACTGTCGGCCACGGTGGTGGCAGCGCTGGACCTGTGCCCCCGGTCGTGGCCTTCCCGGCTGCTGTCGCTGTCCGCGCCGGCATGGGTGGGACGCAACCTCAGCTACGGGATGTACCTCTGGCACTACCCCGTCATCCGGCTGCTCTCCGACCTCGGTGTGGACGGCGGCTGGCTGCTCCCCGCGGGCGTCGCGGCGACGGTCGCGGCGGCCCTCGCCTCGTACGTCCTCGTCGAACGGCCTTTCCTACGACGCGCCCGGTTCCCAGTGCGCCGACTGGAGCCCGTTGACGCTGCAGCACGTTCACCAGCTCTGTGACGAGGGCCTCGTCCGTCCCACGCGCTACGCGGGGGCTATGCCATGACTGCGGGGGCTGTTGCCGTGAAGGCGTCCGCGTGCTCCGCAGACCACTTGGCGAAGGTGCGGGCCCGGTGGCCGGTGACCTTCTCGACGGTGTCGAGGACCGTGCGGCCCACCTCCGGGGTGTTGCCGTACGCCTCGAGCAGGAAGCCGATGACGTCCTCGGGGTGGCCCGCCGCCCGCCATTGCGCGACGGCCTGCTCCTCGGTCAGCTCGACCAAGGAGATGTCCCGGCCGCGGGCGGCGGCGATCGTCGCCACCTTGTCGCCGACGGTCAGCAGCTCGGGGCCGGTGATCACGTACTCCTGGCCCGCATGGCCCTCCTCGGTGAGCGCGACCGCGGCGACGGCTCCGATGTCGCCCTCGTGGACCATGGCGCTCAGCCGGGAGACGAACGGCTCGCGGACTTCGTCCGAGGCCACGATCCCGTCCGCCCACTCCAGGGCGTTGGCCATGAACTCGACCGGCATGAGCACGGTCCAGTCCACACCGTCGGCGGCACGCACGGCGTCCTCCAGCAGGGACGGCCCGCCGCCGTGCAGCACGGTGACCCGGCGTACGCCTGCCGCGCGGGCCGGCTCCAGGATGCGCGGGCCTGTCTCCAGCGGGGCGAAGTAGGCCCCGCCAAAGGTGATCAGATGGAGGCCGGTGACGCCCTCCAAGGCCGGGATCATGCTGTCGGGGGCGGTCAGGTCACCCTGAACGACCTCGACGCCGGCCGGGAGGGTGGCCCTCGCCGCATCCCGGGTGAGGGCGCGGACCGCGTGGCCGCGGGCGAGCAGTTCGGCGACGACCTGGCGGCCGACGGTTCCGGTGGCACCGGTGACAAGGATCTTCTGCGTTTGCGTCATGGCACGACCGTAGGAAGCCTTGCGGTCGGTTTCTGTCCGCAAGGCTCGGGGGGGAGGCGGCGATCACCTTGAGGCGACCGTTCTGGCCATGGGGCCGTGCCAAGTGATGGGGGAAAATCCGAGAGCGGCGGCCCGTCAGCGACACCGGCGGGCGTTGAGCCGGGCGGCCTGGCGCGTCAGGTGGGCGCGCTCGGCGAGGTTGGGTGCCTTGTGGGCCGCCTCGGCGTACAGCCGTGCCGCCGTCGCCAGGTCGCCGTCGCGCTCGTGGAGGTACGCCGCCACCGCGGCGTGGCGGGGCAGTGAGTCGTCCAGCGCCGCGAGAGCCGCCAGGCCGGCGCGCGGTCCGTCGGCCTCACCGACGGCGACAGCGCGGTTGAGCCGGACGACCGGGCTGTCGGTCAGACGCGCGAGCTCGTCGTACCACTCGACGATCTGCACCCAGTCGGTCTCCTCGGCGGCGGGCGCGTCGGCGTGGAGTGCCGCGATGGCGGCCTGTGCCTGGAACTCGCCCAGCCGGTCGCGGACGAGGGCGCCCTGCAGGATCTCGACGCCCTCGGCGATCAAGCCGGTGTCCCACCGGCCGCGGTCTTGCTCGGCGAGCGGCACCAGGCTGCCGTCGGGCGCGGTCCGGGCGGCGCGCCGGGCGTGGTGGAGCAGCATGAGGGCGAGCAGTCCCGCGACCTCGGGGTGGTCGATCGCGGCCGCGAGCTGCCGGGTGAGCCGGATGGCCTCGGCGGCGAGGTCGACGTCGCCGGAGTAGCCCTCGTTGAAGACCAGATAGAGGACGCGCAGCACGGTGGCGACGTCGCCGGGCTGGTCGAACCGCACGCCGGAGACGGTGCGTTTGGCCCGGCTGATGCGCTGCGCCATGGTCGTCTCGGGCACCAGGTAGGCCTGGGCGATCTGGCGGGTGGTCAGCCCGCCGACGGCGCGCAGTGTGAGCGCGACCGCGGACGACGGCGTCAGCGACGGGTGGGCGCACAGGAAGTACAGCTGGAGCGTGTCGTCCACCGCGGGCGCGGGCCCGGGCTCCGGCTCCTCGTCGACGAGGTCCTCACGCCGGCGGCGGGCGGCGTCCGCCCGGGTCGCGTCGAGGAACTTGCGCCAGGCCACGGTGATCAGCCAGCCCTTCGCATCCCGCGGCGGGTCGGCCGGCCAGACGCGGACCGCCTCGACGAGCGCGTCCTGCACGGCGTCCTCGGCCGCCGCGAAGTCGGCTCCGCGGCGGACGAGGATGGCGAGCACGCTCGGGGTGAGGCTGCGGAGCAGGGCCTCGTCCATCGGTGACGTCACTCCGTGATGGTGGGCGACACGCCGTAGAACGGGCGAAGCTCCAGCCACTCGTGGATCGGCTTCCCGCCCGCCCCAGGAGCGGCCGACAGTTCCCCGGCCAGCTCGATGGCGCGCTCGTAAGTGTCGACGTCGATCACCATCCAGCCGGCGATGAGGTCCTTGGTCTCGGCGAACGGACCGTCGGTGACCGGCGGGCGCCCCTCACCGTCGTACCGGACCCACGTCCCCTTGGGGGCGAGCGCCTGACCGTCGACGAACTCGCCGGTCTTCTCCAGCCGGGCCGCGAAGTCGTTCATGTACTGCACGTGCGCCGAGATCTCCTCCGGCGCCCACTGGTCCATGGGCACGTCGTTGACCGCAGCCGGGGCGCCTCGGTAGTGCTTGAGCAGCAAGTACTTGGCCATCGTGTCTCTCCTCGGTGCTGTGCGACCCATTGTGGTCGCGTTCATCGCGGGGACGGAGCCGGTCACGGGTTCTCGACATCGCCGTCCGAACTTTCTTGGCTCTAGTGGATGAACCTGGGTGAGCCGTCTCGCGGTGACGGGTCCATGGCGTGGCGCGAGGGCGTCGCTGTGCGTGTCGTCCTGGCGCGTCGTGGTGTGCTCGGAGAGATGAGTCGTTCGGGGTGGAGGGCATGCGCAGAAGGTAGCTGGTGACACGTGAACGGGCCTTGGCCGCACTGGCCCCGAGGGCTTCGGCTGAATCGGGACCGGTGACGGCTGCGGTGCGGCCAGATGTGCTGTTCCAGCGCTGAGTCGCTGGTCAAAGCCGCTCGAACCGGAACGGGGCCAGGACTTCGCCCAGGTCCTCGCCGAGCGCCTCGGCCGCGACCAGGTCGCCGGCGTGCACACTCAGGGTCGCACCGCTGTGCGAGACGGCGAAGTGGAAGTTGGGCAGGTCGACGGCCCGTCCCAGGACCGGTAGGCCGTCGCCGGGAATGGGCCGTTCACCCACCCGAACGCTTTCCACGGTCGCGGCTCGGATCCCGGGGTACAGCGCACGACCCGCCTCGAGCACTCTTGTCACTGCCGATCGCTCAACGCTGATCTCACCGGTGCCGGACACATACGCGGCACTGTCGGTCTCACGGGTGTGCAGAAGGAGCCGTCCGGCGCCGTCCGGGCGTAGGTGGACGTTCGGGGCATGGATGACACGCGACACCGCGACCGCGACCGGCGAGGTGTAGATGAGCACACCGCGGGTGTTGCGCATCGGCAGAACCAGGCCGGCGAGCTCGGCGATCCTGGCAGCCTGCGGCCCCGCACAATTGACGACCGCGTCGGCGGAGAGCTGCCGCCTCGAGGCGAGCCGAACAGCGCGCACCAGACCGGCGGTCGACTCCAGGCCGGTGACAGGGTCGTTCAGTACCATCTCGGCACCACGGGAGACCGCGCTTGAGAGCAGGTGGCCGATGAGGCGGGTCGGTTCGATCCAGCCCTCGCGCGGGAAGTAGGCGATCCCGTCCGCCGGCAGCCCGGCCGGGTCGATGTCGGGTTCGAGGCGCAGTGCCTCCGCCCGGCTGAGCCAACGCGCCTCGTATCCGTAGTCCAGTACGCCGGCGACCTTCTTGCGCAGTTCCTCGCGCTCGGTGTCGTCGTCGGCCCACTCCAGGTTGCCGCCTTCGTGGTACCAGTCGCCGCCGGGTGTTTCGGCCGCCAGTTTCCGGTGGGCTCGCATGCCGGCGACACTGAGATCGTGGTAGGGCCGCGGTTGCTTACCGCAGGAGTTGGTCCACGAGAACGTCGCACCGGAGGTGCCGCCCGCCGGCGCACCGGCGTCCACGACGGTGACGCGCGCACCCCGCCGCGTCAGTGAGGCAGCCACCGCCGCGCCGTAGACGCCGGCGCCGATGACGACTACGTGCTCGACCACGCTGATCTGCCTCCCTTGTCGCACCACGCAGAGCGAATTCTCGTGTCGGCCACCCCCACCGGGATGCAACGGGTTACAAGCCGAGCACGCACGGTCGCGTGCGGTCAACAGCCCGGCGGTCGGTCCTGCGTCCCCGGCGGTGCCCTCCGGCAGGGCGGGAACCGGGAGGAACCCCCTTGACGTTGAGCAGTAGGCGAAGGAAATCAGGGGGTTCCCATGGCGTACGGATCGCACTACGGCCCTGGATCCGGGTACGGACCGCACGGCGTGTCCCGCCCCGCGCCGGCACCGCGTGGCGAGCGGGCCAAAGACGCGGCTGTCCTGGTCGCGGGCTGGGTCGCCCTGCTGTGGGCGCTTGAGGTCATCGACACCATGAGCGGCCACTCCCTGGATACCCTCGGTATCACCCCGCGCGAGGTCGGCGAGCTGCGTGACATCGTGCCCGCCGCCTTCATGCACTTCGGCTTCGACCATCTCGCAGCGAACAGCGTGCCGTTGCTGGTCCTTGGCTTCCTCACCGCTCTGTCCGGCGTCCGCCGCTTTCTCGCCGTCGTCACCGTGATCATCATCGCCAGCGGCCTGGGCGTCTGGCTCACGGCACCCGAATACTCCGTGACCGCGGGCGCGTCCGGCGTCGTCTTCGGCCTCTTCGGATACCTGCTGATCCGGGGCTTTGTGGATCGCCGCGCCGGTGACGTACTCGTAGGCCTCCTCGTCGGCGCGGTCTACGGCTCGATCCTGTGGGGCGTACTGCCCACGACGGCCGGAGTCAGCTGGCAGGGGCATCTCTTCGGCCTGATCGGCGGAGTGGCCGCGGCCTTCGCGTTCCGGCGGCCTCGCGGCGTTTGACTGAGGTCAGTGTGGAGGGAGTGTGGCTCCGCCACGCCCGGCTGACAGGTCCCGTCCAGGCGCTGTGAAGTGCAGGCCTTCGAGCTCCCGCCCGTCAGCCGTCTTTGAGCATACGTGGCCTGCTACTTTTCAGGCCGAGTTCCTGCCGGTGCCGTAGCACGCACAAGTGCGCGCCGGGAGGCGGGACTCACCGCACCTCCTCCCGGCCCAGCAGAGGTCGGACGTGCCGCACGAGCAGTTGTCCGCTCAGTTCGCTCAGTCGCGTACCCCCGTCCTTGGAGGGACCCGCCAAAACTCGCATACGCGATCAACGATGGCCTGTCCGGCCGGTCGAGAGTGACAACCGGCCCGTCCGGTTACCGTGCGTGAGAGGTCTTACGAACCGTGACTCACGTCTCTGATGCCCGTATCCTCGTCAATGCCAGGTAATTCCGAAATGTGGATTATCTCCCGAATGAGTGAGGCGGAGCGTGGCTCGGTCCGACGCGGAACCGATACCGGCGGGGCGTGTGGCAGGTGGCACGGGGCCCGCCCGTCTGCGTGAGCGCTTCCTGCAGGGTGAGGCGGTCGAGGCGGGTGTGCGAACGTCGATCCTGCATTCCTGGCAGCGCAGCCGGTCCTTGGGGCTGTCGCCGGACCAGTCCGACCTTCCCTTCCGGGGGGACTTCGATCCGGACGAGCGGATCATCCGCGCAGCCGTGCCCGTGCTCGACCGGCTGCAGTACAGGTTCGCCGGCAGCGCGATGAACATCTCCGTCGCCGATGCGAGCGGGACGGTTCTCCTGCGTCGTTTCGGAGAGGCGTCACTGGCCAGAAGTCTCCCGGCGATCCAGAGCGTCCCGGGATTCGTGTTCGCCGAGCAGTCCGCCGGCACCAACGGCATCGGTCTCGCGCTGGCGGAGCGGCAGCTCATCAGGGTCTACGGTGCCGAGCACTTCGCCGAGCGTTCCCAGGGCAGCGCCTGCCGCGCGCTTCCCGTCCGGGATCTGCTCAGCGGCCGCATCGAGGGAGTCCTGTGCTTCGGCTATCCGCGCAGCGCCGAGGACGCGGCACTGGACACCGTGATACGCAAGGCCGCCGAGGCCATCGAGCGGCGACTGCTGGGGCAGAGTTCCGCGCGTGAGCGCGCGCTGCTGCGGTCGTACCTGGACGCCGGAGCCGAAGCCGCCGCAGGCCTTCACCACAGCGTCGGGGTGGACGCACTGGCCTTCGAACTGCACCCCGGTGACCGGGCGATCCTCATGGAGCAGGCCGCAGAGCTGATCTCCCTCGCACAGCGGGCCGCCGTCGACGTGTCCCTGTCCGGCGGTCGGCGGGTCACGCTCCTGAGCCGTCCGATGACGAGTGCCTCCGGAGTGGAAGGCTTCGCCATCGAGGCCGTCCTCCCCGGCCCCTCACCGCGCGAGCCGTTCGCCATCCCGCACCAGGTCGAACAGTCACCAGGCCGTCCCGCCGAGTTCGCCGTCCTGCTGGCCGCCCCGCCGTCCGGGCACCTTCCCGACGCCGCACCCGGCCCGGCCGCCGTAGACGGCGAGGGCGTCACGACCGCCGGCGTCGACGGCGCGAAGGACGATCACCTCGGCTCCCCGGCCAGGGGCCTCGTGCTGGTGGGGGAGCCGCACGTGGGGACGTACGCCCTGGCCGCGCGACGCCGCCTGGAGCTGCTGTCCGAGGCCGGTGCCCGCATAGGCACCACCCTGGATGTGCGCCGCACCGCCCAGGAACTCGCCGAGGCCGCGGTGCCGCGACTGGCCGACTTCGTCACCATCGACCTGCCCGAGGCCGTACTGCGCGGCGAGGAGCCCGCCGATCCCCGCACCGACCTGCGCCGTACGGTGGCCCACGGCATCCGCGACGACTGTCCCTTCAGCCCGGTCGGCAAGCAGGTCGAGTACGGCCCGGCCTCGCCCCAGCTGCGATGCCTGGCCGGCGGACAGGCAGTGCTGGAACCGGACCTGAAGGCTGCCGCGGGCTGGCTCGCGCAGGACCCCGAGCACTCCGAACAGCTGCTGAGCCACGTCCACTCCCTCATCGCGGTCCCCCTGGTCGCGCGCGGTGTCGTACTGGGCGTCGCCGCCTTCTACCGCGCGAAGGACCCCGCCTCCTTCGGAGACGACGACCGCTCGCTGGCCCAGGAACTCGCCGCCCGCGCCGCACTGTCCATCGACAACGCCCGGCGCTACACCCGCGAACGCACCATGGTCCTGGCTCTGCAGCGCAGCCTGCTCCCGCACGGTCTGCCCGACCAGGACGCCGTAGAGGTCGCCCATCGCTACCTGCCCGCCGAATCCGACGTCGGTGGAGACTGGTACGACGTCATCCCGCTCTCCGGTACCCGCATCGGCCTCTTCGTCGGCGACGTCGTGGGCCACGGCATGCTCTCCGCCGCCACGATGGGCCGACTGCGCACCGCCGCACGGAGCTTCGCCGAACTCGACTTCCCCCCGGACGAAGTGCTCACCCACCTCGACAACCTCGTGGGGCGCCTGGACCGGGAGGACCCCGTCTCCGACGGCGGCGGCATCATCGGCGCGACGTGTCTGTACGCCGTCTACGACCCGACCTCGCAGCAGTGCACCATGGCCCGCGCCGGCCACCCCCCGCCCGCCTTGGTCCATCCCGACGGCGACGTCTCGTTCCCCGACCTGCCCGCCGGGCCGCCTCTCGGACTCGGGGGCCTGCCCTTCGAGGCCGCCGAGATGCCCCTGCCCGAGGACAGTCAACTGGTCCTCTACACCGACGGACTCATCGAGGACCGCCACCGCGACGTCGACGTGGTCCTCGACCAGCTGCGCGCAGCCCTGGCCCACCCGGAACGCAGTCCCGAAGAGACCTGCCAGGCGGTCCTGGACACCGTGGCACCCGCCCATCCCTGCGACGACATCGCCCTGCTCGTCGCCCGCACCCACGCCCTCGACCCCCATCGGATCGCCACCTGGGACCTGCCCGCCGACCCGGCGCGCGTCAGCGAAGTCCGCGCCGGCGCCATGCGACAGCTGTCCGACTGGGGACTCGACGAGGCCGCGTTCGCCGCGGAGCTGATGCTCAGCGAGCTGGTCACCAACGCCATCCGCCACGGTGCCGGGCCCATCCGGGTGCGGCTGCTCCACGAGCGCACCCTGATCTGCGAGGTCTCCGACACCAGCAACACCGCCCCGCACCTGCGCCGGGCGGCCACCACCGACGAGGGCGGCCGCGGTCTGTTCCTCGTCGCGCAGCTGGCGCGGAGCTGGGGCACCCGCTACACCCCGGAGGGCAAGGTCATCTGGGCCGAATGCGGGCTCGACGGCGCGTGAGGGCCCGAGCGCGCCGCTGAGGCGGGCGCGACCGTCCGGACACGCGAGAAACGGGTCGGCTGACCCAATCGGCGGTCACTGACCCGTTGGGATCACAAGAGACGATAAATGTCTGAGATATGGCTATATGCCCGGCTAGTATCGCTCATGACAGTCGGGAAGCACGCGCCAGGCCGATCACCGGAGATGTCCGTGGAACCTCTTGTCCGCGTCCGCGGGCTCACCAAGCGGTTCGGCGGGACCCTCGCGCTGGCCGGGGTCGACCTGGACGTCCACACCGGCAGCGTTCTCGCCCTCCTCGGTCCCAACGGTGCCGGAAAGTCCACGCTCATCAAGGTGCTCGCCGGCGTCCACCACGCCGACGCAGGACAGATCACGGTGGACGGGCACCCGCTCGGGAGTCATGCCGCTTCCCGCAGTATGTCCTTCATCCACCAGGATCTCGGTCTGGTGGAGTGGATGACGGTCGCCGAGAACATCGCCCTGAGCGCCGGGTATCCGCGACGCGCCGGACTGATCTCCTGGCGGCGGGCCCGAGAGCGCTGCACGGAGGCCCTGCGGATCGTGGCCGGACATCTGGATCCCGACGCGACCGTAGCCCGACTCGCCCCGGCCGAGCGTTCCTTGGTCGCCATCGCCCGAGCCCTGGCGGCACGGGCGAAGCTGATCGTCCTCGACGAGCCGACCGCCCGCCTCCCCGCCGCGGACTGCGCCCGGCTGTTCCGCGTCCTGCACGACCTGCGCGACCGGGGGCACAGCATCCTCTACGTCAGCCACCGTCTGGACGAGGTCTACGAGGTCGCCGACTCCTTCGCCGTCCTGCGCGACGGCCACCTCGTCAGCCAAGGCGCGCTGGCGGGCTACAGCCCTGCCCGCTTGGTGCGCGACATCATCGGCGAGGAAATGACCGACCACCGCCCCGCCACGGCCCCGGTCGGCGGACCTGCCGTCCTCACCCTGGACGGCGTACGGACCGCCGGCGTCGGACCGGTCAGCCTGGAGCTCAGAGCCGGGGAAGCCGTGGGCCTGGTCGGTCTCTCGGGCGCCGGACACAGGGACCTGGGCCGAGCCCTCGCGGGTGCCCGGCCCTTCCTCGGCGGACGGACCCTTCTCGGCGGCCGCCCGTACAGGCCCCGTACGGTCGCCGACGCCGTCGGACTCGGTGTCGCGTTCGTGCCCGGCGACAGAGTGCAGGAGGGCTGCCTCGCCGAGCTGACCGTGCGGGAGAACCTTCTGGCCAACCCCCGCGCGGGAGGCATGCCGGCACCGCGCTGGATCAGCCCCCGCCGCGAACGCGCCGAGGCCGCCACCCTGATGGAACGGTTCTCGGTGCGCCCCCGCGACAGCGAGGCCCCCATCGCCGCCCTGTCCGGCGGAAACCAGCAGAAGGTCATGATCGGTCGATGGCTCCGGGCGGGCCTGCGCCTGCTGATCCTCGAGGAGCCGACCGCGAGTGTGGACGTCGGCGGCAAGACCGCCGTCTACCGACTGCTCGACGAGGCATTGGCCGCGGGACTCGCGGTCCTGCTCATCTCCACCGACTTCGAAGAGGTCGTGGACGTGTGCCGACGTGCCCTGGTCTTCGTCCGCGGGTCCGTGACGGCCGAGCTGAGCGGTCCGGCCCTCACCGTCGCCGGGCTCACCCGGGCGGCATCGGCCATGCCCCGCTCCGAAACCACAACGGACACGTGACCGCCTCGCCCCCGCCCTCCTCGCCCCGGCCGCGACCACATCGGCCGGGCCGGCTGAGCCGACTCGGCCGACGGGGCGGGCCGAGGTTCCCGGCCCGACTGCGCGGCCCGGGCGGGCACCTCATCGGCGCTTACGGCCTTCTGGCCCTCACCGCCCTGCTCTTCCTGATCTTCTCCCTCACCCTGCCGCGCACCTTTCCCACCCTGGACACCGTCGACTCGATCCTGTTCAACCAGTCGATCCCGGCCGTCCTCGCGCTCGCCGCCATGGTCCCCATCGTGACCGGAGCGTTCGACCTCTCCATCGGCTACGGCCTCGGCCTGGCGCACGTCATGGTGGTGCAGCTCGTCGTCAACGAGGGGTGGCCCTGGCCGCTCGCCTGCCTCGCGGTGATCGTGGGAGGGGTTGTCGTGGGCGTCCTCAACGGTGTCATCGTCGCGTTCGGCCGGATCGACTCCTTCATCGCCACTCTCGGGACCGGCAGCATGCTGAACGCCGTGACCGGCTGGGTCACCGACGGCGGCCGGATCGTCCCCGGCCCGCAAGGACTCCCGGCCGCCTTCACCGAGATCTACGACTCCACGTTCCTCGGCCTCCCCGTCCCAGCCTTCTACGTGCTCGTGCTCGCGGTCGCCCTCTGGCTGGTGCTGGAGCGGCTGCCGCTCGGCCGGTACCTGTACGTCCTCGGGTCGAACCCGCGCGCCGCCGACCTCGTCGGCATCCCGATCCGCAGGTACACGGTCTACGCCTTCGCCGCATCGGGTCTGATCGTCGGCTTCGCCGGAGTGCTGCTCGCGGCCCAGCAGCAGATCGGCAACCCGAGTGTCGGCCTCGACTATCTGCTGCCCGCGTTCGTCGGCGCCCTCCTCGGATCCACCGCGATCAAACCTGGCCGCCCCAACGCGATGGGCACTCTCGTCGCCGTAGCCGTCCTCGCCGTCGGTCTCACCGGCATCGGCCAGATGGGCGCTGATTTCTGGACGGTCCCGTTGTTCCACGGCGGCACCCTGCTCCTCGCCGTCGGCCTGGCCGGCTACTCCGCGCGCCGTCTGCGCACCGGCGTCGTCGCGGCCCGCGATGCGCCTGCCGCACCGCCGCCGTCCTCGCCGACGCAGGACGGTGGCGCAGCGGGCACTCCTCCATGATCCACGCCACGAGCACCACCTCAGTGCCCCCAGCCGCATCCTCCCGCTCATCTCCGCGAGGAGCCCTCGTGCACTGCAACCGCAAAGCCGCCCCCGGCGTCGGCAAGGCTCGGTCCGCCGCCACCGCCCTGCTGGTTGCGGCAACCGTCCTCGCCGGCTGCGAACGCGGCACGTCGACCGGCCCGGAGGGCTCCACCACGGGCCCGAGCGGCTGCCCCTCGGTCACCGCCAGGGCCCACGCCGCCGTCAGACAGGCGGAGAAGACGGACGCCCCCTGGAACGGACCGACCAGCGGCCCGCGGGCGGCGTCCGGCAAGACCATCGTCTACGTCGCCCAGACCATGACCAATCCCGGAGTGGCGGGCGCCGCGAAAGGCGTGAGGGAAGCCGCGCGGGTCATCGGCTGGGACGTCCGGGTGATCGACGGTGGCGGTACCCCCGCCGGAATCCAGGCGGCAATGAGCGAGGCCGTGGCCCTCAGGCCCTCGGGCATCGTCATCGGCGGATTCGACCCCCACTCGACCTCGCGGCAGGTCGCGCGGGCCAACGCGGCACGCATCCCGCTCATCGGCTGGCATGCGATCGCGTCCCCCGGCCCCAGTCGGCAGCCCCAGCTCTTCACCAACATCACCACCAAGGTCGAGGACGTGGCCGCGGTCAGCGCACAGTGGGTGATCTCCAGCTCCAACGGCAATGCCGGGGCCGTGGTCTTCACCGATGCCTCGATCCCCTTCGCCAAGAACAAGTCCGAAATGATCAGGAAGGAACTCGCCACCTGCTCGGGCGTGCAGCTGCTGGCGTACGTGAACATCCCGGTCCCGGACGCGAGCAGCCGTACGCCCCGGGAGGTCTCCTCGCTCCTGTCCCGCTTCCAGGACCGGTGGACCCACTCCGTCGCCATCAACGACCTGTACTTCGCCGATGCCGCCCCGGCCCTCCGCGCGGCGCGCAAGGAAGGTTCCGGCCCGCCCTTCAACATCGGCGCGGGAGACGGCGACCCCTCTGCCTTCCAGCGCATCAACAGCAAGCAGTACCAGGCGGCCACCGTGCCCGAACCGCTCTCCCTGCAGGGCTGGCAGATCGTCGACGAGTTCAACCGCGCCTTCTCCGGCCGCCCCGCCAGTGGATATGTGGCCCCCGTCCACATCAGTACGGCCGACAACAGCGAGGGTGCGACGTCCTGGGACCCGGCGGGCTACCGGGAGGCGTACCGGAAGATCTGGGGCACCTGACAGCGGCGTCGGGATCAGCTTGACTCACCCGGCGTACTCGGTGAGCAGGAGCGCGATGTCGTCCGCCCTGTCGGGGGACCGGCAGGCATCCCGCAGCAGCCCGTCGGCCAGATCCTCCAGGCGGCCGCTGCCCATGCGGGACAGTGAGGCCCGTAGCCGGTCGATGCCGGAACCGATGTCCGAGTCGCGCCTCTCGACCAGCCCGTCCGTGTACAGGGCGAGGACCGATCCGGGCGCGAGGCGCAGCTCCGACTCCGGATAGTCGGGCCTTGCCTCGACGCCGAGCGGAGGACCACCCGGCACATCCAGGATCTCGGCGTGTCCGTCGGGCAGGCGCAGCAGGGGCGGGCAGTGGCCCGCGCGGACGAGGCGCACGACCCCCGAGCGGGGATGGAGGCGGGCGTAGCAGCAGCTGGCGAGCAGCGTGGGGTCGAGGTCGAGATGGAGCCGGTTGGTGTCGGCGACGACGTCGGCCGGCCGGTGGCCGGCGGTGACGAAGGCCCGCATCGCGCTGCGCAGCTGGCCCATGGCGGCCGCGGCGGCGACGTTGTGTCCCTCTACGTCCCCGACGATCAGCGCGACCTCTTCGCCGACGGGGATGACGTCGTACCAGTCGCCGCCGATGTCCATCCCCCTGGTGCCCGGAAGATAGCGTCCCGTGACCCCAAGACCCGGCAGCGTGGGCAGCCGGTGCGGCAGCAGTGCGTTCTGCAGGCCGCGGGCGAGGGCGAATTCGGCGTCGTAGAGCCTGGCGCGTTCCAGGGCCTGGGCGATCAGGCCGCCCAGCGCGGTGAGGACGCCGCGCTCCTCGTCGGGGAACCTGTGGACGTCGTCGAAGCCGAGCATGCAGGCGCCGACCGGGCGGTTGGAGGCGATCAGCGGCAGGAACGCCCAGGACTTGGAATGTCCGACCAGGGTTCCGGGGTACGTCTTGAGGAGCTCCTCCCGGGACTCGACGAACAGGGGTGCACCGGAGGCCAGCGCATCCGTCACGGGCAGCCGGGCATACAGCGGGGTGCCTTCGAACCGGGCGAGAAAGCGCTTCGAGTAGCCGCGCTGCGCGAGCAGGCGCAGGCGCCGCTCCTCCACGACGGCGATCGCCAGCTTCTGGCCGCCGAAAGCGGGCAGCAACTGCTCGGCGACGGCGTCGAACACCTCCTGCGCGGTGACCGCCTCGGTGAGAGCGCTGCCCAACTGAAGCACCCGGTACAGGGAACCCAGGCGCGGGGCCGCGGGCGGAGGCGACAAGGAAACGGGCGGACCTTCCTGCGGGACGGGCTCCCCGGGCCCGGTCCCGGCAGGCACCGGCTGCCTGACGGGCGCCGCCCAGCCCGTCATGCCCTGCCCACCCGGATGCAGGGAGAAGACGAGCCACTCGTCGGGCGGGCGGCGGACCAGGAAGGAGACCGGCTGCTGGGAGACCACGGCGGCCCGGTAGCGGTCCTCGTACACGGGATCGGCCAGCCAGGGCAGCACGTCCCAGGGGCGCCTGCCGAGCAGTTCGTCCTGGCGGACCCGGAGCAGACTCTCCAGACTGTGGTTGGCGTAGGTGACACGTCCGTCCAGGGACAGCGCGAAGAAGCCGTCCGCGAGCCGTTCGAGCGCCGCCACGGCAGCCATGCCGCCTCCGGAGTCGAGCACGGCGCCGACCAGATGGGACGGCGCCCGCGGGTCGTGCGGGTGCTCGGGCACCCGGCCCCACAGCTCGACGGTGCGGAGCCCGCCACCGCCGTCCCGGATGCGCACGCAGTGCGCGAGCACGTGCCCCTCTTCGACCGCGGCGCGGGCGGCGGACCGGAAAGCTGGCAGATCCGCGGGCTCGATCCTGGCCGTCAGGGTGGCCGCCCGCCCGTCGAACTCACTGGGCGGGATGTCGAAGATCGCGCAGAGCTCGTCGTCGGCCGTGAGGGCTCCGGTGTCGAGGACCCAGTCGAACAGGCCCACCCGTATCACCGGAGCGGACGGCACCGGGACCACCACTGGAGCCGTCCGCTCGTCCCACTCGGTGAGCAGCCGACGGGCGCTCAGCCCGGCGAGGGCGGTGCCCAGACGGTCGGCCGCGGAGCGCAGCTGCCGGCGCTGCGCCCTCGACAGCCCCGTCCGGTCGGGCCCGGGCGTCCACAGCACCGCGATCGTTCCGAAGGTCCGCCCGCCCGCTCTGACGGGCACCGAGGCAGAACCGAACGGGTAGGGCACGGCGACCGAGAGCTGGGGGAAGCGCCGCATCGTCTCCTCCGCGTCGGCCAGATGGACCATGCGCCCTGAGCGGTACGCCTCCGCGACCGGGATACGGCTGTGCACCGGGATCCGACGCCACCCGCCCAACAGGGAGGGCGGTGTCCCGCACGCGGCGGCCAGCACGAGCGACTGACGGTCGCGGGAGAGCAGGAACACACTTCCGGCATGCGATCCGGTCACCTCCACCGCACTGACCACGGCGCTGACCAGCGCGTCGTCACGCTCGGGCGTTTCGCCGACACTCACGGCGCCGAACGGGTACGAGCTCGATGCCACACCGTTGGCCGACACGCTGCCCTCGATCATCCATGGAGGATTTGTTCCATTTTAGGGTGTCTTGCGGCAGGGGAGACCGGCCCGCCGATGGCGGGCCGTCCGCCGGGCTACTTCTCTGCCGCAGCCCGGTCCGGGGGCGGGCGGGGGCTTGTGCTGTCGAACCGGTTCGCCGGAACCTAGCACCGCCGGAAAAGGGCCGGCAATGCCTCCGACACGGATTCAACGGCGGTTTCCCGGAAGTGTGCGCAAGGTGTTGACAGCCACCCCGGCCACTCCTAACTTCCCTCCAGGCGAACCGGTTCGACAGTCGGCTCGCTCTCGAACCGGTTCGACGAAGGAGTGCCGTGAACATCGGTGAGATCGCCAAGCGGGCCGGTGTCTCGCGGAGCACCGTGTCCTACGCCCTCAGCGGCAAGCGCTCGGTCTCGGAGGAGACCCGTCGCAAGATCCAACAGGTCATCGACGAACTGGGCTACCGGCCCAACGCGAGCGCCCGTGCCCTGGCCAACGGCCGGACCAGCACCCTTGGTCTGGTCTTCCCGCCGGCCGGCAACCACTACACCGGAATGCAGCTGGACTTCATCGGCAGCGTGGTGGAGGCCGCGGCCGCCTACGACTACGACGTCCTGCTCTCGCCGAGCGGCATGGACAGCGACCGCTCGTTCCAGCGGCTGCTGGGCGAACGGCGGGTCGACGGCGCGATCCTGATGGAGATCAGGCTCCAGGACGACCGGGTCGACCACCTCGTCGCCGAGAAGTTCCCCGCCGTCTGCATCGGCCGCACCGCGCACCCGGACGGTGACTGGTGGGTCGGGCTGGATCACACCGCGCTGGTGGAGCGTTGCGTCCACCACCTCGCGGACCTGGGGCATCGCAGGATCGCCTTCGTGAACCGGCCCGAGCACCTGCTGCGGGCCGGCTACGAGTCGGCGCACCGCGGCCTCGACGGCTTCACCAAGGCCGCGGCCGAGCGCGGGCTCGCCGTACGCACGTACTGCTGCGGCGACGACGCTCCCTCGGGGCAGGCGTGCCTCGAACGGATCCTGCACGACGACCCGGCCACCACGGCGCTGGTCACCCTGAACGAGGCCGCGCTCGGCGGTCTGTACCGGGGTCTGGCTGTGGCGGGCCGCCATGTACCGCGCGATTTCTCCATCACGGGGGTCGTGGCCGGCCGGTGGGCGGAGACGGTGACCCCGCAGCTCACCGCGGCGGACGTACCGGCGGAGCAGATGGGGCGCCTCGCCGTCGAACTGCTCGTCGAGCGGCTCGACCACCCCGACGCGGCCCCCCGTCACCACCTCCTCGCACCGCCCATCTCCCTCCGTGCCAGCACCGGGCCCGCGCACCCCGGCCCCGCCGCTTGATCCCCTCGCACACCAGCAGCCGCTTCTCCTTCACCGGCCCGCTCGGCCGGCCACCTCCCGCCCGCTACTGCGGCATGCCCTTCTTCGGCATGCCTTGCCGAGATCAAAAAGGACCGCACCATGAACAGATCCACCGGACGGCGGCTCACCGCCGCGACGCTGACCGTCGTCGCCCTCGCCACCGGCACCACCGCATGCTCGTCCGACGGCAGCTCGTCGGCGAAGGGCGAGGACAGCGGCACCTACACCATCTGGGACCCCTACCCGCAGTTCGCCAAGGACTCGGCGTGGGCCAAGCTGCTGGACGGCTGCGGCAGCGAGGCCGGCGTGAAGATCGAGCGGACCGCCTTCGACACCAGCGACCTGACCAACAAGGCACTCCTCGCGGCACAGCAGGACAACTCGCCGGACGTGCTCATCGTCGACAACCCCGTGGTGTCGACCCTGGCGGAGGCCGGAGTCCTCACCACCACGGACGACACCGAGCTGGACACCTCCAAGGCCGACCCCAACCTGCTCGCGGCCGGCCAGTCGGGCGGGAAGACGTACGGCACCCCGATCGGCGCCAACACCCTCGCGCTCTACTACAACAAGGACGTCCTCAAGGCCGCGGGCGTCGACGTCGCCTCGATCAAGGACTGGAAGTCGCTGACGGCGGCGCTGGAGAAGGTGAAGAAGGCCGGTAAGAAGGGCATCACCTTCTCCGCAATCGGCACCGAGGAGGGCAGCTTCCAGTTCCTGCCGTGGTTCTGGGGCTCCGGCGCGAAGCTCACCGAACTCGACTCCGCCCAAGGCGCCTCGGCGCTGTCGCTGTGGACCGACTGGCTGGGGAAGGGCTACGCCCCCAACTCGGTCATCAACAACACCCAGACCACCAGCTGGCAGGAGTTCGCCAGCGGCGACTACGCCTTCGCCGAGAACGGCACCTGGCAGCTCGCGAACGCCGAGAAGGCCGGCTTCGACTACGGCGTCCTGCCCATACCGGCCTCCGGCGGGGGCAACGCGGCGGCCCCGACCGGCGGCGAGTTCGTCACCGTCCCCGTCCAGGGCGACACCGGCCGCTACACCACCGCACAGAAGCTGGTGACCTGCCTGACCAGCACCGAGAACCTCTACGCCACCGACACCACCCTGTCCTACGTGGCCCCCACCGCCGAGGTCCAGGACAAGCAGACAGCGTCCAACGCCGAGTTGAAGCCCTGGGTCGCGGCGGTCAAGGCGGCCAAGGGACGCACCAGCGACGACCTCGGCACCAAGTACCCCAAGATCTCCGAGCAGATGTGGAAGGCGGTCCAGTCCGCTCTCAGCGGGGCCAAGTCACCGAAGGACGCGCTCGCTTCGGCGCAGAGCGCGGTCAAGTGACGTGGGTCCGATGAAGCAGACGACACACCCGCCCGAACGCCGGCCCGCGCTCGACCGGAAGGGGGCGGCCGCCACCGCCCCGCTCCCGGCCCGCCCCGAGCCGAGGCGCCGCCCCACCTCCCAGCAGTGGGCGGCCTGGGCCTTCCTCACCCCGGTCACCCTTTACCTCATCCTCTTCTACGCCTATCCGCTGTACCGCAACCTCGACCTGAGCCTGCGCAATTACACCGTCCGTTCCTTCGTCCAGGGCGACGCGCCCTTCACCGGCCTCGCCAACTACCGGACCGTCTTCGACGACCCGACCTTCGGCCCGGCGCTGGTGCACACCGTGGTGTTCACCGCCGTCTGCCTGTTCTTCCAGTACGCCATCGGCCTGGCCCTGGCGGTCTTCTTCAACCAGCACTTCCGGCTCTCCGCGACCCTGCGCGCCCTGTTCCTCGTACCGTGGCTGCTGCCGCTGATCGTGTCGGCCTCCACCTGGTCGTGGATGCTCAACAGCGAATCGGGCGTCGTCAACGCCTTGTTGGGTGCCATCGGCATCGACTCGGTGGAGTGGCTCACCTCACCGTCGTGGTCACTCACCTCGGTGATCATCGCCAACATCTGGATCGGCGTCCCGTTCAACCTGGTCGTGCTCCACAGCGGCCTCCAGTCGATCCCCAGCAGCCTCTACGAAGCGGCCGCACTCGACGGTGCGAACGCCTGGCGACGCTTCTGGCACATCACCTTCCCGCTGCTGCGACCGGTCTCCGCCATCACCCTGCTGCTGGGCCTGGTCTACACGCTCAAGGTCTTCGACATCATCTGGATCATGACCAAGGGCGGCCCGGCCGACTCGTCCACCACCTTCGCCACCTGGTCCTACCGGCTCGGCTTCGGCAACCTGCTGCCCGCCTTCGGCCCCGGCGCGGCCGTCGGGAACCTGCTCGTCGTCGCCGCTGTCGTCTTCGGGCTGGTGTATCTGAGGGTCCAGCGAAAGCAGGCACTGTCGTGACCGGGACCGCCATGAACGCCTTGAACCGACGCAACCGTACGTGGTGGAAGACGGCCACGGGCCTCCTGCTCACCGCGGCCATGCTCTTCCCGGTCTACTGGATGCTCAACGTGTCCTTCACCCGCGACCAGGACATGCGCAAGAGCCCGCCGGACCTGTTCCCCGCGCACGGCACGCTGGAGGGCTACCGGGCAGTGCTGGACCAGCAGTTGCCCTACCTCGGTACCAGCCTCGTCATCGGCCTGGGCACCGTCGTCCTCACCGTGGCACTGTCCGCACCCGCCGGCTACGCGCTGGCCAAACTGCGCCCGCGCGGCGGCGGTGCGCTCAGCTTCCTCTTCCTGGTCGCCCAGATGATCCCCGGCATCATCATGGCGATGGGCTTCTACGCCATCTACCTCAGCCTCGGACTGCTCCAGTCGGTGCCCGGCCTGATCGTCGCCGACTCCACACTGGCCGTCCCCTTCGCGGTATTGATCTTCACCGCGTTCATGTCCGGCATCCCCGACGAACTGCTGCAGGCAGCGAAGACGGACGGAGCCGGGCCCCTGCGCACGTTCACCTCGATCGTGCTGCCCATGAGCCGCAACGCCGTCGTCACCGTGTCACTGTTCGCGTTCCTGTGGTCCTGGTCCGACTTCGTCTTCGCCAGCACTCTCGCGGGCGGCGGCGCACACGAGCCGATCACCCTCGGCATCTACCAGTACATCGGCAACAACAACCAGGAGTGGAACGCCATCATGGCCACCGCCGTCGTGGCCTCGCTGCCCGCCGCGGTGATCCTCGTCCTCGCCCAGCGCTACGTGGCCGCCGGCGTGACCGCCGGGGCTGTGAAGGACTGACGGACCCCTGAGAGCCTGTGTCACATCCCCTGCCGAAGAAACGAGTAGCCCTTCCATGACCGCCGCCCGACCCGGCCCGGCCTTCTCCCTCCACGACATCCCGTTCAGCACGCACGGTTCCTGGTTCGACATCTCCCCGGTCCTGGCGGAGAAGACGTACGCCGAAGACCTCCACCTGGTCTCCCACCAGAACGGCATGCACGCCGTCCTGCGCTTCGTACCGCTCGACGCCACGACGGGCGTCCGTGCCGAGACCCGAGTCTCGGCGACACCGAGTCTGCTCACCTGGAACCACGAGAGCGGGCGCATCGACCTCGCCTACGAGGCGCCGGACACCGTACGCCTGCGCGGGGCAGGGCCGGGCCTGCGCATCGGCGCGGCGGCACGGACCCTGACGCCGTTCACGGGCACGTACTTCTTCCGTGACCCGGCGGACGGAGGGTATGTGTTCACCTCGTACGAGACCGGGCGCCGCTACCGGGTCACCGCCCTGTCGGGCGTCGTGCGCGACACCGCCGGCAGCCAGGCCCTGGGCAGTGCCGACCGCGGCCTGACGATCACCGCGGACGCCGACGGAACCTGGGAGGCCGCCATCGAGGAGTTCCACAGCGGACGCCGCCCCTACATCGCCGGGACGACGTTCGGCGAGGTCGTGGCCGCGGCGGAGCGGGCCTTCGCCGGCTTCGCCGACGCGGTGGCCCCCTGGCGGTCCTCCCGTACACCGGCCGCCGAACTCGCCGCGTATGTCCTGTGGTCGGCGACGGTCGACCCGGCAGGTCTCGTCACCCGGCCGGCGGTGCTGATGTCCAAGCACTGGATGGACAAGGTATGGAGCTGGGACCACTGCTTCAACGCCCTCGCCCTGGCGCCGGGAGCGCCCGCGCTGGCCTGGGACCAGTTCTCGCTGCCGTTCGACCACCAGGACGAGAGCGGGGCCCTGCCCGACTCGGTGACCCACTCGGAGGTCCTGCACAACTTCGTCAAACCCCCCATCCACGGCTGGACCCTCTCCCACCTGCGCAGCCGCCTGCCCGAACCCCTCGACCGCACCGAACTCGCCGACACCTACGACCGGTTGAGACGCTGGACGGACTTCTGGCTCACCGTGCGCCGCGCACCGGACGCCGCCCTGCCCCACTACCAGCACGGCAACGACAGCGGCTGGGACAACGCCACGAGCTTCGACCCCGAACGCGCCGTCGTCACCGCCGACCTGGCCGCGTTCCTCGTCCTCCAACTGCGCGAACTCGCCGCCCTGGCAACGCAACTCGGTCGCACCGACGACGCCCGGGGCTGGACGCGCACCGCGGAGGCGACCCAGGCGGCCATGCTCGACGAGCTGTGGACGGGGGAGCGGTTCGTCGCCCGAGGCGCCGACAGCGGGGAGACATGGGGCAGCTCCAGCCTGCTCGACCTGATGCCCATCGCGTTGGGCGAGCACCTGCCCGAGAACATCGCAAAGACCCTGGCCGCCCGGATCGAGGCCCACCTGACCCCGTACGGACTGGCCACCGAACTGCCCACCTCACCGCACTACCGCCCCGACGGCTACTGGCGCGGCCCGATCTGGGCGCCCGCCACCGTCCTCGTCGAGGACGGCCTGCGCCGCGCCGGCCACCACCGCCTCGCCGACGAGATCAGCACCCGCTTCCTGGCCCTGTGCGAAACCCACGGCTTCGCCGAGAACTTCGACGCTCTCACCGGCACCGGCCTGCGCGACCGCGCCTACACCTGGACCGCCAGCGGGTACCTTCTCCTCGCCGAGGCGTACGAACTCCGGCACGCAGCACCTGCCGTACGGACCGGACAATGAGAGACGACGTGGACGCGGTGGCCTCGCCCACTCAGTCGTGAGTCTGCCCACCAATCGGGTGCCGGAGCCGCTGGACGCCGTGGCCCCTGCACGTCGTGGCGGGCCGGGTGCCCAACCCACAGGAGCTGTTACGGATGCGTTCCAAACTCTTGACGCGCAGCGTCTGACTGCGTAGACATGACAGCGCAGTCATAAGGCTGAGATCATCGGAGATCCAGCAAGCGGCCAGCAGGAGATGCCATGACGCGACCGGTAGGACGGGGCGGGAGTTCCGCCGCGCCGCGCAGTGTGGATGTGGCCCGGCTGGCGGGGGTGTCGCAGAAGACGGTGTCGCGGGTCTTCAACGACGAGCAGTACGTCTCCGCCGAAGTGCGCCGACGCGTGCTCGAAGCCGCTGAAGAGCTGGGCTACCGGCTGAACAACGCAGCCCGGGCGCTGGCCTCCGGACGGACGCGTTCCATCGGCGTGGTGACACTGGGGACGGCCTTGTACGGGCCCGCCTCGCTGCTCATGGGCATCGAACGGGCCGCCCGGGACACGGGATACGCGCTCCGTGTCGTCAACACGCTGGAAGGCGACCCGGGCGGTATAGCCGGTGCCGTGGAGTCACTGCTCGAACAGGGCGTGGACGGCATCGTCATCTCCGAGCCGATCGACGAGGGCATCGACGAGCCAGAGGTCTCCATCCATGTCGACGTACCGGTCCTCGTCCTCGGTGCGCCACCGGCCTTCGCCGGGCCCCGGGTGGTGACCGCAGGCGTCGGCGCCGACCTGCTCGCACGGGCCGCCACCGAGCATCTGCTCGAGCTGGGACACGTGACGGTTCATCATCTGGCCGGTCCGCGGCGGTGGTTCGCCGCCAGGGATCGGCTGGAAGGATGGCGAGCGGCGCTGGCGGCACACGGCAGAACCGAACCGCCTGTCGTCGAGGGCGACTGGTCGGCCTCGTCGGGGTACGCGGCAGGCCGCGAACTGGCTGCTGACCGCGACGTGACCGCGGTGTTCGCCGCGAACGACGACATGGCCATCGGTCTGGTCCGTGCGCTGACCGAAGCCGGCCGGCGCGTGCCGGACGACGTGAGCGTCGTCGGTTTCGACGACATCCCGGTCGCCGCCTACGTCAACCCTCCCTTGACCACGGTGCGTCAGCCCTTCGACGCCGTGGCGCAGACGGGACTCAAGCTCCTCGTGCATGCCATCGAGAACCCGCAGGCAGAACCCTTACTGGCGAGCGACCCACCGGTCGAACTCGTCGTCCGCACCTCGACCGCGCCCCCGCCGACCCTCCGCCCCGGCCGACCCCGGGACGTGGGCGACGCGTGACCTCCCGCCCCTGTGGCAGCCCACACGAACCTCCTGACTCAGACCTTGGCCCACCAACCCGCCGCTGATCAGCGCAGACCGGCCCGAGACACACCGCTCGTGGCCGGGCCGTGACCCCGGGGCAGATCGCCGCACCAGCCACTGCTCGGTTCGTTCCGTTCTGTTCCCACCGACCGTGCCCCCGGCCCCCCGTTCGCCCCGGACGACCCCGGGACCCCCGGGACGCTGGTGGCGCTCTATCAGCGGCCCCTTAGCCGGGGTTGCCGCACCGCTCTCTGCTCCGTCCCGCACCCGTACGGCAGCCGCCCCGCATCGGGCCGGCTCGTGTGGCGTGCGCCGGTCGCAGTCCGCGAGGACGTGCACCCGAACGTGCCGACCTCGATGCCCCAGGTGCCTCAGCCCCACTGCCTCAGTAGTCGCAGCAAGGCTTCTCCTCATCCCTGACCGGTGCGCCATCGCCAGGCGCGCCGTCGTCTTCGCCCATCGGCGGGAGCTCACCATGCCCAGATCCTTCACCAGCCACGCCCACATAGGCCGTCGGACCCTTCTCACCACCGCGGGAGCCGTGTCACTGAGCACCGCGCTGTCCGCATGCGGCGGCAGTGGCGGCACCGGCGATTCGTCCGCTTCCGCCAAGCCGGTCAGTCAGGCCGACATCGACAAGGCGATGAAGACGCCGACCGAGCTGACGTTCTGGACGTGGGTCCCGGACATCCAGCAGGAGGTCGCGCTCTTCCAGAAGAAGTACCCGGCCATCAAGGTCAAGGTCGTCAACGCCGGCCAGGGCGTCGCGCACTACACCAAGCTGCGCACGGCGCTGAAAGCCAGCAAGGGCGCGCCGGACGTGGTGCAGATCGAGTACCAGGCCATCCCGACGTTCACGATCACGGACAGCCTGCTGGACCTGCGGCCGTACGGCGCCGCCGAGTTGAAGGACACGTTCGTCGACTGGACGTGGGGGCAGGTCAGCGGCCCGAACGGCGAGGTCTGGGCGATCCCTCAGGACACCGGCCCGATGGGCATGCTGTACCGGCAGGACATCTTCGACGAGTACGGGATCGAACCGCCGAAGACCTGGGACGAGTTCGCCGCCGCGGCCCGTAAGCTGCACAAGGCCAACCCGAGGATCTACCTGACCAACCTCGCGGGGAACGAGGCCGCCGCCTGGCACGGCCTGCTGTGGCAGGCGGGTGCCGAGCCGTACGCGGCCTCCGGCAAGGGCAACGTCTCCGTCAACGTCAACGACGAGACGTCCAGGAAGCTGGCGGCGTACTGGGGCGGGCTCGCACAGGACGGAGTCATCAGCGCCGACCCGGACTTCACCGACGCCTGGTACGCCGGCCTCAACCAGGGCAAGTACGCCACCTGGCTCACCGCGGCGTGGGGGCCGGTCTTCCTCTCCGGTTCGGCCAAGTCGACCGCGGGTAAGTGGCGGGCGGCCCCGCTGCCGCAGTGGGACGCCGCCAAGCCGAGCTCGGGCAACTGGGGCGGTTCGACGAGCGCGGTCGTCAAAGCGACCGAGAACCCGATCGCGGCGGCGCAGTTCGCGCAGTTCCTCAACAGCGACCCCGCCAGCGCGAAGCTGTTCGCCACCAAGCAGTCCTTCTTCCCGGCGACGAAGTCGCTGCTCGCGGACCCCGGCTTCGTCGGTGACGCGCCCGCCTTCTACGGCGGTCAGAAGGTCAACCAGGTGTTCGCGGACGTCAGCGAGACGGTCAGTCCCGACTTCCAGTGGCCGCCGTTCCTCGACCAGGTGGTGACGGACTGGACCGAGACCGTCGGCAAGTCCCTCGCCAAGAAGACCGACACCGTCGGTGCGCTCGACCAGTGGCAGAAGCGGATCACGACATACGCCAAGAGCCAGGGCTTCACCGTCAAGGGTGCCCAATGACGAATCAGCTGCTCCGTGGCGGGCGCCGCCGTCCGGGCGGTGCGGCAGGACCGCTCTTCGTCGCACCGTTCATGGTGCTCTTCCTCCTGCTCTTCCTCGCCCCGCTCGGCTATGCCGCCTACATCAGCCTGTTCCAGGAGAGGCTCATCGGCGGGACGGCGTTCGTGGGCCTCGACAACTATGTGACGGCCCTCAAGGACCCGCTGCTGCGGGAAGGCGTGCTGCGGGTCGCGATGTTCTTCGTGGTCCAGGTCCCTGTGATGCTGGTCCTGGCGCTGCTCTTCGCGCTCGCCCTCGACAGCGGCCTGCTGCGCCTCGCGCGCGTGATCCGGCTGGGCATCTTCGTCCCGTACGCCGTCCCGAGCGTGGTCGCCACGCTCATGTGGGGCTACCTCTACGGGCCGGACTTCGGCCCCTTCGCCCAACTGAGCGAGAAGCTGGACCTGCCGGCTCCGCACTTCCTCAGCGACGGCTGGATGCTCGGCAGCCTGGCGAACATCGTGACCTGGGAGTTCGTCGGCTACAACATGATCATCCTGTACGCCGCACTGCGGACCGTCCCCGACGAGCTGTACGAGGCGGCCGCGCTGGACGGGGCGGGTTCGTGGCGGATCGCCTGGTCGATCAAGATTCCCGCACTGCGGCCGGCGCTGATGCTCACGCTGCTGTTCTCCGTGATCGGCAGCTTCCAGCTGTTCAACGAGCCGAAACTGCTGCAGAGCATCGCCCCGGACGTCATCGACAGTTCGTACACCGCCAACCTCTACGCCTACACGCTCGCCTTCACCGGCCAGCAGGTCAATTACGCGGCGGCGGTCTCCTTCCTCCTGGGACTGGTCATCGTGATCGTCTCCTACGCCGTCCTGCTCACCGCGAACCGCAGGAGGACCGCGTGACCACCTCCGTGGCTCCCACCTCCACGCCCCCGAGCGCCCCGACGACCGGACGGCCACGCACGGCACGCAACAACCGGCGCCGCCCGTCGTCGTCGCGTCGCCGCAGCACCCCGCTGACGATCGTCATGCTGGCCGTCCTGGCCTACTTCCTCCTGCCGCTGCTGTGGCTGCTCGTCGCCACCACCAAGAGCACCCAGGATCTGATCAACACGTTCGGGCTGTGGTTCTCCCGCGCTCCGCAACTACTGACGAACATCCGCCAGACCCTCACCCACGACGACGGAATCTTCCTGCACTGGCTGCTCAACACCGTCCTGTACTCGGTCGGCAGCGCGCTCGGGGCCGCGCTGCTGGCGGCCGCGGCGGGGTACGGGTTCGCTAGGTTCCGGTTCCGCGGCGACAACGCCGCCTTCAACCTCGTACTCGGCGCCATCATGGTCCCCACCACCGCCCTGGCCATCCCCACCTATCTGCTCTTCGCGAAGGTGGAGCTGGTCAACACCCCCTGGGCCATCGTCCTGCCCTCGCTCGTCAGCCCCTTCGGCCTGTACCTCATGCGCGTCTACGCACAGGACGCCGTCCCCGACAGCCTGCTGGAGGCCGCCCGCATGGACGGCGCGGGGGAGGCACGGATCTTCTTCCGGATCGCGCTGCGGCTGCTGGCACCGGGCCTGGTCACCGTCGTGCTCTTCACCCTCGTGGCGACCTGGAACAACTACTTCCTGCCGCTGATCATGCTCAACGACCCGAGCCTGTACCCCATCACGGTCGGGCTCTCCTCCTGGGCCGCCCAGGCCCAGAACGGCGGAGCCAGCGCCAGCAGCGACATGCTCGCGCTCGTCGTGACCGGATCCCTGCTCTCGATCATCCCGCTCGTCATCGCCTTCCTCCTGCTCCAGCGGTACTGGCAGAGCGGCCTGGCCACCGGCGGCGTCAAGCAGTAACACCCCCACTTGATCTCCTCTTGCTCTTCTCCGGAGGTTCCTTCATGGCGGTTCTGCCCGCCCGCGTCCTCTTCGGCGCCGCGTACTACCACGAGTACACGCCCGCCTACGATCCCGAGTCGGAGCCCGACGAACGGCTGAAGACCGACCTCGATCTGATGGCCCAGGCCAACTTCACCGTGATCCGGGTCGGCGAGTCGGTCTGGTCGACCTGGGAGCCCGAGAACGGACGGTTCGACCTCGACTGGCTCCAGCCGGTGCTCGACGGCGCCCACGAACGCGGCATCTCCGTCATCCTCGGCACGCCCACGTACGCCGTACCCCCGTGGCTTGCCCGCCAGTACCCGGAGATCACGGCAGAGCACGCCACCGGACAGCGCCTCGGCTGGGGCGCCCGCCAGGAGGCCGACTTCACCCACCCCGCGTTCCGGTTCCACGCCGAGCGGGTGATCCGCAAGATGGCCGCCCGGTACGCCGACCACCCGGCGGTCATCGGATGGCAGGTGGACAACGAGCCGGGCCTGCACCTCTTCCACAACCACGGTGTCTTCCAGCGCTTCGTCGACCACCTGCGCGAGAAGTACGGCGACGTCGAGACCCTCAACCGCGAATGGGGCCTGGTGTATTGGTCCCATCGCCTCTCCACCTGGGCCGACCTGTGGACGCCGGACGGCAACGAGCAGCCCCAGTACGACGTCGCCTGGCGGGAGTTCCAGGCCCGGCAGGTCACGGAGTTCATCGGCTGGCAGGCCGACATCGTCCGCGAGTACGCCCGGCCCGAGCACTTCGTCACCACCTGCATCTCCTACACCCGCCGCGGGGTGGAGGACGACGAGATGACCGACCGCCTCGACATCGCCTCGGGCAACCCGTACTACGACATGCAGGACGGCCTCGCGCTGCCCGACCCGACGCCCGAGGACCACGAGCAGATCTGGAAGACCACCGGCGTCTGGGCGATGTACCAGACCGCGGACTGGATGTTCTCCTCGCGTCAGGAGCCGTTCCTGGTCACCGAGACCAACGCGAACTCCATCGGTTTCCCGTGGGACAACCGCCCCGGATACGACGGCCAGTGGCGGCAGACCGCCTGGGCGCATGTCGCGCGCGGGGCGCGGATGATCGAGTACTGGCAGTGGCAGACGCTGCGGTTCGGCGCGGAGACCTACTGGGGCGGGGTCCTGCCGCACAGCGGCCGGCCGGGCCGTACGTTTGCCGAAATCGCCCGCCTGGGTGAGGAGTTCGAGGCCGCCGGACCGCTCGTCGCAGGCCTCGAACCGGACGCCGACATCGCGATGGTCTACTCGATGCCGAGCAAGTGGCTGATGCAGAAGTACCCCCCGCTCCCGACCCCCGACGGCGACCCTGACGCCGCCGCCTACCACCGGTTCTTCGACCCCTTCTACCGCGGTGCCTTCGACGCCGGCCGCCAGGTGCGGATCATCCACGCCCGGCAGCTGCACGACCCGCGTGGCATGGGGGTCCCCCCGGCCGAAGGCTGGGGGAGGGAGGGCATGACCCCCGAGGAGACCGTACGACGCCACCCCGTCCTCGTCGCCCCCGCCCTGTACGTCGTCGACGACACGACGGTCGACTGGCTGGAGGCCTACGCCCGAGCGGGCGGCCACCTCGTCCTCGGTCCGCGCACCGCGTACGCCGACCACGAGGCCCGGGCACGCCACGAGCCGGCACCGGGACGGCTGGTCGAGGCCGCGGGCGTCCACTACGACGAGTTCAGCAATCTCCTCCACGACGTCCCGCTCCGTGCCGTACCCGGCGGCCCGCTCCAGCTGCCGGCGAACGCGACCGCGACCCGCTGGATCGACGGCCTCACGGTCACCGACGCCGAGGTGCTCGTCACGTACGACCACCCGCACTTCGGCCGCTGGCCCGCGGTCACCACCCGCCGCCACGGCGCCGGCCGCGTCACCTGCGTCGGCACCGTCCCCGGCCGCGACCTCGCCCAGTCGCTGGCCGCCTGGATGGCACCGGAGCCCCGCAGGTCGTGGCGGGACCTCCCGGCGTCCGTCACCGCGACGACCGGCACGTCTCCCGACGGTCGCCGCGTCCACATCGTCCACAACTGGAGCTGGGAGCCCGCGAGCGTCCCCGCCCCGATGGACCTCTCCGACGCCCTCAACGGCACATCCGTCCCCGCGGGCACTGGGCTGGACCTCGGCGCCTGGGACGTACGCGTGCTCGTTCAGTCGAACACCTGAGCATCCGAGCTTCATCAAAGGAGGAACCATGCAGAGAAGAAAGCTGGGGAAGGCGCTGGGAACCTTCGTCGCGACGTCCGCGATGCTGGCCATACCCGCGTCCGGTGCGCAGGCGTACAACCCGACGGGCGGAATCCTCTACCAGCTCGGAAGCGAACCTTGCCTCAAGGGTCGGGGCAACTGCGCGATCTACCCGAAGTCGGCGCAGCTGCCGAGCGGACGTCTGGTCGCGTCGTTCGAGAAGTCCACGGTCGTGCCGGAGACGGGCAGCGCCGACAAGCAGACGCTCCCGGTCCACAAGAGCGACGACCACGGGACGACATGGCAGCCGCTGTCGGAGGTCAAGGCTCCGGCGTACCTCTCCAGTGACGCCAAGTACGCGAAGTACACGAGCAACTGGACGAACCCGTACCTCTACACGCTTCCGCAGGACGTCGGGAATCTGAAGCAGGGCACGCTGCTCCTCGCGAGTGTCGTGTCGGGCGACGACTACTACTACAAGGAGCACAAGGCGGCCGCCCCGAACTGGACGCCGTCCAACGACGGAGACCGCAAGGACCTGGCGATCGCCCTGTACTCCAGCACCGACGAAGGTGCGACGTGGAAGGTCGTCAACGTCATCGCGACCGGCGGCTGGCAGGGCGGCAGCGCGGGCGCGGTCGGGCAGAACATCGCGGGCGCGAACACGAACAAGCAGGTGGATCCCCTCTGGGAGCCGTACCTGATGGTCCACAAGGGCAAGCTGGTCTGCTACTACTCGGACGAGAACGACTACCTCGGCTTCGACCCGGCCACCGGCGTCCCCATGCTGGACCCCGCGAACGACACCGCCCCGGATTCCCATGGCCAGATCCTCGTCCACAAGACCTGGGACGGCCGCAGCGCGAACTGGAGCAATCCCGTCGTCGACGTCGCCGGCCTGACCCAGGACATGGGCGGCGGCAAGACGGAGATCGGCGGAGGGCGGCCCGGCATGACGAATGTCGTCCGGACGACGGACGGCAAATGGATGCTCCCCTTCGAGTTCTGGGGCGGCGGGGCCAACACCAGGTACGTGATCGCGGACAGCCCGTTGGAGTTCTACCGAGGGTCCCGCACAGGCACGGACATCGCTTCTTTGCCGGTCGACTCCGGTTCCCGCCCTCTCACGAGCGGCGGCAGTCCGGTCGTCATCAGGCTTCCCGGAGGGCGCCTGGTCTACAACGCCGCAGGCAGCGGCAGCGTCTGGGTCAACGAGAGCGGACGCAGCGACGGCGTCTGGAAGGAGTACCAGACGACCTCGCGGGCCGGCTACAGCCGCAACCTGCAGTATGTCGAGGGCACCGGCCGCATCGCGATACTCAACAACCAGGGCACGTCTACGCTCGCCTACGCCGAGGTCGATCTCGGCCACTCGGACGGCGCCTACTACCAGCTGGTCAACCGCAAGACCGACCAGGTGATCGGCACCGGGAACAACACCAACGACGCGAACCTCGGAAACGGAGACGTTCCCGACGTCGTCCTGGAGGACCCCGGTTCGGCGTCGAACCCGGACACCCAGTTCTGGCACGTGGTGGCCGAGCCGAACGGCGGCAAGACTCTGCTGAACAAGTCGGGCGGCCGCGCGGCAGCCATCTGGACCGGCAACGCGACGGTCGGCCAGCGGATCGGCCAGTGGGTCGACAACAGCGCCACGGGCAGCTGGAACCTCATCAAGACCGAGGACGGCTTCTACAGATTGCAGTCGGTCAAGAACACGAACCTGTACCTGACCGGTGCCTCCGATGATGCGCCGCTCACCTTGCAGAACGCGGTCGGGGACGGCTCGCAGGACTGGGAGCTCGTCGAATAGGCCCCGGCCTCTGAGCTTGTCGGGGGACGAGCCGGCCCCCGACAAGCTCAGTTCCCCAGCGGCGTAACGCGTTCATGTGCGGGACGTGGCAGACGGGCCGGTCAGCTGCTCGGTCGGTTGCCGCGTACCGCGGTGGAGGTGGGTGAGGCGAGCCGTCCGAGGCGTCAGGACCGGTCTCGGTGGTTCCGTCGGGGTGGACGACCGCGACCTGGTTGATGCCGTTCTGTGCTGCTGACGCCACGTTCTGGTCAATGGACTGGTGGCCGATGGGCGGGGCGGTAGTAGGACGCGACGGCTGGCTGGCCCGTGTGGTTGGGGCCGGCGTGCGGGTCGGCGCCCAGGTAGGTGAAGGGCAGGCTGATGCGGCGCCCGCCCCGCAGGCTGAGGCGGTGGTCGCGGGCCGAGTAGTGGAAGCCGGCAGCGCGCAGTGCTGCCAGGACTGGGCGGGAGGCGTCGCTGCCGTCGGGTCGCCGCAGCGTCGAGGGGTCGAGATGGGCGACCAGTAGGCCGGTGCCGGTGAGCCAGGAGGCGGCCCGCTCCAGCAGGGCGAGCCGGTCACTGATGCAGTGCAACCCGTGGACGCAGGTGATCAGGTCGTAGCGGCGCCCTGGGGACCAGAGGCCGAGGTCCGCGGTGATGAGTTCGAGGCCGTCGGGCAGCGCTGTCGGCAACAGCGGGCCGACCAGGTCCACGCCGGTGATCGCGGCGTGTGGGAGCAGTTGCGCCGCTGCGCGCAGGGCGAGCGCCTCTCCGCTGCACATGTCCAGCCAAGACGGAGCGGGTCCGCGGCTGTTCAAGAATTCGGCGGGGTCGAAGCCGAGTTCGCGACTGTAGCTGTTGACTCCTGTCAGGACCCGTTCGCGGTTCATGATGCTGTTGGCCACCAATGAGCGGGGAGCCCGCCGGTCGCCCCGGCGAGCTCCCCTGGATGCCGTCAGCTGGTGTCAGTGGTGAGGAACGTAGCTGCGGCAGTAGTTGCGGTAGTCGACACCGTTCTTGCCGAAGGCGTCCCCGATGACCTTGTCGCCGGTGTTCTTGCCGACGATGCCGTCCGCCTTGAGGTTCCGAATGCCCTGGTACCAGGCGACCCAGTCATGCGTGCTCTGACCGAAGACGCCGTCCTCGGTCAGGACGTTCTTGGACGAGTTGTACCAGCTGCGGTAGACGCTGTTGACCGCGACCTGGACGCACCAGACCCCGTGGCCCTTGTCGCCCTTCTGGAGCACCGCGGGCACGGCGGCCGAGACATCGCCCTTCGTCTCCTCGCCCGTCGTACGCAGCTGGGCACGGTCGTCGTGGGCCACGATGCGGGAGCCGGTGGCGGAGGTGTCGTCGGCGGCTGCCAGGGCCGGTCCGCCGCCGAGTGCGGTGGCGGCGAGGGCGATGGTGGCTGCGCCGAGGGTGAGGCGTCGGGAGGTATTCATGCGCGTTCCCCGTTCTGTGAGTCGAGTGCTGGGTGTCGCCGCCGTACGACGTGGTGTGGTGTGCACCGCACCGGGCGGCTCGAACGTTCTCGACGATGCGGGGTGCACCGCCTCCGGGTCCACCGGCCCCGCTCACATGAGGGCATCGTGGGACACCATGCCCCTGACCTGCGCGTCCCACCCTTTCGGTGACGTAGCGGTGAGAAGGTGGGACACCGCGGTCTCTGATCCCTGAGCTCGGTGACCACGGTGAGCTCGACTGGTCTCGGTGCGCGATCGACTCGGTGAGCATGCGGGCGCTGAAGGGGGCGAGCTGACGGGCCCGAATCTGTACGACAGCCGGGCGCTGCGGCCGCTGGTGTGCGGCGTCTCGCCGCAAGGGCGAACACGGCCTCGCATGCGTCGGCATCGCCTCAGCCCTCAGATGTCTTCCGGCAGGTTCCCTCGTCAGGTGAGTGGCGTGGCCTCGGCCTGCCGCGCGGTCAGGGCTGAGGTCCGGGCCTGACTCACCACGTCACTTCTCCTGCATCCAGGCGAGCGTGATGTGCATGTCGCTGAATCGCCAGCCCGCCGGGGTCCGCACGGCAGTGCACGCCGTTCGCAGACCGCTTGTCCGATGGGGCGCTTCGCCGTTCCGGTAGAAGTACACGAGCTGGTTCGCTGTGGCCTTCGCGCGGTCACCATCCACATGCACCAGCACGTCACCGTGCACGTGTTGCGTGTGTTCTCCCTCGACCTGGCTTCGCTTCAGGTGGGCGGTCACCTCATCGAGGCCGTGCAGCTCGACCCGCGGCGAGCGCACCACGATGTCGTCGTGATAAACGGTGGCAGCGTCCTCGTGGCGGCATTCGTCCAGCAGGTTGGCCAGGCGGGCGAACAGGTCGGCGATCTCGGCTCGGTCGGTGGTCCGGGCGGCAGCGGGCACGACGACTCCTTTGATGGTTGCTCCAACATTGGCAAGACCAACACTATGCACAGAGTGTTGGTCTTGCCAACACTCATAGCGCTAGAGTGGTCGCCATGGAGGAAACCCCCGAGCGTTTGGCAGCGAAGCCGAGTTGGCTGATCACCCAGCTGGCCGTGCATGCCCGCCGACTGGTGTTCGACGGCTTCACCGCTGCCGGGGCGCGCGGGTATCACTACCGCATCCTGGCGGCACTGCACGAGTTCGGGCCCGCGAGCCAGGCGGAGCTCGGCCGCCGGTGCCGCATCGACCGCAGCGACGTAGTGGCGGCCGTCAGCGAACTGGTCGAGCAGGGCTTCGTCGATCGGTCGCCGGACCCGGACCATGGACGGCGCAACAGAGTGACGCTCACCAAGGGCGGTGTCCGGCAGCTGCAGCGCATGGACGGGGTCCTCGATCAGGTGCAGGACGACCTGCTCAAACCGCTGTCGGCCGAGGACCGGCAGACTCTGACCCGCCTGCTCAGCCGAGTTCTTGCCCAGCACGAACCGGAATGACTGCCGTTCTCGCTCGACCCCGGATGGGCTCCGAGACAGCTTGCTGACGGTGCATCCGGATCCAGATGGCCTCGGCCCGCAGCGTAGCCGCGATGACGCCAAGTGAGACCAGCTCTGAAGCGACTCACACGCGGGAAGCCGGCATCACAGGGGACCGCGATGTCGCGCCCGGTGCGTAGGGAGAAGGCGCTCGCGGTGCTTGAGGCGGTGGATGCGGGGGAGCGGAAGTACGGTGGGCGGGGCCCGACTCGGCCTGCGCGGTCACGACCTGCTGGTCTACGCCCGCGTCCGGCCCAGGCCCGCCCCCGGCTCGCCGGGTGCGGGCCGGCTGCTTCGGCTGGCGCCGTCGCAGATGACGGCCCTGCGCCAGTTCGTCAGCCTCGTCGACCAGTTGAAGGTGCCGCCCGCGGACGGGCTGGCGGACCAGGTGCCGGCGGCGCGGCTTGATCGTGGGGTCAAGCGGTGGTTGTAGCTGTATTTGACGGAAGAGTAGGTGGAGTCGGTTACGTACGGGTTCTGGCTGCACCGGATGACCGGGTCCGCCAGGGAAGCCAACCGCTTCGCCGGCGACTACGGCACACCGGCACAGATGTCATCAGCGCTGTACGTCCTTCCCCAAGATTAAATCCACAGCTAATAATTTGGCTAAAAGCAGGGATAATTTCTGCTAGAATGTGGGTTGGAGGTGGCGTATGCCGGACCGGCCGAATCAGGATGAGCTGTTCGCAGCGGTGGACGAACTGCTGGCGGGTGAGCCGGAGTTGCCGGCGCCGGGGGAGAGGGCCCGGCTGCGTGAGGCGGCGGGCGTTACGCAGGCCCGGCTGGCTCAGGTGCTGCGGACGACGACGCAGACGGTGAAGAACTGGGAGAACGGCAGGTCCGAGCCACGCACGCCACGCCGTGAGGCGTATCTGCGGCTGCTGGAAGGCTGGGCGGCGAAGCACCCGGCCGAACCGGCCACCGAGCCCGTACCAAAGACCTTCACCGGGCCCACGCCCGCACCGGAGCAGCCTGCGTCCGGCGGCAGGAGTGCTGACGATGCGGCGTCTGGGCCCGGGAGCTCCGCGCGCCTCCACCGGCCTGCTTCTGCTGCGCCCCGTCCGGCGGGGGCGGTGAGGCCGGCGTCGACGTCACGGCGTCCGTCGCGGGCGAAGGCGGCCGCGCCCGCGGTCGATGCCCGATTCCCGCACGGGCCTCTCGCCGTGCTGGACGGGGACGGCACCGCGTACTGCCTGGGCGGAGTGCTGCTGGAGTGCCCGGCTACGACGATGGCGCAGTTGGTGGAGTGGGTGCTGAAGGAGTCGGGGATCGGTGCGGCGCGGCTGCACCGGCATGGCAAGGACTCCGACCCACTGATCGTGCTGACCGCCTCGGCCGCCGCCCGGTTCGGTCTGCCGGAGCAGCTGGAGGACCGCCGGGGCCTGCGCCTGGCGGAGGACCACCCGGTCGTCAGGCAACTGGCCAAGGCGAAGTGGAAGCTGACTCAGCGTGGGTTCGGCCCGTGGCCGCGGATCTACCGGCCCGCGCGGAGCGGCCAACGGCAGTGCGTGCAACTGGCGATCCTGCCGTGGGACGCCCTGGACACCCGCGCCTGGGGCGACGCCGCCCAGCTGCACCCCGCCGACCTCGCCCGCGTCCTCGGCGTGTTCGCGACCCGGGTGCTCACCCCGCGCGGCTCCACCGCGGTGACCGGCCTGGAGCTGATGACCACACTGCGACCGCCGACCCGGCCGGTCAAGGACGAGGCGACCGGCGAGTGGGTCTCTGGCCCCCACCCCGGGGCGCTGACGAAGCCGGTGGACCCGGCGCCTCCGGAGGCCCCGCCCGAGCATCCGGTCGCGCAGGGCTGGGAGCGCGGGTTCCTCGATGAGGAGGCCTACCAGTGGGTGCGCGACCCGCAGCTGCTCATCGATGAGGAGTGCCTGCTGCCCTACGCGGTGGGCATCGACATCAACACCGCCTTCCTCGCGGCTGCCGCCCGCCTCACCGTCGGCCTGTCGGAACCGGTGCACCACACCGCGCCCGTGTTCGACAAGAAGGCCCCCGGCACGTGGCTCGTGGACCTCTCCCACATCGAGCCGGACCCGCGCCTGCCCAACCCCTTCACTCCCAGCGGACAGCGTCCCGAGGGGCCCGGCTGGTACACCACCCCCACCCTCGCCTACGCGGAGGAACTCGGCTGCGAAGTGCGCCCGATCGAGGCGTACCTGCGTGAGGAGACGGGTGCGTATCTGGATCCGTGGCACGACCGGCTCAAGGACGCCTACCTCACCACCACCGCCGACATGGGCATCCCCGCCGACAAGGACACCAACCCGGTGGCGTTCCTGGACGCGATGGCGCTGCACAAGACATGTGCGGCCGCCGACGAGACCCACCTCGACGGCCTGCGCGCGGCACTCGCCGAACTGCCCGCAGGCCGCGCCGACATGAGCGACGAGGACCTGGCCGCCTTGGTGCGCCGGCACCGGCAGGGCGCGATGGTGCTGGCGGCGGTCAAGTCGACGGTCAAGGGCGGCATCGGCAAGCTCCGTGAACGGCCCCAGGGCCGTCACTACCGTGACGGGGAGCGCTGGCCCGCCCTGGAGCGCCCCACCTGGCGGCCCGACATCCGCGCCGCGGTCATCGCCAAGGCCCGGGTGAACATGCACCGCAAGATGGCCAAGCTCGCCGCCCTGACCGGCCAGTACCCCCTCGCGGTCCTCTCGGACTGCGTCGTCTACGCCAGCCGTGGCCCCTCCCCACTGGACTTCCTGCCGTCCAACGGCGACGGCACCCCCGTCTACGGCACCTTCCGCCTCGGCGCGAACCCCGGCTTCTGCAAGATCGAGGGTGTCCAGGAGATGGCCTGGGCCGTCGACCTGATGGAGCAGGGCTACAACCCCGCCCGCCACATCAAGGGCGGCGACGCCGTCCTGGACGAAGGGGAGTAGGCCATGGTGCGCCGTATCCGCCCGGAAGGCGCCGACGTCGACGACGCCCTCATCAACGAGGCCGTCGACCGCGCCGGCGAGGAAGTCTTCACCCGCCAGCCGCCCAAGACCCTCAAGGGCCGCATCAACTTCCTGCTGGGGAAGCTGAAGACGACCAAGGCGGTCGCCCAGGAACTGGGTATCACCCAGCGCTCCGTGGAGCGCTACCGCACCGGCGAGCGCAAGCACCCGCCCAAGGCGATCGCCGATCGGATCGAGGCAGCCGTGCGCGCCCGCTGGCAGCCGAAGGTCCGTGACCGGCGCCGTCGGCAGGCCGCCGCTGCGACCGGGATCACCGTGGAAGCCCGCGCCCGCTTCGGCTATACCGCGCCCATCGGCACCACCGACGACGGCCGCATGCGCCGTATCACCGTCCACCTGCCCGCCGAGTACGCCCGGCGTCTCTTCGACGCCCAGCGGGGCGTCGGCGCGCAGAGCCCCAATGAGGTCATCGCCGAAGGCCTCCAGGAGGTGTACTTCAAGGACCACGGACGCCGCGCCGACCAGCTTGAGGTCGAATTCACCAACATCGACTACATCGACGTCGCCTTCTGAGCTGAGCCGACGTCGGCCTGCGGTCGCCACCTCCATGAGCCGAAGCGCGATAGTTGTCACATAGGCAGGCTTGTTGTCACCGGCCGGACTGCAAGCCCATATGACGGCCTAGCTCCAGCAGCGGTTCGCTATTGGGATGTGAGGGCATCTTCGGGGTGCCGGCCAGCATCGCCTCGTAGGCTTTGCGCAGTCGCTGTAGCCGGTGCTGGCCGAACCCTGGAAGTACAGGGCCCCGATGGGCTCGTACAGCGCGAGCACGCCGTCGGTGCCCCCGGCCTCGGCGCGCTCGAGCCACAGCCGGCCCAGATTCTCGGGCTTGTGCGCCTTTCGCGACCGTGGTCGGTGACCGCCGGCTTCTAGGCCTGCGACGGGTTCTGGGAGAACATGTACTTGTGGATGCGCCACCCGTCCGGGGTGCGACGCAGCACGAACAGCTCGCGGAAGTAGGCCTGGGTGCGAGTGCCGTCGGCCACGGCAATCACCGTGACGGGCTGCTCGGATCGGACGATCGCGATCTCGTCGTAGACCTCGGTCGAGACCACCTCCACGTTGACCTCCATCCCGATGGCGGCGAAGGTGCTGGCGTAGAAGGAGTCAACGGCGTCGCGGCCGCGCAGGCTGGGCAAGTTCTCGGGGATGATCTCGGCCTCGTCGGCGTAGAGCCGCAAGATCGTGTCAGTGTCCTTGATCTGCAGCGCTTGCATGTACGCCTCGACTACGCCGACCGCGTCGGCGGTGCTGTTGTTGTTCGTCATGTGGTGCTCCTCTGATATTGGTTGGCAACCAACACAACACGTGCCGGTGACGTGCCAACTTTTCCGTTTGTGTGAGCCGGTCAGTACGCGACGTGGACGAGGCGGCGGGTGAGCTCGCCCCGCTGCAACTCGTCGACGAGAGCGACGGCGTAGTCCTCGGTGCTGATGTGGCTGTTGCCCTCGCCGTCGCTGAGCAGTTGGTGATCGCCTGTCCGGTACGCGCCCGTGCGCTCGCCGGGCTCGACCATCGCGGGCGGGGAGAGGTAGGTCCATTCCAGGTCGTCGGCGTTGTCCCGGACAAGCTCGAACAGCGCCACCTGGGCGCGAACCGGCGGCAGGGCGTCCTCGGGGAACCCGGGGGTGTCGACGACCCGTACACCGGGGGAGACCTCCAGGATGCCCGCGCCGCCCACCACCACCAGGCGACGCACCCCGGCCTTGCGTACGCCGTCCAGTACGCCGCGGCCCACCTCCAGCAGCGACTCGGTGGCCTCGATGCCGCCGCGTGGCGGTGACACCGCCAGGACCACCGCGTCGTGGCCGGCCGCCAGGCGCGCGACGGTGTCGGCGTCGCTCGCGTCCGCCGCGAGGGTGCCGTCCTTCCCTCTGCGCGTGACACCCGTCACCTCATGGCCCCGCTCGCCCGCCTCGGCAGCGATCCGGCTGCCGATCATCCCGGTGGCTCCGAACAGCAAGATGCGCATCCCACGACCTCCTTGTAGTCATCGCGTGTGCCGCGCACACGCCGTCACCGAGAAGGTATCAATGGGATACTAGTTACTTCAAAGATACTGAAGTACCCTTCGGATATGATGAAAGAAGCTGCCGACGACTCCGAGATCTGCTGCCCGTCCCGGCTGGTCCTCGACCGCATCGGTGACAAGTGGTCGGTGCTGATCGTGCTGAACCTGGGCGACGGCCCCAAGCGGTTCAGCGAACTACGCGGGACGCTTCATCACGTGACACCCAAGGTCCTCACCTACACACTGCGGGGGATGGAACGCGACGGCCTGCTCACCCGCACGGTCTTCGCCGAGGTCCCGCCCCGCGTGGAGTACGAGCTGACCCCGCTGGGCCACTCCTTGCGGCCCGTCATGGAGCCGATCACCACCTGGGCCGAGGAGCACGTCGACGAGGTCCTGTCCTTGCGCAAGGCCCACGACGCCCGCTCCGCGGACGAGTTCACGGGTTGATCACCGAGTAGCCCGACTGCGAGATACGGCCCGCCATGCACGAGACCATGGTGCCGTGGTCGATGACCGTGCATGGCGGGCGGTGCCGCTGGTCCCGGCGCCAGGTGAAGTGGCGCATCGGATCGCCCGACAGCGCCGGCTCGTGTACGAATTCCTGTACCGAGCAGGACGCTGCGTCTCCATCAGCCCGCCACGAGACCCTCCACCGCCTCGTCCAGCCCTCGCGCAGATCAAGTCCGAGCCGGCCCGCGCTGATGGATACCGACACGAACAGGTCCTCCCGGCTGCACAGATGCGACCAGACGGCCACCGGGTCAGCACCTTCTACTACCCTCTCCGGCCCAGCGCGTCTCCCTGCCATGGCCTTATGGAACCGTTCCAGACAGTCACGGGCTTTCGGTCTTCGCTACTTAACGTCCTTCCGGATCGGGCGCGGTGCAGTCGATTGCTCCGGCGAGTTGTTGGGCGTGTGCGTCGAGCAGCGGCTTGAGGGCTCGGTAGTAGGGGTGGTCGTCGGCAGTTTTGAGCCAGTGGCAGATGTTGTGCCGTTGTCGGCTCCAGGTGGAGCGGAGTTCGGGATCGTGGGCGATGTGTGGGCAGGGCGCGAACTCGAGTTCGCCTTCGGTGACGCGGGTCCAGATGTAGACGCTGACGGCGAGGCGTTTGCGGTCATCGCTGATGGATGTCCGATGTCCCGGAAGGATCGGCAGATGGGTGGCCATGCGCTGCCAGATGTCTGGTTCGAGGGTCCAGGAGCTCAGGGCTTCGCGGCGTTGCTGGTAGTCGATCAGGGGTCCTTCGTGGAGTTCGTCCGTGATGGCGTCGAGCGCCAGCTCGAAGTCGTGGAGTTTGCCGTGTGCGCGGAGGTACTGGTTCAGCTTGTTGCCGTAGCCGATGGCCTTGCCGGGGGTGCTGATGCCGAGGAACTGGGCGGCCTCGTTGATGTTGCCGCCTCGCGCGCGTCGGACGAGGAAGACGGACGCGCTGCGTCGGAGCATCTTGGGAGCGACGTCGGGGAAGGCCTGCAGGTGGCGGTCGGCCAGGGGCTGGGGCAGGGCGGCGGGGATGTGCTCGGGGCGGTAGCGGATGCCGGTGGCGGGGAGGCGGTAGCCGCCCCCACGGCGGTCGCGGCGGAAGGAGTGCACGACGGTGTCGGCGGCGAGTTGGAACCGCTCGGAGCACGCGCTGCGGTGCTTTCTGAAGGCCTGGTCCCAGACCACATGTCGCGAGGGCGTGACGCCGGTGAGAGTGCGGTTCTCCTCCGGCGCGAGAGGGACGAGCGCTTCGCGTAGGTCCTCGGCAGCCAGGATGCGGTCGGTGACCTGGAGCATCCCGGCGCAGGCCCGCGCGTCGACGGGCGCCTTGCTGGAGTGGTAGAGACGGCCGTCGGTTTCCTCGAGGATCGCCAGGTGCCGGTCGATGGCCGCGGCGAGTGACCTGGTGGTTCCGGCGGGCCGGATGCGAGGCCACGAGATCATGACCAGGCCGGCTAGCAGGATGAGTTCGGTGAAGTACTGGTGCGCCTCCTGCTCGGGGCAGTTCGTGCCGAACATGTTGACGATCTTGTGTTGAAGGGTGAGCAGGGCGGGCCCGGGGCGGTGGCCGCCAGGGGCGTCGTGTCCGAGGGGGGCTCCGCAGGGAGCCCCGGGCCGGATCTTTCCCCTGTCCTGTTCCTGGGTGGACCGGCAATGGGCGGGGTGTATCCCGGTGACGGCGGGTCGCGCGATCAGCTGGGACCGGTTGCTGGCGTTGATCGGTTCCTTGCAGCTGGGGCAGAGATGTTCCAGGAAGACGTCGTGGCGGGTGCAGGCGAAGACGACGGGCAGGCGCCAGAGGTTCTGCCACGGGCCGCCGTGCTCGTTCTGGATGGGGGAGCCGTCGCCGGTGAGGCAGACGGGGCAGTAGCGACAAGTGGTGGCGAACAGCCAGTCGGAGGTGTGGATCGTGAGGGTGCGGCCTGCCCGGATGCCGTCCAGGCTGCGGCCCAGGGGCGGGTAGCGGGAGGCGAGGGGTTCCAGCGTCATCGCGACGGCTTCGTCGGGAGTGAGCCTGGTCGCGGTGGCGAAGCCGCTGGCCTGCGACGGGGTCAGGAACGTGGACAACGCGGCCCGGGCGACGTGGGGTCGGTCGGTCATGCCGGTGAGCCGGGCCAGCTCGATGGGAGACACGCGCAGGCGGTGGGAGAGCCGCAGGACGAAACCGGCCAGCGACTCTCCGTCCAGGGGGTCGAGGCTGCGGCCGAAGGACCGCAGCCTGGTGCTCATGTCAGTCACCGGCGGCCGGCCTCTCGCCGCGGTCGTCGAGGACCGTGTTGCGTCCGCGCTTGCGGGGAGACTCCGGCTGCGGCGAGGTCACGTCCTGCGGGATCTCGGGGATCTCTCCGGCTCCCTCATCGAGATCGTTGAGGTTGCCCAGATGGATCGTGGTCCTCGCGAGCAGTTCCTTGGTGAGCCGTTCCTCGCGGGTGGTGATCGCTTCGGCGCAGCCGTCCTCGATAAGCCGCCGCAGCAGGCCGACGACTCCGCGGGTGCGGTCGAAGAGGTACTCGGGCATCTCCCCGGTGGTCAGCATGCCCGTGAAAGAGCGCAGGAGCCGCAGCTGTTCCTCGATCCCGGCCAGGTGGTCGAGGAAGGCGGTGATGCCGGCCAGCGTGGAGTAGTCGAACGGATCGAGATCGACCATGTCGAACCGGCGCCCGGTCTGCGTGGCGGCCATGGCCTCGTGATTTTTGCCGTTCTTGACGTCGGGGAAGACCCACTGGCCGGTGCGCGGGTCGACGTATGCGCCGCGCAGGAGTCCTGAGCCGGGGATGTCCACGCCGATCAGGACGAGGGTGACGTTGAGGTCCATCAGCTCGCGGATCAGGTCGAGGGTGTCCTGGTCGTCCTCGCGGTGCAGCCGAAGCCGGGTCACGTCGTCGATCAGCAAGGCGCTGGTGTGGTGGTCCCGGATCGCGTCCCGCACTGCCCTGACCAGATCGTCCAGCGTGCCGGGATGGGGATCGCCGTAGACGTTCAGGATCGCCTTGCACAATCCCTTGGGTGTCGCGCGGACCGGCAAACGGCAGTAGGCCACCGGCACGAAGACGTCCCGGGTGCCGGGAGTGCGGCCGGGCAGCAGCTGGTGGTGGATATTGCGCCGGACGTCCTCGAAGGAAGCAGCCGCATCGCACGCGGTCTCCGTCTTGCCCTGGAACCCGCCGCCGTTGATCATCAGGCCGTCGCGGGTGCCGGGCATGAACTTCATCGCGTTGTTCTGCAGCCGCCCGCGCATCAGGTTCGCGACCCGCATGCTCATCGGTGTTTCCTGCAGGCGCATGTTGACGTGCGTCGCCGTGCGGTGCAGGTCGTGCAGAGCCCGCCGCCGGGGACTCAGGTACTGGTGCTCAGCCAATGTCAGATGCGGCGCGGGCACGAAGGTGTCCCGGATCTTCCGCCATTGCTGCCAGCCCTCCCAGCGGGTGCGGTCCGGCGGAGGACCGGCGCGCAGGAACGGGACGACCGCGTGCTCATCCGGCGTCGTCTGGTCCACCACGGTCCTCCTCCAGGTCGTCCTCCTCGGGCAGAACGAACACGTTGCGGGTGCGGAAGCTGTGTCCCAGCTGCGGCGGCGGGGCCGGCTCAGGCCCGGCGGCCTCCCGTCTGCGGCGTCGCTCAGCGGCGACCGCGTCTTGGGTCTGGCGGGCCCGGCCCGGCCAGTTCAGTACCTTCGCCTGCTGACCTTGCTCTTCCGGTCCGGCTGCGGGCTTCGCGACCTCGGCGGACGGACCCGGCGGCCGGTCGGCCTGCGCGGCGTCGGCCTGGTGTGCCTCGCGGGAGTGCTCGACGCGCTGGGACTTCTTCAGCTGGTTCGGCCACTTGCTGACCGGGATGACGGAGCCGATCAGCTCCAGCAGCACGGGCAGCAGTTCGGTGTCCGACTTCGGCTTCAGGCCGGCCGCGTCGGCCTTTCTGAGCAGGTCACTGGCCCGTGTATCCCCGAAGGCTGGCATCTGCCCGGCCTGCGGCATGCCCGTCCAGGGCAGCGGGTGCCAGGCATGGCTGATCGGATCCTGGAAGAACACCTGGCGCCGGTCGCGCGGGTCGCGGCGGATGAGCCACTGGCCCTTGTGTCTGCCGCCCCGTGTCGACAGCTCGCCGCGGTAGTCGCGCAGGACGTCGGGGTCGTCGTACCAAAGTCCGCGGATCTTCACCCCGCGGCGCTTGTCGATGCGGACGTAGTGGGCGGGCAGCAGCTCGTAGAACAACTCGGGGGAGGGGACGTCCATCGCGAAGCCGGTCTGCGCGAACGACGCTGCGAACAGCGAGTTCGGACTGTGCGAGCCGTCCGGATCCCAACTCGGGGCATATTCCCCGAGTTTGCGCTTTTGCCAGACGGCGACGATCCATGTGGCGATCGTGTGCTCGAGCTGGTCAGCCGTCAGCACCGCGTCGGCGGCCGGATCGGCTCCGCGGTCGGCGACGTCGATGCCGGTGTAGCCGATCAGGTGCTCGAACAGCAATTGCCGGATCACGCCGAACGCGCGTTCGACGGCGGCCTTGTCCTGTGGCCGCAGGACTCGCGCGGGCAGGATGTTGCAGCCGAGCACTCGCTGTACTTCGACCAGGTGGTGGTTGCGGTAGACCGATCCGTGGTCGGTCGTCACCGTCTCCGGTGTGAAGAACGGCAGTCCGGCCACCTGGTGCCCGGCGAACTCGGCCACCACCGCGGCGGGGATGCCCGGGTAAGGCCACTCCAGGTCCTCGCCCCAGTCCGCCCGCATCGGCAGCGGCATCGTCACGTCCCGCAGCACCATCGCGACGTCCACGGATGTGTCGGACACCAGTGTCAGCCGGAAGGCGACCAGCGAGTGCGTGCAGACGTCCAGGGCCAGGGTGAGGTGCATCTTCACCGGATCACCGAAGACGTGCTCGCGGACCATGACCGGCAGCACCGTGGTGTCCAGCGCGACGACCTGGCCCGGCCGGTGCACCAGGACGTGCCCGTCCTTCTCCGGCAGATCGGCCGACCGGGCGTAGCGCTGCCGGGCGCCGCCGGGGCCGAACCACTCCTTCCAGAGGCGGCGCAGGGTGTCGTAGCCGGGCACCTTCGTCTCCGGCCCGAACTCCTCGCGGACGTACTGGCGGATCATGCGGTCCTTGGTCCGCATCGACACCTTCGCCATCCGCTGCGTCTCCTGGCGGACCGCGAGGACGGCCTCCCGTACCTCCTCGGACACCGTCCGCGTGCCGCCGCTCTGGCGCAGCCAGCGGTCGTCCGCGCAGCCGACCAGCCCGAACCGGCGGCGGGCGTTCTCCCAGCGGATCAGCGTGCGGTAGCCGACCGAGCCCAGGCCCAGCAGCTTCGCGTGATGCGGATCCATGGCCGCCAGCTCTGCCACCTTCGCGAGCCGCCGCTCGGTCAGCGTGGTCGTCGCCGGGTCGTACTCGGGCTTCGGCTCGTCCGGGCCCGGACGCAGCGGATCACCGGAGCGGAACCCGGTCGCCACCTCCAGCAGATGGGCCATCCGCAACTGGGCGAGCTCAAGCCGGCCCTCCCTCAGATCCTGAGCCGCCTTGCGCTGCCGCCCCCGGTCGGCCCCCTCCGCCGACGTCTGCGACGACGAACGGCACTGCAGATGGTTCACCAGAAACCGCAGGCTCACCCGCTCCCGCGTGCCGTCGTCTCTCACCAGCTGGACCCGGCCCAGATGCGGCTCACGCCGCTCAACCGTCCACTCCGTCCCGTCCAGGACCAGCCCGGCACCCGGTGAAAGGTCCAGCACCGCCGCCGTGTTCACCGGCCCGTCTCCCCGGCCGGGACGACGATCGACCGGTCCTGAAGCGGGCTGGCCAGGTCAACTCCCAGCCGCCGGGACCACAGCAGGTGCAGCAGCTGTGCCCGGGCGACCGGCTCACAGCCTGTCGCCGCCGCAAGCTCCCCGAACCTCCGCCCGCCCGCGGCCCCGGAGAGCAGCACCGGCCGCAGGCCCAGCGGATCGGACCGCAGGACCCGCCGCGACGCCAGCGCGTCCAGCCCCGCGAAAGCGTGCTCACGCCAGCGGGCGGCAACCGTGTAGTGCCAGCCGCAGGCGACAGCGACCTCGGCGGCCGCCGCGAACGACTCCCAGTCCGACTCCTTGATCAGGGCCTCGGGGCGTACGTCGATCAGCCAGACGCCGTGACGGGTCACCGCGAGGTAGTCCGGGGTGTGGCTGCGGTCTTTCTCTCCGGTCCCGAAGGAGATTTTCAACGGCTGCGAGACCACGTCGACGACGTCACCGGCGAAGTCCAGGGCCAGCAGTACCCGGCCCTCCTCCATGCTCTCCGCACCATGGTGACGGCCGGTACTGGACAGGAACTGCAGCCCAGGCCGGTGCCGTTGGTCCCGGCGCCAAGTGAAGTGGCGCATCGGATCGCTCGACAGCACCGGCGCGTGTACGAGGTCCTGTACCAAGCAGGACTCCTCGCTCCCGTCGACCCGCCACGAGACTGTCCACCGCCTCGTCCAGCCGTCGCGCAGATCGAGTCCGAGTCGACCCGCATCGACGTTCACCGACACGAAAAGGTCTTCCCAGCTGCACTGATGCGACCACACGGCCACCGTGTCAGTGGTTTCCACTACCCTTTGCAGCCCAGCGCGTGTACCGGCCATGACCTCATGGAATCGCCTCAGAGAGCCAGAGGCTCCTGATCTTCGTTTCTGGTGACAGAAAGGCTGCTGAATGAGCACGTGTGACAAGCCGTGTGCCTTGTTTGTGACAACCAGGCTGCTTCGACCGTTCCCATTCGCCAGCTCATCCGGCTCTGCCGGTGACAACTCCTGAGCTTCGGCTCATCCATTTGTCCGCCTCCACCGCGTCGGCGAGGAGGCGGCTTTCGGGGCGGCGCGCAGTGGGGCCCGCCTGTTGGGCACCTTGCTGCTCCACGCCGGGCAGTCAAGGCCCGCGGCCACTTCCCCAACGAGCAAGCCGCACTGAAATGCGTTACATGGCGATCATGTCCCTCGACCCCACCGGCAAGGGACAAGCCCGCGGGACCAGCCCCCTGGAAGACCGCGCTCAACGCCTTCGACATCACCTTCGACGGCCGACTCAGCGCAGCACACCACTAACCTCAACAACCCTGGTTACACCGTTGATTGGACAGTCCCGGCCGAGACGTGTGTCTCATTTCTGGAGGTCGTTCCAGGGGGCGGGTCGGGTCGTCAGGATTTGGAGGTGGGCCGTGTCCAGGCTTCGAGGTGGCTCAGGGCCGCGGTGAAGTTGCCGAGCATCGGGCGCAGGTGGTCCTGATCGAGCACGACTAGGCCGTCGGTGTGCGCGCCGCCGGGGACCATGACGTAGCGGTGCAGGTCGGCGCGTCCCGCGTTGGTGACCATGCGGTGGTAGACGTCACCGAAGGCGGCCGACGGGGTGAGGGCGTCGAGGCTGCCCTGGATGCTGATGAGCGGACGCCGGATGCTTCCGCTGAGCGCGATCCGTTTCAGCGCCTTGTGCACCGCGCGCGGGCGGGACGCGAAGTCGTAATCGGTGTCGCAGCCGGCCCCGGTGCCTTCGGGGCAGAGCGGGGTGCCCGCCTGGGCGGGCCCGTCGTAGTCGGGATCGAGCTCCTCGCGGACCACCCGCTGAAGGAGGTCCCACTGATTCTTGTGGTGCCATTCCCACTGGCGCTCGGAGCCTTCGGGATAGCCGGCGGCGAGCATGGCGGCGTGGGCGGAGCGGTCGCCCTCCTTGGCGCGGGGATAGGCGCGCAGGGCCGGGGGGAGGGTGGCGAGCAGACCTCCGTCGGCGGTGAAGGTGAGGGCGTTCCAGTCGAGGCCGCCGGTGTAGAGGCCGGGCCGGTGTTCGAGCTGCCAGCGGACGAGGTAGCCGCCCGCGGAGAGGCCGGCGGCGTAGGTGAAGCGCGGGGTGCGGCCGTAGTGCTGGTCCGTCACTTGCCTGGCGGCGACGGTGAGTTCGGTGACCCTGCGGTGCCATTCCATGACGGCGTCGCCGGGGCGGTCCCCGTCCTTGTAGATCTCGGGGCCGGTGTTCCCCTTGTCGGTGGCCGCGTAGGCGTAGCCCTTGGCGAGGACCTGGTCGCTGATGATTCGGTCGTTGGCGTACTGCTCGCGCAGCCCAGGCGGCCCTGCGACCACGAGCCCGCCGTTCCAGTGGTCGGGCAGCCGGATGACGAACTGGCTGTCGTGGTTCCAGCCGTGGTTGGTGTTGGTTCTGGAGTTGTCGGGGAAGTAGCCGTCGATCTGGACGCCGGGGACTCCGGACGGGGTCGTGGTCCCGGGGGCTTCCAGGCCCGCCCAGTCGGCGGGATCGGTGTGCCCGGTGAGCTTCGTGCCCGTGGTGGTCAGATCGGCGAGGCGGGCGGAGAGGGTGTACTCGGCGCCGGGGACTCGTACGTCGGCGGGGCCGGTCCGGGCGGCCGCCGGGACGGCCAGGACGGTTGCCATCAGCAGGGGTGCTATAGCCAAAGAGCGTAGGTGCATGGGTCCTCATCTCGTGCGTGGCGACACCGAGAAATCTAGGAACCACAGGTCATCGGGGGTAAGTACGAAAGGGCAGGGGTGGCCGGGACCGGAGGGCACATGACCTTCGGCCACACTTCGCAACTTCGCCGACCGACTGGTGCGGTGCGCCGCCGCGCCCGCGTACGCTGCGGAGACCGTGTGTGCGCATGGGATTCCCGAGGAGGTCCGATGCCACGTCCCGTGCCCTGGATAGCCGCCGTTCTGTACGGGGTGGTGCTCACAGGTGGCCTCTACTACGCCGCGATCGGACCAGGCTTCGACGCGCGCACGGCCGCGTTCACGGTGCTGCTGTGCGCGCTGGCGGCCCTGGACGGGCGGGGGTGGCGGATCCCGGCGGGCACCGTGTTCGCCCTCAGGGCCGCGCTGCTCTGTGCGGTGGCGGCTCTCGACGCCTCCGGGCTCTCGCGGGTGCTGTTCGTGCTGATCCCGTTCCTGGGGTTCTTCGCGTTCGGGCCGGCCGTCGGGATCGCGCTGGGCGCGGGCTGTGTGGTTCTGCTGGCGGGTGCGTTCACCTTGTGGGTGCCGGGCTGGGAGGTACGCGCCGAGTACATCTCGGATCTGCTGATGTTCGCCCTGGGAGTCGTACTGGTGCTGGCGACGGCGGCGGTGGCCGTTCGGGAGCAGCAGGCCCGCGACCGGCTCGAGGGCACCCTCGCACAGGTGGCTCAGCTGTCGGCGGCCCGCGAGCGCAATCGGCTGGCCCGCGAGATCCACGACAGCCTCGGACACCATCTGACCGCGATCGGCATCCAGTTGGAGAAGGCCGAAGCGTTCACCGCGCTCGATCCGGCAGGCTCCGCGCAGGCCGTGTCACACGCCCGCTGGTCGGCGAACCGGGCCTTGGAGGAGGTACGGGCCTCCGTGCGTACCCTGGGCCCCGAGGCGGAGTCCGAGCCGATCGGCCTCTCCTGGGCGCTGGCCGACCTCGTCCATCACCTCGACGGCGGCGGCCGCCGGATCTCCCTGGATGTGTCGGGCACCGAGCGGCGGCCGCTGCTGGTGCTGTACCGGGCGGCGCAGGAGGGCCTCACCAACGCCTGCCGGCATTCCGGCGCAACCCAGATCGGTGTGACGGTCCGCTACGACGACCAGGGCGCGCGCCTGTGCGTCACGGACAACGGCAGCGGGCTGGGCGGGGCCGAGGAGGGCTTCGGCCTGACCGGGCTGCGGGAGCGGGTCAAGCTGGCCTCCGGGACGGTGGACCTGCGCAGTTCGGAGCGGGGCACCACCCTGCGGGTGGAGGTGCCGTGGTGAACGGGCCCCCGGTGCAGGAGGAGCCGGACGTACGGGTCCTCGTGGTCGACGACCAGGACCTCGTCCGCGAGGGCATCGCCGCATTGCTCGGCATCCAGCCCGGCATCGACGTGGTGGGCAGCGCGCGCGACGGTGCCGAGGCCGTGGAGGAGGCCCAGCGGTGCCGCCCCGACGTGGTGCTGATGGACATCCGGATGCCCGGCATCGACGGCGTGGCCGCCACGGCGCTGCTCCGCCGCAGACTGCCCCAGTGCCGGATCGTGATGCTGACGACCTTCAACGACGACGAGTACGTGGGCCGGGCGCTGAAGGCAGGGGCAGTCGGCTATCTGCTCAAGAACCTGCCCGCGGCGGAACTCGCCCAGGCGGTCCGTCTGGTGCACGCGGGTGTCGCTCAGTTCGATCAGGGGGTCGTCGCCGCGCTGGCGGCCGGCGTCCCCGCGCCCGACGTGTTGACGCCCCGGGAGACGGAGGTGCTCCGGCTCATCTCCGCGGGCGCCACCAACAAGGAGATCGCCGCCCGGCTCTACCTGAGCGAGGGCACCGTCAAGAACCACATCTCCCGCGTGCTGAGCCGATTGGGTCTGCGCGACCGGACCCAGGCCGCGCTGTACGCCCGCGAGAACAGGCTGATCTGAGCCGCTTCGCCTGAGCCTCTTCGGCGGAGGACGGCATCTCTGTCGACGGGCACTTCTTGCCGCGAACGCCAGTCCTCCTCCTCATCGTCGTCCGGGGCATCCCGGCCGCCGAGCGGGGTCCGCAGTAGCAGAGCGGCTGCCTGCTTCACCTCGTCGTCGGTGTACGTGTCTTCGTGCGCTCCGCTGTAGCCGGCAAGCTCATGCAGCAGCCCTGGACCGGTCAGCGCGCCCAGGAAGAGGCCCACCTCGGTGCCGGGCCGGGCCCATGACCCGTACGTGGCGCACTGCGGGCACATCCGCTCGACCACCGCCCGCAGCGGCAACTCGCGGGAGACGATGTGGTCGGCACGTATCCGGGAACAGTGCTCCGTAGCGGGCAGCTCGGCTGTTTTGCCCGCGGCCGACCAGACCCTGATCGGAGATGCCTCGAAGGGCCCCAACGGCACCTACGGCGTCAGCGAACCGTACGTCAAAACGACCTCCTCCATGTCGGCTCTCGAGCCTGACCACGACCACGGACACGGCCGCCGCGATGCACTCGCCCCCAGGCTCCGTTACACCGGTGCCGGCGGCGACGCGGCCGCTCGCGGCATCCCTCAAGGCGCGGGCACCAGAGGACGGTGCAGGGCGATCCGGCTCACGGATGCGGAGGTGAGTCGGCTCGACGTGCTCGCATGATCCACGGTCACCCCCTGTGTTCGAGTTGACACACAGGGGCATGCAGCGTACTGGGCATAAGGGACTATTCCCCCGGGGTTCGGTCGGTGGTGCATCCACCGCCTGTCGGCTCCCCCTCTCTTCTCCCCTGGAGCGGCAATGACCGTGCAGCAGCACGCGACGACCCAGACAGTTCTGGTGTACGAGGACGATCCCGGAGCTCCTCTGCAGGAAAATGTGCCGGTGCGACACCCGGTGCCCCAGCTCGACACACAGCCCTTTCCGACGGCCATCGCCGAGGCCGCGCCGCAGCCGGACAGCGCCGGGCCGGGCACGCCGGCCTTCCGCTACTGGGTGGCGGCCGACGCGCTGAGCACGGGTTGCCAGACCTGGGGTCCGCTGGTTCCCACGGGAACTCAATGGGTCCCGTCGGTCGGACGTGTTCTGACCGTGCATCTCGACGAGGGAGTCGACCTCAACGCCTTCTACGACCGGCGAGGCCTGAAGTTCTTCCACCAGAGGGTGGAAGGAGTGGACGTCTTCTCGGGCCAGAGGGGTCGCGTCCGGCGCGCTTGGCGGCGTCCCGCAGCGCCTGGCGCTGGGCCCGGGCGTCCTCGATGGTGTACGGGTTGGCGTAGATGCCGCTGGCGTAACGGCCCGCGAGTTCCAGGCCGTAACTGCCGCCGCCTGCCTGGAAGATGACCGGCTGGCCCTGCTCGGACGGGGGATGGGCAGCGGGCCGCGGGAGGCGGCGTGGTTGCCGTGCAGGTTGACCGGCTGGATGTTGTCCATGTCGGCGAACCGCTTGTTCTCGACGTCGAGAAGCCAGGCGTCCTTCTCCCAGCTGCCCCACAGTGCCTGGACGATCTGGATGACCTCGTGGGCACGCTCGTACTTCTCCGCGCGCGGCGGGATCGTCGCGCCGAAGTTCGCCGCGGCGGCGGGGTCGGAGGTGGTCACCGCGTTCCAGCCGGCCCGGCCGTGGCTGATCACGTCCAGGGCCTTGAACTGGCGGGCGAGACTGTAGGGCTCGGTGAACGTGGTGGAGGCGGTGGTGACCAGGCCGATCCGCTCGGTCTCGCGCGCGAGGACGGTCAGGATCAGCATCGGATCGATCATGTGGTGCGGGGAGTGGTGGTCGAGGTCGACGTCCAGGACCGGGGTGTCCGCGATGAACAGCAGCTGGATCTTGCCGCGCTCGGCGGCCTGCGCGTAACGCACGAACTGGTCCATGTCCGTGTAGCTGTCCAGGTTCGCACCCGGTAGCCGTCAGGCCCCGGGTGCGGCCCCGTATCCGCCGCTGAACTGCATGCCCAGGATCATCTGTCGGCTTGTCATGGTTACTGCTCCAGACCAGGCTATGAAAACGGAGAGCACCTCCGTATATTTTCTTGGAATGCGGAGGCATCCTCCGAATTGTCAAAAGCCGTGCGGCGCCGGGCCCGGCCGGCCGAGTGGCGGCCCGGGCCCGGCGCTGGATGGTTCCTGCGGGCGGAGGAACTACGGCCTGTCGAGGACTCCCGGGGTGTCATGCAGGACCACGCTCCGCTGCAGCGGAACCCGCCCCGTGCGGAGCGTGTTCACCGGTGCCGCAGGGTCAGCCACGCCGAAGGAGATGCCGAACAGCAGCTTGAGCTCCGCGGCGACACCCAGGAACTCGCGGACGGTGTCGGCGTAGACGCCGAGTACGGTCTGCGGGATGCCGGCCAGCCCGCGGGCCGCCAGCGAGAGCAGGAAGTTCTGCGCGTACATGCCGATGTCGCCGGCCGTCCGCACCCCGTCGCCGAGCGCCGGCATGAACAGGAAAGCGGCATGGGGAGCACCGTAGAACTCCAGGTTCTCGCGGACCGCCGCCCTCCTGCCGTCCCGGTCCCAGCGCTCCACGCCTCGGGCCCGGTAGACACTCGCGCCCAGGGCCTGCGACCGCTCGAGGTAGAGGCCCTCGCCGTAGCCATCGGTGAAATCCGGGGAGGTCCGTCCCTCCTCCTCGGCCCGGAGCAGCTCCTTGCCCAGGGCGTCCCGCGCCGCACCCGAGACGACGTGCACCGTCCACGGCTGGGTGTTGCTGTTCGAGGGGGCGGTCTGTGCGTCTTCCAGCACGCCGCGGATGTCCGCAGGGGACAGGGCGGTGGGCAGGAACCGCCGGGGGGAGCGTCGGGAGCGTGCGATGTCGGTGAAGGGTGATGCGGTGCCGGGCAAGGCGGTTCCTCTCCATGGCGCGCAGTCACCGCCACGGCGGCCGCGGCGCAGCGCGGTACGGCAGGCCACGCAAGGAGGCAGCCGGCGTAAGGCCCGGGTGCGGACGCACCCTTGCGGGTACCAGCAGGCTTGCGGATGCTCGCAGGCAGCGGCACGCCGAGACTGCAGGCTGCAGCTCGGCGGACTGTGCGCTCTTCGTGTTCGTCTTGTGTGTTCGTGGGTTCGTGGCGTGCCGACGCCGCCGCCCTCGTGCCGTTGCGTGCACGAGAGCCACGTCGGGTGACTCAGCGGTGGGCGGCCCGGTTCATCTCGACGACGTCCTCCAGGGTGGCCGTGGCCGGGAGGGTGGCGAAGCGTTCTGGCACGCTGTCGCGGATGCGGGCGTCCTTGACGCGGTCGGCCGCGGCCAGGGCCGCCGGCAGCTCGTCCAGGGTCAGCTCGGTGCAGTAGGCGGGGCTGTTCGGCTGCTGGCGCCAGGAGTCGGCCAGCGTGCCGGCGTCGTAGGGGTCGAAGCCGGTGTCGTCCACGAGCCGCATGGCCACACGCCGCGCCTCCTCGGAGTCGCCGGCGACGGGGATGGCGAGGCGGCCAGGAGTTCCTGCCGGAACGCCCCGGGTCCGCTGGGTTTCGGCCAGGGCGGCGTTCCACGCCTTGACCACGGGGCGCCCCAGCTGCTCGGCGTTCCACACGCTCTCGACCTCGCCGTTGTCCACGGCCTCGATCTGCCCGCTGAGGTGCGGATAGTAGTTCGAGGTGTCGATGACCACCGTCTCGGCGGGGACCGAGGCGAACAGGCCGGCCAGCTTCCCCGCCACCCCGAAGGGGATGGACAGGACGATGACGTCCCGGCCCTGGACGGCGTCGGCGAGTTCCACCGCGCGGGCCCCGGACTCCAGCACCTCCGCCCGGACGGCCTCGGGGCCGCGGGCGTCGGCCACCTGGACGTCGTGCCCGGCCGTGCTGAGCTTGGCAGCGAGGTTCCCGCCGATGGCGCCGGCGCCTATGACAGTAATTTTCATGATTTGTTCCTTGGGAGGTTGTGCCGCCCCTGAGGGCAGCGCGATGTGATGGCTGGGTGGTGGTGCCGCCTGGCGTTGCGGGGGTCGGGGCGGGGTGTTCTGGCGTTTTACGCCTGGGTGTCCCGCTGGCGGTAGCCGCTCGCGATGAGCGTGCGGAGCCGGTCGAGGGACTCCTCCTCGGTGCCGGCGCCCTTGATCCAGGCGACGGAACAGGCCGCGAGGAACAGGTCGTGCCCCCGCACCGACGCCCGCACGCGCCCCGCGAGCTGCGCGGCTCGCACGTACTGATCGGTGGCGGAGATGAGGATGTCGCAGGGAATCGTGAGCGGGTTGTCCGGCTCCTGCGCCCGGGCCGCGGCCATGAGCGGGTCCGGCAGCCCGCTGAAGGCGCTGAAGTACTCCTCCATCGCTCGCAGCCACTGCTCCAGCGCCTCGGCCGGGTCGCCGAGCTGATCGATGTCCGCCTGGCGGGCCACCAGCTCCTCGGAGCGCGTCTGCAGCACAGCCGCCAGGAGCGCCTCCCGGGTGGGGAAGTGCCGGTACAGGGTGCCGGGCCCGACGCCCGCCTCCTTGGCCACCGCCTCAAGGGAGGTGCCGACCCCGTGCTGCAGGAAGTGACGCTGCGCGGTCTCCAGGAGGGCCGCGCGGTTGCGCTGGACGTCCGCGCGGGGCTTGCGTCCCCGCTGTTCAGTGGCGCTCATGCGCCCTCCCGCCTCCGGTGATCCTGCGGTCGCATCAAAACGGATGCTGCCTCCGAACGCATTCGAGAGTAAAGCGGAGGCAGCGTCCGGTCAAACCGGCGGCCCGATCACGGAGCCCGGACAGCGCAGAGGGCCGACATGTCTGGCCGCCGAGCCCAGGGCAAGAGCCGTGCGGAGGTGGGCGGGCGCGGTGCCGCGCTGCCGGTCCCGACGACTTGCGGCGCCCTGGACCGTGGCCCGCATGCATCACCGGCGCCCCTGACAGCGCGGCCGGCCCCGGACGGCACGTAGCCAGACGGTCGGCCGTCTCCAGCACGCGACGGCGGTCTCCGCGGAGAGGCCGTGCTCGTCCCTGCCGTTGAGCACGAAGCTCACAGTGGTCTGCGAGCCCCCGGCCTCTCGCGCCACATCCTTGCCCGGGCCGCCGTCGCGGAGTGGACGCAGGGCGCCACCCCAGTCACAGCAGTCGCCGCCCTCAACGATCTGACATCTCTCGCCGTCCTGGCCAGTTGCCGCATCCAGCACATCGCGATTCCGGACGACCTGGCGCTCATCGGCGTCGACGACCTCCCCATGAGCTCGCTCGCCGTACCGGCCCTCACCACCATCGGGATGGACCTCACTGCAGCAGCCGACAATCTCGCCTCAAGGGTCCTTTTCGATGGTCGGCGCTCCGCCCCCGAATGCGCCGAGTCGACCCGGCGCGGGCGACCTTCGCCGGGCACATAGCCGCTCCTGGTGAGCGGCCCGCGTTGCCGCGGCTGATCCTCTCCCTGGACATCTCGGATCCGGCCGGGGCGGCATTCCATCAGGGGACGGGTCCTGGGCAGCTTGGACCGTGCGTGCCAGCAGTCAGACACGTTCGCGCGGCCGGACAGCGGCGATCATCGGCAGGCCAGGCGGCCGGTGCGGCTCGTTGACGATCACATCGTCCCACCACCCACGTGCGCCCTCATGTGGTGAAAGCCGGACCGTCCGACGATGGCAGCGTACGTCGTTGGAGGTGGTGCCTGCAGAGACGATCCGCGAGGTGCGCCCCTTCCCCGGGCTTTACCTCGGCGCCGCCGAGACCTGGTCCCTGGGCGAGCGCACAGCTGTGGAAGGAGGCTCGAATGTGCCCTGCCCCGAGCTGAGCCCGTCCAGCAGGAGGTCACCGAGCTCGGAGAAGGCGTCGCCGGCGGTCAGGCCGGTCCTCTCCAGGAGGACCCCCGACTGAACCGCGTCGATGGTGACCGCCACGACCTGGGCTGCGAAATGCCCGTTGAGCGCACGGAAAGCGCCGCTCTGCACGCCCTCCTCGATCAGCTCGTGGACCCGGCGCGCCGCTGCGGCGGAGTTCGTGCGGTAGATCTGCGCCGTCGGCTCGTAGCCCACCATGTCGTCGTAGAAGGCGTGGGAATGCCGGCGCATGGCCGTGCCGACGCCGGCGAGGTAGACCCGGATGCGCTGCCTGGGGTCTGGCTCGGCCTGGACCGCCCGTTCGATCTCGGCTGTCGCATCCCGGAAGAAGGCGCGGGTGACCGCCTGGACCAGCTGTTCCTTTGTGGAGGCGAGGCTGTACAGCGTCGCTTTGGAGCACCCCAGTCGCTGGGCGAGCTCATCCATGGTCACCGCGGTGAAGCCTTCGGTCAGGATGATCGCCTCGGCCTGGCGCAGCAGTTCGTCCCGCCGACGTGTGTCGACGACCCGTCTACGCGCCGTTCGGCGCGGGCGTCGGTCGCGCGAGTCAGGTTGGGCCGTCACCGCAGCAGTCTCCCATGAGTGTCTCCGCCGGAAGCGGCGGGTGGTCGTCCGGGCCGGAAGGCCGACCCCTCTCAAATGGGTACTAGCGTACCGCCTAACGTACCTTCGGAGAGTGCCTCGGGTGCTGTTCAGAAGTGGAACTCGTAGGCGATGGCCGCAGCAGCAGCAGAACACACATTGCGGGCGGCCTCTCGGAGTCGTCAAGCACGCGAGCAGAAACTTCGTGGCTGGTCGACATCGAGTAGACGCGGTGATGCGGCGCGTGGCCATTGGGCAAAAGCGTCGTCAAGCACCGATCCGCAGCAGTGTCCGGCCGAGGGCTTTTCGCTCGTCCAGGTGCCGCAGCGCGGCTGACGCCTGTTCGAGCGGGAAGACGGCCGAGATGGGCGGGTTCAGCCGGCCGGATTTCAGCAGCGGCCAGAGTTCGCGCCACTGGGCGCGGGCGGCTTCCGGTTCCTGCCGCCAGTACTCGTCCATTCCGACTCCGAGCACGGAGGTGTTGGTCATCAACAGACGATTCACGCTGACCGTGGGGATGCCTCGGCCAGCGAACCCCAGGACAAGGAGGCGTCCCCCGCCGTGCCTCAGCGCACGAAGCGAGTCCAGGAAGCGATCCCCGCCGACGGGATCGACCACGAGATCAACCCCGCGGCCATCGGTGAAGGTTCTGACCGCGTCGAGAAACCCGTCCACTCGCACGACCTCGTGTGCTCCCATGGACCGGGCCAGTTCGGCCTTCTCATCGGTGGACACGACCGCGATGACGTGCGCGCCGTATGCTGCGGCCAGCTGACAGGCCGCGCTGCCCACTCCGCCCGCGGCTCCGTGGACGAGGACGATTTCGCCAGGGCGGAGAGCACCCCGGTGGATGAGCGCGAAATGTGCGGTCAGGTAGTTCAGGGGCAGTGCCGCCCCACGGCGGGTGTCGACGTTGTCCGGGAGTGGGAAGACCATCGATGCGTCGACAGCGGCCGTCCGGGCGAAGCCACCGGTGACCGGCAGGGCAGCCACGCGGTCACCGGCACGGAATCCGCCACCGTCCGTGCGGACCGTTCCGGACACCTCCCAGCCGGGGGCGAACGGCAGTTCGGGACGCGTCTGGTACTCCCCGCGCGTCTGCAGGATGTCAGGGAAAACCACACCCGCCCATTCGACGTCGATGAGGACCTGGCCCTTTTGGGCCTCCGGCTCCGGAAGCTCCCGTACGACCAGGGCATCAGGACCCTCGAACGCGGTGACGAGTACACCCTGCATGAGTACCTCCCAGCCGCAAGGACGACCTCGAGACCACTGTGTGCTTGCACAACCGCGAACCGGATCGGCTGTGTGACTGTTGTCCCGGCGAATCGGTCGATGTCAGTGCTCAGGGCGTTGTCACTACAGCCCTGTGAGCGTGGGTGGGCCGGGCGACGAGGGCCGACGCAGCGGCTGATCACCTGCTCGTCCGCCGGGTTCGCGGTTACCGGATGGAGGATCCGATGGAGATGCCGCCGTCCACGTCGAGGACGATGCCGGTGATGTAGCCGGCGGCTTCGCTGGCGAGGAAGGCGGCGGCTTCGGCGATGTCCTCGGGCGTGCCGGTGTGGCGCATGGGGATCTTGTTGGTGAGTTTGTCGCGTGCGGGGCCGTTCATGGAGGCGAGCATGGGGGTGTCGATGAGGCCGGGGGCGATGGCGTTGGCGGTGATGCCGTGGCGGGCGCCCTCGAGCGCGAGGGTGCGGGTCATGCCGACGATGCCGGCCTTGGCGGCCACGTAGTTGGTCTGGCCGAAGTTCCCGCGCCAGGACATGGAGGAGAAGCTGACGATACGTCCGTAGCCCTGGCGTTTCATGGGGGCGAACGCGGCGCGGGCGCAGTGGAAGCCGCCGGTGAGGCTGACGTCGATGACCGCGTGCCAGTCGTCGTCGGTGATGTCCTCGACGCGGTTGTCGCGGATGATGCCGGCGTTGTTGACCAGCACGTCGAGGCGGCCGAGATCGGCGGTGACGCCGGTGATCCAGGCGTCGACCTGGGCGGAGTCGGTCACGTCCACCACGTCCGTACGGAGTTTCGCGTCGTGGGCGTTGGTGATGGTCTCGGCGGCGTAGGTGAGGGTTTGTGCGTTGACGTCGGCCAGTGCCACCGCGGCGCCCTCCGCTGCGAACCGGGTCGCCATGGCGAGGCCGAGGCCTTGTGCGGCGCCGGTGATGGCGACGACGCGTCCGTGGTAGCGATTCACTTGTCGTCCGCTTTCGTGGTGGTGTGGGGTGCGAGGAAGGCGCGCAGGGCGTCGGCCACGGAACTGGCCGACCAGTTGTCTGCGAAGGTGGCCAGTTCCTCGCGCAGGGCCTGCTCGGGGGCGATGCCGTCGATCCGGTGCAGCAGCGTTTTGAGCCGTTGCTGGGCGGGGCTGCTGCGGTCGGCCAGTTGATGGCAGATGCGGGTGGCGGTGGCGTCGAGGTCGGCCTCGGAAACGATCGCGCGGATCCAGCCGGTGTTCTCGAAGGCGGTCGCGGGCAGCAGTTCGCCGGTGAGCAGGAGCCAGCGCGACAGTCCGCGTCCGACCGCGCCGGGCAGCCGGACACTTGACCCCCCTGCCGGCACAAGACGCCGGTTGAGGTGGCCGTCGCCGATGAGCGTGGTGTCGGCGGCGACGACGACATCGCAGGCCAGCGCGAGTTCGAGGCCTCCCGCTATGGCGTGACCGTGCAGCACGGCGACCCATGGTTTCGGGCTGGCCGCGATGCGGCTGAAGCAGGCCGACACGTCGGCCAGGAAGTCGACCGGATTGTCGCCCCGCTCGTGCAGCTCCAGGAACTGGTGGAAATCCCCGCCGGCACAGAAGCTCGGTCCCCTGCCGGCCACGGCGATGACCGCTGTGCCGGGGTCGGCCTCGGCGCTGGTGATCTGCTTGTCCAGGGCTTCGATGAGGGTGATGTCGAGGGCGTTGCGCCGCTCGGGGCGGTTGAGCAGCAGCCACCGGACGGTGCCGCGTTGCTCTACGAGCAGAGGTTCCATGCCGGTCACTGTGCCTCTCGGCTGGAAAGTTCGGCGCGGCGGCGGTTGCGCAGCAGGTAGCGCTGGGTCTTGCCGCTGGGGGTCTTGGGCAGGGCGTCGATGAAGTGGATCGTGCGGGGGTAGGCGTGGGCGGCGTAGCGGGTCTTGATCAGCAGCTGGAGTTCGGTGGCCAGGTCCGGCGAGGCGTCGTGGCCGTCGCGCAGGACGACGTACGCCTCGATGACCTCGCCGCGGACGTCGTCGGGTGCGCCGATGACACTGCACTCGGCGACAGCGGGATGCTGGACCAGGACGCTCTCGATCTCGAACGGCCCGATCCGGTAGCCGGCCATGATGATGACGTCGTCGTCGCGGGAGGAGAAGAAGAAGTCGCCGTCGGCGTCGACGCGCCCGGCGTCGCCCGTGAGGTAATAGCGGCCGTCGGCGGTGAACTTGGCGTCGCTCTGCCCGGGGATCTGGTAGCCGCGGAACGTCATCAGCGGGCTGGCGGCGACGTCGATCGCGACCCGGCCGAGCACGCCTGGTTCGGCGGGCTCGTCCTTCTCGTCGGCCAGGACGGTGACGCTCCAGCCGGGCACCGGCCGGCCCATCGATCCGGCCTTGAGCGGGCGGGCGAGTTCCAGATGGTGGTGGTTGGCCAAGGGCATGCCGACCTCGGTCTGGCCGAAGTGATCGTGCACGGCCAGGCCGAGCGTGGTGTCCGCCCATTCGTTGACCTCAGGCGTCAGGGGCTCGCCCGCGCTGGACAGCCGCTCCAGCCGCAGCCCCTGCGGCACCGGCACCGGCGAGGAGCGCATTCCCCGGTACACCGTCGGGGCGGCAGTGAAGTCGGTGACCTTGCGGTCGACGAGGGTGCGCCAGGTCGTCTCCGGGGAGAACCCGCCGGACAGCAGCAGACTGGGGATACCGGCCGCCAGCGGAGCGACGATGCCTGAGTACAGCCCGTAGGCCCAGCCTGGATCGGCAGCGCACCAGTAACTGCTGTCCCGGGTGACACTCAGGCCGTACTCCAGGTACACCTGCCACCCGGTGATGTAGGAGACGGGATGGATGACTCCCTTGGGCTTGCCGGTGGTGCCGGAGGTGAACATATGCACCAGAGGCCCGTCCCCGCTCGTGGTGACGGCGGGCACCGGCTCCGGCGACGCGGCCGCGACGAGGTCGGCCAGCGACACGTCACCGCGGGAGGCGCTGGTTCCGGTGACGACGACGCGGCGCTGAGGGTCGTCCGGCATGTCGGGGCCCGGGTCGAGTTTGTGGCGCTGGTCCGGGTCGACGACCACGACATGCGCATCTGAGCCTTCCAGGCGCAGGGCGATGGCCTGGGGCGCGAACGCGGTGAACAGCGGGACGTAGACCGCACCGAGCCGCCAGATCGCCACGATGACGGTCACCAGGTCGGTGCTCTTGCCCATCAGGGTCGCCACCCTGTCAACCCGGACCGACGCCGAGCCCCTGCAGCGCCCGCGCGCAGCGGTGCGATTCCGCAGCGAGATCTCCGAAGGACAGTGCGGATGCTCCACCGGCGCCGTTGACAACAGTGAACGCGACGTGCTCAGGGGCGTGCCGGTCGCAGAGCAGCCCGGCCACATTGAGGGAAGGAGCCGTGAAGGTCGCGGTGAGTTCGGTGACCCGGTCGGTGGCGCTCACTGCTGGTCCTTGCGGTCGATGATGGGCAGGACCAGGCGGCTGGGGTGGTCCGGGCCGTGGTGGATGTGGTTGATCGCGGGGATCATCTGCTCCTCGCTCTCACGGGCGATGACGCCGCCGGTGTTGGTGTTGCGGTCGTAGCGGGGGAAGTTGCTGCTGGAGATGTCCACGCGGATGCGGTGACCGGGAAGGAACACGTTGGAGGTGGCGGTCATGTCGACGGTGATCTCGTAGACCGTGCCGGGGTCCATCAGTTCTTCCGTGGCGAGGCCGCCTCGATAGCGGGTGCGCAGGATCCCGTCGCACAGGTTGATCGCTTTGCCGTCGGGGAAGACGTCGACGAGCTTGGCGGTGAAGTCGGTGTCCACCGCCGACGAGGAGACGAACAGGGTCAGGCTGACCGGACCGGTGACCTCGACGGGCTCCTCGAGCACGGGGCCGGCGAAGCACAGGACGTCCTCGCGGCCGGAGACGGTCCGCTGGTCGACCGGACCGCAGAACCCCGGGGTCGTCGGCATGGACGCCCCGCCGGCCGAGGGAACCGGGCGGCGCGGGTCGTAGAGGTAGGTGTCGTGCCCCGCGCCGGTCGGCGGCTCGGTCGTCAACAGCCCGTCACCGTCCGCTGTGTTGGCGTGACCGGCGCTCGTCAGGTGGAAGTCGGTCCACCTTGTGTCGGGCAGCGGCCACTCCTGCTCGTCGCGCCACTGGTCGATGCCCATCACGAAGATCTTCACGGGCGCCACGTCGTCCAGAGCGGTGGTGTCCCCCCGCAGCCAGCGGTCGAAGAACTTCAGCTGCAGGCCGCCGAGGTCCACCATCTGGGCACTGGCCAGCGGGCCGAAGGAGCGGTCGCGGTAGACGCCGGTCGGGGAGGGGTTGTGATCCCACGGACCGACGATCAGTCGCTGTCCCTCGCGCGCCTGCACGCTGCCTGCCTTCTGGCGGGCGGTGGTGTAGGTGCGCAAGGTCTGCCCGATGTAGAGGTCGTACCAGCCGCCGATGTTGAGCGCCGGGGCCGTGACGTTCTTGAGCTCGGGCGTGAGCTCCATGGCATCCCAGTACCCGTCGTGGGAGGGGTGGGCCATCCAGTCGTCCCACCACTTTCCGTACGCCGCCAGGACAGGAACCTCGGCCGTCGGCAGCACATCGTTGAGAGGCTCGGGGAACAGCGCCGCCTGACCGAGCTGCTGCAGCTGAGACAAGGAGCCCTCGCCGGCCGCCAGGGACCGCTGCGCGTGCACGGCGGCCTGGAGGATGCCGCCGGTGGGTGACGTATATGCCGTCGAGGGGTGACTCCACTCGACGGGCACGGCTACTTGTCGGCGCCGACCTTGGCGGTGTCCGACTCGGCCGGCGGCGGCGTGGTGGTGCGGGAGTGCAGGACCTTGCGGGCCTGTTCGGTGTCGAAGTCGTTCTCCCACTTGCCGATCACGATGGTGGCGACGGCGTTGCCGAGGACGTTGATGAAGACGCGGCCCTCGTTGAGGATGCGGTCGATGCCGACGATCAGGGAGAGGGCGGCGAGCGGGATGTGGCCGACCGCGGTGACGGTGCTGGCGAGGACGATGAACGCGCCGCCCGCAATCCCGGCGGTGCCCTTGCTGGTGAGCATCATGACACCGACCATGATCAGCTGCTGCTGCCAGGACAGGTCGATGCCCATGGCCTGGGCCAGGAAGAGGGAGGCCATCGTGAGGTAGACCGCGGAGCCGTCCAGGTTGAAGGAGAACCCGGAGGGGATGACGATGCCGACCACGGGCCGGCCGATGCCGAGGATCTCCAGTTTGCGTACCAGCTGGGGCAGGACGGCCTCGCTGGAACAGGTGCTGAGGGCGACGAGCAGTTCGGCCTTGAGGAAGCGGATGAGGCCGAACAGGCTCAGGCGGCAGGCCCGCATGATGGCGCCGAGGACGACCAGGACGTAGATGACGCAGGTCGCGGTGAACAGGATGATGAGGCAGCCGAGCTGTTTGAGGCTCTCGGCGCCGTAGGTGGCGACCACGGTGGCCAGGGCGCCGAAGGTGCCCAAGGGCGCGAGCCGCATCACCCAGCCCACGATGCGGAAGACGACGTCCGACAGCGCCTTGATGCCGCGGGTCAGCGGTGCCCCTTCTTCGCCGGCCATGTTCAGGGCCACACCGAAGACGATCGAGACCATCAGCGCGGACAGGATCGCATCCCCGGTGATCGCGCCCAGCAGGGAGGCGGGGATGAGGGAGGAGATGAAGCCGGTGAAGGTGGCGTGCTCGGTGGCGGTCTTGGGCACGTCGTCGGCGTTCAGTGACGAGGGGTCGACGTGCAGGCCGGAGCCGGGCTGGAAGATGTTGGCGACGACCAGCCCGATCAGCATGGATGCCAGGGACAGCACCAGGAAGTAGCCGATCGCCTTCACACCGATCCGGCCCGCCTTGCGCAGGTTGTCCATGGAGGCGATGCCGGTGGTGACCACGCAGAAGACGACCGGGATCACGATCATCTTGACCAGCGCGATGAACCAGTCGTTGAGCGGCTTCAGGTCCTCACCCAGCCCGGGCGCGAGGATGCCGACGGCGATGCCGAGGACGGCGGCCACTACTACCTGGAACCACAGCTCCCGTATGAGACGGCTCAGCCGGGACCGCTGCGGGCGGCCGGCGGTGGCGGTGCTTGTCATCGTTGGTGCTCCCTTGCACGACGATCGTGTGTAGCCCTGTCCCGTGGGGGGTGCGGGGGACGCGACGCGGCTCGCGCGTCCCCGATCTCGGGTGTGGCGCCCGCATCCGACGGCGCGGGCCGACGGTGCCCGCCCGGTGGCGGGCGCGTCTGCGGTGGGGTGGCGGTCAGCTGTGCAGGGCGCGCAGCACCTTGTAGAAGGCGGCCTTGCTCTCGAAGCCGATGCCGGGGGTGTCGGTCAGGCCGACGCGGCTCTTCTCGACCACGGCGTCGTCGGCGAAGCCGCCGGTGGGCTGGAACTCGCCCGGGTAGGACTCGTTGCCGCCGAGCTTGAGGGCGGCTGCGATGTGCAGGGAGAACTGGTGCCCGCCGTGCGGGATGCAGCGCCTCGATGACCAGCCGTGCTGACGGAGCATGTCCTGGATGCGCAGGTACTCCACCAGACCGTAGGAGAGCGCGGGGTCGACCTGGATGGTGTCGCGGTCGGGGCGCAGGCCGCCGTAGCGGATCAGGTTGCGGGCGTCCTGGAGGGAGAAGAGGTTCTCGCCCGTGGCGATGGAGCCGGTGTAGTGCTCGGCGACGGTGGCGTTGAGGTGGTAGTCGAGCGGGTCGCCGATCTCCTCGTACCAGAACAGCCCGTAGGGCTCGATGGCACGCCCGTACTCCAGGGCCGTGTTCAGGTCGAAGCGGCCGTTGACGTCGACGGCCAGCCGGGAGCCGTCGCCGTCCAGGACGTCGATGACGGCCTCGATACGGCGCAGGTCCTCCGCCAACTCGGCGCCGCCGATCTTCATCTTGACGACGTCGTAGCCCAGGTCGAGGAAGCCGCGCATCTCGTCCTGAAGGTCGGTGAGGGTCTTGCCCGGGGCGTAGTAGCCGCCGGCGGCGTAGACGAAGACGGAGTCGTCGGGCTGCCCGTCGCCGTAGCGCTCGGACAGATACCGGTACAGCGGCTTGCCCTCGATCTTGGAGGCCAGGTCGAACAGGGCCATGTCCACCACACCGACCGCGACCGAGCGCTCGCCGTGCCCGCCGGGCTTCTCGTTACGCATCATCACGTCCCACGCCTTGGCGTGGTCCAGGCCGCCCCGCTCGTCGAGCAGGCTGCCGGGCTCGGCATCGAGAAGGCGGGGCAGGACCCGGCGGCGCAGGATCTCTCCGGCGCTGTAGCGGCCGTTGGAGTTGAAGCCGTAGCCCACCACAGGCTTGCCGTCCCGCATGACGTCGCTCTCGATCGCCACGATCGAACAGTCCATGGAGCTGAAGTCGATCCAGGCGTTGCGGATCGAGGAACTGATCGGAACGACGCCCTCGTAGACGTTGGTGATCTTCACTAAGTGCCTTCCTCATATCTTATAAGATGCGACGCCTGTTAGACTGGGCTGGTCCGATGCGGGATGTCAAGGGGTGGGGAACCTCCGGAAAGGAATGGTCAGGGGGCTATGGCAGGACAGAACCTGTTCTTCAGCAAGAGCGACCTCGCCTACGCAGAACTCCGCGATCGGATCCTCTTCGGCACTCTTCCTGCCGGGTCACGGCTCGCTCAGTACGACCTCGCCGAGTCCCTCAACATGAGCATCACGCCCCTGCGCGAGGCCATCCGCCGCCTCAGCAGCGAGGGACTCGTCACCGTCGACACCCACCGTGACGTCCGGGTCTCCGTCATGAACTCGAACGAGGCCCGCCAGCTTTTCGAAGTCCGCCTGTCCCTGGACCCGACCGCCGCCGAACTCGCCGCCCAGCGACGGACCGACGACGACATCGCCACGATGCAGGACGCCGTCGACAAGCTCCTCCCCGTCACCCGCCAATGGGGCGAAGAGGCACTCACGGCCCACCGCGCCTTCCACCAGGCGCTGTACCGGGCCTCGCACAACGACGTCCTCATCCGTCTCCTGGACGACCTGTGGGACAAGTCCGACCGCTACCGGCGCCTCGGCCTCGAACTCCCGCCCGGTGACGAACCCCGCACCCGCGACCTACAGGAACACCACCAACTTGTCTCCCTCATCGTGGACGGCCGCGCCGCCGAAGCCGCCCAGCTGATGCGAGGCCACATCACCCACAGCCTCACCGCCACCGCCATCAGCGCCCTCGAAGACCGCGAGGGCATTCGCGTGAAATAACGCGCGACGACCGGCGCCGTCGTGATGCATGGGGGGAGGACTGATGGAAAGGCGTGAGCTGGAGTATTTCCTGGCAGTCGTCGACTCCGGCGGCTTCGACCGTGCCTTCGCCCTGCACGTCTCGCAGCCGCCCCTGGGTCCTGACTCCGCCTCGAGTTCTCCGGTGCGTTCGTCAAGTTCGTTTCCTGCTTATTCGATAACCGCTGTTCCAGCGTGGTGATCCGCCGCTGGAGGTGATCAACATTGGCCGACGCTCCGAGCCCGGAATCCGCCCAGACCTTCGCCCCGATCGACTGAGGCAGCCGTTTTTCCAGTTGCCGCACACGGGCGGCCAGGCGGTTGTTGCGTTCCAGGACGTTGGCCAGGTCGGTCGGCAGCGAGGCACGGCTGACTTCTGTCATCGCCCCGTCCCCCGCCGGGGCAGTAACAGCGGCGTGGACGCAGGTCACGGTGGCGGTAGAGGAAGGTACGGTCAACCCGGGCGGCGCGAGCGAGGCCGGACGGCCTTCAGGCACATAAGGGACGGTCTGGGCCTAGCCGCGATGACCCTCGGCCACACGAGAGGGTCTGCTGCAAGCTGACTAGCTAGGGTCCGTCATGCCGAATCCGTCCGCGCCCACGGAAACCACGGCGCGAACAGCTCTACCCCCAACCTGACCAGCACAATTCCGAACTTCAGACCTGACCAGCGATCTCACTCAGGAAGAGCTACACCCGATGGCATTTCCTCATGAGGCGGTCGTCAATCATGCCGGAGGCCACCACGCGAGCCACACGACGAGCACTGTCACCAGCACGGCGGCCGCCATGCCCGATATCAGACGCCAGGGCATAACGGGGCCGCCGCGCTCCACTGCTCTGATCAAATCCCACCGGCCGTAATAGCGAAACGGGTCCGACAGTTCCCCGCGTTCGCCGTCATACCACACCAGATAGGTAGAAGTAGGACTTAGCGGATCGAAACTCACCGCGTTCCAAGGAATGGCGACCGGGCCGGGCTCGTCTTTCCGATATGGATCCCACATGAGCAGACCGTGTTGAGCGACCGCGATCCAGCTCCGTTCCTCCGGCTTGGTGGTCCGCCGCCAGCGCGCCACAGCCGCTGTCAACCAGCCAAGCAGCACCAAGCCAAGCACCGGCAACCGCCATAGCGGCGAGCCGTCGACGGTCAGCCCGAGCAGTGCAATTCCCGCGGCGAAGAGGGCCACGAAGTCGAACATCAATACAGATATAAAGACCATGTCGGGGTTGCCCAGGCGCCCCATCCTGTCCGACCGGTGCAGTCGAATGATCTGCCCGAAGCCGACATTCTCCGCGTGTTCGGCGAACATCCGCCGTGGCCGGCGACTGCCCATTCCTCGCCTCCCAGTCGACCGCGCCCATGCCGTCCCACCCTGTGTACCGGCCAGCGTTGGAACCTCTCCTTACCAGATCACCACTCAGCTGAGAAGTGTCAATCAACTGTTGGGGCTGTAGCTGGTGTGGATGCGCCAGACCAAGACCGAGTTCCACCACAGACCCAGTTCGTCCAGGTCCGGCCCGTAGTGGCGGGTGGTGAACTGGTCGGGGATGTCAACCCATCCGTCCGCCGCTCCGTCGGTGTCGTTGGGCGACTCGTCCGGGGGAATGCTGTAGCCGGTGGCCGGGATCCCTTCCTGCGCCAACTGGGCGACGACGGCGGCCAGACAGAGCTCTGCGGCAGCCGCCACGATCTTGTTGACGGCCAGCTCACTCCTCGCCACGGGACTGCTCCAGGTACCGGTTCGCTTCGGTCAGGACGAGGTGTCCCTTGTCGCCGTACAGGACCACCAGCAGCACCGCGGCGGCCGCCGAGTCACTGAACTTGTGCTCTTGGGCCGAGACGCTGTGGGGGGCGAAGACCCACTCCTGCACATCCCTGGTGGCCTGTCCCCACGGGCCGGCGTCCAGGTCGTGGAAAGTGACCGTGGCCAGGGCCGCGAACACCTGCTCGTGCCCGATTTCGACGATCTTGGGCAGCAGTGGGGCGCTGATGCGGGCCGACCAGTCGTCGGGATTGGAGGGTTTGAAACCCTTGCCCGTTTGGGTGTCCCTCCAGAGGAGCCACACCCATCCAGGCCCGGGCGGACGCCGCCGGTGACATCGACTGGCCGGTCCAGATCGACTCCACCATCGTCCGCCTTCTGGCCGGAGACGGATGATGGGGCCAGCACCAGACCGGTATGCCCACCTGCGCATCCCCGATGACACCGGAAGGCCACTGCGCGAGGAGGTCGCTCGGCTGATCTACTCCTTCGACGCGACCTGGACCGGGCGTCCTGACGTTGGCCGTTCGCCCTCTATTAGGTCTTGCTCCGTGCCCGCCGGCGCTGGCCCGCCGGTGCTGGCCCGCCGGTGCTGGCCCGCCGGCGCTGGCCTGGCGGCCGTCCAGACCGGCGGACGGGGCGACGTCACGCAGGGACGCCGAGCGGCGGGTGCTCGAGCACGCGGGGCTTGTACTCGACCAGCTGGATGCGGCCGTCGAAGGTGCGGTGCTCGATCATCTCGAGGGCAACGTCCGGATAGCCGTCGTAGATGCGTTCTTCGCCCGTGGCCCCGGTGATCACCGGGAACATCACGACCCGGAAGCGGTCGACGAGTCCGGCTCGTAGCAGGGACCGGCACAGGCTGAGGCTGCCGATCGTGCTGAGGAGCCCCGAGCCACTCGACTTCATGGCGCGGACCGTCTCGACGGCGTCGTCGCGGATGAGCGTGGAGTTGGCCCACGTCAGTGGCTCCTCGAGTGAGGACGAGAACACCACCTTGGACGCCTGCGTGAGCTCGTCGACGGACGCCTCTTCCGCGGGCCTGAACTCGTCTTGGCCATTCGGGACCTCGCCTGCGGCGAAGCCCGACATCAGGCGGTAGGTGTTCGCTCCCATCAGGTAGGTGGCCTCGGGCTGCTCGCCGAGCCATGCGAGGTACTCCGGGCCCTCGAGGCCCCAGAACCCGGGCCATCCCTCTCCTGATGCGTGGCCGTCGAGGGAGGTGATGAAGTCGACGAGAAGCTCCGACATGGCGGTGTCCTTTCCTAGGGTGTCACGAGCTTGGACCGGCCGGAAGCCACAAACTCATCGGCCGCGCTGTGGAGTAACGAGAAAACCCATAACGCTGCAGCCGATCAGGTCGGCGGAGCGGCACTGCTTCGGAGGGCCTGGAGCCCTTGCGGCGCCGAGCGGGCCGCCGCGTCACTGGTCACCGCCAGCCCACGGGATCGGGTAGGAGACCGTCGGAGTCGGCAACGGCCGAGCATTTTTCTCCGTCTTCGGGAAGCGGATCGGGTACGACACCGTGGGCTGCGGAGCCGGACGGGCCGCCTGCTCCTGTAACCCCTCGAACGTGACCGGGTAGGAGGCCGCCGGCCGCGGCTGCTGTGAAGTCCCGGTGCTGCTTCCGGTAGCAGCGCCGCCCTCCCCACCCATGACTAAGACCGCGACCGCGACCGCGGCTAAGATCCCCATTTCCCGGCGTGCGCCGGGAGCCCATCGAGAATGCCCGCGAACCGGCGTCCCATCAGAGCGCACGTACGGCCTCACCCAAGGCATCTATGCCTCCCCCTCGTAGCAAATTTCCGCGCAGCCGACCATGCTTGCACTCCCCACTGACATTGCGTCAGAGATGGATCACGAACAGTGACTGATGGGGCTGGAGTGTCGCCAACTGGCGACTATTGGCGTGGTGCAGGTGAGGAAGTCCTGGACTGTTGCTGTCCCGGGCGGAGCCGAAGTACCGGTATGCCGATGGCCGGCTTCCCCGGTCCGGTGGCCATCACGGACGCGAAAGCCGACACCGCCCACTTATTCGAGGAGAACATCCTCCGCGTCTTCGGTCTCGCCTTCGACGACATCGACTTGGCCGAGGTCGTCCAGCACGACCAGACCCGCGCACACCTGAAGACGGCCGCCCAACTCGACTCACAGGGCAGCCGCCTGGAGGCCATGGGCACGCTGGCGGTTGCGTTCGAGGACCTCATGGACGCGCAGATCCACGACGAAGACGCGCCGCGCCGAATGTCGGTCTACAGCTTCGGCGAGCGGCTGACACGCCCCATTCTGCGCACCGATCAAGTCCACGCGATCCTGCGCCAGCCGGACCACGGTTCGCGCACCGGTGTGCCTGTGCGCGGCGCGCAAGGGCTTGCAAACGAGTACACGCATACCCGCGACGTCACCCGAGCCCTGCAAGAGGGCATGCGTCTGATGGCGTTGGGCGTCGACTTCCACGGTGAACAGTTTCTGCGGGTCGTTCTCGGGGCTTTGAGCCTGCTCAGCTTGCCGTTGGCCACGGCCGTGCAGCATCCGAAGCTGCGGCGCACGGAGCATTTTGTAGGAGAGCTCCTCACCAGCAGATCTGGACCGCCTCGGCAACCAGCTGGTGGACCGCCCGGCGCAGCGGCTCGGGCATGCCGATGAGCCGACTTGCCGGCGAGCAGGACGCCAGGCCCCTTGACGCTGCCCAGCAGGCGGGCGGATTGTGGCCGTTCGCGTCACGCTCCAACCCCGAAAGGGGCTTTGTATGTCGTTCACCTGGCGCTACGTGGTGCGCCCCGACGGCTCGTTCTTCCGCACCGGCCGACGGTGACCTCGATGACATCAGCGACGAGCAACTCCTCCGCATGTGCCCCGCCGGCCGGGACGAAGACGAACGGCCGCGGCCCTGCTTCCGCTGCGGCGGCGATCTCCTGCTGGAGTGGAACGGCCCGTGGGGCACCGGTGTGTGGATGGAGCTGTGCCCGGCGTGCGACGCCGACCGGCCCGCCGCCGGCGCCTTCATCGCCTGGCACCGCGATCCAGACCGCGATCCAGACCGCGATCCAAAGGTGCTGCCCAGGTTGTTCGAAGACTGGGAGGCCGAGATTATGCACGCCCACGGCTGGACCCGCGCGGAACAGCCCCAGGCTCCTGCTTGCCCGCCGGCCCCGCCCGGGCTCACACCCCGCGGGCAAGGCTGAGAACGGGAACAAAGCCCTCCACCCGAAAAGGCCGACGTCTGAGCCCCATGGCCCGCTACCCTCCGTGAATGCCTGACAAGCGGCCTCCAGGGACCTTAGGCGCTGACCTGCGCAAGCCGGGTCTGCGTCCCTGCGGACTATGCGGCGAGGTACGCGAGATGACGCGGGCCCATGTGCCGCCACAGGCAGCTGGAAACCAGGGCAAAGTGATCAGCGCGACCGTTCGCATTCACGATCAGAGACGCAGCAACGGCCGGCCCACTACTGTGGGCATGTGGTTGCGAGGCCTCTGCGGCGACTGCAACAGTCTCGCAGGCGCGAACTGCGACGCGGCCTATGGAGACTTCGCCAATGAGTTGAAGACCTACGCTCGGGTCCGTCCGCACCTCTACCTGCCAGGACCTGACCCGGCTCCACCCGTCCGTCTCGCACCAGGACGAGTCGCACGTTCGATCCTGATCGGAATGTTCGCTACCACCCCGCACCTGCGTGTGCTGTTTCCCGGCCTCGCCAGTGATCTGTGCGAGCGGCGTGATCACATCACGATGCCCGACGGAGCCGTGCTGCGCATGGCTCTGTACCCGCTCAGTGCGTGTTTCTAAGCCCCGGTGGCTTTGTTCACGAGAAGAAACGACAGCGCCCCCAGCGCCCCCAGCGCGCCCCGCCGTCGCAGGGTTTCGCCTCGGGAAGTCGCGATGAGGCCCCAAGTAGCTCGCCGTGGTGTTCCGGCTCCTTGGCATCCGGCCACGGAGCCCGCGCAAGAACCCGTTTGGCGGACCACCGCGACCACTGCTACGTTTCCGGAGGCCGTGCGAGAGAACGAGGAGGTGGGACCCGTGAACGTATTCACATGGGTGCTCTCCTCCGGGGTCACGGTCGGGCGATAGGTCGTCCGGGAGCGCCGTTCATGCGCACTCCCGAAAGGCACGACCATGCAATTCACTTCTGAACAGAGTCTCGACGACGGCATCCTCGAGCGCGAATTCACCCTCGGCGAGATCCCTGGCATCCTGTGGACGCCCGCATCCGCCTCCGCATCCGCACCGGCGCCGCTGATCCTGCTCGGCCACCCCCCGCTCGGACTGCACAAGATGTACCCCCGACTGGCGGGGCGGGCCCGGCACGCCGCGGCGGATGGCTTCGCCGCGGCCACCATCGAGCTCCCCGGGAGCGGTGACCGGCCCCGTTGGGCCGCCGCCGAGCAGGCCCGCGCCGACCTTCGCCGGGCTATGGAGGCTGGCGAGCCGGTCGGCGACGAGATCATCGACGCCCTCATCCTCCCGCTCGTCGAAAAGTCGGTCCCGGAATGGCAGGCCGCCCTGGACGCCCTTCTCTCGCTGCCCGAGATCGGCGGCCCGGTCGGGTACTCGGGGGGAGTGATCTCCATCGGCATCCGGTTGGCGGTGGTCGAGCCGCGCATCGTGGCCGCCGGCTTCTTCGCCGGGAGTTTCGTGCCCGCCGCCATGTTCGAGGAGGCCCGCCGGGTCACCATTCCGCTGCATGTCCTGCTGCAGTGGGACGACGAAGGGAACGACCGGCAGGCGGCCCTGGACCTGTTCGACGCCTTCGGCTCCAAGGAGAAGACGCTGCACGCCAATATGGGCGGGCACACGGGCGTCCCGCAGTTCGCAGGGGAGGACGCGGCCGGGTTCTTCGCCCGGCACCTGAAGTGAGGCTGGGCCGTCAGGCCACCAGCAGACGGTAAGCCGTGCTGGCCAGGATGCTGCTCGTCGAGGGCAGGTCCCGGCGCTCCTCTGCTGTTTCTGCCGCGGGCCCCTGCCAACTCGGCGGGGGCCCGCGCTGCCCGAAGCCGTGTGTCGGCGTACGCCCGAACGTCCCCAGGTGAGTACACCCGCGCGTACCCAGCTCTCATGGTGATCGGGGCCGGAGCCCCGGGGGTGGGAAGGTCCGGGGCAGGCCTGGACGAGTAGTTCGGATGTTGATCGCGGGCCCGAGCGAACTGTCTTGAGCAGGGGCCCGGCGGCGATGTCACACCCTCATGTTGGACAGCCTCGCGAGATCCGCTACTGAGGTATTCGGAACTACTCGTCCAGCGGTTGGCTTACGAGGCGCCGTCAAGGACCTCCCGCAGTCGATGCGCGAACTCGTCCGGCTTCCCCGGATATCCGAACTCGCCGTCGCAGAAACCACCGTGATGGCTCGGGAACACGGTCACCCGCTGCCCGAGCAGCTCGGCGGTCGCGACGGAGGTGCGTCCGGTCTGCACGCCCTGACTCCTCGCCCATAGCGATCACGATGCGGGTCGGCGCAGCCGCGATCGCGTCGACGTCCGGCCGATAGCTGCTTATCGCCCATGACCGGTCGGACAGCAGCGGATCGTCACGCGAGCCGTCATCCTCCGTGGGCATCCCGAAAGCGGCGGGATCCGCCTCTGGCTGTTCGAAGTACGCGTCGGTGAACTCTCCCTCCCACGAGGGCATGGCCACGAATGCAGCCATCCCGGCCCCCCACCCCCGCTTTTCGTATGCCTCCCGGACACCGGCCCGCGCCCGCACGGCCGCCGGGCCGTCCGGCGTGAGGGTGATCAGCGGTGGCTCGTGCGCGACCAGGGTGGTCACGTCTGCGGGATACTTCGCCACGAGCGCGAGCGCGGTGATCGCTCCGCCACTGCTTGCGAACATCTCAACCGGCCCGGCCCCGAGCGCCTCGATGACGGCGTGCACGTCGTCGGCTGGATCTGCGGCATGTGGTCGACCCGACCGTCCTTACGAGTGCTGCGACCGAGCCCGCGCGGGTCATAGGTGGCAAGTCCGGGCGGCCCTCCGACGGACGAGCTCGCACTGCTGGCCAAATGCCTGCTCAGCGAGCCGACCGACCGCAATCTGTGGCGTCAGCAGCTGTCGCTGACCCGGGTGCTCGACTGGCTGGAGGAGTTCCCCGCCGACACCTGGCAGGACCGCTGGCTGCTGAGCGGTTCCGACGACCAGGGATCGACCTGGGGGGCCACAGGGCCTGAGCGCCGGAACGCGCTCGCGATTCACCACGGGCCTGGGCATCCTGATCGTCCTTCAGGTGGTTCGGCCCTCCTACGGGTGGCTGTTCGGTAGCCGGCTGCTGGGTGTCTACGACGCCTACCGGCGCCACAACCAGGCAGCCCTGTTTTCCAAACTTCGGGAGCGTGCCAGCGGACGTGAGGGTTGCGACGAGCACGCGACAGACGCCCTGAACGTGCTGACCCGCATGAGCATCGTCACCGGCAAGGACCTGCTGGACTTCGAGCTGGAGGACCTCACCGACTACGCCCAGGCCCGTCGGGCGACCGGCCGCACGGTGGCGTCGCTGCCGTTTGCCTACGAGATCCTGCACGCCGTCGGCGGCCTGAAGGACTCGCCACCGACACTGCGGCAGGCCCAGGCCCGCGGTCAGCTCACCCCGGCCGAACTGGTCGACCGCCACCCCATCGCCGACCGCGCGGTCCGGGACGTTCTCGTGCACTACATCGCCGAACGGTCCGCCACCCTGGACTACGGCTCCCTGGTCAACCAAGCGCAGATGCCGGCCGACCTGTTCTGGGGCGACCTGGAACGCCACCACCCCGGCATCGCCTCGCTGAACCTGCCCGACACGGTGGCCCAGGAATGGAAGCAACGTGTCCGCGTGCTCCCCGACGGACGACCGCGCCGCACCTCCCACGGCGTGTTCCTGGCCGTGCGCTCCTTCTACCTGGACCTGCTGCAGTGGTCGATGGAGGACCCGGCCCGCTGGGCCCAATGGGCCGCACCCTGCCCGATCAGCGAAGCCGACATCCGCGGCTACCTCAAGGAGACCCGGCACCGCAAAGCGCGGATGCAGCAACGCACCCGCACCCTGGTCCCCGTCCTCCCGCAGCTCGTCCGCGCAGCCGAGGGCCGGCTGCACCGCGCAACCCTCCTCCTGGAAGCGGCCCGATCCGCGAAGCCGGGCGAGGAATTCACCATCGAGGACCGGCGGTATCGACGCACCGGCCGGGAACGCAGCAACTGGCGGCCCACCGCGCTGTTCATCACCCCGGCCGACGAGCCCGGCCCGCGGTTCGACGCCGAATGCCAGGAGAACAACGCCTTCTGGACCTGGGCCGGCATCGAGGTCCTGCGACACACCGGCACCAGGATCGAGGAACTACTTGAACTCACCCACCTGAGCCTGCGCCAGTACCAGGCGCCCACCGGCGAGACGGTGCCGCTGCTGCAGATCAGCCCATCCAAGACCGACCGCGAACGTGTCATCCCCGCCGACCCGGACCTGGTCGCAGTGCTCGCCAGAATCATCCGCCGCATCAAAGGCCCGACGGACGGGTCCCGCTGCTGAACCGGTACGACGGCTACGAGCGGGTCTTCGGCCCGCCGCTGCCACACCTGTTCCAGTGCCCCTCCCAGCACCGGCTGCAGGTCATCTGCGCCAACCGTATCCGCGAACTCCTCACCGATCTCGCCCTGCAGGCCGGCATCGTCGATGTCGATGGGACACCGCTGAGATTCACGCCCCAGGACTTCCGCAGAATCTTCTCCACGGAGACCGTCAACGGCGGCCTGCCGGTCCACATCGCCGCGAAGCTACTGGCCACCTCGATCTCAACACGACCCAGGCATACGTCGCGGTCTACCCCGAGGAGGTCATCCGCCACTACCGACAGTTCGTCGACCAGCGCCGGACCCACCGCCCCAGCGAGGAGTACCGCGAACCGAGCGACACCGAATGGCAGGAATTCCGCGACCACTTCAGCCTACGCAAGGTCGCCCTCGGCACCTGCGACCGCCCCTACGGAACCCCCTGCCAGCATGAAAACGCCTGCGTCAGATGTCCCATGCTCCGCCTTGACCTGGCCCAGGAACCCCGACTTCTGGAAATCGAGACCAACACCCGCAAACGTCTCGGGGAAGCCCAGCGGATGCAGTGGCTCGGCGAAGTCGCCGGACTGCAGGAAAGCCTGCGGCACATCGCCACCAAGAAACAGCAGGTCGAACGACTACGAGAGCAAAGTGACCAGGGGGCAGCTGGAGAGAATGCGCTCGGATGATTACACGTCCCGGCGCCTCTCGCCAGCCCTTTGCAACCATTGCTTGGCTGCGACGCTGTTCTGCTGGGCGACCCAGCAGTCGAAGTCCTCCAGCAGGTATGCCGACTCGACCGGCTTGAGCCGAATCTGTGGGCGCTCGTCCATCCACCAGATCTCGAAGTCGGTCACGGTCCCCTCGGCCGGCCATCGGGCTGGGTCACGCGGAAGGAGGAGTACATCGACGAAGCCGCCTACAGAGAGCCCCAGATCAATGAAAATGCCGATGGCACCGGGCTTGAGAACGCGTACGACGGTCCCGGTCAAGCATTCGCCGATCCGCAGTCGAGATCGCAGTCGCTCCCATGGTTCATCAACAGGCATCCCGCCATCCTGCCCGATCGTATCTATGGCTGGAGATCCTCGTGGAGCCCTTCGATCCTGCGACTCGGTCCAGCGTGGGCTCCCCCTACCTCCACCAGGCTCCAGCCGGGGTGTTCCTCCGAGGCTTCGGTATCCCGGCCCTCGTCGAGGCATTCGAGTACGGCAAAGGCCGTATCGTGAACGGTGCTCTGAACCAGACCAAGCAGGTCACCCGGGTCAGCGCCAGCGGCAAGCAGCCGTTGAGCAGCAGGAATCGTAGTCAATGCACCTGCGTGGGCCCACGAATTGACCGACTGCCGGCGGATGGCCCGCAGTATGAGGAAGCGCGCGAGCTGCGGGAGGTTCTCGCTGATCTCCGAGCGCGTCCAGCCTTCCGGATCGTCAGCGCCCAGTTCTTCGAATCGATCTCGCAGCTCACCCGCCACGTCCTGCTTGTCCTTGGGCAAGGTGGACAACCACTCATCCCACGCATCAGTCATCGCAGCAGCATGTCAGCACCGCCGAGCGCAACGACGTCTGGGATCCCTGAGGAGGCAGGGTTCAGTTAGCCTCGCCGTTTCGGTTGGGTCGGTGAGGGGTCGGTGAGGGGCGACTGTCGGGTGACCGACGCGGATTTCGGTTTTCGGGCATGGCGGAGTCCCGGCGCGTGGTCGGGTTCTCCAGGTCCTTCGGGTCGTGGCGGACGGGGGTTTGCCGCTGAGCCGGCGGGACGGGGCAATGCGGCGAGGCGGTGGAAGGCCGTGGCCAGTTCGTTTCGCCAGGGCCAGGTCGCCGATATCCGCAAGCGCAGGCGTCGGCCGCCGCGGGTGAGGCGGGCTGTGACGTGCAGTAGCCGGTAGCGGAGCTTCTTCGGCTCGGCGGTGGCCAGCTCCCCGTCCAAGAGGAGGACACGGGTCCAGGCCATCAGGTCGATCGCCGCGAGGCTGAGTTCGAGCCAGACGGTGTTGACGCCGAAGTCGCGGGAGGGGAAGCGGCCGAATCCGGTGGTCTTGCCGCACCGGATGCGGTCCTCGACAGTGGCATGCCCGCGGTGACGGACCTCCAGGAACTGGGCGGAACCGCCGCCGGAGTACGGGGTGTCGGTGAGGAACACCTGATGCCGCAGGGCCCTCGTCCTGATCGAACAGGGACAGCTGGGCTCCGGGGTGCGGCCGCTCCCGGCGCACGATGATGCGGGTGCCGGGCGGGTAGCCGTCCAGATCGACCATCCCGGTCAGCTCGGCCACCTCGGCGCCATCACGCAGGGTCCCGTCCTGGTCCAGGGCGGGATGCCAGAGTCGGTCGGGCATGGCCCGGACCGCGCGGCGGACCGGCTCGGTGACCGCGTATCCGACCGAGAAGGAGGTACGGATTCCTCGTTTCCGCACGTCGCGGACGTGGGCGAGGAAGGCTTTCGCGGATCCGGCGCTGTCGGCGCGGACCAGGATGTCGATGCCGTGCCGGTGAGCGTCGGGGATCTGCGCGAGCGACTGGTCGAGCACCGCAATGTTATCGGCGGCAGTGTTGGCTCCGGAGTTGCCCGGCCGCAGCCGGCCGGACACGGCCTCGCCGGTGTTCGCAAGGAAACACAGCAGCGGATGGAAGCCGAAGCCGCCCTTATAGGTCGGGGCGGCCTGTTCCTTCTCCGAGTGGGGTAATCAGCGTGGCGTCGAGGTCCAGGACCAGGCCGGGAAGTTCGCGTCCGCCGGCCCGGCCAGCGGCCCTCGCCGGTCTCGGCGGCCTGCGTCCAGGCGACTTCCCGGGCTGCAGCGCGCCGCTCGCAGGGAAGCAGTGGGATGAGGAGGACGAGCGGCGCCGGATCGGCCCGGCTGCGGCCGGTGAGCGAGCACTTCGCCGTCGCACGGCCGCTGCTGCAACCGTTACCGGACGAACCCTTCGAGACAGGGAGGCTGTTCAGCCTGCGGGTGGATCGCTTCAGCCAGATCAGTGTCCGCACCAACCGCTATTCGGTGCCGGTGCGGCTGATCGGGCGGACGGTCAGGGCGATGCTGCATGCCTCGGAGCTGGTGGTCTACGACGGCCAGCAGGAGGTCGCTCGTCATGAACGGCTGATCGCCAAGGGGAAGGCCCGGCTGGATCTGGACCACTACCTGGAAGCCCTGGTCGGCAAGCCCGGCGCGTTTCCCGGAGCCACCGCCCTCGAACAGGCCCGTTCCGCAGGGAAGTTCACGCCGGTTCACGATGCCTGGTGGGAGGCTGCGAAGTCCGCCCACGGCGAGCGGGACGGCACCCGGGCCCTGATCGAGGTCCTGCTGATGGGCCGCCACGTCCCCCACGAACACCTGGTCGCCGGGCTCGCCTCCGCGCTCAGAGCCGGCGCCCTGACCGCAGACGCCGTCGCCCTGGAGGCACGCAAGGCGGCCGAAGCCGACGAGGTCGCGGCTCCCGTTGTTCCTGCGGCGTCGGAACGGACGAACGTGACCTCACTGACCGAACGGCGGCTGGCCCAGCTGCCGCCCGACACCCGGCCGCTGCCCTCGGTCGCGGCCTACGACAGCTGCTGCGGAACCGGCAGTCGGCCGACCGCCCCGCCGCCCAAGGAGAGATGCCGTGACGCTCAAACGACACCGCGGGCTGACCGAGCAGGCCGCGACCGCCGCCGTCGACCCGGCATGCCGCATGCTCCGGCTGCCGACCATCCGGGCCCAGTTCCCCGAACTGGCCGAAGCCGCCGCCCGCGACCAGATGTCCTATCGCGGGTTCCTCGCCGAACTCCTGATGGCCGAGTGCGACGACCGCGCCCGCCGCCGCTCCGAACGACGCATCAAAGCAGCACAGTTCCCGCGGGAGAAGTCCCTACGGGCCTTCGACTTCGACGCCAACCCGAACATCGACGCAGCCGTCATCCACACCCTGGCCACCTGCGAGTGGGTCGAGAAGGGGCTGCCGCTTTGCCTGATCGGCGACTCCGGCACCGGCAAGTCCCACCTGCTGATCGCGCTCGGCACCGAGGCGGAGGCCGCCATGGCTGGCTTCCGCGTCCGCTACACACTCGTCACGAAACTGGTCAACGAGCTGGTCGAGGCCGCGGACGAGAAGACCCTGACCAAGACCATCGCCCGCTACGGCCGCGTCGACCTGCTCTGCATCGACGAACTCGGCTGTGCGCCACGAGGCGCTGATGGATCTCGCGGGATGAGAGGCCCGCCGCTGGTCATCGCAGTGACCGGTTGAAGCTGGAGGCAGGCTGAGCCCC
>NZ_NTGE01000072.1 GCF_002291145.1 Streptomyces sp. SA15
TCGCTGCTCGCCCCCGGTGTCGGCACCGGGCTGGGGCAGGGCGGAGAGCAGCGCCTCCAGTGCGGCGCCCTCCGGCCCGGTCACGGCGTCGCCGGGGTGCACGCGCCGACGGCCGGGGGCCCTGCCGTCGTTGTGCGGCTCACCCATGTCCGCGTTCATCCCGTTCCCGCATCCGTCCCTGTCCGACGGTCGGCCGTCGTTACCGTTCATGTCGATTCCCCCAGCGTCCGGGGAACCTCGTGCGTCACATCTGCGACGCCGAGCTGGCGGGCGAGGCGTTGCAGCCCACGGCACCCGGCGGTGCGCACCGCACGGGGACGCTTGCCCATGACACGGGCGGCGGCGGGCTCGTCCAGGCCGACGACGACGCGCAGCAGCACGGCCTCGGCCTGATCCCGCGGCAGCCCGCGGACCAGCTGAAGGGCGCACTCGGTAGAGAGGGACTCGAGCGCCTGGTCGGGAGCGCTGTGCGGGCGGGGCAGGTCCTGTGCGTCCTGTTCGAGCGCCGCCGATCGGGGCCGTACCTTCTGGCGGCGCAGATGGTCCATCGCCCGGCGCCGGGCGATGGTCGCGGTCCAGGCGCGAAAGCCCGCGCCGTCGCCCTTGAACCGGCCCAGGTCCCGGGCGATCTCCAGCCAGGCATCGGACGACACGTCCTCGGCGTCGTCCCGGACCAGCCCGCGCAGATACCCGAGCAGTCCGGGCTGCACGATCCGGTACGCGACCGCGAACGCGGACTCGTCACCTTCCTGAGCCCGCGCGACGGCCGCGCCCAATTCCCCGTCGTACGCCTGCACGCGGCGGGGTTCGTCTGGTATGCCCAACACTGTCCTCGTTCGTACCGAGTGCGTAGCGAGCGTTGACGAACCCGCACCGTAGGGCACGACGGGCTGTCCCCCACGCCCCCATAGTCATCAGCGCCATACCTCACACAAGTGTCACACCCCCTCAAACCCCTCCGCCCGCAACACGCCACAGTTCGCCGACGCCTCATCAGTGCAGCCTGCATCCGATCCGGCCCTGGCCGCTGGGGGCTCGACGGCGGGCCGCGCCCACCCCCGTATCCCGATCTCGTGCAATCCGATGCGGAGTACCCCTCAGGCGCCACGGGGCGGCTGGACAGGTCACGACGGGTGAACACGCAGGAGAAGCTCCTGGCAGAGACGGGTGATCTCGGTCAAGAACCCGTTACTGCCAGGAGCTTTGCTGTTCCGTACAGCCTCAGTCCGCCAACAGCCCAATCACACCGTCAGGTGGAAATGGCTCGCCGACTGGTATCCAGGCTGCCGATCAGAGGGAGGCGCTGACGCTGGCGTGGTGGTACTGGCCGGCCGCGCCCAGGACCTCGTTCTTGACGCCGTCGATCTCGGCCAGGACATCCCCGCTGCTGACCGCCGTGGGGCCGACGACGAGGCTGGCGTGCGGGTTCAGGCCGCCCGAGACGTTGTCGAGCTCAACGTCGGAGATCTCAACGGTCTCAACCTGGGGAGCGGAGTTCATGATGAAACTTCCCTTCGTATGGATGATCCACAAGGGGGACGGCCCCGCTGGAAACAGATCGCGGGTCTCCGCCGCAGAAGGGCGTGCGATCCCCGCTTCGGGAGACTCTCGCACGGGCCTGCGGCGCTGATGATCAAAGCACGGGGCACGCCGGGCCTCCAACCAACCGGCCTACACTCCCGAGAAGTTGAACGAACAGGCTACGCATCCGTGCAGGCTCGCACACGACTTGGGGACAGCTTCTCCTCATGTCGCGTGGCACCGGGACCCGACTGGTATCGCGACCAGGTTTCCGAACGGGACACTGGCGCACGAACAGAGCGTTATACGGCAGGCGTGTCGTGCGGAACCCTCGCACAGTGCCCCGAGGTTGCGCATGCGATGTGCAGATTCACTGAAACCGGAATACCACTCCACCCCGGATACTGACCGTTGTCGATCGATGGCGGACGGTATGCCCATCAGGACGGCGTACGACGAGTGGAAGGCCCCGGGTCTGATGGAGCCGGGTCGCTGGCGATGACGGATCCCGATCTAGCCGCCCAGACGTTGATGGCAGGCCCCGACCGCCTGGAGGTCGAACTCGCTGACCTGCTGCGCCAGGCACAGATCGACGGCGAACTCGACGAGAGAGAACAGTGAACGCAACACGCACGTACAGCCTTCGATTCCTGGCCCAGACCTCGCCGAAGCCCATCGCCGCTCGAACCTACCGCTGCGCTGGGCTTGAACGAGGTCCGGCCCCGGCCCCGGGCGGGAGCGCCGCCCGCGACCGGTCCCGCGTCAGTCGTTCTGAGTGGTGCGGCGGCGACGCATCAGATAGATGGCCGCGGCGCCGCCGAGGAGGAGCGCCCCGCCCACGCCGGCGATGACAGGTGTGGCGGAGTTGCCACCGGTCTCGGCAAGGCTCAAGTCGTCGTCGCCGGTCTGCGTGCTGGCCAGATTGCCCGCGGCGTCGGCGTCCTCGGCGCCCTTCGAACCGGCGGACTCGCCGGAGGACTGGCCGTCGGACGAGCCGTCCTCGGCCACGCCACTGCCGGATCCGGCACCGTTCGAACCATCACTGTCTGAACCCTCACTGTCCGAACCGTCATGGGCGGCGCCGGAGCCGTCCGGCATCGCGCAGGTGGCCTCGGCGAGCACAATCTCTCCGGATGCCTTCACCACACCCAACTTGCCCGGCGTCACTGTGTACTTCAGCCGAAGCGCGGTGGCGGCCCCCGTGCTGTCCGTCGTGGTCGCGTTCTCCAGGACGAGGTCGACGGTGCCGACGCCCGGCACCTCGACGTGCTGGTCGCCGGGCCCGTTCACGGCGACCGGCTTGCCCAGGACGGTCACGTTGTCCGCCAGCGCGGCCTTCGCGGTCGGCTTCTTGCCCGTCTCGCAGGAGGCCGTGGCCTTCAGAAGGTCGGCGCTCAGCAGCGGGTTGGTGGGCAGGCCGGGTGCGTAGGCCCGTACGCCGACGAGCTTGACGTCGCCCACCGACCGGTGCGCGTCGGCTTTGACGCTGGAATGCGCGACCTTGGCCTTGACCAGCGTGGTGGGCTGCCCGTTGTTCGCACCGTTCACCTCGGCGGTGAGCAGCGTCTGCTGCGCGTCGCCGGGCGCGCTCAGGTCGCCGAGGGCCTTTTTCACCGGAACGTCGCCGACGCCCTCCACGGAGACCCCGAGGTCGGCGCGCGCCGCCACGGCGGTCGCCTTGCCGGTGGAGCCGGAGTGTGGCTCCGCGGGTACGGCATAGGCCGGTCCGGCGACCAGTGCGCCGCCGATCATCAGAGCCGAGACGCTCAGGAGAGCGGCTGGGCGTGCGGGCATGCTGAAGACATTCGTGTGCAACTGAGAAACCCCCACAGAGACATGGAGCCGTCGGCGCTGCCGTGCTCGGTACAGCGTGTCCGCCGACGACCTCGACCCGCAGATCATGGCCTCAGGGATGTCGGTCGTGCGACAATCCGACAGGGGATCACTCCAACGTGCGGTTTCCCTCTCCTCTCCTTGCCCGTCGCGCAACTTCTGGGCCGGTAACTCGTTTATCGCCGCCCGCCAGCCCCGCCTCCTGATAATCCAGTTGCACTTCGCTATCGCTGCTGGTCAGCGGCATGCTCTGGAGTTGTACCGATCCGACTGAGCGTCATATGACGGTGTCCGTGACCAGCAGTGCGGCGCTTGTCGTGGCAGTCCGGTTAAGAAGCTGCTTTTCTTTGCGCGATGGATCGCCTCATGCCCTGTCGTCTGACCATGGTGGCCGCAGGCTATGTCTGGATCTTCGGGGCGCTGCCCTCACCCCTCATCAAGGAGCACTACGACAGACGTCGAGCCGCCGGTGACCGGCACACCGCCGCCATGCGCCACCTGTTCAACCGCCTTTTGGGCTGCCTGCTCCACTGCCTGCAGACAGGTCGGACGTTCGACCCGAGCAGAGCGTCCCCGCTGCGGCCACAGTCACCGACGCTGTTGGGGCTTGACCACTTACCAAGCTCGGATGTCTGTGGATCAAGATCTTCAAGGCTCTCAACCCGCCTTGCGGGTCACGGCATCAGGCGGGACAGATGATGGTCCACGAGTGACTTCACCTCCGCCGGCGTTCGGTGCCCGAGCAGGACCGCGTCGCCGAGGCCGGCAACGAGGGCCAGTAGGAGGTCCGCTTCCTGGGCCGGGTCCAGGTTCGCGTGCAGGTCGCCGTCTTTCTAGAGCGGTGCGAGGCGTCGCGGACGGCGGTCAGTCAGCATCTGGCGAAGTTGCGGCTGGCCGGGCTGGTGGACACCCGTCGGGAGAGGCGGCACATCTACTACCGGCTCAGCGACGGGCATCTGCGGCGCCTGGTGGTGGAGGTGCTCAGCCACGCGGATCACCGGGTGAGCGGGAAGGCTCCGCACGACTGACATGCCGTAGTCGTACGAGGGGCCCTTAGCCGTACGAGGGCCCTTGCACTCCGAGACGACTCGGTGCGCAAGGGCCCTGAGAGTGGACTGCCGGACTACTGCTGGGTGCTGCCCCGGCGGCGTACGACGAACACCACGGCCGCGACCGCGACAAGGATCGCCGCGACGATTCCGGTCCAGGCGCCCGCCGACAGCCCGCCATCGTCGTCCTTCTCAGTGTCTGCCGCCTGCGGCGAGGGCGAGACGGACGTCTCCTCGGCGGTCGGCGTCGGTGACGCAGAGGGGCTCTCCGACTCGCTGGGGGAGGGGCTGACCGGCTTGGCGCCCGGTGCGGCGGCCTTCAGTTCGAGCACCGGGGCTTCGTTGCCGTGGCCGCCGCCGCTGGCCTCGCCCAGTTCGATCCAGCGGTCGATCTTGCCGTCGCTGTAGGTCTGCAGCGTCTTGAACGCGAGCTCCTTCGCGTCGGGCAGCTGCCGGACGACAACCGAGTACTCGGCGTCCTCGCCGACCTTCACGGCCGGGCCCTTGACGGTGTAGCCGTCGTCGCCGGCGGTGAACTTCCAGCCCTTGGGGCCTTCCCTGTACGCCACGTCGGCAGGCGCGATGCCCTCGGGCAGAACCACCCGCAGCTCGGTGATGCCGGCGGTGGCGGACTCCGACTCGGCCACGAAGGTGAGCTCGACGTTCTCGGCGAGGGCCTGGGCCTTGTCGGACTCCACCTCCACGTGGGCGGCGGCCGGAACGGCGGTGAGCAGAACGGCGGTTGCCGCACCGGCAGCAGCGACGGTCAGGCGCCGCGCGGTGCGCGGCAGGGTGATGCGGGACATAGGTGTCTCCAGGCATGGGGGTATGGCGGGCGCCGTACGGCGTGAGCGGAACCGGCGCCCCGGCGGGGTCAGTTGACGAGAGCTGCCCTCGTCGGCGGAGGACCCCGCCGTACCACCGCATACGCGAGCACCGGACCCATCGCCGGCGGCCGCTCACTCTCCGCCGGTACGAGAACGGGCAGCCCGAGTCGCCCGGGTGCCGGTGGTCGCGTGCACAGCATCCGGGCGGCGGCGACGTTCGCCCGCACCGCGTCCAGCGCCGCCGTCACACCGCGGGCCAACGTCCAGCACGCCACGTCCGCGCGATGCAGCAGGACGGCCACGAGCACGGCGACCAGTGCGTGCGCCGCCGTCATGGCCACGGAGTCGTGCAGCCGCTCGTGCCAGGCCGCATGCGCGTCATGGAGCTGCCCACCGTGCTGATGCGCGGCCGTGGCCCGCATGTGCCCGGCGTGCGCGGTGAGCGTCAGCCACAGGTGCAGCCCGGACTGCCCCGCGACGCTGCAGACCACGACCGTGGCCAGGCGGCGAGGACGGCGCGTGCCGACCAGCCCCAAACCGAAAAGAACGGCGGCCGCGGCCGCGCCCTGTGCCCACGGCACCGGTCCCTCGACGAGCAGGTGGTGGGCGCTCACCCCCAGCACCGTGCCGACGACGGCGAACACCGCGGCCCGGAGGACGGGCAGCGGCGCGCGGGGAGCCGTGGCTGGTGGGTGCATGGCTCGCTCATCATGGAACATCACTTGGGTGGTTGGCAGACCGGTCCGGGAAAGAGACCGATGCCTCATGGGTCGCACCCGGTTCGCCCATGCATCGCCGCGCGGCCTTGATCGGCAGGTTTGCGGCAAGGCTCGCTCCCGTATACGGCATGGAGTCCGGACTCGCTCACGGTCCGCGATTTCGCGCGCTGGTTTCGGCCCTGTCACGGCACACCGCGTGCCTTTGACTGCGGGTTCGTCGGGGAGGTGTGCGCTGCTGGGGAGGTGCGAGCCGCGGCGGCGCGGGACAGGAATGGCTGGGCGGCTGCCAGGACGAGGCAGGCGAGCGACATGGTGAGTCACAGCCCCTGCGCTCCCGCACGCTGCAGCAGCTGAGTGCCTGGCAAGGGGCGGTGACCCCGGCGACGCCCCAGCTGGTGCCGTCGACGGCCAGGTATCGTCCGGTGCCGCCCGCCAGGGCCAGGACTACGACGGGCAGCCCTTCATAAAGGCCACGCGGCTCGGTGCGCTGATCAGCCATGCTGGTCCCACGCAAGAAGTGAACGGAGACGGCGATTGCTTGACTTTGACTCCTCGCGGGCAGTGGTCGGCCTGCATGAGCGGCAGAGCTTGATCAAAGCTGTGCTGGACGCATCGCCCGCTGACGAGAAGTTGTGGTTGGAGTGGAAGTCGACGCTGGAGCTGAACAAGGCGGCTGGGCGTTTCACGGTGGCGAAGGCGATCCTCGGATTCGCGAACCGGATGCCAGATGTCGCCGCCCAGTGGGCTGAGGGCCATGCCTATGTCCTGGTGGGAGCTGAGCCTGGGAATCTCTGTGGAACTTCCGTGATCGATCCTGCGGATCTGTTCCCCTGGTTGACTCAGTACACAGGGGAAAGACCGCGCTTCGATGTCACGTACGTGCCATTCGATGCAGGTGCCGGCACCCAACAAGTGATGGTCGTCGACGTGATGCCGCCGAAATGGGGCGACCCTATCCACACGCTGCAGAAGACGTACGACACCTGCCAGAGCGGCACGGTGTTCGTACGGTTGCCTGGAAAGTCGATGCCTGCGCGCCCTGTCGACATCGACGGCCTGTCAGCAAGACTGCTGCGGGGTGAGCGGCGGATGGACATCGAGATTGGCGTGATGGACGGCGCTGTGACAGATCTCTGGGTGCGCGAGTCCGAACTGGAGGAGCTACTGGAAGCGCGGCGTCGGGAAATGTTCCAGTCACCGCCACAGGCACGGACACCAGTGCCACGGTATAACGATCGCCTGACCATCGGCGATCTTGCCGAACTTGCCGGCACAGGAGCGAAGTTCTCTCTGGCCCGGGACATGCGAACCCCAGAGCAGTACCGAGCCGAGGTTGAGGAATACATCGACGGCTGCCGTCGGCAGATTCCTCTCGCTATGCAAGGTGTGGAGGCGCGTCGATACGCGCCGCTGCGATTCCAGCTACAGAACCGCTCCGATGCCATGCTCCGCCAAGTAGAAGTCGTCGCCACGCTGGGACCTGCCTGTACAGCCGTGTTGGCCACTTCACGAGATGCGCAGCGCACGGCGGTACCGTGGCCGAAGCCACCGCTTCCCTATGGGAAGAAGACCTTGATGTCTGCAGTCGGGATACACCCAGGTCGTTCGGCGGGATTTCCGGGGTGGTTCTGTCGGTAGTTGGTGACGTCAGTTGTTCGTGAAAGCTGACGGCACCAGGTGATGGCCCAGAAAGATGTTCGCGAATTCTGACGTCACCATCGGGGTTGCGGTGTCAAGCTGGATGTGCTCAGTAAAGGAGCACCCCCGATGCCGCCTGGCCAGTCGAAGGTCGAGTTGTACGCCGCGCTGCGGCGCGACTCCCGCGATGGCATGTCGAACCGGGCGTTGCAGTGCAAGTACGGCGTCACCTGGAGCACGGTCAACAAGGCCCTGACCTCGGCTTGGCCGCAGCCACGCACGACAACCGCTTCGGCGCGGCCGTCGAAGCTGGATCCGTTCACGCTGCTGATCGACGAGATCCTGCTCATTGATCTGGACGCGACCAGGAAACAGCGCCACACCGTCACCCCGGATCTACCGCCGTCTGATCGACGAGCACTCCTCGTCCGAGGCGTTGCGTTGACCACTTGAACCCGCACCGATGAGAGGGCGCAAGCGTCCTGCGAGCAACCGCGCGGTCCGGCCAGGGACTGAGAGTCCGGTGTTTATACCTTGCTCGCGACCACCATGTAGTTCTCGGCCTCAAGATCGAACGTGCTCAGTTCCGTCTGGAGTCCGACCCGGTGCAGCTCGACTTCGAGTTCCTCGTACCGGTAGGGCCAGCAGGACAGCAGTTCCGAGCGGACAAGAACCAACCCGGTCGCATCAACTTGCGCGATCGCAATCTCGATGTGGTGCTCCTCTTCCCAATGCGGCGCAATCTCCCAGCGGTAGACCACGACGGCATCGCGACCGTTCCGGCGGACGAGTCGGTCACTGATCTCCAGCCGGGAACCTCTGGCCCTCACGAGTTCCCAAGTGCGGGATGTGAGTACCAAGCGCCCGCCGGGGCGCAGAAGCCGTGACATCGACTCCAGAGCAGCACCCCTGCCTGTCGCGCCCGTGGCATGGTGAAGCGAGTTGCCAACGCAGAACACCATGTCGAACGTGTTGTCCTGGAAATGGTCGGGCAACTCTTCCCAGTTCGCCCGTACGGCCCGGACGGATGCCCCGAACTCCTCAGACAACTCTGCAGTCCGACGAACCATCGCCTCGCTGGCGTCAGTTGCGACAACCTGCATGCCACGACCGGCGAGGCCAACCGCCAACTGTCCGGTTCCGCACGAACAGTCGAGGACATGAGCGTTCGACGGCAGGAGATTGAGGACGTCGTCGAACGACGCAGCGAACTCGGCTGGAGGCAACTTTGCATCCGAGATGAGCCATTCGTACACCTCGGCAAGCACGTCATAACCTGTCACAACCACTACCTCCGTCACGCGGCAGACTCACGGTAGGACGTCAGTCCATCAGCGGAGCAAGCCGGGCACCAATGGTTTTCGCAAGGATGGCTCTGACGGTGTTTGTGGGTTGTCAGTTGTCCGTCTGAGTGGATGTCACCGGCTGGTTAGCTGGGAAGTTGTTCGTGAGAAGTAGTGTCACTCGCGGGGTTGCGGTGGCAAGGTGAATGTGCTCAGTGAAGGAGCACCGCCGATGCCGCCTGGTCAGTCGAAGGTCGAGTTGTATGCCGCGCTGCGGCGTGACGCTCGCGAGGGCATGTCGAACCGGGCGCTGGAGCGCAAGTACCGGGTGGGCTGGCGGACTGTTCAGAAGGCGCTGAGTTCGGCGTGGCCGCAACCTCGGGAACCGTACGCGCCTCGCCGTTCCAAGCTGGATCCGTTCAAGCCGGTGATCGACCAGATGCTGCTGGCTGATCTGGATGCGCCGAGGAAGCAGCGTCACACGGTGGTCCGGATCTATCGCCGGTTGATCAACGAGCACGCGATGGACGACGTGTCCTACCAGGTCGTGCGCGCCTACGTCGCCAAGCGGAAGCCGGAGATTCGGGTCGAGGCCGGCCGTGGCCCGGCGCAGGTGTTCATCGAGCAGTCGCACCTGGCCGGCGCCGAAGCCGAGGTCGACTTCGGCGAGGTCGCGGTCCGTTTGCGGGGCGAGCTGGTGAAGTGCCATTTGTTCTGCCTGCGGTTGTCGTTCTCCGGGAAGGCGGTGCACCGGGTGTTCGCCTCCGGCGGTCAGGAGGCGTTCTTCGAGGGCCACGAGCACGCTTTCAGAGTGCTGGGCGGCGTGCCGTTCGGCAAGATCCGGTATGACAACCTGAAGGCCGCGGTCGCGTCGGTGCTCGGCTTCACGCGGCGCCGGGTCGAGACCGACCGGTGGACCGCATTTCGGTCCCACTACGGCATCGAGCCGTTCTACTGCACGCCGGGAATCGAGGGCGCCCACGAGAAAAGGCGGCGTCGAGGGCCAGATCGGCTGGGTTCGCCGCAACCACTTCGTTCCCGTCCCCGAGATCGACTCGCTGGCGCACTTGAACATGCTGATCGACGAGTGGGATCTGGCCGACGAGGCCCGGCGGATCGGGACCCGTCCCCACACGATCGGCGAGCTGTTCGCCGTCGAACGGCCGTCGTTGAAGCCGTTGCCCGTCGAGACGTTCGAGACCGGCCGCTGGTTCACCCCACGGGTCGACCGGTTCTCCCAGATCACCGTCCGCACCAACCGTTACTCGGTCCCGACCCGGTTCATCGGCCGCCAGGTCCGGGTCTTGCTGCACGCCTCCGAGCTCCTGGTGTTCGACGGCCGCACCGAGATCGCCCAGCACGAACGGCTGCTGACCAAGAGCGGATCACGGCTCGAGCTCGATCACTATCTCGAAGCGCTGCTGCGCAAACCGGGCGCGCTGCCCGGCGCCACGGTCCTCGAACAGGCCCGGGCTACGGGCAAGTTCACCCCGATCCACGAAGCCTGGTGGACAGCCGCCTGCAACGCCCACGGCGACACCGCCGGCACCCGCGCTCTGATCGAGGTTCTGCTGCTGCACCGGCACATGCAGCACGACCACGTCGTCGCCGGCCTGGCCGCCGCGCTCCAGGTCGGAGCGCTCACCGCGGACGCGGCCGCGCTGGAAGCCCGCCGCATCGCCGACAACGACGAACCGACCTCGGCCAAGCCACGACGCCGAGCCACTACCGAGGCAGACCGGGCCGTCGCAGCGACCGTCACCTCGCTGACCCAGCGGCGCCTGGCGCAACTGCCCAAAGACACCCGCCCCATGCCTGACGTGTCGATCTACGACCAGCTGCTTCCCAGCCGGCGAGCCGCCGTGGCCCCCGCTGGGCGCGCGCCGGCCCCGAGACCTACCCAGAAGCCGAGCAGGAAGAAGCCGCCGCCATGAGCCCTCGCCGCCGGATGAGTGAACAAGCCGCCGAAGCCGCCGTCGACCAGGCATGCCGGGTCCTGCGACTGCCCACGATCCGCAACCAGTTTCCCGACCTGGCGGCCAAGGCCGGCAACGACCAGATGTCCTACCTGGTGTTCCTGGCCGAACTGCTGCTGGCCGAGTGCGACGACCGCGCCAGGCGCCGCTCCGAACGCCGGATCAAGGCCGCCCAGTTCCCCCGGGAGAAATCGCTGCGCGAGTTCGACTTCGATGCCAATCCGAACATCGACTCCGCCGTCGTCGGCTCGCTGGCCACCTGCGAGTGGGTGAAGAAGGGCCTGCCGCTCTGCCTGATCGGTGACTCCGGCACCGGCAAGTCTCACCTGCTCATCGCGCTCGGCACCGAAGCCGCGATGGCAGGTTTCCGGGTGAAATACACCCTGGCATCGAAGCTGGCCAACGAGCTGGTCGAGGCCGCCGACGAGAAGATCCTGACCAAGACCATCGCCCGCTACGGACGCGTCGACCTGCTCTGCATCGACGAACTCGGCTGTGCGCCACGAGGCGCTGATGGATCTCGCGGGATGAGAGGCCCGCCGCTGGTCATCGCAGTGACCGGTTGAAGCTGGAGGCAGGCTGAGCCCC
>NZ_NTGE01000148.1 GCF_002291145.1 Streptomyces sp. SA15
CACGAGCCGACCGCGATCCCGTCATCCACGCACTGAACTGGTCGGCCTGGAGAAGACACCGCCAAGCCATGGCCCGCCGCTGCCACTACCGAAAACGCAGCTCAAGACACGAACCGCTGCTGGAGTACTAGGGCATGTATCGAAAGTGGATCTTGCAGTCCAGCGGTAGCCCCTGGTCTCGGGACGGGTCCCGGTGCTCGCCGGTACATTCCTCCCGTTCCCCGCGACCGCCTTCCTTCGAGCGGAACACACGCGAGTTGATCGCGAGGACCGGGGTGCCGACGTTGTGAGGGTGTGAGGGCGCGTGTCCACCAAATCCCTAGGCTGCCGAGCGTGAAGGACACCAGGGCATTCAGAGTGGCCGTAGCACAGACCTGGGCTGAGCTGGCCCGTAGGGGTGTGACCATCGAGCCAGCGACGCTGGAGGATGCCGTCGAACACGAGATCCGCCAGGAGGCTGACCGACTGGGCGTCCAAGTCAGGGCGGCATGGAAACATTTCAACGCCGCCGGGGTGGCCGACAGCCTCTCCCCCCGTTGGCGAACGCCTACTCCGGCGGAGAGCCCGCTGCGTCAACAGACGCCCGAAGACCGCGCGGGAGTCGCCGCAGAACGGATGAGGGCATGGGGACGCCCTGGTCGCACGGTGAAGCTCACCGGAGCGGGCGCGATGGTGTTCTTGATACTCGCCGCCTTGTTTGGCCTCATCCGGGCAGCGAACGAGCCCGGTCCTTCCCCATACGCAGTGGCCTTCGATGACTCCGTGGACTGCGACGATCCGCCCGACCTCATCCTCAGCATCGACACCGGCGAGCCAATGGTCTGCGTCGTCAGCCCCGTGAGCGTCTACGTCGAGGACCCCGATTTCGGGGTGTTCACCGAAGACGACGTCGATGACATCACCGCGACTTCGAAGTGGCTCGCCCAGGACGGCCACTTGAGTGCCGCGGACAAGCAGGTGGTTGAGAGAAAGGCCGAGGCCATCGGTGCGCGCCATGGATACCAGCACTCGAAGCCGCGAGATACCTGGACCGGCACGATTGCCATCATCTGTCTCATCGGCGCATCGATCTTGGGACTGCTGTACTGGCTCTGGGCGCTTGAATACATAGGTGTACCCAGCTGGCGCCTAAGAAAGACCGGGCATTGCTAGCGCCCTAGTCGGGGCCTCCGCGCGCGGCGCCCCATCCTCCGAGAAAGCCGGCACTCGCTTCAGCGACAGCCGCGCGGAACTCTTGCGTCATCAGGGTCGCCGAGCCGCGCTGGACGGGAGCCTCGCCCGGCTCCGCCGACACCCTGGCCACCGCGGCGCTCATCCGCTCGTACATCGCCGCGTCGACCACAGCGCGATGCTCCTCGGGGACCTCCCTGGTGTCCCGAATGGCGACCATCGTGCCGAAGCGGGTGCCGATCCACCCGATCGTTTCGGCCTTCCAGGCCTTCCAGTCCAGCTGCCGGGCCGCCTTGCGCATCGCGGCCCTGATCAGTTCGACTCCGCCGAGCCCGACGGCTTCCTCGTCGTCCAGGTTCACCTGGTAGGAGCCGCCGTAGCCGCCGGCCCCCTCGGGACAGGAACGGCGCAGCAACGGGACCATGGCCTCGGCCATGGCCATGCAGCGCGGGTCCTTCGAGTAGGAAGCCATCGGCGTCATCGTAGAACCGCCCGGGTGCCACGGACCGCCGTTCGGCGGGGCGTTCACTCGAAGAGGACCGTTCCGAGCGCGGCGCAGCCAAGTCCCGTGCGGAGAGCGGCTTCCCGGCGCCAAGGACAAGGAGTCCTTAAGGGCCGGCCGTACGCCTCCGTACATTCCTGGAAACCCTGATCCTGGACCGGGCGATGATCGCCTTAGACCGCGACGGTCCCGTGAGTCGGTAGAGAATGGAGACATCTGGGTGCGCGGCGAGCCGCCCGCGTGCGTTTGGGGAGGAGTGCCGGGATGGCGCTGGACACTGGGACCGGATCGGTGCGGGGGACAGTGAGGCGATCCTGCGTCCCCGGGACATCTACGCGGGGCTGGCCAACCGTCCGTGGCCCTATCTGCGCCACGAGCAGGGCGAGGTGCTGGACGAGTGGTTCGACCGCCGCAGGGATGACCGAGATGTCGTGATCAAGCAGAACACCGGCGGCGGCAAGACCGCCGTCGGTCTGCTGATCGCGCAGAGCACCCTGAACGAGGGCATCGGCAAGGCCGTGTACCTGGCCCCCGACAAGTACCTCGTGCGGCAGGTCCGCGAGGAGGCCGCCAAACTCAGCATCGCCACCACGGACGATCCGCAGGACCCGGCGTTCCTCGCCGCGCAGGCCGTGCTGGTGACGAACTACTACAAGCTGATCAACGGCAAGTCGGTGTTCGGCGTCGTCGGTGACGGACGCGAGCCGATCGATCTGGGAATCGTCGTCGTCGACGACGCGCACGCCGCCCTGGCGACGACGGAGGACCAGTTCCGGCTGCGGGTGCCCGCAAGTCACAAGGCGTACCAGGAGCTCCTGGACCTGTTCGCCGAGGACCTGCAGCACCAGTCGGCGAACGCGTGGGCGGAGCTACAGGACAAGGACCCCACTGCGCTGGCGCCCATTCCGTTCTGGGCGTGGGCGGACAAGCGAGCCCGGGTCATGGAGATCGTCCACCCCCACCGGTTCCACGACGACTTCAAGTTCGCCTGGCCGCTGATCGCCGAAGTACTGCACCTGTGCACCGCGACGGCGACCACGAAGGCCGTGGAGATCCGGCCCTCGTGCCCGCCGATCGACCGCATCCCGTCGTTCGTACGCGCACGCCGCCGCGTCTACCTCACCGCGACGCTCTCCGACGACAGCGCCCTCGTAACCGACCTCGACGCCGAGCCCGCCCTCGTAGCCCGCCCCGTCACGCCGGGCAGCGCGGCCGATCTCGGAGACCGGATGATCCTGGCGCCGGTCGCGCTCAACTCGGAACTCGACCCCGAGGCCGTACGGCTGCTGGCCCGCCAGTTCGCCAACGGAGACCGGGACGGCGACGGCATCGCCGAGGACAAGCCGGTCAACGTCGTGGTCCTGGTGCCCAGCGAGAAGGCCGCGAAGGCCTGGGAGAACCACGCCGACCGCACCTACCGCGTCGGCGACCTCGCCGTCGGCGTCAAGGAACTGCAGGCCGGCCATGTCGGCATGGTGGTCCTGGTCAACAAGTACGACGGCGTCGACCTGCCCGCAGACGCCTGCCGCCTGCTGATCCTCGACGGGATCCCGCGCCCCCTGGACGCGGTGGAACGGCGCGAGGCGGCCGCGCTGGCCGACAGCTCCGTCCGCCTGGCCCGGGAGGTGCAGCGGATCGAGCAGGGCATGGGCCGCGGTGTACGCGACAGCGAGGACTACTGCGCCGTGCTGCTGCTCGGGGCCAACCTCGGCGTCGCCATCCACGAACCGCGTCACCTGAGCCTGTTCTCGCCCGCCACCCAGGCCCAGCTCAAGCTCAGCAGCGACATCGCACGGCAGATCAAGGGCGAGGGCCTGAACTCCGTGCGCCAGGCCCTGCGGGCCTGCCTCGGACGGAGCCCCCAGTGGACCGAGCGCAGCCGCCGGGCGCTGGCCGAGGTGCGATACGCCCCGCACGGGACCGTACGCCCGGAGGCCGTCGCTCTGCGCGAAGCGTTCGACCTGGCAGCAACCGGACGGACCACCGCGGCCGCCGACCGCCTCCAGCGGACCGCGAATGACCTCGACGACCAGGCCCTGCGGGGCTGGCTGCAGGAACAGAAGGCCGCCTACCTGCACATGACGGATCCCGTCGCCGCACAGCAGGTGCTGACCCGCGCGCTGGACGAGAACCAGTTCGTCCTGAAGCCCGCGGGCGGCGTGGAGCCGACCCAGGTCAAGGCGGCGGCCGTGCAGGCCCGCGAGGCCGCTCAGTTCCTGGCCGCCGAGTACGGCGACGGCGTCAACCTCGTCCTCGGGGTGAAGGCACTGCTGGAAGAAGTGGTGTGGGGCGATGAGGACCGCGCCGACGACGCCGAACGGGCCTGGGAGCGCCTGGGCCGGCACCTCGGGTTCGTGAGCACCCGGCCGGAGAAGCTGTACGGCACGGGCCCGGACAACCTCTGGGCCCTCTCGGTCGCACGGCAGGCCGTGATCGAGCTGAAGACCGGGTGCGTCACCGACACGATCGCCAAGAAGGACGCGGACCAGCTCGGCGGCAGCATCCGCTGGCTCAACAAGAACAACCCCGAGGTCAAGGCCCTGCCCGTCATGGTGCACCCCAGCCGCGTCTGCGAGGCCAAGGCCACCCCGCAACCGGGGATGCGCGTGGTGACACCGGCAAAGTACGAGCTCCTGAAGCAGGCGGTCGTCCAGTACGCCGTCGCGCTCGCCAGTGACCTGGGCCGATGGGGCGACGAGCAGGCCGTCGCCGCGCAACTCGCTCACCACAAGCTCACGGGAGACCGCTTCTTCGACACCTACTCCGAGGCCGCCCGCACCAGCACGTGACCATGACGCACCCCGACCAAGCCGACATCAACCATCAACTGGTACGTTCGCGGAAGACTTGAAGGGGCACCCGCCGTCGACCGGCCGCTGCGCCTCTCTTCTTGCCCGAACGCTGTCGGCAGGGAGCGAGGCCGCTGGTACTGTCGCTCGTATGGACCAGAACGGATCCCCGGTGCCGCCCTTCGCCCCGGAGGAATATGCGCGCGTCGCGGCAGCCGCCGACATCGTCGGCAAGTCCCCCCAGGACTTCGTCCGCGAAGCGGCGCTCAAGGCTGCCGACGACCCGTTCCTCAAGGCCCTGGGCAAGACCCGCGACCGCGTCCCGCAACTCGCCGAGGTCTTCGCCACCCAGGACACCCGCGCCGCCGACACCAGCACGGCCGCGTGGCCCGACCCCGCGCCCCTGAGCAGCCGCGACCTGCGAGAGCTCCCGCGGCACGGTCACGCCGCGTGACCCGGTTCCTCACCCCGCAAGAGCTCCTGCAGATCGCACAGACCCTCCCGGGCGACCCGGCCTGTCTCGACCTGGGCGTGCTGGACGCCGCCTGCGCGCGGATCCAGGCCCACTACATGGGTCGCGACGTGTACGCGAGCGACTGGCTCAAGGCCGCGGCCATGCTGGAGACCATCGCGCTGCACGAGCCGCTGGAGGCGAAGAACGAGTTCTTCGCCTGGCTGGTCGCCGAGACATTCCTCAACACCAACGGCGTCACCCTGGATTACGAGCCGGAGGAAGCCCTCGCGCTCGTCATGCGCGCCAAGCACAAGGGCGCCCGTGTTCAGGAGGTCGCCGCGCAACTGCGCGCCTGGTCCACCGGCTGAGGCTGCCGGCCGGCGCCGGGGTTACCCGGCCCCGTCCTCGTCGGGCACCTCGAACGTAATAGCCTGCTCGTTCTCCGCCTTCTCCGCAGCACTCAGCCGCTCGATCTTGTACTTCTCGTCCAGGACGCAGGCCTCCAGCCCCCAGGACAGCGCGCGAGCCCGCATCCCGTTGTCCCCGGTGACCACCGTGACCGGCGCCGGGGCGATGGCCTGCCGCAGATAGCAGGCGCGCGCGACGATCTCGTCGTCGTTGTTCGGCAGCCGCACATGCCCGGGCTCGTCCAGCAGAACGTCGACGGCGGTGTCCCCGTTCACCACCGCGTGGCCGTCGGCCTCGATCCGGGCCAGCGTCTGCTCCAGGAGCGCGAAGACGCCGCGCGCCCGCTTCCGTACGCCTGTGTCGTGAGTCTCGTAGGACTTCTTGTCGATCTCGTCGAGGACGACACGCGGGATCATCACGGACGCGCCGCGACCGAAGAGCCGCGGCCACGGGATCTTGTCGAAGCGCATGTAGTGCAGCAGGTCGTTGGTGTCCAGCACCACCGTCCGCACCTGGTGGCGGGTGAAACGCTCCTGTGTCCGGCGCAGATCGTTGGCCAACTCCATGAAGTGGCTGCGCAGTTCCTGCAACTCGGTGTTCATCAGCACCGTGTGCCGGTCGGCAGTGAACTGACCGTGCATGATCGCGTTGTACCGCTCGCCCCGCAGCCGGGCCGCCACCGACCGGTCGGCGAACGCCTCCAGCAACTCGGTCCCGGCCTGAAGCGTCCACTGGTCGTACATGCGCAACGTCCGAGCGACGGCGTCCCAGTGTTCCTGGGGCATGCCGGGCACCGCATTGCCGACAACATGCGGTACAGAGTTCTGGACGTCGTTGAGCCCCTGGTCGGTCAGGCGCTCCACAGCGTGATCGCCTCAGCGCAGGTCGTTCCGGGCCTCAACAGCATGCACGTGCTCCTCACGGTAGGACCGTCCGTAACACCGGACGGGGCTGAGCTTAGGCTCCGTCGGGTGGAGACGTTCTGGATCACTGCGGCGGCGCTCTTGTGGGGTGCCGGCGCGGGTCTGCTCATACCGCGCGCCGCGTACCGGCTTTCCGTGTCGCCCGATGAGCCGTGGCGGGCAGCGTGTCCTGCCGGACACGCCTTCGCCGGTGCCGGGAAGGGATGGCTGGGGCGGGCCCGCTGCGCCGACTGCGACTCGTACGGCCCCAGCACGCCGGTCCTTGCCGCCGTCACGGCCGTGGTCTGCGTCGTTCTGGCGGCCGCAGTCGATGCCCGCCCCGAACTGGTGGTCTGGCTGGTGCTCGCCCCGATCGGCGTGCTGCTCGCCACCGTGGACTTCACGGTGGAACGGCTGCCCGACGTCGTCACCCTGCCGCTCGCCGCGATCACGCTGGGCCTGCTCGGTGTGGCGGCGCTGCTGCCCGGCACCGACGGAAGCTGGAGGAGCGCGCTGTTCGGCTCCCTCGCGCTCGGCGCCTTCTGCCTCGTACTCTTCCTGATCAACCCCGCAGGGTTCGGCTTCGGAGACGTGAAACTCGCCCTCACCCTCGGTGCCGTCACCGGCTGGCACGGGTGGGACATCCTCATCGCCGGCACCTTCGCGGGCTTCCTACTCTTCGCGCTGTACGGCCTCAGCCTTATCGTCGCGCGCCGTGCCGACCGCAAGACGGCCCACCCGCTAGGACCGTTCCTTCTGACCGGAGCCGAAGTCGGCGTGCTCCTCGGCTCCTTCGCCAGCTGATGAGGCGACTTCACACCTGGTGAGACTCAGACGCCGTTGCCTACGAGCTTGACCAGCAGTTCGGCATCACGCAGATCGGGGAGGACCACCTCTGCGTCGGCGTCACGGAGCGCGGCTTCGTCGCTTCGGCCGGTGGCTACGGCGATCACGCGCACTCCATTGGCGTGGGCGCCCTCGATGTCCGCCGGGGTGTACCCGATCAGCACGGCGCCGTCCGCGGTGGTGTGCGCACGCTGCAGGGCCAGGCGGAGAGGTGTAGCGCACGTCGTGGTTCTCCCCGTAGGCGCCCAACTCCCACAGGATTGGCTTTGACAGTGGTTGATGGGATCTGGCGCAAGTTCCGTGCGCCCGTTACGCGTTGCAGTTGTTGATCTCGGGTTGGGGGCGCCGGAAGTCGCCTTGATTTCGCTGCTCGTTCGGCTGACGGGCCCGAGATTCAGTCGTCGTGAACGAGGTGCCGCATCAACTGCAAGCCGTGCTGTTTCCATCGGTCTCCGGGATGGCGATCGCGTCGGTCGACGCCGACGGCGAAGCGATACGCATCGAGGCCCGGTGCACGGCGGCCGGCGCCGCCTGCCCGATCTGCGGCAGCTGGTCGCAGAGGGTTCACAGCTCCTACCTGCGGTTCCCGGCGGATCTGCCCAGCGCCGGCCAGCACGTCGTGCTGGCCTTGCGTGTCCGGCGGTACGTCTGCAGCACGCGGTCATGCCCGCGCAGGACGTTCGTGGAGCAGGTGGCGGGGCTGACCCGCCGCCACGGCCGGGTCACCGAACGGCTGCGCGCGGCGCTGGGCGCGATCGGGCTGGCGCTGGCCGGGCGGGCCGGAGCCCGGCTCGCGAAGCTGATGGGGATCACGGCCAGCCGCAGCACACTGCTGCGCCGGGTGATGGACCCGACTGAGCCGAGGGCGGTCGGGGTGGACGACTTCGCGCTGCGCCGCGGCCACGTCTACGGCACCGTCGTGATCGACGCAGAGACCCACCAGGTCCTCGACCTGCTGCCGGAACGGGACTCCGCCACACTCGCGCCATGGCTGGCCGCCCGCCCCGGCATCGAGGTCATCTGCCGCGACCGCTCCGGCGCCTACGCGGACGCGGCCAGCGCCGCCGCGCCCCAGGCCACACAAGTCGCCGACCGCTTTCATCTGTGGCAGAACCTCACCTCCGCGGTCGAGAAGACCGTCGCCGCCAACCGCTCCGCCTTGCGCGACCTGCAGCCCGACGCTCCGGAGCCGGAACCCGAGTGGGAGACACCCGCTCCCCCCGAACCTGGCAAGGAGGACGAAGAACAAGATGCGATGGGAAGGTTCGCCGAACGGGCCCGCGCCCACCATGCTATCGTCCATGAACTCCTCGGCCAGGGCATGGGAATCCGGCACATCGCCCGCCACCTGGGCTGGGGCCGGCACACCGTCCAGCGGTACGCCCGCGCCGCCCGCTGGCAGGACATGGTCAAGGGCCGCAAGCGCCAACGCTCCAGCAAGCTCGATCCGTTCAAGCCCTACCTCGAACATCGGTGGACCGAGACCGAGGGCGAGGTGACGGTCCTCGGCCTCCACCGCGAGATCACGGCACGCGGCTTCCGCGGCTGTTACTCCACCGTCCGCGACTGGGCCAGGCGGGCACTGCCGAAGAACAACGACGGCTTCACGCCCGCTCCACCACCGCCCTCGGTACGGCAGGTGACCGGCTGGATCACCCGGCATCCGGCCACCCTCAGCGAGGAGGAGAAGCTGCACCGCAAGGCGGTGCTCGACCGCTGCCCCGAACTGGCCACCGCGGCGGAGCTGACCAGCTCGTTTGCCGAGATGCTCACCACACTCAGCGGAACCCGCCTGCCCGACTGGATCACCGAGGCCACTGACGCAAACCTGCCTGGCATCAGCACTTTCGCCGTCGGCCTGCAAGGCGACTTCGACGCCGTAACGGCCGGGCTCACCACCGACTGGAACTCCGGGCCGGTCGAAGGCACAGTCAACCGGATCAAGATGCTCAAGCGGCAGATGTTCGGCCGAGCCGGACTGCCTCTGCTCCGAAAGCGCGTCCTATTGACCTGACACTCCGTAATCGGCTCACGGACCTTCGCCAGGCCCACAGGATTCCACCCTGGCCACTGTTCAAAAGGCCGCCGGGAAAAGCGAAGCGCCACACCTTCTCACGCCAGGTCGAGCCTCTCGCGGGCTCCCGTCACCCAGCGCAGGACGCCGTTGGAGTCGGTGTTCTCGGCCAGCTCGGCAGCCTCCTTGAGGAGTGCCGCAGCCTCGTCCCGCCGGTTCTGCTCGACAGCGAACTCGGCGAGCGTGATCAGATTTGCGGCCACCCCCGGCAGGAACCCGTGTTCGCGACGTAGACAGGTGGACTCCTCGAGGTGCGCCCGCGCCGCATCCAGCCGTCCAGCCATGTGCTCCGCGAAACCAAGGTGTCGAAGGGCGTAGGACATGGTCAGCCGGTCGTCGGCCTGGGTGGCGAGATCAAGAGCGTGCGTGAAGAAGGGCAGGGCGGTCTTCGTGTCATCGCGGACCACCTGATGGAACGTACCGGCCCAGAACAGTGCCTCCCCCTCCCCCCGCGCATCGCCGAGCCGCCTGTACAACTCTGCTGCGCGCTCGAACAGCTCCAGCTCCCGTGCGTCCTCGACCCGCTCCTCCAGGAAGCGGGCATGGACAAGACGGCCACGAGCCAGGGCAAGGTCTGCCTCGACCGCATCGAGACCTTGGTCGGCGGTGGCCAGTGCACCGGTGTCGCCGCCGAAGACAGCGCGCTCGTAAAGGAGTTCAGCCTGCTCGATTCGCGTATCCGCAGTCATGCCGCGATCGTACGATCATCGGCATCCCCTGCGGCGGTTAACTACAACGCCCCTCCGACAACACCACAACCTGCGAGCCGCTTCCCGCTCCTCCGGGAACGCGTCCTCCGCGCCTAACGCTCAGTAGTCAGCGCACGGAACTTGCGCCAGATCCCAGCTCACGCTGCCGAAGCCACACAGGATCGGGGTGTCGAGACCGAAGACCTGCAGCTTGAGTTCGGCGACGGCCCGGATGTTCCCCGGTGTGCGGGGGAGATCCGTGAAGTCGCCGACACTCCAGGCCACCGCGATCGCCTCGATGCTCACTTCGCTCGGCGCGACCCCGGCCACCGACGAGACGGACGAGCGCGTGCGGATCGAGGCCGAGGTGCCACCCACGATCGGCGAGGCCACCTTGGTGGGCCTCTTCCACCTGCTCATCCGGGGCGCCGACCGCTTCGGGCACAGCCTCCAGAAGGACGGCACGTCGGTGATCTGGGCCGAAGTCGACGCCGATGACACGCAGGACCGAGGTGAGTCGTGACCCCCTTACGCCCCCACACCGACATCCCTGAGCACGTCGCGCCCCTCCCACCTGCGTGCAGCATTGTCGGCAGTGAGCGTTTTCAGCGCGGCTACCGATCGGGTGACGCCGACGGGGTGCGCAACGCACGAGGCTCCCGTGCCGTTGGGGGAGGTGTTCGAAGTCTCAACCCACAGGCGCGGGAGCCGCGTTGGTTCCGT
>NZ_NTGE01000089.1 GCF_002291145.1 Streptomyces sp. SA15
CACCGCCGCACTGGACCGGATGCACGCCACCAACTACCTCGGCGTGATCGCCGTCATCCGGGCCGCCTCCCGAGTGCTGCGCGCGGGCGGCCGCATCATCACGGTGAGTTCCGGACTGGGCTCCCGGCCAACGTCGTGGAGGCCGGACTGATGGAGGGCGGCATGCAACCGCCGGACCCCGAGACCCTCAAGGCCCTGGTCAGCTCGCTGTCCCTGCAACGCATGGGGCACCCCGACGAAATCGCCGCGGCGATCGCCTTCCTGGCGAGCCCCGCCGCGTCGTACGTCACGGGCGCGGTGCTGGACGCCCACGGCGGCTACAACGCCTGAACCCGAACCCCTGCCGCGCGCCCCGAAGGACATCGCGCCTTCGGGGCGCGCACCGCCGACGACCCGCGACAAGGCGTACGACTCGAAGGCTGTGCGCGGTGAGCTGCGACGCCGCTGCATCCAGGCGCTGATCTCCCGCAAGGGCTCCCCGAACCGCAAGGGCCTGGGCAAGCTCCGCTAGTCGCCGAGCAGATCGCCCTGCTCCACCAGTTCAAACGCCTCGCGGTCCGCTGGGAACGACGTATCGAACTCCACGACGCCTTCGTCTCGTTGGCTTGCAGCCTCATCTGCTCCACACGCCTCAAGAAGACCGGATCGTGATCGCGTTACGAGCTCTAAGGAGAGCGGCTCCTGACGAACGATCTTCTCCGCGGACTGCCGCCCACGACCAGGGTGAGTCCCCCGAGTACGGGTCACACCAGCCCTTCGACCTGCGCCTTCAAGTTGGCGGAGGCTCACGGGTCGCCCTCGGCGGCGCTGGGCAGCGCGGTGATCGGGGTGACGATGCGGTCGGCGACGTCTATGAGCAGCGTGCGCAGCCGCGGCTGGGCGTTCGCGAGCATGCCGGCTGTTTCGGTGTCACCTTCCTGAAGCGACTGGACGTAGTGGAAGGCGGTCATCACCGCGTTCGGGGACATCGGGGCGAGCGGCATAGCGGCGGGGGTCTGAGACATGGACAGCTCCTCACAAGGGTGATCGCCGTGCTGGTCACGGCGTCACGAGAGCAGCCTCGGACGGTTTGCCTGTGGACAGAATCTGCCGCCGGACGGGGGAGAGATCTCCGTCCGGCCGTCCGTGACGATCACGGCTCAGTATCGGCACCCGGTGGAGTGTCACACGGTCGGCTTTTTCGACACCTCTAGCAAGTGACGGCGGGATTCTGTCCGGAGTCCCGCGCCATCTGCGTGAGGAGCCTTCTCATGACGTACAGCAGCGCCCGGCAGCCCGAACGGGAGCCGCGCCCCACCTGGACAAGGGGTGCTGAGCACCTGTCGGGCGGCCCGGAAGGCAGTGCCGCGTCCAGTGCCGCGAACGATTCCAACGTCGTTCCCATCACCGCAGCTCACACTGTCCGCCAGAGGGCCTCCCGGCACGCTGACATCTCTCTCCCTTCCCCTGAGACGTCGGCGAAGGGGAAGAAGTCCACTCCCACGGCCGGGAGGGTGCGGGCCGATGCGCTGCGGCTGCTGGGGTGCGTGCGGATAGCGACGGCCCGGCAGATGGCTCAGGTGATCACGGCGGAGGATCGCGACGGCCGGTCGTATGTGCGCAGGGCGATGAAGGAGCTGGCGGAGCTTGGGCTGGCGGAGACGAACGGCAAGGACGGCAAGCATCAGATCTGGAACCTGACGGCGGCAGGGCAGAAGGCTCTGGCCGACGGCAACGAGCTGCCGCCCCGTCCGAAGGCCGGCACCGGCGCGAAGGCCGTTCGGGCAGGGTTCGGACCGCACGGTGTCGCGGTGACCGACACGATCCTTGCCTACACCGACACGGTCCTCGCCGGCGGCCGCGAGTATCTGACCGACTGGCAGGTGGAGGTGAACCACGCCATCAAGGAGATCGGCCTGAGCTTCAACACCGACGCCGTGCTTGCCGTGCCGACCAAGACCAGCGAGGTGCGCCTCTTCGAGATCGACAACGGCACCATGTCCCAGGCCCGCCTCGCCAAGGAGGTCTGGGACTACGAGCGCTACGCCGGACACCGCGTCTGGGAGGGAGCACGCGGCACCAACGGCCGCACGTTCCCGTTCTGGCAGCGCCACCGCTACACTCGCTCGGAGCGCTTCCCGCGGCTGCATGTCGTCCTGGCGGGCAAGGAGGAGCACCTGCTCGACAACCGCCGCCAGGCGCTCACCGCCGACGTGAAGGGCATCACCATCGCAGTGTGGGTGAACACCCTGCCCCGGCTAAAGCGCGGCGAGCTCTGGTACGAGATCGGAGTCGACGATCCGGACCGGCGCCGCGACCGCTACCCGGAGCCCGTAGGCCGCTGAAGGGGCGGAGTAGGCCTGCCGGAGACGACGACGCTCCCTCGCCCAACAGGCCTGGGGGAGCGCCGTTCTGCGGCCTGTTTTGCCGAAGCCTGGCGGCTGCGCGGGTCCGGCCCGGTTGGCCCGAGTCCCCACCACAGCCGGCCCGGGGGCCGATAGGGTTTCCAACGCCGCAGACCTTGTGGGCGAGTCGCGTGAGGCCGCGCAGCTGCACCACCAGGCGGTGCCAGGACCTGTGAATCCGCTGTTCTGAAGGAGATTCCAGTGACCGAGGTTCCTCGAGAGGAACGCTGCCCGTACTTCGCGTGCACCGCGTGCGGGCTGATCGGGGAGCCGGATTCCGCGGACTACGCCCTCACGGGCGACCGAGGACACGTCGACTGGACCCGGCCGGTGACCGTGGGCTGCGGCTTCTGCCGTACACACACCCAGATCACCAGCAGCGACATCCTGGACCGCGACACCGAGCATGCCTGTTCCCGCTGCGGAACCCGCACCGCCTGCCCGGCAGGCGCCGATCGGGTCATCTGCTGGGGCTGTGGCATCAACGAACCCGGAGCCGCTTCTGTCGGGGCCCGCGCCACCTACCGGCAGGACGTTGAGCACGGCGCCAATCAGTGGGCCACCGCCCGCGTCCGCGTCGCTGAAGAGGACGCACGCGCCCGTGGGGCACTGCCCGGCTGGGCCTCGTAGCCCTCAGTCATTGAAAGCCGCCCGAGCGCCCTGGCCGGCCCGAAAAATCCGCCTCAATGTCAGTGGCGGCGGCCACACATGATCCATGACGCTCGATCGTGCCGACGCGGCACCACCGCTGCTGATCCCCTCCGGATCGGCGATCAACCCGATGGTGCTGGACCGGCCGATGCTGCTGCCCATCCTCGACGCCAACGCCCTCCTGGTCGAAGCCTGCGCGCTGGCCAAGAACGATGGCCGACACAACAGCGTCACCGCGCTGGCCGCGACCGGCCGTGCCACCCCGTACATTGCCGCGCACGTTCCTGGCGAGGTCGACGAACACCTCGCCAAGGTCGCCGCCCACTTCAAGGTGCCCGAACGCCAGGCGCGTCACGTGCTCAACCGGCAGATCCTGCCCGCCCTTCGGGTGGTCGACCTGGAGATCCGCGATCACCTGTCCCCGCGGACCCGGCACATCCTGCACGTCGACCCGGACATGCCGCGCAAGTACAGAGGCGATCCGGACGACGCGCCCACGATGGCGCTCGCAGAGTTCCTCGGACCGTGCGTCATCGTCACCCAGGACAGCGTCTTCCACCGCTTCGGGTTTGCCGTCATCGACTGGATCCCGGTAGTCCAGAGCATGATGCGCGTCGCAGGCCTGGAGGCCACCGCCGCGAACGCGCTGACCGTCATCGACTGTGCACTGCGGCTGTCCGGCGCGGGCGCTCACCGCCTGGTCGTCCTCGCCGGACGCAACCCGCTGCTCGCGACGGCCGCTGTGGCCGGCCTGCTGGGGTGGTGCTACCGAAACGGCTACCTGACCCGCGACAACTGGCGGCGGCGCCTTGCGCGGGCAGGGGAGGCGACGGTGCCCCTGCTGGAGCTGGCCGACGCGGCGATGACCGAGTACCGGTCGCTCAGCGACTCGCTCCTGGTGGTGGAGCCCCCGGCCTATCCCACCCGCGAGAAGCTGGCCGCCCGTCACCTCGCGCGCTGCGGCGGGCCCCTGACGCCCGGCGAGCTGCGTGACGCGCTCGCCCGGCGCGGCCACATCATCTCCGCCGCGCAGCTGAAGCGGGACATGCAGACCCACGGCGCGTTCGTCCGCGCTCCCGGCGACCTGTGGACCATCGGCCGTCCGGTGCGGCAGCAGACCTGACCCGGGCACGCCCGAGACGCAGCCGCGGGGCCGCCCGGCGGGACGGCCCTCGAAGTCGCCGCGCCGCCCGGCGGGATGACGAGGGTCAAGGCGCGCACTGCGCCCCGGCTACGGCGTACTCAGGTGTTCCGACGTCATCAACCGGAAGGCAGCCATGATGCCCAGCAAGGAGCAGAACAAGGGCGCGCCGGCCAGGAACGGCGACCCAGGAGACCTGTGGCACGCGATGGCCCGTCTCCACGCAGCCCATCCCGAGCCGGTCGGCCTCGGCTGGCCGTTCGAGCGGCCAGCGGCACGGTTGTCGATCGTGAAGCCGGAGGACACTGTCCTCTCAGCGCGGGTGGAACTGTTCGAGGGAGAGCCGGTGCGCCGCCTTCACGACGTGCTCGACACGGTGACGCGCGACCTCGCCGGGGACAACGGGTTCGGCGAGTACGCTCTCGTGCCCGATGTCGCGCTGGAACTCATGATCGGCATGCGGGAGGAACTGCCGCTGCACACCGGCCACGTCGCAGGCCTCACCCAGCTCCTGCGGGACGCCATCGGCACCATCGGCGCCCGCAGCACACCAGGGGGCGAGCAGTGCTTCCACTGCGAGGGGACCGGGCGTGCCCGACCGCTCTGGGAGCGGTCGTTGTTGGCTACGTAGGTGAGACCTGACACCGTTTGTCAGCGAGTCTGGGCATCACTTGTTGATCACGGGGGTGTGAAATGTCGACGAGAATTGACACCACGACCACGCCTTTGCCCGCCTACCTCCGGGGGCGAGGACGCTACGTCAGACTTAGGCGATGAGCCGGACAGTCAGTGCATGGGTCACTTCAGGTGGGGACTTTCTCGGCGCCACCGGGCCGTTTCCCGTGGACGTCCCGTGGTGGTCGGAGGTCGAGCCGGTCATCGCGCGTCTTCACCACACGCTCGGCGTTCCGGTGATGGTGCTGCGCTTGCTGGACGTCGAGGGCGGAGACGGAGCCCGCGACGGCCATGTCACCTACCACGTAGAGGCGCTGCGCCGCCCAACGCCGGGCCTGCTGATGCATGCTCCCCTCGCTGACAGCCTGCTGAAGCTGACCGGGCATGAGGACCTACGCGCCCCGTGGGCCCGGGCAGACGGTCTGTGGGAGATCCTCGGCTGGGCGTCCGACACACTGGCCGCGGCCGGCCGTCCGGTGACCGGGCCGGTCGAGCAGCGAAGAACATGGAATCTGGCCGGACTGTTCCGCCTGCCCACGGCCCAGGGCCCCGTCTGGTTGAAGACCACACCGCACTTCGCCGCCGATGAAGCCGCCGTCATCTCCGCGTTCGCCTGGGTCGACCCGGGCCTCGTCCCGACGGTCGTGGGGGCCGGAGCGCGGAGGATCCTGCTGGAACACCTGCCCGGCGAGGATTGCTGGGATGCCTCCCCTGAAACCATCACCAGCGCCGTGAGCCGCCTTGTAGCCGCCCAGGCCGCCGTAGCCGGCCTCCCGGAAGGCCGCCCGCGCGGGCTGCGGGACCGGCGGACGTCCGTCATCGCCGCCCAGGTCCGCGACCTCCTCGATGGAGAGGTTGCCCGCGAACTCCCTGCGGAAGAACTGGCCGCCACCCGCGAACTGCTCGACCGCTGGCCCATGCTGGACGAATGCGGCCTGCCGGACACTATCGTGCACGGCGATTTCCACCCCGGTAACTGGCGCAGCGACGGCGGCCCTCCGGTCGTCATCGACTTCGCCGACGCCCACTGGGGCAACCCGGTACTGGACGGTTTGCGAGCGTACGACTACCTGCCCGAAGCCAAGCGGCCCACTGCCGCCCGGGCCTGGATCGACGCCTGGGAAAGGCACCTCCCCGGCTGCCAGCCAAGACGTGCGCTGGCCATCGCGGAACCGCTCGCCCACTTGTCCTACGCCCTGCGCTACCAGGAGTTCCTTGACGGCATCGAACCGTCAGAGAAGGTCTACCACCTCGGCGATCCCGTCGCCGTCATCCGCCACGCCCTGCGGTGCGCGAGCGTGCCGAACCCGCACTTCGAAGCGCAGGACCTTCGGTCGGGCCTTGAATGAATGCCTCGCTCGCGCGGCTGCTAGGGGGTGTTTCGAAAGTGGTGGTCACAGCCACTTTCGAAACACCCCCTAGTCCATACCGCCTTGCCTGTCGGTGCGGCGTCACGTGAATCGCACGGCTTCTTGCGCGGTCCAGCCGCACCGACGCGGCCGCGGTCTTCGCCGTGCGGAAGCCGACTCCGTACTTGCGCTGCAGGGCCCGGTCCGACAGGCCCGCACGGGCAACACAGCGGATCTCCGCGTACAGCTCGACCTTGGACTTGGGCGGCATCGGCGCCCCTCACAACGAGAAGCACACCGGTCCTCCCACCGCAAGCCCCCAAGTGGTGTCAAAACTGGGCGATATCACTCTCCGCCAACCCCAGGCGCTGTCGCCTCTGACCGACAAGTGGTGTCAGATCCCACCTACAAAGCCACGTTGTCAACCGGCCACGACGTCGCGTAGTTCCCGTACAGCGCTCGCGGGGGTGCTGGGCGGGGATCGCCTCGAACAGGTCTAGGGCGCGGCGGCGGACTAGGGCGGTGCGGTAGTCGCCGGGCAGTCCGGTCAGGGTCCAACACACCCGGCGCCCGGGCCTCCTTGCTGTCGAGAACCGGGGCCGGGATGTTGGTGTTCCCGCGTACGCTCGGATCGCCCGCCATGCCCTCACCTCAGGAGACCCCGGTGACCGCACAGGAGCCCCGCCTCAACCCCGCCTCCAGTCGCGGAGGAGAGGACTCCCCGGCACCAGTGATTCCCGGATGCACGCGTGTCGAACGACAGATCACAGCACGCGGCGCGAATGCGGATGAACTCGAAGCCCTCGGCTTGCCCAGGTACGCCATGCCTCCAGTCGTGGTCTACCAGGCCATTCAGTACGACCAAGACGGCAACGTCCTGGCGGCCACGACCACCGTCGTCCCGTCCCAGCATCCGACTCCCGAGGGCTGGGAGCTTTCGGATCTGGGCGACCGATAGCACCTCTGTATCCAGGACGTGCCACGCACAGAGGTCCCTTGACGCGTGGTCACGGGTTCAGGCGGCCAGGGCGTCCCACAAGTCGCGTACGGCGCGCTCGCGGTGGTGCTGGGCGGGGATTGCCTCGTACAGGTCCTGGGCGCGGCGGCGGACCAGGCCGGTGCGGTAGTCCGCGGGCAGTCCGGTCAGGGCGTCGACCGTACGGCGGCACGCTTGCTCGGTGTCGCCGTCGTGATGGGAGCAGGCGGCGGCGTCGATGTTCAGCAGGGTGCGCGTCATGGTGCTGGTCGGCGCGGACAGCTCCAGGGCACGCTGCTGGCTCTCGTTCGCGCGGCGGGTGTCTCCGAGCGTGGTGAAGGCGTGGCTGAGGTGGACGTGGTGCTTCTGTTCCCCGTACGTCAGCCAGGTGTCCGACCGTTCGCCCTCGGGGAGCCGGTCCATGAGGGCGTCGGCGGCCGCGAGAGCCAGACGGGCCTGCTCGGGCTGGTGGTTGAGGGCGTAGGCGCGGGCGGCGACCGCGGCCGCCAGCGCCGCCGCGGCGGTCGGCCGGTGCCCGGCGACGTGACGGGCCCGTTCGGCGAGGCCGGCCGCCGCTTTTGGGGCTCCGTAGTTGAGCGGGACCATCGCCTCGCGGGCGAGGACCCAGGCGTGCAGCTGGTCGTCGCTGGATTCGGCGGCGGCCCGGGCGGCGGTGGCGAACCAGGCGCGGGATTCCCGGCGGCTGCCCAGGTCGTGTAAGACGATCGCGGTCATCCCGGCCATCTGTCCGGCCGTGCGGCACAGCCGCGCCCGTACCGGGGCGGGCTGCGGGACGGTGAGCAGCGGGCGCAGGGTCGTGAAGTCGGTGACCAGGTCGGCCAGGACGCGGGTGGGCTGCTGGCCGTGGTAGCCGTACCCGTAGCTCTCGGCTGCGGCCTCCAGATCGGCGAGGTCCTGGGGCGCGTCGGGGGAGAGGCTCTGGTCGACGTCGGTCCGGGCGGCGGTGAGCGCGGCGAGCGCCGGAGCGGTGAGGCCGGCGGCGAGCGCGCCACGAAGCAGGTTACGGCGCTTCATCGGATCATCTCCATGGTCGGACTCAGTGCTGAGGGCGGCGGTGTCCTCCCAAGGTTGCGCACCAAGCCCCTGGAAGGCACCGGGAATGCGAAGACCGCCGACGATCCGTTCCACGGTGGCCAGCGCGGTGACCGAGGCGGTGCCCCGGGCGATCTGGCCGACGCACTCGGTGCGTGACTATGTGGCAGCGAGGTGGAAGAGTTCCGGTACGCCTTGGGCGTGTTGGTAGGGCTTGAAGTGGGGGAGCAGGTCGTCGACGAGTTTCATGCAGCGGGGTGCTCCGGTGCGGCGGGCCAGGAGCAGGGACTGGGTGGCGGCGGCCGCGGCGGGCTCGGGTTCGTTCAGATCGAGGTGGCTCGCGGCGCGGTAGGCGAGGAACACGCCACGGGTCTTGTCCCGGGCCGTGGGCAGCAGGCGTTCGCCCTCGGTGATGAGCTGGTGGGCGCGGCCGGTGTCACCGAGGTCCAGGAGGGCTTGGCCGGAGTCCACGGCGAGATCGGCCTTTATGTTGGCGCTTCAGTCTGTCTCACAGATCATGCAGTTACGCGAGCGCAACTGCTGTCTCAGGGGGCCATGTGGAGCGCATACATACGCCATCCGTCCTTGATCCCGAAGAGGTGAGGGTCCTCGCCGGGGATCGTCAGGAAGCCGTCGTCCTTATGCTCACCGGTGGCCCAGGCGGTGAAGGAGATCCTGGAAGCGCCGCAGACCTGCCGCCCGGAACCGGAGGAGCTGCGGGCGAAGGTATCCCGGCTGAAGAAGGCGGAGCGCGAACTTCGCAGCGAGCACGCCGCCGAGATCCGCGAACTGAAGGACACCCTGGCCACCTACGCCAACCAGATCCAGGTCCTGACCTTGCGCAACGTCGAACTGGAGGCACACAACGCCCGCCTCATCGAACGTCTGCGCCATTCCGGGGAGAACGTCGCGGTCCTGCCGGCCCCGGGGCGTCCTTCGCCCTGACGAGACGCATCGCCTGCCGGTTCGCGCGGTCGTCAGCAGTGTGACTACGTTCTGCCTCTTCGATCGTGAGCGGAGCCAGAGCTCGAGGCTAGTTCAGTGAACCACTGACCGGACCAGCCGCACACTCAGTGGTCGGGCTGCCCGGCACCGGCCCCAGCGCAGGTGGGGAATTGCGTGACGCCGAAACCTAGCACGGCTCAGGTGCCGGGCCCCGGTCTACGGACCCCGTTCCCCGATCAAGGCCGGGGCCCGGGGCTCGGCTTGAGCCTGACGCCCAGCAGCCCGGCCGAGGGCAGGCACTCATCGTGCCGAGTCACGCTACGCGCGGCCATCTCCTGGGAGTGCTGGCACGGCCGGCCACCGATGGTCAGGTGGGGGGCGCAAACCCCCGCCCCGGGCCGCGGCGTCGCCTCCGCCAAGTTGCGGAATCACCCACACGGCCCATCCTGAAAGTGGGCGCACGATCCCCGGGCGAGCACTGCTTGCAAGCAATCCACCCAGCAACGAACCCGACCGGGAGGGATCGACGATGCCACCAGTGGCGCAGATTCGCCGGATCATCTTCAACGACGAAGAGATCGGCATGGGCTTTAACAGCGGAACCGGCCAGGCGATCGGATCAGCCTTGG
>NZ_NTGE01000136.1 GCF_002291145.1 Streptomyces sp. SA15
TGGTCGGTACCGACCGCGAGCAGTTGCTGGCCGGGTTGAGGGCTCTGGCGGATGGTGTTCCCGCTGAGGACGTGGTGACGGGGACGGCTGGGGCCGGGAAGACGGTGTTGGTGTTTCCGGGCCAGGGATCGCAGTGGGATGCGATGGCTCGTGAGCTGTATGCGACCGCCCCGGTGTTCAAGTCCCGCCTGGACGAATGTGCACAGGCCCTGTCTGCCTTTGTCGAGTGGGACTTGCTGGAGGTGTTGCTCACCGATGAGGGTGCGGCGCTGTTGGCGCGGGTGGATGTGGTGCAGCCGGCGTTGTTCGCGGTGATGGTGTCCTTGGCGGCCTTGTGGCAGGCCCACGGGTTGCGGCCGGACGCGGTGCTGGGGCACTCGCAGGGAGAGATCGCGGCGGCCTGCGTGGCCGGCGCGTTGTCGCTGGAGGACGCAGCCCGTGTGGTGGCGTTGCGCAGTCAGGCCATTCGCACACTGGCCGGGCAGGGCGGCATGGTGTCCGTCGCGCTACCGGTGGAGCAGGTGCGGCCCCGACTGCGGCAGTGGGCCGGTGACATCGGTATCGCGGCGATCAACGGTCCAGGGTCCACGGTGGTCTCGGGCAGCGCGCAGGCCCTCGATCAGTTGCAGGCCATGCTTGAGGCTGATGGCGTACGGACCTGGCGGATCCCGGTCGACTACGCGTCGCACTCCCGGCACGTGGACGCGATCCGTGACCAGGTGCTGGAGTTGCTGGCACCGATCCGCCCTCAAGCCGGCAGCATCCGTTTCTACTCGACGGTCTCCGCGCAGCAGGTCGACACCACCGAACTCGACGCCGCCTACTGGTTCAACAACCTGCGCGACACCGTCGAGTTCGAGGCCACGACCCGACTGCTCCTGACGGACGGCTACGACACCTTCGTCGAGTCCAGCGCACACCCGGTACTGGTCCCTGGCGTACAGGAGACCATCGACAGCACGGCCAGCCCCGCCCGCAGCATCGGGACGTTGCGCCGGGACAACGGCGACTTGGTCGACTTCCTGCGCTCGGTCGGCGATGCCTTCACCGCCGGCGCCATCTCCCGCTGGAATCCGGCAGATCAGAGTGCTGGCCGCCATGTCACGCTGCCGACTTACCCCTTCCAACGGACGCACTACTGGCTCACTCCCGACAACAGTCGGCGTGATGTCGCTGGCGTCGGGCTGACGGCGGCCGGTCATCCCCTTCTGGGCGCTGTCACCGAGGGCGCGGCGAGCGTGGTCTTCACCGGCCGGATCTCTCTGTCCAGCCATCTCTGGCTAGCCGATCACGCGGTGGCCGGCACCGTCGTACTGCCCGGTGCGGCGTTCGTGGAACTGGCGGTGCACGCGGCCGACCGGGTCGGATGCGGGAGTATCCGCGAGCTGACCGTGCAGACCCCGCTGGTGTTGCCCGAACACGGCGCGGTGCGCCTGCGGGTGGAGGTCGGCGAGGCCACCACCGACGGCGTACGCCCGATACGAATCGACGCCCGCCCCGACACAAGCACCGACACGAGCACGGGCACTGGCATCGGCACGACCTGGACCTGCCATGCCACCGGCGTCCTCGACACCGACACACCGTCCCCGGACTGGGACCTCACCGCCTGGCCCCCGTCCGGCGCGCAACCCCTCGACATCTCCTACGACACCCTGGCCGCAGGCGGATACGAGTACGGGCCGTCCTTCCAAGGGCTCCAGCGGGCGTGGCGCCACAACAACCACATCTACGCCGAAGTCACCCTCCCCACCGATCCCGATTCCGACCCCGACACCTACAACATCCACCCCGCCCTGCTCGACGCCACACTCCACGCCGCACTCCACGCCACGAGTACCGAGGGCCCTCAACTGGCGACATCGTGGCGCGGAGTCACCGTGCACGCCGTCGGCGCGTCCGCCCTGCGCGTGCGGATCGGTCCGAGCCGTACCGGCTCTGTGTCGGTGATGCTGGCCGACACCCTGGGTGATCCGGTCGCCGAGTTCACGGTCGGCACCGCCCCCGTCGACCCGGGGGAGCTGCGGGCCGCCTGGGCCGCGCAGCTCGGCGCGCTCTACCAGGAGGTGTGGATCGACCAGGCCGGGAAGTCGTCGCCGCGCAGGGCGAACTGGGCGGTCGTGGGCGCCGACCCGCTCGGTGCGGCAGCGGGACTGACGGCTGCGGGCGTGCACGTACTCACGCGGCCGGGCCTTGACGCGCTGCTCGAAGCAGGCGGGAATCTGCCGGACTACCTGGTGCTCACCGTGCCGGCGGGCGCGGTAGCCACCGCCACCGTGAGGGAGGCACTGCGCCGGCTGGACGCCTTGCTGGCGACCGACGCACTCGCCACGGTGACCGTGGTGTTCCTGACCACCTCCGCGGTGCCGGCATTCGACGGGGGAGGCACCGACCTGGCCGCCGCCAAGGTGTGGGGACTGATCCGGAGCGCGCAGGCCGAGCACCCCGGACGGTTCGTACTCGCCGACGTGGACGACGACGAAGCGTCGTGGCGTGTGCTGCCGCGGGCCGTGATGTCCGGCGAGCCGCAGCTGGCACTGCGCGAGGGCCGGGCCAGGGTGCCACGGCTCGTACCGAGCAGGCCGACCGGCGATCCGGAGCGGTTCGCCGGAGCGCGGTCCGCCGGAGCCGAAGGCACAACGTTGGTCATCGGCGGGGCCACGCCCATGGGCGAACACCTGGCCCGGCACCTGGTCGTCGTGCACGGGGTGCGGCACCTGGTGCTTGTCGGCGCAGAGAATCCCGTACTGACCACGGAACTCACCGCGTTGGGCGCCAACGTGACCAACGCGGCGTGCGATCCGGGTGACCGCACGGCGCTGCGCGAGCTGATCGACCGTCTGAACGCAGGGCATCGGCTGACCAAGGTCGTGTACGTACCGCAGGCACTGCCGAGCGACGCGAGCGCTGATTCGTTCGCCGAGGCGGTCCACGCCACAGTCGGCACCGCCGAGATCCTCGACCAGGAGATCGGAACCGCCGCTCTCGTCCTGTGCTCGTCGTTCGCCGGGACCGTCGGCGGCACCGGAATCGCCGCCCTGGCCGCGTCGGCCGCCGCCCTGGACGCGCTCGCCCGAAGGCGCCGGGCCAGCGGTGCCCCCGCCGTGTCGCTGGCCTGGGGACCGTGGGCGTCGGGCGACGCGGTGTCCCGTACCGGGATCGAGGGTGTGGGCGTGCTGGGGGTGCGGGAGGCCGTCGCGCTGTTCGATGCCGCCTGCCGTGCGGACGAGCCCGTTCTGATTCCCGCCAGGCTGGACCTGACCGAGCAGGCCAGGCGGGCCGGCGCCGGGGAGGCGTTGCCGCCGGCGTTCAGGTCCCTGGTCCGAAGCACCGGCAAACGTACGGCGGGCGGCGGCGCGGCCTCGGTGACCTCGCTGCGGCAACGGCTCGTGTCGATGGCGGAGGCCGACCGGGACCGGACGCTGTTCGACCTGATCTCCGCGCAGATCTCGGCGGTGCTCAGGCTCGAGTCGGCCGACGCGGTGCAGCCGAACCAGGTCTTCCGCGATCTCGGGCTCGACTCGCTGTCCATCCTGACCCTGCGGAACCGCCTGAACTCGTCGACCGGCCTGCGGCTGGACACGTCGTCGATGTCCCACCAGTCGACGCCGGACGACGTGGTCCAGCAGCTCAGGCAAGCCCTGCTGGAGAACTGACACGGCACAGCGGCACACCGGCACACTGGCCCACCGGCACACAGGCACAGGAGACGACGACGCAGATGACGCAGATGATGCACCCACCACCCACGCACTCCGAACGCGTCGTCAACCCGACGGGACGCGGCTATCTGCTGCTCGAATCGCATCCGACCGGATGCCTCCGCAGTGTCGAGCTGATGCGCACCGAGATACCGGCCGCCGAGAAACCGCCGGCGCGGCGGCCGACGGCGCTGGTGATCGGGTCGAGCGCGGGCTACGGCCTGGCGAGCACCGTAGCCGGGCTCGTGCGGTACGGCATCGACGGCGTGGGCATCGGCTTCGAACGGCCGGCCGGGCGCCGCAGCGCGACCGCCGGGTGGTACCGCACCATCGCCACCGATGCGATCGCCCGCGAACTCGGGTCGGACTTCTCGTTCCGCAACGCCGACGCGTTCGCCGACACCACCAAGACCGAGACGCTGGATCTGCTGGCCGAGCGGTTCGGCGGGGTGGACTACCTGATCTACAGCGTGGCCGCGCCCCGGCGCACCGATCCACGGAGCGGCACCACCTACCAGTCGGTGCTCAAGCCGCTCGGCGCGCCGCACACCACCCGCAACCTGGAGTTCGCCGACGACGGCGCCGCGTACCTGCGCGAGGTGACCGTCGGCCCGGCGAACGAGACCGAGACCGCCGCGACGGTGCGGGTCATGGGCGGTGAGGACTGGTCCCGCTGGGTCACCGCGCTGGCGGAGCGCGGGCTGCTGCGCGACCGCTTCCGCACGGTCGCCCTCAGCTACATCGGTTCACCACTGACCTCGGCGATCTACCGCGCGGGCACGATCGGCGCCGCCAAGGCCGACCTGGAGTTCACCGCACGTGCCCTGACCAGGCGATTGGCGGCGGTGGGCGGGCGCGCCTTCACCTCGGTGAACGGCGCCCTGATCAGCCAGGCGCTGACCGCCATCCCGGGCATCCCGCTCTACGTCTGTCTGCTTCGCGGCGTCCTCGGCGAGCGCTTCCCGTCGCCCGTTGAGCAGTCGCTCCAGCTGTGGAACCAGCTCACCGCGGACCGGCCCGACGTCGACGAGGCCGGCCGTATCCGCCTCGACCGCTGGGAGACGTCCGAGCCGGTCCAGGCAGCCGTGGCCGAACGCTGGCGGTCGATCACGCCCGAGAACGTCGGCGAACTGGCCGACATCCCGTGGTTCCGTACCCAGTTCCGTGCCCTGTACGGCTTCGACGTCCCCGGCGTCGACTACACCACCCCGGTCGAGACCGACCTGCCCTGGCCGGATTCGCCGACGCCCTGAACCCGCACCCGCACCTGCACCCGCACAGACACCGTGGCCACCGGCAGGACCGCTCCCCACACCGACGCCGTCTATGGCGGCTCTAACGAGCCTCGGCCCGTCGAAGAGAGCCTGAATCATGACCGATTCCTCCAAGTCCCCTGAGTCCCCCAAGTCCCCCAGGAAGTACGGCCACTGGATCGACGGCGCCTGGCACGCGCCCGAGCAGGGCCACTACCAGATCACCGATCCGGCCACCGAGGAAGTCGTCGGCCACGCCCCCGAGGGCCACGCCGCCGAGGTCTGGACCGCCGCCAGGGCCGCCCGGACCGCGTTCCACGACTGGTCCCGCGCCGATCCACGCGAGCGCGCCGCAGTCCTGGAGCGCATCGGCGCCCTGATCTCCGAGCGGGCCGACGAACTGGTGCCCCTGGTACGGGCCGAGACCGGCGCGACCACGAGGGTGGCGAGGTCCCTGCACGTGCTCGCCGCGGCCGACTGCTTCCGCCGTACCGCGCGCGCTGTACGGGAGTCCGGCACCGCGGCCCTCGCGCCGCACCCCGTCGCCGCGAGCCCGCTGGCGGACGGCGGGCTGATCGGCGCGGCGGCCGTGCGCCGTCCCCTGGGCGTCGTGGCGTGCATCACCTCCCACAACTTCCCCGTCGCCCAGCTCGTGGGCATGGTCGCCCCGGCCCTCGCCATGGGCAACACCGTGGTCGCCAAGCCCGCCCCGCAGGATCCGCTCGGTTTCCTGGAGCTGGGCCCGATCCTCAAGGAGGCTGGTCTGCCGGACGGCGTGTTCAACGTCGTTGTGGGATCCGGACCGATCACCAACGAGGCGGTGATCGCCCACTACGACATCGACCTGGTCGGCTTCTCCGGTTCCGCCGCCGTGGGAAAGCGGATCGCCGTGTCCGCGAGCGGGCAGCTGAAGCGCGCAGTCCTGGAACTCGGCGGCAAGGGCACGGCCGTCGTCCTGGAGGACGCCGACGAGCAGGCGCTGGAGTCGGCGATCCGGACGGCCGGTCTGGCCTTCTCCCTGCACAGCGGCCAGACCGGCACGGCACCGGCCCGGATGCTCGTCCACCGGACGCTGTACGGGAAGGCCGTCGACGCACTCACGACGTACGCGCGGTCGGCGACCGTCGGTAGCCCCGCCGACGACTCCACAGTCGTCGGCCCGCTCATCTCCGACGCCCAGCGCGACCGCGTCGAGGCCTACGTCGAAGACGCCAGACGCCAGGGCGCCCGGATCACCACCGGCGGCGACCGCCCCCAGATCAAGCCCGGTTTCTACGCCGCCCCCACCGTCCTGGCCGACGTCACCCCGGACATGCCGATCGCGCTGGAGGAGATCTCCGGCCCGGTGGTAGCCGTGATCCCCTTCGACGACGAGGCCGAGGCGGTACGAATCGCCACCCGCACCCCCACGGCCCTCCACGACTACGTCTTCTCCGCGGACCCCACCCACGCCCGCCACCTCGCGACCCGACTGCGCAGCGCCAACGTCGGCGTCAACACCGCCCAGCAGCACCCGGAAACACCTGTCGTCCCCGACTGCGGCCCCTTCGGCTCGCACGGCTACAGCGAAGCCCAGTCGATCACCTGGAGGGCCTGAGCCGGGAGGGAACGAACGAGCGGTCCGGGCCGTCGCATCGCAGGTCAAACCCAGATGTGGCGGCATCCGGCCATCAGATGTCCCGGAAGATCTCGATCTGCGCCCCCACGGAATTCAACCGCTCCGCCAGATCCTCGTACCCCCGGTTGATCACATACACGTTCCGCAGCACGGACGTCCCCTCCGCCGACATCATCGCCAGCAGCACCACCACTGCCGGGCGCAACGCCGGCGGGCACATCATCTCGGCGGCTCGCCAGCGGGTCGGGCCCTCGACCAGCACCCGGTGCGGGTCGAGGAGCTGGAGGCGGCCGCCGAGGCGGTTCAGGTCGGTCAGGTAGATCGCGCGGTTGTCGTAGACCCAGTCGTGGATGAGGGTCTTGCCATGGGCCGACGCCGCGATGGCCGCGAAGAACGGCACGTTGTCGATGTTCAGGCCCGGGAACGGCATCGGGTGGATCTTGTCGATCGGCGCCTCCAGCTTGGAGGGGCGGACCATCAGGTCGATCAGCCGGGTGCGGCCGTTGTCCGCGAAGTACTCGTCCGTACGGTCGTGGGCGAGCCCCATCTCCTCCAGGACCGCCAGCTCGATCTCCAGGAACTCGATCGGCACTCGGCGCACGGTCAGTTCGCACTCGGTGACGACCGCCGCCGTCAGCAGGCTCATCGCCTTGACCGGGTCCTCGGAGGGCGAGTAGTCCACGTCGACGTCGATGGCCGGTACGCCGTGCACGGTGAGCGTCGTCGTGCCGATGCTCGACCCGTACGCCCAGTGCCTCCAGGAAGAAGCACAGGTCCTGGACCATGTAGTTGGAGGACGCGTTGCGGATGACGGTCGCCCCGTCGTGCCGGGCGGCGGCGAGCAGTGAGTTCTCGGTGACGGTGTCCCTGCGCTCGGTCAGCACGATCGGGCGGCCGGGGGAGACGGTGCGGTCGACGCGGGCGTGGTAGAGGCCCTCCCTCGCCGCGATGTCCAGGCCGAACCGGCGCAGCGCGATCATGTGCGGCTCGATGGTCCTGGTGCCGAGGTCGCAGCCCCCCCGCGTACGGCAGCCTGAAGCGGTCCAAGCGGTGCAGCAGCGGGCCGAGGAACATGATGATCGAGCGCGTACGGCGGGCCGCCGCGGCGTCGATGGCCTCCATGTCCAGCTCGGCCGGCGGCACGATCTCCAGGTCGACGCCGTCGTTGATCCACCGCGTCCTACGCCGATCGAGTTCAGCACCTCCAGCAGGCGATACACCTCTTCGAACCGGGCGACCCGGCGCAGCACCGTGCGCCCCTAGTTGAGCAGCGAGGCGCACAGCAGCGCGACACACGCGTTCTTGCTGGTCTTGACGTCGATCGAGCCGGAGAGGAGGCGACCCGCCGACCACGCGCAGATGCATCGGGCCCGCATAGCCCAGGGAGACGATTTCGCTGTCGAGGGCTTCACCGATTCGAGCGATCATCTCACTGGTGCCGAGAGCTTCGGCCAGCTGTGTCTGTGTCCAGCCTCTGTGCTGCCTGGCATCACGGATGAGCTTGCCGAGCGTGTCAGCCTTCCCGTCTTTCATCCTGCCGGCGGTTCACCGAAAAACTTGCGGACTGCCTTATCCGCCACGTGAAGAGAAGGTAAACGGGAAAAGTCGGTCTCGCGGGCCGCCCTCGCCCTATCCCTGCCGCCGCCGCTGCACCGACCGGACGCTGAGGCCCAGGTCCTTGGCAATCACCACACTGGCCTCGCCTGGCTTACCTGATGGGTCGTCAGGTAAGCCGGCATCCAATCAGCATTGGACCGGGACAGTCTTCCATACCTGCTCCTGGTCGACGGCTCCGCGGCAGCTTGACTTGCGCAGATCGCGCAGGTGAGAAGCCTGCTCGTCGTGGCGCACGATGTTCTGGCAAGTCTTCGATTGAAAGGCATGCCGATGTACAGTGAACGACGCCCCTGACCTGCAGAGAGCTGGCGGGGAGCCGTCTTCCAGGAGTCCAAAGTGCTGCGTACCATGTTCAAGTCCAAGATCCACCGTGCCACGGTGACCCAGGCAGACCTGCACTACGTAGGGTCCGTGACCATCGACGCCGACCTTCTCGACGCCGCCGACCTGCTGCCCGGCGAGCTCGTGCACATCGTGGACATCACCAACGGCGCCCGCCTGGAGACGTACGTCATCGAGGGCGAGCGGGGCTCGGGTGTCGTCGGGATCAACGGCGCCGCCGCCCACCTCGTCCACCCCGGCGACCTGGTCATCATCATCAGTTACGCACAGGTGACCGACGCCGAGGCGCGGGCACTCGAACCGCGGGTCGTGCACGTGGACCGGGACAACCGCATGGTGGCCCTGGGGGCCGACCCCTCCGAGCCGGTGCCGGGCTCGGACCAGGAGCGCAGCCCGCAGTCGGTGTCCGCCTGACCTTCGACCACCGGCCCCCTACGTACGGACCAGGAGCGTGCCCATGAGCGACATCGAGATCCGCGACGACCGGGCGGCGGGCCGCCTGGAGGCGATCGGCGACGGCGAAGTCGTCGGCCACATCGAGTACTTCGTCCTCGCGTCACCCGAGGGCGCGCTCGTCCCGGTGCACACGATCGTCGAACCGGCCCACGAGGGGAAGGGCATCGCGGGTTCGCTGGCGCGCGGGCTGTACGCCACGGCCGAGCGCGAGGGCATCGCCGTGGCGCCGCTGTGCCCGTACGTCGTCAAGTGGGCCGAGCGCCACACCGCCGAGGCTCCGGCGGCCGACCCGGAGCTGCTGCGGGCGGCGAAGGACTGGCTCGCGGAGCATCCCGGCCGGTTCTGACAGCCGTACCGGATGGCACGCGACAGGCCCACCCGGACCAGGCCCTTCACGCGGGGGAGTGAGTGCTGGGGCTGCCGTCGGGTACGCGGGGGAGTAGTCCAGAGCCTACGTCGACCGACTGGCCGGAGGACGTCATGACGAACCCCTACCCCGATCCCGTTCAGCCCGGACCGACGCCGGGCCCCGGGCCGGGGCCCGCACCGGACCCGGACCCCCAGCACCCGCAGCCGCGCCCCGACCCGGTCCCGACCCCGGAACCCCCACCGGAGCCGACGCCCCCACCGGAGCCGACGCCCCCACCGCCGCCGACGCCCCCACCGGAGCCGAC